>NZ_AOLW01000019.1 GCF_000336615.1 Haloarcula amylolytica JCM 13557
GGCCCGAGACGATGCCGTCGTGGCTCGCCGCCGTCGGCACCGAGACGAACCCCAGCCCGAGGTCGTCGGCTGCCATCTTCGTGATGTCGATGGCTTTCCCGCCGCCGACGCCCAGTAGGAAGCCCGCGTCGATCTCCGACGCGTGGTCGATGACCTGCTGGACGGCGTCGAAACTGGCCTCCTCGATGACGATCTCGGATGGGTCGTACCCCTCGTCCTCGAACTGTGCGACCACTTTCTCGCCCGCGACCTTGTGCGGCGTCGGACTGGAGACGATGAGCGGCCGCCCGGTCAGGTGGAGCTCGCTCACGGCCTCGATTGTCCGGCCGAGGACGCCGTGCCCGACCACGACGTTCCGGGGGAGGCGGATCCAGGTGCGTTTCTCGAACATGGTTGCCTGTCTCCGGGCACGCGTGAAAACAGTTTAGGTGCAACTGGCGGTCCGACTGTGCGGTAACCGAAATCTTTTGACAACAATCACACGCCAGTTTTCCAAAAACAATTATTAACATCACTGTTTGGGTGTGCCTGTCATGCCACATGACACGACTGACGACGGTATGCGGGCGTCTCGGCGGACATTTCTGAAAGCGACCGGTGTGGCCACGGCAGCGGCCGCAACCGGCGCAGGTGTTGGGACCGCCGCGGCGCAACCGGACGTCGATTCGCTCGTCGGCGACCTCACACTGGAACAGAAAGCGGCCCAGATGACACAGGTCGCGATCAGCTCCTTCGAGGCGGAGCCGGAGGAATCGAACGTCCCCGACAGCTTCGGGGTCGACACGGTCGGCGAGTACTTCAGCGAACTCGGCGTCGGGTCGATCCTCTCCGGTGGGGCCGAGCCGCCGAGTTTCGACGCCAACGCCGTAGTCCAGGGAATCAACGCCCTACAGGAGTACAACCTGACGAACGCCGACCACGACATCCCGTTCCTCTACGGCGTCGACGCGACACACGGGAACGGCCTGCTGGAGGGGGCAACGGTGTTCCCCCAGCGGCTGAACATGGGTGCGACGCGAGACCTGAGCCTGATTGCAGAGGCTGAACGCCACACGAGCGACGCAACGGCGTCGATGGGCGCACACTGGACGTTCGCGCCGACGACGGACCTCCAGCGGGACCCCCGGTGGGGGCGCTTCTTCGAGGGCATCAGCGAGGACCCGAAACTCGAAGCGGATGTCTCGCGGGTACGAGCGCGAGCGCTCGAGGACGACGACCGGCTGACGGCGTGTGTCAAACACTTCGCGGCCTACTCGGTCCCGAACAACGGCAACGACCGCGCACCGGCCTCGACGTCGCTGCGTGACCTCCGGACGAACATCCTCCCGCCGTACCGGGAGGCACTGGAGTCCGAGCCCGGGACGGTGATGGTCAACAGCGGGTCGATAAACGGAGTTCCGGCCCACGCCTCCCACTGGCTGTTGACGACGCTGCTCCGGGACACCTACGGCTACGAGGGGATGGTCGTCTCGGACTGGGACGACCTCAACCGGATGATCACGAACCACGACTACGCGCCGGACTTCGAGACGGCGACGGAGATGGCGATCAATGCCGGCGTCGACATGTACATGATCGGCAACGGCGGCGACGCGCCGGGACCGGTCCAGTTCATCGACACCGTCGTCGGACTCGTCGAGGACGGCGCGATTCCCATGGAGCGCATCGACGAGGCTGTTCGGCGGAGTCTTGAACTGAAGGCTGACCTCGGCCTGTTCGAACAGCCGACGGTCGACGAGTCCCGCATCGGGAACGTGCTCGGCGGCGCACAGGAGACCGCTGAGACGATGGCAAAGGAGTCGCTGGTCCTCCTGAAAAACGACGACGACACGCTCCCGCTGTCCGGCGACGAGAACGTCCTGCTGACCGGGCCCGGCGTCGACGGCGACGGCAACAACACCCGCGCGCTGATGCAACACGGCGGCTGGACGCTCGGCTGGCAGGGGGCCAGCGCCGGCGGCCCGTACCCGCGCCAGAACCTCCTCGAAGACGAACTGGGCGCTCGCGTCGGCAGTCTCACGCACGTCCCAACCTCGTACGAGAACACCACCTGGTGGGCCGGAGAAGGCGACGGCGAGAACCAGCAAAGCGACGAGAACGGCAACTTCGACTTCACCGACGAGCAGCGATCACAGGTCGAGTCAGCGGCCCCCGAGTCCGACGCCGTCGTCGTCGTTCTCGGCGAGGGAACCCACAACGAGGGCTTCGGCGACCGTGACGAACTGGTACTCGACGAGTCCCAGCAAGCGCTTCTGGACACCGTCGTCGCGTCCGCCGACGATTCGACGCCGATCATCGGCGTCATGCTCGCCGGCGCGCCGCGGGGGTCCCCGGAGACGTTCAGCCGGCTCGACGCCCTCCTGTTTGCCGGCCAGCCCGGCAGCGACGGCGGGGTCGCCATCGCCGAGACGATGGTCGGCGAGTACAACCCCTCGGGCAAGCTCCCGTTCAGCTGGCCCGAGAACGTCGGCACGACGCCCGTGCAGTACAACCGCTACGAGCCGACGTCGACTGGCGGAACGGACAACACTGCGATCTACGAGTACGGCCACGGCCTCTCCTACACTGACTTCGAGTACGGGAGCGTCTCGGTCACACAGCCGACCGTCGGCAACCCGGCCAATCAGTCCGAGGTGACCGTCGGCGTCGAGGTGACGAACACCGGCGACATGCCCGGCGAACACATCGTCGAGGTGTTCAACACCCAGTCCTACGGCTCGGTGCTCCAGCCGAAGCGCCGCCTGCTCGGCTACGAGCGCGTCTCGCTGGATTCCGGCGAGTCAGCCACGGTGGACGTGACCGCTGACCTGACGGCGCTGGAAGTCGTCCCCGGTGACGTGCTCGGAGTCGGGCCGAAGGTCGTCGAAGCCGGCGAGTACGAACTCACTGTCGGTCAGGACGGCCCGACGACCACGCTCACCGTCCAGAACACGGCGAGCATCACCGAACCGGACCCCGTTCCGGGCCTCCCGAACGGGTCAGGGGGCAACCCCGGTCGGGGCAATGGGAACGGGAGCGGAAACAACGGCAACAACGGGAACGGAAATGGCAACGGCGACAACACCAGC
Source organism: Haloarcula amylolytica JCM 13557 (assembly GCF_000336615.1). Taxonomy (GTDB): domain Archaea; phylum Halobacteriota; class Halobacteria; order Halobacteriales; family Haloarculaceae; genus Haloarcula; species Haloarcula amylolytica. The sequence continues at coordinate 3,069 of NZ_AOLW01000019.1, forward strand.
CGCGACCCCACCATGGAAGACGTCGTCGACCTGCTCGACGAGGTTCGGCACCGTTCCTGACCAGGCCGCCGCGGTCCCGCTCTGCCGGTGCTCCCCGTGCTGTGGAGCACCATCACGTACAGACACACGCCGGCCCGCTCGCACGCCCACGAATCATTATATATGCTCAGTGATATTATCTGAAACAGCGATCCAATGACACGAAGCCAGCTAACACGGTTTGAGCGGGACAGTTATGCCTGACTCCACACGCCAACCCAACGCGGCCGTCCGGGACCGACTCCAGCAGTACGGCCTCTCCGAAACAGCGGCCGATACGTACCTCGCCGTCGTCGAAACGGGACCGGCAACGGCCCGGACGGTGGCCGAGACGGCAGGGGTCTCCAAGAGCTACGTGTACGACATCTGTGATTCGCTGGCCGCGGACGGCTTCGTCACCGTCGACGACCACCGGACGCCGACGGTCATCCGTGCGACGCCCCCGTCGGAGGCATTCGGCGCGCTGAAACGCGAACTCGACACGCTGGAGGCAGCGGTACAGACCCGGTACGAGGACACCTCGTCCGACGACAACGCCTTCGAGGTGGTCAAATCCAGACCGACTATCGTCAAACGGCTGGAACAACACATCGACGCCGCCGAGTGCGAAGTCGTGCTCCAGGTCCCGGCCCGCCGACTCCCAGATATCCGCGACACGCTCCGCCGCGCCCGCAAGCGGGGCATCCTCGTGCTCCTGACGCTGTCGAGTTACGACCCGGCAACGATAGAACTTGAACTGGAGGAGGTCGCCAACGCCGTCCGTCTCGGCCTCGACGGCGCGCCCTCGTTGCTTGCGACGGACCAGCAGCGCGGGTTCGTCTCGCCGTCGACGATGCTCAGTTGGGACCACGACGAGACGAACGCGATCACGTTCACGCAGGAGGCGGTCGCGGCGGTGTTAGTCGGTTCCTACCTGGGCAATTACTGGCCGATAGGCGAGGAGGTCCTCCTTTCGCGGCCGCCATCGCTTCCGGCCCGGTACGACATGTTCCGTCCCGTCGTGTTCACGACCACGCTCGCGCTCCGGGCCGGGAAGTCCGTCGTCGCAGACCTGTACGCGCGACCGACAGGCTCGGATGACGATTTCGAAGTGATATCCGGCACGGTGGTCGATATCCGACAGAATCTCGTCGAGCCACACAACAGCGATTTCGGCTTCGAGAACTCGCTGGTCGTCGACACCGGACAAGGCCGCATCACCGTCGGCGGATACGGCGCGTTCTTAGAGGACTACGAGGTCAAGCACACGACGCTCCGCCGGGCGTAGTTGTCACTCGGTCAAGCGGTCGATGAGCGTCGCTTCCGTGTCCCGGTCAGGTCCGAACTCCCGACCGGTTCGGTCGTTCTCCCGATGTTCGGCGACGGTCACGGCCAGCGCCGTCTCGTGGGGCGTCGACGACCAGCCCAGGTCACGGAGCTTCGCCGTCGACAGCAGATGCGGCGAGTCGCGGTAGATGGGGAAGTCGTCGGAGTCCAGTCCCGCCGCCGCGAGTTCACGCTCGCCGACACCGATGGTCTCGACGTCCGTCTCGTGGACCTTGGCGAGCAGACCGATCCACTGCCGGAGCGTCGGCGCGTGCTCGTCGCCGACGTTGTACGCCTCGCCGGCCGTCCCTCGCTCCGCGACGAGGCGAAGCGCGCTCGCCACGTCCTCGACGTAGGCCATCTGCCACAGACTGAGGCCGTCGCTGGGAACGACGATTCGGTCGTACTCGGCCACGCGGTCGACCCAGTAAGCGAACCGCTCGGTGTAGTCGTGGGGGCCGTACACGACTGTCGGTCGGACGCTCATCGCACGCACACCGTCCTCCGCGGCGGCGAACACCTCGCGGTCACCCTCGGCCTTCCGCGGCCCGTAGGTCTCCGCGCTGTCGGTTGTGGCCTGCTCGGCAGTACAGCCCGCAAGCGGCGTCTCTCCCTCCCGCTTGGGCGTCCGTTCGACGCCGTAGGCCGCGCCACTTGAGATATACACGTACGCGTCGACGTCGGCAAACACGTCGGTCGCCACCCGGACATCCCGCGGGAAATACGCTACGCAGTCGACGACTACGTCGGGATCGATCTGCTTGCGGGCGGTTTCGAGTGTGTCCCGCTCGTTCCGGTCGCCCTTGATGTGAGTGACATCGGAGTTCGCGAACGGATTCGAGCGCTGGCCGCGGGTGAGCATCGTCACGTCGTAGCCCGCGTCGCGGAACTCGGTGACCGTGTGTCGACCGATGAACCTGCCGCCGCCGATGACAAGGACGCTGTCCATAGCTGTGTCTGTCCCGGCGGCATCAAAAAACGGCACGTCCGAGTCGGCTCCCCGCCGCAATGACGAGGCTATCGTCTCAGTCGTCTGTCGAGGCGGCGAAGTCGGCTTCGGCGGCTTCGGCACTCGGTGCGGCCTTGGCCGGCGGCTCGTTGCGCACGTCGTCGCGCTCGCGGTCGGCGATGACCTCGGCGTAGGCGTCGGGCATCACCTTCGTGAAGTGCTCCACTTCGGCGTCCCAGTCATCGAGCAGTTCCGCCGCGCGGTCGGAGTCGGTGTAGGCGGCGTGGTTCTCGACGAGTCGGGTGATCATCTGGCGGTCCTTCCCTTCGAGGGTGTCGGACAGCGACACCATGCCGGTGTTTGCCTTCTCGGCGAACTCGCCGTCGGGGTCGTAGACGTAGGCGACGCCGCCGGACATCCCGGCCGCGAAGTTCTTGCCCGTCTCGCCCAGCACGACGATAGCGCCGCCGGTCATGTACTCACAGCCGTGGTCGCCGACGCCCTCGACGACGCCCTTGACCCCGGAGTTGCGGACGGCGAAGCGCTCGCCGGCCATGCCGTTGACGTAGGCTTCGCCCTGGGTCGCGCCGTACAGCGCGACGTTGCCGATGACGATGTTCTCCGCCGGGTCGAAGGGAGCGTTGTCCGGCGTGTTCAGGATCAGCTTCCCGCCGGAGAGGCCCTTGCCGACGTAGTCATTGGCCGTCCCGGTCAGCTCCATCGTCACGCCCTGTGCGAGGAACGCGCCGAAGGACTGGCCGGCCGTGCCGTCGAAGTCCACCCGGATAGTGTCGTCGGCGAGGCCGTCGCCGCCGTGCTCGCGGGAGATGCGGTTCGAGAGGGTTGCCCCGACCGCACGGTTGACGTTGTTGATCTCGGTGTCGATAGCGACCGGATCACCGTCGTAGATGGCGTCCTCGGCTGCGTCGATGAGGTCCCAGTCGAGCTGTTCGTCGACCTCGTGGGTCTGTTCCTCCTGCTTGTAGCGGCCGTCGTTGTCGGCCGGCTCCGCGATGACTCCCGAGAGGTCGAGCTTCTGGGCCTTCGGCTGGGACACGTCGTCGCGCTGTGCCAGCACGCTCGGTCGGCCGATCATCTCGTCGACCGTCTCGAAGCCGAGTTCGGCCATAATCTCCCGCAGTTCCTGTGCCACGAACGTCATGTAGTTGACGACGTGCTGTGGCTCACCGGGGAACCGCTCACGGAGGTTCTCGTTCTGCGTGGCGATGCCGACCGGGCAGGTGTTCTCGTGGCACTGTCGGGCCATCACGCAGCCGGAGGTGACCATCGAAGCGGTCCCGAAGGTGTACCCCTCGGCACCGAGCAGGGCGGCCACGGCCACGTCGCGGCCGGTCTTCATGCCGCCGTCGGTGGTCACCTTGATGCGCGAGCGCAGGCCGGTCGCCCGGAGCATCTGGTTGGCCTCCGAAACACCGAGCTCCCACGGGAGGCCGGCGTTCTTGATCGAGGTCTTGGGCGACGCGCCGGTCCCGCCGTCGTGGCCCGAGATGTGGACCACGTCGGCGTTGGCCTTGGCGACGCCGGCCGCGATGGTCCCGATGCCGTCCTCGGAGACCAGTTTGACGTTGATGTCGGCCTCGGGGTTCGACGCCTTGAGGTCGTGAATGAGCTGCTTGAGGTCCTCGATGGAGTAGATGTCGTGCAGCGGCGGCGGCGAGATCAGGCCGACGCCCGGCGTCGCGTAGCGGACGTGGGCGATCATCTCGTTGACCTTCTTGCCGGGCAGGTGACCGCCCTCGCCGGGCTTGGAGCCCTGGGCCATCTTGATCTGGAGCTCGTCGGCCGACGCGAGGTAATCCGAGGTGACGCCGAAGCGACCGGAGGCGACCTGCTTGGTCGTACACTCCTTTTCGGTGTCGAAGCGCTCGGGCGGCTCGCCGCCCTCGCCGGTGTTGGCGTTGGCCCCGAGCCGGTTCATCGCGATGGCGTTGTTCTCGTGCATCTCGGGCGACAGCGATCCGAGCGACATCGCCGCGGTCTCGAAGCGCTCGACGATGTCTTCGACCGGCTCGACCTCCTCGATGGGGATGGACTCGCGGTCGGAGTCGAACTCGAGCAGGCCGCGCAGCGTCTGGAGCTCCTCGTTCTGGTCGTTGACCAGCTCGGCGAACTCCTTGTACGTGTCGTAGTCGCCCATGCGGACGGCCTGTTGAATCTTGCCGACCGTGTTGGGGTTCCACTGGTGGTGGATGCCGTTCGAGCGGAACTCGTACTCGCCCTGGCGGGGCATGTCGGGCTCCTCCTCGCTCCAGGCCACCTCGTGGCGCTGGGAGAGGTCGTCCTCGATTTCCTCGATGCCGATACCTTCGGTTCGGCAGGTCGTCCCCTCGAAGTACTCGGCGATGAAGTCCGAGGAGAGGCCGACGGCCTCGAAGATCTGAGCACCCTGGTAGGACTCGACCGTGGAGATACCCATCTTGGCCATCGTCTTCAGGAGGCCGTCCTCGACAGCGGTGATGTAGGCGTCGATGGCGTCGGCGAGGTCCGCGCCGTCCGGGCCGGCCACCAAGTCCTCGATGGTTTGGTAGGCCAGGTAGGGGTTGACCGCGCCGGCCCCGTAGCCGATGAGCGTCGCGAAGTGATGGACGGCTCGCGGGTCGCCGGACTCGACGACGATGCCGACGTGGTTGCGGAGGCCGTTGCGGACGAGGTGGTGGTGGACGCCGCCGACGGCCAGCAGGCTGGGAATCGGGACGCGGTCCTCGCTGGCCGCGCGGTCCGAGAGCACAAGGATGTCGTGCTCTTTGGCAGCGGCGTCGGCTTCGGCCCGCACGTCTTCGACGGCCTGCCGAAGGTCGCCACCCGACTCGTAGGTGATGTCGATGACCTTCGTGGACATGTCGTTCGCGTCCAGGTCCTTGATCGACGCCGTCTCCTCGTCGGTGAGGATCGGCGAGTCGAGGACGAGTTGGCGGGCGTGATCTTGGCTCTCGTCGAGCATGTTGCGCTGGAAGCCCAGCCGGGACTCCAGCGAGGTGACCAGTTCCTCGCGGATGTAGTCGAGCGGCGGGTTCGTCACCTGGGCGAACAGCTGCTTGAAGTAGGTAAACAGCGGGCGGTTGAACTGCGAGAGGACCGACAGCGGCGTGTCGTCGCCCATGGAGCCGACGGGGTCTTTCCCCTTCTCGGCCATCGGCTCGATGAGGTGGTCGACCTCGTCGTACGTGTAGCCGTACATGGCCTGGTGGCTCCGGAGGGCGTCCGCGGGGTCCTGTGGCTCGTTGTCTTCGCGGTCGGCGACCTCGTCGAGGGCGACCTGTTCCTCGGCGACCCACTCGCCGTACTTGTCGTCCGTGATGTCGTCGAACACTTCCTCGTCGGGGATGACACGCCCCTCTTCGGGGTCGGCGAGGAAACACTGTCCGGGCTGGAGCCGGCCGCGTTCCCGAATCTCGCTCGCGTCGTGTTCCAGCGCGCCGGCTTCCGAGGACATCACGAGCGTGTTGTCCTCCAGCACGTCGTAGCGGCACGGGCGCAGCCCGTTCCGGTCCAGCACGGCACCGATGCGGTCGCCGTCGGTGGCTGCGACGAGCGCCGGGCCGTCCCAGGGCTCGACCAGCGAGGCGTGGTAGTCATAGAAGTCGCGCCGGTCGCCGGTCACGTCGTTCATCTCGCCGCGCCAGGCTTCGGGGATGAGCATCCGGAGGGCGTGGGGGAGGTCGCGGCCGCCCTGAAGCAGGAGTTCGAGCGCGTTGTCGACGCTCGCAGTGTCTGACTGCTCGGGATCGTCGATGATCGGTTTGATCTTCTCTAAGTCGCCCTCAAACTCGTCGCTCTGGATATCGGTCTCCCGAGCGCGCATCCAGTTGATGTTCCCCTGAATCGTGTTGAACTCGCCGTTGTGGATGACACGGCGGTAGGGGTGGGCAAGGTGCCACGCGCCCAGCGTGTTCGTCGAGAAGCGGGCGTGGACCATCGCGAACGTGGACTGCAGCCGCTCGTCTTCGAGGTCAAGGTAGTAGTCTTCGAGCTGTTCGGCCTTGAGCAGGCCTTTGTACACCACTACGTCGGTGGCGAGCGAGACGACGTAGAAGCGCTCGTGGCCCGGCGGTTTCTCTTCCTTGACGGTGTTTTCGAGCGACCGGCGGCCGATATACAGTTGGTTCTCGAAGGCGTCGCCGGTCTCGCCCGTCGCGGAGGTGACGAAAAACTGGACGATGGCGGGCTCCGATTCGAGCGCCGTTGCGCCCAAGTCGCTGTTGTCCGTGGGAACGTCGCGCCAGTCGAGGACATCGAGGCCCTCCGCGGCGAGTTCCGTCTCGACGAGGTCCTTCAGACTCCCGGCGACCTCGTCGTCTTTCGGGAGAAAGAGCGTGCCAACGGCGTATTCGCCGGCAGGCGGCAGGTCGGCGTCGACTTCGGCAGCGAAAAACTCGTGGGGGATCTGGAGCATGATGCCCGCTCCGTCGCCCGTATCTTGCTCGGCTCCTGTCGTCCCTCGATGTTCGAGGTTGTCGAGGAGTTCGAGTCCGTCCGATACAACCCAGTGGTCGCTCTGGCCGTCGAGGTCCATGACGACCCCGACGCCACAGTTCGACCGTTCGTCCGTGGGATCTGCAAGCCCGGCGTCACCTGCAGAGAGACCTGTCTGTCGCTCAACCATGTGTTTCACGACTGGGGATGCCACTATAAGAGGGTAATCCTAATGGTATTAGTGTTGTTTAACCCCACATTAGGGAGTATATATTTATAACGATTGTTGGGGCTGTATCATGGTTTATAAACGGTCGTCCGCAGGCTGGCGGTTCACACGCTGTTCAGCCGAGCACAGGAGCGGATGACTGCTCGATACCCGAAACGTAGGCCGTCATGTCAGTCGTCGTCAACATTCCGACGACTCCTTCCGTCTCATCGACGACAGGAAGGTGGTGGACACTGTGGTCCAGCATCAGGCTTGCGGCCGCCTCGATGGGGTCGTTTGCCGTTACTGTAACCGGCTCCGTCGTCATGAAGTCAGACACGTCTAACGCCGTCGTATCGCCACCTTCTGCGGCGATTTCGACGAAATCCGTGGAGGTGAGAATCCCCAACAACGCTCCGTCAGCGTCGACGACAACAACAGAGCTGATGTTCTCGTCGAGCATCCGCTTGGCGACCGCTTTCGCGTTCGCGTCAGCAGCAACAGTGGTGACAGGCGATGACATAATTCGTCCGACAAACACGTCGTCCATGACAGCCGATAACATAGGGCGAGGTATAACCGTGTTGGTTCCGGATATTTACCGATTGCAGCGATGCAGAGAAATATATAAGGTCTTAATATTCCGCGCTCGCGACGACGAATGCACCACCCAATCAGTCGCCCACTGTCTCCCCGACGCCGCACCCCGACTGGTCGATCACGTCGGGGCTGTCGGCCCACCGCTGATGACCCAGAATGGGCGATACATCCACGGTTCCCACGACGGTATCTGTTCGCCGTTTGGCGTTTGTATGACTGTAGTCTGACGGCGATTTATATACATAGAGACAGCAGTGGTCATCGGGGGCACGGAGGAAAATGTCACACGCTCCCCGACCCCATCCTTCCTTCATACTGCCGGCTGTGTTAGTGAAGATGCCCGCTACCCAGAGGTGGCAAGACACTTCACCGGCTCACAGCCGGCAGTATCGGTGGGCCGGCAACTATCTATGCAAGCCCCTCGTATATGAATTAAACCATGTCTGGTCATGGACCCAGCGTCGCCATCGCCTGTCAGGGCGGCGGCAGCCACAGTGCGTTTACCGCCGGTGTGCTGCAACGACTCCTGCCAACTGTCGACGACGAGTACAATCTCGTGGGGTTGAGTGGTACTTCCGGTGGCGCGCTCTGTGCGGTCACGGCCTGGTACGGACTGCTCAGTGATGGCCCCGACGACGCCGAGAAACTGCTGGGAGACGTCTGGCGTGACGTCGCCGCCACGACACCGCCCTCAGTCCTGCTGAACGAGTCGCTCGTCTGGCGCAAGCGACTACAGAATCTCATGGTCCCTGCGGCCGACATCTCGCCCTACGCGACGCCAGGAGCAGTCGGCCACGACTGGTTCCTATCGCTGCTCGACCGCCACATCGAGTTCGACGAGTTCGACAGTCTCGCCGACGAGGCACCACCACATGTGACCGTCGGCACGGTCAACGTCAACAGCGGCGTGTTCGAGACGTTCACCGACGATGCCATCACAGCGAGGACGGTGCTGGCCTCGGCCGCGTTCCCGCTGCTGTACAAAGCCGTCGAACTGAACGGCCACTGGCACTGGGACGGCCTGTTCTCACAGAACCCACCGATCCGGGAGTTCCTGACCAGCGACCGACCGAAACCGGACGAGATCTGGGTCATCCAGATCGAGCCACAGACCCGCGACGACCGCCCGACATCGCTTGCGGAGATCACCGACCGCCGGCAGGAACTATCGGGGAATCTCTCGCTGAATCAGGAGCTGTTCTTCGTCCGGAAGGTCAACGAATGGGTCGAAAAGGGGTATCTCCCGGACGATTTCAAACACATCGAGATACGGCGACTGGGACTCGATGAAAAGCTGACAGCAGCTTCGAAGCGCGACCGCGACCCTCGGTTCATCGAGGACCTCATGGAAACGGGCCGGGCCGAAGCCGGCGCGTTTCTGGACCGGATACCGGAGTAAGCACCCGCCTTCTCAGTAGCTCTTCGCGAAGTACGCCGTCTCCTCGGCGTCCTCACCGCAGATGGCGCAGTCGTCGTGGATCGGCTCCTCGTCGCGGTCGAGGGGAACCATCACGATTTCGGCCGCGATAGCGTCTTTGATCGGTTCCTCGCAGTCCGCGTCGCCACACCAGCCGCACTTCACGTAGCCGCCGTGCTGGCCGATAGTGCCCAGAATCTCCTCACGGGACTCAGCCTCGCGGATTTCGCCCTCCAGCGTCTCCTCGGCGTCGGCGTACAGCTTGGCGTGGACAGTGTCGAGGTGGTCGGTAACGGTGTCGGCGATGCCCTCGCGGTCGACGGTCGCGTTCTCACCGTCGGGCCGGTGGACCAGCGTGGCTTCCCCGTCCTCGACCTCGTGGGGACCGATTTCGATTCGGAGAGGAACGCCGTGTAGTTCGTGCTCGTTGTACTTGAAGCCGGGATTGCGGTGCTCGCGGTCGTCGAGTTCGACGCGGACGCCGGCCTCGTCCAGTTCGGCAGCGAGGTCGGCGGCGTAGTCGATGACTTCGTCCTTGTTGTCCTCCTGCCAGATGGGGACGACGACGACCTGATCGGGTGCGAGCGCGGGCGGGAGCACGAGCCCCTGGTCGTCGGAGTGGGTCATGATGAGCGCGCCCATTGCACGCCAGGACAGCCCCCAGGAGGTCGTGTGGGCCGTGTTTTCTTCCTCGTCGGCGTCGGCGTAGGTGATGTCGAACGCCTCGCCAAAGGAGGTCCCCAGGTAGTGGGAGGTGGCGGCCTGCACAGTCTTCCCGTCCGGCATTAGCGTCTCGATAGTCGTCGTGGTGTGTGCCCCGGGGAACTTGTCGTGCTCGGGCTTGCGGCCCTTCAGCGGCGGCATCGCCATGACCTCCTCGTAGAGGCGCGCGTACTGGTCCAGGCGGGTCATCGTCTCCTCCCACGCGCCGTCCTCGTCGGCGTGGGCGGTGTGGCCCTCCTGCCAGAGGAACTCCTTGGTTCGGAAGAACGGCTTCGTCTCGGTGGCCTCCCACCGGACGACGGAACACCACTGATTCAGCCGCATCGGGAGGTCCCGATGCGAGCGGGTCCACTGGGCCATAAACGGCGCGATGATGGACTCACTGGTGGGCCGAACGGCGAGGCGCTCTTCGAGTTCCTCGTGGCCGCCGTGGGTCACCCACGCGACCTCGGGGTCGAACCCCTCGACGACGTCTTTCTCCTTCTCCAGATAGCTCTCGGGAATAAACAGCGGGAAGTAGGCGTTCTGAACGCCGGTGTCCTTGAACCAGCCGTCGAGGTTGTTCTGGATACGCTCCCAGATGGCGTAGCCGCGTGGGCGCGTGACGATGAACCCGCCCATGGGGGCGTAGTCCGCGAGGCCGGCCTTCTGGACGACCTCGGCGTACCACTCGCCGGGTGAATGCTCCTTGCTCTCGGTTATGCCGAGTTCCTGCTCGCCACTCATTAGGTGTGTCGTGGCCCACGGCGCTAATAAACTCCCCGAAGGGTGGTGAGCCGCTGGCACGCCGACCGGACCAGTTCTATGCCCCGCTTCGCGCCGCGAGGACCGTCGTAGCGGAGGTCGATCTCAGCTCTATTCCGCCCGTATAGAGAGACTATCTCCGGGCTCCGGGGTACCGAAGGCCGATGCCGCGGAGCCGCCGCGCAAGAACAGCTCCTGATACGGGTCGCCACCTCCAGCCGACCCCGGGACGATAGCGAGGGACCCCTCCGGAACGTCCGATACAGCGTCCCTGACGACGACCTCTCGGGATGCGCCGTTAAGTTCGACAGCGACTGTGTCACTACCGGGTTCGAACTCCGAGGCTCGAATCGAGGTCTTGACGTTCCCGTAGCCGTCGACGTGACAGACCACGGACTCGGGCGGGGCCGGGACGTCGTCGAGTGAGCGCTCCGCCCCGAGCGAAGAGCGATTGCCGCTTGCGATTTCGGCAACGCGGCGCGGGAACACGTCCCGCGACCGGAACTGGCCGGTGTCGGCCGGGAGCTCGATTTCGCGGAACGTCGTCGCGCAGTCGGCGATAAACGAGAGGTTGTAGCCGGCGTCGACGGCGACGACGGGGACGCCGTTGTCCAGTTCGAGATAGCACAGCGCCCCGCCGGTGTCGGCCCGCTCAGGCGTTGACTCCGTGGTTCGTGGTGCGGTGTTCGAGTAGATAAGCAGGTCGTCGAACGCGGGGTTGTGGACGCCGAGTTGTGCGATCCAGAACCCCGTGGCGACCGTGGAGAACGGCTGGATTTCGGTCGACTGGACGGAGATAGTCGGGTCCGCGGCGGTGAGGCGGTGGACGACCTCCGAAAAGGCCGGGTCTGACGGGCCGTAGTCCGCGATGAGATGGACGAACGTGCTCATGTGAAGCTCCGGTCGCTACCACGTCGGTGAACCTGTATAATCTTGTGCCTCAGTAACAGAGCCAGCGCTGTCAAACGCACCCCGCGCCGACACTCAGGCACCGATTGTCGTCAGCGAGGCGATAGAGTCAGCGACACGGCGTTCCATTCCCGTCCCGGTGAATCCCGGCGCGGGGTCGACAGCCTGCGCGTAGAACCCCTCCTCGCCCGCGACGAACTCGACGCAGAGTGCCCGCGCGCCGAAACGGTCCAGCAACTCCCGGACGCGGGCCGCGAGCGTCACCTCGACGGTTTCCTCGCTGATGACGTGGTCCAGCCCGGTGACTTCCGACCGGACCTGAATCGCCCGGAGATGGGTTTCGCGGCCGTCGTTGACGGCGAAGTACTTGTACTCGACCGGCTCCGCCCGGACCCGAGCCTGGTAGAAATCGCCCTCGTCACTGTTCGCCGGCATCCCGTCCCAGGCGTAGCGAGTCCGGGCGACGTAGTCTCGATCCGGCTTTTCGAACCAGACGGTCGGGACCTGACAGCCGACCTGCTCCAGTCCGTGGAGGGCGACGAGTCGGCAGGCCAGCGCCGTCGTCGGCAGGAACCCGTTCCACGTCTCGACGCCGACCCTGTCGGCGTAGCGAAGGGCGCTGAACGACTCGGGCCGGAGCGTCGTGTTGACGAGTGCGGCCAGGTCGTCGATATCGGCTCTGGCCACCGGGTTTCCGGGGCGGAGAAACTGGACGTCGAACCCCCGGGCGGAGAGCCGCTCTGCGACGGCACCGAACACCGGGTGTTCAGGCTCGCAGATGAAGCCGATGCAGTCCATACCGCCACGTCTCAGCGGTCCGATAAAAAAGTCGCGCAAAACCGAACGACTGAGGCACCGTGGTTCCGAAGTAAACGCCTGATGAAACCGCTCAGTATTGGGGGCCATCTCGGTGCCGGGAGCTGGGACATCGCCGCCGTCGTCGTCCTCTCCGCTGTGGCCGGGGCAGTCCTGTGTGGGCTCGCCTTGGTTGCGTACCGCCAGCGCAGGACGCGTCCGTATCTGTTGATTGCGCTGGCACTCACCGCGCTGTTTGCCCGCCCGCTCATCGCGCTGCTGTCGGGGTTCTCACTGGTCTCAGGACCGACCCACCATTTCCTCGAACACGCGCTCGATACCCTCTTTGTCGTCCTCGTCCTCGGCGCAGTGTACTACGCCCGGACCGTCGAGAAACGACTCGACGAGGAGGGACTATGAGCGACACCAGAGCCCGCATCTACCGACACATCGAGTCCCATCCCGGAGTCCACTTCCGGGAGCTAACGCGGGCACTGGATCTCGCAACGGGACAAGTGCAGTACCATCTGGGCCGACTCGACGGCGTTCACAGCGAGTCGGTCAACGGGCGCACACACTACTACACGGCGTCGTTCGACCCCTGGGAGCGCCACGCCATCGCCTTCCTCCGTCGCGAGACGGCGAGAGACGTTCTCGTCACGCTCATAGAGCGCGAAGCCGCTCACCCCGGCGAAGTGGCCGACCACCTCGACATCGCTCGGAGCACGCTCGAACACCACCTCAGCGGCCTGGTCGAACACGACATCGTCGAAAAGCGTCGGGACGGGGGACGGGTGACGCTGGCGCTCTGTCGGCGTGACCAGACGGTCGAACTGCTCGCGACGGTCGACCCCACGGCCCCCGACCGCCTGTCTGACCGCTTCACCCGGTTACTCGACCGCCTCTTCGAGAGCGGCTAGTTCGACTACCCGCGGACAGTGGCCGATTTCGAGTCCCGTACCACAACCCAATTGCACGGGCAGTCCATAGGGTGGGTGATGACTGAACGCGGAATTTCCCGACGCGAGTTCGCCAAGAGCGCCGTCGCCATCGGCGGCACCGCGGCGCTGGCCGCCTGTCTCGACCGCGGGTCGGGAACGGTGCCCGAGGGTACCGACGACCCCTCGTCGCTCCCGGAGCGCCAGCACGCCTGGGACGCGTCGCTGGCGACCGACGACGCGGGGAACCACCGACTGTCGCGCCACCACGTCCTTCTACTACTGGATTACACCGGCGACGGAACGCCGACAGATGCCGACCGCGATCAGGTCGAGACGGCGCTCCGAGACCTCGAACAGGCCTACGAGTGGAGCAACGAGGGGCTGCTGTTCACCCTCGGGTACAGCCCGACCTACTTCGACCGCTTCGAGGCCGACGTAGCCGGCGTCGACCTGCCAGAGCCGATGGCGCTTGCCCCCTTCGAAGACCCCGAACTCGACACGCCGGACGCGCTCCTGCACCTCGCCAGTGACGACGAGCGGGCCGTCATCGAGGCCGAAGAAGCGCTGAAGGGCAATCGGGACGCTGCGAACGACCACGAAATGAGCGCGACTTTCCAAGGCGTCCTGCACGAGGCAGAGCGACGGACGGGTTTCGTCGGAGCCGGCCTCCCCGCCGAGAATCAGGATGTCGACGGGGTTCCGGACTCCGCCCCGGTCCCCGAAGAGGCCCCGCTGTTCATGGGGTTCAAGTCCGGATTCAAGGAAAATCAGGCCTCCGAGGACCGCGTAACGGTCGATTCGGGACCGTTCGCCGGCGGCGCGACCCAGCACCTCTCGAAGATCCGGCTGCAGCTCCAGCAGTGGTACGAACAGGACTCCCGGGACCAGCGCGTCTCGAAGATGTTCTGTCCGGCCCACGCCGACGAGGACAGGGTCGAAGGCGTCGGCGAGAACCTCGGCACTGACAACGGTGCCGGCGAGTGCCCCGAAGACGTGGTCGACAGCGGTCGACGGGAGGGTGTCGTCGGCCACGCACAGAAGATGTCCCGCGTCAGGGACGACGGAACACCGACCCTTCTCCGCCGGGACTTCAGTTCGACCGACGGCGGCGAAGCGGGGCTGCACTTCCTCTCGCTGCAGCGCTCTATCGCCGACTTCGTCGCGACGAAACAGGCGATGAACGGAACGGACGTCGCTAACGACTCGGCTGTCGGCCAGCGGGTGAACAACGGTATTCTCCAGTACATGACAGTCACCCGACGCGGGAACTACCTGCTCCCGCCGCGTGCCCTGCGGGCGCTCCCACCGGCCGACCCGGCTTGACTGGCCCGGTGCCGTCAGGATACCGGGTCGCGGTTCTCGACTGATTCACGGGATAGGCCGTCGGCGCTGACGCTGTAGCGATACGACTGGGTGAAGTAGTCGGATATCGGGCCGTCCGTCGCTGTCGAGTCGGCCGGCGGGTCGGTCGTCGACGATCCTGTACAAGTGATGACGACGTCGTACCCCCACGACCGTTCGGTGACGTTGTCGACGCGGCAATCGAGGCTCATCTCGGTGTGTTCGCCCTGCCACAGACCGTTGTAGACGCTCCGATACTGGTACTCGTAGACGAACTCACGGGCGGAGAACTCGTTCAGTGTCGTGGGTCGGGCGGGCGGGTCCTTCGGACCGTCATGGAACTCGACGGTCCCTGTCGGGGATGCACCGGTTGTCGCTGTTTCTGACGAGGCCGGTGACTCCGGTGACGGCGCGCCGAAACATCCCGCGGTCAGGACGACGAAGCCGAGGACCGCAGTGCGGGCGATTTTGGAGGACACGGCCGGGATTGCACCGACCGATGGAAAGTATCTTGTGCCGTCTAGGTCCCGCCACGGCATTCGGCTATCGTACCAGAACGGTCTTTCAGACGAGGACCCAAAGGCGGTGCATGAATCGCCGACAGTTCCTCGCCAGTGCCGGCCTCGCCGGCACGACGGTCCTGGCGGGGTGTGGTTCGCTGAGTTCCCAGTCGACACGCGCTCCCCCGCTGGTCGAGAACCGCCCCGACGCCACGTACCGCCCCACCCACGCTGAGGGCATGGGGATGGCGGGGATGGCACAGGCAGGCGAGTACATGGTCGGGCTGAGCTACTCCTTTCCCCACCGCTTCTGGACGGTAACCGGGACGACAGCCGAAAAGGTCGACATCCGGAGCGAGGACAGCGTCCACCTGATGGCGACCGTCTGGGACCCCGAGACCGAGATGGTACTCCCGGTGTCTGCCGGCCTCTCGATCACCATCGAACGCGACGGCGAGACGGTCGCCGACAAGTCCCCGTGGCCGATGATCTCCCAGAACATGGGCTTTCACTACGGCGACAACTACGCGCTCGACGGCGACGGCGTCTACCAGCTTTCCGTCCGCGTCAACGGGATGGGGGAACGCCGACTGGGGGCCTTCGACGGTCGGTTCGGCGAGGCCGGCGAGGCAACGGTCGAGTTCGACTTCGCACAGAGCACCCGCGACCAACTCTCCTTCGAGGAGTTCCCGGACTCACAGGGCGAGCGCGGGGCGGTCGACCTGATGAACATGGACATGGTACCGACATCGCGGGTCCCAGAAGTGTCGGCCCTGCCCGGAACGGTCCTCGGGACGGACAAAGGGAGCGACGGCGTGTACGCCGTTACGTGGGTACAGGACGCCGTGTTCCTCTCCGATGGCGAGTCGTATCTCGCCGTCTCGGCTCGGACGCCGTACAACCGCGTTCCCCTCCCGATGATGTCCCTCGACGGGAGTGTTGAGGCCGACGGCGAAACGGTGTTCGACGACGCGCTGACCGCTGGGGTCCACCCCGAACTCGGGTATCATTACGGCGCAGTCGTCGAGACGGCGACCCAGGAGCCGTCTGTCGGTGTCGATGTCGTCGCCCCGCCACAGGTGTCCCGCCACGAGGGGTACGAGACGGCGTTCCTGACGACGCCCTCGTTCTCGTTTTCGGGTAGCTGACCGCCTCGACCAGTCGTTTGGTTGCGAGAGCGGACCACGGCTCACTCCACGGCGAACGGACTCTCTGTCTGTTGCCACGGCCAGCCCGGGACCCGCGTCTGGACCCCGGCCGCGAGTGCGGCGTCGAGGTCATCAGCGCCCGCCGCCTCCCCGTCGTTTCCGTGCGTCCGAACATCTGCGACGTGGAAGGTCGCCTCCGCAAGCAACCGGAGCGGTTGCTCGCCGGCAATCATCGCTGCCAGCTCACGGCCCAGCAGTTCGTCGACGACGAAGCCCGGGTAATCGCTCTCGACGTCCAGTTCTCGAAGCAGACGAACCAGCGCGGCGACGTTGACCGCACGGTCGCCGTCGGCGAACACCTCGTCGATGGCGGCCGTGTAGGCGTCGTCTGTGAGCGGGTCGACGTCGACGTCGAACTGGGACCCGAGATGGGCTCGCGTTTCGTTCACCAGCGGGACGACGTCGCTACGACGGTCCTGTACCCATTCGTACTCGTCGCGGACTGTGTCCGGTGTCAGTCGCATGGCGGCGTCTCACACGGTGTGCGTTTACTCCTTTGGGCAACAGCGCGTCGACCGCGGTCCGGCCCCCTACCCTCCGTATTGCGAAGGCTTTTATAACACGAGGGGAATACTGAGAAATAGAGGTCGGTTTTCCGGACATCTCTCCACGTCCGGAGGCAACTCACCGATAACTGATGACTTTATTAGAGAGCGTACATCCCGCGGCTCCAGGTCGGCCCGCACCAGCCGTGGACGGCCCCGCTACCGGGATGATACCCCGTTTTGAGCTATGAGCACTGTAGACAAGCAACTCGAAGACGTGAAGGCAACGATTGACGAGGAAGTCCCGCGCCGTATCTCCGTCTCGGATGTCACGTACGAGGGACCGGAACTCGTCATATACACGCGGGACCCGAAGGAGTTCGCCGCGAACAGCGACCTCGTTCGCCGGCTCGCATCGAAACTCCGCAAGCGAATTACGGTCCGCCCGGATCCTGACGTACTGGCTCCGCCAGCAGAGGCCGAGGCGGCGATTCGGGAACTCATCCCCGAGGAGGCCGGCGTCATGGACCTGAATTTCCACACCGACACCGGCGAAGTCGTCGTCCAGGCACAGAAGCCCGGCGTCGTCATTGGCCGGCGCGGCTCGACCCTGCGTGACATCACGCAAGAGGTCGGCTGGACGCCCGAAGTCGTTCGAACGCCCCCCATCGAGTCCTCGACAGTCGAGAACGTCCGGAACTTCCTCAAACAGGAGCGCGAGGACCGCCGGGACATCCTCGAACGCGTCGGCCGGCAGATCCACCGCGAGCCGATGTCCGACGACGAGTACGTCCGCATCACGACACTGGGCTGCTGCCGAGAGGTCGGCCGCGCCGCGTTCATCCTCTCGACGCCGGACACGCGCATCCTCATCGACTGTGGCAACAAGCCCGGGGCCAACGGCGAAAAGCCGTATCTGGACATCCCGGAGGCGTTCGGGGCCGGGACCAACGGCATCGACGCCGTCGTCCTGACCCACGCGCATCTGGACCACTCCGCGCTGGTCCCGTTGTTGTTCGAGTACGGCTACGACGGTCCCATCTACTGCACCGAGCCGACGCGGGACCTGATGGGCCTGCTGACGCTCGATTACCTCGATACCGCCGCGGACGACGGCCGGACCCCGCCGTACGACTCCGAGATGGTCCGCGAAGCGATCAAACACACCATCCCGCTGGAGTACGGCGACGTGACCGACATCGCGCCCGACATCAAACTGACGCTGCAC
This sequence comes from Haloarcula amylolytica JCM 13557, assembly GCF_000336615.1. Lineage (GTDB taxonomy): Archaea > Halobacteriota > Halobacteria > Halobacteriales > Haloarculaceae > Haloarcula > Haloarcula amylolytica. The sequence continues at coordinate 20,895 of NZ_AOLW01000019.1, forward strand.
AACGCCGGCCACATCCTCGGCTCGTCGGTGTGTCACTTCCACGTCGGCGACGGCCTGTACAACGTCGCCTTCTCCGGCGACATCCACTACGATGACACGCGCCTGTTCGACGGCGCAGTCAACGACTTCCCGCGGGTGGAGACGCTCGTGCTGGAGTCGACCTACGGCGGCCGCAACGACTACCAGACCGACCAGGAAGACTCGGAGCGAAAGCTCAAACAGATCGTCCAGAACGCCTACGACCGCGACGGGAAAGTCCTCATTCCGACCTTCGCCGTCGGGCGGTCACAGGAACTCATGCTCGTCCTCGAAGAGGCGATGCGGAACGGCGACATCCCCGAGATGCCGGTCCACCTCGACGGGATGATCTGGGAGGCGACGGCCGTTCACACGACCTATCCCGAGTATCTCCGCGACGGTCTGCAGGACCGTCTCTTCGACGAAGACGAGAACCCGTTCCTGGCTGACCAGTTCAACCCCATCGACGGCGGCGACGAGGAACGACAGGAGATCGCCGATGGCGATTCCGCTATCATCCTCTCTACTTCGGGGATGCTCACCGGCGGGCCGGTCATGTCCTGGCTCGAACAGCTCGGTCCCGACCCGGATTCGACGCTTACCTTCGTCGACTATCAGGCGCAGGGAACGCTCGGCAACCGAATCCAGCGCGGCATCGACGAGGTACCCGTCGGCGGCAGCGGGCGCAGCGAGAAAGTCCCACTGGAGATGACCGTCGAGACAGTCGACGGTTTCTCCGGCCACGCCGACCGACAGGGGCTGGAAAACTTCGTGAAGACGATGAACCCCCGACCCGAGAAAATCCTCTGCGTGCACGGCGACGAATCCGCGACACAGGACCTCTCCTCGTCGCTGTACCACGACCAGAACATCCGGACCTTCGCGCCGGAGAACCTCGAAACGTTCCGCTTCCGCTAATCCAGTCACCGTTGCGGTTCGTTCTCACTCCCCGATAGCCGGACGAACCTCTATACGGCAGGCGGGTGAACTATCGCGTATGGACATCATCCAGTATCTCGACGAACTCGAACCGGTCGGAATGGTGCTCATCGGACTCGTGCTGTTCATCATCCCGGAGCCGGCCACCTCCACGCTGGGTATCGGCCTGATGGTGCTCGGCGGCGCGTGGTGGTTCTACGAGTGGAACCGGTAAGATAACCCACAGCAGTTCTATGGATCACGACCGCATTCACGCACAGGAACCGTCACACCACCGCGACCGATGGACCGTCGGCACAATCACGGAGATAGCGGAGCGAGACGGTCACTGTGTCGTCACCGTCGAAAACGAGTCCGGTGCGCCGACTGAACTCGTCGTCACCATGGCCATTCGCGACCTGTTCGTCAGTCGGCTGGACATCGGCGACGACGAGAGTCCGGTCGGCGAGCGCGTCTGGTTCCGGAAACGCGGCGGGTCGTAGCCCGCCGCTGACGCGTCCGGTCAGCGTTCGACGCCCCGGACTTCTTCTGCTGGCGCGGGACGCTACGACAGGTCGACGGTCCGGTCGGCCCAGCGCCGGAGCCTATCGAGCGCGTCCCGCTCGGCCCGTGACACCGGGTCATCGACGCCCAGTTCGTCGCTATCGAAAGCGTTCAGCACGGCCACGTCCGCCTCGTCACAGTAGTCGGTGAGCCGGCTGACCGCAGCGGAGTCGTGCTGAAACGGAATCGTCGCGTCGTTGACGAACACCGCCCGGGGATTCCCCGGGAGCGTGTCCATCTGGTGCTCGGCACGGCGGGCGTTTTCCCGGGCGAGGGCGACCGCTTGGTCGTTCGTCTCGCTCTCGGCGCGGGGCGCACTGGCATCGGTTCGGCCTATCCAGACCGACTCTGGGACGGTGATGAATCGGTCAAGACGGCCGCCCAGCACGGTTCCGTCCCGTTCGAGTTCGGGCGCGAAATCGAGGACGACAACGCCCTCGGGTCCTTCGCTGTCGAGCCAGGTATCTATGGCGGCAGCGGTCGTCCGCGTCTTGCCGGCGTTCGAGGGACCGGTGACGAGCGTCGACCCCGAGAGCGGGAACCCGACGCCGGTCACGCGAGGAGTTCCTCCCGCAGGAACTTCCCGCCGAGCCCGGCCATGGCGATGCCGAGCGCGACAGCGAACGCCAGCACGAACCCGGAGAGCGGTCCGATACCGCCGCCGAGCTGTTCGACGACGAAGTTCGCGGCGAGCCCGCCCGAGACAGCGATGAGCGCCAGCCCACCGACGTTCGCTACCAGCGAGTTCGACTCCGGAACCGCGTCGGAGTTCAGGAGATAGAGGACGAGGGCGATGACGAACGGGGTGCCGACGGTGCCGAGCGCGAGCACGAGGACGAGTTGGCCGAGCACGTTCCCGCCGATGAACGCACCGGGCGCTGACAGCAGCGCGACGGCGACGAGTAGCCCGCGGTAGCGGCTGTCCTCGATAGTGGTGCCCCAGCCGAGCTTGTCGGCGAGCAGGAACGGCGGGACGATGGTGTTGCCCCCAAGCGTCGACACGGCAGCGCCCCAGAGGCCCAGCAGGAACAGCCAGCGGGCGCTGTCGCCGACCAGCGGGCCGAGGGCCTCCGCAGCGCCGACCGTCGTCAGGTCGCCAGAAGTGAGCACGCTAGCCGTCACCAGGAAGATGGCGAGGCTGTAGATGCCGAAAGCCACCAGCATGGACGCCCCGACGTCGACCGTCGCGAGGTCGTAGTCGTCGCGGGTCCAGCCCCGCGCTCGCATCGTGTAGGAGTGCATCGTGATGAGCGTGATGTGGACCGCGCCGCCGAGGATGCCCGCCGCGACCAGCGCGCTCCCGGACGGGACGGACGGGATCAGCCCGGTCGCCGCCGCGCCGGCGTCGATGGGGACGACGAACAGACTGGCGACGAACGCGACGACGACCAACAGGACGAGGACCTTCGCGGCCAGTTCGAGGAATCGGTAGCCGCCGCCCGCCAATCCCGCCGCGAGGATGAGCGCCCAGGCGACACCCCAAATTCGCGCGTCGATACCGGTCACCGTCGCCGAGACCGTGGCGACGGTCTTCATGATGACGAGCTGTGCGACGCCGGCCGCAAGCACCGCGTCGCCGACCAGCAGCCATGCCCACGTTTCGCCAAGGTGGTCCTCGACGACGGCGACGATGCCCCGCTCGGTCAACAGTCCCAGCCGCATCGCGAGGTACTGGGCCAGCGCCCCCGCCCCCGCGGAGAGGACGACGACCCATAGGAGGCTGTAGCCGAACGCACCGCCAGCGGTGACGAGGCTGGCAATCGTCGCCGGGCCGGCGGCGATTGCACCTGCGATCCAGGACGGCCCCATCGCTTCGGCGTATTCACCGAGCGTTCCCTTGCTAACAGCCGAACTGTCGACGGTTTCGGTCGAACTCATACCTCCGGCTTGGGTGAGGCCCCCTGAAAACCCTGCCGACATATTGTTCGGTGGTATTTTGCGGTAATTCTCTCGCTGTACTGCGATTATGCGAAAATGACAGCGCTGGCCGAATTGACACACCACACGCTCACCGAGCGGAACGCTACCGAGAGCAGGACAGACTGCTCTGACTCAGAGTGCAACGGTTCCGAGGTCCGATTCCAGTTCGTCGACGTGGTCGTTGTACGCGTCGACGAAGTCCGCGAACTGTGGGGCGTACTCGCGGATGTCGGCGGCCGAGGGCGGTTCGTACTGCGAGAGGAGATAGAGGCCGTTGCTCCCGCCGACCCGGAGATACGACGCACCGTCGGTGTCCCACTTCAGTTCCCAGCGCGTGCCGCCGATTCGGTCGGTGAAGGTCCCGTAGTCCCCGCCCTCGTAGCGCTGGAGTTCCCGAGCGATCTGGTCGCAGATCTCGCGGATGCGACCGAGGACGCGGTCGCGTTCAGCCACGACACCGTCGGTCGTCGCGATGTCCGGAAACTCCGTCGACACGTCGTCGAGAACGCCGTCGAGGGACGCGACGTAGTCGTTGAACCCCTCGACGAAGGCGTCGTAGTCGGCGAGTGCGGCAGCCAGCGGCTCCGGCTCCGGCGGCTGTTTGGTCGAGATGACGTACGTGTCGGAGCCACGCGACGGCGAAAAGCGGAGGTACTCCAGGTCGCCGCCCTCGTACTTGACGGTCCACTCGCCGCGGTCGGTCTCGATGTCCGCCTGCCCGTAGTCGCCGCCCTCCAGCCTGGCGAGCTGGTAGGCGACCTGTCCGGCGTGGTCCCGGACCGCCGCGACCAGTTCGTCACGCTGCTGTGCAACGGCCGTTGCGTCGGCGGGGTCCACCGGTGGCCACTCTGTCACAGTAGACGGAAGCGACGGGACAGCAATAACAGGCTCGGTCGGCTACTCGGACTCGAGCAAGGCGTCGTCGCCGTGGCGCTCGCGGAGGCCCTCGAAGTACTCGCGCTGTTCATCGATGTTCTGCGTGGATTCGGCGTAAACGTCGGCAAAGAGGTCCGTCGGGTCCGCGGCATGTGCTTCGGCGTTGTCGATAATCTCGCCGAGTCGCTCGCCGATGGTGTCGTCCATCACGTCGATCTTCTTGTCGTCCAGCAGATTGCAGTTCCGCAGAAACGCCTCCATGCGGTCCAGCGGGTCGCGTTCGCGCCACTGCTCGACCTCCGCGTCGTCCCGGTACACGTCCGGGTCGTCGGCGGTCGTGTGCGCGCCGAAGCGGTACTGGACGGCCTCGATAAAGATGGGTTCCTGCTCCTCTCCGTCGGCACCCACCGCTCGCTCCCGGGCGGCCTCGGTGACGGTGTAGGTCGCCAGCGGGTCCATGCCGTCGACCTGTACGCCGTCGAAGCCGTACGCGTCGGCTTTCTGTGCCAGCGTCTGGCTGGCGGTCTGGCGCTCCCGCGGGACGGAGATGGCCCACTGGTTGTTGTTGCAGAAGAACACCGTCGGCGTCTCGAACACGCCGGCGAAGTTCATCGCCTCGTGGAAGTCCCCCTCGCTGGTGGCCCCGTCGCCGAAGTGGACGACGCCCGCGCGCTCGTCGCCCTTTTTCTTTGCCGCCCACGACCACCCGACGGCGTGGGGCAGGTGCGCGCCGATGGAGATGTTCAGCGGGAACACGTTCACGTCACCGATAGCGGCGTTGCCCGCTTCGTGGCCCATCCAGTAGAGGACGTACTCCCAGGGGAGCCCGCGGGCGACGAGCGCGCCGTGCTCCCGGTACTGGTAGAAAATAGTGTCCTCGTCGGCCAGCGCATACGTCGACCCGACCTGAGACCCTTCCTGGCCCGCCAGCGAGGAGTACGTGCCGAGCCGGCCCTGCCGCTGGAGGCTTATCATCCGCTCGTCGAACTGCCGCGCAAATCGCATATCGCGGTACATCGACACCAGTTCCTCGTCGGACAGGTCCGGGATGAGGTCTGGGTCGACGATTTCACCGTCTGAATCGAGCGCCTGTACCCGGTCGTCGGGTGCCCGACTGAGAACGTCATGTGACATGTCGTACCACCACACTCGAAGCGGACGAGCAAAAAGCTGTGTCAGTTTCGGTCGGTGGTGTTTAGTTTAGCAGTGACGACTGCAGAGAGCCAGAAAGCCCTCGCGTTCTCAGCTTTGGCTCGCGGCTCCGCCGCTCGCCGAGACGAGGGACCGCCGGTCCCTCGCGACCCGCGGCTCGTTGCGCTCCAGTGGGTGCTTACTTCGCCGGGGTTCGCTGAGAACGCGACCCCTTTCAGTCCCACCCAGCATCGCTTTCCCAACCGGCTCGGGTGGGATTGAAAGGGGCGGCTGGCTGAACGACGTTCGCAAGAGCGAAGCTCTTGCGCAGCCCATCAGAAATCTTTGATTTCTGAGGACGGCGGACGACGCAAGCACTGCAACGAACGTAGTGAGTGAAGCGCGCAGCGAGGTCGTTCGAGAGAGCTTTGCTCTCTCGTGATGACGAAAGACGCGACGCGTCTTTCGAACCACCCCCGAGTTCAGCCAGGACGAGAGCTTCGCTCTCGCGGGCAATCGGACGCTGCGCGTCCGATGACAGCCGGGGCTTTCTGGCTGTTCGTAACTTCTATTCACTCACTAAACACTGCCTTTTGATCTCAGTCGAGCCACTCCAGCACACGCCGACGGGCGTCGGCCTGGTCGTCGGGCATGACCTCAAGCACGACGTCGCCGTCGAACTCCGAAGCCAAAATTTCGGCCGTTCGTTCGAGGGGTATCTCCCCGTTGCCGAAGGGGAGGCCGTCGTTCAAGAGCGTTCCGTCGGTGAAGTGAACGACCTGAATCTGGTCGCCATAGCTTTTCAGGAGGTCCGAGAGTGACTCCAGATACGCTGGCTCGGACATGAACAGGTGGGCCGTATCGAGCACCAGGTCGTGGCCGCGGTCGAGCAGGAGGTTGGCGAGCGAGAACTGGCTCGCGCCGGGGTTGTTCTCGTAGCCGCAGGGGGCGGCGAAGTCGTAGCTGTCCAGCAGGGTGGTGTGCGTGTGCTGGGCGTACTGGCTGTGGACCACCAGATAAGCGTCGAGTCGCTCGGCCAGCGCGTCGCTCCGGCGGAACGGTTCCGGATCGTCCGGGCGAGCGTGAAGCGTGTGGACCGACGCCGCCGAGACGGGTGACTGTTTGACCATCGCCGCTGTAGCCCCGACATCGTCGAGGTCCGACGGCCGGAGGTGGAGTTCCACGCTGTCGAAGCCCCGGTCGGCCGCGGCGTCGAGCTTGGCTATGGTCGGCGGGCACTTGCCGACGAGATTCATTGGAGGGAGATTCCACGACGGCAAAAATAAAACAGTCCCTTCGTCGACACGGCTGGCCCGAGTATTCATGCTGTTTCCGTCCAATATGTCGGTGATGCCCGGCAAAGAGAGCGCAGAGACAGACGAGAGTGGGGTGACGCTCTGGTGGGAACACCACCTGTCGCACACACATGCAGTACTCTGGACCGTCATCCTCGTCGCAACAGTCGGGGACATCCTCCTGACGATGACCGGGCTCACGGTCGGACTGCAGGAGGGGAACGTCGTCGTCCGCAGGATGCTCGCGGAGTTCGGACTGGCGGGCTTCTGGCTGGTGAAGTTCGGGGCGATGCTGTGGCTGGTCGCGGGGTGGCGACTGCTCTCCGAGCGCAACGCGACGGTGTTTCTCGCCCTGTTCGCCGTGGTGACGCTCGCGGTCGTCGCCTACAACTCAGTCACCATCCTGCAGTACCGTGGGGTAATAACGACTGCTGCGGTGCTTTGAGACGCTGAGACGTTAGGATTCTGGAACACCGGGGTTAAGTACCACTGGGTGTGACCACGGAGTAATGGATAGACGGTCTTTCCTGACAGCGGCCGGCGCGACGGTGTCCGTCTCGTTTGCCGGCTGTGCGGGGCTGGGCGGTAGCGACGAGTCGAGCACCGAGGCATCGAGTACGGACGAGTCAACCGCGACCGGGACGAGTACCGGCGACGCCGGCGATGTAGAGGAAACGCTCGTCGTCGGGACCTACAGCGCCTTCGTCGACTCGCCGTCGACGAGTCCGGGCGCGTGGGTGAAACAGCGCTTCGAAGAGGAGTTCGACGCCCGCCTGATCTGGCAGACGCCGAGCAACGAGGTCAACCACTACATCGAACGCCGGAACGCCGGCGTCGACATCGAGGCCGACATGTACCTCGGGCTGAACACGGATCACCTCGTCCGGATCGACGAGAACCTCGACGACGGGCTGTTCGCCGACGTCGGCGACGTGGCCGGGCAGGACGACATCAAGCCGGGACTGCAGTTCGACCCCGACGGCCGGGCGATCCCCTACGACACCGGCTACATCAGCCTGGTGTTCGACGGCACGGAGACCACCGCGCCGGAGACTTTCGACGGCCTGCTGGCCGAGGAACACGCCGGCGACCTCATCACGCAGAACCCAGCCAGTTCGGCCACCGGACGGGCGTTCCTGCTGCACACGGTCAAGGAGTTCGGCCCCGACAGCTATCTGGACTACTGGAGCGACCTGCAGGACAACGACGTTCGGGTGCTTGGCTCCTGGAGCGACGCCTACAGCGCGTGGTCGGGCGGCGAAGCGCCGATGGTCGTCTCCTACTCCACCGACCAGGTGTTCGCCGACCAGAACGACGCGAACATGGAAGAACACCAGATCCGCTTCCTGAACGACCAGGGCTACGCTAACCCGGAGGGAATGGCGGTGTTCGACGGGGCGGATACCCCCGACCTCGCCCGGGAGTTCATGGGCTTCCTCCTGCGCCCGGAAATCCAGGGCGAGATCGCCGTCCGAAACGTCCAGTTCCCGGCGACCGAGTCCGCCGAACTCCCCGAGGACTACGCCGAACTGGCACAGGAGCCCCCGGAGCCGGTCACCTTCGGCTACGACGAGCTCAAGGGCTCCGTCTCGGGCTGGATCTCAGACTGGGAACGGCAGTTCGCCTCGAACTGACGACGACGGACTGTGGCCCGAGATTTCAGCGACGGTGCAGATGGTGTCGACAGTGGTAGTGGCGACAGTGAGGAGTCAACGGAGACAGCGAGCAGTCCGTCCCGGGAGCGAGGCCGGACCGTCCGCAACACTGTCGAGCGTCGGGCAATCGTCGGGTTCGCGGTCGCAACTATCGCCCTCTTGCTCGGCATCTTCTACTACCCGGTGGCGACAGTCTTTATCGACAGTGTCCTCGTCGACGGCCGCTGGACGGGCCGGGTGTTCGCCTCGATACTTCGGGACCCGTTCTACCTCGGTGAGCCGGCGCGGTTGCTCGTCGGCGAACCAGTGGGAGCCGTCATCGAAAGCATCCGCTCACCGGACCGGCGGCTGGGCGTCATCGGCTTCACGGCGTACCAGGCGGCGCTGTCGACGGTAGCCAGCGTCGCCCTCGGCCTGCCGGCGGCGTATCTGCTGGCCCGCTACGAGTTCCCGGGCCGGCGGACGCTCCGATCGCTGACGATTCTCCCCTTCGTCCTCCCGTCGATAATGGTCGGGGTCGGCTTCGTCGCCACGTTCGGCCGGAACGGGACGCTAAACGCCGTGCTCGGCGCGCTCGGTCTGGGACAGGTGAACCTCCTGTTCACGCTGGAGGCCGTCGTCATCGCTCACGCGTTCTACAACGCCCCGCTCGTCGCCCGAGTGACCACCGCCGCCTGGGAGTCCGTCGACGCCAGCGCGGTCGAGACGGCGCGGAGCCTCGGCGCGAGTCCCTTCCGGGCGTTCCGTGACGTGGTCGCTCCGCAACTGTACCCGTCGGTGCTGATGGGCGCGGCGCTGACCTTCGTGTTCACCTTCAGCACGTTCCCCATCGTCCTCGCGCTGGGCGGGTTCCAGTTGGCGACCGTCGAGGTGTTCGTCTACCGGCTCATCCGAGACCTGGAGTACGCCGAGGCGGCCGCCCTCGCGCTGATTGAACTCGGCATCTCGCTTGGGCTGCTGTACGCGTATCTCCGGTACGAGGCCAAGCACACCGTCCGGTCGCGGGGGATTCGCCCGCTCCCGCGCCGACCCCTGACGCCCCCGTCGTTCTCGGTCCGTGAACTGCTCCCTCGGCTGGGGCTCACCGTCTACGCCGTCGTCGCGCTGGCGGTGTTCGTCGCGCCGATAGCGAGCATGATCCTCGCCAGCCTCAGCGGGCCGGAGGGCCTGACGCTGGCGAACTATCGGTTCCTCGTCGACCGCCAGACGACCGGCGCGTCGTTCCAGGTCCAGCCGTGGGACGCCGTCCGGAACTCGCTGCTGTTCGGCGTCGCCTCGCTCGCCGTCGCGCTACCGATGGGCGTCGTCGTGGCCGTCCTCACGACGCGGGACTACCGCGGCCGGAAGCTCATCGACGCCGTCGCGATGGCCCCACTCGCCGTGTCGGGTATCGTTGTCGGCCTCGGCCTGCTCCGGGGCCTCGTTTTCGGTGTCGAGGTCGGCGGCTCGCGAATCGCCGTCGGCGGCGGCCTCGCCATCATCGCCGCCCACGCCGTCGCCGGCTACCCGTTCGTCGTCCGGACGGTCGCGCCCGGCCTCGAAGGTATCGACCACACGCTGGTCGAGTCCGCCCGCGCACTCGGCGCGCCGCGAGCCAGAGCGCTCGTGGACATCGAACTGCCGCTGGTGTGGCCGGCCGTCATCGCCGGGGCCGCCTTCGCCTTCGCTATCTCTATCGGGGAGTTCTCGGCGACGATTGTACTCGCCTCCGGAACGAACCAGTTCACGATGCCCATCGCCATCGAGCGGTTCATCGGCCGCCGGCTCGGCCCCGCGACGGCGATGGGCGTCGTCCTGCTCGTGGTCACCAGCGCGAGCTTCCTGCTCATCGACCGGCTTGGGGGTGACGACGTTGGGTTCTAAGGAGCCGCCCCCGGACGGAGCTGACTCGGACCACGCCGCCCCGACGGCCGTCGAACTCGCCGGCGTCACCAGACGCTACGGCGAGACGACTGCCGTCGATGACCTTTCGCTCTCCGTTCGGGAGGGCGAGTTCTTCACGCTGGTCGGCCCCTCCGGCTGCGGGAAGACGACGACACTCCGGCTCATCGCCGGCTTCGAGGAGCCGACGCAGGGCGAAGTCCGGTTCAACGGTGAATCCGTCACCGGCGTCCCGCCGGAGGACCGCGACGTGGGCGTCGTCTTCCAGAACTACGCGCTGTTTCCGCACATGACCGTCGGGGAGAACGTCGCCTACGGGCTCTCGTTCACCGACCCGCCCGGCGGCGGCAGCGACGAGGAGCGGGTGCGAGAACTGCTGGAACTGGTCGCCCTCGGTGATATGATGGACAGAGACCCCGACACGCTCTCTGGCGGCCAGCAGCAGCGGGTGGCGATGGCCCGCGCACTGGCCCCTGGCCCCGACGTACTCCTGCTCGACGAGCCGATGAGCGCCCTCGATGCGAAGCTCCGGGAACGCCTCCGGGTGCAGGTCCGCGAGATTCAGCAGGAACTGGGCATTACGACGATTTACGTCACCCACGACCAGGAGGAGGCGCTGGCGGTGTCCGACCGCGTGGCGGTCATGCGCGACGGGACGCCGGAACAGGTCGCACCGCCGCGGACCATCTACCGTGAGCCGGCGACAGAGTTCGTCGCCACCTTCGTCGGCGACAACAACGTTCTCAGCGGTGAGGTGACGGCAGTTCGGTCGACCGACAGGGTTGACGATTCCAGCGACGAGAGTGGACGATCCATCGCGGACGTGACGGTCGACAGTACGACGCTCTCAGTGGCCCTGGATGGTGACAGCGGCCCGGAGGCCGCTGTCTCGGCCGGGGACCGGCTCACGTTCTGTGTGCGACCGGAGCGGCTTACCCTCGGTGCCGACCGGAACGCGCTGACGGCGACCGTCACGAGCGCGGAGTTCCTCGGGGAGACGACGCGCGTTCACCTCGACTGGGAGGGCCGAGAACTCCTGTTACGAGCCGAAGACCCGCCGACGGGCACGGTGACAGTCGGCTTCGACCCGGCGGACGCACACACTGTCGACAGACAGTAGTAAGCTACCAATCCTCACGCCCACGCCGGAATGGAGCCTGTTTTAACCCACCTGTGGTTATCGCCGATATAAATATGACACGCGGGGCCGTCGCAGGTGGTCGGCAGAGGCGTATCGGAGCGTGTCGACAGGGCTGGCGGGAACACCCAGCTTCAAACCAAAGCCATGTCGGAGTCCGGCCGGCTAGGCGCGACGGGGTGCAGTGATGGTCGAGTTCGAACCCCGACTGTTCGACGATATCGACCCGGCTGAGCGGCCGTCGCTGGGTGCCGCTCTCGTGCCGATCGCGGGGATGATCGTGTTCCTCAGTGTGGGCCTCATTGCCTTCGACTTGGACCCACAGTTCCCGCTGTTCTGGGGGATCGCCTTCACCGGCCTGTTCGCACGGTATCACCTCGGGCTGTCGTGGGCGGAGCTGTACGACGGGATCGCCAGTAGCCTACTCATGGGCATGAAAGTGATTCTCATCATGTTCACCGTCTATGCGCTCATCGCGTCGTGGATTCAGGCGGGCACGATTCCCAGCCTGATGTACTTCGGTCTGGAGCTGTTCACGCCGACGGTGTTTCTCCCTGTAGCGGCTATTCTCTCTGCCATAATCTCCTTCGCCGTCGGCTCGTCTTGGACGACGGCCGGGACGCTCGGGGTGGCGCTCATCGGTATCGGTTCGGGACTGGGTATTTCCGAGCCGATGACCGCCGGCGCTATCCTCAGCGGGGCCTACACGGGGGACAAGCAGTCCCCGCTCTCGGATACGACGAATCTGGCCGCCGCAGTGACAGATACCGACCTGTACGAGCACATCAACGCGATGCGGGCCGGCACGCTCGTGGCGTTCACCATTGCCGTCCTCCTGTACGCCGGCCTCGGACTGCGGGCCGCTGGGGCCATTCCTGTGGACCGCGTTGCGTCTATCCAGGCGGCAATCGAGAGCACGTACGTCGTCTCGCCGCTCGTATTTTTGCCAATCGTTGTGACTTTCGGGCTTGCGCTGCGTGGCATCCCCGCACTGCCGACGCTCGGTACGGGCGTGTTCGCTGGCGTCGCGACCTCGATGCTCGTGCAGGGAACCGGATTCGGTGCCGCCTGGTCGGCAGCACAGTCCGGGACAGCCCCGGAGACGGGCATGGAGCTCGTGAACGGACTCTTAGAGAGCGGGGGGCTGACCGGCGGGGCCTGGATCGTGACGATTGCGATCGCCGCGCTCGCGCTGGGCGGCCTGCTCGAACGTGCTGGCGTGCTCGCGGTCCTCTCTCACCATCTCGGGCGACTCTGTCACAACGTCGCGAGCCTCACAGGCGTGACCGCTGTTTCCGCTGTTTCGATGAATATTCTCGCAGCAGAGCAGTACGTGAGTATCGTAGTCCCGGGGATGACGCTCGGCAATCTGTACAACGAACAGGGGCTTGAGAGTCAGAACCTCTCCCGGGCCATCGAAGCGTCCGGAACGACGACAAGTGCGCTCATCCCGTGGAGTAGCGGCGGGCTGTTCATGGCCGGGACACTCGGCGTCCCGACGCTGGAATACGCGCCGTACTACTTCTTCGGCTTTCTCTCGCCGCTCGTGCTCCTGTTCATGGGGGTCACTGGCTGGCAGATCGTCTATGCGGATCGAACCGACAGCGAAGACACGGGCGTGCAGTCCAGTGGTGCCGGGTCGGTGACAGCGGGCGAGGACTGATTCGCCTGACACTACCGACAGTGGCGGCTAATCATGCCTAGTAGCGGCTAATCATATCTTCTAGTTCGCGTGTGCGCGAAGGCCTCATAAGCCTACAGCACCTACGTTAAACGATGACACCACAGAAGCCATCCGCTGACGGCGAGCAGGCGGCCGACGGTCGGGCGACCGATGCAGGTCCGGCGGTCGACTACGAGACGGTGTCGGTACCAGTGCTGGTCGTCGGCGCTGGCGCTGCCGGGGCGCGGGTCGCTATCGGACTCGCCGAGAACGGTGTCGAACCGCTGGTCATCGGCAAGCGGGACCACGGCGATGCGCACACGACCTGGGCGGCCGGCGGCATCAACGCCTCGCTGGGGTCGCTCGACCCGGAGGACGACTGGACCATCCACGCGGCAGACACGCTGGACGAGGGCCATTTCATCAACGACCCGAAAGCGGTCGAGCTGACGACCAAGCACATGCCCGACCGCATCCGGGAACTCGACGACTGGGGCATGCCCTTCGACCGGACCGAAGACGGCAAAATCAATCAGCGATACTTCGGCGCGCAGTCGTTCCGCCGGACCTGCTTCGTCGGCGACCGCACGGGCGAGGCGATGCTCGACACGCTCGTCGACAGGGCCCAGTCGCTCGAAATCCCCTACCGCGACAACGTGATGATCACGCGCCTGCTCTCGGATGGCGATCATGTCTACGGGGCGGCCGGCTACGACATGGAGAGCGGCGAGTTCATCCTCTTCGAGTCGGACCACGTCGTCCTAGCGGCGGGTGGGTCCTCCGCGCTGTACAACCGCCACTCCTCGCGTGACGAGGAGAACAACGGCGACGGTCCGGCGCTGGCGCTCGATGCCGGCGCGTCGCTGATGGACATGGAGTTCGTCCAGTTCCACCCGACGGGGATGGTCGGCGACCGCTACGGCGAGGACTGGGACGGCCGCCTCGTCACCGAAGCGGTCCGGGGCGAGGGCGGTCGACTGCTCAACAAAGACGGCGAGCGGTTCATGGAGGAGTACTCGCCTGACCAGATGGAACTCGACGCGCGGGACGTGGTGGCCCGCGCCATCGCTCAGGAACTGCGTGAGGGCCGCGGGACGGAGAACGGCGGCGTCTATCTGGACATCTCGCACCGCGACGACGACTACATCAAATCGCGGCTCCCGCGGATGTACGAGCGGTTCATGGATCTCGGCGTCGACATCACGGAAAAGCCGATGGAAATCGCGCCGACCGCCCACTACTCGATGGGGGGCGTCGATATCGACTTCGAGACCGGCGAAACCGGCGTTGGTGGGCTCTACGCCGTCGGCGAGACGGTGGCAGGCGTCCACGGCGCGAACCGCCTGGGCGGGAACTCGCTCGCGGAGACGGTCGCCATCGGCGCGCTCGTCGGCGACCACGTCGCGGCGCAGGTGACAGACGACCGCGACGCCGCCCTGCCGGCTGGCCAGCGTGCCATCGCCGAGCGCGAGTTCCGGTCGCTGCAAGAACTGGAGGCGACGGACGGCGACGAAACACCAGAAGAGCTACTCGCGGACCTCGGCGACCTGCTGTGGGACCACGCCGGCATCCTCCGTAACGGCGAATCACTGTCGGACGGGCTCGCCGCGCTCGATGTCCTCCGTGAGCGGACGGGGAACATCGGCATCGATGGCGACCGGACCAGCCTGTCGTTCGAACTCGCCGTCGACCTGTTCTTCAGCCTCACGGTCGCCGAAGCTCTGCTGTTGAGCGCGCGCAAGCGCGACGAGTCCCGCGGCGCGCACTACCGCACCGACGCGGCCGACGTGGACCCAGACTGGCGGCGGAACATCCTCGTGGACCGCGGCGACACCGGGCTCGAACTGACGACCCGCGGCGTGGCCGAGCCGAGCGAGGCCGTCAGCGAGGCGGTCGACGTCGGCTACGAACTCGACTACCACCATCTGGAGTGAGGCCGACTCCCGGGGACCGAAATTCAAGGCGGTCCCCGTGTAACTGTCCCCATCGTGGCTCCGACCCGCCGAACCGTCCTCGCCAGCGGTGGCCCCGCCCTCGGGAGTCTCACCGCTCTCTCGGGCTGTCTTGGTGCTGCTGGCGACGCGGAGGTGGCGTGTCCGCCGTCGGTCCCGACGGACGCGTCGGTGCGCATCGGGTTCGTCGGCGACGTGATGCTGGGCCGGAGCGTCGACGAACGCTGGCGCGATGCCCCCGACGGACCGACGGCCGTCTGGGGGTCGATGCTCGACGAACTCCAGTCACTCGACGGGCTGGTGGCGAACCTCGAATGCTGTCTCTCGGACCGCGGCGAACCGCGGCCCGGCCGTACGTTCCACTTCCGAGCGAGCCCGAGATGGGCCGTGGCCGCGCTGGACCGCGCCGGCGTCTCCTGTGCCGGACTGGCGAACAACCACCTGCTCGATTTCGGACCGGCGGCGCTCACGGACACGCCGGCGCATCTCGCCGACGGTGGCATCGCCTCGGCCGGCGCTGGGGAGAGTCGAGACGCCGCATTCGAACCGGCGGTCATCGACGTCGGTGGACTCTCTATCGCCGTCGTCGCCGTCACCGACCAGTCGCCGAGTTACGCCGCCGACGGCGACAGCCCCGGCACGGCCTACGCGCCGCTGGACCCGAACCACCCGCTGACGCGCCGCCGCGTCGGGGGTGCGCTGGCGGCGGCCCGCGACGCCAACCCGGACCTGCTCGTCGTCACCGCCCACTGGGGGCCGAACTGGGTGACAGAGCCAAGCAAGACACAGCAAGCGTTCGCCCGCTGGCTCGTAGACAACGGTGCCGACGTGGTCCACGGCCACAGCGCCCACGTCGTCCAGGGCATCGAGATGTACCGCGGTCGCCCCATCATGTACGACACCGGCAACTTCGTCGACGACTACGCAGTTAAGGACGGCTACCGCAACGACCGGAGCGTCCTGTTCGAACTCCATATCGTGGACGGCCGGCTGGCCGCGCTCGAACTCACGCCGGTCGAGAACGCGTACACGCAGGTCGGACGTGCCGACGAAGCGGTGGCTGAGTGGCTTCGTGAGACACTCCGGGAGCGCTCTCGGCCCTTCGGAACGACTATCGAGCGTGACGGCCTCGGGCTTCGGGTTCCGCTGTCATGTCCGGCATAGCATCCGCTGGGTGTTTCCGGGCCGACTCGTGGTCAGTTGCTACTCGTCGACAGCCACAACCGCCGTCATGATTTCGTCGACCAGCCGTGGGTTGTACGTCCAGAGACCACGAAACGGTCCGTCCTCGGTTTCTTCGGCGACGAGTGCACACTTGTTCTGGTCGTCGCCGGCGGCGTCGAACGCCAGCAGCCACACCTGTTCGAGGGCGGTGTCTGTGAGCGGATGGAACGAGATTCCGGGAATCGCCGGTGGCTCCCAGTCGTCTCGTCCGTAAACGTGGATGTCGAGTTCCGTGTCGCTGGCGAGCGTCTGGTATCGGGCGCGCTGAGAGCGGAAGATCGACAGCGACTGGAAGCTCACTCGAAGCGTTCCCTCCCCGACGCGGTAGGCCCTGTCCTCGAACTCGTGCGACGTTGCGAGCAACTGTGCCGGCGTGAGCGATGCGAGGAGCGTGTTCGCGAGCGCCGAGCGGAGAAGCTGTCGACCCGGATCACTGTCAGGCGCTTCGCTGTCGCCGATACCGGCCGTCGGATCGCACAGAAACGCCTGCAGCGCGGTGAGCGGGACTGCCTCGGCGAACACACCGTCCCGACGGATGACGGCAAACGCGTTCCGGTGTCCGGTCGGGAGTTTCTGCCAGGTGGCATCGATCCCCTGAGTTGCCAGACGCTCGCCCACAGTCTTCGTTGCGGGCGGACCGTACACAGTTATCTCCACGTCCGAGTCCTCGAAGCGTCGGAGGAGGGTACGAACTGTCATCGGCCCACGATCAGTCCTCGTGGTCTGTCTCGGCGGTATCCAGATCGGTTATCGTCGCCAGAACCTCGGCCGTGGATGGCGACAGCGATGCCAGCGTCGCGGTCCGCTGGGCAGCGTCGTAGCTAATAACGCCAGCGTCATCGAGAACAGGGAGGTGGCGGTGGTGGAGCGACGTGCGGGTATCATCCCAGTTGCAGGCGTCGGTGTCTCGAGCACGCGCGCTGGACCAGCCCACGACCACGTCAGTGAGTTCCGCGATTGAGGCCGAGTCGTGTTCGGTGAGGTAAGTGTATATCATCCGCCGGGGCTCGGCTGCCAGCGTCCGTAATAGCGTATCGAGTCGCTTGGACGAGAGTCCCGGCGTCTCCACAGGCTGTTCGTGCTGATCCATGTCAATCAATTATCCACTCTCAGTATTAATATCATTGGCCGATAGGAGATTACAGATGTGACGGAATCCATTTACGTGCCAGCACCGTCTAAGATGTATGAACTACGAGTCCGCCCTACAGCGAGCGTACGACGTACTACCAGACCAGCCCCGGGAAGCCGGTGAACGGCTCTCGATTCCCGACCCCGAGGGCCAGACCGACGGTGCGTTCACACGCCTGACGAACTTAGAGGCAATCGCCGACGCAGTCTCGCGGGACGCCCAGCATCTCCACCGAGCCATCCAGCGCGAGTTCGGGACCAACGGTCAGTTCGACGGCGGCGAAGCCCGCTACAACGGCTCGTTCGACACTGCTGATTTCGAGGCCGCCATCGACGCGTACGTCGCCGAGTACGTCACCTGTTCCGAGTGTGGCCTGCCCGACACCGTCCTCAAGAACGAGGACGGCGTCGACATGCTGCGCTGTCAGGCCTGTGGTGCGTTCCGCCCGGTCGCCAAGGGCGCGAGTTCGAACACGCAGCAGGACCGACCCACGCTCGAAGAAGGCGAGACCTACGAGGTCAAGATCACCGGCACCGGCCGCGAGGGCGACGGTGTCGCCGAGAAAGGGAAGTACACCATCTTCGTCTCCGGAGCGCGCGAAGGGCAGGTCGTCGAGGCCTACATAGAGAGCATCAGCGGCACGCTAGCGTTCGGTCGCGTCGCCTGAGGGCTGTTTTCCCCGCCGCCCGGCTACGTTTCTCGCTTATTCCCACAGGTCCGTCGAGAGGTATCGTTCGCCGGTGTCCGGCAGGACGACGACCACCGTCTCGTCGGGGTTCTCGGTAGCGTACTCCGCGGCCGCGTGCAGCGCCGCACCCGAGGAGATACCGACCATGATGCCCTCCTCGCTGGCGAGTCGGTGGGTCGCGTCGATAGATTCCGTCTTGCTCGCAGTCCGCACCTCGTCGACGAGGTCACGTCGGAGGATATCCGGAACGAATCCGGGACCGATACCCTGGATGTCGTGGCTGTCCGGGTCATCCGCCGAGAGCAGTTTGGACTGTTCAGGCTCGACGGCGACCGAGGTGAGGTCCGCGCCGACCTCCTCTTCGATGTACTCCGAGATGCCGGTGATCGTGCCGCCGGTCCCGACACCGGCAACGACGGCGTCTACGTCGCCGTCGGTATCGGCCCATATCTCCGGACCCGTCGTCTCGCGGTGGGCGCGCGGGTTCGCCTCGTTCTCGAACTGCCGGGCGCGGACAGTTCCCGGCGCATCCGCGAGTTCGTTCGCGCGCTCGATTGCGCCGCTCATGCCGCCGTCGGCCGGCGTGAGTTCGAGGTCCGCGCCGAGCCCCGACAGCAACTGCCGGCGCTCCTCGCTCATCGATTCGGGCATCGTCAGCACGCAGTCGTACCCCCGTGCGGCACAGACGGCGGCCAGCCCGATGCCGGTGTTGCCGCTGGTCGCTTCGACGACCGTCCCGTCGTCGGGGAGGTCACCGGACTCGGCGGCCGCCTCGACCATGTACAGCGCGATGCGGTCCTTGACGGAGTAAGGATTAGCCGCTTCGACCTTGCCGAGCAGATTGTCCGCGAAGCTGTCGAGACAGACCAGCGGCGTGTCGCCGATGAGCTCAGTCACACTGGACGCGACAGTACCGTCGTCTCGCTGGGCGTACGACTGCATACACCGGGAGAAGGAGATTAGCCCCCGTAACGACGCACCCAGAATATTGTGGGACGAATACATTCACTCGGTTCCGAGTCTCCAGAAGCTTATGTTGCCTCCACACGAGCGTTCCAGTAATGCCCGAGATTACCGTCTCTGAGGGCCTGTACCGTCAGCTATCCGCCGCCGAAAACCAGGTCGAAGAAGAGACGCTCTGGAAGATGTTGCACCAGTTCAAGCGCCAGAACACGCCGAGCGAGTAACGCCGTCGCTATCCGACCGGTTCGATGAGTTCCGGCGAGTCGTTAGCGGGACTGTTGACGGCCGTCGAAACCGGATAGGTCTGCATCGGCCCGTCGTACGGGTCGAGCAGTGCAGTCACGTCGCCGACGCTCCCGCGCAGCCACGTCGACTCCTCCGACGGATCGAGGATGACAGCCATCCGGTGATGGAGGTCGGCGACGGCGTCGTTCGGTTCGGTCGTCACAATCGTGAACGACTCGACGATATCGTCTTCTCCGCCCGAATCGCCGCCGCTCCCGCCGAACTCCCCCAGCCCGGTCTGTCGCTGTGGCGGCACCCACCGCTCGTACAGCCCCGCCATCGCGAACAGGTCGTCGTCCGGCAGCGCCACGCGATACGGTTGCTTGCCGTCGCTCGTTTCGACCCACTCGTAGAACCCATCAGCCGGGACGAGACAGCGCCGGGACTCGTATGCCTCGGCGAACGAGCGTTTCTCGGCCAGGGTCTCGGCGCGGGCGTTGATGTGCCTGTGGTCCGTGCGGTTGTCAGCCCAGGACGGAATCAGCCCCCACTCCATCCGCTGGATTGTGCCGGACGACTCGGCAGTGATGACCGGCAGGTCCTGACTCGGGGCGGCGTTGTATCGCGACCCGTAGTCGAAGGAAAACTCGGCGTCGAACCGCGCCTCGATGTCTTCGCGGGGGGAAAACAAACTGTAGCGGCCACACATGGGCTACTTTTGTCGTCGCCGGTGGATAAATCCACTACTCGCGCATCCACTCACTCGCCTGCGGTTCCGTCGGGTCGGTCCTGACCTCGACGAGCGTCGGCGCGTCCGTCTGCACCGCCTCGCGAACCGCCGTGCGGATTTCGGACGCCGTGTCGGCTTGCACGGCTTCCATCCCCATTCCGGCAGCGACAGTTCCGAAGTCAATCGGCGTCGTGTCCCATCCGTACGCCTGGTGGTCGAGGTCGTAACTCCGGCCGGCCTCCTCGCTGATAATCGCGTAATCGTCGTTGTTGAGGACGACGACGGTGATCGGGAGGTCCTCGGCGACCGCAGTATGGAGCTCGTGCACGCACATCATGAGGCCGCCATCACCAGTCAGCGCAACGACGGGTGTGTCCGAGTTCGCTAGCTGTGCCCCAATCGCCGACGGCAGTCCGGTTCCCATCGTCGCCCACGACCCGGGGTTGACGTAGCTGCGCGGTCCGTACGCCTCGAACGTGTTCAGCGCCCAGACGCGGAACCCCCCGGCGTCGACGGCCGTGATGGCATCCGAAGGGACTGCGTCCCGGAGGATTTGCAGCACACGGACGGAGGTGAGCGGTGGTTCCGAATCCACGAGCGGTTCGATACGACGCGCAGTGGCATCGCGGACAGCCTGTGCGCGTTCGGTTCCGGCCGTCTTCGTGGCAGGAGCGGTATCGGCCGCCGCGATTTTGTTCTCGATCGCCGTCATCGCGTCCGCGGCATCTGCGAGGATGCCGACAGTCGGGTCATAGCCCGTGCCGAGGTCGTCGGCGTCAATCGTGACGTGAACGAGCGTCTCAGGGAGTTCGACGGACCACCCGCGTGTCCCGTGTGCGTCGAGGTCGGAGCCGACGGCGAGTACGGCATCGGAGTCGGCGAGACAGTCCAGTAGTTCTGGGCTTGCACTCCCGCTCAGGACACCGGCACTGAGGTCGTGGTCCTCCGGGAGCACGCCCTTGCCTTTGTACGTCGTCACGACGGGCGCGTCAAGTCGCTCGGCGAGGCTTCGGAGCGCCGCCGTCCCACCCGACGCTCGCACACCACCGCCTGCCATGATAACTGGCATCTCGGCCGCGAGCAGGTGCTCGGCGGCTTCCGCAACCGCCTGCTCCGGGACGGTGCTGGTGGACGGTGTCGCAGGTGTGCTTGCACCGGCGAGTGGCACGTCCATCTGCAAGTAATTCTTGGGGAGCCCGACTCTGACTGGCCCCTTCGGCGGTGTCTGGGCGACCTGTACCGCCCGGTCGATCGTCGCCGCCGTCGTCTCGGGGTTTTTCAGTAGTATGTTCTCTTTGACGACGTTGTCGTAGGTGTCCGGCGGGGTTTCGTGAATCGCATCGCCGCCCCGGAGCGCCGGCTCGGTTTCGATAGCGAAGTGCACCAGCGGCGTGCAGTCGTTCAGCGCGTTTTTCAGGCCGTTCATCGCGTTCATGTCGCCCGGGCCGGGGACGACAACAGTGCTCGCTATCTGCCCGCTCGTCTCTGCATAGCCCCAGGCCTGATGTGAGACCGCAGTTTCGTGTCGTGCCACGACGAAACGGATGTCGTCTCGCTTGCCGATGGCCTCGTTCAGCGGGAGGGACTGCTTCCCCGGGATTCCGAAGACGGTATCGATGCCGTTCGCGACGAGACGGTCTACCACCGCCAGACTAACGCGCATACTGATTCCTCACTCCGGAGACAATTCACTCTCATGACTTTAGTTCGCCACCGGTCATGCTAGACCGCGTCGGATCGACGCCACAGACACAGGGGAGGTTATACTACCGAGCCCTGCATGGCCCGCGAATTTAAATCCGAAAGCGCCCAACTACGTGACAGATGACCACGGACCCCTCGTTCAGCATCCCCGCACACCCACAGCGGCGCTTTCCCCACGGGAGTGGGGTTGAATACGAGGGCGGGACGGAGTTCCGACTTGTCCCGGAACAGGAGCGGGCGACGCCGGAACTCGCCGAGACAGTCGTCGACATCCTCGAGGCCGGACCGTACCGCTACGGTGATTTCCACGACCTGCCGATGCCGCTGTGGCTGGTCCGCGACGAGGAGACGACCGACGTGTTCCGCGTCGCCGTCCGCGACGGGACGGTCCGACTGCACGTCCTGCCGACCACGGAGTCCGACGGGCTACAGCGGTTCTTCGAGCGGCTGCGTGCGGCCAGCGAGGGAGAGTCGTGGGCCGTGCAACGACACGTTGACGGGCGGTAGCCGGGCCGCCGGGGTAGCACAGACCCAAAACCGTCTTACACACCTGTCTCCATGTCTTGGCCATGACCGTCTCTCGCGAAGTCGAGCTAGAGGGCCACATCATCGACTCCGGGATGATGCAGTCCTGTTTCGGCATCATCATGGACCTTGGCGGCTCCTTCTCCGTTCAGGAGTTCGATATCGGCCGCCACAAAGACGAGGAGTCCTACGCCCGGATGCTCGTCGAGGCCGACGACGAGGACCAGTTGCAGTCGATCGTCCACGAACTCCACCAGCACGGCGTCAACCCCTCGGACCCGAAAGACGCCACGCTCGTCCCCGCGCCCGACGACCAGGTCGTCCCGCACGGCTTCTACTCGACGACGAACCACCCGACGTTCATCCGCCACAACGGCGAGTGGATCGAAGTCGAGGACATGGAGATGGACTGCGCCGTGGTCGTCGAAGACGGCGAAGCGCACCGCGCCTCGGAACAGTCGAACGGTGACGACGAGGAACCGAGAGACTACCCCCGAGCTTACACCAAGGTCCTGAACGCTATCGAGGAGGGCGACATGGTCGTCACCGACGAAACCGGCATCAAGGTCCAGCCGCCGGAGCGGCCCCGCGATTCGGGCGGCGCGTTCGGCTTCATGCAGGGCGGCGTCTCCTCCGAGCGGCCGTCGGAGTCGACCATCCGCAAGATCGCGAACGCCATCAAAGAGACGAAAAAGGAGGGTGGCAAAGTGATGGCGGTCTGTGGGCCAGCCCTCATCCACTCCGGGGCGCGCGAGGACCTCGCTCGCCTCGTCCGGGAGGGCTACGTCGATATGCTCTCGGCCGGCAACGGCTTCGCTGTCCACGACATCGAGCGGGACATCTACGGCACCTCGCTGGGGATGGACACAGAGAGCCTTGACCATCCCCGCCACGGCCACAAGCACCACATCTACGCCATCAGCGAGGTCATCCGCGAAGGCGGCATCGAGGAGGCCGTCGACTCCGGCACCATCGAGTCCGGCGTGATGTACGAGTGCATCGAAAACGACCGGCCGTTCGTTCTCGCGGGCTCTATCCGCGACGACGGCCCGCTCCCGGACACCATCACCGACGCCGTTGAGGCCCAGAACGCCATTCGGGAGCAGGCCCACGAGGCCGACATGGTGTTGATGCTCTCGACGCTGCTGCACTCGGTCGCCGTCGGGAACTGTCTCCCCTCGACGACGCGGGTCGTCTGCGTCGACATCAACCCCGCGACGGTGACCCAACTCCTCGACCGCGGCTCCGCACAGGCGGTCGGGATGGTCACCGACATCGGCACGTTTGTCCCGATTCTGGCCGAGCAGTTGCTCGACGAGGAGTAGGACGACCACGAGCAGCGCGAGTGGTCGCTTTTTCGCCCACGTTTTTTACCGAGTGGTGTGCGACCACTGGGAGCACACCCGGCGGTAAAAAAGGTGGATTGCGGACGTTTGTCCCGATTCTGGCCGAGCAGTTGCTCGACGAGGAGTAGGACGACCACGAGCGGCGCGAGGGGTCGCTTTTTCGCCCACGTTAGTCGAAAGAGCGAGGAGACGCGAATCGGTGTTTCGTGGACTGTCTTCGGTTGTCACGCCCGTGTTCTCGCGAGATGCTTATTACCCGCCATCCGATACTCTCTCTATGCCCTCTCCTTCGCGGCAGTTCACGCGCCTTTCCAGCGGTATCTCCGGTCTTGATTCGCTTCTCAGAGGCGGGCTTGTGGAAGGGCGGCTGTATCTCGTTATCGGGCCGCCCGGAACCGGCAAAACACTGCTTGGCACGCAGTTTCTCGAAGCAGGGCTCGAAGCGGGCGACGACGTGCTGTTTATTCACGCCGAAGAATCGGCTGCCGATTTGCTGGCGAACACTGCCGAACTCGGCATCGATATCGCCGACGCGACGTTTCTGGATGTCGGCCCCGATTCGGAGTTTTTCATGGAGGCCGAGTCGTACGACGTGGTCAAGCCCCGAGACGTCGAGGACGGCCACCTGATTTCGGATATCCGCGAGACAATCGAGCGGGTGGACCCGGACCGCGTCCTCATCGATCCGATCACACACTTTCAGTATCTCGAACCGACCGAGTACCAGTTTCGCAAGCGCATCATCTCCTTCGCGCGCTTTTTGCAAGACAGGGAGACGACCGTGCTGGCGACCAAGACGCCGAGCAATCAGATGGACAGCCAACTCAGGTCGCTCAGCGACGGCATCATCTCGCTCAGTTACGGCGACGAGAAGGCGGGTCGGCGTATTCGACTGCGCAAGCATCGCGGCATCGGCCAACAGGACGGCTCACACGGGATGGAAATCCGCGAGTCCGGTGTCGAAGTGTATCCGGCGCTCGAACCGGAACAGCGGACGCGGTCGTTCGACCCAACGCAGTTCTCCGCCGGGGTTCCGGGACTGGACTCGCTCCTCGATGGCGGACTCGAACGCGGGACAGTGACGATTATCAGTGGTCCGTCCGGCGTCGGCAAGTCGACGACGGCGACTGAGTTCCTGGCCTCCGCAGCGGCAGACGGGTCCCCGGCGCTCGCCTACCTGTTCGACGAATCCATCGAGACGTTCACCTACCGCTGTGAGACGTTCGGGATGCCGCTCTCGCAGTTGCGTGACGAGGGGACACTCCACATCGAGGAGGTCGAGTCGCTGGCGCTGTCCCCCGAGGAGTTCGCGAACCGCGTGAAGACCCAGGCCGCGGAGCGCGGGGCCGAACTCGTCGTCATCGACGGCATCGCGGGCTACAAGAACGCGATCAAACACGGGCAAGACGACGTGGAACTGCGCCGACGGCTCCACGCCCTGACACAGCATCTCACGCGTGGGAACGTCGCCGTCGTCCTGATCGACCAGCGCAGAGACGTGACGGGCCTGCACGAGCCGACGAGCGAGAACGTCAGCTACCTCGCGGACAACATCGTCTTCGAGAACTATATCGAGGTCGAGGGAGAACTCCAGCGCGTCATCGGTGCGCTGAAAAAGCGCGTCGGCGGGTTCGAGACGGTCCCTCGGCGGTTCGAGATAACCGCCGACGGCCTACAGGTCGGCGACCCCGTCTCGGGGATGCACGGCGTGTTCGAGGGCGTCCCTGAACAGCATGGAGATAGCAGCGGGCGGTCGCCCACTCGCTAACCACCGATGGCCGACGTCCAATTACTGCTGGCCGGCGACGGCAACCGGGAGGCACTCGCCTCCGTCGTCGCCGAACACCACACGCCGATCACGGACGACGAGTTCCGGGAAGTCGACCTCCACATCGTCGACGAGTCGTCGTTTCCGAAGTACAGAGAGTCGATAGAGCGGTACAAACACCGGGCAGATCCGGTGTTTTGCCCCGTGATTCTGGTCCGTCGTGAGGAGACGCCAGTCAGGATTGACCTGCCCGATATCGACGCGGCCGAGCAGCCACTCGTCGTCGATGATATCATGACAGCGCCGCTGGACACGCAGGCGCTCTTTCGAACCATCACGAACCTCCTCGCCCGGCGCAGCCACACTGAGGACCTCGTTGCGGACCTCAGAGAACAAAACAGCGAACTCCGGCGGTTCAGGAACGCCGTGGAGCACGCGGGCCACGCGATTCTGATAACGAACACCTACGGTGTCATCGAATACGTTAATCCGGCGTTCGAGGAACTCACCGGGTTTAGCGCCGAAGAGGCGATTGGCCGGACACCGCGGATACTCAAGTCCGGTGAACAGGGCGAACAGTTCTACGAACGGCTCTGGGACACGATCTGTCGCGGCGAGGTCTGGACGAGCGAGATCGTAAACGAGCGCAAGTCCGGCGAGCGGTTCATCATCAACCAGACCATCGCCCCGATTCAGGACGCGGACGGGACGATCCAGGGGTTCGTCGGGATGCAGGACGAAATTACCGGTCGCCGACTACGCGAGCAACAGCTCACCGTGTTCCATCGGATTCTCCGGCACAATCTCCGGAACAACGGAACGACCATCAGCGGACGTGCGGATATCCTGTCAGAGTTAGTCGACGACGACGACGCTCTCGACCACCTTGAGACGATCAAAGCGAACGTGCAGTCCCTGCTCGACATCAGTGAGAAAGCGCACCACGTACAGGAACTGCTCGCGGACTCGCTTACCGACGATGTTGAGCGCGAACTCGAAGACGTCCTCAGTGACATCACGGACGGGCTGGCCGCAGCGTACCCCGACGCCGAGTTCGTCGTCGAGAGCGACTCCGTCCCGTCGCCGACGATAGACGCGAAGGTCATTCCGGCGTTGCAGGAACTCATCGAGAACGGTATCAAGCACTCGGACGCATCGGCACCGCGGGTCACCGTCCGGACGGAGCGCCACGACTCGACAGCGACAGTGACGATTGCGGACAACGGGCCGGGGGTCCCGGACCAAGAGCGGCGGGTCATCGAGGCGGCGGAAGAGAAGCCGCTCGAACACGGGTCCGGGCTGGGGCTGTGGTTCGCGTACTGGCTCATCAGCTACGTCGGTGGCGATATGGATATCCAGGCCGATACCGACGGGACGAGAATCACTGTGACTGTGCCCGTCCGGTGACGACGGACGCGCGTTCAGATAGCGACCCAGGCCAGCACGATGACAGCAGCGCCGACCACCGTCGACCCGACGGCGTGCGTTCGGAGTTCGTCGAGCAGGTCGTGGGAGTGGTCGTGGAGTTCACAGACCTCGTCGATCTCGCTGCCGGCCTCGCAGTTCGGCAGGAAGTCCATCGCGACGTGGAGGAAGATACCGGCGGCGAACCCGAAGATAACTGCGTTGAGAAGGGCGGACTCCGGGACCGGAAGGAGCGCGGACGGGATCGCCGTCAGGCCGACGCCGGCCGCGGGGAGCAACAGGGCAGTCGCGGACTTGCCGCTACGTCCGAGCCGCCGGGCGGCGGCGTAGCCGGCCGGCCCTTTGTGTGAGACGATAGCGAGGCCGAGCAGGATACCCAGTTCGGGCATCGAGGCGTAGACCAGCCCGATGACCAGGCCGGCCGAGAGGGCGTGGGCGGCGATGGCAAGCGTCGTCATGTCGAAGGCAGTCTCGACGTGGGTCAGCCGGTGGCCGATAGTGTGGGTGCCGTAGCCGGTGACCAGTCCGGCGGCGATGCCGACGCCGCCGATACGCGCTGCCCCGGCCTGGCCGCCCAGTCCCATCGCCTGCGGGACGAGGAACATGGCCGCCGACGTGACCATCGCCCCGCTCGCGAGCCCGTAGCCCCAGACCAGTCGGTAGGGGTTCGTTTCATCGGCCCGCGCCCCGAGCCACGCGCCCAGTGCCATTGCCACGAACGCGACCCAGGAGATGACCAGGACCTTACTCGCCCCGCCGGTGACTGCGACGCCGGACAGGATCACCAGGCCGACGACACTCGCGATGCCGGCGGTGGAGATTCGGCCAGCGTTATTAAAAATTGAGTTCGAGTTAATAGACATTATCTACAATCACTGGGCTGTTGCTAATAAACCCATCGGTGGCGGTTACCGCGTCGCCGACCGATAGTCGCCCCAGTCGATGACGCCGCCGTCCAGTGCCGACGGGTCAGCGTCCCGGAGCGCCCAGAGGACCATTTCGGCGACGGATTCCGGGTCGCGTCCGCCGTCACCGGAGAGGTCCGTCGCGACCTGTCCGGGGTCGACTGCACCGACCGGGACGTCGAGGTCGGCGGCGAACCCGCGGGCGACAGCCTCCGCGGCGGCCTTCGAGACGGCGTAGGAGCCGTAGCCGGGCATCCTTTCGCGGGCGACGACGCCCGTCGGGACGACGATGCGGGCGTCCGGACCGAGGTGTGGGACGGCTTCGCGGATCGTCGAGAACACGCCCCGAGCGTTCGTCCGGAGGTGGTCGTCGAATGCGGCGTAGGATTCCTCGGTGAGCGGTGTCTCGCCGGCGATCCCGTGGTAGACGCCGGCGTTGGCGACGACGTACTGTATCGCACCGTTCCCCTCCCGCGTCGCAGTTTCGACCAGTCGTTCTACGTCGTACTCGTCGCGCACGTCCGTCCGAATCGTGGTCACGGAGTCGCCTGCATCCCGTATATCGGCTTCGACACGTTCGAGGGCCTCCGCGTCGCGAGCACAGATGACTGTATGTGCGCCCGCACCCGCTACCGCGTGGGCTATCTGCTCGCCGATACCTTTACTCGCACCCGTGACGACAGCGGTCGCGCCGTCCATCGCTGGGACCATAGCGGTGGTACCGCTGCCAGCCACAAGGTCGTTGCTCCCGCCATCGGTGGGGTGAGAGAGCGGTAGCCTCTTGTCGAACGCCCGCTACCGACCGGGCATGGACATCACGATTGCCGAATCGACGGTCGAGGGGACGGCGCAAGCGCCGCCGTCGAAGAGCTACACGCACCGGGCGGTGCTGGCCGCGGGCTACGCCGACGGCGCGGTCGTCCACGACCCGCTCGTGAGCGCGGACACGAAAGCCACGATGCGCGCCGTCGAGGCCTACGGCGGCAGCGTCTCGCTCGCTGAAGACGAATCGACGGTCGAAGTCACGGGCTTCGACGGCCGGCCGGGGACGCCGGACGACGTTATCGACTGTGCCAACAGCGGGACGACGATGCGGCTGGTCACCGCCACAGCCGCGCTGCAGGACAATCTCGCGGTGCTAACTGGCGACGGCTCACTCCGGTCGCGCCCCCAGGGGCCGCTGCTCGATGCCATCGGACAACTGAACGGCGACGCCGAATCGACTCGCCGGAACGGCCAGGCCCCGCTGGTCGTCGGCGGCGGCGTCGACGGCGGTGCGGTCGAGATCCCCGGCGACGTGTCCTCGCAGTACATCACTGCGTTGCTGATGGCCGGCGCTGTCTCGCCGGACGGCGTCGACATCGATCTGACGACCGAGCTGAAATCGTCGCCGTACGTCGACATCACGCTTGAGGTGCTGGCGGACTTCGGCGTCGACGCCGAGAAGACAGATAACGGGTTCACCGTCGAGGGCGGTCAGTCCTACACGCCAGCGGGCGGCGACTACAACGTCCCCGGGGACTTCTCGTCGATGAGCTACCTGCTTGCGGCCGGCGCACTCGCCGCCGAGGACGGCCTGCGCGTCACGTCGGCGTTCCCCAGCGCTCAGGGCGACGCCGCCATCGTCGACATCCTTGACCGGATGGGAGCCGACCTCGACTGGGACGAGGACAAGGGCGAAATCACCGTCTCACAGTCAGATCTGACTGGTATCGAGGTCGGTGTCGAAGACACGCCTGACCTCCTGCCGACCATCGCGACGCTGGGGGCCGCCGCCGACGGCGTCACCCGGATCACCGACGCCGAGCACGTCCGGTACAAAGAGACCGACCGCGTGAGCGCGATGGCCGAGGAACTCACGAAGATGGGCGCAGAGGTCGAGGAGCACCAAGACGAACTGTTCGTCTACGGCGCTGACAGCGACCTCGTCGGCACGACCGTCGAAGGTCGCGCGGACCACCGTATCATCATGTCGCTGGCCGTCGCCGGCCTCGTCGCCGACGGCGAGACGACAGTGACCGGGGCGGAACACGTCGACGTGTCCTTCCCGGACTTCTTCGACGTACTCGATTCGCTCGGCGCGGCCGTCGAGCGGTAGATAGCGGGGATACCGACGCTATCGTCGCCTATAGCGGGACAAGCACCGGCCACATCTACAAGGTTCAAATGCCCCCAACCCCGACACCACTGTAATGAACGGCAACGAGTTCGGTCGTCTGTTCCGCATGACGACCTACGGCGAGTCCCACGGGGAGGCGATGGGCTGTACCGTCTCCGGCGTCCCGGCGGGTGTCGAACTCTCAGAGGAAGAGATACAGAAAGACCTCGACCGGCGCAAGCCCGGCCAGTCGATGATCACCACCTCCCGGGGCGAACCGGATAAGGTGACGATCAACTCCGGGATTCAGGACGGCTACACGACGGGCACGCCCATCGGGATGGTCATCCAGAACAAGGACGCCCGCTCGGGCAAGTACGAGCCGTTCATCACGGCTCCGCGGCCGTCCCACGGCGACTACACCTACTCCGCGAAGTTCGGTACCCGGAACTGGGGCGGCGGCGGCCGCTCCTCCGCTCGCGAGACGGTCAACTGGGTCGCCGCCGGCGGCGTCGCCAAGCAGGTCCTCGAACAGTCCGACTACGACGTCCAGATCAAGGCCCACGTCTGTCAGATCGGTGATGTCGAATCGGGGCCGGTCACCTTCGAGGACATGCTCGAACACAGCGAGGAAAACGAAGTCCGCTGTGCCGACCCCGACGCGGCCGAGGAGATGCGCGACCTGGCCGACAAGCACCAGAAGGAGGGCGACTCCATCGGCGGCGCGATTTACTTCGAATGTCGCGGCGTCCCGTCCGGCCTCGGCGCGCCACGGTTCGATAGCTTCCCGTCCCGCCTCGGCCAGGCAATGTACTCGATTCCGGCGGTCAACGACTTCGAGTACGGCATCGGCCGTGAAGCCCGGACGACCAAGGGCAGTGAGTACACGGAGAACTGGGAGTTTAGTGAGGACGGCCACCCGACGCCGGTGGGCAACGACCACGGCGGCATCCAGGGCGGCATCACGACCGGCCAGCCTATCTACGGTGAAGTGTCGTGGCACGCGCCGGTGTCGATTCCCAAGTCCCAGAAGACGGTCGACTGGGAGACGGGCGAAGGCAAGGAAATTACCGTCACCGGTCGCCACGATCCGGTCCTGCCGCCGCGGGCGGTCCCAGTAGTCGAGGCCATGCTGGCCTGTACGGTCCTCGACTTCATGCTGCTCGGCGGCCGCATCAACCCCGACCGGCTCGACGACCGGCCGGGCGAGTACGACACCGACTACCACCCGTCCAGCCCGCAGAACGACCCCGAGGACGCGGACACCCACGCGAAAACCATCGACGACGAGTAAGATGGACGCACAACAGGAGTCCAAGTCGAACCCGTTCGGGATGGACGAGGCGTGCCAGAACTGCCCCGCGCTGTGTGAGACGCGCGAGAACGTCGTCCACGGCTACGGCGACGTGGGCGCCGAGTTCATCGTCCTCGGTGACTCGCCCGCAGTCGGCGCTGACGAGTCCGGTATCCCCTTTACCGGCGAGCAAGAGCGCGAACTGCTCGACATCCTCGCCGCGGTCGACATGTGCTCGGACCCGAACGCCGACAGGCCGCAGCTACAGAACACCTTCCTGACGTACGTGACCCGCTGTCGCCATCCCGACAGGGCGGCGACCGACGAGGAGGTCGTCAACTGCGAGCCGTATCTCAACAGCGAGATACGGATGATAAACCCCGAAATCCTGCTGCCGGTCGGACAGCGCCCGCTCGAAGAGTTGGCCTTCGAGTACACGACGATGAGCGAAGACGAACTCGATATCGAGGACCGGCACGCGACGACGATCCGCGGCCGCGGCTTCGAGATCCTCCCGATGATTCCGCCGAGTGAACAGACCGACGAGGAACGGACAGCGTTTCTGGAACACTTCAGCGAGACGCTCGGACAGGATTACCGGCAGACAAAGGGCCGGCGCGGACGGTAGTCAGGTATCAGACTTGACCTCGCTCTCAGTGGTCTGGAGCAACTCTTCCGGGCTCGACACTGTCCCGTACTCCGTCGCTGCCTGTAGCCGGTTTTCGGCGTCGTGGCGGTACTGGCTCGCCTGTGTCGATTCACCCTGTTCGCTGGCGTAAGTCATGCCGCTGAGCCACTCGGCGGCCTGCCAGAGACAGGTCGCTTTCTTGCGCGCCCGTTCCGCTAACTCGGTCAGCGAGTCGTCGTCCGCTTCGCGAACAGTCGTCGTGAACTCCTCGACGCTTTCCTCGAAGTCCGACGCGGCACTGTCGAACCCACCGCGAGCGAGCGCCATCTCCCCGTCTTCGACGGTCGCCAGCGCGTCGGATAGCTGCCGGCGCGCTTCGCGATACCGCGTGTAGCCGATATGGTACGCCCGCTGTGCCGCCGCAGTCCCGGACAACGTGGCTTCGCGTTCGCAGTCGCGGCATACGATCTTGGGTCGTGGCTCCCCGAGAACCCGGTACTCCGACCCACATCCGTCACATCTGTAGGTCTGGGATTGCTCCATATAGTTTCTCTTAGTTATCAAATACTGCTCACATCTTATAATTGTTCTGTAGCTGCGTCAGAACACAAGCGACTAATCACAGTCGGGCCGAGAAGACAGTATGACTACGGTAACTGTACTGGCTGATCCGCCAGTCGAAGGGGTCGTGTTACAGGACCTGGCGGGCGACCTCTTGGACGACGCCGAGGCGGCTGGACTGTACGAGGCAATGCTGCTTGACGTCTGTCGTGCGGTGGAGATCAGCGGGGCCGAACTGTTGGTGAACTACCGTCCCTCGGAGCAGGTCCCAGACGGCGTAGACCCCGAGACTGCGGTGCGAGAGCCAGTGACAGAGGCCCTCGAATCGCCAGGCAACGCCCGGTTCGAGGTACAGGTCGGCTCGACGTTCGCCGGTCGGGTCGGGAACACTGTCACACACCTCCTCGACCGGGAAGACGTCGCAACCGTCGCCGCCGTCGAACCGACAGCGGCACTGTTGAACCGCCAACTCATCGACAGCGCGGCGATGAAACTCCGATCCAGCGGCGTGGTACTCGGCCCTGCTGAGGGCGGCCGTGTCTACTACGCGGGTTTCGGCGAGCCGATAGATTTCGAGGACAGCTACGCCACCCCAGCGGTCGAAACCATCGGCGAGCGCGCCGCGGATGCCGGCCTCGACGTGGACTTTCTCCCGTCGACGCCGGTCCTCGAAACGCAATCGGATCTCAAAACGATGGTTCCGCTGCTACGCGCCCGGAACCGAGCTGGTCGGGTCGTACCGGAACGGACGATGACGTTCCTCGATGACCTCGGAATCCGTGTTGTCGACGACGAGGGCGAGCCGACCGTGGTCCGAGAGACCGACAGGTCTTAGAAGGCCCACGCAGTATGCCCGACTGCGGTGGGATGGCAGAGCGGCCTATTGCGCCTGCCTTGAAAGCAGGTATCCTCACGGATTCCTGGGTTCAAATCCCAGTCCCACCGTATTTTGCCACGAACAAACCGTGAGTGGCAAGTACACCAGCTGAGATTTGAAGCCGACGAGTCGCAGCGCACACAGTGAGTGCGACCGTCTTGCTCTGGTTCGAATGCAACTACAGCAACGTTCGGTCCAGTCCGAGAGCCTACAGAAGAGGTGGACAGAATTCGCTGCCTTCCGATGTGTAGGCACAGTTTACCGAATCGAAGCAAT
The DNA here is from genome assembly GCF_000336615.1 of Haloarcula amylolytica JCM 13557. GTDB lineage: Archaea > Halobacteriota > Halobacteria > Halobacteriales > Haloarculaceae > Haloarcula > Haloarcula amylolytica. Next base: position 54,275 of record NZ_AOLW01000019.1, read on the forward strand.
CGGGCGGTTTTATGTCGATGGTCTGGATTATATTTGCGTAATGGTACGTGAAGATAGGTCCCCAAGGCAGCATCTTCTGGGCCTCCTCTCCGTCTGTGTCGTTGCCCTCCTCCTCGCAGCGACGGCGGCAGGCCCTGCTGTTGCTGCACCACGACTGTTCGTGTCCGGGGCGTCAAAAGATGTAAACACGATACTGACGGGTGAATCGGTAAACGTCACCGCGACGGTCAAGAACACTGGGAGCTCCGGCGGTGCGATGAGCGTTGAGTACGCGGCGAACGGAACAACGAAGGCAACTGAACGGGTGGCCGTCGACGCCGGCTCGTCGGCTAAGCGAACACGGGCACTAACGTTCAACTCGCCCGGAACATACCAGATCACAGTCAAAAGTCCGGAGCGGTCGGCCGGGTTCGTTCGGGTCAAGAAAGCGACCGCAGTGACGATACGGCAGGATGCGACCAGCCGACAAACGGAAGTCCGTGGCGGTGCAGTTCCAACGACGAAGCCATACGAAGTCGAGATGCCGGGTGCAATGAACCGGACGTTCGCTGTCCAGACGTGGACGGTGAACGCATCCCAGCGGTCGTTCACACAGAACGTCACCGAGTATACAGACCCCGCGGACGCAGGTATCACAGTACCCGATAGCGACAGTGCATCGGTGTTCAGTGTGGTGACCGTCGGATCGTCAACCGGAGTTCAGCCGTCGTCGATGCAGTTCGTGTTGAACCGCTCGAACCTCCAGTCGGCTGGCATCGACGCTTCGGCGGTCCGCGTGTATCACCGTGTGAACGGATCGTGGCGAGCCGCTGAAACGAGCGTTGTCGAGGAGCGGTCCGATCAAGTCGTCTATGAAGCGGACACGGCAGGCGCATCGGCCTACGCAATTGGGAAGATCGAGTCTGCATTCAGCATCACGCGAACCTCAGTTGTCAGCGAACAGGTTCCTGAGGGGCAACGGGTCGTCGTCGAAGGAACAATCTCCAACGACGGCGGTATCGAAGGCACGTACGACGCGCAGATGCGGGTAGACGACGAGGTCGTCAACCAGACCTCGGTGACTGTGCCGGCAGACACCGAACAGACAGTGACGCTGTCGACGGTCGTGACGACGCCGGGAACGTTCCAGATCGGCTTCAACGACGTCAACGCCGGTGAAATCAAAGTAACCGAGAGCCAACTCCAGACCGACGAGAACGGCGGTGCCGAGCCGAAGACGGAGCCGACTGGAACGGAGCCAGCAGTCCAGACCGAACCCGCGGGTGACGGTGACGGCGGACTCGGGCCGCTCCCGGCGACGGTCATGGGCATCAGTACAGTGCTGGTCATCGGCGGACTTCTCGGTGCGTTACTCCTGTTCGGCGTCGTCATTGCGCTCCTCCGACGGGGTGGCAGCCGGAACGACAGCGGCTTCGAACTGTAGGCGGGGAGAGAAACCCTTTTTGTGCCAGTGTCCAGAGAATCGCGTATGGATTGGCCACACGATCCGGACGGTGAGGAAGGAAGCGAGGGCCGGCGCAAGTACGGCCACGCTGTGCTGGCGAAGAAAGTCGACGAGGACGAGGACTTCCCACTGACTGCCGAGGAATACGTCGAACAGTACGGGGACCACCCGGTTCGGATCGACTACGAGACGGTCGTCAGCGTGGCGGACATCTTCGAGTACGTCGATCAGGAGGAGTTCGAGGACTTCCCGGACTTTCACAAATCTATCGGGCGCGCGCTGCGCGAGGCGGACTGGTGGCCGTACAGACTCGAACAGGCCTGACTGTGTGGAGTGTGTGGGCACGACACATACTTGTGGGAGGCCGGTGTAGCGTCGCGTATGGCGACGACATCTTCAAGCGGCGACCGCACCGAGCAGGGACTCCCCGAGGAGGTTGTTGCCGATCTGTTGTCGGACGACACTCGCCGTCGCGCGCTCTCGATACTGGCAGACCGCGGTGAACCGGTTGTCGTCGCAGACCTCGCGGCGGCGGTTCTGGCGGCCCAGCGTGACATCGAGCCAGCGGCAGTCCCTGACGCTGACAGGGACGAACTCACCGAGGAACTGTTCATCGAGCACCTCCCGAAACTAACGGCAACGGACGTCGTCGCGTACGATTCGATGATCGGGACCGTCGAGATACAGCGCCCCGACGCGGTGCCGACTGACCCCCGTTGAATCGGCTCGCATGTCCGGAGTCCGACACCGGCCGGACCGGCCTTCAGTCCACTCTGCCGGTTAATTTCGACAGAGCAATACCCGTTGCTTCTAAACGAACGATGGACAGTGACCAACACCCAGATCACCCATATACAGATTGATAACTACGGGCCGTGGACTGTGACACCTGAGCCCCGCCGTGAAGTCGACTTGCAGACGCTCCAGTCCCGGTTGTACGCTGACCTCGCACAGTTGTTCGGGAACCGCGACGGCTACATCTTCTTCTCGCGGTTCGACAACATGATCGCCGTGACGAACGGACTGGACGAGGCGGCACACGCACTCATTCAGGAGTCCGTCGGCAATCGCTACCCGGTGACGATGAGCCTCTCGGTCGCGACGGGAACGACACCCGTCTCGGCGCTGGGAACGGCGACAGAGCAGCTACAGGAGGCCGGTAGCGCACAGGACAAGGGCCGGCGAGAAGTGCTACGCGGCCAGACGATCGGCGAGGAGTTCCGGAAGCCCACAGACGTGCAACTCGCGCATTTCGATGTCGACGACGCCACCGAGAAGTACACCGACCAGCTCAACGAGTTCGACACGTTCATCCAGATCGAGCAGGGGTACGCGGCGCTCATGAAGTATATGCGCGAAGCCCACGACTCGTTGTCGTTTTTCGTCGGCGGTGACAACGTCATCGCGGTCTGTCCGGACCTGGACGAGGCAGACTACCACGATGCAATCAACCACGTCCGTGACGCGGTCGACGTAGAGTTGAAAGTCGGTGTCGGACGCGGGCGGACGGCAGCTACGGCCGGGATGGACGCCAAGCACGCGTTAGAGACCTGTCGGGCGACTGGCGAGGCCGTTAGCATCGAAACCGAGACAACCGAGTAAGTTGTGAACCACGCGATATAAACGTAGTGGAGGTATCTTTTAGACCGGTCGTGTGGTACTTAGGCACATGAACGGTGAGGTCACTGTGCGGGAGGTTATGAACAGAGAGTACGTCGGCGCAAGCGAGTCCGACGACCTCCTCGAAACGACGGAGTTGCTGATCCGAGAGGACCAGCATCCGATTCTCGTGTTACGGGGGAACGAACCGGTCGGCGTCGCGACGGACAGGGACGTGCTGGCGTACATCGTCGACGGCGGCAACCCGGAGACTGCCACCGTCGGCGACGTGATGCGTGAATCCATTCCGACAATCGGACCCGATGCTGGACTCCCGGCGGCCCGGGACCGAATGGCGACACGGTCCGCCGAATTTCTCCTGGTAACGGCCGACGGAGAGCCTCTCGGAACGCTGACCGAGCACGACATCCTCTCGACTGCGAGGTTAGAGAGCGAGTCGACGGAGGTCGCCGAGCAACCCTCGACGGTTGCGACGACCGGGCAGGAAGCCACCACCGACGGGATGCAGTCCGCCGCCGAGGATTCGTTCGATAATCAGGGCATCTGTTCCGCCTGTAGCACGTTTACACGGGACCTGGCGTCGTTCAACGGGCAACTCCTCTGTGCGGACTGTCGTGACGTCTGACCCACGCCAGCCGGTCCCACCTCTCACAGCGGACGGATACGGCGGCGTAGCCGAACTGTTTTGACCGTACGACACGGAGTAGCACCGTGGAAATCGCCACCGCCTCGATGGACGACGTGGACACCATCGTCGACCTGTGGGTCCGACTGGCGGAGAGCCAACGTACCCACGGCTCACATCTGTTCGGGGACCGGAACCGGACCGCGGTCCGGGAGACTGTCGTACAGCGCGTTGTCGCCGAGAACGTCCGTATCGCCCGTATAAACCGGCAGATCGTCGGGTTCGTCATGGTGACCATCGACAGCGGCCGGTACGAACAAGACGAGACGCGGGGTATCATCGAGAACATCTTCGTGGAACCGGTCCACAGGAGTCAGGGAGTCGGTAGCGAACTGCTCGATACGGCGGAGGAGCTACTTCGCGAGGCCGGTGCGGAGATCCTCGCGCTGGAGGTGATGGCGGACAACGAATCCGCCCGACAGTTCTACCGAGCACACGGCTACGCACCACACCGAATCGAGCTCGAAAAGCCGACCGAAAACGATACTCTCTAAACGGTCCCCACACAACGCAGGTATACAACCGCGCCAGGGGAGCTTGGGTGGTCCAAGCACTCGACTTGTAATCGAGAGTTCGTGGGTTCAAATCCCACCCCTGGCTTTAGGTTTTTACCACTGGAAGGCGTACGGTAGGCCATGAGTGAATCCAAAGGAGAACTCCCGGACAACGACGAAGAGTGGCGCGAAATTCTCTCCGACGAGGAGTACCGAATCCTCCGCGAGTCCGGAACAGAGCCGCGGTTCAGCAGCGACCTCATCGACGTAGAAGACGAGGGCGTGTTCACCTGTGCCGGCTGTGGGACGGAACTGTTCGATAGCGACAGGAAGTTCGAATCGGAGACCGGCTGGCCGAGCTTCTGGGACGTGTATCAGGAAGGCAACGTCGAGACACAGGCAGACAACAGCCACGGGATGGAGCGAACGGAAGTCGTCTGTGCCGAGTGTGGCGGTCATCTGGGCCACGTATTCGACGACGGACCGGAGCCGAGCGGGAAGCGGTACTGCATCAACGGCGCGGCGCTCGACTTCGAGTCGGAGTAGCGACCACCGGAACCCTTTTTTCCGTCATTGAAGTTGATACGGCTAGACGTGACTGAACACGGGACCGACGAGGCGGACGGCGAGGGGGCCGGGGTACCGGTCGACGAGTCGCTGGTGGACGAGCCACCGACCGCCACTGCCGAGCAGCCACAGCCGGAGAGTCACCTGCTAGCCGAGAGCCTCCGAACGTTTCCGTGGCTCCGGGCTGCCGGCGTCGCCGCCGGGACGCTGGCTGTCGAGTATCTGCTCGTCACGCTGCTATTTCTCGTCGGCCCGCCGGAGGTCGGCCTGCAGGAGCTGTCGGACCGGCTGGTCCAGTACGGGTTCGTGCTGTACAACGCCCATCATGTGCCGACACTGGTGACTGCGACAGGTGCCGAGGTGTACGGCTCGGCCGCGCGGAACGTCCTGTACGGTGTTGAGAACGCGAGCATTCCCCCTATCGTCTATTTCCTGATACCTATCGTCTCGCTGCTCACCGTCGGCGCACTGTTCGAACGCTACCGCGGCGATTCCCGGTCAGACAGCCTGCTCGAAGAGGCAGCGCTCGTCGGAACCGGCATCGGATTTGGCTACGTCGTCACTGGGTTTATCGGGAGCTTCGTGTTCGTCCGGACAGTTATGTTCGACGGCGGGGGCGAGGGACAGGCCGCACCAGCGGTGCTGTGGCTCCTGATTCTGATGTTCTTCCTCCCATTGCTATTTGCGAGCCTCGGCGCGGCCGCCCGCTACCTCTACACCGACTGGGCTTCGGGCGCGTAGGTCGTCTCGATAAATTCGAGGATGCGCTCGGACTCTGCCATCGTGACGCCGCGGTCGTCGTCGACCAGCACCGGGACGCCCCGCTGGCCGGAGACCCGCTTCACTTCGTCACGTTCTGAGTGCAGCGCCTCGACCCAGACGCTGTCGTAGTCGATCCCGAGTTCGTCCAGTCGGTCGGCGACTTTCTCGCAGTACGGACAGCCGTCGAGCTGGTAGAGCGTCAGGCTCATACTGAGCGGTACGGACGCCGCCTTCAAGGTGGTTGTGCTCGAAAAAACGCGACAGCCGATCTGGCGTTACTCGTACAGCCAGGGCGCGTCGATCTGGTCCCAGTCGACGAGTTCGTCCTCGTCGAAGAACAGCTCGATTTCGCGCTCGTTTGCGCCCTCGTCCTCGTGGTCGGAGCCGTGGATGACGTTCCGACCGAGGTCGAGCCCGTAGTCACCGCGGATGGTGCCGGGAGCCGATTCGGCGGGGTCGGTCTCGCCCATCATGGTGCGGACCTGCCGGGTCGCGTCCTGGCCCTCCCAGACCATCGCAAATACGGGTCCGGAGGTGATGAAGTCGACGAGTCCGTCGAAGAACGGCTTGTCCTCGTGCTCGCCGTAGTGCTCCTCGGCGAGCTCCTGGTCGATCTGCATGAACTTGCCACCGACCATCTTCAGGCCGCGGTCCTCGAAGCGGGAGACGATGTCCCCGATGAGACCGCGCTGGACGCCGTCAGGCTTGACCATCACGAACGTACGCTCGTGTTCGGACATCAGGCCTCGGCCTCCTCGGCTTCTTCGTCCTCGACGTCTTCGTCAGCGTCCTCGTCGGCGTCGGCCTCGTCCGCAGCCGCTTCCTCGGCGTCTGCTTCGGCCTCGTCAGCGTCAGCTGCCGGTTCTGCGTCCGCCTCTTCGGCTTCGTCCTCGACCGCTTCCTCGACCTCACCGGCCTCGCCGCGGGCGGTGTCGGTCCATTCGAGGTTGCGGGCCTCGCGGCCCAGGTCGGCGTTGTTCTCGCACTTCGAGGAACAGAAGTGCGTGGTCGCACCGTCCTTGTGGACGAACATCGTCCCCGTGCCGGGTTCGATGTCCGTGCCGCAGTAGTCACATTCGCGTGTCCGGGGCATGGTTACTGCCCTCCGATGGTGTCGGCCTCGCGAGCCGTCTCGCGGAGCTGGAGCACGTCACCTTCGCGGACCGGGCCGAGAACGTTGCGCGTGATGATGCGCCCCTGGTTCTCGCCTTCGCGGATGCGGCACTTGACCTGCATGGCCTCGCCGTGCATCCCCGTCCGGCCCACGACTTCGATAACCTCGGCGGGCGTGGAACCGCTGCTTTCGGATTCCTCAGCGCTCATCCGAGGTCACCTCACCGAAGCTCCTCGACCTTGTCGGCGATGTCCTCGACATCGGCGTCAGCCTCACCGGCGTCGGTGACGGCTGCGGCGGCCGAGCCGACTTCGAGCCCGGCGGCGTGACCGAGGTCGTCCTGCTGCTCGACGAAGATGAAGGGAACGCCCTTCTCGTCGGCAAGCTCCGGAATGTGCATGACGATTTCCTCGGGCTGGACGTCTTCGGCGACGAAGACGAGCTCAGCGGAGCCGCGCTCGATGGCTTTTGTCGTTTCGTTTGTACCCTTCTTTACCGCGCCTGTGTCCCGGGCGACCTCGAGCGCCTCAAGGGCGTCGTCTTCGAGGTCCGCGGGAACGTCGAAATCTACGTATACTGGCATTTGTATGTTCACCTCCTGCGCGCGAGCTCAGGCTCCCCCGCCGTGTCCGGGCCGCGAGGCCCGTCACACCGTGATGGTGTGTATCCTGAAAAGGCTGGGAGCATCATCAACTCGGCGCAGGCTGTACCCCATTCTGTGCCACCGGCCCTAAAAGCGCTTTCGAAGCCGAAATCGCGTGCCAGGCCGGCACACGGGTGCTGTCGGGTGGTCTGTCTATTCCGCGGCCGCCGACGCATCGGCCAGCGCAGCCCTCGCGTCGGAAACGAGACGGGCAACCACCTCGCCGGCGGGCCGAACGTCCTGTGCGAGCCCGGCGCTCTGGCCAGCGTAGTGGGGCAGGGCTTCGACGTCGCCGGTCATCCCGTCGAGCGGGGGCATATCAGCAAGCCGACTGATCGGCTCGCCGTCGGGCATCCGTGCGACCTGTTCGGAATCGCTGCCGCCGGTTTCCCCATCTGAATCGGCACCGGGCTGCTGTCTGACTTCGTCGGTTTCGAGGACCCGGTGTGGCTGGTCCGGCCAGCCCCGGTCGAACAGTTCGGTGAACCGCGTCGCCGTCTCGGGCGCATCGACGATGCGTTCCCGGTATGTTTCGTGAGCGCCCGATTCCTCGGTCGCCACGAACCGAGTCCCGAACCAGCCGCCGTCGGCGCCAAGCGTCAACGCCGCTGCGAGGCCGCGACCGTCGCCGAGACCGCCGGCTGCGACGACTGGCACTGGAACCGCGTCAGCCACCCGCGGGAGCAGTGCCATCGTCGTCACGTCGCTCTGGATGTGGCCGCCGGCCTCCCGACCCTGTGCAACGACGACATCGGCTCCGGCGTCGGTGGCAGCCTCGGCCTCGGCGGCACTTCCGACCGTTACCATCGCCGTCCCACCGGCCTCGTGGACCCGGTCGATGTACGGTTCGGCGTCGCCAAAGGAGAAGGAGACAACCGACGTGCCCGCGTCCAGACACGCATCGAGACACGCCGACGGCGAGAGCACGCCCGTCGATTCGTCGAGGACGACGTTGACGCCGATCACGCCGTCTGTCGCGGTTGCGGCTTCCGTGTATGCATCACGAATCGCGTCGGCATCGCGCCACGACATCGCCAGCATCCCGAGGCCACCCGCGTCCGCGACCGCCGCGGCCAGGGCCGGCGTGGAGACGCTTCCGACCGGTGCCTGCACAACTGGGTGGTCGATACCGATTTTGGCACAGAGCGGGGTCTGGAGGGGTGCCATACCGGCCACTGTGTCCGGTCCGGTGAAAAGCGTACCTGGGTAGCACCGTGACCGTCAGGTCCATACTGACTCGTCCGCCACCACCGGTATGGACATCGCGCGCTCGCTCCGAGCCGAGGCCCGCCGCGCAAACGAGCGGCGACTGCTCGTGCTGGCGGGCGACCCCGACCGAACCCGGGCGCGAGCGAGGGCAGCCCTCGACGCTGCGGATATCCCCAGCGCTGAGACGACCGTCGTCGGGCCGGAGTCGTTCCTCGACTGTGAACACCACGAGCAGTCCCGCGCCGAGGAACTCCTCGGGCGGACCCGGACGGCCGTCGTCGTCGATGCGCACGAGGAACTGCGGCCGGACGCGGTCGGGCGGACCGTCGGTGCAGTCGACGGCGGCGGCCTCTACGTTATTCTCGCGCCGCCGCTGGACCGATGGCCCGAGGAGCGGGACGGGTTCGATGCCTCGCTCGCGGTCCCGCCGTTCGGCGTCGAGGACGTGACCGGCCACTTCCGCCGTCGGTTCGTCGAGACGCTCCGGGCACACCGGGGTATCGCCATCGTCGACGCCGACACGGGCACTGTCGAGCAGGATGGTCTGACGAATCCGCCGCCGAGTCACCCGGTTCCAGACCCGGAACTGCCAGCCGACGCGCGGTTCCGCTCCGAGACCTACGCCCAGTGTCTCACCGACGACCAGCGGGACGCGGTCCAAGCGTTCGAGGCCCTGCAGGGCGACGGTACGGCGGTCGTGGTCGAGGCCGACCGCGGTCGAGGGAAATCCAGCGCCGCCGGGCTGGCCGCCGGCAATCTCGCCGCAGAAGGCAGGGACGTGCTGGTGACCGCACCGCAGTACCGGAGTGCCGGCGAGGTGTTCGCGCGGGCGGCACAGCTGCTGGAGACGCTTGGCGTTGATTTCACGCGCGACCGGCCGTCGGACCCCCAGCGGCTCGACTTTGCGGGGGCGGGCTGTGTGCGGTACGCACCGCCGGACGAGGCCGCGGCGCTTCCGAACGACCCCGACGTGGTCATCGTCGACGAGGCCGCGGCCCTACCAGTCCGGCGACTCGAACAGTTCCTCGACGCCCCGGCGGTCGCGTTTACCACGACCGTCCACGGCTACGAGGGGGCGGGCCGGGGCTTCTCCGTACGGTTCCGGGACCGCCTGGCGGAAAGCGACCACACGGTCACCGACGTGTCGATGACGACGCCCATCCGGTACGGCGACGCCGATCCCGTGGAGGTGTGGGCGTTCCGGGCGCTGTTGCTGGACGCGCGCCCGCCGGTCGACCAGCTCATCACCGAAGCGACGCCGGAAACCGTCGAGTACCGCCGGCTCTCGACGGCTGACCTGCTCGCCGACGAACACCTGCTCCGGGAGACCTTCGGCCTACTCGTGCTGGCACATTACCGGACGGAACCCTCGGATCTGGCTCGACTGCTCGACGCACCCAATCTCACTGTCCGGGCACTGACCCACGAGGGCCACGTCGTCGCGGTCGCGTTGCTGGCTCAGGAGGGCAGGCTCTCGGCGGACACGCGAGCCACGATGTACGAGGGCGGGCGGGTCCGCGGGAACATGCTTCCGGACGTGCTGTCGACGCAGCTCCGGGACGAGGCCGCCGGGATTCCGGTCGGCCAGCGGGTCCTCCGCATCGCGACCCACGCCGCGGCCCGGTCCCGCGGGCTCGGCTCCGAACTCCTCTCGGAAATCGAGACGGAGTTCGCCGACCAAGTGGACTGGCTTGGGGTCAGCTACGGTGCGACGCCGGAACTCGTCCGCTTCTGGGCGGACAACGGTTACAGTACCGTGCACCTCGCCACCTCGCGAAACGCGACCAGCGGCGAGTACTCCGTCGTGATGCTGGACCCCTGTTCCGACGACGGGGCGGCGCTCTCGACCCGACACGGTGGATGGTTTCAGGACCGCATCGCGGCGGTGCTGTCAGACTCGCTCGACGACTGCGACCCAGACGTGGTCCGGGCCGTCATCGAGGCGACCGACGTGGAGCCGACGCTCTCGCTCTCCGAATGGGAGTGGCGACTGGTCGCGGGCGTCCCCGGCGGCGCGTCGGTTCTCGACACGAACCCGAAGCCGTTCCGTGAACTCACCCGTCGACACCTCTCGGACGCGGCGGAGCGGACCGCGCTGTCACCGCGAGAGGAACGCCTGCTTGTCCGAAAAGTCCTGCAAGCGCATCCGTGGCCGACTGTTGCCACGGAACTGGATTTCGTCTCTGAGCGGGAGTGTATGCGAACGCTGGGCGGAATAGTCGAAAGATTGACGCGTCTGTACGGCGACGATTGGGTACAGGAGGAACTCGACAGACACCAATGAGCCTGCTCGGCCTCGAAACGCTGCTGTTCGTGCTCGCGTTCGCCCTGCTGGTCGGCGGTGTCATCGGTAGCCTCACACCGCAGGTCCCCGGCGCACTCGTCTCGCTCGCCGGCGTCTATCTCTACTGGGTCGCCAGCGGCATGACCGAGCCCGGAACGATCGTACTGGCCCTGTTGACGCTGGTCGGCCTGCTGACGTGGGCCGTCGACATTGCGGGCGGGGCCGTCGCCGCACGCGTCGGCGGGGCGTCGAACTGGACGGCGGCCTTGGCTGGCGTCGTGGCGCTCGTCCTCTTTTTCGTCACCGGCCCACTCGGCATCCTGTTGGGCGTCGCCGGCACGGTGTTCGTCGTCGAGTTCTACCGGCAGGAGGACGCTCGCGGGAGCGCGAAGGCCGCCCTGGTGACGACCGTCGGCATGCTCGCCTCGGGCATCGTCCAGGCCCTGCTGACGGCGTCGATACTGGTCACTATGGTCGCCGTCGCGCTCCTATGACTCGGTGTGCCGAGGACGACTGCGGGAACGAGGCCGCAGTCGAACTCCACATCCCCTGGGACGCGAACCGCGAAGTGTGTCCGAACCACGCTCGCGTCTGGGCGCAGAAGGACGGCGTCGTCCCCGCGCCGATGGACGGCCACGAGGACGAGTGGCCGTAGGCTGTTGTTCTCCCGATAGACAGATTAGTTCACACGAAGGTATCGGTTCGGGTGGCTGTCAACCGTTCACGAAGAAAATATAATAATAATTGGGATTGAATACGACAAGTGAGGCGTGTTATCATGAAACGCGAGATGCTCACCACCGACTTCATCGACCGTGCAGCGGACATCTACGACGACGTGACCGGTATCGTCGCCCACGACGGCACCGAGTACACGTACGCCGAGGTAAACGAGCGGGTCAACCGGTTGGCCCACGCGCTGTCGGACCGGGGCGTCTCGAAGGGGAGTCGCGTGGCCGTCCTCGCGCCGAACACACACTACTTCATCGAGACGCTGTACGCGACGAACAAACTCGGTGCCGTGTTCGTCCCGCTGAACTACCGGCTCGACCCCGCGAAAATCGAGTATATTCTGAACGATTGTGAAGCGGCGACGGTAATCGCCGACTACGACTTCGCGGAGAAGGTCCAGCCGGTACGGGACGACATTCCTGCGGAGACGTTCATCGGGTACGAGCCCGACCGTATTGACGGGGAATGGGAAGCCTACAGCGGTATCCTCGACGGGCAGCCGACAGCCGAACCGGACCGGCCGGACATGGCCGAGGACGACGACGCCAGCATCAACTACACGTCCGGCACGACAGGGGACCCGAAGGGCGTGGTCAGAACCCATCGGACAGAGAGCTGGCACGCGCTGGTGCTCAATCAGCACATGGAGATACGGGACGACGACACGTACCTCTGGACGCTCCCGATGTTCCACTGCAACGGCTGGGGCCACACCTACGCCATCACCGGGACCGGCGGCACTCACGTCTGTCAGCGGACCTTCGACGCCGCGGACACCTTCCGGCGAGTGCGAGAGTACGACGTGTCGTTCATGTGCGGCGCGCCGACGGTGCTGAACAAACTCATCCAGCACTACCGGGCTCACGACGGCGACGTCGTGACACAGGGTGACCGCGAGGTACGGATCGCGACGGCCGGCAGTGCCCCGGCGACGGCGACCATCGAACGCGTCGAAGACGAGTTCGGCTGGCGCATCATCCACATCTACGGCCTGACCGAGACGGCCCCGATCATCACGACCAGCAACTCCCCGCGGCGCATCGCCGAGCGGGGCCGGGAACTCAAGGTCACGCAGGGGTCCCAGGTGCTGTGTACCGACATCAGGGTTGTCGACGAGGACGGGAACGACGTGCCACGCGACGGGACGACCATCGGCGAGATCGTGGTGCAGGGCAACCAGGTGATGGACCGCTATCTCAACAAGCCCGAGATCACCGAGGAGGCATTCAACGACCGCGTCGAAGGGTACTTCCACACCGGCGACCTCGCGACGTGGGACGAGGACGGAATGGTACAGATCATGGACCGCCGGAAGGACATCATCATCTCCGGCGGTGAGAACATCTCCTCTATCGAACTGGAAGACGAACTGTACGACCACCCCGATGTCCTGAAAGCCGCGGTCATTCCGGCCCCGAGCGAGGACTGGGGCGAGACGCCGATGGCAATTGTCGTCCCGACGGCCGACAGCGACGCGACCGAACAGGATATTCTCGAGTTCCTCAGGGAACGCGTCGCAAGCTACAAGGTTCCTGCAGGTATCGACTTCCGGGACTCGCTCCCTGAAACGGCGACCGGGAAAATCCAGAAGTACGAACTCCGCGAGGAGTACTGGCAGGAGCAGGAGCGGATGATTGGCCAGGAGTGAGGGTGCCAGGGTAGAAAGGAACGGCAGCGAGCTACCAACACGATTCTTTATTAGGTTTCCGGCGGTCGGTCACACCATGCATCTGGGAGTCGTCGTGCCACGCGTCGAGGACCACAGCACAATCGACCTGGCCGTCGAGGCCGAAAACTGGGGCTACGACTCGGTCTGGCTGAACGAACTGTGGGGTGCCAGTTCCGTCGTCGAACTCACGGACATCGCGACCCGGACTGACGACATCGAAATCGGGAGCGCGATACTCAACGTCTTCTCGCGGTCGCCGGCCGTGCTGGCGATGACAGCGACGACCCTCGACAGGGTCTCAGACGGGCGGGCAGTCCTGGGCCTGGGAACGAGTACAGCCCGGTCCATCGAGAACATGCACAGCATGGAGTTCGAGCGACCGGTCCGTCGCGCCCACGAGACCATCGACATAGTCAAACAGCTCATGACGAGCGACGAACGGGTGACCTACGACGGCGAGGTTGTGTCGGTCAGGGGCGTTCCGCCGCTAGACCGCGACGTGCCGGTGTATCACGCCGCGCTCGGGCCGGCGAACAGGCGAGTCGTCGCCAGACTCGCCGACGGCTGGCTGCCGCACATGATTCCGTTCTCCGAACTGGAGTCGGCGTTCGACTATATCACGGAGACGGCACGCGATGCCGACCGCGACCCGAGCGAGATTTCCGTCGCCCCGTACGTGCCGGCGGTGGTCCACGAGGACTCCGAGCGGGCGACCGAGGAACTCCGACAGCACATCGCCTACTACGTCGGCAGCGGCGAGGGGTATCGCCGGGCCGTCGCGGAGACGTATCCGGACCGGGCGGAGCGCATCGCCGACGCCTGGCAGGCGGGTGACCGCGGGGAGGCGACGGAGCTCGTCACTGACGAGATGACGGCTGACCTCGGCATCGCCGGGACGCCGGCTCAGGCCCGCGAAAAGAGAGATTCGATAGCGGAGAGGGAGATAATCGACAAACTCCTGCTGACAGTGCCACAGCAAGTCGACGGTGACCTGGCTCGGGAGACAATTCGGGCGCTGGGTCGGACGGAGTCCTAGAGGTCGACTTCCATCATCACCTCGTCGGCGTACTCGTCGCCGAACTTGTAGTGGTCTTCACGGACGGCTTCGGTGTCCCAGCCGTGGCCTTCGAGGAACTCGATCGCGTCCTCGTTCGTCGATGGGACAGAGTTGTACAGCTTCTCGTAGCCGTTCGACGCCGCCCACTCGGTGCCCCGGGCGAGCAGCTGGGAACCGATACCGTGGCCCCGATAGCGGTCAAGCACGCCCAGCGTTAGCTCTGCGGTGTGGCTGAGTTTCTCCACTTCAGGGTGTTTGAGGTGGACCCACCCGACAACGTCGTCGTCGATGCAGGCGACGAAGAAGATGCGCGACTCCAGTTCGTTGTGTCGGAGCAACACACCCTCGCTGTCCACCACGTCGGCGACAGTCTCAGCGTCGACGTACTCGCCGCCGCCGATAGCGGCTCGGATGGCCCCGACGAGGCCGGTCAGGTCCTCCTGACGGGCCTGCCGAATGGTGAACTCGATGTCGTCGGCCTCGAACTTCTCCTCGACGGTGTCGTTGTACGCGATGCGGAGTTCCCCGTCGATTTCTGCCAGCACGCCGTCGCGTTTGAGTATCGCGACGTGGTGGCCGAACGGGCGCGGGTCCATCTGCAGCGACGTCCGTGCGGCTCGTGGCTCAACTGACCCGTGCGATTCGACGTACTCGTAGATGTCCCGTCGGTCCTCGTGGTCGAACTGCAGTGGCTCTGTTAGCTCCATGGTATCTGCTACCACGACACAGTACTTAGTCTTTTATCAAAGATCGTGTAATTCACAGTAGACAGTCGCTACTGCTCCGGAACGCCGGTCAAAAGAACCGCCACGTCGCGGGCGTTGTGCGTATCGACGAGCAGCTCTGCGGCCGCTCTGATCGAGTAGGTGCCGGCTAACTCCACGCCGTAGCAGGTGGCGTAGCAGTCAAGCCAGTCGTTCATCGTCCGTTCCAGCCGCTCGAACTCCGCTTCGGAGAACCGGACCCACGACCCGCCGGTCCGGGCCTCGCAGTACAGGGCTACTGTGGGACCGAACCCCTCCCGAACGATTTCCATCGCGCGCTCCTCGTCCGGCGGGTCGGGGTCCAGCGACTCGTGGGCCTCCTCGGCCCGGCGGGAGAGCGCCCGGATTCGGTCGTCGTACTGGCCGCGCATCGCCGAACAGGTCACCCCTGCTTGAACTCCACCCCTTTCCCGCCAGCGGGGTGCTCCCACTCGGTGTCGGCGACGATGGCGCAGGTCCCGCACTCGACGCAGGGCTGGGTATCGAGGCTCACGAGGTGTTCCTCGCTGCCGTTAGTTTTGACCGTCTCGTCGCGGTAACAGCCGCCGCCAAAGTCCTGGGCACTGACCGGGCAGGCCGTGACGGCGGTCCCAGACGCCTCGAAGGAGTTGTCGACCAGTTCGATGTGCGGGTCGCCCACGTCGTAGGTCAGGTCGCCAATACGGTCGGCCAAATCGGGCGGGGAGACGGTGTTCTCGTCGGTCACGGGCTCGCCCAGTTCCTCGGCGATGACCGTCGGCAGCGTCACGTAGGGCAGTTTGGTGTCGGGGATCATCGACACCATGCGCGGCGACGAGTAGGCCCGTTCGAGCAACCCGGCCGCCGCGCGGACCCCGAATCGGCCGACTGCGGAGTCGGCGACGGCGTTCGAGAGGTCGTCGACGGGACTGAGTTCGCCGAGCTGCCCGAACACCTTGTACCCGGTCGGCCGGAGCTTGTCCATCACGCCCTCGTCGTGGAGTTTCTTCTCGTACAGCTCGCCGGCCTGGGATGGATCGTTCCGCGCCCTCGCGTCGGCGAACGCCTCGGCAGCCAGCGCCCCGGCGGTGACCGCGTGGTTCATCCCTTTGATGATGGGGCCCTGAGCCTGCATCTGGCCGGCGGCGTCGCCGACCAGCACGAGGCGGTCCTTATGCGGCGAGGGATGGGCCGCCTTCTTCGAGTCGGGGACCAGTTTCGCGCTGTACTCGCGTTCGTCGTACTCACCGCCGAGCCACTGGGCCATGAGCGGGTGCGTGAGCAGGCTGTCGAGCAGTTCGTGGGGCTCGGCGTGCTCCTCGGCGATTGAGTCGAGGTGGAACACGGTCCCAATAGAGAGCGAATCCTCGTTGGTGTAGAGGAAGCCACCGCCGCGGACGCCGTCGAACAGGTCGCCCGAAAACAGGTGGGCCGCGCCGTCGTCGGGAGCCACGTCGAAGCGGTCGTTGATGACTCCGGGCTCCATGTCGACGACCGCCTTGACACCCTGGAACCACTCGTCAGGGTCCTCCCAGTCCATCAGGCCGGCGTCGCGGGCGAGTTCGGAGTTGACGCCGTCAGCGGCTACCACGAGGTCGGCCTTGATCGGATCCAGTTCCTCGGTCGTCACGCCGACGATTTCGCCCCGCTCGCGGAGCAGGCCGGTGACGTGGACCTCGGTCAGCAGGCCGCCGCCGGTCTCGCGGGTGCGCTCGTGGACCTGCTGGGCGAGCCACGAGTCCATCTTCCGGCGGAGCACGGCGTCGGCCCACGCCGTGTCGTGGTGGTGCAGGTCGCCGATGTCGAACGATTTCACCTTGTCGCCGGCGATGTTGTGGATGACGTTCTCCGTCACCGGCCGCTCCGTCGCTTCCTCGCGGAAGTCCGGGAACAGCCCGTCGATGGTGTAGGGGGCCGACTCCTCGGCGTAGATGAGCCCGCCCGAGACGTTCTTCGAGCCGGCGTCGACGCCGCGTTCGAGCACGAGCGTCTCGACGCCGTTTCGCGCGAGCGTCGCCGCCGCGGCGGCCCCGCCCGGTCCGCAGCCGACGACGACCGCCTCGTACTCCTCAACGGCGTCAGTCATCGCTGGCCTCCATCATCGCACCCAGTTCACCGGCTTCGACCGCCTCGGTCAACTGCGGGAGCACCTCGAACAGGTCCCCCTCGATGAGGTAGTCCGAGAAGTCACGGATGTCGGCGTCCGGATTAGTGTTGACGGCGATTATCGTGTCCGACTCGTCGCAGCCGACCTTGTGCTGAATCGCGCCGGAGATGCCCGCCGCGATGTACACGTCGGGTTCGACTTCCTGCCCGGATTCGCCGATCTGACGCTCTTCGGTGACGTACTGCTCGACGTGGCTGTCGAAGGAGTACGACGAAGTGATGACGCCGCGGGACAGTCCCAGGTCAGCCTCGTCGAAGGCGTCAACGAGGTCCAGCGCCTGCTCGATGCCCTGTGTCGGGTCGTCGCCGATGCCCCGGCCGACGGCGACGACGACGTCGTTGCCGGTGAGGTCGACGCCGCCGGAGAGGCGGTCGTACTCCTCGACCTCGACTGTGAACCACTCCTCGTCGAGGTCCATCTCGTAGTCGACGACCTCGCCGTCGCGCTCGTAATCTGGGTCGGGCATCTCGAAGCTCCCCGGAATCACCGACGCCCCTTGCGGGTGGAAGTCCCGGTTGGGCTTGTCGATACAGAGAATCGTCGAGTACTCGAACCCGGAGAAGTCCGGGCGCTTCATGTGCAACACCCGTTCGAACTCCTTCTTGTCACCGGCGGTGCCGACTTTCGCGGGGTTGGAGATCATCGCGCTCTCGATGTACAGCCCCGAACAGTCGGAGGCCAGCCCGGAGTCGAGTTCGCCCTGGACGAGCGCCGAGAGGTCCCGGCCGTTGTTCGTCGCCGGGAAGACGGTGTAGCGCGGCTCGTGGTAGTCCTTCCACGCGACGTCCTCGCGGCCCTCGGCGGCGAGTTCGCCGCCGGCACGGGCCATGTCACAGAAAATCTCTGTGTAGGGCTGGTGGCGGAACCGTTCTAAACGGGGGTCCTCGTGGGAGACGACGAGGTCCGCGCCGTAGGCGATGACGTCCTCGATGTGGTCACTCGCGTCGGACCCGATGAGCACGGCGACCACGCGCTCGTCCTCATCGTAGTCCTCGTTGTAGGTGTCCATCAGTTCCCGGGCCTTCCCGAGCATCTCCTTCGAGACGTCGACGAGTTCGCCGGCCTGGGTCTCGCAGTACACCCACATGTCGCGGTACTCTGCCCCGACGGTCCCTTCGACCCACTGTTTGTCGTTGGTCGGGTGGTCGAGTTCGGGATACTTCTCCTCCGGCGGAACGTACTCGACTTCCGCCGTCTCCTCACCTTCGGTTTCCTCGGTCCCTTCGACGGACTCGATGCGGCTCTCTATCTGGGACTTCGCCGTCTTGCGGTCCTGGCCCGCTTTCTCGCGTTCGAGCAGGTCTCTGAGCACGTCGCCGTCGTCGACCTCTCGAACCATGTTCGCCACGTCGGCAACCGTGAGGTCAGCGAGGTCGACGGTTTCCGGGTCCATCTCGCCGTCGCCCTCGTCCTCGACTTTCTCGATGCGGTCCTCGATGAGCGTCTTGACCGGGACTCGATCCTCGCCGTCTTCCTCCAGCGCCAGCATCGCCCGCAGTTCGTCCGCGTCGTCGACGTCCTTGATTTTCGGGCCTAGCTCGGCAATCTCGTGTTCCGTGGGGTCGATGTCAGGCATGGTCAGTCACCTACCGCGTACGGCGTAAGTTCGTCCAGTATCGGCACCAGCGCCTCGCTGTCGTCGGCTTCAATAATCGTCGCCTCACGCTCGGAGGGAGCCTTCGGAATCGGGTCGACACCGGAGACAATGGTCGGGGACCCGTCGAGCCCGATGTAGTCCGGATCGAGGTTGAGGTCTTCGTGGTCCCAGACCGTGAGATAGTCCTCGTACTCCTCGGCCCGTTCCTGAGTCTCATCGCGGAGATCCTTGTGGTTCAGCCGGTGGCTCGCCTTCCGGTAGGTCGGTTCGAACTCGGGGTCAGCGACGATGAAACACGGCATCGGCGCTTCGACCGTCTCGATCTCGGAGATGTCGCCATCGACCAGCCGCTTGGCCCGGACGGTACCGGCGTCCTCGTCGATGTCGAGCGAGACGACGTGGGTAATCATCGGCCAGTCCAGACACCAGCAGGTCTGTGGGCCGGTGTGACCCGTCTCGCCGTCAGCAGTTTTGAACCCGGCAAACACCAAGTCCGGCTGGTCGTCGAGGTTCTGGAGGCCAGTGGCGACAGTCATCGCAGTGGCCCACGTATCTGCGGCCCCCATCTCGCGGTCCGAGAGGAGATAGAGGTCGTCGGCGTACACGTCCCGCATCCCCTCCTGTAAGACCTCTTTGTATCCCGGCGGCCCCATGCTCATCAGCGAGACGTGCCCCCCGTTGCGGACTTTCGTCTGGAACGCCGCCCGAAGCGCGTGCTTGTCGTTGGGGTTCATCACCGTCGGTGTCTTCCCGCGTTCGAGATGGCCATCCTCGTCGAACGATACCTGTCCCTCGCGGAAGTCCGGTACGCCTTTTGTCATGACGACTGTATGCATGGTATCACGACCCTCGTGAGTGTATCTCACACAAGAATCTATAATAAATGTATGTTTACAAATCTGTATGACAGGTCGGCGTCTCTGTCTCAGGTGAGGTAGAATCCGGCAGCACGCTGTATGACGACAGGCTGACAGCTACAGGGCGTTTATATCTGGGGTGTAGAACGCTGCAATCCCGCGGAAACAGGACAGTCCGATAGTTCAGATACGACCGGCACGGCCTGGGTCCACGTCGATGGCGTCGACCGGACACACGTCGACACAGAGCATGCAGTCGATGCACTGCTCCTCGTGGGCGGGGTCGGCCTTGATTTCGCTCTCCGGGTGGTCCGGCGTGTCGACCCACTCGAACACGTCAACGGGGCAGTCCTCCAGACACGCGCCGTCGGCGATGCAGATGTCGAAGTCGACGGCGACGTGTGTCCCGTGGATGCCCAGTTCCTCGGGCTCGTCGACCGGCCCCCAGACGTCGTGTCCGTCGTGCTGTTCGACAACGTCGCGGTTCTCCTCGAACTCCGGATCTATGGCCATTGGTATCTTATCTCACTTTTGCGAGCTACTTAACTTTTCGACCTGACCGTCAGAATCCGGGGCCGTCGCGGCGATCCGGGCCCCGAGTGTCCTCCGGTCCGAGATCGTCGATACGGTCGGCCGGTCCCGGCAGGTCGCCGCCGGGCAAGCCGGTTTTCTCGCCTGTACCGGCCCTGTCACCAGTATCCGGACCGCCGACTCCGACTCCGACTCGCCGGATGAACTCGACGGTCCGTTCGTACACGTCATCGTAGCTGTCTCTTATACACATCTCTGAGCGGGCTNCCAGTATCCGGACCGCCGACTCCGACTCCGACTCGCCGGATGAACTCGACGGTCCGTTCGTACACGTCATCGTAGTGCGTCCCGTGGAAGGGGAAGCCGTGATCCGACGGCACCGTCTCGTGGACGACATCGGTCATCGGCCCGAGCGCGTCGGCCAGTAGTTCGGACTGGGCTGGCGGGATGACGTCGTCGTCGGTCCCGTGGAGCAACAGCGTCGGCGGAGCGTCGGTGTTCACCTGTCCGACCGGCGAGGCGAGGTCGTAGGCCGCGGGTTCGTCATCGGGTCCGCCGCCGAGATACGCGCGATGGCCCTCGCCTGCTGGGACGTCGGTGGTGCTGTCGAGCGCGTGGAAGTCGTAGACGCCGGCGTAGCCGACAGCGGCCGACAGCGCCGAAGACGCGCCGGGGTACAGTTCGGGTTCGAACCCGGGTTCATCCGCCGTCAGCGCTGCCAGGACAACGAGATTCGCGCCCGCCGAGTGGCCGACGCCGACGATGCGGTCAGTGTCCGCGCCGTAGCTCTCGCCCTCCGTTCTGGCCCACTCGATAGCGGCTTTCACGTCGACCAACGCCGCCGGGAACGTCCACTCCGGCGCAAGCCGATACCGAGGCTCGATAACCAGAAAGCCGTCCGCAGCGAGGTCAAGCGCGTGCCGGGCGAACTCGCCCTTGTCGCCGGACGTGAACGCGCCACCGCGGACAAGCACGGCGACCGGTTTCGGGCCGCTGGCCGCTGGCGAGTCGTACAGATCGAGCGTCAGCGTCTCGCCGTCCCCCTCGTGGAACGGGATGTCACGCTGCACTGTCACTGACTCCGGGGCGCGGTCTGTCACGGGCTACAGTCGGGCCGTCGCGGACATAAGCCCGACGCTATTCGCTCTCGACGCTGGAGTCGAGCGAGGCATCGGCATCGCGGGCGGCCACCGACGCCGCAGCCCCAACCAGCGCCATCACAGCCGCTGGGCCACACGTTCGCGATAGCCGACTGGTCACTGCTGCGTTCCTGCAGGCGAACGAAGTCACCGCTGGAGAACCCGCTGTCCGCCGGAGCCTGCTGGCCGATGACTGCCATCCCACTCGCCGGCTCTCTGTTCTTGAGGGATTGACAGTCAGTTACATCGTTCTGAACGAAGCGAAAAAGCTCGGTTATCGGGCGGTACACCTGCGGCCCGACGGTTAGCCTTCGACCTCGATTTGCTTACTGCGGGCCGTTGCGCCCGTCTCGACGGGCAGGCGCACTTCGAGGATCCCGTTCGTACAGGCCTCAGTCGGGTTAGAAGGAATGATGCGGATAATGGTGGACCGGCTACAGGCAAGCGCTATTTTTACTAATAATACCCATCTACCGATAAGATAAAGTGGGAATAGGCGTATCGTTACTGGAACGATGTACGGCCGCTTCGTGACGGCCCTGTGGGTCCTGACAGGCCTTTCCGCGGTGTTTTCACTGCTCGCGTGGCGCAAGCGGGAGGACCCTGGCGGGACGCCGATGGTGGTGTTTCACCTCGCTCTGTCAGTCGGTGCTGCCAGCTACGCCGTCGACATCACCGCGACGACGCTGTCGACCCAGTTGCTCGCCCGACAGGTCGCGACCATCGCGCAGGGTGCAGTCGCCATCGCCTGGCTGTATGCCGCGTTGCAGTACGCCGACTTCGACCGGGCGGTGACGCGCCGGGCCGTCGGGCTACTGTCGCTTGATCCACTGATACTGGTGGCCGTGTTCGTCTTTCCGGGCGTATCACTGTTCGACCTCCCGCCCAGCGGCTCCGTGGGGTCGCTGGTGGTGACGCCCGGGACCGGCCTCACAGCGGTGTTCGTCGCCCACATGGCGACAATTCTGATTGCGGCGCTCGCCGGGACAGTCGTTCTCGTTCAGTTGTTCGTCCGCTCGCGACACCTGTACCGAACACAGGCCGCTGCCGTCCTCGTCGCGGCGCTGGCTCCCTGGACCATTGCGCTGACCCAGCAGTACTTCCTACAGATTCCCGAAGACGCCACGATTTTCGCCTGGGGAGTCTCCGGGATAGCGATGACGACCGGGCTCTACACGTTCAAGACACTCGACCCGGTGCCAGCCGCCCAGAAGACCATCGTCGAGCAAATGGGCGATGGAACGCTCGTTCTGGACGTCGACGGTTGTATCAGCCACGCGAACCCAGCGGCCGAGACCCTCCTCGCTGGCCCCGAGGAAACGCTCGTTGGCCAGCCAGTGGACGCCGTCATTCCGACCTGGGACAAAGTCGCGGTCGACGACGACGGACAGTCAGACTGGTCGGAACTCGCCCTCACCGTGGACGGACAGCAGCGGTTCGTCGAGCTCGAAGTGACCCCGTTTACCGACCGGTTCGACGGACTCGTTGGCCGTCTCGTCGTCCTCCGGGACGTCACGGAGCGGAAGCAGCGCGAACAGCGGCTGGCGCAGTACAAGACGATTTTCGAGGGCGTCAGCGAACCCGTCTACGTCCTCGACGAGCACGACCGGTTCGTCACGTACAACGACCCGTTCGCCGAACTGGTCGGTACCGTCGAGGACAGTCTCGTCGGCGAACGCTTCGAGACGGTGCTGGGACAGATGGAAACCGAACCGGTGGACGACGGGTCGGGGGAGTTCCTGATACGGACCGCGTCCGGCGAACAGGTCCCCTGTGAAGTCGACGCAGCGGACATCGAACTGGCCGGCGGTGAGTCCGGCCGCGTCGGCATCGTCCGTGACATCTCACAGCGAAAGGAAATCGAGTCCGAGCTCGCAGTGACGACCGAGCGCCTAGAGACGCTCGTCGAGGCCGCCCCGCTCGCGATTGTGGCGATGGACACCGACGGGGTCGTCGAGGTCTGGAACCCCGCCGCGACAGAGCTGTTCGGCTGGTCTGCGGACGAGGTTCTGGGCGAAACGGTCCCCGTTATCCCGGCCGAAAATCGACGGCAGACCATCGAGCTTCATGCGCAGGTACTCGAGGGCGAGCGTCTGGCAGGCCACGAAACGGAACTCCAGCGAAAAGACGGGAGCCACGTCGACGTGAGCCTCGCTGCTGCCCCGATACGCGGCCTCAGTGGCTCTGTGGTCGGCAGCGTCTCCGTCATCACGGACATCACCGACCAGAAGCGGCGGGAGC
The DNA here is from genome assembly GCF_000336615.1 of Haloarcula amylolytica JCM 13557. Taxonomy (GTDB): domain Archaea; phylum Halobacteriota; class Halobacteria; order Halobacteriales; family Haloarculaceae; genus Haloarcula; species Haloarcula amylolytica. The sequence continues at coordinate 77,809 of NZ_AOLW01000019.1, forward strand.
GACAACTCCAACTCCAGAACGAGCGGCTGGACGAGTTCGCCAGCCTCGTCAGCCACGACCTCCGGAACCCCTTGCAGGTCGCCAGCGGCCATCTGGAACTGGCGTCACAGGACGCTTCGGCGGACGTACGCGAGTCGATAACGGCCGCAACGGACGCCCTCAATCGGATGGAGACGCTCATCGACCACACCCTGACGCTGGCCCGCGAGGGGCGTGACATCGGCGACCCCGAACCGGTGTCGCTCCGAGACACGTTCGCTCGGGCGTGGGACGCCGCGCCAACGAGCGCGGCCGAGCGCCGGATTCGGGACCCGCCGGAGCGCGTACTGGCCGACCCCGACCGCCTCGTCGAACTGTTCCAGAACCTCGTACGAAACGCCGTGGAACACGGCAGAGACGGTGCTACTCCCGAATCCGGGCCAGCGGTCGACGGGGCAGGGGCGGTCACCATAACGCTCGGAGCCACGCCGGACGGCTTCTACGTCGCCGACAACGGCCCGGGGATTCCGCCGGCCCAGCGGGACGCCGTCCTCGAATCGGGCTACAGTACGAGCGATGACGGCACCGGGTTCGGCCTGTCGATAGTCGAAACGATCGCTGAGGCCCACGGCTGGGAACTGAAAATTACCGACAGCGAGGACGGCGGCGCCCGGTTCGAGTTCAGCGGCGTCGAGATCGAGACACAGGGCGAAGAACCGACCGCAGAGTCGTCGTGACGGCGGCCTCAGGGATGGGTGAAGTACGCGACGGACTCCGTGTCCGGGTCGTCCGCGACCTCGTCGAGGCGGGCGAAGCCGATACGCTCGAACTGAACCACCTCGTCAGCGTCGTAATCGAGTAGTCCGGGTTCCGCCACGCCGGACACGTCGCCGTCCATCGTCCGGAGGCGGACCTGTGGCCCATCAGCCGGTGCCCAGTGAATCACGTCGACGCCCTCCTCGCGGACGGCGTCGATGTCGTCGCCGGTGTACTCGAAGGCGTCGCGGGTGTGGCGCACGCAGCCGTACCCCTTGAGCCAGATACGCTCGCCGTGGCTCGGCAGGTCGTCGCCCTCGACGACGACACCGCTGGTCACGGGAATCTCGCGGCGGCCACGCTCCTCGAAGTCCGGGTGCAGTGGCGGTTCGCCGGCGTCCGGCCCGCCGACGACCTGCCGCTCGACGAGGCCGCCGTGGTCGTCGCTGTTCCGGACGAAGAACGCCCGGTCCGAGTCGTCGTCGATCAGGTCGCGGTTGTTCGAGTAGATCGAGGACATCGCCAGATCGACGTTTGACGTGGAGGTCCCGAGTTCGATCATCGCGTCGACGACGGCCTCGCCGCGAATGCCGCGCCGTTCGAGGCTGGCGACGGTCGGCGCTCGCGGGTCGTCCCAGCCCGCCAGTTCGCCGTCCGCGATGCGTTCGGCGATGCTCGACGTGGAGAGGGGCACGTCGTAGGCGTCGACCTGAACGTGGCCCCAGTGGATGACCTCGGGGTACTCCCAGTCGAAGTAGTCGTAGACGAACTGCTGGCGCTTCGCGGAGTCCTGCAGGTCGATGCCGCGGATGATGTGCGTGACGCCTAGCAGGTGGTCGTCCAGCCCGCTCTGGAAGTCGAGCATCGGCCAGCAGCGGTACTCCGCGGCCGCCTCGCGGGGGTGGGGCGTGTCGACCATCCGGAAGGCGACGAAGTCCCGCAGCGCGGGGTTCTTGTGCGTGATGTCGGTCCGGACCCGCAGCACCATCTCGCCGCTGTCGTACTCGCCCTCGACCATCGCCTCGAACTCCGAGCGCGTGGTCTCGGCGTCCTTCTCGCGGTGGGGACAGGCCTCGCCGCTGTTCTTCAGGTCGGAGAACTCACCCTGCGGGCACGAGCAGGTGTAGGCCCCGCCTTTGTCGATGAGTTCCCGGGCGTACTCGTAGTAGGTCTCGACCCGGTCGCTGGCGTTGACCACCTCGTCGGGCTCGAAGCCGAGGTAGTCGATGGCGTCCAGAATCGCGTCGTAGGCGTCCAGGTCCGGCCGCTTGGTCTCGGGGTCGGTGTCGTCGAAGCGGCAGATGAACTCCCCGTCGTAGCGTTGCTTGTACGTCCCCACGACGGCGGCCATCCGCGCGTGGCCGATGTGCCACGGGCCGTTGGGGTTGGGCGCGACCCGCATCCGGACGGTGTCGTACTCGTCGGCGTTGGGCAGGTCCGGCAGCGGGTGGTCCTCGCCCTCGTCCTCGCTCTCCAGTTCTTCGAGTTTATCCGGCGCAAGTTCGGCCAGCCGCTCGCGGCGTTCAGAACTACGCATCCCGTTGACCCGCTCGACGACCGGCGCGATGACGCCCGGAATCTCGTCGCCGTACTCGCGGAACTCCGGGTTCTCGCCCATGAGTGGCCCCATGATCGCTCCGACCTGTGCCTCGCTGTCGTGTTTGACCGCGTTCAGGAGGGCGCTTGTCTCCGCCGCCTCCGTGATTCGGTCTCGCAGCTCGTCGTCCATTACCGGGACCTGCGACTGGGAGGGTCAAAACGCCGTCGGGTTCAGCCAGCTATGGGGGCAGGGTGTCAGCAAACAGTTCGCATAGCTCCTTGGTCTGCAACGATTCGCTTCACTCAGTACGGGGTGCAGGCATACTGGTTAGTACAGCGAGTACCGTCAACAGCCCATACTTGTGGAGACGGTCCGAGAATCCACTGTTCCGTTGCTACCGATACGGACTTCTGCAAACCGGGAATTACAGTCGAAATGGTCAGTTGTTACTGGGTACGTTCCAGTCGTCTGTGTTGCTTCGTCCGTCACTGTGAGGAGGTACCCTGGGGACGGAATTTCCAACCAAAGTGTCCCGTTCGGTGGCAGTGTTTCTGTACGGGTTAGGACTGAAGAATTACTGTCAGTATGTACTATCTCGACGGATACGGTTCGGTTCATCGGGCTAGCATTCCAAACCTGAATCGGCAAACCATCCCCAGTGGCACCGACCTGGATGACGACAGAGGGTTCGGCTTTCGTTCCTTGGTATGGAGCCGGAACAGATGGATCAATCGTCGGCGTGTCAGTCGTCGTTACATCGGGCGGGCCGCTGTGGGCAGAAAGGGTGGGAAACAGGAGTAGCGAAGCTACGATGCCGACAGTGATAATGAGAAACACCGCAAGAATCGGACGGAGATTCATGACGCAAGCAACTCATCTCTGGCCGCATGTGTTTTCTGGTTGGTAAGTTCGCAGACGGGCTGCGTATTCTACGCAGGACGGTTTACCCACAAACGAAGAGTAGTTATTCAACAGCACCTAACGAGTCCGCGACCCGTTCCAGCGCGCTAAGACCGGTCACCTCGCCGGACTGGTCGGGCACCGTCCACAGGCCCAGTTCGGGCAGTGACTCCCGAAGTGTAGCAATCGACTCCTCTTGCACTGCCTGTTTGCCCTGGCACCGCTGACAGTCGCCAGCGTCCTCGATGACCTTGTTGACGACCAGCGTCGTCACCGGCACGTCGAACTCGCGGAGCTTCTGGACGAGTCGTTCCGTCTCGCGGACGGCCATCGTCTCGGGAATGGTGACGACGCGGAACGCGGTCTGCTCGGGGTCTCGCAGCACCGTCCCGACCCGTTCCATTCGCTCGCGCATCGCGGTGAAGTCGTCCGGACCGTCGTCGCGTCGGCTCGCCATCGGGCCAAACATCATTGTCCGGGCGGTGTTGACCTTCCGGCGGACCTGATCCCGGAGGTCCATCGCCGTCGCGACGCCGCGGTCCATCACCGACGGCAGGTCGAGCAAGCGGAGCGTGTGGCCGGTCGGGGCGGTGTCGAACACCACGCGGTCCCAGCGGTCGCTCTCGATGTACGTCGCCATGCCCTCGATGGCCGCCAGTTCGTCGCTGCCGGGCATCACGCCGGTCGTGAACAGGTCGGCGATTTCGTCCTCGTCAATCCGGACCCCGGCGTCGGAAAACTCCGACGCCAGCGCCTCGAACAGCGACCGGTAGCGGTCGATACCGGTCTGCGGGTCGATCTCGACACCCCACAGCCCCGACTGGATTTCCGTCGGGTCGCCGCCGACCTCGGTCTCGACGGCGTCGGCCAGCGAGTGCGCGGGGTCAGTGGAGACGACCAGTGTCTCGTGGCCCGCCGCTGCTAGCCGGTAGCCGGTCGCCGCGGCTACGGTCGTCTTGCCCACGCCGCCCTTGCCGCCGTAGAGGAGGAACCGAGTCACACGACTGCCTAGGGGCTGACAGGTCTTAGTTGCTGACCAGCACTGTTCAGGGTCGAAAGACGCGGGGAAAAACGGACTGTCGGAGCGCTCAGTAGTCGCGCTCGACGAGGTAGTTCGCGATACCCTCAAGCAGGTAGCGAGACTCGTTGTCCGGCAGGACTTCGAGGTTCTGCTTGCCGCTCGCGATGAGATCCTGCCCGGTCTGGCGGGCGTATTCGATGGATCCAACGTCGCGCAGGCGCTCGACGGCCGCGTCGATTTCGGCCTCCGAGACGGCTTCGACGGAGTCCGTGTCGATCAGGTCGCCGACGTCGACGCCCTGCTGGCGAGCGTGTAACGTCACCAGGGTCTGCTTGTTCTCGACGAGGTCGGACCCGCGCTGCTTGCCCAGTTTCTCCGAGGGGGTCGTCAGGTCCAGCAGGTCGTCCTGAATCTGGAACGCGCGACCCACGTCGAGTCCGTAGTTGTACAGGGCGTCGACGGTCTCCGCGTCGGCCCCGAGCAGCGTGGCCGGAATCGAGGCGGCCGCGCCGTACAGCACGGCCGTCTTGAGTTCGACCATCTCCAGGTACTCCTCGGGCGTGACGACGTCGCGTTGCTCGAACTCGATGTCGAGGGACTGGCCCTCGCAGATGCGGGTACACGTCGTCGCGAGTCGCTTGTTCGCGTCGACGGTCCGCTCGGGGGCCGCGCCGGTATCGAGCAGGAACTCGAACGCTTTCGAGTACAGCGTGTCGCCGGCGAGAATCGCCGTCGAGAGGTCGTACTCCTTGTGGACGGCGGGCACCCCGCGACGGAGCGCGTCGTCGTCCATGATGTCGTCGTGGATAAGCGTGAACGTCTGGATGACCTCGATGGCGAGCGCGGCCGACATCATATCGGCCTGCCCGCCCTCGAGCGTCGGGAAGTCACGGTAGTCTGCCGTCAGCGGGTCGACGTCGAGCAGCGACTCCGCGACCAGCAGCAGGACCGTCGGGCGGAGCCGTTTCCCGCCCGCGTCCAGCAGGTAACGCGACGCCTCGTAGAGGTGGTCCGGTTTCTGCACCGGAAGGTCCTCGGGGAGGGCGTCGTTGACCCGGTCTCGTCGGGCGACAATCGCGTCTTCGACCTGCTGATGGCGTTCGGACATCGATTTACTCGGTGAGCTGGATCATGTTGCCGTTGCGGGTGATGTGGAGGTCCCGTCCGGCTTTGTAGCCCATGTCTTCCGCGAGGTCGACGTACGGCGCGAACCCTTCGAGGCTCTGGTGGGCCGGGATAACGTTCTTCGGCTGGAGCGCGTCGAGCATCTCGTAGTGGCCCTCACTGCGGAGGTGGCCCGAAACGTGGATGTCGTCGTAGATTCGCGCGCCCTGCATGCCCAGGAGCTTCTCGGACTGGTAGCGCTGGCCCTCGTTGGTCGGCTCCGGAATGACTCGGGCCGAGAAGAGGACCTTGTCGCCGTCGTCTAGCTCGTAGGGCGTCTCGCCGCGGCCCATCCGGGTGAGCATCGCGCGGGGCTCGCCCTGGTGGCCGGTAACGATGGGGAAGAAGTTCTCCTTGCCCTCGTTCATGATCCGCTTGAACGTCCGGTCGACGGACTTCCGGTGGCCGTACATTCCCAGGTCTTCCGGGAAGTCGACGAAGTCGAGTCGTTCGGCCGTGCCGGAGTACTTCTCCATTGAGCGGCCCAGTAGCACCGGCTGGCGGCCGATGTCGTCAGCGAACTCGACGAGGCTCTTGACACGGGCGATGTGCGAGGAGAACGTCGTGGCGACGATGCCGCCGTCGTAGTCCTCAATGCTGGTCATGACGTCTTTGAGGTGGCGACGAGCGACGGATTCGGAGGGCGTGCGGCCCTTCTTACCCGCGTTCGTACAGTCCTCGATATAACAGAGGACGCCCTCGCCCTCGCGGCCGATCTCGCGGAACCGCTTCATGTCGATGGGGTCGCCGATGACCGGCGTGTGGTCCATCCGCTTGTCGAGCCCGTAGACGACTGCGCCCTCCGGCGTGTGAAGCACGGGGTTGATCGCGTCGATGATGGAGTGTGTGACGTTGACGAACTCCAGTTCGTTGCGCTCGCCGATGGACATCGTCTCGCCGGCGCTCATCTTGACGAGGTCGTTCTGGACGCCGAACTTCTCCTCGCTCTTGATCTGCTGTTTGACGAGTTCGATGGTGAACGGCGACGCGACGATGGGGGCGTCGTAGCGGTGGGCGAGCTTGGATATCGCGCCGATGTGGTCGAGGTGACCGTGTGTCGGCACGATGGCCTTCACGTCGCCTTCCAGGTCGGACATGACCCGGTCGTCCGGGATGGCACCCATGTCGATGAGGTCCAGCGAGTGCATCCGTTCCGTCTCGACGTTGTCGTGAATCAGTACCTTCGAGAGGTTCAGGCCCATGTCGAAGATGACGACGTCGTCCCCTGCACGGACGGCCGTCATCTGTCGGCCTACAGCCTCGTAACCGCCAATTGTCGCAATTTCGACTTCCATGGTTGTAGCTCCGAGTGGAAAGCCGGCCGCGGGCATCCGGTGGGGCACGGCAACGACGGTATCTGCAATGTAGGCGACTTCATCCGCGTCGGCGCTCCAGGCCAGTCGGGTACGCCCGTAGCCTGTGCAACCGCAGTGGGAGGGACTTCCGTCCCGCAACTTACATCCGCCGTCTGCCGGCCGCCGAACCGCAGTCCGCGAGCGGCCGTGCGCTCGGTTACTCCGGACTACAACGGCGCTTCTTAAAACGGTGTGGGTTCGTCGCTACTCGTCGTCTAAGGGGTCCGAGAGCGGGTCGTCGTCACTGGAGACGTCGAAACCAGTGACACCGTCGTCCGCGAGCGTCGTGTCCTCGTCGTCAGTCGCGTCCGCGTCCTGTGACTCCACCTCGCCCTGTACGCTCTCGTCGGCCCGGGAATCGGATTGCTCGTCAGCAGTGCCGCCACCGAACAGGTCGTCCGTCGTCCGCGGGCCACTGGACGTGTCTGCCCTACCGGATTCGTCGAGTAGTCGGGTGTCCTCGGTCACGGCGTCGTGCTGGTCCGCCTCGGCGTCATCTGGTGATCCGACAGCAGTGGGTCCGGTATCGGCTTCAGGTTCGGTTTCCCAGTCGTCGGCCGGTACTGGTTCGTCCGCTCCCCAGTCGTCAGCCGCAGCGGGTTCCTCGCTCTGCGTGTCGAACTCCGCAGGGTCCGGCGGAGTCCACTCCTGTGGTTCCGTGCTCGATTCTGGTTCCTCGCCGGCGTCCTCGGCGAGCAGGTCGCGGTCCGACTGCTCGCTGGGTTCAGACTGGGGCTCTACCGTTTCCGATTCACCAGCGAGGTCCGTCGGGGATGGCTCCGCAGTGGTGTCGTCCACTGCTTCGGATTCCGGTCCAGCAACGTTTTCCGCCGGCTGTTGGTTCGATAGCTGTTCGTTCTGGGCCGTCTCCACTTCGTCTTCGTCTGTCGCCGCGGCCATCGTGTCGTCTGTCGCCGCGGCCATCGTGTCGTCGGTCGACGGTGGTCCTGAAGTGTCGTCGGTGTCCAGAAGGTCCTTGTCTGTCACTGGATCATCGCCTGCTACCGGGTCATCAGCTGTTGCCGGGTCAGCATCCGCCAGCGGATCTTCGTCGGCTGCCGTCACCGGTGCGTCATCAGTCCCGGCCGCCGAAGCGTCGGACGTAGCGGACGCCACTGTCCCGTCGGATGGGTCGGAGGGTTCCTGGGACGCGTGGATCCCCGAGTCTCCGGACGAGTCCGCGTCCGGCTCGGAGTCAGCGACCGGCTCCGATACCTCGGGTTCGGCCGTTGCCGGCTCGACAGTCGCTGAGTCGGCAGCCGGTTCCGTCTCCTGAGAAACCGCCGGTTCAGTCTCGGCCGACTCCGTCGTCGGTTCTTCCGACTCCGAATCCGATTCGGTCGCCGCGGACGCGCTACCATCGGCCGTTTCAGTTGCTGCCTGGTCGCTCGCTGGTGGACTGGCGGCTGCCACGTCACTCGCACCACGCTGTGCTGTCTGGGCCGCGAGCGTGCCCGCCATCGTCGCGTCGGCGATGAGCTTGTGGCTCAGGCCGAGCAGGCCGGAGAGCAACAGGAGGCCACCGAGCGCACCGACGACGATACCGAGTACCGCGCGATAGCCCGCGTTCCCCGCAAGCGAGCCGAGCGAGCCGTTCTGTATCAGCACGTACCCTGCAGCGATGAGGCCGCCACCGACGCCGGCGACGACAAGCAATGTCCCGAGAAACCTCGTTCCGTATCGATAGACGTCGGTCAGACCTACTGCAGACATAGTCGCATAATTGATAACAGAGGACAAATATGTTACGACAGTCGAAGAAGTGATATTTAAGCTACCAGTCTGCCAGGCCTGGGCAGAGATACCGCTGTATCAGCCAGCCTGGGCACACTATGGACTAAATCGCGTTCTGGGACGGGCCAGTCGACGACAGTAGTAGCAGTCTCACCAGTCGTCGTCATCACCAGCGATAGTCGTTCCCGGGCTCTCACCGGCGAGAAACGCGGGGAGCGCGTCGGGTCCGAACACGACGGCGGGGGCCGAGAGGGCGAGCAGCGCACGGACCTTGCCGGCCATCCCACCCGACACGTCCGTCGCGTCGCTCTCACCCAGTGCCGATGCGACGGCCTCGAATGTCTCGATGCGGTCGATGACGGTCCCGTCCTCGTCGAGGACGCCGGGAACGGTCGAGCAGACGCCGACGCGGTCCGCGTCGACGGCGGGCGCGAGTTCGACGACCAGTTCGTCGCCGCTCAGAACCGTCGCGCCCGCACCGGCGTGTGCGACGAGGTCACCGTGGAGGACCGGGACGAACCCCTCGTCGAGCAGCGTCGTGACCTGCGCCGTCGGCAGCGAAAGGTCGCTGTCGGCGTCGCGTGCGGCCGCCGAAAACGGGTGGACCGGAACAGCCGGGACTCCTTGACCGGTGAGTTCATCGACGACAGCGGCGTTGAGCCGGCACATCGCGCCGTGGATGGCCTGCACGCCGCCCACGTCGCGGGTCCCCGCAGTCGTGCTGACGCCGTATTCGGCGGCGTGATGGTGGCCGAAGCTCCCGCCACCGTGAACGACGACGATATCCTCACCGACCGCCGATTCGGCGATAGCCGAAGCCGCCGCCGACAGAGCCGCCGTATCGACCGTCTCGGGTTCGTCTTTCTTCGTGATGACGCTCCCGCCGAGTTTGAGGACGGCCGTCATTCCTGCCGGACCCCGTCGATGTCCAGTTCGGCCCGGAAGACGTCCTCACACCCCGGCGTGTACTTCAGCGCCGTGAGCGCATCGTCCGTCTCGTCCAGCGCGACGATACAGCCGCCGCCGCCGGCCCCGGTGAGTTTCGCGCCGTGTGCGTCGGCGTCGCGGGCCGCCCACACCATCGAGTCCAGCGACCGCGACGAGACGCCCAGCGCAGAGAGCAATCCGTGGTTGAAGTCCATCAGCTCCCCGAGCCGCTCGTAATCGCCCGTTTCCAGCACCGCTTCGCCCTCGCGGACGATATCGCCGATTGCCGCGACGGTGTCGGCAGCGAAGTCGTATTTATCGCGGAGGTTCCGGACGCCGGCGACCAGCGCCCCGGTATCGCCGGCCCCGCCGTCGTAGCCGATGACGAAGGGGAGGGTATCGATGCCGTCCAGCCGCCGGCAGTCGTCGCCCTCCACGCGGACCGCCCCGCCCATCGCCGAGCAGAACGTGTCCGCCCGCGAGGCCTGCCCGTCCTGTACCTCGTGTTCGACCTGATAGGCACGGTCGGCGATTTCACTGGCCGGCAGTTCGACGCCGAGTTCCCTGGTCGCCGCGTCTATCGCCGCGACGACGAGCGCGGCAGACGACCCCAGCCCTGCCCCGAGCGGGATGTCGCCCTCGACGGAGATCTCGAAGCCCGCTTCCGGCGCGTCGGCCGCGTCACGGGCCTGTGCCACTGCCTCGTTGACGTACCCCATGCCGGCTTCGACGAGCGATTCGGCGACGTCCACGTCCGGATGGCTCTCCCCGTCACCGGAGTACTCGACGGTAAAGCCGTCCAGTTGCAAGTCGTTCGCGTGGATTCGCAACCCCTCGTCGATCTCGGTTGCCGTCACATGCACTCGCCGCTCGATAGCGCAGGGCACCGCCGGCTCACCGTAGACGACCGCGTGCTCCCCGAACAGGTACACCTTCCCGGGAGCGCTCGACGTGACCATACCCGCTCGTGTGCACCCAGGGCGTTAGGCGTTTTCGGAGTCGTCGGTCAGGAGAACGCCGGGGGACTACTCGGACACAGTGTCGACGTCGGTGAACTCGAACCGCGCGCCGCCGTCGGCCCCGCTCTCGATACGGACCGTCCAGCCGTGGGCGTCAGCGACCTGTTTCACGATGCTCAGGCCGAAGCCGGTCCCTTCGGCTGCTGTCGAGTAGCCGGCATCGAACGCGTCTCCGCGGTCGGCCACAGGGATACCGGGACCGTCGTCCGCGACGTAGAAGCCGTCGGCCAGTTCGCCCACGGTCACGGTCACGTCGTCACCGCCGTGTTCGACCGCATTGCGGACGAGATTCTCGAACAGTTGACGGAGGCGGCTCTCGTCGGCGCGGATGGGGCGGGCTATGTCAGTGCGGAGCGTCGCGGCTTTCGTGTCGACGTTTTGCCAGCACGTCTGGACGAACGGTTCGAGGTCAACCATGACGGGCGACGCGGGTGACGTACCGTCGCGTGCGAGCGTGAGCAGGTCGTCGATGAGCGTATCCATTCGCTGGTGTGCGCCGTCGATAGCGTCGATGTGCTCGCTATCGGACTCCTCACGCAGTAGTTCGAGGCGTCCGCGGGCGACAGTCAACGGGTTCCGGAGGTCGTGACTGACGACGCTGGCGAACTGTTCGAGCTGTTCGTTTTGCTGTTCGAGTTCCTGCTCGCGTTCCTTGCGCTCCGTGATATCACGGCTGATCGCCAGGAACCGGTCCTCGCCGTCGAGGCTGAGTCGGAGCAGATGTACTTCGACCGGCATCGTCGACCCGTCGCGGCGTTCGTACAGGCCTTCGAACTTCCGGCGCTCGTCGACACTGAACCCGGAAAGCTGGGTCTGCACGTCCTCGGCGTCGAACGTCAGGTCGAACTCCCAGATCGACCGTCCGAGCACCTCGCTCTCGTCGTACCCCAGCTCCGCACAGAACCGCTGGTTCACGTCGCAGATCGTCCCGTCAGCGTCAAGCACGTCGATCATGTCCGGTGAATTCTCGAAGAGGGCTTCCAGCCGCGACGACGTTTCCTCTAATCGTTTCTCGCGTCGTTTCCGCTCCGTGATGTCCTGCTGGAACCCGACGTAGTTGACGACTGTCCCGTCGTCGTCGTCTCGAACCGGCGCGATCCGAACCCTGTTCCAGAACTCGGTCCCGTCCTTCCGGTAGTTCCTGAGTTCGACCGTCACCCGCTCCTCTGCGTCAATCGCGTCCCGCATTGTAGCGACGGACTCCGGATCGGTGTTCTCGCCCTGTAGCATTCGGCAGTTCTTCCCGAGTAACTCCGGAAGCGAATAGCCAGTCAGGTCGCGGTAGTGGTCGTTGGCGTAGATCAGCGGATTGTCCGTCTGGCCAGGGTCGGTGATAACGACACCGACCGGGGCCTCGTCTATCGCGCGTTTGTTCCGGAGTAGCTTCTGTTCGCGCTCTTTCCGGTCGGTGACGTCCCGAGCGACGCCGACGATGCCGTCGATAACACCATCGACGACCAGCGGCGTTAGCTGGTACGCGACCACCGCGTGTCCGTGGCCGGGGAACTCCGCTTCGATTTCGCCGCTAAGCTGCTCCCGCGTTCCGTCGAGCAGTTCCTGGTAGCGGTCTGTTTCACCCTCGGCTCGAATACGCGGAACGAGTCTACTGGTCTGTCCTTCGAGCGCAGCGCGCGTCGTGTCGTACCACTCTGCTATGGTCTCGTTGACGATTTCGAACCGCCCCTCCGCATCGTAAATACAGGCGGCCTCCTGCATGGAGTTGACCATCCGCTCGTAGCTCCGGAGCGCTCGGTTCCGTTCGCTGACCGCCTGCTGTGATCGGGAGTGGTCGACGGCGTCAAAGATTCGGTTCGTCAACTCCACATGCTGTTCGGTGCCCGGCTCTTTCCTGAGGTAGTCCGTGACACCGGCCGAAATCGCCTCGCTGGCGACCGCTTCGCTCCCCTGTGCGGTGTAGATAATAAACGGGAGGGTCGGGTGCTCGTCACGGACCGTTTCCAGAAGCCCGATACCGTTCTGTTCGGGCAGGTCGTAGTCGGAGACGAGACAGTCTACGGTATCGTCAGCCAGCCTCGCCACAGCCTCGGGAGCAGTGCGCACCGTTTCGACCATGAAACGGCCGTTCTCGCGTTCGAGCGCCGTCGACAGCGTTTCGGCGTCGTCCGAATCGGTGCCGACGTAGAGGACCTGAACCCTGTCGTCCCCGTTGACAGCGGTCTCAGACGTCATTCGGTATCCCGTTCGAGTCCGGCCGTTGCGCCGGGATAGATATCGTTCCCTGCTCAAGAGCAGTCGAAGCGATATGGCTCTGGGAACTGTCTCGGGACAGGTCCGGTCGCAGGACAACTGCAAACGGCGCGGGACGATTGCCGCCAGTGGTGTTCTGCAGCAGTGTCATGATGGTCGAGTAGTCGGCTGTGAACGGGGCCCTCCCACCGTGACCGCGGCTGAAATCGGTCACCGGAGAGACGTTCAGCCCGCTGTTCTTGTACGCTTACACGGGGTTCTGCAGTAAATAGCTGATGACCAAGTCCCTGTCACGTCGAACCCGCACTGTGAGGCGACGACGGCACCGGAGTGGTCCCATCGGAGTCCGTGCTACCGTTCCTGCACGCGCATCGACATTTCCTGCCGAGGATGGGCGGTCAGCGACGGCAACAACTCCAGAGGCGTCTCCCCCTGAAACTCCAGTCGGTACTGGCTAGCCGTCGTCGCGGTGATGAGTTGTGCTTCGAGCATGGCAAGATGCTTCCCGATACAGTGGCGCGGGCCACCACCGAACGGGAAGTAGGCGAACCGGGGCCGCTCGCTGGCTCGTTCGGGCTTCCAGCGCTCCGGGTCGAACGTCTCTGGGTCGTCGTAGAACCGCTCGGAGCGGTGGACGCCCCACTGCGGGACCATCAGCGTCGTCTCCGCCTCGACCTCGTAGCCCGACAGCGTCACGTCCTCGGTCGGCTCCCGGAATATGGTGTACACCGGTGGGTAGAGCCGCATCGCTTCCTGAATCACCCATTCGAGGTAGTCCAGTTCGCGGACGTGCTCCATCCCCGGCCGGTCGTCGCCGATGACGTCGTCGAGTTCCTCGTGGACCCGCTGTTCGACTTCGGGGTGTTCCGACAGCAGGAACCAGGTGTAGGTCAGCGTCAGCGCCGTCGTGTCGTGACCGGCAAGCAGCATGGTCATCATCTCGTCGCGCAGTTGGTCGGGCGACTGGTTCCCCTCGTCGCGGGCACGCAGGAGCACCGACAGGAAATCCATCGGGCCGTCCTCAGCCGTCCCAAGCGAGTCCTCGCGGACCGCGATGATGTCGTCCAGCACCTCGTCCAGCGTCCGCACGGCGCGGTCGAACTCGGCGTCGTCGGGCATCGGCATCCACTGGGGCATGGCGAACCGGATAGGGTCCGGCTCGAACCGCTGACCCAGCGGCAACAGTTGCTCCTCGATAGTCTGGACTCGCTGCTCGGAAAGCTCGACGCCCATCATCAGGTCCAGAATCACGTCCAGCGTGACCCGGGTCATCGACTGCTCGGCGTCGATGACGTCGCCGTGAGACCAGTCGGCAATCCGGTCCTCCGCGTGGCCGGTGATGCGGTCGGCCATCCCAGACAACCGAGCCATCGAGAACGCGGGGTTGGCGAGCTTTCGCTGCTGCTCCCACGTCTCTCCCTCGCTCAGCAACAGCCCGTCACCCAGCAAATCACCCAGCGCATCGCCCTGGAAGTCGGGCTTGCGGAACTGGTCGGCCTCCGAGACCAGTACGCGCTCGATTGCCGTCGGGTCACACAGCATGACCGTGTCCATCGGCCCCATGTCGAATCGGGCAACGTCGCCGTATGCTCGCTCCAGCGCCGAGATAAACCGGAACGGGTCCCGAGCGTACGTACGGCTACTGCCGAACAGCGGTTCGCCCTTCGGTCCGGGCGGCGTCTTTGACATCGGCTGACGTTAGTGTCGGACACGCTTGAATGGCATGCCAAATGTCGGGAAGAGCGCGGTTCAGGCACGTTTAGAGCCAGCGGTTGGCGTCTAGGTTCCAGTCGGTGTGTCCCTTTACCCAGACGCCGCCGAGACCACCGAGGGCGCTGAGACCGACAGTGTACAGCAGAAAGAAGCTGAACACGAGCGCCAGAAACAGGTCGTACCCCGGTGCGCCGGGTGGAATCCCGAACCCGAGGAGACCGGCGATGTACAGCGCCGGGAGAAAGAGGGCGAGCAGCGGCACCATCGCGCAGACGCCGGCCAGCGTTCCCAGCCAGAGCCCCGTCCGGTAGCTGCCGCCGTGGTTCGCCGCGGCTACCGCACCGCCGGCCACCGACGAAAAGGGAATAAAGGACAGGGCAACCGTGACGAGCGCCCCGATACCAGCGTTAGTCACCGACTCACGCATATGCGTTCTCGGTAGTGGCGTCCCCCGTGATGTAGTTACCGACAGCGCGGCTGGCCAGTCAGTCGCCGATGGTCGTGTCGTACTTGACGTAGTTGCCCAGCCAGCCGCCGAGTGCGCTCAATCCGAGGAAGTACGCGGCCGTCATTACCGTTCCGAGGGCGAGCACGAGCAACCCCATCGCACCGAACACACCCAGTGCTTCGGGAACGAACGCCAGAAACGCGGCCAGGAAGACGAACACGACCACGAAGAAGATCAGCGAGATCGCCAGCCCGATGACGCCGGACAGGAACCCGACCCGGACCCCGTCGTCTCGCTCGCCACCTTCGAGATAGCCGGCGATACCGCCGCCGAGCAGCGGCGCGAGCGGGACGAACCCACTCAGCAGAGCGGTCGCGACGGCACCGATGACGGCGTTGACGAACGTGTCTCCCTCTTCCATTTCCCGGTGGTACTCCGGGCCTCGTGGTAGGTCTTGTGTTGGCGACACCGGCGTCGCCACTTGTGCGTCAACGGGCCGGAAAACGAAACAGTTCAGCGACGTTAGATGTCGGACTCGAAGTCGTCGAGTCCGTACGTCGGCTCGGCACCGCGGCGGTCGAGCGTCTCGTTGGCCAGCAGCCAGTAGACGACCGACAGCGCCTTGCGCCCCTTGTTGTTCGTCGGGACGACCAGGTCGACGTTCGACGTGGTGTTGTTGGAGTCACACATCGCGATGACCGGAATGCCGACCGTGATGGCCTCCTTGACAGCCTGGGCGTCACCGATCGGGTCGGTGACGACCACGATGTCGGGTTCGATGTAGCCGTCGTAGTCGGGGTTGGTCAGTGTGCCGGGGATGAACCGGCCGGTGCGGACGCGCGCGCCAATCGCTTCGGCGAACTTCTCGGCCGGGAACCGGCCGTACTGGCGCGACGACGCGGCCAGGATCTGCTCCGGCTCGTAGTTGGCCAGGAAGTCCGCGGCGGTGCGGATGCGCTCGTCGGTCATCGAGACGTCCAGCACGTAGAGCCCGTCGGTCCGGACGCGGTGGATGAACCGCTCCATGTCCTGGGTCTTCTGCTGGGTCCCGATGTGGACACCGGCGCCGAGGTAGTCCTCGACGGGGATGAGGAGGTCGGCCTCCGACTGCTCGTCGGGCATGACGTCCTCGTCCAGCTGTGGGCCGGCGGCCTCGTCGGCCTCGGCCGCTTCGTCGGCCTCTGTGTCGGCATCGGTTGGTTCGGCCTCCGTCGCCTCCGCGGCGTCGTCGGCGGGCTGTTCGGCTTCCGTTTCGGTCTCCGCGTCGGCCGCTTCGTCGTCCTCGTCGGACGGATCGAAGTCGGAGTCGGACGCGTCGAGACCTTCTTTTTCGTTGCCGCTCATACTGCGTTGTCCTCGATACGGATTAGTTCGTTCAGCTTGGCTGTGCGCTCGCCGCCGACCGCGCCGGTCTTGATGAACGGGGCGTCTGTGGCGACAGCGAGGTGTGCAATCGTCGTGTCTTCCGTCTCGCCGCTGCGGTGGGAGACCACGGATTCGTAGCCGCTTGCCGTCGCCAGTTCGATGGCGTCGACAGCGTCGGTGAGCGTCCCGATCTGGTTCGGCTTGATCAGGATGGAGTTCCCGGCGTCGGCGTTGATGCCGGCCTGCAGGCGCTCGACGTTCGTGACGAACAGGTCGTCGCCGCAGACGAGCGTCTGGTCACCGACCTGTGCGGTCAGGTCCGCGAAGGCCTCGTAGTCGTTCTCGTCGAGGGGATCCTCGACGTAGACGAGGTCGTACTCCTCGACCTTCCCGGCGATGTACTCTATCTGCTCCTGTGTGGACTTGACGCCGTCGTCGTAGACGTAGCCGTCCTCGTCGGCGTCGTAGAGTTCTGCGCCGGCGACGTCGAGGCCGAACGAGATAGCGAAGCCGAAGTCGTCGGCCACGGTCTCGACGGCTTCGTCCATGATCTCGAACGCTTCGTCGTCCGAGACGGATGGTGCCCAAGCGCCCTCGTCGCCCTTGCCCGCTGGCAGGTCGCGGTCGGCCAGGATGTCGTGGACCTCCTGGTGGACCGCGGCGTTGGCGAAGACAGCCTCTTCGACGCTCGGTGCGCCGACAGGGGCCGCGAGGAACTCCTGGATGTTGGTCGCGTCCGCGGCGTGCTCGCCGCCGCCGATGATGTTGCCCAGCGGCGTCGGGTACTCGTTGCCCCGGAACGTGCCGCCGAGGTGCTGGTACAGCGGTGCGCCCAGCACGTCGGCACCGGCCTTGGCGGCCGCCATCGAGATGGCGACCGCGCTGTTGGCCCCGATGCCGGAGAAGTCGTCGGTGCCGTCGGCGGCGTGGAGCGCCGCGTCGACGTCACGCTGGTTCCCGGCGTGGACCTCGCCGATGAGTCGCGGGAGTGCCTCCTCGCGGGCGTTGGCGATAGCCTCGTTGGCGGGGAGTTCGATGGCCTCGTACTCGCCCGTGCTTGCGCCGCTCGGTGCCTTGCCACGACCGAAGCCCCCACTCTCGGTGAGAACGTCGGCCTCGACGGTCGCGTTCCCGCGGGAGTCGAGGACGCGGCGGAGTCGGATGTCAGTGATGAGCGTCATCGTTAATCACTCCTGTTGACCGTGAACGGTAGGACGCCAGCGTCGTACTCCTCGGCGGCGATGAGTATCGGCTGGGTGTGTTCCGTCTCGATAAGCACGGGAGCACCGTGGGCCAACTGCAGCGCTCGTGCGCCGAGTTTGCGGGCCTTCTCGTAGCGGCTTTCCTGTGCGTTCATTGGTAGGGTGAGACGATGTCGACGAGGTCTTTGTGTGAGACGAGCATCCGGCGACAGCAGTGCCGCTCGACGCCGAGTTCGTCGAGGACCTTCTCCGGGTCCTCTGGCTCCTCGGCCTCGCGGGTGCGTGCTTTGAACTCTTCCCAGTGCTCGCCGACGACGTTACCGCACGTGAAACACCGAACCGGTACCATCATACCTGTATCACCTTAGCGGTACGATTTCTGGTAGCGGGCCCGCGCACCGGGGCCGCCCCACTTCTTGGGTTCGGACTGGCGAACGTCGTTGACCAGCAGCGAGCGGTCGAACTCCATGAACGCGTCACGGAGTTCGGCGTCGTTGGTGTGGTCGACGAGCCCGCGAGCGATGGCGGTTCGGGCGGCGTCTGCCTGCCCCATGACGCCGCCACCTTCGACGGACACTTCGACGTCGACCTCGCCGCGGAGGTCGTCCTCAGCGATGCGGAACGGTTCCAGCATCTTGAGCTGCGCCAGCTCGGGGTCGACGAGTTCGACCGGCTGCGAGTCGATACGCACGCGGCCCTCGCCCTCGCGAACGGTCGCGCGGGCGACGGCGGTCTTCTTCTTGCCAGACGTGTTCGTTACCATGTCTTGTTCGCTCCAAGCGTTTCGCTGATCTCGCCCAGCGTGACGAACTTGATGTTCGACAGTCGGTCAAGCGACGTGCCGTCTAGGACCTCGCCGTCCTCGTCGTACGGGTTGCCGAGGTAGACACGGACGTTCTCGAACGCCTCGCGGCCACGCTGCTTCTTGTGGGGCAGCATGCCACGGATGGTGCGCTTGAAGATGCCGTCCGGTCGCTTGGGGTAGAAGTACCCGTTGTCGTTACCGATGTCGACACGTTTCTTGTACTTCTCCGTGATCTGCTCCTCTCGGCCGGTGATCACAGCGCGCTCGGCGTTGACGACAGCGACCGTCTCGCCGTCGAGTGCCTGTTCGGCGACCTGTGATGCGACGCGGCCCATGATACAGTCGCGGGCGTCAACGATGACATCCGCGTCGAACTCTGCGACGCTCATCGGATCACCCGGACGTGGGAGCCTTCTGGGTTGTTTTCAATTGCCTGTTCGAGTGATACAGCCTCTCCAACCTGGTCGATCTTCGTCTCGGCGGTTCCGGAGAAGTCGACAGCGGCGACGGTGACGTCCTTCTGCAGGACACCGGAGCCAAGCACCTTGCCGGGCACAACGACGGTTTCGTCTTCCTGGGCGTATCGTTCGATACGGCCGAGGTTGACTTCCGCGTGTGTGCGCCGTGGCTTTTCTAAGCGCTCGGCGACGTCGCCCCAGACAGCACCGCCCGAACTGCGGGCGGCTGACTTCAGGTCGGCGATGAGACTACTGAGTCTCGGGTTCGTCTTACTCATATGATTCCTCCGTTGTGGGAAAAGTGCAGGGAGCAGGATTTGAACCTGCGGACCCCTACGGGACAGCGCCCTGAACGCTGCGCCGTTGGCCAAACTTGGCTATCCCTGCGCGCGATTGTTCGTTTTGCGTGCCCCGTAAAACCCCTTTCGGTCCTCGCGCTCGGGGAGCGGGCGGTCATCGGTAGTGGTGGGGTGTGTCGGGGCATTGTGTCGTTACAGTTGGACTGCGTCTTTCAGTTCGGTCGCGCGGTCACGCAGCGTCTCGACCGCGCGCAGGACCAGTTCCTCGGTGGTGAACGAGCCGTCCGTCTCGACGTGGAACACGAACGCGTTCGGCACGTCCGAGACCTCGACATCCTTGCCGGGGTAGCGGTTCCGAAGGTCGTTGTCGAACTCGTCTGTCGCGACGAGTTCGCCGTTGGTGGCGTCGCCGGCGGCGTGTTCGGCCGCCTGCTCTTCGATGACGCCACGCAGGATGTTCGGGTCGTCGTCCTCGAACTCGCCGAGGTCGCCGACGACCTCCACCTGCTGGAGGTGTCGGTAGCCGACGGCCACGCCGCCCTGATGTTTGGCGTGTTCCCGACCGGTATCGAGGACGGCATCTGCCTCGACTTCGAGACGTTGGCCCTCCTTGAGGTCGATGATCGGGATGTTGTCGTCGGCCGCCTCGACCATCGGGTCCGAGGAGACGAGGTCGCTGGAGTAGGCCGTGCTCGGCCCGTCGACGGACAGCGACAGCGTCACCTCGTCGCCGATCTCGAAGTCGTCGAGGTCGGTCGTCAGCGGGACCAGTCCCAGTCGGAGACCGATCTGCTCGTTGAACATCACGCTGGTGTTCTCGATGACGCGGACGGTATCGATACTGAACGTCGGTACGTCCGCGACCATCGCTCGCCGGATGCCGTTGGCGAAAGCCGGCGTGATGCCGCGCACGAGGATCCGTGCCTCGCGCTCGCCGCGTTCGACGAACTCAACCTCGTAGTCCTGTGTCATTGGTTAGAATCCGGAGTTCTTGGGTGCACGAGTACCGTCGTGCGGGGTCGGCGTGACGTCCTCGATGCGACCGATCTCCAGACCTGCTCGGGCGAGTGCGCGGATCGTCGCCTGCGCACCCGGACCGGGCGAGGTCTGGAGGTTGCCGCCGGGACCGCGGACCCGGACGTCGACGCCCTCGACACCGCGGTCGAGGGCTTTCTCCGCAACGACCTCGGCCATCTGCATCGCCGCGTACGGCGACGCTTCGTCGCGGTTCTGTTTGACGACCGTCCCGCCGGAGCTCTTCGCGAGCGTCTCAGCGCCGGTCTGGTCGGTGATGGTGATGATCGTGTTGTTGAACGATGCGTGTACGTGGGCGATGCCCCAGATGTCTTCGGTTTCTTCGCTCATTCTTGGGCCTCCGCGCGCTCAGGATGGAGTTCGTCCGACAGCGAGCTGTGCTCGTCGAAGCCGACCGAGCTCTCGACGGCGGTCTCCACCGTCATGCCGGGTCGAGTGACGCGA
Source organism: Haloarcula amylolytica JCM 13557 (assembly GCF_000336615.1). Classification (GTDB taxonomy): domain Archaea; phylum Halobacteriota; class Halobacteria; order Halobacteriales; family Haloarculaceae; genus Haloarcula; species Haloarcula amylolytica. The sequence goes on from NZ_AOLW01000019.1 coordinate 98,181, forward strand.
GCGTCGTCCAGCACGATGTGTCCGTGGACGATGAACTGGCGGGCCTGCTCGGGCGTGTTCGCGTAGCCCTTGCGGTAGACGACCGTCTGCAGGCGACGTTCCAGCACGTCGGTCACGTCGAGCGACAGCACGTCGTCGAGCTGGTCCTGCTCGTTGAGGATGCCGTAGCGCTTGAGCCGAGCGAGGAACTCCTCGGACTCGGTCTCGTGCTCGCCGGCGCTGCCCAGCAGCTTCCGGGCCTCGCGGCGGTAGCCGCGGAGCTCGGACTGTGCGCGCCAGAGCTCTTCTTTGTTCTTCAGGCCGTAGCGGCCGATGAGGTTGGCCTCGTCGGCGATGCGTTCGCCCTGGAAGGGATGATTCGGCGTCTCGTAGAACTTCGTGTTTGAACCAAGCGCCATTATTCGTCATCCTCCGCGGCGGCTTCCTCAGCCTGCTCTTCTTTGATCGCCTCGACGTTGACGCCGATGGTTCCCTCCGTCCGGCCGGTGGACTTGGTACGCTGTCCACGGACCTTCTGGCCGCGTTTGTGGCGGACACCGCGGTAGGAGTCGATCATCTTCATGCGGTTGATGTCCTGCCGGCGGGTGAGCTGGAGGTCGTTGCCGGTCTCGTGGGTGGTCTCACCGGTGAAGTAGTCCTTCTGGTGATTGGCCATCCACTCGGGCACCTCGTCAGCGAAGTTCTCGACGTGGTCGACGACGCGCTCGATGACGTCGTCGTCGAGCTTGCCGAAGACCGCGCGCCGGTCCACGTCCGCCTTCTGGGTGATGATTCGGGCGGCCCGGTGGCCGATACCGTTCAGTTCTGTCAGTGCTCGCTCGACGGATTTCGTCCCGTCGAGGTCTGTCTGTCCGATACGGACGAAATAGCGGATGTCCTCCTCCTCTTCGGCATCCGCGTCCTCGCCCGCGTTGGGGTCTTCTGCACTCATATGTAGGTACTGATGGGTGAGCGTCGTGGCGGGGATTCGAACCCCGGAGGCTGTACGCCACAGAGTTAGCAACCCTGCGCCTTGGGCCAGGCTTGGCTACCACGACACGCGTTCTATGACACTCGCGCCCGCAGCACGCGGACTCGGGGGCTGGTCCCCCTACACGAGTCTATCCGATTCTATTCCGGGGTTGTATTTAAACGCAACGAAGGGGCCCGACAGCGTGACTTCGGGACATACCCACAGAGACATGGAATCGCAAGCATCGCTGCACTTGTCAGGTGCCAGCACAACACATTCATCGATAGGCGCCCATGTCGACGTATGCGCCGGCGCGTTACCGACGGCGGCAACAGCGTCGACCCGACCGACCGAACAGCGGTCCGTGACCATCTGGAACGGTTCTCAGGGTCCGGCACGGTTACCGAAACGGACGACGGCACCCTCCGGGCCGACTTCAGCGGCCGAACCCACGTCGCAGTGGCCCCCGACGGGACATTAGACACCGGCATGCCGCTGCACTCGTTTGCCGGGACGCCGGAGCGACTCGTGTTCGACCACGACAGCGGCGAGTTGCGCGCCGAGTTGGACGGGGAGAGCGTCTACGTGTTTCGACGTCCATAGAGAGATAGTGTTCTTCGCGCACGCGAGAGTGACACATTAGAACTTATCCGCTGTTGCGGGGCCGGGGCAGCAGACTGCCCGCATTCGACGGGTCACAATCCTTATCGCACCTCCGGGACCTACTCCTGTGCATGAATACAGACGACGTACGCGAGCGCCTGCGAACGGTCGAGGACCCGGACCTCGGAGCTGACATCGTCTCACTCGGGCTGATAAACAGTATCGACGTGACCGACGACGAGGTCAGCATCGACCTGGCGCTCGGTGCGCCGTACTCGCCGACGGAGACGAGCATCGCGAACGAGGTCCGCGAGGCGCTGGGTGACACCGATCAGGAGATAGACCTCTCGGCGAGCGTCGACCGCGGCGTCCCAGAGGCCGAGGACCCGCTCCCGAAGGTCAAGAATGTCATCGCGGTCGCCTCGGGGAAGGGTGGGGTCGGCAAGTCCACCGTCGCGGTGAACCTCGCCGCCGGCCTCTCGCGGCTCGGCGCCCGCGTCGGCCTGTTCGACGCCGACGTGTACGGCCCGAACGTCCCGCGGATGCTCGACGCCGACGAATCGCCGCGCGCGACCGAGGACGAGGAGATAATTCCCGTCGAGAAACACGGGATGAAGCTGATGAGCATGGACTTCCTCGTCGGCAAGGACGACCCGGTTATCTTCCGCGGCCCGATGGTCGACAACGTGCTCACACAGCTCTGGGACGACGTGCTGTGGGGCGAACTCGACTACATGGTCGTGGACCTGCCGCCGGGAACCGGCGACACGCAACTGACGATGCTCCAGCAGGTGCCCGTCTCCGGAGCCGTCATCGTCACGACCCCGGAGGAAGTCGCGCTCGACGACGCCCGGAAAGGGCTCCGGATGTTCGGTCGCCACGAGACCCCTGTGCTGGGTATCGTCGAGAACATGTCGTCGTTCGTCTGTCCGGACTGTGGCGGCACACACGACATCTTCGGCAGCGGCGGCGGCCGCGAGTTCGCCGACGAGACGGAGATGCCGTTCCTCGGGGAGATCCCGCTCGACCCCGAAGTCAGGGAAGGGGGCACGACCGGGGAACCGCTCGTCCTCGACGAGGACAGCGACGTCGGCGAGTCGTTCCGCGACATCGCCGCCCGCACCGCCAACATGCAGGGCATTATCCACCGAAAGCGCCAGAGCGACAGCCAGCGCGCCCAGCCAGAGCAGTAAGGGTTCAGAGCCGATACAGCAGCGGCTCAGTCACCGGCAAGAAACAGAGAGAAAGAACCGAATTACGCTTCGACCGGGTTGTTCATCTTCCGGGTGACGTAGCCGGCGATGCGGTTGCGGACACCCTTGGATTCGATGTTGGTCAGTTCCTCGACGACGTCTTTGTTGTGTTCGAAGTCTGCACCGAAGGCGTCAGGGTATCGCTCCATGAGGAGCGTCCCGGTCTTCTTGACGTAGGCGGGTTTGATTGCCATGCGCGCTACTTGCTTGGTCGCACTCAAAAAGGGTTCGGAACGGACCACGCACGCGAACGTTTATCAGTAGGGGTGGAACGACCCGTTACCGTGCGCTGAACGTCGCCGTGGCAGGGTCCGCGAGAGTGCGACACAGTCTGTCACGAGTCGTCGTGTGTCGCCTGTGTGCCCCTCATTCCGTGCGGCGTCCCTACCACTCGGCGTCAACTAACTCACGAACGCGCTCGAAAGCCGCTCGCTCGCGTTCGCCGCCAGCCGTTTCGACCACGGACTCGAAGTACGCAAGCCGGTCCAGCAGCGTCTCGCGGTCGTAGCTGGGCACGCCCAGCCGCGAGGCCGCCACAGTCGCCTCGACGACGGCGGCGTGGCCGCGGTTCGTGGTCGGGACGACACGCCGCTCGACAGCGCTGTCAATGGGGTGCAGCGCCCATTCGATCCACTGCGTATCGCCCTCCGACCCGGAGTCACGCCGCCCGACCTCGACCTCGACCCAGGCGTCCGCACTGTTGAGGACGGGGTCGTCCTCCTCCCGGACCGACAGCGCCGCCTCGGCGAAGTCGACCGGGTCGCGAGTGAACTGGACGTAGCCGCTCCCACGCTCCCGGAAATTCCGCCAGGTCCGGGTCCGACCCCACGTCGTCGCCGTGGCTGGTCCGTCGCCGTCCGGCGCATGGACACCCAGCGCAGCCACGTTCCAGCGCTCGTTCGGCCCCAGGGTAGTGACGACGGTCTCGGAGACGCCGGCGAGCGCGACAGGCCACTCCTTCCCGGAGCCACCGGAGTCCGGGCCGCCATCTCCAGAGGAATCCCCGGTCACACTTCGAGCCCCCGTTCGAGCGCGACGAACAGCGCGCCCGCAACGAGATCAGCAGTCGTTCCGGGGTTGATATCCCGCTCGACGAACTCCTCGGCGAGGTCGGTCGCGGTTTCCGCACCGTCGAGAACGGCCTGTGCCCGTCGCTGGACCTCCTCAGCGGTTTCGCGGTCCTGCCGCGTGACGATAAAGGTGTCCGGTTCCGCCGCGAGCAGTTCGATGAACACGTCCGATGCGCGGTCAGCGACTGGGCCAGACCCGTCCAGTAGCCACTCGCTGGCCTCGAACACGCGCTCGAAACCGGACACCCACTCAGCGGCCACGCCATCGACATCCGCGCTGGACGCCATCACGTCGAACAGCGTCATCTCTCGCGCGCGGAGTTCCGGAATCGCGTCGCGTCCACGGCGAACATCGAGCGGCTCCAGCCCGTCGGGCGGGTCGTCGACGGCCACGTCGACATGTTCGAAGGCGCGGTAGAACGCCGCCGCGTCGTCGACAGTCGTCTCATGAACCACAGCATCGACATCGGATGGTGACAGTCGCCTGTCCGCGGCCGCGGCGGCAAGGGGCGTGAGCACCAGCAAGGCCCCGAACTGGGTGTTCCCGCCGGATTGGGCGGCCATCCCTTCGACGGCTGTCTCGAACGCGGGACCGATAGGGTCGGCGGCAGCCGCGCGGTCAAGCCCCGGCCGCGCCCCCACAGCCCCGGCCATGAAATGCTCGAACCGCAGGTCATCGTACTCCCGCTCGCGGTCGACGTTGCCGGGCTTCGGCGTCCCGGAGACCTCCAGCAGCAGTGCAAGCTGGGCGTTCTGTGCAACCGACCGTTCGCTCACGGTGACACCTCCGACCCGAACCACGCCGCTGTCGTTGCGCGGACTTCGTCGAGTACCGCCGGCTTGTCGCTCGCGCGACCGACGCTGACGGCGTCAGCACCGTACGAGAGGTACTCCTGTGCCGTCTCCCTCCCTCGAACGCCGTTGTTGGCGACGACGAACAGGTCGGTGGCGTCGGCCACGTCAGCGATGACCGACTCCGAGTCCATCGCGTCGGCGTGGAACAGGTCTCCACCAGCGTCTTCGATGGCTTGAGCAACGGCTGGGAGCGAGACGCCATCGAGTTCGGCGCGGCCCTTCACCGACACCGTCGCGCCCGTCGACGCCGCAGTTTCCACGAACTCGGCCAGGCGGTCCGGCTCCCGAAGCAGCGCCTCGCCGGCACCCATAGCGCACATCTCGTCCTGCCGACAGTGGGCGTTGATCTCGATGATGGCGTCGTGGCGCTGACAGACGGCGGCGACACGCTCGACGGGGCCAAGCGTCGCGCTCCGGACGTTGAACGCCGGGCGCAGTGGTGCGTCCGCAAGCGCGCCGAGCTGGTCGTCGACGAACGCGACCGGGTCATCGGGCAGGAACTCGGAGCGGTCGCGGTCCGTCATCGCTCGGGCGGCCTCGCGCGTCCGGTCGTCGAGTGCGATACCGCCGAGGAACGCACACCCGACGTGGGATTCGACCGCGCGGGCCCACGACGCGTCGGCCTCGCCGCTCAGACTCGCGAGGGCGACGCGCGGCTCGAACATCAGGCCACCTCCGAGAGGGCCGTTTCGACGGCACGGTTCACCCGCTCAGCGTCGGCCGCGTCGTCGAGGGTCGTGTCGGTTCGGACGACCGGCACGTCGAGCGGCGTGGAATCGTCGTCGTCCAGTACGAACGCGTCAGCGAAGGGGTACGCCCCGGCCACGCCGGCAGTGCTGGGCTCCAGCCCGACGCCGGCCATCAGGTCCGCCGCCGGCCCGGAAAACACCGTGTCCTCGATGAACGGCGAGACGGCGACGACTGGTGTCTCGTGTAGCGCCTGTTCGATGTCATTGATGGCGAGCATCGGTCCGAGCGAAGTCACGGGGTTCGACGGGCCGATGACAACCGTATCGTCGAGTGCGGTCAGGACGGCATCCGTCGTGCTGGCCGCCTCGGAGCCTCGGAACTCCACGTCCTCGACCGACGGCTCCCCGTTGCGGCCGACCCACCACTCCTGGAAGTGCATCGGACCGCTCGGCGTGTGGATGATCGAAGCGACGGGGTCGTCGCTCATCGGTAACAGCGTCCGGTCCAATCCGAACGCGTCGGCGAGCGTCCGAGTCACGGCTGTCAGTGATTGGCCCTCGTCAAGGAGCGAGGTGCGCGTGACGTGGACCGCGCGGTCCCGGTCGCCGATGTGCATGAACTCCGCAACGCCGGAGAAGCGTCGCCAGCGGGCGATATCTCGGCCCTCAGTCTGCGCGTCGTCGGGGAGGTATCGTGGGCCGCCATCGAGCCCGGCGGCGTCGGCGAGCCGCGTCAGTTCACTGTGTGTCTCGGCGGTGTCGTCGGCGATACCCCACCAGGTCTCCCGGTCGAGGACCTCACCGTCGAGAAACAGGACGGTATCGAGGTCCGGGCACACGAGGTGGCCCCCCAGTTCGATATCGTCGCCCGTGTTAGCGACGACAGTCGTCGCCGCCGGCGAAAACACGTCGTCGGCACCGGCAAGGAGCTTCGGCGTTCCCGTCCCGCCGGCGAGAAACGTCACCATGTCTCGACGTAGGGGGAACTGACAGTATAAACGTGGTCACTGAAGCTGGTCAGGGCTGGAAAGCGGTCTCGTGGAGACCACCTTCTATTCAGAGAATCACAGCTGAGAACTGGGTGGGTAGAATGAAGGGGGTCGGTGGGATAGGCAGGGTAACGGGTGCTATGCCCATCGTGAATCCACACCGCTTCGCGCCTGCAGCCTCCAACGAAGAGTACGTCTACGGGTCCTGTGCGCCGGGCTGGCATTCGGCCGCCACGCATCAGGACGCTCTCGACGATTGGATCGCACATATGCAGGCACACGACATCGGGCGGGTCTGCTGTCTGCTTCCCGGACAGCAACTCGACGACGCTGGGGCCAACATCCAGCGCTATCGGGAGGCCTTCGGAGCGTCATCAGTCCGCCACGTACCGGTTCCCGATCACCAACTCATCCCTCAAGACCGCCTCCACGACGATATTCTGCCGTTCCTGGTCGATGCCTGTGAGACAGGGGAGCGAGTCGTCGTTCATTGCTTGGCCGGCATCGGCCGCACCGGGCAGGTACTCGCCGCATGGCTGGTGTATCATTACGACTACGGCCCCGACCGCGCCATCGAAACCGTCCAAGAGATGGGACGTGACCCCGAAGACGCTATCAAGTCGGGGAATGCGACTGAAGCGGAGCTGTCCAGTCTGCTGTCGTCGGTCGCACGCTTGTAAAAGGTCCCGTCGGTTCTCAGTCCGTCTGTGGGAGGAGCCGCGCACCGAGCACGAAGCCGACGACGGCACAGACTGTGAGAACAGCGAGCGGGCCGAGCGCATCCCCAGTTCCGGTCGTCGCCGCACGGACGCCACGCGAAAAGTACGTCAGCGGCGAGAGCCACGTCGGCAGCCACGCGGGCAGCAGGCTCTGCGGGACGAACGTCTCCGAGAGAAAGAGCAGCGGGAGCGCGAGGCCGTTGCTCGCCGCGATGACGCCATCCTGCGAGTCCGCAAGGCTGCCCAGCATCGCACCGACTGCACAGAACAGCGCGACGCCGAGGCCGACAAAGGGGAGCAGGAGCCCCGACGGGCGGATGGTCGCGCCGGTCAGCCACACCATCATGCCGAGTATGATGAGGCCGGCGATGCCGATGATAACGACGTTGACGAGTGTCTGTGCCAGCAGCCACTCGGTCCGGGTCAGTGGTGTCGTTGCCAGTTTCTCGAAGCGGTTGCCGTCCCGATGCCGCGCCACCTCACTACCGACGCGGGAGAGTGGCGTAAACAGGACGACGACGGCCAGATACCCCGGCGCGTAGAAGCTCGGCGGCTCCGTGAACAGCCCGCCGCCACCCGGCTGGGTCTGGACCAGCACGCCGAAGATGACGACGATGATGACCGGGAAGAAGAACGTGAAGAAGACGGCCGTCCGCCGCCGGAGGAAAGCCAGTGACGCCGCGCGCGTCTCCGCTGTGAGTCGCCCCACTCGGCTCATTGGACACCACCCGCGGCCGGCTCCGTCTGCTTTGGTTCACCGCGCTGGCCGACAGCCGTCCCGGTGAGTTCGAGGTACACGTCCTCCAGGTCCGGCTGTTTCCAGGTCAGGCTGTCGTACTCGATGCCCGCCTGTCCCAGTTGCTCAGTGATGTTGCCAATAGACTCCGGGCGAATGCCGTAGACGACCAGCCGGCCGTTCCGGAGCGCCGTCTCCGCCGGGTAGTCGATGACCGAGGCGGCGGCCTCGTCGAAGGTCCCGTCGACGATGAGTTGGCTGTCGCCGCCGTGCTCCGCCACGAGCGCGTCCGGCGAGTCGAGTGCGATGAGTGTCCCGTCGGCAAGGAGGCCGACGCGGTCCGCGAGCCGCTGGGCTTCCTCCATGTAGTGTGTCGTGACGAGTATCGTCACACCGCGGTCGGCAAGCCCCTCCAGCAGTCGCCAGAGGTCACGCCGACCGGCTGGGTCGATGCCGGTGGTCGGCTCGTCCAGCACGAGGAGGTCAGGGTCGTTAATCAGCGCCGTCGCGACGCAGGTCCGTCGCTGCTGCCCGCCCGAGAGATTCTCGTATGTCGTGCTGGCAGTGTCGGCCAGACCGACGTCGTCAAGGACAGCCTCGACGTCGCGAGTGTCATCGTACAGGCCGGCGTAGTATTCCAGCAGCTCCCGCGCCGTCAGCCGCTCGTGGGGCGAAAACGACTGTGGCAGCAGACCGATTCGGTCGCGGGCGACCGTTCTGGGCGACTGGCCGAACAGCCGAACCTCGCCGGTCGCGTCTGTCGTTCCGGTCAACGCCCGTACCAGCGTTGTCTTGCCAGCCCCGTTGGGACCGACCAGCGCGAGCACCTCTCCGGTGGTCGCCGTCAACGAAACGCCGTCGAGTGCAACCGTATCGCCGTAGCGCCGCCCGACATCCGACGCGACCAGTACCTCGTCCATGCGCCCTCGTCCGGTCGGGTGGCCGAAAGCAGTTCCGTTCTCGCGCGGCTATCGGCTACACGTTACGGCCACATCTCAGACAGACGGCCGGAAGCCACGGCTTGTCCGTGACGACTGGTTGAGTGTCTTCGCAGTGGTCACAGAACTCGGTTTTCGTCGCCATTTGCCGAAGATGTCACAGCAGAACAATAAATAGTTTGTTGTACGGTAGACCGTCTCAAACCGATGGCAGCTCCGGTACGGGATTCCACTGACATCACGATACCCTGTTACATGACGTGCGACCGGACCTCGCGTACGATAGCGTCTACGTCGAACTCCTCACTGGCCTCGGCTTTGTCGTAGACGGTCTCGTCGTCAACACTGATTCTGAACACGCCGTGGTCGCCCATGACCAGCCGGACGCTGTCGAGTTCCCGCTCCAGTCCGGATAAAACCGCCTGCTGAACATCTACTGCTCGCTCGCGGAACCCACACGGGACGCAGTATTCGATTTCGACAGAGCTCATACCGGCTTTCACGGCTGTCTGCGTGAAAGCTCTATGGTCGGTCGACCAGCGTTCGGAGCCGACCGACGAGCGTCACGTCAAAGCGGTGGACGCCGTACAGCAGTCCGACCGAGGTGACGAACACCACCGTCGAGAGGCCGTACGACTGGGACAGTGCCGCCTGTGACAGCGTCGCCCCGATGCCGACGAACCCGCCCAGTATCGACGCGATAATCGGGAGGACACAGGAGACACACGAAAAGAGGCCAACGACCCCGCCGACCGCGCCGCCGCTCGCGTCGACGGCAGTCACGAACACCAGATACGAGAGCGCCAGGTAGCCGGCGACTTTCCACGGGATGAGCACCACGCTGAGAGTCGCGCCGCTGAACACGACCGTCGGCGAGAACCCGGGCGGGGCCTGCATGACTAGCCGGAACCCCGTCCCCTGGCCGCCTGTCCCGTACACGCCGCCGACGTACCCCAGCACGAGCAGGTAGCCCAGGGCGACGACCGCACTGCCGAGCGTTCGCCGGCGACTTGTCAGTTCCGGGCGCACCCGCAGGACAACGAGGCCGGCGATGTTGAGCCAGATGAACGGGAACAGCAACAAGAAGGGGTCCGTCGCGGGTTGGGCCGTGTTGAGGACGTAGCCCAGAACGAGGATGGCCTCCGCGTTCAACACGGCTGCCCAGGTCACCAGCGAGCGTGTGTCCGGGATTGCATCTCTGAAGGTTGCTGTCGTGGTACTCATAGTGCGAGTGCATCAACGACGATGGCGATCAGGACCGCCCCGAGGTAGGCGTTCGACGCGTGGAACGCCCGGAACGCCGCCGCTTCGGTCTGCTCACGGTGGAGCAGGATGACGGCCCAGAGGAACACTGCACCCAGCAACACCGACGTGACGGCGTACAGCCAGCTGAGTGACGTGAGCACGCCCAGAACGCCCGAGGCGATGAGCGTCGCCCCGAGATAGTAGACGATGTGTTTGCGCGTCTCGGTCTCGCCGCGGACGACCGGCATCATCGGGAAGCCGCCCGCCTCGTAGTCGTCCTTGTACGCGAGCGCGAGATTGTAGAAGTGTGCTGGCGTCCAGAGAAAGATGACGATAGCGAGGACGACGCCCGGGAGGCCGATCGACCCGTCAGCGGCGACCCAGCCGATGAGCGCCGGCAGCGCGCCGGCGGCCCCGCCGATGACGGTGTTCTGGACGGTGTTGGGCTTCAGTACGAGCGTGTAGATGACGCTGTAGAACAGGATCGCGGTCAGTCCGAGCAGCGCCACGAGCGCGTTCACTTGCCAGAACAGCCCCAGCGACGCAAGCGACAGGAGCAGTCCGAAGGCCAGTGCGTGCCGGACCGGAATCTGGTGGGTCGCGATGGGACGGTCCGAGGTCCGGTCCATCCGCTTGTCGATATCCCGTTCGAGGACGTGGTTGAACGTCCCCGACGCGCCGATAGAGAGGACGCCACCCCCGAGCGTGAGCAGCACCGTCCGAACGGTGAGCGTCTGCCCGGCGGCGAGTGCCATCCCGGCCGCGGCGACCAGACACAGGAGCCACATCAGCCGGGGCTTCATCAGGCGGAAGTACGCCGATGCGGTCTCGACGATGCGCTCGCGGGTGGAGAGCGTCGGCGACCGTGCCGGACCGTCGTCGGCTGGCTCCGGCGCGAGTGTCGGGTTCTTCACGGGGGTCTCGTCATCACTGCCCGTCTCAGCTTCGAGGTGCCACGCCAGGGCCAGCACGAACGAGCCGAAGATGCCCATCCCCAGAGCGAGGTGGGCACCGGGGAGCGCCGTCTCGGTGCTCGTCGCGACGACGGCACCGAGCGCTATCTGGACCGGGTACAGCGCGGTGCCGAGGAGGATAGCTGCCTTGACGCGGCCGCGACAGCTGGATCGGAGCCCGATAACGGCCACAGCCACCACGAGGAGTCCGACGGCGGCTGCGACGAGTCGGTGTCCCCAGGCGACCAGCAGGGCCGTGTTCGTCACGTCGACCGGTCCGTCACACAGCGGCCATGTAGTACAGGCTGCTGCCGCATCGGTGAGCGTTGTCGTCGCGCCGGCGAGAACTAGCAAGTACACGCCGACGGCGGTCGCGGCGAGCAGCCCGGTGAAGGTCCGGCTCTCTGCCATTATTGTATCCTTCGATGCTGGCCACTTAGACCTCGCGATTCCGCTGTCTCCGTCCGGAGCCGTTCCGCTGCCCTATCGCTGCAAATCGGGAGCCTGCGGCGAAGACAGCAGTTATTTATCCCCGAAATCCTAAGCCGCATCCATGACCCGGAAACGCGCCGGTCTGGTCGCTCTGTTCGGTGCTGCGTTGCTCGCGCTCGCCGCCGAGCCGGCCGCCGCCGCACAGATTCAGGACTCGACGACGGATAGCCTCATCTGGGGGCTGAACATGAACCTCCTGTACGTCGCCCTCCCGATTACGGTCCTCGTCGAAGGGATTCTGATCTACACCGTCTGGCGGTTCCGTAATCAGGAAGAGGCGCTTCCCACGCAGGAGAACCGCCGACTCGAAGTCACCTGGACCATCGCGACGGCGATCATTCTCCTGTTCGTCGGGGTCGCCTCCTACCAGGTGATGGCGAGCCCGTACGTCACCGCTGAGGCCGGTGACCAAGCCGAGCTGCAGGAGCAGGACACTGAACTCATTACCGTCGAAGCCCAGCGGTACGGCTGGACGTTCTACTACAACGAATCGAGCTGGGACGGCGAGGCGGAGGTGTCCACCACGACGAACATGAAGATACCGGCCAATCAGGACGTGTCCTTGCGGGTCACGTCGACCGACTGGCTACACGCGTTCCACGTTCCCGGACTTGGACTGAAATCCGACGCGTTCCCCGGCCAGTACAACCGTCTCCGAACCAACGCGGGTAACACCGGCACGTACCAGCTCTACTGTGCCGAGTACTGTGGCTCTGGTCACTCACAGATGCTCGGGACCGTAGAGGTCGTCCCGCAGGACGAGTACGAGGACTGGCTGGCAGAGCAAAAGAGCGGCGGCGACGACTCCGAAGGCAGCGACGAGTAGCGCGGTAGCTGGGCGTCTTTTCGCTTCGAGAACTGCCGAGTTACGGAAGATTATTCTCAGCCAGCAGATCGCGAATTTCCGGCAGGGTGAATGGGAGTCACGATCAGATGGAAGTACTACGCCGAAGCGGCCTGTCAGTCCGTTACTGAACGACCCATCTTCCAGTTACTTCGCCGTTCGAATCCACTGTCAGATCCACGCTTTGGTGGCTTCCGACCCGATCACGGAATACTTGCTTGCCATCGACATATAAGCCGATTCCACAGATCTCAGCGTCCGCCTCGCGGTTAATCCGGACTGATTCGCCTGGTTGAACTGAAAGCTCCTTGTTCTGACAGGTGGCAGTTAGCACAACGTCGCCCGAGAAACCACCTGCGACTTGGACCGCCACGAGTTTCGATCCGGCACACATCGACGGCCAACATTCCGGTGTCGATACATCGGAAGGCGGCGTCCCGGTTTCAGTGGCAGTGTCGTTCGGCGTTTCTGTCGCCTTCGGTGCTGAAGAGTTGTTTTCGGTAGTACCGTCAAAATTCCACTCAACACAACCGGAGAGAGAGCTGGAAAGTGCTGAGATTGAGAGGAACTGTCGGCGATTCATGATAGCTGGTGAGACCGGTTGTGTAAGTGTCTTGTGAGGGGCAGGAGAACAGCCACTGGTTTAGCCACGCTATGAGGGGCAGCAGCATGCCGGGGAACGCTATAGACGGATTGAGTACTGCCACCAGCGATTCCCCGACCACAGAGAACAACGGGACAGCGACGGCACTGCTTGCATGTGGACGAAAAGCGTAGAATCTGAACAGAGAGAGGACAGTGGCAGCAAGACAGCACTCACGAGCAGCCCGGCGGTCAGAACAATTGCCGCGTCGGTCGTCCAGTCCGACCGCTATCCGCAGATGTTGGCAGTCGCGTACACGTTGCCGGTATCGGTTATCTCCACGCCGATGCCGACGAGATTCGCGTTGCGGAGCGTGAGCCGTTCGCGGTAGTCCGGCCATGCCATCCAGTCATCGACGATCTTTCTGGCGACTTCCTTGTCGGTGGCGTGGAACCGCTCTTTGCCGTCCTCTTCGTACGTTTGTCCGGCGACTGTCTGCTCAACCGCCTCGAACCGGTTTCGGTCCGGTTGCTCTATGTACTCACCCTCCGCAGAGTCGAACGTACACCGGTCATAGAGCCCGGTGTTTTCGTATCGGTCTTTGCTGGAGACGCCGTCGATCTTGTGGATCGCCTGCCCTTCGACGGCCATCTGCTCGCTGTGGCCCTTTGCCATCTCGTTCAGATCCTCTTCGGTCCGGAGTCCCGACTCGAACGCTGGGACACCTGCAGCCTTGCGTTCCTCGTTGAGGAACTGCCGGACGTAGTCGGAGACGTTCTGTTCATTGAACTTCCGTGCTGGGATCGACTCCTGTTTCGGGGTCGCAGTCTCGGCCGGTGTCGCCGTCCCGTTTGCTCCTGGCGCCGGTGTTGGCGTAGTGCTATTGCCCGCCGTCGCCGTCGTCGGTGAGCCACCGCTACCGTCGTCGCTCTGTGAGTCAGTTGTCTGTGTCGTCGTATCCGCTGTCCCGCCCGCGAACTGTGCTCCGACAAGCACTCCCGTCCCCAAGACCACGAGGAGCACCACGGCGGCGATAGCGAGTAACCCTTTCTTTACCATATGCCACGGATAGATTACAGAGGTATGTAAGCTTGATTCTTCATATACTTCATCTGATTTTCATTTCGTCTACTGTCGCCGGTGACGATAACCCATATATGCCACGGGCGGCCACTGCCGGTATGGTCGAGAACGTTATCTGGCCGGCGGCACTCGACGCCAACCGTTCGCGCAGCGACGGGCGTCGCGTGTCACTGGATCTGGCCGTCGAGGACCCGACTGTCGACGAGATCGCCAAAGCCGTCCAGCAGGTCGGTTACGACGTGGTCATCGAGCGGGACAAGACGTATCCACGCGAGTACGAGGCCCGCGGGCGAGTCGTCGTCAAGGACGCAGACGACGCGACGAAAAGCGACCTGCTTGGGGCTGTGGCGGCCTACATGCAGGCGCTACGTGAATGAAACGCATCGGCACTGTCTCGCGGGTCGCACAGGGACTGGCCGTCGTCCGGGCACCCGGCGACGAATACGCGTCCGTGGGAACCGACGTGGTCGACGAGGAACTCCAGACGGTTGGCTCCGTCGTCGACGTGTTCGGTCCGGTCGAGCGCCCGTATCTCGCTGTCTCGCCGAACGACAGCGTACATCTCCCAGCGCTGGTCGGCACAGTCCTGTACGCGCGGTAAGAGCCCTCCAAACCGCCGACGTCTGTCAACATCTGCTTCGTAACGCTCAAACCGGTTCCTGCAGGACGTGTGTGCATGGAGCGACGGTGGCGACTCCTCGGCGGTTGTGGCCTTATCGCTGGTATCTTCCTGTTCGTCCAACTCGGCGCGCTGGCGCTGGTCCAGCCCTTCGAATCGGCTGGTTACCAGGCCGTCGAAGACCCGTCTGACCCCACGAACAGCCTCATGTACGTCGGGGCGATCCTGGTCGCAACGGCAGTTATGTTGCTTGCCTTCCGCTACGACGTGGACCAGCTCATTCGCGGGCTCATTGTCTTCTCCTCGGCCTGGCTCTCTCTATACGTGTTCCAGGTGCTGGTGCCGCCGGTGCTCACGTACGCCGGCCTCAACGTCGTTGCCGTCCTGTTGGCGCTGGGCCTGGGGACGGCACTGCTGGTCTATCCCGAGTGGTACGTCATCGACGCCGCCGGTGCGGTGATGGGGGCTGCCGCCGCTGGCCTGTTCGGCATCAGTTTCGGGGTGTTGCCAGCGCTCGTCCTGCTGACTGTACTCGCCGTGTACGATGCGATCAGTGTCTACGGAACTGAGCACATGCTCACGCTGGCCTCGGGCGTCATGGACCTCAAGGTCCCCGTCGTCCTCGTGATCCCGATGACGCTGTCGTACTCCTATCTCGACGCAACGGCGGCGGACTCGGTAGCAGAAGACGAGACTGACGACGACGCAACGGCGGCGGACGACGCGACCGAGGAGCCTGCGACCACAGAACCCGGAGCCGACGCGGACAGTCCGGCGGTTGCGGATGGGAGCCAGCCGGGGGAACGCCCCGACGAAGCGACGGGCGCCGGCGAAACAGACGAGAGTGACAGCAGTCACACTGACCCCCTAGAGCGCGACGCGCTGTTTATCGGTCTCGGTGACGCCATCATCCCGTCGATACTCGTCGCCAGCGCCGCGTTCTTCGCTTCGTCGGACGTACTGTCGGTGTTCGGTGTCCCGTTGCCGGCGCTGACCGCGATGCTCGGGTCCTACGTCGGCCTGACGATACTGCTCTGGATGGTTCTGAAGGGGCGCGCACACGCAGGACTCCCGCTTCTAAACGGTGGAACCATCGCCGGCTACATCGTCGGCGCACTCGCCGCCGGTATCAGTCTGGTAGACGCCCTCGGTCTCGGCCCGTACCTCTAATTCTCCTGTAGCCGCTACCGTCCGGTCAGGGCCTTGCTCGCGGGCGAGAAATCGATCTCCTCACCGCGACCCTCGGCCTTCGCCCGTTCGTACAACATGTGGCCCGCAGCGACGGTTTCGATGGCCGTGCCGCCGGAGTCGAAGACTGTAATCTCCTCGGGTGACTGCCGCCCGGGCGCGTTGCCGGCGACGATATCACCTAGCTCGGCGTGGACGTGGTCCTCGTCGATGACGCCCGCATCGAGGGCGTTGATGAACGACCCGGCGTCCTGTGTCACCCGCTCGCGCAAGTCCGGAACGTACGTGGCGCGTTCGATCGTCGTCGCGTCCAGTTCGTGCTTCTCGGGGTGGTACTGACCCATCGCGGTTACGTGAGTTCCCGGTTCGAGCAGGTCGCCGTCGAACACCGGGTCGCTCGCGCTGGTCGCCGTGATAACGACATCGGCCCCCTCGATTGCTGCGGCCGGGGACGCGACGGCAGCCACTGTCGGGTCCAGCGCGTCGTTCATCTCCGCGGCGAAGGACTCCCGGCTACTGGCCGTCGGGGAGTACACCTCGATGCGGTCGAAGTCTCGGACTGTCGCCGTCGCACGGACCTGGCCGCGGGCCTGTGCGCCACTGCCGATGACTGCGAGGTCGCTGGCGTCCCGGCGGGCCAGTGCGTCGACACCGACTGCCCCGGCCGCGCCAGTCTTGTGCGGGTTCATGCTCGCACCGTCGAGAACAGCGAGCGGGTCGCCACTGTCGGAGTCGAAGATCGGGAGCGTGAAGTGCGCGTCTCGCCCGCCGAAACCGGCCGCGTAGGTGTACCCGCCCATCGCGCCGGTGTCGGGGAGGATCGCGAGATAGCCCGTCAACATTCCCGCAGGCTCGTCCGAGAACAGCGTTGTTCTGGGAGTCGCCGGGGCACCCTCGCCACGCTGGCGATACCCCTCTCTGACGGCGTCGACGTACTCGGTGGGTTCGGCGAGGTCAGCTACTTCGTCGCTCTGCAGGAACAGCGCTGTCGCATCTGTCG
This sequence comes from Haloarcula amylolytica JCM 13557, assembly GCF_000336615.1. GTDB lineage: Archaea > Halobacteriota > Halobacteria > Halobacteriales > Haloarculaceae > Haloarcula > Haloarcula amylolytica. Next base: position 114,992 of record NZ_AOLW01000019.1, read on the forward strand.
TCATACTCCGTCGTTTGGGCGACCGACTCTTATACTGCCCGGCGGTGCCAATCTGTACGACCGGGGACCGGTTACCGGATATCTATCGAAAACGGGAGAGTAGACGGGCAGGAAAGCGCCTAATCCGCAGTCTGTAGCGGGTCCGACTGCGGGTTCTGTTGGGTCGACGTGTCGTTCGGAACCGGGTCGACGGGGGCACGGACGAACATCGCGTGGCCGATGAGGCCGACTGTTACGACAGAGGCCATCGGAATCGCCGTCGTCAGTTCGAAGCCGACAACGAACAGAGAGGCGGTGATGCCGGCCATGGCGAGCGGAATGAGTCCGAGAATGATGTCGTAATATCCCGTCATAAGTATGAATTATTCTACGGTAGCGGAGTATATGAATGTTTCCCTAAAATACGGGATAATACACTCAATGGCCCCTACGAATTTATTCAGTACCCGCTGAGTAACAAACTCATAAGTTATGGATTGGATTTTGGGGAAAGAGTAATATAGGCCTATTCTTGTGGACTGTTCACAATATAAGGGCAGGGACGACCCGTTGTTGCTGGCCCGCAGTCGTACGCAGGATATGATATTTCACCACAAACTGGAATGCGGTGTTTGCCGGCCGGGATACGATGACTGCTGTGACGGTTCTCTGTTTCTCGTGATAGAGCCCTCCGAATCACCCGTTTTCAGAATTTGAGAACTAGATTAGGGGATTCATGGTGTGGTAATGCCCCCTATTTTCTCCGATGATAACTGGGTCCATGTGCTTATTAGGTACGCCAAGAGACGTTGAATCGGAGAAAAACGGAACGCCGATTCCCAAACGAGACAATGAGCACGAACGCAACGGACAACACGACGGACGCCGCGACCGACGATCAAGAACGACGATACGCAGAACTGAACATCGGCGACGAAGAGTTCGTAATCTACGACCGGGAGAACCACCAGGCATGGATTCAGTCGACAGAATCGCTCGAAGTCGCCGACCTGCGATAGTCCGTCAGCGACACCGCAGCTCTGCTACAGGCCGCTTATTTTGCGACTGCAATCGCACCGCGCCAGCACAGCAACAGTGTGCCACCAACGAGTACTGATACGAGCGCGAACGTCACTGCCGCATTGCCGGGGAATAGCGCCGTCGAACGGAGTCCCTGCGCGATTCCGACTGCTAGTACCCACCCCACGATAGTGCGGCCGAGAGCCGCTCGAACCGTTCCGGTCGCCGCGGCGGTGTACAGCCCCCCGAGTCCGGCGACGAGGAGCCAGCCGACGTAAAAGGGGGTCAGCGTCCCGGCGAACCGACCCGGGTTGAGTACCGGATTGATACCGTGGGTCAACTCCCCGATACCGACGAACAAAGCAATCGCCAGCAGGTCACCGACGGCGACCAGCGCCGTCCGAGCGGACAGTTCGATACGACCGTTCCCCACCGTCGAGACGCTCATACAGGTAGTTCCGGCTCCGGGCACTTCGCTCTCCCGGATTCGACGACGGCGGTTGGTACCTTAGAACAGGGACCAGCACTGATTACAGTGGGCGGCCCCAGTGTCGGTGTATGGAGTTCACGCTGCTCGGCTGGCCCGAGGACGGCCACCGGCTCCGGCTGGACCACGAGCAGTTCGCGTACGCGGGCAAGTTCGTGATGACCTCGACCGGGAAGGCCGTCGTCGGGGACGATGGCGTGGTGGCCGCGGCCGCGTTCGACGCCGACCGGACCGACCCCGACACGCTCTGTGTCCGGTATATCACCGTTCGGCAGGACCGGCAGGGCGACCGGCTCGGTGCCCGCCTCCTCCGGTTCGTTCGGGACCGCGCTACGGAGCGGGACTTCGAGCGCGTGTCCATCGGCGTCAACAATCCGTTTTCCTACCAGGCCGCCTACCGGGCCGGGTTTTGCTTCAGCGGCGCGGAGTCGGGGATGGCCGAACTCGACCTCGTCTGGCCGGGCGACCGCAGTACCGAACGGTATCAGGCCGGTCTGGACCTGTTTCGGGAGCGCGATCTCTCGCCAGAGGAAGAGTCGTTTCTCGCGGCGAAGGCCGACGCCGACCCGCCGTCGGTTCTCGACGACTGGGCCGAACCGCCGTCCGGACGGACAGCCACATCAGGCTGATCGGCCCGATCGAGTCGACTGGCCTGCCGGAGCCCCGTGCCATCTCCGGGAGATTCAAACGGCTGTCGGCCAAAGGCCTGCCAATGGGAAACGCTGATTTACGGTCGCTCGCGGCGCTATCGGACGTGTCGTTCGGCGACCTCGGCGGGAGCGTCGTCGCCGTGGACGCCCACAACTGGCTCTATCGCTATCTGACGACGACGGTGAAGTTCACTAGCGAGTCGAAATACACCACCGGCGACGGCGAGGAGGTGGCGAACCTCATCGGCGTCATCCAGGGGCTACCGAAGTTCTTCGAACACGACCTCACGCCGGTGTTCGTCTTCGACGGCGCGGTCACGGACCTCAAAGACGACGAGGTCGAGAAGCGCCGCGAGCAACGCCAGAAATACGAGTCCGAGCTGGAGGCGGCCCGCAAAGCGGGCGACAGCACCCGCGTTGCCAAGCTCGACTCCCGGACCCAGCGGCTGACCGAGACCATCGTCGACACGACGCGGGACCTGCTGGAACTGCTCGACGTGCCAATCGTCGACGCCCCCGCTGAAGGCGAGGGGCAGGCGTCGGTGATGGCCCGGCGGGGTGACGTAGACTACGTCGGGACGGAGGACTACGACGCGCTCCTGTTCGGTGCGCCGATGACGCTCCGCCAGATTACGTCGAAGGGCGACCCCGAACTGATGGACTTCGAGGCGACACTCGAACAGCACGACCTCACCTGGGAGCAACTGGTCGACGCCGCCATCCTGATGGGGACGGACTTCAACGAGGGGATCTCCGGCATCGGTCCCAAGACCGCCGTGACGGAACTCCACGAGCACGGCGACCTCTACGCCGTTCTCGAAGCCCGGGACGAACACATCGACCACGCCGACCGCATCCGGAACCTGTTTCTCGACCCCGCAGTCACCGACGACTACGAGATTCCGGACAGCATCGAGCCGGACGTCGACGCCGCCCGCGCGTTCGTCACTGAGCAGTGGGAGGTCGACGCCGAGGAGGTCGCTCGCGGGTTCGAGCGCATCGACGAGTCGGTCGTCCAGACCGGGCTTGACCGCTGGGCGTGACAGCGAAAACCCACGACTGACCAATAGCGCACTAAAAACGACCGCGGACGATTTCAGCTCAGACGACCGATTCGACCGTCTCGATCTCGTCGAGCGTGCGGTTCCGGATGGCCTCGCCGCTAGCCGTGTCGAAGAGGTGAATCGCGTTCTCGGGGAACCGGACTTTGACGCGCTGTCCGGCCTTGAGCTGTTTCATGCCGCCGACCGTCGCGATGAACTGGTCGTCCATCGTCTCGTCGAACTGCAGGTGGGCCGTGTTCTCGTTCCCGCGTGGCTCGACGACGTTGACCGTGGAATCGAACACGTTCGGGCCGGTGTCAGTCTGGACGAACTCGATGTCTTCGGGCCGGATGCCGAGCGTGATGTCGGTCGTCCCCTCGACTTCGGCGACCGTTTCGTCGCTGAGTTCGTACTCGAACCACTCGCCCCGTAGCGTCGACCCCTCCAGAGTCGTTGGGAAGAAGTTCATCGACGGCTCGCCGATGAAGCCGGCGACGAAGAGGTTGTTCGGCTCGTGGTAACACTCGAGCGGCGTCGCACATTGCTGGAGGACGCCGTCGTTGAGAATGGCGATACGGTCGCTCATCGTCATCGCCTCCGTCTGGTCGTGGGTGACGTAGACAGTGGTGACGTCGAGATCCTGCTGGAGCTCCTGGAGTTCCGTCCGCATCTCGGCTTTGAGCTTCGCGTCCAGGTTCGCCAGCGGCTCGTCCATCAGGAACACTTCGGGGTCCCGGACGATAGCGCGGCCGAGCGCCACGCGCTGTTGCTGACCGCCGGAGAGTTCCCCGGGCTTGCGGTCGATGAGTTCGAAGATGTCCATATCTCTGCACGCCTGCTCGACGCGCTCGTTGATCTCGTCGTCGGGCATGTCCGTCGATTCCTCCAGCCCGAACGCCATGTTCTCCCGCACGGTCATGTGTGGGTACAGGGCGTAGGACTGGAACACCATCGCCACGTTCCGGCGGGCCGGCGGCTGGTCGTTGATGATCTGACCGTCCAGTCGGATCTCGCCGCGCGTGATGTCTTCGAGCCCGGCGATCATCCGCAGCGTGGTCGATTTCCCACAGCCCGATGGGCCGACGACACAGAGGAACTCGCCGTCCTCGATGTCGACCGATACCTCGTCAACCGCGATGATTTCGCCGTCGTCGTCTTGGAACGTCTTCGTTACCTCGTCCAGTGTGAGTTGTGCCATTGTGAATACCTCCGTGATTACTCTCCAGCGACGCCTTTCGCGAACTGTTCGCCGAACACGATGTAGACGAGCAGCGTCGGCAGTGCTGCGACGATGGCCCCTGCCATCGTGGTGTTGAACGACTGGACGACCCCGCCAGTGAGCGCCGCGAGGCGCTGGGTCGCCACCTGCGAGGCCGGTTCGTTGATGAGCACCAGCGCGAACAGCAGGTCGTTGTACACCTGCGTGAACTGGTAGATGAGCGTCACCGCGAACATCGGCAGCGACAGCGGGAGGATGATGTTGCGGTAGATGCTGAACGCGCTCGCGCCGTCGAGGCGAGCGGCCTCGATCATCTCCTCGGAGATGCTCTGGTAGTACGACCGGAACAGCAGCGTACAGATCGGAATCCCGTACGCCGCGTGGGTAACCGACAGCTGCAGCAACTGTACGTAGCCGTTACGGCTCGGATACTGCCAACTGCCGCCCGTAATGAAGCCGAAGAGGGTGTTGATGAACCCTTCGGCCAGACCCGGGAACACCCGGAACCAGAACTGTGAGAGCGGGACGAGCACGGCCTGGTAGGGGATGAAGATGCCCGCGATGATGAGGACGACGACACCGACCTGGCCGCGCCAGCTAATCGTCGTCAGTCCGTACGCGGTCAGGCTTCCCAGCAGCGCCGACATAATCGTCGCCGGAATCGCCATCAACAGCGAGTTTATCAGTCCCGGGCGGAGCGTGTTCCAGGCGGTACTGAGCGCGTCGAGCGTGAAGCCGTCAGCGCCCGGCGGCGCGAACGGGAGCGTCCGGGCGAACGCGCTCTCGGTCTTGAACATCGTCATCACGGCCGTCTCTACCGGGAAGAGGTAGAAGGCGATGCCCGCCAGCAGGAGGGCATACAGGCCGATACGACTGTTCTCTGTACTGCGGAGTTCGTCGATGAAATTGCCGCCTCTGATACTCATAGTTCACCTCGTCGGTATTCGCTGTAGAGGTACGGGCCGATGACCAGCAGCGCGAGGGCAAACAGCACGATAGCGACGGCTGACCCGTACGCCCACTGGAGGCTGTCGAATGCGACCCGATACATCATCGTCGCCAAAATGTCCATGTTCGCCCCCGGCTGTGAGCCACGGAGCGCGTAGATGAAGTCGAACGCTTTCAGCGCAAACACCATCAGCACCACCGACGCCGACACCGCGGAGGCACGGAGCTGCGGGATGATGACCCGCGCGTACAGACGAACCGTCGACGCACCGTCGACCCGCGCGGCCTCGTAGTGTTCGGTCGGAATTGCTCGAAGGCCGGCGAGGAAGACGACCATCGCGTAGCCGCTGAACTGCCAGATCAGCGCGAAGATGACCGCCGCCAGTGCGGTGGTGTTCCAGGAGAGCCACTGAATGACCTCGGCGTTGACCCCGGCCGGGCGGAGTAGTCCCACGATGGCTCCTTCGAGATTGAATACCCGGAGAAGTTGATTGAGAACGCCGTTGCGGGCGTTGTACACCCACGCCCACATCGTCGCCGTGACGACGAACGAGAGGCTCATCGGGAGCAGGTATATCGTTCGGAACGTGTTCTCGAAGCGTATCTGCTGGTCGATGAGGATGGCCACGAACAGGCCAAGTGCCAGACAGAGGACGGTGAACACGACGAGTAACACCACCGTGTTCTGTGCCGCCTGCCAGAACGCCCCATCGTTCAGCATACGGCTGTACATACTGAGGTCGAAGGTCTCGTACTGCGCACCGCCCAGGCCGTTGTAGTCGGTCAGCGACAGGAGGAAGTTCCAGGCGATAGCGCCGTAGACGAAAAAGCCCGCAAACAGGACTGGCGGGAGCCAGAACGGGGCGGATTCGACGAGTTCCCACTCGACCGGCAGTGAGTTCCGGAGCGAGTCGCCCCGGGTCGTCTTCACGGTCGCCCCCCCGTCTGTTGCCAGTTGGTCACCGTCCGATTCGTCTCTCGATACCGCCGACCGGAGCCGACCCCCGGTGGCGAGGAGTCTGCTGAGTATCTCGCGCATGGTTGTGTCAGTCGTTCGCCGACGTGAGTTCGCCGTCCATCGTCCCGACGGATGTGTCGTCAGTCACATAGTCTCGCCAGCCAGCACGCGCGTAGCCCACGCGACCCGGCCAGCCTGTCGCACCAACACAGGCTGGCAAGCGGCGTGGGAACGCACGGTGACGGGTGTGCCATCCCGTCGTCGTGCCGAGCGGGCGAGCGGTTGCAACGCGGCGGGTACACCGGCTGCGAGTGTTCGCGATGTGTCACGTCCGTCGGTGTCCCATCGGGCCCCGACAGCCGACGACGGCAGCGACACACCGCCGTCACCGGACATTGTGGGGCATCAGTCATGAACGTCTCTGTGGCGTCGAACTCATGGTAAGTGGAGAGAGATTCTACTTAATATTTCCGAATGATAATACACGTTTATCTAGGTCACGGGTTCTGAGCCCCACGGTCTCCGCTGTCGGACCGGGGACCCGTGGTGCTCAGTGAGCGACTGTCCCGGCAGCCCCAGGCCTGTGCCGAGTGGTGTCCCGACTCGTACCGGTGGGTTTTACGACCGGGCGGACCACCCCCCGGACGTATGACCGACGAGTACCGGACAGAGCAGGACAGTCTCGGTGAGATGCAGGTGCCAGCCGACGCGTACTGGGGCGCACAAACGCAGCGCGCCGTCGAGAACTTCCCGATCAGCGACGTGACCTTCGGGCGGCGGTTCATCCGAGCGCTCGGCGTGGTCAAGAAAGCGGCCGCACAGGCGAACCGCGACCTCGGAACGATACCGGAAGACAAAGCCGACTGTATCGTCGAGGCCGCCGACGAGGTCATCGCCGGCGAACACGACGACCAGTTCCCCGTCGACGTGTTCCAGACTGGCTCGGGCACGTCCTCGAACATGAACGCCAACGAGGTCATTTCCAACCGCGCCACGGAACTGTACGGCGGTGACATCGGGACCCGGGAGATCCACCCCAACGACCACGTCAACTTCGGCCAGTCCAGCAACGACGTGATTCCGACGGCGATGCACGTCGCCTCGCTGGAAGCCGTCGAGAAGGACGTCATTCCGGGCCTGAAGACGCTCCGTGACGAACTCCAGGCCAAGGAAGACGAGTTCGAGAACGTCGTCAAGACCGGTCGAACCCATCTCCAGGACGCGACGCCGGTGACGCTGGGCCAGGAGTTCTCCGGCTACCGCACGCAGGTCGAGAAAGGCATCTCCCGCGTACAGGACGTTCACGGCCGTCTCGCCGAACTCGCGCTCGGCGGAACCGCGGTCGGAACCGGCCTGAACACCCATCCCGAGTTCCCGGCGAAAGCGGCGGCGTACATCAGCGAGGAAACCGGCCTGGAGTTCCGCGAGGCCGACAACCACTTCGAGGCCCAGGCCGCCCACGACGCGATGTCCGAGGCCCACGGTGCGCTCCGGACGGTCGCCGGGTCGCTGAACAAGATCGCCAACGACCTCCGACTGCTCGCGTCCGGGCCCCGCAACGGGCTGGGCGAGATCGACCAGCCGGAGAACCAGCCCGGCTCTTCGATCATGCCCGGGAAGATCAACCCCGTCGTCGCCGAGGCAGTCAATCAGGTCCACAAGCAGGTCGTCGGCAACGACGCCGCCGTCTCGGCCGGCGCGGCGGAGGGCCAGATCGACCTGAACCTCTACAAGCCCGTGCTGGCCTCGAACTTCCTGCAGTCGGCCAAGCTTATCGCCAACAGCAGCGCGGTGTTCGGCGAGAAGTTCGTCGCCAAGCTCGAAGCCGACGCCGAGCACTGCGCCGAGCGCGTCGAGCAGAGCATGGCGCTGGCGACGGCGCTCAACCCCGCCATCGGCTACGACAAGGCGAGCAAGGTCGCCAAGAAGGCCCTCGCCGAGGAAAAGACCATCCGCGAGGTCGTCCTCGAAGAGGGCTATCTCGACGAGGACGAGGTCGACGACGTACTCGACCCCGAGAAGATGACGAAGCGTGGAATCCTCGGCGACGAGTAGCGAAGGCTGAGCGAAGCGAAGCCTTCGGATAAGCGAGCGGGGAGCGATAGCGACCCGCGAGTAGCGAGGAAGCGACCGTAGGGAGCTTCCTCGAAAATGCGAGCGGGGAACGGAGTGACCCGTGAGCAGCGAGGGCCGCTCACTCCGTTCGCGCCCCTCGTACCGGAACGGCGACGTGAGGAGCCGCGAACAGCAGAGAGTTCCGCTGTGACTCAGTAGTTTCTGTTCGGTTCTGCTCGGATAATCAGCGACACCCCGACCTGACCGTATCGGTTATGTCCTATCGTGTCAAAAGATAATACATGAGCGCCACAGTGTTCCTCGACAGTTCGATGGACGGCGATACCAGTATCGAGTGTACGACAGCCAAAGTCATGGGCAACGTCGTCTGGGCCGTACCGGAGGACGACGGCCGGGAGCGCGTTATCCCGCTCTCAAACGTGACGGGCCTCGCCGGTGACGTCGTCGAGCAGGAGGTCGACGAGGTCGAGTACCCGGGTGGCCGCGTCACGGAACTCGTCACGCACCTCTCGTGAGGTGAGAGCCTTCGAGAGCGGCGGCGGCGCTGCGAGCGATTCGTCGCTCAGGTCCACGACTCGCCGTCGAGAACGTACCGGCTCTCGGGGTAGCGCTCGCCGCCGATTTCGGTTTCGCTCTCGTCGGCGAACTCGAACCCGAACTGCTGGTAGAACTCGACTCCGGGCTCGTTCGCCGAGAGGACCATCGCGTTAATCCGGTCGATGTCGTGCTCGAACAGTTCCTCGCAGGTCCGTTCTAGCAGCGACCGACCGATCCCCTCGCGCCGGTAGTCGGGATGGACGTACAGCCGGAGGATGTACCCCGCGCGGTCGGTTTCGTGCCACGTCGCGTGTGCGAACCCGACGACGTGCTCTTCGCGCTCAGCGACGAACAGAAGGGTCTGCGATTCGACCAGTTCCGATTCGATCTGTTCGGGCGAATACCAGTCGCCAACGCCGTCTTCGACTGTTTCCTGGGTGAGCAACGGGTAATCCGTCTCCCAGGCCGCCGTCGCCACCTGATTGATGGCCGTCACATCGTCCGAAGTTGCTGGTCTGATTGTCATGTGAAAACGTATGTCATTATCAGTGATATGTTTTCCCCGCAAAGGGATACTGAGGTATTTGGTTTCGCCTTCGCCGCCAGATCCGACTGGCAAAACCAATCACCAGACAATTCATATTCATAATGCTTTTTAATTATGGACTTGAGTATCTGATACAGATGCGTTACTCCGAAACGTTACAGTTGTTCGACCAGGCCTGTGATTTTCCCGCGGACCACGCCACTATCGTCCACCAGCTCGGCGACGTCGAGCTGGTCGCCCAGAACGGCGACTCCGTAGAGATGAGTGAGGTACTGGCTCGGACCAGCGAAGCCACGTACCAGTCCGCAGAGGGGCTGTACAACTCTCTCGTCGGGAACCTTGACGACGGTTTCATCGGCCGGAAGTACTACGACGACCGGGCCGGGAGCACGTCCGGAACCGACGAAGTTCGAACCGAAACGGACCGCCTGTAGCCGCTGGGTGTGCGGTGCCGCGTGCTGGCCCCACTCAGTTCGTCGATGCGGATTCGTTGAGCCACGCCGGCCGCTCCGCCGTCGTCTCGCCGATATCCTCGTACCAGAAGCTGTATTCGACGATGCGGTCTTCGGTGCGATACCAGACGCTGAATCGGCGGACGAGGCCGGCAGGTTCGACCAGCAGTTCGATTCGGAACTCCGCCAGCCGTTCTGTGGTCGGAATCTCGCCGCCGGAACCGCGAATCCGGTAGGTGCGGCTGCCGTCCCGTGTGACGACGGCCGTGGCGCTCTGGTTGACCACGGCGTAGCGGTTCAGGTAGAACGCCGTCCGGTAGGCGTACTTGTCGCTGGTGAATCGGACCTCGCCACGCTGGCGCTCGACGGTGCCGTCGTCCCGTCGTTCGTACCAGTTGGTGCCGTCGGCGTAGGTCGACTGTTCGTACCGCTCGACAGTCCCGTTCGAGTCAGTCGTCAGTCTGACCATCTCGTCGCGATACCGCGTCGGTGATTCGACGGCGACAGTCTCGGTGCGCCGGACAGAGGTGCTGTCGTTCCCGATTGTGAGTTCGGTGTAGCGTTCGTTCAGGGTGTAGGTAGTGCCGTTGAGCGCCTGCCGGTGGGCCGCTGACAGGAGCGCGACGTTTTCGAGCCGTTCCGTGGTAACGCCGGGCGGCGAGTCCAGCGACGTTGCCGTGTCCGACTCCGCCGCTGTCGGAACCGGTGCCGGCGTGACGGTGCCCCCTTCGGTGTCGTCAGCGCCGATGAGGGCGCTACAGCCGGCTGTCAGGAGAAGGACGGCCACCGCGGCTGTCGACAGCCAGCGCATACTGACAGTGAGGGAGACACGGCCAAAAGCACGGCGGCGAGCGCGGGAAGGGTGCGTTTTTTGGCCCCCGGTCCCGGACACCTCGACAATGACTGAGTACGACTACGAGGAGCTGGGGCTCGTCGCCGGGCTGGAGATCCACCAGCAACTCGACACCGCGACGAAACTGTTCTGTGACTGTCCGACGGCGATCCGCGAACCCGAGGAGAGCGAGCGCTCCTTTACCCGCTATCTGCACCCGACCAAGAGCGAACTCGGGGAGATCGACCAGGCGGCCTTAGAGGAGAGCATGGTCGACCGGGAGTTCGAGTACCTGGCCTACGACACGACCTGCCTCGTCGAGGAGGACGACGAGCCGCCCCACCGGGTCGACCGCGAGGCGATGGAGACGACGCTCGAAATCGCCCAGCTACTGGACATGTCCGTCGTCGACCAGGTGAACGTCATGCGCAAGATCGTCGTCGACGGCTCGAACACCACGGGGTTCCAGCGCTCGATGCTGGTCGCCAACGACGGGGCCATCGAGACGAGCGCCGGCCCGGTCGGTATCGAGGACATGCTACTGGAGGAGGAGTCCTGCCAGCGCGTCGAAGAGACCGACGACGGCGTCCGGTTCTCGCTGGACCGACTCGGCATCCCGCTGGTCGAAATCGGGACGAAACCCGACATCAGTTCGCCCGAGCAGGCCCGCGAGGCCGCCGAGCGCATCGGGATGCTCCTCCGTTCCACCGGGAAGGTCAAACGCGGCCTCGGGACCATCCGCCAGGACGTGAACGTCTCCATTGCGGAGGGCGCACGAATCGAACTGAAAGGCGTTCAGAGCCTCGACGATATCGACGACCTCGTCCGCAACGAGGTCCGTCGGCAGGTCGAACTGCTGGACATCGCCGAGGAACTCGCCGACCGTGACGCTTCGGTGGGTGAGCCACAGGACGTGACCGAGGTGTTCGAGGACACGGATTCGGGTGTCATCGAAGGTGCACTCTCTTCAGGCGGCAAGGTTCAGGGCCTCCTGCTGTCCGGCTTCGACGGTCTCGTCGGCCACGAGATTCAGCCCGACCGGCGGCTCGGGACGGAACTGTCCGACCACGCCAAGCGCCACGGCGCGGGCGGCATCTTCCACACCGACGAACTGCCGGCCTACGGCGTCACTGAGGCGGAAGTCGAGGCGCTGCGGGACGCTGTTGGGGCCGGCCCCGAGGACGCTGTCGCCATCGTCGCCGACGACCCCGAAACCGCCGAACTGGCTATCGACGCCGTTGCCGAACGGGCCGAGACGGCGCTCGAAGGCGTCCCCGAGGAGACCCGCGATGCGAACGAGGACGCCACGTCGCGGTACCTCCGTCCGCTCCCCGGCGCGGCCCGGATGTACCCCGAGACGGACGTGCCGCCCGTCGAACCTGACGTGACCGAAGTCGAGACCCCGGAGCTACTCACCGAGAAGGTCGACCGGTACGAGCGCGAGTTCGACCTCGGCTCCGGCCTCGCCGAGCAGGTCGCCTACGGCCAGCGATGGCCGCTGTTCGAGGCGCTGGTGGAGGGCGAGGGCGTCGACCCGACGCTGGCCGCCGGCACGCTGGAGTCGACGCTGACCGAACTCCGCCGCGACGACGTGCCTGTCGGGAACCTCACCGACGAGCACCTGCGGGACGCAATCTTGCTGGTCGACGGCGGAGACGTGCCGCGCGAGGGGATGGAAGCCCTCCTGACGGCACTCGCCGAGACCCCGTCGCTGACGGCCGAGGAAGCCGTCGAGCAGGAGGGACTGGGCGGCGTCGACGAGTCGGAGGTCCGGGACGCCGTTGTCGAGGTCGTCGAGCGCCACGAGGACCAGGTCGCCGAGGAGGGAATGGGGGCGTTCTCGGCGCTGATGGGCGAGTGCATGGGCGCACTCCGTGGCAAAGCTGACGGCGATACAGTCAGTGACGTGTTGCGCTCGGAGATACAGAAGCGGGCTTAATTGCTCTGTTCGGGCTGTAACGAGTCGATATCGACGGCGTTCGATGACAGGCTGTTACCGCTCGCGGACAGGTCGTGTTCGACCGTCGACTCGAGCAGCGAGACGAGGGCCGGCGCGTTCGGCCCGATATCGACCATATCTTCCGACTGGTCGTACTGGACGACACCGGCATCGACCAGCCGCGGAAGGTGGTTGTGATAGAGGGCCGTGTAAATCTTGAGTCGCTCGTCGCGGTGCTGTTCGGCCGGTGTCCCGTGTTCGAATTCGGTCACCGTATCCGTGAGCACGGCTAGTGAAACCGGCGTCGTGTACTGTGAAAGCCCGTACAGGAGGTACCGCCGGTAGTGCGACGACAGGAGCGACAGTCGGTCGTCCAGCGGGAGCGAGTCGGGGATCTCAGTTTGTTTCGTATTCATTTTGATTGGTATGGTGCTGGATGGGGACAGTTATCGTGGCAGGTTCGGGGCGGTTCGAACGCTATTGTACCACGGTACGCTCGTGCTCGAGTTCGTCGGCTAGGTCTGCGGTATCCGCGAGACGGTTGACACGGTCGGTGACGCGGTGGACCGTTCCATCCCGCGTACAGGGGGCGACGTGCGTGAGGTCATCGTCAACGTATTCCGCGAGGGCAAGCGTCGGCAGCGTGATCACGCTGACCGATTCGTCAGAAACCATGTTCGTCAGCGGGTGCTCCCAGTCGAAGGCGGCAAGCGAGGCATCGGCGTCGCGCTCCCACTGTTCGAACATGGAAAGCCGCTCCAACAGGTGTCGTCCCTCCGCAGTCCGCTGTGCGAGCCGCGGTTCGATCCGGCGCCCCCAGATTAATATCGACAGGTCCTCGATATAGCCCGCGTCCTCGAGAGCGTGTAACCGGTCGATCAGGTAGTTCTGTTGTTGCGTTGCATCTCCCGGACAGAGGGACCGGACGAACAGTTCGACGCGAACCGGATTGGCAGTGGAATCCATAGTGAGATGTTGAGTATCCTGTGCCTCGCTACAGCGCTGACTGTCCTAAGCACTCTCTCTAGGCCCCTAGAATAAATCGGGGCGAATCGGATTCATGGATGATATATCTGGGTCAATCGGTAATTGGTTAGTATGTGAATATCTGTTAGTTGTTTTGCCAAGCTTGTGTTCAAATCAGCCCGAATACAGCTCTAGAGTTCGATTTCTGCATAGTATTCACCACAGACGTGTGCCCCGACAAAATATTACTATTCTAACCAGACACCGGGCGTTAAGTAGCTCGCCGCCACACTTGACTCATGGTCCCAAGTGTCATGGATGGCCATGATATCCCAGCCCTGTACGGGCCAGCCATGGATACACTCCCACTCATGTTTGCGATCGTAGACGAGTCCGGGGTGATCCTCTCGACGAACGAGACGTGGAGCGAGTTCGGCCGGGCAAACGGAACAGAGCTGACACCGAATACGCTGGGCGTGAACTACCTCGACGTCGCTGACATGGCTGACGACGTGACCGGGCAACAGGCAGCCGACGGGATCAGAACCGTCCTCGCCGGCGACCAGTCCTCGTTCGAACTCGAATACCCGTGTCACACCACGTCGGCGAAACAGTGGTTCCGGTTGTGCGCCGCTCCGTTCACCATCGATGGGACGAGGTACGCCTCCATCGCACATATCGACATCACGGCCCGGAAGCAACGAGAGTCAGTGCTCGAAGCGGCCTACGATATCTGTACCGACGCGAACCGGACGTTCACAGAACAACTCGACGCGCTGCTAGAGCTCGGCTGTGAGACGCTCGATACGTCGTTTGGGACGCTCTCCCGGGTCCACGGCGACGAGTACGTGTTCGAGGCAGTCACTGCACCGGCGACTGCCGACCTCGAAGCCGGCAGCACGACCAGCATCGAGGACCTCCCGAACTGCAGACACGTCGTCGAACACCGCGAACCGCTCGCGATAAGCGACGTTGCTGCGGACGCGCCGGACCTCGCTGACCCGGAGTGGGGAATCGCGAACTACATCGGCGCGCCCGTCGTCGTCGACGGGGCCGTGTACGGGACGTTCTGCTTCTACGGGCTGGAACCACGCGAGACAGTGTTCACGCAGTGGGATCTGACGTTCGTCCGGTTGCTCTCGGACTGGGCGGGCTACGAACTCGAACGACAGCGCCACACGGAACAGCGAAGCGCGTTGAATACTGCCCTCCCAGACCCCAGTTTCATCATTGATGCGGAAGGGCGATTTCTCGACTGTCTGACCGACCCCGAGACGATGGTGACGGTCGACGATACGGACACGCTTGTCGGTCAGACGCTACACGAGTGTCTTCCACACAAGACCGCTGATTCGCTACTGGCGACTGTTCGTGCGGCCCTGCGGACCGGGTCGTTCCAGTCCGTGGAGTACACACTGCAGGTTCCCAGTGGCAAGCGGTGGTTCGAGGCGCGGGTCGCGCCGCTGGAAAGTCGCGCGTACGACCTCGACACCGTCATCTTCGTCGCTCGGGACATCACTGCGCACAAAGACCGACAGGCCGAACTCGAACGACAGCGTGACGAACTCGAACAGACACAGCGGCTCAACGTGCTGGGCAGAGAGATCGCGAAGGCGCTACAGGACACACAGACGCGTGAGGAAATCGAATCGGCAGTGTGTACGCATCTCACTGAATCGGACCTGTACCAGGCCGTGTGGGCCGGGAGCCGCGGGAGTGCCACGAGGATAACACTGAGTGCCGCCGCTGGGATCGACACGGCAACGCCGGAGCAGATTTCGCCCGGCGAGCACAGTCTCGCCATCGACGCCATCGACACCGGCGAGGTACAGGTCGTCGAGGATATCACCGACGTGTCGACGCCCTCGGACACCGGGATGGACCGCCCACTACTCACAGACCGCTGCTCCGTCGCGGCTGTTCCCCTGACAACTGGCGAGACCACGTACGGCGTCCTGATGGTGTACGCATCGACAGAAGCCACGATTGGCTGCCGTGAGTCGAGTATTCTGGCCGATCTAGGGCGACTTATCGCGCTTTCTATCCAGCGCGTCCACAGTCAGCAGTCACTGCTGGCGGCGACGACGGTCGAACTCGAATTCCTGACGCCGGACTCCGACGACGTCTTCGCCGGCCTCTCGGCGATGCACGACTGTTCGTTTACGCTCGAACGGCGCGTCCCGACCAGTTCCGGGAACTGCCTCCACTACGTTCGCATCAGCGGTGTGGACACTGATCGGGTGTGTCAGGCGCTCACTGAGACGCCGTCGGTCGAGTCCTGTACCGTCGTGGAAACGGCGGCGGAGAACCGAGCGCCCCTGCTCGAAGTCGCGCTCGACGAGATATCCGCATCGCCGCTTGACACGCTCACAGATTACGGCGGGGTCGTGCGGCGGGCCGTCGCAGCGGACGGCGACCTGCGGTTCACAGCGGAGATGGCACCGGATATCAACGTCCGCGCCGTCGTCGAGGCGATTCAGGAGGTCGCGCCCGGGACAGAACTGCGGAGCAAGCAGTACGTCGACCAGCCAGTCTCGACGGCCACGGATTTCCAGACGCGGATACGCGACCGGCTGACGCCGAAACAGGCCGCCGCACTCAAGACTGCCTACGCACGCGGCTACTACGACTGGCCGCGAGGGAGCTCCGCCGAGGAACTGGCTGCGACGCTCGACATCTCCGCGCCGACCTTACACTACCGTCTGCGGAAGGCTCACGACGCCGTCATCGGCGCGCTGTTCGACTCCGGAACCGGACCTGAGAAACACGACTGAACCTCACTCGTCTTCGGCACGCTCGATTCGCTGTCGGGCCTGCCGGAACAGGCCGCGAAGGGTCTTCGTCTCCCGGCCAGTGGGTTGTGCACGCCCGAGCACCCGGCGGAACAGCCGGCGGGCCTTGTGCTGTTTCTCTTCGGGGTGACCGATAGCACCGAGGAAGCGGTCGAACTCCTCGTGTAGCCCCTCGACGGACGGCGTCTCGGCGAGCGTGTGCAGCTGTTCGGGGTGCTGGGTCTCGTCGACAGTTAGCTCGCGGAGTTCGTAGAGCACGATGGTGGCCGCCTGACCGAGGTTCAACACTGGATACGACGCGCTGGCCGGGATAGAGCAGATGACGTCCAGCCGTGCGAGTTCGTCGTTCGAGAGCCCGACCCGTTCGCGGCCGAAGACGACGCAGATGTCGCCCTCGACATCCTGAAGCGAGTCGGCCAGGTCGGCTGGCGTCGTCGCCGGATACCGGACGTGGTTGGCGGGGTCCTCGTTCGTCGTCGCCGTGCAGGCGACGGTGTGATAATTCTCGACGATCTCGTCGAACGTCACCGTCCGGGCGTTCGGGAGGATGTCGTCGCGGGCCTGTCCGGCAAAGCCGTATGCTTCGCCATCGGGGTCCAGTTTCGGCGGGTCGACAAGTAACAGCTCCGACAGGCCGAAGTTCTTCATCGACCGGGCGATGGTGCCGACGTTGCCCGGCGTCTCCGCGTCGACGACGGCGACCGATATCATACGTCCAGGTCGCTGAGGTCCATATCAATCGTGTCGAGGTCTTCCTCGTCCATCTGCTCGACTTCTTCTTCGAGTCCCGGAATCGCTTCGTCCCTGTCGGGGGCCTCCGGCAGCGCTGTCGGGTCCTCCTCGACGTGTTCGAGGCCGACATATCCCTCGGGAGCTCGGTTCCCGTCGAGGAACCACTCGTGGAAGGACGAGGCCAGGTCCGTCTCTCCGGCGTGGGCCTCGCCGCCCTCCTCGCGGAACCAGTAGATGAAGTCCGTCTCGTGGTCCGAGCAGACGACCACCTCGCCCATCGGCTCCCCGTAAATAGCATCCGCGACGTTGCACTGCTCGATGTCTTCGTCGCCGTGAATCAGCCAGCAGGCGTCACAGGGGTCGACGACCCGCTCTGCGAGCACCAGCAGCCGCTGCCGGGTTTCCGGTTCCATCGTCTTGAGCGGCCGGACCCGTCCGTCCGGCCCGAGTACGTCCTCGTCGAAGCGCCAGCCACGAAGCCCGATATTGACCTTGCTCATACGTCAGAGTGGGAGAGTCCCGGACTAAAAGAGCGCGATATGCCGGTCGACCGCTACCGATCCGTCCGCGCTCCATCATCATCGCGGAGTGTAAACGGGGTGTGTCAGCCGGTTACACCCACCGCTCGTTCGAAACATAGACAGTTCTAGCTAAATTTAACATGATTATTCCAGCTAGCATCCGCGGCCAGCATCCAGATCCGGCAAATCTGTTGGTCTCGCCCAAACATTTATACGTGATTGGCTTTTCTCCGTAAAAGAACACATGGAACGGCCGACGCGCCAGCGGGATTCTGACCAGGAGGAACGCGAGGAGGAGTCCGAGAGCACGGGCCAGCAGACCTGCCCCGAGTGTGAGTCGGAGTCCATATCTAGCGACGGCGGTGGTGAACTCGTCTGCGAGGACTGTGGCCTCGTCATCGAGGACGAGAACATCGACCGCGGGCCGGAGTGGCGGGCGTTCAATCACTCCGAACGCCAGTCCAAGTCACGCGTCGGAGCCCCCACGACCCAGACGATGCACGACAAGGGGCTGACCACACAGATCGACTGGAAGGACAAGGACGCCTACGGTCGGTCACTCTCCTCGGAGAAGCGGAGCCAGATGCACCGCCTCCGGAAGTGGCAGGAACGCATCCGAACGAAAGACGCCGGCGAACGGAACCTGCAGTTCGCGCTGTCGGAGATCGACCGCATGGCCAGCGCACTGGGCGTCCCCCGCTCGGTTCGAGAGGTCGCGTCGGTCATCTACCGACGCGCGCTCAACGAGGACCTCATCCGCGGTCGCTCCATCGAGGGCGTCGCCACGGCCTGTCTGTACGCGGCCTGTCGACAGGAAGGTATCCCACGGAGCCTGGAGGAGGTCTCGGACGTCTCCCGGGTCGAGCAGAAGGAGATCGGGCGGACGTATCGGTACGTCGCCCAGGAACTCGAACTGAAGATGGAGCCGGTCGACCCCAAGCAGTACGTCCCGCGTTTTGCCTCCGAACTGGAACTCTCCGAAGAGGTCCAGTCCAAGGCCAACGAGATCATCGACACGACCGCCGAGCAGGGCCTGCTCTCGGGGAAATCACCCACCGGCTACGCCGCCGCGGCCATCTACGCCGCCTCGCTGCTGTGCAACGAGAAGAAGACCCAGCGCGAGGTCGCCGACGTGGCCCAGGTGACAGAGGTCACCATCCGGAACCGGTATCAGGAGCAGATCGAAGCGATGGGCATCCACTGACTGGCCGCGTTCCCTGTTGTGCGGTAGCGTCGTTCTCTGTTCGCTCTCATTATGCAGGTACTGGCACCGGTAGTGCAGCTTATACGTTCGTTACCGGACTGGGAACGACAGGCGTGCAGAACTATCTGTCTGGACACCGATACCGTAAGTATGCCTGTCTCCTCGTCGCAGAAACGGATCGCACTTCTCGTCATCGGACTGGTGATCCTCTTTGCACCCGCGCTGTTCGTCGTCGCCACGCTGGAGTTTCTCATCCTGTCCGGTGACCTCGCGCTCAGCGAAATTTCGCTCCTCGAATTCGTCGAACTGTATCTCATCGACTTAGTGCTGTTCGTCCTGCTCGGCTACGGCGTCTACCGGTTGACGTTCTGGCTGATTGAGAACCAGCTTCCGGAGGCACTCGATACTGTCGAGGAGACCGAGGCAGCCGACGCGACTGACGAAGCAGAGCCGTCTGGTGGCGTCAATGAGGACCGGTCCTGAAAGACCGGCACTGCTGAGGCGACACAACGACGTGCCGTGAGTTTCTCGCAAAATCGGGACCGCTCGCGGGTTTTCGGCCGCCGACCGCGTCAACGAGGCCGACTCAGTGCTCGCGGGTCGTTCCTCCCCGCCCGCATTTTTGAGGGCAACTCAGTGCTCACGGCTCCTTCCGTCCCCGCTCGCAACAACGAGGGCCGCTCACTGCTCGCGGATCGTTCCTCCCCGCTCGCGACAACGAGGGCCGCTCACTGCTCGCGGATCGTTCCTCCCCGCNCTCACTGCTCGCGGATCGTTCCTCCCCGCTCGCGACAACGAGGGCCGCTCACTGCTCGCGGATCGTTCCTCCCCGCTCGCGACAACGAGGGCCGCTCACTCTGTTCGCGCCCCTCGCTTCGTTCGCGCCCCTCGCTTCGTTCGCGCCCCTCGCTAGTCCCCTGCAACCGCTGTCGGCTCCTCGGCAGTCTCGCCGACCGACCCGAGGTCCATCATCGCTAGCAAGGCAATGACGCCGAAGCCGACTTTCGTGACCACGTCGAGGTACACGATCACGAGTGTCGCAGTCTCGACATCCATGAGGCCCACTCCTGCCGCACCGAGCAGCCACACGACCGGATACACCATCCAGAGGACGACGACGAAGTTCCGGAGCGTGCGGTACAGGCTGATCTCTATGTCGGACAGGGTCGACTTCGCAGCTGCCGCAATGTTCCGGTAGAGGAGGTAGATGACGCCACCGAACAGCGCTGCGCCGACCGCGAACAGCGCGTAGCTAATCGGCGATGGCGTGACAGCACCGGCGAACCCGAAGACGATAGTCAACGCCTGCAGGACGACGAGTTTCACCGTGTCCTCCCGACTTGCACCGGCGAGGAGCGCCAGGAACCAGACGTTGAGCGGCGTCGTCAACAGCCAGTCAATGTAGCGGATCACGTACACCGTGTGGCCGCCACTCTGTATCGAGCCGAAGCCGAGCGCCATCAGGGCGTAGGCGACGATGGCGATACCTGGGATGGCGATCAACAGCAGGTATCGCTTCCGCATCTCTTCGGGGACGAGCGTGTAGCCGTACGCCAGCACGGCCGTCCCGAGCAGTTCACCCAGTAGTCCCAGCGTGAACCAGGTCGTTATGGTTGCCATTGTTAGTCGTCCCCCACCGCAGCCGTGCTGTCGGTGTCCGTCCCAGCTGAGTTTTCGACAGTGAAGCGGTCCAGGAGCGATTCGAGGTCGTCAGCCCGCTGCCTGAGTTCCGTCGCGGAGTCCGACACTTCGTCGATGGACGCGGACTGGTCCTGTGCCGCGCCGGCCACAGTATCTGCCTCCGTCGCCGTCTGCTGACTGATCGTCGTCAGGTCGTCGATTGTCCCCATCACGTCCTGTGCGGTACGGGCCTGCTCCTCGGTCGCCCGGTCGATTTCCTGGATACCGGTGTCGACCTCTTCAGTGTACTCGACGATGGTCTCCAGCGCGTCGACGGTCTCCTCGACCGTCGAGACGCCTTCAGTAATCCGGTTACTGGTCGACTCCATCGTCTCGACGGTGTCGCCGGCCTGCTCTTGGATGCCTTCGATGCGCTGCTCGATGTCGGCGGCGGCCTCCTTGGTCTCCTCTGCGAGGCCCTTGATCTCGTCAGCGACGACGGCGAACCCTTCGCCGTCACCGTCAGCGTGGGCGGCCTCGATGGAGGCGTTCAGCGCGAGCATGTTCGTCTGCTCGACGATGCTCGTGATGACGCCGACGATCTCGCCGATCTCGTCGAGTTCGTCGTCGAGCGCGTTGATCTCTTCGACGGTCTCGCCGGTCTCGTCCTCGATGGCGCTCATCTCCGCGATGGCCTCCTGTGCGGCTTCGCGGCCGTCCTCACCGACTTCGGCGGCCGACTGGGACGTGTCGGCAACCTGCTGAGCGGAGGAGGCGACCTGCTGTGCAGTCGCCGAGAGGTTCTGCATCTCGGCGGCCGCCGATTCCAGCCCCTCGTTTTGCTCGGTCGTGCCTTCGAAAATCTCGTTTATCGACTTCGACACTTGCTTGCTGGCCTGGTCGACCCGCTCCGCGTTCGAGTTGACGCGGTCGCTGGACTGGATGACGTTGGCCGCGAACGCCTTCATGTCGGCAATGGTGTCTTCGAGCGCATCCAGCGTCGTGTTGATGTCCTCGCCGACCTCCGCCATCGCCTCGTTCATACTGTCCGTATCTACCCGTGCGGTGAGGTCACCGTTAGCGGCGGCGGCGAGCGCGTCGCTGTACTGCTGTGCCTTGAGTTCGAGGTGGCCGGTCAGCGCCTCCATCTCGTTGCGTTCGGATTCGACCTCCTCACGGGCCGTCTGTGCCTGCTCTTTGGCCTCCTCGGCTTCCTGCCGTGCGGTTTCGGCTTCGGATATCTGCGTCCGGAGGTTCGCCCGCATATTGTCGAAGGCGGCGTACAGCGTTCCGAACTCGTCCTCGCGTGACGTGCTGAGGTCGACGTCGAGTTCCCCCTCGGCCATCGCTTCGGCCTTCACCGAAAGCCGTCGCAGCGAAGCGATCGTGTTTCCGCCGATCGTGACTCCGATGAGTCCGAGGTTGACGACGGCAAGCAAAATGAGCCCGATGAGGTCGGAGTTGATCTGGTCGCTCAGGGCGTACGCGTTCTGGCGATCAGCGTGGACCATAACGACCCAGTCCTGTGATTCGAGTCGGTTCAGTCCCATCAGCATACTGTCCGTTTCGTGGAAGGCGCTCTCGCCGGGTTCGAGCGTCCCCAGCAGGTTCGACTCCATCTCCGAGATCGGTGCCGTCGACCCGATCATCGAGGTGTTGGGGTGGGAGACGAACTCGCCGTCAGTGTTGACGACCGTGGTAAACGACCCATCGCGCTGGTTCGATATCTGATCGGCCTTCTCCCGGAGGTCGATCATGTACACGAGCGCTCTGTCTTCGTCACCGGGGACCGGCGAAACGACGGCCACTATCGGATGGTCGACGACCGAGACAGAGAACGGCTCCGTCACATGCGTGTCGTCGGGACCGTCGAACTGCGGCGGGTCCGTAGCGAACGGTGCGCCCTGCTCGGCAGCGTTGACCCCGATGAAGTCCTGGTTCGAACTGGCGCGAATCTCGTTTGTCTCGGTGTCGAAGTAGTGCACTGCGACGACACCGGGCGGGAGTTCCTCGTTGGACCGTAACTCCTCCAGTCGTTGCTGTTTCTCCGTGTTCGTCCCGTCAGTGAACACGGGGAGTCGCGACGTTGATCGGACATCCCGCTGCGATGTCGTCAACCATTCGTCCAACTGTGCGGCCTGCGTCTCTGACAGCGCCGTGATGTCGTCCGCAACGTCGTCCTCGAGAGTGGCGGACGCCTGCACGCTTGTCAGGACCCCGGCGGCGATAATAACAATTATCGCGAATGAAAGCGCCAACCCGAGTCTGGCGGCGTAACTGCCAGCAATAAAACTCGGGAGTGGCGAGTCCCTATCTGGTTCCATCATCCAGTGCTACGCAAACGTGCTAATAAAGGGTTGTTACGCAATTTTCACCGATGATAAACAGCACGGCAAACTGTGGAAATCCATCGCCTCGACACAGCTAACGTTGGTAGCTTCTATCGCTCAGATGACACTCTCTGCAGTCGCCGGGATGATCACCGACCTGACTTGGTCGCTGTCGGCGATGTCTCGCCGCGTACTGCGATATATTGCGGACCGTATTCGGGACCGCTCAATCCATGGGCAAAGGTTTTGCCGATACCACCTGACGCATACCCCAATGCGTGCTGTACGATTCCACGAATACGGCGGGACGGACGTGCTCCGCGTCGACGACATCGAACGACCCACACCAGGTCCGGAGGAGGTCCTGCTCGAAGTCGAGGCAGCGGCGGTCAATCCGGTCGATACGTACTTCCGGACCGGCGATTACGAACCGGGCGAACTGCCCTGGATACCCGGCTCCGACTGTGCCGGGACCGTCGCCGCGACCGGCGAGCGCGTGGCCACCGTCACCGAGGGCGACCGGGCGTTCGCGACTGGACTGGGGAACTGGCTCCAGGGGACCTGCGCGGAGTACGTCACTGTTCCGGAGTCGCATCTGGCGCGACTCCCCGACGGGGTGTCCGCCGAGGCGGGCGCAGCCGTCGCGCTCGTCGGCGTCACCGCCTGGCAGACGCTCGTCGACGCCTGCTCGCTGGAGCCGGCCGAGCGGGCGCTGATTCACGGCGGGAGCGGCGGCGTGGGCCACGTTGCAGTCCAGTTGGCTGCGGCGAACGGGGCGCAGGTGACGACGACAGCATCGCCGGCTTACCACAACCAACTGGCCGACCTCGGCGCGGACGACGTGTTCGACTACAGCCGGGACGACCTCGCCGACGCGGTGGTCGAGGCCGGCGCGCCGGACGTGATTCTCGACCACCGGCTCGACGACTACCTCGCGTTCGACGCCGAGGTTGCCGCGCAGGGCGCGCGAATCGCCGCTATCGGGAACACCGACCTCGCGGCGACGTTCGAGAACGTCCCGCGCTGCCGGGCCAAAGCCCTCAGCGTCCACCACGTCTCGATGTTCAACACGCCGGAGTTCGGCGCGGTGCTTTCCCGGCTGGCGACGCTCATGGCCGACGACGACCTGACGCCGGTCGTCGCCCGCCGGTACGACCTCGACGACGTCCCGGCCGCCCACGACGACGTACTGAACGACAGCTTCCTCGGCAAACTCGTCGTCACGCCGTAGACCGGCTACTGCGGACCCCGTCGTCGGTTTACCGGCCCGGCCCTCGCGTTTCCGGGGATGGGCATTTATCCCCCCGCTATCCGTTGACAGATGTATGTCAGCAGAGTTTAATTTCGACGGCGAGGTAGCACTGGTTACGGGTATCGGCGGGGCGCTGGGCAGCGCGGTCGCAAACGCGTTCCTCGAAGCCGGGACGACCGTCTGTGGCAGCGACATCATCGAACCGAACACCGAGGACTTCCTGTTGTCCGATCCCGACAGCGTGGATTTCTACCAGGCGGACTTCAGCGACGAGGAGGCTGTCGCCGAGACTGTCGACGCAGTCGTTGACGAACACGGGCGGCTGGACTACTTGCTGAACATCGCCGGGACGTGGCGGGGTGGCACACCGATCCACGAGACGGACGCGGACACGTTCGACTTCCTGTTCGACGTGAACCTGAAGACGATGTTTCTGGCGTCGAAACACGCGATTCCACACTTGCGGGCTGCCGAGGGCGCAATCGTCTCCGTCTCCGCGCGGTCGTCACTGGAGGGCGGTGACGGCGACGGTATCTACCGCGCATCGAAAGCCGGCGTCCGACTACTGACCGAGACCATCGCGGCGGAGAACCTCGGGGCCGTGCGAGCCAACGCCGTGATGCCGAGCGTCATCGACACCCCGATGAACCGCGAGATGATGCCCGACTCCGACTTCGAAACGTGGGTCGACCCGAAAGACATCGCGGACGTGATGTTGTTCCTCTGTTCGGACGCCGCCACCGTGACCAGCGGCGCAGCGGTGCCGGTGTACGGCGAGGTCTGATGCTGCTGGCTGGACCGTCGGACAGTGTCGTCTACCGGCAGTACGGTCCACCACGTCACGGGTGACTATTCTGGGTATCGATGTGATTGCCTGGTCACCCACCGATATCGTGTCCAGAACGGCGACCGGGAGTCTGGATGAGCGGGAGCAATCGTCAGAAGGAGACGGTAGATTCGTCTCTGATCTCAGTTCCGATTGCGATCCCCCCGCGGTCATCATAGTACTTGCGTCCAATGAATGTCTCGTCGAGATTGCCGATAATCGAGGTGTAAAGCGCATCCGCGGTCAGATAACTCTCCTCTTCGACCGGGTCTAACGTCTCTTGAATAGTCACCGAGTTACCGGAGGGAGACGTTATTTCAATGGCACCGATCTGTTCAATCACAGCCGTATGCGTCGCTGGGAACTCGAGCGATTCATCAACAATCCGCTCTGTATCTGAATAGTCCATGTCTGTTGTCCGAGAACCGGAGGTTCGGTCTCTACGTTCCACAGTACGCGGCGAACATGAATCAAACCCAACAATTTTCATCGTGGGTTTGTTTTTGATTATTTGAGATACAGATTCCAGACGTGGTCAGATAGGTAGATTCGAAGTCACATATCCGCGCTGTCGAGAAATGACCAGCAAGGAGGTGTCAGTGTGGACCTCTCGGCTGCTGCTGTTCGCCGTCGCAAATGATGTCAGACTGGTCATACTATCGGATGGTATTGCGAACCGGAATCACGGTGGTTTTTATACCCCAGAAGAATATGCCGCATCACAATGAGTGACAGAGAAACGTGGGCCTCACGGCTCGGGTTCCTTCTCGCAGCGATCGGTAGCGCAGTCGGTCTCGGAAACATCTGGCAGTTCCCGTTCAAGACCGCGACAAACGGCGGCGCAGTGTTCCTCGTCTTTTACCTCGCCGCCGTGTTGCTCATCGGCTTCCCGGCAATGCTGGCGGAGTTCATCATCGGTCGGCGAACGAACCGTAATGCCGTCGACGCGTTCGCAGAACTCGGGTTCAAGCAGTGGCGGGTCGTCGGTGGCCTGGGCGTCTTTACGGGATTCTGGATCCTCTCGTATTACAACGTCGTCGGCGGGTGGGTCATGCGGTATATCCTCGGTAGCGCGACGGGCGCATACTTCGGCAACTCCGCGGAGTACTTCGGCGCTATCTCCAGTGGTCCAGAGGCCGTCGCCGGGCAGGCGCTGTTCCTGCTAATCTGTGTCGGCATCGTCGCAGTGGGTGTCGAGGACGGTATCGAGAAGGCGACGAAGGTGATGGTCCCCAGCATCGTCATCCTCATGATCGGGATGGCGGCCTGGGTCACCACACTCGAGGGAGCAGGCGCTGGCTACAGCTACTTCCTCTCGCCGGACTTCTCCACGCTGGCGGCGAACGCCGGCGACCTGATCCCGTTCGCAGTTGGACAGGCGTTTTTCACCCTCTCGCTGGGGATGGCAGCCATGATCACCTACTCCTCGTACATCGGTGACGACGAGAGCCTCCCGGTCGACGGTGGCATCATCGTCGTGACGAACACGCTCGTCGGTGTGCTGGCGGGTCTCGTCGTGTTCCCGATTCTCTTCGCCATCAACATCAGTCCCGACACCAGCGGCCCGTCCGCCATCTTCGTCGCGATGGCGTCGGCGTTCCCACAGCTCCCCGGGGGGCGACTCCTCGGTATCGTGTTCTTCGGCGTTGTCCTCATCGCCGCGATCTCCTCCGCGATCAGCCTGCTCGAAGTTGCAGTCTCCTACGGCGTCGACAACACGTCGTACTCGCGAGTGTCTCTGTCGGCGATGCTCGGAGTTGTGCTGTTCGTTCTCGGATTCCCATCAGCCTGGGACCTGGCGTGGTTCGGCTGGTTCGACACGCTCGCGTACAAGCTGTTCCTCCCGCTGTCGGTGCTGCTCGTTCTGGTGTTCGTCGGCTGGGTGCTCTCCTCTGACGCAGTTGCCGAGCTTCGACAGGGGACGGGTGGACTCCGGGCGTTCGGCCCGACCTGGCTCTGGATGGTCCGAACGGTGGTCATCCTCGGCGTCATCCTGACGCTGGCGCTCGGCCTGCAGACGCTGTTCCTCGCCGAGGACCCGGCGATCATCCCGCCGATATAACCGACGTACGGTATCGGTTTCCGGCGGATGCAGACCCGCTTTTCAACAACCCGGCTGACCGGTTGACAGCAGCTATACGACACCCTAACAGCCAATCTCAGTCGGATTCGAACCCGCGTGGTTCGTCCGCGATGCCGAGACTCTCGGACGCAGTGTCACCCTCGTCAGCGGTACCCGGGAGCAGTGCGTGGATATCGACCGACTCGCTGCCAAGCACCGCGAATCCCGTGAAGATGGTCAGAAAGCCCACCACTGCGGTCGAGGTGATAGTCTCACCGAGCACGGCCCACCCGCCAAGCGTCGACACGACGGGGACCACGTAGAAGATGAGGTTGGCCTGGATCGCACCGGTGACATCGAGCAGGCCGAAGTAGGCGATGTAGGCGATTGCCCCGGCGAAGATACCGACGTACAGCAGGGCCGCTATCGCGGTCGGAGACCAGACCGCCGTGGCCGCCGATTCGCCCATGCCGATGCTCAGCGCGTGAGAGAGCGCGGCGGCGACGGGGAGCGCCCACGCGGTCCGGACCGTACTCGACAGGTCGCCGCCGGACCACCGGATGAGGACGCTGCCCAGCGCGGCGCTGGTCGCGCCAGCGAACAGAATGAGCTTGCCGATGCCCCCGCTCAGGAGCATCGCCGGGTCGGGGCTGACGACGAGGCCGACGCCGAGCAGGCCGATGACCATCCCGAGGCCGCCGCGGGCCGAGAGCCGCTCGTCGGAGAGCAGAATGGCGGCGAACACCGGCGTCAGTATCGGGTTGAGACTGAACACGATGGCCGCGACCGCGCTGGTGGCGGACTGCTGGCCCACGAATATCAGCGCGTTCGCGAGGCCGAGCGCGAATAGACCCGTCGAGAGAATCGCCAGCACGTCGCCACGGGTTCGCGGGAGCAGTTCGTCCCGGGACCGGGTCACGACGACGTAGCCGAGGAGCACGACGGCGGCGATGTCGAACCGAAGGGCGACGAACAGAAGCGGTGGGAGGTACGAGAGGCCTGCCTTCGCTCCGACGAAGGTCCCACCGAGCAGGACGCTGGCAACCGTAGCGAGGGCGAGCGTGCGGCGCGAAATCATGCCGCCACCTCGTATTTAATTTCTGAAATATCTGCACAGCCGACAGAGAGAGGGCGTGGAGAAACCTGAGTCATCGTACTCTACGGTACGGGATCGAGGCTTATAGGGCCGTTTAGAAAATCTTACATAACGCGAAACGGCCGAACACCCGTGGCGGATATTCACGGTGTGAAATTATTTCACACTGCGAAAGCGCTTTAGGACGGACTCCCCAACGCGGCGGTATGGAATCGGCGCTCGAAGAGATCGAGTTCCTCGCGCTCTCGTCGAACCGGGTCGAGGTGTTACGGCTTCTGGCGGCGGACCCCCACTCGCGCGGGGAACTCGCGGCCGAAACCGGTGCGTCACAGGCGACGCTCGGGCGTATCATCGCGGACTTCGAAGAGCGGTCGTGGATACGCCGAACGGGCGGCGAGTACGTCGCAACGGCGACGGGCCGCATCGTCGCCGACGGGTTCACCGACCTGCTCGACAGCCTCGAAACCGAGCGCCGGCTGCGCAACATCGTCCAGTACCTTCCCACCGACGCGATAGACTTCGACCTGCAACATCTGGCCGACGCCACGATAACCGTCCCGAGCCAGACGCGCCCGAACGCGCCGGTCCAGCGGCTGCTTGACCTGCTTCGGGACGCCGAGGAGGTCCGGACCTTCTCACACGCGTTCAACGACCAGGCGATTCGGGTCGTTCAGGAACGAGTCAGCGCGGGGGAGCAGCGGTTCTCGGGCGTGTTCTCGCCAAGCGCCATCGACGCGCTCGCGGCGGACGACCGACTCCGGCGTCGGCTCGAATCGCTCCGTGTCGAGCCGGACGCTTCAGTCCGGGTCCGGAGCGACGGCGTGCCACTCGCTGTGATGATTGCCGACGACGTGGTCCACCTCCTGCTGCGGGATGGCAACGGAGTCCTGCAGGCGTCAATCGACACGACCGCGCCGGCCGTCCGCGAGTGGGCTATCGAGACGTTCGACACGTACTGGGCGTCCGCGGACCCGCTCTCGGACGAGTGGTCGCTGTAATTCCGTTGTTTCGAGTCACCGGGAACCGCGACCGCCAGAGAAATCAGTCGAGGCGCAGCTACCGCACCAGATACGGGTCCTCGCCCGGCATGAACCGTCCGAGGTCCGCCTCGCGGCGGTAGTCCGTCTCCAGCAGCGCGGTCAGCGCGTCGACGAGGGCGTCCTCCTCGTCAGCGGTCCACTCCGCGGGCTCTTTGATGGGGTAGACGAGCCAGCCGCTCCCGACGACCTCCGTGGCGTGGCGCGCGTCCATGTCTATGGACTCGGTCGGCTCCGATGTCGTGTTCGCGAACACATGTCGCGTGGCGCGCTCGCCGACGGGCAGGAGAACGTGGGCGGTGATGGCCCGGAGTTCCGTGTCGAACAGCGGTTCCAGGTCGTCGTAGTCCGACTCGGTCGGCGGTTCGCCGCCGCACATGTACAGATACGACAGATACGTCTTTTCGACGGTCGGTGGCGTACCGGCTTCGGCCAGCAGTCCGGCCTCGACGAGCGCCCGCTGGAGACGTTCGCCCGCGGCGTTGTCGGTAAAGGGGATGCCGGACGTTTCGCCACCGTGGACACCCGGATGGTCGCCGATGACGTGGAAGTGGGCGTTGGCGTCGCCGTACCCGGGCACGAACGGCTCACACGGTGCGTCGAAGCCGAAGGGGTTGTGCTGGCGGGCCGTGACGTTCTTCACGCGCGAACTCAACGGGCCATCGCTCAAAACTCCGCCGGTTTCGGTTATCGAATACGAGAAATAATGGTGAAGTTTGATAACGCTTTTCTCGGATGCCCGCAAGGAGTCGGATATGCTCCGGTCCGGGAGAAGTGATATCGCGTGAGCCACGATGACCGTGTCGAGGACCTTCGAGAACGAAAAGCCGAGGCCGAGCGGGGCGGCGGCGAGGAACGGATCGAGGCGCAACACGACCGCGGGAAACTCACCGCTCGTGAGCGCATCGACTACTTCCTCGACGACGGTACCTTCGTCGAGATCGACTCGCTCCGTGAACACCGCTCGACGAACTTCGATATGGCAGACAAGAAGGTACCAGGCGACGGCGTCGTCGTCGGCTACGGAAAGGTCGACGGCCGCCGGGTGTACGTCTTCGCCCACGACTTCACCGTCTTCGGTGGGTCGCTGGGCGAGGCGTTCGCACAGAAAGTCTGTAAAGTGATGGACAAGGCCATCGAGACGGGTGCGCCCATCATCGGCCTGAACGACTCCGCCGGCGCGCGGATTCAGGAGGGCATCGACTCGCTGGCGGGCTACGCCGACATCTTCCACCGCAATCAGCAGGCCAGCGGTGTCGTCCCGCAGATTTCGGCCATCATGGGGCCGTGTGCCGGCGGCGCGGTGTACTCGCCGTCCATTACGGACTTCGTCTACATGGTCGAGGAGACCAGCCACATGTTCATCACCGGGCCGGACGTCATCGAGACGGTGACCGGCGAGGAGGTCGGCTTCGACGAACTCGGCGGGGCGAAGACCCACGCCTCCGAGTCCGGGGTGGCCCACTTCACGGCCGCCGACGAGAAGGACGCGATGGACGATATCCGGTATCTCCTCTCGTATCTCCCCCAGAACAACGTCGAGGACCCGCCGCGGGTCGAGCCCTGGGACGACCCTGACCGCCGGGACGAGGGGCTGAAGACGGCCGTCCCCGACGCACCGCAGAAGCCCTACGACATGACGGACGTCGTCGGGCACATCGTCGACGAGGACTCCTTCTTCGAGGTCGCCGAGGACTTCGCGCGCAACATCGTCATCGGGTTCGCCCGCATGGACGGCCACAGCGTCGGCGTCGTCGGCAACCAACCGCGGGTCAACGCCGGGACGCTGGACATCAACGCCTCGCGGAAGGGCGCGCGCTTCGTCCGGTTCTGTGACGCGTTCAACATCCCGATTCTCACGTTCGTCGACGTGCCCGGGTTCATGCCCGGCAAGGACCAGGAGCGCAACGCCATCATCAACCACGGCGCGAAGCTCCTGTACGCCTACTCGGAGGCCACCGTCCCGCTGGTGACCGTCATCACGCGGAAAGCCTACGGCGGGGCCTACGACGTGATGGCGTCGAAGCACATCGGCGCGGACATGAACTACGCCTGGCCGACCGCCGAAATCGCCGTGATGGGGCCGAAGGGCGCGGTGAACGTCCTCTACGACGACGAACTGGAAGACGCCGACGACGTGGAGGCCCGCCGGCAGCAACTCATCGACGAGTACCGCGACGCCTTCGCGAACCCCTACACGGCGGCCAAGCGCGGCTTCGTCGACGACGTCATCGAACCGCAGGAGACCCGCCCGCGGCTCATCGACGACCTGGACCTCCTCAGGGGGAAACGCAAGGACCAGCCTGACCGCAAGCACGGCAACATCCCACTGTAACGATGGCGGCAGACACTGACTCGGCTGTCGACGCCGAACTGGTCGCGGAGATCGCCGCACAGCTCGACGACGCCTCGACGGACGAGGCGGCCGCCATTGCCGTCGCTGTCGGCGCGCACCTCACCGACCGCCAGCGCGCGGCGGCAGCGGCCGCGGCGGCCGCGGCGGCAGGCGACGAGGACTCCTGGGACGGCAAACAGTGGTCGTTCTCCGGGCGCGTCGAAGCTACGCAGAAACGGTCCGTTCGAGTCCGCACGGACGCGCCGACCGACCCCTGGAGCGCCGCCGGCCGCACCGAACGGTTCTGACCACGGACAGTTCTTCTGTTATACGGATTGGTGGAGCGATTTATTGGTATGCTCCGACCCCGGTGTCGGAGCTATCCGGAAATAATCTACACCAATCCGTATCAGTTGGCGGTGCCCTATCTGGATTTGCGGCCATGTCCCATACTAACATGATTATATATGTAAGTTTGGCCGCTATCTGCGCATAGTTTTATGGGCCGACTCTCAGTATGAGGGCGTATGTTCGATAAGGTGCTCGTCGCTAATCGCGGGGAGATAGCGGTGCGCGTGATGCGCGCATGCGAGGAGTTGGGCATCGGCACAGTGGCCGTCTACTCTGACGCCGACAAGCACGCCGGCCACGTCCGATACGCTGACGAGGCGTACAACGTCGGTCCGGCCCGTGCTGCGGACTCCTATCTCGATCAGGAAGCGATTATCGACGCTGCCAAGCAGGCCGACGCCGACGCCATCCATCCCGGGTACGGCTTCCTCGCGGAGAACGCCGACTTCGCCGCGCGCGTCCAAGAGACGGACGGCGTCACCTGGGTCGGCCCCGAGAGCGAGTCGATGGAGGCGCTGGGCGAGAAGACGAAGGCCCGCAAGATCATGCAGTCGGCCGACGTGCCAATCGTCCCGGGAACGACCGACCCGGTCGAGGACCCCGAGGAGGTCGTCGAGTTCGGCGAGGAAAACGGCTTCCCGGTTGCCATCAAGGCCGAGGGCGGCGGTGGCGGCCGTGGGATGAAGATCGTCCACGATCCCGAGGAAGCCGAGGAGCAACTCGAAAGCGCAAAGCGGGAGGGTGAGGCGTACTTCTCGAACGATTCGGTGTATCTCGAACGGTATCTTGAGAACCCCCGCCACATCGAGGTCCAGATCATCGCCGACCACCACGGCAACGTCCGGCATCTGGGCGAGCGTGACTGCTCGCTCCAGCGCCGCCACCAGAAGGTCATCGAGGAGGGGCCATCGCCGGCCCTGAACGACGCTCTCCGGGAGAAAATCGGCGACGCCGCCCGCCGCGGCGTCCGCGAATCGGACTACTACAACGCCGGGACCGTCGAGTTCCTCGTCGAAGAGGACACCGACCGCGAGCCGGGTGAACTGCTCGGCGAGGACGCGAACTTCTACTTCCTCGAAGTGAACACCCGTATTCAGGTCGAGCACTGCGTCACCGAGGAGATCACCGACATCGACATCGTCAAGTGGCAACTGCGGGTGGCGATGGACGAGGAGATCACTTTCGCACAGGACGACGTGGAGATCGAAGGTCACGCGATGGAGTTCCGCATCAACGCCGAGAACGCCGCGGACGACTTCGCGCCCGCGACCGGCGGCAGCCTCGACACCTACGACCCGCCGGGCGGTATCGGCGTCCGCCTCGACGACGCGCTCCGGCAGGGCGACGACCTCGTCACCGACTACGACTCGATGATCGCGAAACTCATCACCTACGGTGGGGACCGCGAGGAGTGTATCGAGCGCGGGAAACGGGCGCTCAAGGACTTCGACATCGACGGCATTCCGACCGTCATCCCGTTCCACCGCCTGATGCTCACCGACGAGAAGTTCGTCGGCGGCACACACACCACGAAGTACCTCGACGAGCAACTCGACCGGACGCGTGTCGAGGAGGCCCAGGAGAAGTGGGGCACCGTCACCGAATCCGACGGCGACGAGGACGAGGAAGTCGTCGAGCGCGAGTTTACCGTGGAGGTCAACGGCAAGCGGTTCCAGGTCGACCTCGAAGAGCGCGGCGCACCCCCGATCAACGTCGGCGACGTGGACGCCGACGGCGGGAGCCAGCCACAGCGGCCACAGGGCGGCAGTAGTTCCGACGGCGGGGGCGGCAGTGCCACCGCCGCTGAGGGCCAGGAGGTCGCCGCGGAGATGCAGGGGACGATTCTAGAGGTCAACGTCGAGGAAGGCGACGAAGTGGAGGCCGGCGACGTCCTCTGTGTGCTCGAAGCGATGAAGATGGAGAACGACATCGTCGCCGAACGCGGCGGCACGATCAACGACGTGGCCGTCAGCGAGGGCGAGTCCGTCGACATGGGCGACCTGCTGTTCGTGATTGGGTGAGGTCGGGGCCGGGCATCACGCCGCCCCATTCCGAATCGCTTCTGCAGACGCCTTTTATTCCGGCCGGTCGAAGCCCCGCATATGAACGAGACACGCCACCGGGTGCTCGACGCACTGGCGGACGGCCCCGTCTCGGGGCCGACCCTCGCCGACGAACTGGATATCTCGCGCTCCGCGGTCTGGAAGCACGTCGAAGCCCTCCGCGACGAGGGGTTCGAGGTCCGGAGCGACGACGCGGGTTACGTCCTCGATTCGGTACCTGAGTTCGGGGCAAGCGCGGTCGAATACGGCCTCGATGCGCCCTTTTCGGTCGAGTACCACGACAGCATTCCCAGCACGAACGCACGCGCCCGAGACCTTGCGGCGGAGGGCGCGTCGGACATCGTGGTGCTGGCCGACGAGCAGACCGGCGGCCGGGGGCGACTCGACCGCGATTGGCACTCGCCGAGCGGCGGGGTCTGGCTCTCGGTGCTGTTCCGGCCCGACGTCCCGATGGCCCACGCGCCGGTGTTTACACTTGCGTCGGCCGTGGCGGTGACGCGGGCCGCTCGCGAGGCCGGTGTCGAGGCCAGCATCAAGTGGCCAAACGACGTGCTCGTCCGGCGCGGCGAGGAAGAACGCAAGCTAGTCGGCATCCTCACCGAGATGGAAGGCGAGGCCGACCGCGTCTCGTGGGTCGTCGTGGGCATCGGCGTCAACGCGAACGTCGACCCCGCGGACTTACCCGACGAGGCGAACCCGACGAGCCTCTCGGCCGAACGCGGCGAACCGGTCGACAGACGGCTGTTCACCCAGCGATTGCTGGAGGAGTTCGACTCACTGCGCCAGGACACGGAGCAGGTCGTCGAGGCGTGGCGGGAGTACGCGACGACGCTGGGACAACAGGTCCGGGTCGAGACGCCGGGCGGCCCCATCGAGGGCGAAGCTGTTGATATCCAGTTCCCGGGCGCGCTCGTCATCGAGACAGAATCCGGTACAGAAGTCGTTTCAGCGGGAGATTGCGAACATCTCCGTCCGGTTACGGAGTGAGGGCGACGACAGGAGACACGTCACTGTGGGACGCCGGTAGGCTGTTCGTCCTCCGAGATATCTTGCAGCGTTGTCTCCACCGGAACGGTAACGACCGGGACGTGGGCCGACCGGACGACCCGTTCGGCGACGCTCCCCAGCAGCAGGCGGTCGATGCCGCCACGCCCGTGGGTTCCCATCACGATGAGGTCACAACCGTGCTGGTTCGCGTAGTCGACGATTTCCTGGCTCGGGCTTCCCTCGGCTGTGGCTCGCGTGACAGTCACGTCGTCGGCGACGAGACGCTCCACCATGTCCAGGGCCATCTCGCCCTCGCGGTGGAGCGAGTCGGTGACGCTCTCCCACGTCGGTTCGTGCGGGAGCGTCGAGAACCGGCCGGTGTCGACGACGTACAGCGCGTGAATCTCGCTGTCGTGGGTCGTCGCGAGTGTTTCAGCGTGTGTGAGTACCGCTTCCGACCCCGGCGAGCCGTCTGTCGGCACCAGTATCCTGTCGTACATGCCGTACTATTGTCTGGCTGAGGTGATATAGTTTGGTAACAGACAACATACAACAACCGAGCAGGATAGAGCTCAGTTCAGCTCTCGGTCCCGTTCGTACTCTGTTGCCCCGGAGCCATCCAGCGCCGGTTCGTCGAGGGCCTGTTCGAGCCGGCGTTCCAGTTCGGTTTCGGTTATCTCCCCGTTGGCGTAGCGTTCGGAGAGTCGTTCGACGGAGTCTGTCTCGTCGGCGCTGGTCACACCTGCCGTGTCGGTAGCCCGCGTCTCTGACACATCGGTGGTCGACGGCGTCGCCTCGTCCTGACCGGTGATGCTCGAAGCGAGCCAGTACACGGCGTAGCCGATAGCCGCCAGGACGCCGATGGTGGCAGCCAGAGCAACGATACCGAACAGGAGCCCGATAAGGCCCCACAGCAGTTCGAACACGAAACTCACGACGGTGAGGACGACGATCAGCGAGACGACGCCGAGCAGGCCGTACAGGAGTATCTTCGCCGGTGTGCTCAGGGCGCGGTCGGTGGTGGAGGGCATCGTCCAAGGATACTATTCCCGCAGTGATAAGAATTATTCAGTCTTGGGGTGGACGACCCGCCGAACGTCGGCCGTCTCCGCCCGGCGAACGACAGCCCGGACGGGATTTTGCGCCCCGGTGAGGTTATCCGAGTCACCGTCGAGAACGAGCAGGCGTGCTGGCTGCCCGGGCTTGACCAGACCGCCGCCAAGCCCAGCGATTTCGGCCCCATTGACCGTGGCCATCCGTAACACCTCTCGGGCGGAAATGTCGTACAGCTTCGCGGTGAACTCCATCTCGCGGAACATCGACGGGCTGTTGAGCATGACATTGTCCGTCCCGAGCGCGACTGTCGTCCGGTCGGCCAGTTCTTCGACCGGCGGACGGCCAACGTCGGTGACGATGTTCGACCGGGGACAGACGACGACGGGGATCTCGCTGTCGGCGACCCGTTCGAGATGCAGCGACTCGGCGTGAACCATGTGGACGAGGAAGTCCGGGTCCAGATCGAGCGCGGGGTTGATGTCGGAGCTGTCGACCTCGCCCGCGTGGATGCCGAACAGCTTCCCGGCCTCCTGGGTCGTGCGCCGCTCCGCCCCGAACTCGCCGTCGTTGGCCCCGCTCGCGCCGAACCCGTCGGCCAGTTCCATCGCATCCGTCGTCTCGCGCCCGAGAATTACGCTGTCGAGGTCTGAACCCGCCAGCGCGTCCTGTATCGCGCGGACGCCCTCGACGCCGCCCTCCCGGAACTCGATGAACGCGCCAGTCCCGGACTGCTCCATGAACGACAGCGTCCGTGCCATCGCGGCCACCAGTTCGTCCCGGCTGGCATCGCGAAGCAACCGGTGTTTCAGACCGTCCGGCGGCGCGACCAGTTCTTCCAGCGAGAGTCCCTCCCCAGCCTCCTTGGCGATTGAATCGCCGATGTGCGTGTGGGCGTTGACGAACGCCGGCACCACGATGTCGTCGCTGTCGACCGCGGTTTCCTCGACGGCGGCTATCTCCCCGTCTTCGACCACGACACGGCCCTCAACAGCCTCGAACGACCGTCCCGTCAGAATCGTCCCTTCGAGAATCATACTCTCCGTTCGCCTGTTCTCTCAGTTAAACTCATCGAGGGTGGCATGGATGCCCGTCCGCACGTCCCGGACTCTGGCCCCGTCGAGATCGAGTCCGAGTTCGCGGATCGCCGCCGCACCGACCCGCTCGCTCTCGTCCGCCGGCGCGTAGACGCCGAGCCGCCACTGGTCGCGCTGGGCGGCGCGGATGGCGTTGACCAGTGTCGACTGCTCGCCGAGCCGGCGGACGTCGCCGTTGACGAGGACGCGGCTGCTCGACTCGGTCATCGACGGTTCGGGCGGGATATCGAGCACAACAGCGTCGCTGTCGACGTTCGCTTCGTCGGCGATAGCCTGCTCCATCGCGCCGACCGCTTCGTGGTCGGCCGCCAGAACCTCGTCGGGCACGGCCCCCCACTCCGCCCAGACGGCGCGCTTGTACAGGTCCCGCTGGGTCAGCCGCCGCGCGTACGCCGCCGTCGCGTCACACTGCCGGAGCGCCACGAGCAGGTCGCTGTCGTCCCACCGGCGCAGCGTCTCGGCCGTCGCGTCCGTCGCGGCGAGCAGTTCCTCCGTCCCCCGGCGCAGCATCGACTTGGCGATTCGGGCGACGTGGTGCTGGTAGACGGTGGGGTTCATCAGCGCCCGCGCGAGCAGGAGCGACTCGGCTGTCTGGACGTTCCCCTCGTCCAGGACGAGTTCGCCGTCGACGAAACACAGCTCCCGGACCAGCCGCTCGTGGTCGATCGTCCCGTAGGGCACGCCCGTGTGGTGGGCGTCACGGACAAGGTAGTCCATTCGGTCGACGTCCAGTTCGCCGGAGACGAGCTGGCCGAGTTCGCCCTCGCCGGCGACCAGACCGGCCACGCGGTCGGGGTTGAGGCCGTGCTCCGAGAGAACCCGCGCGACCGGACCGTCGCCCAGCAGTTCGTCCACGTCGTCGTGGTACTTGCCTGTCCGACGGTGGATAAGCGCCTCGACGTTGTGGCTGTACGGCGAATGTCCCACGTCGTGGAGGAGCGCCGCCGCGCGGACCCGTTCGGCCTGCTGGCCCTCGATTCCGAGATGCGACAGCGCCCGGTCCGCGAGGTGGTACACCCCAAGCGAGTGCTCGAATCTGGTGTGGTTCGCCGAGGGGTAGACGAGCGTCACCGTGCCGAGCTGTGAGATATGCCGGAGCCGCTGGACCGGCGGCGTGTCGAGCAACGCCGCCGCGACGCCCTGAACCTCGATGTGGTCGTGGACGCTGTCCTTGATTGTGGTCATTGCCGTGGCCTACGACGGCGGCCGGCAAAATCGTTCGCCACCGAACGCGTGTAGTGTTTGTTAAGCAAATCAGTGTGTGGACAGTCAGAAAGCCCCGGCTGGCTTCGGTCGAGGGCCTCGCTGTGCTCCTCACTGCGTTGCGGTGCTTACTTCGGCCGTCTTCCCGAAGCCAGCCGCCCCTTTCAGTCCCACCCGTAGCCGGTTGGTCAGCCGGTATGGGTAGGGTTGAAAGGGGGTCTTCTGGCTCTTTGCGTCCAGTCCTGCTAAACGAAACACAACTCGAACACGCGCCACGACTCCTGTTGCTACCGGGGAACCCAGCCGTAGATGTGGTTCAGCATGACGTAGGTGACGAGCCCGAGAAAGAGGCTCAGCCCCCAGGCGGAGACGGCGATGCGGCCCACGCGGGCGTGGACCGTCTCCCTGAGTTCCGCAGGGGAGTGTGTCAGCCCGAGGACGACGGCGTGAACGACGACGGGCACGGACACCGCGGACAGCAGGATATGGATGGCGAGCATCACGATGTACGCCGTCCAGACGAAGCCCTCGGCGACGATTTCCTTCTCGAAGCCGCCGCCGACCTTGAGGATGTACAGGGCCAGAAACACCATGATGAGGGTGAAGGCGGTTAGCATCGCCGCGCGGTGTTTCTGTACTTGGTCGTTCTTGATGAAGTAGACGCCGGCGACGATTGCGAGCAAGGCGATACTGTTGACGACGGCGATTGCGTCACCCAGCAGGATGACGGTGTCGTTCGAGAACTCGGGGAGGGGTAATACGCCACCGAACGCGCCGAACACGAGCGCGTAGCCAACGACCGAGACGACAGCGGTGACGAGCCGCGGACGAGCGCGGGCACGCGACTGGAGTGTGTCTGCGACGGCCATAGCAACAGTTCAGGACCGGAGTGGTAACTGTGTTCTGAAACGGACGAGAACGACAGCGCGATTGCGGGCCGGAGCAGTGGCTGCTGACTCGGAAAACAGAAAAGAACTGCAATAGAAGCGTGGCCGAATCAGGCGAAGGTCCGGGAGACGTCCTCGTCGTCGGTCTCCTCCTGCTGGATCTTCTCCCAGGCGTTGTGGAAGTCCGCCATCGTGACCTCAGTGCGGTCGTCGCGGATGGCGAACATCCCGGCCTCGGTACAGATAGCCTTCACGTCAGCACCGGAGGCGTCCGTTATCTCCTCGGCCAGCGCCTCGAAGTCTACGTCGTCGGCGACGTTCATGCTTCGGGTGTGGATCTTGAAGATCTGCTCGCGGCCCTCGACGTCGGGGTTCGGGACTTCGATGAGGCGGTCGAAGCGGCCGGGGCGGAGGATGGCGCGGTCGAGCATATCGAAGCGGTTCGTCGCCGCGATGATGCGGATGTCGCCGCGGTCGTCGAAGCCGTCCATCTCCGAGAGCAGCTGCATCATCGTCCGCTGGACCTCGGCGTCGCCGGAGGTCTTTGACTCCGTTCGCTTGGCTGCGATGGCGTCGATTTCGTCGATGAAGACGACGGCGGGCTCCTCCTGACGGGCCAGTTCGAACAGGTCGCGGACGAGCTTCGCGCCCTCGCCGATGAACTTGTGTACCAGCTCGGAGCCGGCCATCTTGATGAACGTCGCGTCGGTCTCGTTGGCGACGGCCTTCGCCAGCATCGTCTTCCCGGTGCCGGGCGGGCCGTG
>NZ_AOLW01000020.1 GCF_000336615.1 Haloarcula amylolytica JCM 13557
GGTCGTCGGGTTCGAGGTCCTCGCGCATCTCGTCGGTGACCTCTGTCAGGGCCTCCTGATTGTTGCCGTGCTGTTTGATGATCACGCCGTCACTGGAGAGCTCCTGCACGGTCGCCACAAATAGCGGTGACTGCTTGAGCTTCTTGTTCTCGTGCGTGAGCCGTTCGAGCTTCTGCTGGTACTTGTTGTTCTCCGCGTTCGCGTCCAGCAGCTTGTCGCGCATCTCCTCGTTCTGGGATTCAAGCACCTCAAGCCGCTCCTGCAGCGCCTCGATCTTCTGTTGCTGAGACGCGTCATCGTCGTACGGCATATCGACCTCGTCGACGGTGTCGGTCATTACGACGCCTTTAGTGGGTGTATCGTTATGAGGCTTCGGGTAGTCTCAGAAACTGTATCGCCCGGCGTGTGCCCTGAGGAGACCGCTACTGGCCGCTTTCTGTCTATAGGTCTCAAACCGGCACGTTTGTTGGCCCCCACTGGGAACATCTGTCCATGCCAACCGACCGCGAAGAGGTCATCATCGTGGGCGGGGGCGTCGCCGGGCTCTCGGCGGCGATCTACACCGCTCGCGCCGACCTGTCGACTCGGATCATCTCGACCGGTGAGTCGATACTGAACCGCAATGCTCACCTGGAGAACTACCCCGGATTCCCGGCGGGAATCAACCCTCGGCTCCTGCTCGAACTCATGCGGGCACAGGCGCGTCGGGCCGGCGTCTGGTTCATCGACGGCGAGGCCGAGCAAGTGGCGGAAACCGAGGGGGGCTTCGAGGTGACCTGTGCCGACGGTGAGTCCTACGACGCGATGTACCTCATCGCCGCGTCCTGGTCGGACCCCTCGTATCTGGACGGACTGGAAATCGGGCTCATCGACCGCGGGTCGAAGCAGTTCATCTCAACCGACGACCAGGGGCGGACCGACATCGAGGGGCTGTACGCGGCCGGTCGGCTGGCCGAGCAGCACCACCAGACCATCGTCGCCGCGGGCCACGGCGCACAGGTCGGGCTCACGCTGCTGGAGGACGCAGACATCGACTTCTACCACGACTGGACCGCACCGGAGGGATATTTCACTGGCCGCGACCGACCGGTTCCGCCGGGCTGTGAGGAGATCGACGAGGCAGAGCGCAAGCAACGCGAACAGGAGTCACTGGAGGTCATGCGGCGGTACTTCGAGGAGCCGATGCCGGGCGAGCCGACGATGCACCCGAGCGTCGACCAGGATTCAGACTGAAAGGGACTGCTGTAACAGGGTCCCGGTTCGACCGTACGGCGGTCGAAACGGCTTCCGGCAGTCACTCTGCCCCTGTTTCGAGCGAGCGCGCAACTGACTGCAGCCGTTCGATTCGCTCGGCTGTCGGCGGGTGTGACCGCGTTTCGATAGACAGGGAATCGCTCGACGCCTCGGTGTCAAAGCCGTGTGGAAGGAAGCACAGTCCGCGAACGCCCGCGTACGCGGAGCGCTTGTCGGTCCTCGGGCGGTCGTCAGCTCCTTCGAGTGTCTCTAACGCCCCGACGAGCGCGGCGGGGTCGCCGGTCAGCTGGGCCGCGCTCCGGTCGGCGGCGAACTCCCGAGCGCGCGACAGCGACCGGCCGAGGACGACGACGGGGGCAGTGAACACGCCCAGCGCGACGCCGCCGAACAGGACTGTCACCGCGAACAGGAACAGGAAACCAAGCGTGAACGAGAGGCTCCCGACGGGGGCTGCAAGCACCCGGGCACTG
The DNA here is from genome assembly GCF_000336615.1 of Haloarcula amylolytica JCM 13557. Taxonomy (GTDB): domain Archaea; phylum Halobacteriota; class Halobacteria; order Halobacteriales; family Haloarculaceae; genus Haloarcula; species Haloarcula amylolytica. The sequence goes on from NZ_AOLW01000020.1 coordinate 1,725, forward strand.
AACACGTACGCGAGTCCGAGCGCGACCAGCCCGAGCGCATAGCGACTCCCGTTCCCGCCGGGGAGGTGGTCATCGAGCGGGTCGTACTCGCCGTTTGTCAGCGACGGGAGGAAGCTGGCCAGCGTCATGACGGTCGCGTCGCGGTTGACGACGTGCATGAGTTCGTGGGCCAGCACCGCGTCGAGTTCGTCACCTCCGAGCGTCGACAGCAGTCCCTCGCTGACGACCACCGTCGCGCCGCCGAGCGTCCCGATGGCGAAGCTGTTCGGTACGTCGGCGTCCGCGACGGCAATCCGTGGCGGCGTGAGGTCGGCCAGTTGTGCGAGCCGCTGTACCCGTTCGTGGAGGGCGGGGTACTCCTCGGGGCCGACGATACGAGCGTCGACCTCGGCCATCGTCTGGGCGCTGGTGTATCGCAGCTGTGCCCAGACAAACGCCACGAGGGCGGGGGCGAGAACGGCCACCCACCAGGCGATGCGTGCCGACGCCCCACCGAACGGAAGCGAGGACGCAACGGCGTCCCGCACCGGCGCAAGCCAGGGCGTCAGGAGCACCGCCGCGGTCGCGACCACAGCGAGGTCAACGGCGAGGAGGAGCAGGAGAGTCAACAGGATACGGCGAGTCAGTGTCCGCATAGGGGGTAGTTCTGCTATACCCACAGCGAATGAAAGGTTTTCTGCTCGGACAGTCCAGCAGTGAGAGAAAATACTTATTCTACCGCCGAAAACGGTCCCGTAGTGTCAACAAAGCTGGTGCGTGCCGCCCTCGCCCTCCTCTGTGCGGTCGCTGTCCTGTTCGGGACGGCGCTGTTTCCCGGCGCGCTCGGCGTCGAGTTCGAGTCGAGCGGTCCCCTCGACAGCCGAGCGAGCGAGCCGGTCACACCCGGCGGCACAGCGCCCGACGAAGTCGACGGTGGGTCGACACCGGTAGCGACGAGCGATGGGACAGAGACGACGCCGAGCGCGAGCGACGAACAGGCGGCGACAGCGACGCCAACACCGACGGAGACGGCGACAGAGACACCAGCGGCCAGCGAGGGCGAAGACAGTGGATCCCCCGTGCTGGTGAAACTGATCGGGCTGGCGCTTATCGGCGGGTTCGGCGTCGTCGCGGTCGGTGTCATCCGGGCGGCATCGGACCCGGAACGCGACGGGTCGACAGACGCCGGATTCCTCCTGCACCCGCTCCTCGACAGATTGGCCGGGACAGTCGTCTCGGCGGTTTCGAACGGCGCGGTTGGGCGGACCATCGGTCGGATTCCGAGGGTAACGACCGCCGCGCTGCTCTCGGGGTCGGCGGCGCTCTCACGAGTCGGGGCCGGTATCAGCGCCGTCTCCGGCGGTGTCCTGACAGGATTGACAACCGGAATCGGGTCGGTCGGCACGATGTCACTGCGAGGGGTTGCCGGCCTACCGAGTGCGCTCGGGTCGCTCTCGGTCGCGCCGTTCAAAGCCCTCAGCGGCTTCGGCGGGACCGGCGGCTTCCTCGCCTCAGTCCGGAGTGGCGTCGACAGCCCGTCGCTGTTTGGTTCGTCGGACTCGGAGCCAAGACAGTCGACGGCCACCGAATCGACGGCAGAGGCGGACGACGGCCCGGACATCGATAGTCTGTCCGTCCAAGAGGCCTGGGCACTGCTGGCCGACCGCGTCTCCGTCCCGGACCCGGAGACGGCGACGCCCGGCGAGTACGCCCGCCGGGCTATCGACAGCGGACTTCCGGCAGAGCCCGTTCGCCGGCTAACAACCCTCTTCCGCGAGGTCGAATACGGCGGGCGGTCGGCGACCGGTGCCCGAGCCGAATCGGCCCGGAACGCCCTCAGACAGCTCCTCGGCGGAGGTGACGACTGATGAGCGATTCAGAGTCACGACAAGGTGAGACCGCCAGCGCAACCATCGACGTCAGCGTCGAACGCCCGACACCGGGGCGCAAGTTCGTCCGGCACACGCTGTTGGGACTCGTCGCACTTGCCGGGGCGGTGTTCGTCGTTACTTTTCCCTCGGTCCTGCCGGACGTCGGTAGCGGGACGGCCGAGCGGCTCCAGCTCGGTGCAAGTATCGGTGCCGTCGTAATCGGCCTTTTCGGCCTGTACACTGTCGTCCGGACGCAGGACTCCGCACTTCCGCCGATAAAGGGGAGCCAACCGCACAGCCCCTATCGTGACCGTGGCACCGACGACGAGCCGGCAGAACTGCTCGACGAACTGCTTGAGTCCGAGGCGACACAGGCGAAATCCGGCGATATGGTCGGCGAGGATATCGACGAGTTACTCGCGAAAATCGACGGGCGTGTCGACCCCTACAACGGCCTCGAAGCGAGCTATGCGTCCGAAGTCAGGAACAGGCTCCGCGAGGCCGCGAGACAGGTGCTGGTCGAAACGGCGGACATGTCGACGGAGGCGGCGGCCCGGGACGTCCGTACTGGCTCGTGGACGGATAACCGCCGGGCGGCCGCGTTCCTCGGCGGTCCGGACGCGCCTGACCCGCCAATCGAGATGCAGTTACGGGACTGGGCCAGCGGCGAGGGGTTCGACCGGAAAGTCGAGGCTGCGGCAGCCGAGATACGCCGGCTCCAGCGGGGTGAGGGTGCATGAGCACCCGAGAGACCACACAGCGCAACGTCGGTGTCTCGGCCGCGCTGGTGGCCGGCGGGGCCGGAATCGTCACCGGGAACCCGGCGATTTTCATGGTCGCGGCGGTGGCGCTTGTGTACGCGGCCTATCAGGCGGCCATCGGCGACCCCGAACCGACGCTCACAGTCGAGCGTCACGTCGAACCGGCCGACCCGCTCCCCGGCTCGGAAGTGACAGTGACGCTGACGCTCACGAACGACGGGGACGCGACCCTGCCCGACGTTCGCGTCCTCGACGGCGTCCCCGAGCGGCTGGAAGTAGTCGAGGGGTCCCCGCGCTTTGGTACCCATCTCGAAGCCGGGGCGTCGGGTTCGGTCACCTACACCGTCGAAGCCCGGCGCGGGGACCACGCGTTCACCGACGTAGCAGTCGTCTGCCGGAACCTGACCGGGACCGTCGAGTTCGCCGAGCAGGTCACCGTCGAGACGACGGTCTCGTGCAGTGCCAGTGTGGACACTGTCCCGCTCTCGGGCCAGACGCTCTCCCAGTCCGGGCGCGTGCCGACGGACGCAGGCGGGAACGGCCTCGCCTTCTACGCCATCCGCGAGCACCAGTCCTCGGACCCGATGAGCCGCGTCGACTGGAACCGCCTCGCGAAGACCAACGAGCTGGCGACAGTCGAGTTCAAGGAGACGCGGGCGGCCACCGTCATCACGCTCGTGGATTCCCGACATCCCGTTGCGGGCGAAGCGGGCGCACCCACGGCTGTCCAGTTCTGTGCCTACGCGGCCCAGCAGGTCGGCTCGGCGTTACTGGACATGGACAACCGCGTGGGCGCCGCCGTCTACGACAGTTGTGAGACGCTCCAGCCGTCGGCCAATCGGGCACAGGAACAGCGATTGGAGGCGTTTCTGGAGACGGTTGTGAGCGGGTCGGTCACTGGGTCGGCAGGGACCCGCAGTTCGTCGCTGCTCGACACCGGCGCCCGGCGAATGTCGTCATCGACCGAGACGGCAGACCGGTACGGTATCGCCGACGGCGGCGACGCGGTGGCGACACTCGACCGCTCGATACCGAGCGAGTCACAGGTCGTGTTCTGTACGCCCCTGCTCGACGACCGAGCGGCCGATGCGGCAAAACGGCTCGCGGCGTACGGACACGCAGTCACGGTCGTCAGCCCGGACATGACGACCGGGGACAGCCCGGGCAGTACCGTCGAACGAATCGACCGAACGGCCCGCCTCGACGACCTTCGAGGGAGGGTTCGAGTCGTCGACTGGACGCCCGCGGAACCGCTCGCCAAAGCCCTCATTCGCGCAACGGAGCGGTGGGCATGACGGAGTTCGACAGTCGACCGGCGGCATCGAGCGCGGCGCTGGCCGGGAGCGTGGCAGTCCTCGTCTCGCTCGTTCTCGCTGTCGTTGTCGTGGACCCGATAGTAGTACTGACCGGCTTCGTCGGCGGGCTCTGTCTCGCGGCCGGGGCCTGGGCGCTCCGTAGCGATACCCACGAACGCATCGCCGGCGGCAGCGTCGCCGTCGTCATCGGCGCGGGCGTGTTCTGTGGGACCGCGCTACTGGCTGCTGACTACTGGTCGCTCGCTGTGGCGCTCGGGTTCCCGCTGGCCGCCACACTCGTCGTCATCGACGCGAGTAGCGGACTGGTGCCACCGACCGACGCGACGGACGAACTCACGGCGATGCTCGACGAGAGTTTCGTGGTACTGGTGGTCGGTACTTGCGTCACAATCGTCTGTGCCGTCGCCGCTGCCGTCAGGCTGCCCTGGGTGCTCGTCCGTGTCGTCGCCAGCTTCTCGGTCCAGCCGCTCGTGGGCTTCGTGACGCTACAGGCCGGCGTCCTCCTCGCCCTGTTGTTGCTGGACCGGGTCACGGAGACGCTGGAATCGTGGATTCCGGCACCCACGGCGACGACCGGCCGGACGCTCGGGCGGCTGGACCTGCTGGGGACGAGCTGGTGGGACGTCGACCGCTACGTCAAAGCCGCCGTGGGCCTGCAGTTGCTCGTCGCGTTTGTCCCGACGGCGCAGGGACTGTTCGACCGATTCCTCGGCACCCTCCCGGTGGTCGGGCCGTCTCTGCGGGTCGCTCTCAGTGGCCCGCTCCATCTCCCCCTTGCGGCCGGACTGCTGGCGTTACTGAGTATCCTCGTCGTCGAACAGCTCCGGCAGTGGCTGCTGCAGTGGCTCGGGGACGACCCCGGACGGTCGCTGGCCCGGCAGGCCGGCAGTATCGTGGTTCCTATCGGACTGTTGCTGGGCGCGCTAGCCCTTACGGCCGCTGGCGTGACCCGGCGGGTAGCACCGACCTATACTGGGGGCGGCCACTACGGCTCGGCGACCGTGGTCCTCCTCGGCGTCTTGATTTCGGTCGTCGTCCTTCGCGGGCTCGTCACGGTGCTGTCCGAACTAGTCGGTGCGGAGTTGCTGTCCCGACGTGTGGCGGGATTCGCGGCCGGGAGCGGACTCCTGTTCGTCATGACGCTGCTCGGAGCGGAGCGCGGACTCGCACCGATACTCGTCCTCGTCGGGAGCGCGGCAGCGCTGCTGGTCTGGGACGCCGGCGCGCACGCCAGCAGTATCGGCCACCAGCTGGGCCGGGACGCCGAAACGACCGACAGCGAGTTCGTCCACGTCACCGGCACTGCGGCCGTCCTCGCCGGAGCTATCCTGCTCGTGATGCTCGTCAGGTACGTTCTCATTCCGGTCGCAGTTCCGACCACGTCGACCGGACTCTCGCTCAGTTCGGTAGTCGCGCTCGGACTGGTCCTGCTTGCGATAGCCGCCTTCACCCTCGCGCTGAACGCTCACGACGGGGGACCACGTACCAGCAGCGACAGGAGTGATACGCGAAACGAGCAGCCCGCTACTGACGGCGACTAGCCCGCCGGAGAGACAGGGGCTTTTACCCCCGCACCGCGAACCGGCAGGTATGCTGACCGGAGTCAACGTCGTTCTGGGGGTGTCGGGGTCTATCGCGGCCGTCAAGACGGTAGAACTCGCACACGAACTCCGACGACAGGGGGCGTCCGTCCGGGCCGTGATGACCGACAGCGCGACGGGGATCATCCACCCGTGGGCACTCGAGTTCGCGACGGACAACGAGGTTGTTGCCGAAATCACGGGCAGCGTCGAGCACGTCGACCTCTGCGGACGGTCGGGCTGGGGAGACGTGCTCTTGCTCGCGCCGGCGACGGCAAACACCGTCGGGAAGATCGCGGGAGCCATCGACGACACGCCCGTGACGACGTGTGCGACGACCGCCCTCGGCGCGGACGTGCCGGTCGTCGTCGCGCCGGCGATGCACGAGCCGATGTACGACCACCCCGGCGTGCTGGACGCTATCGACCGCGTCGAGTCCTGGGGCGTCGACTTCGTGGACCCCCGAATCGAAGAGGAGAAGGCCAAAATCGCGACCGAGGAGGCCATCGTCACGGCGACAGCACGGGTCGCGGGTGACCGGCCGCTGGCGGGCGAGCACGTCGTCGTAACGGCGGGCGCGACCACGGAGTCGGTCGACCCGGTGCGGACGCTCTCGAACCGCTCCTCGGGACGGACCGGCCGGGCAGTTGCGCGGGCCTGTTACGCCCGCGGGGCCGACGTGACGCTCGTCCACGACGGGGCAGACGTGCCGTACGCCACCGTCGAGCAGGTCGAATCAGCCGCGGAGATGACCGAGGCCGTCCGTCGGGTCGCCGACTCGGCCGACGCGCTGGTCTCGGCGGCCGCCATCTCGGATTACACCGTCGAGCAGGCACCGGAGAAAATCAAGAGTGGGCAGGCGGAACTGACGCTGACGCTGCAACCGACGCCGAAACTCATCGACACCGTTCGGTCGGCCCACCCCGACCTCCCTATCGTCGGGTTCAAAGTCGAAACCGAGGGCGACGACGAGACGCTGATCGAGCGCGCCCGCGAGATACGCGAGCGGGCCGGGCTGACTTTCGTGGTCGCCAACGACGCGAGCGTGATGGGGGCCGACGAGACGCGCGCCCTGCTCGTCGACGCGGACACGGCCACGGAGTACGTCGGAGAAAAGGAAGGGCTGGGCGCTCGTGTCGCCGACGAACTCGGTGCCCATCTGTCCAGTCGTGGCTGACCGCGTAACCGATTACGAAATAGTTTTGCGTGTTCCGTTGCTCCGGTCCGATAACGACAGTACTGCCCGACGAACCGCTATTCGGAGTTTCTAAACAGATACTGTGACTGTACCACCACCCCGTCGCCTGCTCGTGCCAGTAGCCGATTCGGTGACGGTCCGTAACACCGTCGCCTACGCCATTGAACAGGCCGAATCGGCGGCCAGTGAGGGACAGCAACAGGTATCCCTGCACCTCGTCGCCGTCGCAAGCACGCGCGCCGTCGACCCCGACGCCCAGACGGAACTCGGCCAGGCCAAAGACCTGCTCGACCGAATCGAGGTCTGGCTCGACGAAGATCTGGGTGCTGACCCGCCGTCGAACCTCGACGTGGAACTGGGCGTCATCGGTGCCGACCGCTACCTGTTCAGCCCCGGCGATTACGCCGACGTGATACTGGCCTACGCCGACGAACACAGCATCGAACGGGTCGTCCTCGATCCGGAGTTCAACCCGGGCGGCACGACGCCGATGCTCCGGCCGCTCGAAGTCGAACTCGTCCGGGGCGATATCGACGTCGAGACCGCACCCGTCGAGCGGCCGGCACGGTCGACCGCGCTCGCTCGCGCCGCGACACTCCCGAAGTATCTCACCATTTTCGGGGCGTCCTACCTGTTTTATCTGCTGTTGAGTTCGTACAAACCGCTGGATTTCCTCACTGGCGCGATAACGGCGACTATCGTCACTGCATTGCTTGCGCCGATCGCGTTCAGTCGCCAGCCGTCGCTGACACGGGTTCCGGGGCAGTTCGCCCGGATGGCCCTCTACATCCCGTACCTCCTCAAAGAGATCGCGGTTGCGAACCTCGAAATCGCCTACGTCGTCTTGCACCCGTCGCTGCCAATCGACCCCGAGATGGTCGAACTGGAGGCGGCCATCTGGGGAGACGGACCGGTGACGACGCTGGCAAACAGCATCACGCTGACGCCCGGGACGCTCACCGTCAGCGTCTCCGAACAGGCGTTCGATATCCACTCGCTCACAGGGAGTGCGCGCGAAGACCTGTTCGACGGCGGCCTCGAACGGGCCGTCCGGTTCGTCTTCTACGGCCGGGAGGCCGCAGCGATTCCCTCGCCGCGCGAACGGGGGCAGGGGGACGGCGACGGCACAATCGAGAGCGACATCGACGACCCGGAGGTGGCAGACGATGATTGAGTTCGAGGCGGCGCTGCTGGCGATCGCCAGCGCGTTCGTCCTGTTCGCTATCGTGTCGCTGTACCGCGTGTTCGCGGGGCCGACGGACCACGACAGAGTCATCGCGGTCAACGTGATGGGGACGAACACCGTCATCGCTATCGCGCTCGTCTCCGGCGCGCTCGATAAGCCGCTGTTCCTCGATATCGCGCTCGTGTACGCCCTGTTGAACTTCCTGCTCTCGATAGCGTTCTCGAAGTTCAACGTCGAACACGGGGGTGTGCTATGACGCCGCTGGAGTGGGGGATCGTTGTACTCGCACTGGTCGGTGCGTTCTTCGGTGGCGTCGCCTCGGTCGGCATCGTCAGACTGCCGGACGTGTACACTCGGACGCACGCGGCCTCGAAGAGCGATACGCTGGGTGCCGTCCTCGCTATCGGGGCCGCCGCGCTCGCGATTCAGACCGACCTCGCGACGATCAAAGCCGTCTTCCTGCTGGTGTTTATGTTTCTGACGAACCCCACCGCCGCCCACGCCGTCGCCCGGGCGGCACAGGACCAGGGTATCGAGCCGTGGACTGCCGGCGATGAGGAGGGCGAGTCATGACGCTCTCACTTATCGAGGGAGTGTTGCTGGTGTTCGTGCTGTGCTGTGCTATCGGCGCGGCCGTACTCCGTGACGTGCTGGCGTCGCTGATGGCGTTTGCCGCCTACAGCCTCGGCATCTCCATTATCTGGGTGATGCTCGAGGCCCCTGACGTGGGGCTGACCGAAGCGGCTGTCGGGGCCGGCATCATGACGATCCTGTTCATCCTGGCGCTGGCAAACACCGTTCGGCCACAGGAGAACGGCCTGTTCGAGTCGATCAGCGTCCCGACCGTCGTCCTGGTCGGTGCGTTCGTCGTCGTCATGATCGCGACGGTCCCGTCGCTGCCCGCCGTCGGGGCGGACGGCGCGGCAAACCCCGTCGTCAGCGGCGAAGTAACGCAGTACTACATAGACAACGCGTACGCGGATACGGAAGTCAAAAACGGTGTGACGGCCGTGCTCGCGGCCTACCGTGGATTCGACACGCTGGGTGAGGCGGTCGTAGTCTTTTCCGCCGGCGTGGCGGCACTGACCGTCCTCAGACAGGAGGTGTTCGCATGAGTAGCGACGAGCGAACCGGACTGTACGTCGAGAGCACGATCATCATGACGACGGTCCGCGTGGTGTCGCCGTTCGTCCTCACCTTCGCCCTGTTCGTGATGTTCCACGGCGCGAACTCCCCCGGCGGGGGATTCCAGGGCGGGGTCATCGCCGGGTCGGTTGTGATGATGCTCGCCTTCGCCTACGGCATCGACGCGGCCCGGGACTGGCTCGACGTCCGCGTCGTCGCCGCGCTCGCGTCCGGCGGCGTGCTCACGTTCGCGGCAATCGGCCTGGGAACGATGCTCCTGGGCGGGAACTTCCTCGAATACCACCTGTACGAACAGTTCATCTCGCATGTGGTCGCCTACGCCATCGAGCTCGTCGAACTGGCCATCGGTGGTATCGTCGCCAGCGTTGCCATCGGCCTCTTTTTCCTGCTCGCGGCCGGGTTCGGCCACGCCGTCGACTCACCGGAGGATGAGAGCTAATGTTTGAACTGCTGAACTCACACTACAACTACTTCGCGGTGATGCTCCTGCTGGGTATCGGCCTCTATATGCTCATCGAGTCCCAGAACCTCGTCAAGAAGGTCATCGGGATGAACATCTTCCAGACGGGCATCTTCCTGTTTTTCATCACGCTCGCGTTCCGGGCCGGCGGGAACCCCCCGATAATCAAGGAGGGCGGCGGCCCCTACGTGAGTCCGCTGCCACACGTCCTCATCCTGACCGCTATCGTCGTCGGGGTGAGCCTGACCGCCGTGGCGCTGGCGCTTATCATCCGCATCTACACCGAGTACGGAACGCTTGACGAAGACAAACTCAAACAGCTCTACTATGATTGAACAGCTCCCTGTGTTGCTGGTCGTCCTGCCGATCGTCGGCGGTTCGATACCGCTCGTCGCCAGCCTCGTCAGCGACCGGGCAGGGTGGCCAGTCGCGACGCTGACGCTCGTCGGCCAGGCCGGTCTGGCCGGGCTGCTCGCGTGGACTGTCAGCGCGAGCGGAACTGTTTCCTACGCGGTCGGTGGTTTCGCCGCCCCGTACGGCATCGAACTCGTCGTCGACGGGCTCTCGGGGGCCGTCGCCCTGCTCGTGGCCGTCGTGTCACTGGGCGTGCTCGCGTACGCTCGACAGGCCGGCCCGCACTCGAACGCCTTCTACGGCCTGTACCTGCTGCTGGTCGCCGGCCTGACGGGGATGACCGTCACCGGCGACGTGTTCAACCTCTACGTGTTCCTCGAAATCACGGGGCTCGCGGCGTACGGCCTCGTAGCCAGTGGCCGGGACGCCAGCGCCGCCGTCGCGGCGTTGAAGTACCTCATCATCGGGACCGTCGGGGCCTCGCTGTATCTGCTCGGCGTTGGCTACCTGCTCGCGGCGACAGGGACGCTCAACATGGCTGACCTGGCGAGCAAACTCGGGGAGATGGCGGCCTACGACTCGACGCTCGTCCTGACTGCGTTCGGGCTGATGATCGGCGGGCTGACGGTGAAAGTCGCCCTGTTCCCGCTGCACACCTGGCAGCCAGACGCGTACGCGAACGCGCCGGACACCGTGAGCGCGTTCATCTCGGCGCTCGTCTCGACGGTGTCGGCGTACGCGCTCGCCCGACTGCTGTTTTCCGTGTTCACCGTGGAGTTCCTGGCGGCCGTGCCCGTCGCTCGCTGGGCGCTGGTCGGACTGGCTTGCGTGAGTATTATCGCCGGGAGCGCGCTCGCCGTCTCGCAGGACAGCGTCCAGCGGATGCTCGCGTACTCCTCGGTGTCGCAGTTCGGCCTCGTCATCGCCGGATTCGCCATCGCGACCCCGCTGGCCGTCGTCGGCGCGACCGTCCACCTGCTCGGCCACGCGGTGATGAAAGGCGGGCTGTTCGCCGCGACGGGGGTCATCGAGCGTAAGACGGGCGCGACGACTGTGAACGGCTACGCCGGGATGGGAAGCCGCGTCCCGCTCTCGGCGTTTTCGTTCGCCGTGCTCTCGCTGGCGATGGTCGGCGTTCCGCCGGCGGTCGGGTTCGTCGGCAAGTGGTACATTGTCCTCGGCGCGGTCAACGCCGAGAACTGGCCCGTGGTGGCCGTGCTGCTCGCGAGTACCCTGTTGACGCTCGCGTACTTCGCCCGCCTCGTCGAGCGGCTCTACTTCGCCGAGGCGACCATCCATTCGGAGGAGACACCTGCCGAGGCTCCCGTGACGGACGGGAGCGGACAGGCGGTCTCGTTCGGAATGATCGCCGTCGTCGTCGTCGCGGCCGCGCTCGCGGTCGCGCTGACCGCAGCCGTCCCGGCGTTCGAACAGGTGCTTCGAGACACGCTTCTACCCATTCTAAACCAATGACTGAATTACGACCCATCCTGGCAATACTCGTCTCGGCGGTGGCCATCCCTGCGATTCTCTCGCTCAAAGGCCGGCCGAACGTCCGGGAGGGAGTGACCCTGGCCGTCGCGTTCGCGAAGTTCGGGATCATTGCGAGTATGGTTCCCGGCGTTCTGAGCGGGACACGATACGGTTTCTCCTTCGGAGAGTTCGCAACCGGTATCGAACTGGCGTTCACCGTCGACCCGCTCGGGTTGCTGTTTGGCCTGCTCGCGAGCCTACTGTGGATCGTCACGAGCTTCTACAGCATCGGCTACATGCGCGGACTCGACGAACACGCACAGACGCGGTATTTCGCCTCCTTCGCCGCCAGCCTCGCGTCGGCAGTCGGCGTCGCGTTCGCCTCGAACTTGCTGACGCTGTTCGTCTGTTACGAACTGCTGACGGTGTCGACGTACCCGCTCGTCACCCACGACGAGACCGACGAGGCCCGCGCCGCCGGCCGGAAGTACCTCGCGTACACCTTCGGCGGTGGCGTCGCCGTGCTGGGTGGAACGGTGCTGGTGTTCGTCCTCGCTGGGACGACCGCATTCACTCCCGGTGGCCTCGAAGGCCTCGCGACGGCCGACCCGACGCTGGCGCGGGCGGCCTTCGCCCTGCTTGCGGCCGGTTTCGGCGTCAAGGCCGCACTGATGCCGATGCACTCCTGGCTCCCGGACGCGATGGTCGCGCCGACGCCGGTGTCGGGCCTACTCCACGCCGTCGCCGTCGTCAAGAGCGGTGTGTTCGGTATCGCTCGGGTCGTCCTCGACGTGTACGGAACCGGGACGATGGAGCAACTCGGCGTCGGCCTCCCGCTCGCCGCGATTGCGGCCTTTACCCTCCTGACCGCGAGTATCATCGCGCTCAGACAGGACAACCTCAAGCGTCGGCTGGCGTACTCGACGATCAGCCAACTGTCCTATATCGTGCTGGGGCTGGGCCTGCTCCACGGGCAAGCGCTGACCGGCGGCCTGCTCCACATCCCCGCCCACGCGTTCATGAAGCTCACCCTGTTCTTCTGTGCCGGCGCAATCCACGTCGAAACCCACACCGACGACATCAGCGACATGGCCGGCATCGGGAAGCGGATGCCGCTGACGATGGCCGCCTTCGCCGTCGCCGCGGCGGGGATGGCCGGGATTCCGCTGGTCGCCGGGTTCGTCAGCAAGTGGTACCTCGTCATCGGCGCGCTGAGCCTCGATGGCGGGCTCATCTTCGCCGCCGCGTTGCTGGTCTCCGGCGTGCTCAACATCGCGTACTTCTGGCCCATCGTCTATCAGGCGTACTTCGAGTCGCCGGAGGGCCACGACGAGAAGCCCCTCATCGGGGGACCACTTGGCGGGCGAGACAAGGTTCGGGCCGACGGCGGTGAGGACCACGAATCGGGCGCTGCCGACGGTCACTCCGACGAGGGCGAGGTACCGAAGCCAGAACACGTCGACCACCTCGGGAAACACGACGAGGAACACGAACACCACGGCGGCCCGCCCGCAGGCGGCTGGGACGACCGCGGCTGGCGCGGCGGCGAGAGTACGTGGTTTATGCTCGGGCCGATACTCACCGCAGCCACGCTGTCGCTCCTGCTTGGGACGGTGCCACACACGGCCGTCTTCCTGCAAATCGTCGATGCTATCGTCGAGAACCTCCCGGGGGTGGTTGTCTAATGTCGATGCTGACGACGGTTCCGCCGGTGGTCATACTGCTCGCGCTGGCAATCGTCGTCTCCCGGCTCCCGCGGCGGGCCGGACACGCCATCGGTGCGCTCGTCCCGGCGCTGGCGGTGCCGTGGGCAGTCATGGTGCCCGAAGGCGCACACCTCCGGACCCAGTTCCTCGGGTTCGACGCCGTCCTCCTGAACGTCGACCCGTTCTCCCGGCTGATGGGCATCATCTTCGGCCTCATCGCCGCCGTGGCTGTGCTCTACTCCTACGCCAGCGAGGCTGACACCACACAGACGGCGTTCGCGCTTTCGTATGTGGCGACCAGCTTCGGGGCCGTGTTCGCCGGCGACTGGCTCACACTCATCTTCTTCTGGGAGCTGATGGCCGTCACCAGCACGCTGCTGGTGTGGCACTACGGCGGCAAGGCGGTCCGGGCCGGCTTCCGGTACGCCCTGCTGCACGGCCTAGGCGGCACGCTGTTGATGGCCGCCATCCTCCGGCACTACGTCGAGGTGGAGACGTTCCTGTTCGCATCAGTACCGGGTGGCCCGGAGACGGCCGGTATTTCGTCCGGGCTGGCCGCCGCGCTGGCAGCTATCGGTATCGGCGTCAACGTCGGCTTCATCGGCCTGCATGCATGGCTACCCGACACCTATCCGCGCCCGCACATCGCCGCCAGCGTCTTCCTCTGCGTGTTCACGACCAAGACCGGCGTCTACGGTATGTACCGCGCGTTCCCCAACGGCCACGAAGCCATCGCCTATATGGGCGGTGCGATGGCGATTTTCGGCGCGCTGTTCGCGCTGTTCCAGAACGACATGCGTCGGCTCCTCTCCTATCACATCCAATCCCAGGTCGGGTACATGGTCGCCGGCGTCGGTATCGGCTCGTCGCTCGCTCAGGCCGGCGCGTTCGCGCACGTATTCAACCACATCCTCTACAAGGGCCTGCTGTTCATGACCGCGGGTGTCGTCATCTACCGGACCGGCACGGAGAGCCTGAAGAAACTCGGCGGCCTCTGGCGAGAGATGCCCATCACCGCTGGGGCGTTCTCCGTCGCTGCGCTGTCTATCGCCGGCTTCCCCGGCTTCAACGGGTTCGTCAGCAAGGGGATCATTATCTCCGGGAGCCACTACACCTTCGGAAAGGGACCGCTCCCGCTCGGTGAGTTCTATACGCTCGAGTGGATGCTACTGCTGGGCGGCGTTGGCACGTTCATGTCGTTCATCAAGTTCGGCTACTACGCGTTCTTCCACGGCGAGTACGACGGGAGCGTGCCGGACGCGAACCGTCTCCAGAGCGTCGCCATGGTGTCCGTAGCCGCGCTCTGTATCATCTACGGTGTGTACGATACAGCCCTGTTCACCATCCTTCCGTTCGACGTGACGAGCGGGGCCGTCGTCGACCACGTCTACGAGACCTACACCATCCCCCATCTCATCGAAGGAGTCGTGCTCGCTGTCCTCGGGCTGATCGGCTTCGCGGTGACAAAGAAGCCCCTCTCGAAGCTCGGCCGCGTCCCGGATATTGATAAACTGTACAACCCCGCCGTCTTCTATGGCTCCCGCGGCCTCGTCGTCGGCGTGACCGAACTGTACGCCGCCGTGGACCGCACAGTGGTTCAGGCGACGACCGTCGTTACGCGAACAGTGACTTCCCCGAACGACGTGATTGCCCGATTACGCGACGACGACAGCCTCGTACATCCGATGCGGGCCGGTATCGGACTCAGCATCCTCATCCTCGCGGTCTTCGTTACGGTGGCACTGCTGGCCCTTTCATGATGGTATAAAAACATCTTCTGTGATAATTGAGGGCACAGTCAGGGATATTTGGGTTCAAACACCTCAGAATAGTTGTTAGCAGGTGAGGTGATTACAGTCTCTGATAATACAGGTGCAGACTTATATATCTCCATAGCTACGATTCGATAAGCACGGCATAACAGGGGGACCTGTTGATGCGTGCGGACACAACAATGGAACTCAAACGATTCTTCAACGACGACGATGCTGTGTCGCCGGTCATCGGGGTCATCCTGATGGTCGCAATCACGGTCATCCTCGCGGCCGTTATCGCAACATTCGTCCTCGGTCTGGGCGATCAGGTCAGCAACACGGCACCGCAAGCCAGCTTTAGTACGGACTACGATAGCACTGGTGGTGCGGGAAGCTCAGGTGAGGTAGACATTACTCACGACGGCGGTGATTCAATTAAAGGAAGTAACCTCTATGTTCGTGGGTCAGATCTTACCACCACAGGCGAGTGGATCAGTGACATCGGTGGTGCTACGAGCGGAGATAACAGTAAAGTAGTTGCTGGTGACCGGGCAACAGTTGGCGTTAGTTCACAGTCCTTCGAGCTCAGAGTGGTCTTCCAATCCGCAAATGGCGACAGCTCCGCAACGCTCGCCTCTGCAACCGGACCGAGCGCATAAGCTCGCGACATATCGTTTTTTCCGGCAATGAAATCCATGAGTTTATAACTAATGCACACTCTGAGTTTGGCTGTATTCCCTGCGATGGGTGGTGGGGAACTGGAGAATATGATATGAGTAAGCAGGTAGAACGGTCGGACTCCACGACGGACGAGGACCTTTCCAAAGGCGAGATATTCGACGTCCTGCAGAACGAACGGCGTCGCTACACGTTGCAGTATCTACGGGCACACGACGGGCCAGTACAGCTCGGCGACCTCGCGTCACACGTCGCCGCACAGGAGTACGAGTGCCCGGATACCGAGGTTACGAGCGCGCAACGGAAGCGCGTCTACACCACGTTACAGCAGTCCCATCTCCCGCGGATGGACGAAACGGGTATCATCGACTACGACGATGAAAACGGGACGATCTCCAAGACTGCACACACGGAGGAACTCACCGTCTATCTCGAAATCGTGCCGGGAAGCGAGTTCCCCTGGCGCGAGTACTACCTCTCGCTCGGCGCGGTCAGTCTGGCAATCGTGACGATCCTCTGGGTCGGCGTCTATCCCTTCACGGCAATTCCGCCGCTGGTCTGGGCCACGCTGATCGCAGTCGTACTCAGCGTCTCCGCGGGCTATCACACCTACGCCGGTCGTGAGATGACACTGACGGAGTATGTAGCGCAGGAAGCCGAGTCCGACAACTAAACTCCTGTTTATTTCACGGCCTGTATCGTTTCGTTTGTCTCGGTTACCGCTGAACTATCCGCACACCGCCATATCGAATTTCGGCGGTACAGCCAGCCTTGAAGGCTTTCAAGGCGATGTTGAACGGCTAAAACGTGTTGTGAGTATAAGTGGGCACATCTCATGTGGTTGAGTCAGCACACCCCGCGAGCCGGTAAGGAATTCCTTCGAACTATAAGGGCTTCCTACTCGGGTCACACTCGCGGTGTGCGTCGAACAAACCATGGATATCAAACAACTCATCCACGACGACGACGCTGTCTCGCCGGTCATCGGGGTCATCCTGATGGTCGCAATCACGGTCATTCTGGCCGCAGTAATCGCCTCCTTCGTGCTTGGTCTCGGCGACCAGGCACAGCAGGCAACGCCGCAGGCTAGCTTCTCATGGGAGTACGATGAACTTGGAGACCTCTCCGGTGGTGACGCAGCTGGTGTGATATCAGTCACTCACGATGGAGGGGATTCAATTGAAGCACAAGAAATGTATGTCCGTGGTAGCGGATTCGCGGATAGTAGTGATGGACTGTATAGTAGTTCTACAATAAATATAGGGTCAACTACGGACAATAGCTGGGACGAAAAGTTCGGTAGTAGCAGTGAAGTGACGGCTGGTCAGTCGATAAATGTAGCAGCTAAAAGCACCTACGAACTCCGAGTCGTCTACGAGCCCGTTGAGGGCGACACCTCTGCGACGCTCGCACAGGACACCGGTCCTGACGCATAATCTGGCCACAATTTTTCGTTTTTCAGCCGCTGAGCGGCAGCGCAGTGTCGTCTTTTGATAGCAGCAGATCTAAACAACCAGAAAGCGCCCCGGACACTGGGCTACTACGACTCGCTCCCCTCCCGCTTTGCTGCAGTGCTTATGTTATCTCAACCATAGGAATCCCCTTTCAGTCCCGTCCAATAGATTGGGCAACCAACTCAGAGAAGGGCTTCTGTCGTCAGAGTCGCCAACCCAGAATCAAACACGAGAAGTCGTCACGATACTTTTATTGCCAGATATCTAGAGACTGGTAACAATGGAAAGAACGCGGGCTGTTGTCACCAGTGTAATCGCCATTATACTCGGCGTCACACTGCTTTCCGGCCCGCTGGTCCCCGGCGTCACATTGGCATCCGAGCCAGACCCGGTGGCGCTCGAATCGGGCAACGTCACGGTTTCCGCGATTGAAATGCCGGAGAAAGTAACGATTGAGAAGGGGTCCTACGGCGCGGCGAGCTACTACCTCAACGTGCCGCCGGTCCGCGTACACTTCGCTAATCGGACCGGACGGCCGACCCTCGTCTACGAACTCACAATCGAGGAACTGGGGTACACGCGGACGACGAATCACTTCTTGGACGACTCGGCCGGTGACACGTACGACCTGACGCTGGCGTCGGACACGTTCACCGACGGGGAGATAGAGCGCGAACAGTACAACGGCACGGTGACCGTGAGCAAGCGCGACGGGGCGGGCCACGGCGTAGTGGCGACGCGCAATGTCACGATATCGGTGGTCGAATGACGGCGACGGAGTTCGTCGGGCGTCTCCGACAGCGGACGCCTGCGCTATCGAACACCCGCGAGACGGTGTATTCGGTGCTGTTCGGCGACCGGCTCGGCCTGGCTGTGTTTCTCGCGACGGTCGTGCTGTTCGGGCTGCTGTGGCGGACGGCGTTCCTGATAACCGATTCCTACACACTGGCAAACGGGTTGTACAGCCTCTCGAACGGACAGCTAGCGATGACTGAAGCGGCCTACGGCCCCGGACTCGATACACCGGGGGCGAACAGATACGGCGGCCAGTGGTACGCGCGCAACTACGGTGTTGTTGTCCTCTCGTTGCCGGCCGTATTCGTGCTCGACCTGTTCACCGCTGTCGTCGAACTCCGGATTGCACTGGTCGCGCTCTGGTCGCTCGCGCTGCTGGCACTGGTGGTCCAGTGCAGTCACTACACCGACGGCGACTGGGTCCTCTACGGCGGTACCGTTGCCGTGCTGGGACTGTTCGGGCTGAACGTCACGCTGGCACAGCCACTTGACGCCGGCCGAACTCATCTCTACGCGCTGCAACTGACGCATCTCCTCATCGCGGCGTTTACGCCGGTGGTTTTCTATCGGCTTCTCAGTCGGATGCACACACGCCGGCTGGGGCTCCTGAGCGCCGTGGTGCTCACAGCCGGGACACCGCTGGCCTTCTGGGCGACGGTGCCGAAGCGCCACGCCGTCACCGGGACGGTGGTCGTCTGCATCGCGTACTGCCTCTATCGAAGCCGCGAGCCAGCAGACGGGGCAGTTATCACGCAACGTCAGACCTTCCGCGCGCTCGGTTACGCGACAGTGGGACTGTACGCCTGGGTACACGCTCCGGAAGCGCTCCTGCTCTGTGTCGCCCTGGCGCTGGTCGACATCCCGACAGCTCCGGACAACAGCCCACGGACGCTCGCTCGTATCGGCATCGTCTTCGCCCTCTCCCTGCTGCCGTTCATCATCACTAATATCGCAATCTCCGGGTCTCCGGTCAAGCCCCCGAGGGTGGTTTCCCGTGTCGGCTCTCTCAGCGGCAATACTGCGAGCGGTGCAAGCGGCAGCGGTGGTAGTGTCGGTGGCGGCAGTGGCGGGTCCGGTGGATTGCTCACGCCGCTGGCACCCCTGCTCGGGATCCTCGAAAGTGGGATGCGGCCACTGCTGCTGCTTGGCGGCGAACTCGTTTCGGGACTCAAAACACTCCAGCAGCAACCAGATGACGTGTATCACGCGTTCGTCCGATCAGGAAGTGCGAGCGGCGCGCTCGATAACACCGGTGAGGAATCCGTCAATCTCTCGCTGCTCGAATCCGCACCGGTGCTCGTTGCTATGCTCGGCGCGCTTCCAGTCGTCCGACGGCTGCGTTTGCCCTCGTCGATGGCCGACCGGACGCTCAGCGCCGACCGTGTCGTGGACGCGTTCGCCATAACGGCGTTCGTCGGCGTCGTCCTGCTGTACAACAGCCGCTTGCCGCTGCACGCGCAGGTGACCGCCCGGTATCTGTTCCCGCTCTATCCGCTCGGCGTGTATCTGTTCGTGCGGCTCCCAGCGGTACGCGGGAGCCTCGCGGACCACTGGGACGTGTTCCTCTGGACAGTTGCGGGGACCGTGTTGATCGGCGGGCAAGTGACTGTGGTGTTCGTCGCGCTGACGGTGAACGGCATCGGCGAAGCGTTCCAGTTGCACGCGCTGCTCGCGCTTGGAATCGCTATTCCACTCGGTATCTGGGCACTGTGTGGTCGCTCCGAAGACCGAGCCGGGCAGGCCGGTACAGTGCTTCTCGGTGCCGCAACGGGCGTTGCGACCGTATTTCTACTCCTAACCACCGTCGAGTACTACGCACTGGGTGATGCGCACCTCCTGCCGATGATGCGAGCGCTCGGTGAGTTGCTGGCGCTCTACTGAGTCGGTGACGGAGAATTTTAGTACGGGCTTGTAGTACCGCCAGCATGGACCGACTCAAGAAGTCCCTACTCGAAGCGCCAATTATCGAGAAGGAAGGCTATCACTACTTCGTCCACCCCATCAGCGACGGGGTCCCGATGCTTCGACCGGAACTTCTGCGCGAGATCGTCATCAAGATCATCCGGAAGGCAGAACTCGACGACGTCGACAAAATCGTCACACCGGCGGCGATGGGTATCCACATCTCCACAGCCGTCTCGCTGATGACCGATATCCCGCTCGTCGTCGTCCGCAAGCGCCAGTACGGACTCGACGGCGAGGTATCGCTGTCTCAGGTGACCGGCTACTCCGAGAGCGAGATGTACGTCAACGACGTGTACGAGGGCGACCAAGTGCTCGTGCTCGACGACGTGCTCTCGACCGGTGGGACGCTGGCCGGACTCACGGGCGCGCTCGAAGACATCGGTGCAGACATCCGCGATATCGTCTGTGTGATCAAGAAAGCCGACGGGACGAACAAGCTCGACGAGGCGGGGTACGACGCCAAGACGCTGATCAACGTCCAGGTCATCGACGGCGAAGTCACTATCGTCGACGAGCACGGCGACGACTAGAGCGGCTGTTGATACGGTTCCTGTAGCGAGTCGAGAGCGAGCCGCCAGTAGTCACCAGTAGGCTTACAAAAATCTGAGCCGATACCGGCTGTTGTGTCCCCCTCCATTCGGTCCCGCACAAAGGATTTCGCCGCACTGTTTAGTTCACTTGCTTTGCTTGGGCCACTGACGCTCGGGCTACTCGTCCTCGCAGGCAGAATTATCGCCGATATAATAGGAGTCGCGGTTCCGGACCCGCTTGGAACCATCGGCTTCAGCGTGGCCGCACTGCTGGCACTCTGGCTGGCGCTGGAGGGGGCGATGGTACAGCGATACGGGCTCGCTACGCTGGACCGCGGCGGTTCATTTCAGCGTGCTGCCCGGTATCTGTTAGTCACCGTCACGACACTCGCCGGACTTATCGTCTCTATCGGGTTTTTAGCGCTGTCGCTCCCGTGGGCATTCGAGACGCAGAATACGGCTGCACAGGTCCTTGGCGTGCTGCTCGCCACAGCGTTGGTCACCACGCTGTACCGAACACTCACAGCGGCCAGAGAAGGGTACCTCCACAGCAGTGAGCAATAGCGGTGAACAGGCTGAAAGCAGTCTGCAGCGCGAAAACATTGCAGGAGGTAGATTTGAACCACGTTCACGTCGCTCCCTTTGGTCGCTCGTGACCTACTTCAAATCTACTGGACTACTCCAGTCGTTCACGGATTTGTGAGCGACAGAATATAGCGGGAGGTAGATTTGAACTACCGATCTGCGGGTTATGAGCCCGCCGGAATCTCCTGGCTATCCCATCCCGCTACCTTCTCGTAGTCCGGTCCCCTCATTAAGGGTTGTGATTCGAGTGCCGTCCGTGAGTTAGTAACGCGCTATTCTCACTCGTCCGCGTGGACCTGCCAGGTGAAGATACTCTCGGCGACGTAATTGACCAGCATCGCGACTCCAATCGCGAGCGGGCTCGCAGCGATGAACCACAGATCAGTTCCGGCGACGACGAGTTCAACCGTCAGCCACTGCGTAAGCAGCCAGTAGACGGCGAGCTGTACCGCGACACCGCCGGACCGGACCAGATGGGATTTCCCGAGCCGTTTGGCGAACGAACGGCGGCCGGTGTCACCCTGGCCGGCGAACGTCCAGTGTTCGTTGACCAGAAACATCACGAGGATCGCCGTCTCGACGCCGGCGGCTTTGGCCCACATATCGCTGACGCCGAACGCCAGGCCGAGTACGGCGAGGACCGTGTTGTCGCTGACCGCGCCGACGACACCGACGGAGACGAACTGGCCGAACCGGACGCCCGACACGAGTGACTCGAACCGGTCGGGAACGACGCGGCGAACCTGCTGTTCGATGTCCATCATCGGTCTTTCTCGACAAGGGCGGTTGGTTCGTCGAGGTGATCGGCCAGAGCCGTGTGGAAGCGATCATCGCGCAGTTGCTTCGACCGGTGACGGGCCGTCAGCAGTGCCTCGAGCAGGTCTATCGACGTCCGTATCGGCGACACCGTCGAGCCTGGCTTGTCCTCCCACTCAATGGGGACTTCTTCGATAGACAGGTCCAGCGCCGCGGTGATAGCTATCAGTTCGACGTCCCACGCGAACCCGGGTTCGTACAGATGGTCGCGTACACGCTCCCAGGCGGCCGCGCCGATGGCTTTCGCACCGCACTGGTAGTCGTACAGCCGCGCGTCGAGCAACTGGCCGGCGAGCCACGCGAAGCCGTCGCCGAGGAACCGCCGGGCGAACGTCTGATGGGTGGCGACCGTCGCGTCCGGGTGACGTCGGGAGCCAACAGCGAGGTCCGTTCGGCCGTCGGTGACCGGGTCCAGTATCCGTTCGAGCGAGCGGACCGGTGTCGACCCATCGGCGTCGACGAAGGCCAGCACGTCCGTCTCCAACCGCTCGAATCCGGCGGTGATCGCTGCGCCCTTCCCGCGACGGTAGGGCACAGTGTGGACCGCTGCCGGGAGCGACCGGAGCTGTGCAGGGACGCCGTCTCGTGGCGCATCGAGTTCGACGACAATAGTCCGCGGATCGAGGGCATCGTCGATAGCGGCGATATAGGTCCCGAGCTGGTCCATGTCGGGACGGTAGGCTGGGAGGACAACCCCAACGGTCGGCGACATTGCCGAGTAATCGGACAGGCGGAAGTAAAAACAGTTCGAAGCTACCGGTCCCTAATCAGGTCATAAGTCCGGGAGCAACGAAAAAGCGTATAGGCCAGCGAACCGGTCCCTTCACTGATGGAATACGGGCTCCTCGCCTCCTGGCTCGCCCTCTACCTCCTGTTACTGTACGCTGGCGGGACCGTCGCTGGACTGCTGTTCCCTCGCTTCGCCGACCGCGGGCTCGCCTTCGGCGTCCCGGTCGCCGTCTCGATACTGTGGCTGGTCACCTACTTCGCCGGTCGCCTCTCGCTGACAGTCGGTGTCTGGCTCGGCGTCGGCGTTCTCGCTGTGAGTACGCTAGCTGTCTGGTGGATTGATGGCGGACCGAACGCTCGAACCTATGCCGAGACGGCCGGCGTCTTCACAGTCGCGTTTCTGTTCGTCGTCGGCATCCGCGCGCTTGACCCCGGGATCGTCCCCATTGGCGGCGAGAAGTTCCTCGATTTCGGACTGTTGCAGTCGCTCGTGCGGGCCGACAGCCTCCCGCTAGAGGACATGTGGTTCGCCGGCGAACCGGTCGCGTACTACTACGGCGGGCACCTCGTCGCGGCGATCCTCACCAGAATAACGGGAACCGCGGGACAGTTCGCGTACAATCTCGCGCTGGCGGGCTTCTACGCGACGCTTGTCACGGCGGCGTACGGACTGGCGGGCGCTGTCGCGAGCGAACGCGGTCTCCCACGACGACTGGCAGCCGGCCTCACGGCGTTCTGTGTGGGCATCGCGAGCAATCTGTCGACACCCGCCAAGTTCGTCATCT
Organism: Haloarcula amylolytica JCM 13557; assembly: GCF_000336615.1. GTDB lineage: Archaea > Halobacteriota > Halobacteria > Halobacteriales > Haloarculaceae > Haloarcula > Haloarcula amylolytica. The sequence continues at coordinate 24,846 of NZ_AOLW01000020.1, forward strand.
GGCTTCTGCCCGATGGATTGAGCCAGACAGTCGTCGAGCGGGGCGGTTACGAACTGGACGGCCTCGCATCGGGTCCGGACTCGTTTAGCTACTGGGACGCGAGCCGCGTCATCGAAGATAGCGCGGCCGATTTCGGAACGTACGAGCCCGGCGCTGCGCTGGTCATCGACGAGTTCCCGCTGTTCGCCTGGCTCAACGGCGATATGCACGCACACATGATGAGCACGGGCTTTCTGTTGCTGGCCGCCGCGCTCTGTTTCAGCTACTACCAGACGCCGGCCGCCGAACGCCGCCGACGGGTCGCACTGCTGTTCGGCGCGCTCCCGGCCGTCGCCGGCATCATGGCCGTGACGAACACCTGGTCGTTCCCGTCGATGGGCGGGCTGGCCCTGCTGACGGTCACCGTCGCGCCGGCCGACCCGACGACGCTCCTGCCGAAGCATGTCGGACAGCGACTCCGGCTGAACGGGCCGGGCCAGGAGGGCGTCCGAATCGGACTGGGGCTGGCAGTCGCTGCTGTCGTGCTCGTGCTGGGACTGCTCTGGTCGCTCCCGTTCTGGCTCGGCCCGGCGAGCGGACGCGAGATAGCGGTCCTGCCCGACCGAACCTCGCTGCTTGAGCTCCTGGCCGTCCACGGCCTGTTCGTCGCCCCGTTCTGGCTGTACCTGTACGCCCAGACCGGGCGTGCCGTCGGGCGGAGCACGGCCCGCATCGTCGGGCTCGTGACCGTGGGCACGGCGGCGCTCGCGGCCACGCTCGACGTCGCGGCGGTCGGCCTGCTCGCCCCCCTGCTGGTCGGCGCGTGGCTGTTCGCGCGCTCCCCGACGCTCGACCGAACCGTCGATGCGGTCCCGGCGCTGGCTGACGGCGGCGACCGACCTGTCGGCTTCGAAGCCGTGCTGATTCTCGCCGGCGCGGGCCTCGTGCTCCTCGTGGAGTTCGTCTTCGTCAGGGAGAACATCGGCCGGATGAACACCGTCTTCAAGACGTACATGCAGGTGTGGGTGCTCTGGGGGGTGGCTGTCGGCCCTGTGTTGGCGTGGCTGCTCACCCGCTGGCGGCCAACCGACGACCGCGCGCGAGCGTGGGCCAGCATCGGCGTCCGAGCGTTCGTCGCCCTGTTGGTCTGTTCGGCGTCGCTGTACGGCGTGTTCGCGCTCTCGAACCACGTCGAGGCCGCGGGCGATCCGACACTGGACGGGCTGGCCTATCTCGACGACGACCACCCAGAGGAAGCCAAGGCGATTCGGTGGCTCGACGACAACACTGAGGGCCGACCGACCATCGTCACGGCCGCGCCCGCGGGCTATCAGTGGAACGCCGACGACGGTGAGGGCGCAAGCGCACCGTCGAGCCTGACCGGCCTGCCGACCGTCGCCGGCTGGACACACGAGGCCCAGTACCGCAACGACACGGTGTACGACCGCCGCGTCGACGACGTGGAGACGATCTACACCGGGGACGCGACCGAGCAGCGTCGCCTCCTCGAAGCGTACGACGTGCGCTACGTCTACGTCGGGCCGGCCGAGCGGGCCCGCTACGGCGACGTGACTGTCGACCAGCTACAGGGCGTGACCGTGGCGAAACAGGCCGACGGCGTCACTATCTATCAGGTGCGACCGGAGTACTTCTGAAAACGGAGAGCGGATTGCTGCGGGCGAACGGCGGTTACTCAGCGCGCAGTGTCGGGCCGGTCAGGACTCGGCGTTCGGCGGCGCGCGCTCGCGAAGGACGGTGACGGCCTCGGCCTCGATGTCGTCCGTGTCCAGATGCATCGGGATGTACTCCTGCCGTTTGAACGTCTCTTCCTCGTCCTCCGAGCCGATGGTACACCAGAGCTGTGGTCGGTCCGGGCCGTGCCAGTCGCCCTGCCGCGAGACCGAGAACACCTCGTACTCCTCGTCTTCGTACTCGATGCGGCCGCCCTTTCGCAGCCCCGGGTCGCCGTGGATAATGAGCTTCTTCATGCCCGTTCCTTTGCCAACAGCGTACTTAGTGACTTCGAAGGCGATTGCGACACGACGCACTAGCCGACAGCGGGCGACAGGTGAACTACCTGTGACTAGAATGACCTTATACTCTTGCCGATAGTGTTTAGATGGTAAACATCCTGATAGCGGATATTTATATATCCGGAATAGCGACAGTCGTGTATGTTGAAACAACAGCAGCGGTCGTGCGAGCGGGCCTCAGTCGTCGTCAGCCCGATGGACGACGACGGACGGATGGAACTCCGGGACGTCGAAGCCGACGAAGTCTACGAGGTCGTGGACTACATCGACGAGGAACTGGCGATGAAGCTGGGGTCGCTCTCTGCTGGCGAAGCGGTGAATCTCGAACTGGTGGCCGGGGCAGACACGTCAGACGTGTTCGGCGCGGTCCGAATCGAGTCGACCGGTCCCTCCGCGCGGTTCCGGTAACGGTGTGGGATAGCTGTCGTAGCGCCGGTCACTCAGTCACAGCAGCGGGGAATCGAGCGCCGCACAACAGGTGCGAACCAAACGGGTTTTAAGCGGCCACGTCAAATCGCTCGGTAAGGCCGATATCTATGCAGATGCCACGACGATTCAATACGTACTGTCCGCACTGTAACGAGCACCAGGAACACGAGGTCGAGAAAGTCCGTAGCGGCCGTCAGACCGGCATGAAGTGGATCGACCGCCAGCGCGAGCGTAACTCCGGTATCGGGAACGACGGCAAGTTCTCGAAGGTCCCGGGTGGCGACAAGCCCACCAAGAAGACGGACCTCAAGTACCGCTGTGGCGAGTGTGGGAAGGCCCACCTCCGCGAGGGATGGCGCGCTGGCCGACTGGAGTTCCAGGAGTAACGATGGCAGGAAGCTTCATCACCGTCGAATGCCCCGACTGCGAGAACGAACAGACCCTCTTCGAGAAGGCCGCGAGCGAAGTTTCGTGTGCCGTCTGTGGCCACACCATCGCCCGCCCGACGGGCGGCAAGGCCGACATCGAAGGCGAAGTGACCGCCGTCGTCGAGGCCCGATAGGATGAAATACAGCGGCTGGCCCGAACCGGGCGAACTCGTCGTCGGCAAGATCGACGAGATCGAGGACTTCGGCGTGTTCGTCGACCTCGACGAGTACGAAGGCAAGCGCGGCCTCTGTCACATCTCCGAGGTCGCCAGCGGATGGATCAAAAACGTCCGCGACCACGTCAACGAAGGGCAGACAGTCGTTGCCAAAGTGCTTGACGTCGACGAGAGCGCCCAGCAGATCGACCTCTCGATCAAGGACGTCAACGACCACCAGCGAAAAGAGAAGATTCAGGAGTGGAAAAACGAGCAGAAGGCCGACAACTGGATGGAACTGGCCTTCGGCGAGGACCTGGACGACGAGACCTACGCCGCCATCGCCAACGAACTGCTGGCGGAGTTCGGCTCGATGTACGACGGGTTCGAGTCGGCGGCGATCCACGGCAACGACGCCCTCGAAGACGTCGACCTCTCCGAGGAGGAGATCGACGCCATCGTCCAGACGGCACGGAACAACGTCTCCGTGCCGTACGTGCAGGTCACCGGCTACGTCGACCTCTCCTGTCCCGAAAGCGACGGCGTCGACGTGATCAAGGAGGCGCTCCAGGCCGCGGAGGGCAACGGCGAGGTCCCCGACGAGATCGAGCTCGAAGTGACCTACGTCGGCTCGCCCGAGTACCGCATCCAGGTGCAAGCGCCCGACTACAAGACCGCCGAGGACGCGCTCGAAGAGAGCGCGGACCGCGCCGCGAAGGTCGTCGAGCAACACGGTGGTTCGGGGCAGTTCCACCGCGAGCGTAGCGAAGACGACGAGTAAGTCGGTTGTCGCACCAGTGATTCACCGATGAAATCGGATATCCACGTCTGTGCCGCCTGGGAATCCGAACACGACCGGCCGGTGTACACGCTGGACGACACCTGTCCGGAGTGCGGACACGAGGCGGTCAACAGTGCACCCGCGCCGTTCTCGCCCGAAGACAGCTACGGCGAGTATCGACGTTCTCTTAAGCGCCGCAGCCGCGAATAAGCCGTATGGACGAATTCGACATCGAGCGCGTAGCGGACCCCGACCTCGACGAGCCGGTACTGGTCGAGGGGTTGCCCGGCGTCGGCCACGTCGGCAAACTCGCCGCAGAACACCTGCTGGAGGAGCTCGAAAGCGAGCTCGTCCGTCGCGTCTACTCGACGCATTTCCCGCCGCAGGTCAGCATCGATGACGGCCAGGCACAACTCGCCTGCGCCGAGTTCCACGCTGTCACCCCCGACGAGGGCCAGGACCTGCTCGTCCTCTCCGGGGACCATCAGGCGCAGGACAACCAGGGCCACTACGGCCTGACCGACACGTTCCTCGACATCGCCGACGAGTTCGGCGTCCAGCGGGTGTTCGCCCTCGGCGGCGTCCCGACCGGTGAACTCATCGAGGAGTACGACGTACTCGGCGCGACGACGACCGAGGAGTTCAAGGAAACGCTGGAGGACGCTGGCGTGGCCTTCCGCGAGGACGAACCGGCCGGCGGCATCGTCGGCGTCTCCGGCCTGCTGCTGGGCCTGAGCAAGCGCCGGGACGTACCGGCCAGTTGTCTCATGGGCGAAACATCGGGCTATCTGGTCGATCCCAAGAGCGCGCAGGCCGTCCTCGAAATCCTTCAGGACGTCATCGGGTTCGAGGTCGACTACAGTTCGCTTGAGGACCGCGCCGACGAGATGGAGGAGGTCGTCCGGAAGATCCAGGAAATGGAACAGCAGAACTCCCCGTCGCCCGCCGACGAGGACCTCAGGTACATCGGCTGAGTCGGATTGCCGTTCCCGTGTCTCGGTATTGGTGACCGCGGAGTCGGTGCTACCGGAGAGCGGGAATTTCTTTACCACTGGAGCCTAACGGAGGGGCGTGCAGACAGAACCGGGCGTCCTACCGGAGTGGCTGCTCCTCGGGCTCGTCCTCGGTGTCGCCGGAACCCTCGTCGTCGCCGGGCTGTTCGTCCTCGCCAATCGTGTGTTTCCGGCCGAGCGGCCGAACCGACAGGCGACCGACGGCGGAGAGATGCGACGCCGCGCGGAGCTGCGGGAGTACCTCACCGCCATCGACGAGCAGTTCGCCGAGAACCACTTCGTCGAGGGGCAACACGTCGCCTTCTACCTGCCGAAACGGGACGTGGCGATCACGTTCGACGCCCGGGCGTACTACCGCATCGAGCGGTCGCCGACCGTTCCCGTACTGGTCGAACACGAGATGCCGGGGGTCTATCTCGGCGCACGCCTTCCCTTCGAGACACCTGAAGTCAACCTCGGCCCGGACCCGGAGGAGGAACCACACCCGACAGTGCAGGCGTTCAGCGAACTGGGACTGACACAGAATGCATCACTGGACGACGTGAAATCGGCCTACCGTGAGCGCGTCAAGGAGGTCCACCCGGATCACGGCGGCAACGAGGACGAGTTCAAGCGCGTCAGAGAGGCGTACACGACTGCGAAACAGCACGCGTCCGGCGCGTCGAGACAGCGGGCATCGTAGGATATCAGACAGCGGTTCTCGAACGCGTTGTTCACCCGAGAATCGGTCGATAATCCAGCGGGTATCGCCAGGCGATGACTGACCGGAGGGCGCTACCCGACAAGCGTGTCACTGCATCGGGACACAACAGACCGGTACAGCCGCATTACGGACAACGGTCTCAGTGACGCTTCCGGTCAGATATCGCGTGAGGCCGGATCGACCGTGTGTTCCCATCGCGATGAGGTCGATATCGTGTTCCTCGCTGTAGGAGAGGATAGTGCGTGCAGCCGGGCCGCTTGCGATATTACCCGCGACACTGACGCCTGCATCCCTGGCACGCTCATGGACCGTCTCGAGTGCCTCCTGGCCGGTCTGCTCAAGCGCGTCGTGAATCTCGGCTGCCCCCTCAACGCCGCCGAAGCGACTCGTATCGACGGAATACATCGTGTGTATCGTCGCGTCAAACACCTCAGCTAGCGTGATTCCCCACTCGATCGCGAGTTCTGCGCCCTCGCTGCCGTCAGTCGGGAGCAGAACGTTGTCGTACCGCTGGTCGCCGATTTCGACGATGTCCCCGTCCGGCGTTACCGTGACAATCGGGACATCTGCGGTCCGGAGCGTCTTTTCTGCGACACTCCCGAGGACAACCCGTTCGAACCCTGTCCGCCCCTGTGTCCCCATACCGATGAGATCAATGTCGTGGGTATCGACGTAGTCGTTGATCACCTGAAACGGGATGCCCGACTCGACAGCGGTCGTGATTTGCCCAGAGAGATGTGCCCGGGCGAGTCTGGCGATGGAATCTACCGCTCGTTCTGCCTCCGCTTCGAGGAGACGCTCCCGGTCAGTCTGCCCGTCAGAATTCAGATCCGGTTCGATGTCACGGGAGTCAACCGCTGACAGTACGTGGAGGTCGGCACCGATTGTGGCAGCGAGATCGATACCTCGCCGGGCACCGATCCGCGCGCCGTCACTGCCGTCGGTCGGCACGAGAATCGAGTCGATCGTTCGGCTCATGGACACAGTTTGACAGGCTATTGATTTAACACTACGTTCGATTCTCACCACGAAGTAGCGTCGTTCATTCGAGAATCATCTTATGCCGCGTACGCGTGCTGCATCTCGCACGCCTCGTTCAACCGACACAGTACCCGACAAAAGCCGTAGCGAGATAGAAGATCACCACAGTAGTAATACGTCGCTTATCCTGATACCGTCGGCTGTAAGTCTGTGAAGAATTTCGCCACCTCAAGGTAGCGAATATCTTGAAATAGTTACAGCCAACAGTATGAGACAAGCGCACCACCGTTTTATCAGCCACCTGACCGTAGTCGGGATATGATCTCACAGATTCTCGTTCCGATGGACGACTCGGAGATGGCCCGGCGAGCGCTCAAGTACGCCCTTGAGAACCACCCTGGGGCGGAGATTACTGTCTTACACGTCGTGGGCGGACCGTCACCGTTGGGGGGAGCGGCCACGGCACTGGCTCTTTCGGAAGACGTCGAAGCGGCCGCGGAGGAGCGTTCGGAGGCGGTATTCGACGACGCTCGGGAGATCGCTGCCGAGTACGATGTCGAAATCACCACCGAGGTACAACTGGGACATCCGGCTCGGGCGATTCTGAATAGAGCCGACGACTTCGATGCGGTCGTACTCGGAAGTCACGGCGGCGCGTTGGCCGATCGACTGGTCGTCGGGAACGTCGCCCAGACAGTGTTCCGTAACTCACCCGTTCCAGTCATCGTCGCTCGGTGAGTGGCGGCGGCTGAGGGATAGACTGACGGCCTCACATTTGCCCCGTTTCCACCGGAATCGGTCCGGAGAAACACCGTCCCGGGTCGCGGGGGTGACTACGGCGTCACGACGAACTTCCCGACGCCATCGCGGTCCTGCATCGCCGCAAACGCCGCACCGGTCTCCTCCAGCGAGTACGTCTCGTCGATTTCCGGGGTGAGGTTGCCGTCGGCGACGAGCCCGACGAGTCTCTCCAGGTCGCCCTGCGTCCCCATCGTACTCCCGATGACTCGTTTGTGACCGAGGAACAGGTCGGGAATATCGATCTCGGATGTGCCACCGGCCGTCCGTCCACAGACCGCCATCCGGCCGCCGCGTCGGAGAACGTCCAGACCGAGCTGCGTGTACTCGCCACCGAGATGATTGAGCACGCCGTCGACGGTTCCGATGTCGGTGACCGCCGCTCGAATCTCGTCCGGGTCGGTGCTCTCGATGGCGTAGTCCAGGCCGAGCGATTCGACCCGGTTCAGTTTCGCCTGTGAGGACGAGGTCCCGACGCTGTGAGCACCGAGAACGGACGCGAGTTGCACGCCTGCGACGCCGACACCGCCGGTGACGCCCGGGATGAACACCAGATCCCCCGGACCGGCCTCAATCCGGCGGAGCATATGGAAGGCCGTCATGTAGGCTGTCGGGAGGGCAGCCGCGTCGACCGTCTCCACGCCGTCGGGGAGCCTGACGAGGCGATCGGCCTGCACGCGGGCCGCCTCGGCGAGGCCGCCGTGGTACAGCGAGAAGTTCTCACAGAGGTTCTCCGGCCCCTCGCGGCAGTAGCGACACGTCCCGCAGGTCTCGTTCGGGCAGAGGACCACACGGTCCCCGGGTTCGACGGCAGTAACGCCCTCGCCCACAGTATCGACGGTGCCGGCGACATCAAGGCCGCTGACGAACGGCAGGTCGTCCGTGTCGACCATCGCGGAGTCCCCCTCGAGAACCCAGAGGTCGTGGCGGTTGATGGCACACGCCTCCACGGAGACCACCGCTTCACCGCGTCCGGGTTCGGGGGTCGGTTGGTTAATAATCGAGACGCCGTCCGGCCCAGTGAGTTCACGGAACGCTGCAGTGCGCATCGGGCCTGTGTTGTGCCACGACGGGCTAAACAACACCGAATCGTGGGATGTTGTAACACCCCCGCATTTCGGCCGGTTGCTCAGATACCTTGGCTCATGAGGTGGCTGCGCAGCAGGTCCGCCTCCTTGCTCCCGGCGACGGGATTCACGAGGACCACGACATCGTTATCGTCGAAGGCCCCATCGTTGGCCAACGCTCGCGCGCCGGCGATGGCTGTCCCACCGGTCGCGCCGGTTTCCGGCCCCATCTCACAGCCGTCGACCGCGCCGGCCAGAATGTCTTTGTCCGGGACGGCGACGCCGTCGCCGCCCGAGCGGTCGAGCGAGTCGAGTGCCGCCGCGCCAGCAGCGGGGTCGGGGACCTCCAGCGGGCCGACGATGGTGTCGGGGTGCTCGATGGTCGCGGGTTCGTCGTCGCCCGCGCTCGCGGCGTCAGCGATGGCGGCCGTCGAGTCCGGCTGTGCGGCGTAGATTCGTGGGACTGAGTCCGTGAGGCCGCTGTCGGCAGCCGCCCGGAACCCACGTTCGAGGCCAACGAGAGTCTCACCGTGGCCGGTGGGGTGGACCACCGCGTCTGGGGCCGTCCAGTCGAGGTCGTCGGCCGTCTCGAAGGCGACGGATTTGGCTCCCTCGATGCGGAAGGGGTGGCCGGGCGCGACCGGGACCCACCCGTCGGATTCCTCGGCCAGTTCCTCGTCGAACGCCGAGACAGCGTCGTCGTACCGGCCCTCGACGACGCGCATATCGCCGCCGTGGACGTTCACCATCGCCTTATTGAGGAACGGGCAGCGCGAGGGGACGAATCCCTTCGATTCGATGCCCGCGCGGGCCGCGTAGGCGGCGTTGGCCTGTGCGCCGTTGCCCGTCGAGGGCGTCACGACGCGCTCAGCCCCGCGCTGCGCGGCGGCGGTGACCGAAAGCGAGAGCCTGCGGTCGCCCAGCGAGGCCGTGGGATTGCGCCCCTCGTCTTTGACGTACACCGAGTCGACGCCGAGTTCCTCGGCCAGGTCCGGAACCGGGACCAGCGGCGTCGCCCCCTCGCCGAGCGTCACCGTCGCGTCCTGCGGGAAGGGCCGAAGGGACTCGTACCGGCCCGGTCCCGTCGTGTCGGGCAGCGCTTCGGGCGTCAGGTCAGGAACGTCGTAGTCGCCGACGAGAACGCCGCCGCAGTCGGGACAGCGGTCGCTCGTGCTGTCGGTTTCCGCGCCACACGCCGTGCAGATGAGGCCGCGAAACGCCGCAGTCGTCTCCATGGTTCTCTCTGTGGACGGGACGACCAAGTGTGGTCCGGTCCCGCTTCAGCACGCTCTTGTCCCGGGCGGTCGAACTGGGAAGTATGACAGATGTCGTCGTCGCCGGCGGGGGGCTCTCCGGGCTAGTCGCCGCCAGGCACCTGGCTGCGTCGGGCCGAGACGTGACCGTCTTCGAGCAGCGCTCGGACGTTGGCGGTCGCGTCCGGACGACCCACGAGGACGGCTACACGTTCGACCGCGGGTTCCAGGTCATGTTCACCGCCTACCCCGCGGCGAAGCGCGAACTCGACATCGAGGCGCTGGCTCCGCGGACGTTCACACCGGGCGCGACCATCGCCAGTCCGAACCACCGTTCGGTGCTGTCGGACCCGCTCCGGAACCCCTCGGCCGCGCCTCAGACGGTGCTCAACACCGACGTTCGCACGGCCGACAAGCTCCGGCTGTTCCGGCTCCAGCGCGAGCTGGCCAACGTCGAGCCAGTCGAACTGCTCTCCCGGGGTGGAAAGACAATCCGGGAGTACCTCGCCGACTACGGCTTCTCACAGCGGTTCGTCGAGCGGTTCGCCGCGCCCTTTTACGGCGGCATCACGCTTGACCGCTCGCTGGGAACGGACAGCAGCATCTTCGAGTACACCTACAAGATGCTGAGCGAGGGGGAGATATTCGTCCCAGCCGACGGGATGCAGGCGATGCCGCGACAGCTCGCCGACCGCGCACGCTCAGCGGGCGCGACCATCGAAACCGACGCGGCCGTGACGGACCTGGAAACCCACGAAGGCGAGGTCACTGCCGAAGTGGGCAACGAGACGGTGACGGCCGAGAGCGCCGTCGTCGCGACGGACCCGCGAACCGCGGCGGAGTTGACGGACATCGACGCCATTCCGACCGAGCCGGTCGGCTGTGTCACCCAGTACTTCGCGCTCCCGACGAATCGCGCACCGACGACCGGACAGCGCATCATCCTCAACGCGGCGGACGACCGGCCGAACACCGTCGCGCCGCTGTCGGCGGTCGCCAGCGAGTACGCCCCCGCCGGGATGGAGTTGTACAGCGCCACGTTCCTCGGGACGCCGGCGGAAGACGACGCGGAACTGGCCGCAGCGGTCCGGGATGCGCTTCGGTCGTGGTATCCGAACGCGAGCTTCGAGGCGCTGGAACTGCTCCGGACCGACCGCGTCCCGTTCGCGCAGTTCGCCCAGCCGCCGGGGTATCGGGACTCGCTTCCGGACCCGACAGCGCCGGACGGGAACGCCGTCTTGGCCGGCGATTACACCCGCTGGTCGTCGATACAGGCTGCGCTGGAAAGCGGCAAGGTCGCCGCTGATCTGCTTCGATAAGGAAAACGCCGATACGACTGCAGGAAGGGAACGGCGGCCTATGCGGCCGGACCGCCGCTATTCGTGTTTCCCTCGTGGTCGTGTCCCTCCCCTTCGAGGACTTCCGAGACGTACTTTATCGTCGCGAAGTACAGCAGCAGTAGCGAGAGCAGCGTAATCGCGATGAGACCCAGCGCGATTTCTGTCTGAACCATGTTCCAGCGTCCACCGTCGCAGGCCAAATATTTACCGTTATAACATTCGACGGAACTCACCCAGCGGCGGGAACGACAGGGTCTCCCGCCCGCTCTCGTCCCAGACGACCGGCTCAAGTCGGTCGGCGTCGGTGACGAGTGGAGACTGGAAGTCGCCGGCACGCATCTCGTTGACCTCGACGCCGGCGTTCAGCCTGTTGAACGACGGGAGCATCACCACGTCGCTGCCGCGGTACTGGCCGCTCCCGGCGAGATAGCAGGGCCGGCGCTGGCCCTCGATGGAGATGGTCGGGTGGTCGTGCCCGACGACGTAGCGCTCTGCGTCGACTTCGGGAGCCTCGTGACCGTGACAGACCACGGTATCGCCGACCCAGTACTCCGTCTCGGTCGGGCCGTCCCAGACACTGTCGAGCATCGTGTCGTGGTTGCCCGGCGTCACGACCAACCGCGCGCCGACTTCCTGACAGGCGCTCTTGAGCCCCGCCACGGTGCTCTCGACCGACCGAGGAACGGTCTGGAACGAGTGGAGGAGGTCGCCGGCGACGACGACCTCCTCGGGGCCGTGGCGCTCGACGAGCGACTGGAACCGCTGGACCATGTCCGAACCGGACCCGACCGGCAGTTCGAGATTCCCACCAGTACCCCGGCCGACGTGGAGATCCGCGACGACGAGCGTCTCCCCGAGCAGGAGCGCCCGGTCGTCGTAACTGGCTGTCATCGCCGTCCAGTCGGCGCTGGTGACGGTTATATTGTCGGTCACGGCGACGGGCCCCATCGCAGGCGGCCGGACCGCGGCCGAATGTCTCGGCCTGACAGTGTCGGTGGTATTTTTACCTGCGACTCCCGTGACTTCTGTATGGTCGACGTCCTGGAGAACAAGCGGGCCGCGACGCGGTTTCGGGTCCTCGTGGAGATCGCCGAGCGCCAGCCCGCGGTGAGTCAGGGCGAAATCGCCGACGCCGTCGGCGTGACGAGCCAGGCCGTCAGCGAGTACATCCGTGAACTCGTCGACGACGGCCTCGTCGAGAAGGAAGGGCGGTCGCGCTACCGCGTCACCAAGGAGGGCGTCGACTGGGTGTTCCAGTCCGCCACCGACGTGCGCCGGTTCGCCGACCACGTCACCGACGACGTGCTTGGCAGCGTGCAGGAGGACGCCGCCATTGCCACGGCGGACCTGGCTGAGGGCGAGACGGTCACGCTCTCGCTGTCGGACGGCCTGTTGCACGCCGACCCCGGCGGTGGCGACGCAACGGGCGTGACGACGACCAGCGCCGCAGAGGGCGAAGTCGTCGGTGTCACCGGCTTCGAGGGCGTCATCGACCTCGACCCCGGCCACGTCAGCGTGATACAGGTCCCGCCGGTCCGGTCGGGGCCGGTCGAGAACGTCGACGACATCGCCGCGGCCTGTGCGGACGCCCCCATCGTCACCGCCGCGGGTGTCGAGGCCGTCGTCGCGCTCCGCGATGCCGACATCGAACCGACGACGCACTTCGCGGCGGGCGAGGTGGCCGCCGACGCCGCATCTCGGGGACTCGATGCCGTCGTCGTCGCGACACAGGACACCGTCGGTCGTGTGACCGACGCCCTCCGCGACGCGAGCGTCGACTACGATGTGACGCAGTAACCAGCAAGTAGCGGGACTTTTCCGGTCGGCTACCGTCGGGACAGCCATGAGCGACCACGAGATGCACGAAGCCGTCGAAGCGTTTCTGAGCGAAGCCGACAACGCATACGACGAGTACGAGCAAGGCTACACCGACGCTGATGCGACGCTCCGGCGACTGGAGACGGCTATCGAGGAACTGCGGACGGCAACCGAGGATTGACCTCCTCCCACGCCTGAAGGCGCGGGATTCCCGCGGCACCGCACCGCTAGGTTGGGAGTTTCAGGTTTGTAGCCAGGTCGGCATGACCGGACTCCTGGCGGGGCCAAGCCGCC
>NZ_AOLW01000021.1 GCF_000336615.1 Haloarcula amylolytica JCM 13557
ATTATCCGTTTATCTGGGCGGCTGATCCGCCTCGGTGTGGTCATACATACAGTGTCACCGGTTATAAAACTCCGGCTGAGTGAGGCTACAGGCGAAGCTGCCGGGTTGTCGGCTTCATCCACTCCCCTGAAGGGGTGGGCTTTCGCCTTGCTCCCGCTGTAAGACGCCGTCCATCGTCGGGCGAACAGTATTGTAGGCTCAGGTTCATGTATGCCGTATGACGGATGTGGTTCTGGTAGACGGCGCACGCACCGCACACGGTGAACTGCTGGGAGGGCTCGCAGAGCGAAGCGCGACAGAGCTCGGTACTGCAGCCGTCGAGGGACTGCTCGACCGAACCGGCGTCGACGAAGACAGCGTCGACTGGGTCGGCCTCGGAAACGCGGTGCAGGCGGGCGTCGGCCAGGTCCCGGCCAGACAGGTCGTCGTCGAGTCACCGCTACCTGACGATGTCGCCGCGACGACGCTGAACGAGGCCTCGGGGTCGGGACTGCGGGCGATCATGACCGCCGCCGACCGCATCGAGGCCGGTCGGGCGTCGGTGTGTCTCGCCGGCGGCATGGAGTCGATGTCGAACGCGCCGTATCTCGTGCCGGACATGCGCGGCGGCCGCCGGCACGGGAACAGCGAACTCGTCGACGCGATGATCTGGGACTCGCTGTGGGACAAGCACTACGACGCGCACATGGGCACGCTGACGGAGGAAATCGCCGCCGAGCACGACATCAGCCGCGAGGCACAGGACGAGTACGCTCGACGGAGCAACCACCGGGCCGGTGAGGCCATCCAGTCGGGGAAGTTCGCGGATGAGTTGGTACCCGTCGAAACGACGAACGGCCTCGTAACGGAGGACGAGGGACCGCGGCCGGACACGACAGTGGACCAGCTGGCGGCGCTCCCGCCGGCCTTCGAGGACGGCGGCACGATCACCGCCGGCAACGCCTCGAAGCTCTCCGACGGCGCGGGAGCGGTGGTGCTGGCCGACGCCGAGACGGTCGAGCGCGAGGGGCTGGGGCCGATGGCTCATGTCGAGGACTACGCCGTTTCCTACCGCGACCCGGCAGAATTCTCCATCGCGGTACGGGACGTCGTCGCAAAGCTGCTGGAGCGCAACGACCTCGCCGTCGCCGACGTGGACCACTTCGAACTCAACGAGGCCTTCGCCGCCCAGATGGTGTACGTCGCTGACGAACTCGACATCCCCGCCGAGAAGCACAACCCGCTGGGGGGCGCGGTGGCACTGGGTCACCCCATCGGGGCCAGCGGCGGCATCCTCACCACGACGCTGCTGTACGCGATGGAGCGGGAAGACCATCACCGCGGCATCGTGGGGATGAGCGTCGGCGGTGGCGGCGCGATTGCGATGTCTGTCGTCCGGTAGGTCCCGCCGGCGGCGAGGCGAGTGAGCGTCGGCGGTGGCGGCGCGATTACGATGTCCGTGATTCGATAGACCCCGCCAGCGGCGAGGCGAGTGAGCGTCGGTAGCGGTGGCGCAATTGCGATGTCAAAGCAGCGTGAAATCCCGCTGAACTGAAAGTGGAAGAGCGAGAGGGGCGCTACGCACTCAGTCGAAACGAGAGAACGGCAATTAAATTACGAGCCTGTTTTTCCGATTTCCTCCAGTGTAAGCGTGTAGTCTCCGCTTCCGCTGTAGACATACACGAGTATGCCGATCTCGCTGACCTGTGAGAAGTCGTCGATGATTATCTGTTCGCTACTGTCCTGCGTATAGGACGCGCGGTCGTAGTCGTTCGGGGTGGGCGTGCGACCGTCGAAGGAGACATAGAGGTCGAAGTCGGCGTCAGATGGGCCATCGAGGCTGAGGATCAGCTGCATGGGCGACTCCGTCTTGAGGGAATACGTCTGCTTGTCGTAGTCAAGCATCCCATCGAGTGACCCGGACAACTCTTCGGTGAGACGGTCTTTCGATTCATCGGTGACGGAGACGCTGACTGACGTGGTTGCCTCGGCACCGTCGTTGTCAGTCGCAGTGACAGTAACGGTGTATTCGCCAGTATTGGCGTACGTGTGGCTGACCTCTGTTGCGTCCGCTCCCTCGACGGGGTCAGATCCGTCGCCGAACTCCCAGCGATAGTTCGTTATCGAACCATCAGGGTCACGGGAACCGCTGGCGTTGAATATAACCTCCTCGTTGACGGAAACAGTTCGCGAATCGTCCTTGAGTGTCACGATCGGCGGTTCGTTTTCGGTTCCGCCACCGGCGGTTACGAAGTTGTATGCATCCGCGAGGCCGAAACCGACGAACTGGCCGTCTGCGTCCAGTGGCTGGGCGGTGTCGAGAAGGTTCTGTCGGGCCTGGCTGACGGACCAATCATGTCTGTCGAGCCCGAGCGCAGCGACGCCGGCGACAGCAGGACTCGCCATCGACGTCCCGGGGAACTGCGCGTAGTCTCCCCCCGGAACGGATGAGAGTATGTCATTGCCCGGTGCCGCAATGTCGACCTTCTCGCCGTAGTTCGAGAACTCGGTCGGACTCTTGTTGCTATCGACGGCACCAACGGCGACGCATTCTTCGTAGGCCGCTGGGTACGACACGTCCTGCTGGCTTGGTGGATCACTGTCCTTATGATTCCCGGCTGCACAGATGAGGAGAACACCCTGATCCCACGCGTTTGAGACCGCGTTTTTCATTGTCTGGTTGTAGCCGCCGCCACCGAGAGACATATTGATAATGTCCGCCCCCTGCTCAGTCGCCCACTGGACGGCGTTAGCGATATCGGCGGTTCGGCCCCCGTTCGGGCCGAGTGCACGGCAACTCAGGAGCCGAGAGTTACTGACGCCCGCAATACCGGTTTCGTCGTTCGTTTCGCCGGCAGCGATACCGGAGACGTGTGTCCCGTGCTGAGCGGATTGTGGGGCGGGATCGTCGTCGTTGTCGACGAAGTCACGTCCTTTCTGGCTCCCGAACTGCCCGTCGAGGTCGGGATGGGTGTAATCTGTACCGGTGTCTATGACGGCGATGGTGACGTCTTCGCTTCCGAACGTAATGTCCCATGCTTTCGGGGCATTGACCAGCTGTGGCGCGTACTGGCTGTCGAACTTCGGATCGTTCGGAACCGTGGCGATCGGCTCGCGAACGTGGTTGAATTCCGTATATTTGACCCCGTCAATTCCTTCGACTGTCGGAAGGATTTCGCCCTTGAATTTCTGCGGGACTGCTGAGCGAAGATACGAAAGTGACTCGTTCACGTCGATGATATCGAGCTGTTCGAGGTCAGACCGTTCTTTTATTTTGTCATGAACATCTGAAGCGTTCCTATCATTTGATACACCAATCAGATATTCTTCTGTGTCAGCTTCCTGTGATGCGCTGACTTCTCCACCAAAAGCTGCGACGGTTACAGCGGAGCCGAGTGCCTTGATAACTGATCTTCTGGACGGTTTCGGCAGGGTATGTCGGGACATCCGACTCCCAATAAATATGGGTGGGTTATAAAATTAATATATAATTCCTCATGCAACCCGGTGTCTAATAAACAAAATTATATATGCTACTTTATAAATACGTGTTTATTTTGTTTTCTGATATATAAAGGAATAGTTATGAACGTTATAGTAGTTTATACCGGTCGGCAATAGCAACAGAACAGACGGACGCCGCTAATGCTACCGAAGCACAAGGAAGAATTATCGGGCCGGCCGCCCCCAAACAGAATATGACTGGATTCTCCCGACGGGTAGAGCAGGTATCGATCTCTGGCATCCGCGAAGTGTTCGAGGCGGCGGGCGAGGACGCCATCAACCTCGGCCTCGGCCAGCCGGACTTCCCGACGCCGGAGCACGCCCGCCAGGCGGCTGTCGAGGCCATTCAGGCAGGGGAAGTCGACGCCTACACGTCGAACAAGGGAACCGAGGAACTCCGGGAAGCAATCGCCGCCAAGCACAAACGGGACAACGACCTCGATGTCGACCCCGGAGACATCATCGCCACGTCGGGCGGGAGCGAGGCGCTGCACATCGCACTGGAAGCCCACGTCGATGAGGGTCAGGAGGTCATCTTCCCGGACCCGGGGTTCGTCTCCTACGACGCGCTGACCCACCTCGCGGGCGGGACGCCGCGGCCGGTCCCGCTGCGTGAGGACCTCACGATGGCCCCCGAAACGGTCGAGGAGGCCATCACCGACAACACGGCGGCGTTCGTCGTGAACTCGCCCGCGAATCCAACCGGAGCGGTCCAGTCCCCCGAGGATATGCGGGAATTCGCCCGCATCGCCGACGAGCACGACGTGCTGTGTATCTCCGACGAG
Source organism: Haloarcula amylolytica JCM 13557 (assembly GCF_000336615.1). Classification (GTDB taxonomy): domain Archaea; phylum Halobacteriota; class Halobacteria; order Halobacteriales; family Haloarculaceae; genus Haloarcula; species Haloarcula amylolytica. Next base: position 4,269 of record NZ_AOLW01000021.1, read on the forward strand.
GTGTACGAACACCAGGTGTTCGAGGGCGAGCACCGCTCGCCGGCGGAGTTCACCGACACGGGCAACGTCGTCGTCGTCAACGCCTGCTCGAAGGCGTACTCGATGACCGGCTGGCGGCTGGGCTGGGTCACCGGCGCGACCGACCGTATCGAGCGGATGCTGCGGGTCCACCAGTACGCCCAGGCCTGTGCGTCGGCCCCGGCCCAGTACGCCGCCGAAGCGGCACTGTCCGGCCCACAGGACCAGGTGTCGGAGATGCGCGAGGCTTTCCAGGAGCGCCGGGACGTGCTGCTGGACGGTCTCGACGAGATGGGGCTCGACTGTCCGACGCCCAAGGGCGCGTTCTACGCGATGCCGAAGGTCCCCGAGGGCTGGGTGGACGAGGTCATCGACCGCGGGGTCGTCGTCGTCCCCGGCGACGCCTTCGGCGAGCACGGCGCGGGCTACGCCCGAATCTCCTACGCGACGGACATGGCGACGCTAAAGGAGGCCATCGACATCATGGCCGACGCGACGGCGGCGGTTCGCTGAGCGCTCACGGGGAAGCCGGAACCGCGCCGGACAGTTCTCCCGAAATTGGAACAGTCTCGGAAGAGAGTGCGAAGAAACGCTTTATTTGCCGCCTGTCTTGACCCTCGTATCCCATCGTGGCACATGCATCCGAGTCCAGCGCGCTGTTCGACGGGGAGAGACAGGACTATAGGACGGGCAGACACAGTTCCCGGGAGGACAGTGGGATGGAGAAAGCGCTCTGGTATCTGCTGACGGCGACGCGCGGCGGCGCCAACCGGGCGCGCATCATCGACGCTCTCTCGGACCGACCGATGAACGCCAACGAACTCGCCGACGAACTCGACGTGGGCTACAAGACGGTCAGGCACCACATGGAACAGCTAGAGGACCACGACGTGGTCGAATCCGGCGACGAGGAGTACGCCAAACTCTACTTCCTAACGGATCGGTTCGACAACTACCGCGACACCTTCGAAGAGATCGTGGAGAAGATGGACGAATGACGGGGACAGATATAGAGAGGTGTCGCTGATGGCGATGGGACCGCTCATCACCGCCGCGGCGGCGCTCGCGGGGCTCAACGTCCTGCTGTTGCTCCCGCTGCTTGGCGTCTGGGTCCGTAACTACGCGACGTTCCGGACGGGGCTCGTCGCCGGCCTCATCGCTTTCGCCGTCGCGATGCTCGCCGAGAACGCCATCGCCGTCTACTTCTTCTTCTCGATGCAGAGCTTCTACGCCGGCGACCCACACGTCCAGCAGGCCGTGCTGGTCCTGCGCTCGCTGCAGTTCGTCGCGATTGCCGGACTGAGCTACACCACGCTGCGGTAGCGCGATACCGGGAGCACCACAGTGGTATTGGCGATCCGTTCGGGCTCGTACCACGGGGTACTGTCCCGCCATGGAGCCGAATACGTTCGGGACAAGCGCCTGACTGGCGGGGACCGTCGTCGAACGTATGAGCACAGATCACCAGGAGTCGGTACAGGAACTCGACGTTCGGGACGTCGACGGAGAACCGTTCGAACAGATCATGAACGCCCTCGACTCCGTGGGCGAGAGCGAGGCGCTCCGGTTGGTGAACAGTTTCGAGCCGGTGCCGCTGTACGACGTCCTCACGAGAAAAGGATACCAGTACGACACGGAACAGGTCGCCGACGAGGAGTGGCACGTCACGATCCGACCGGAGTGAGATGCGTCCCGAGCGCGTCTCGCGGTGGTTCGTCACCGCCAGCGCGCTGTTTTTCGTCGGCTTCCACGCCGCAATGGCGGTCGCCGCGCCCCGCCGCGTCGTCGTCACGCTCGGCCTCTACGGGTTCGTCCTGCACGTCCTGTTCGGGAAGGCCTACGCGCTCGTACCGTCGTACTTCGACCGGGACCTCGCGTGGGATCGGGGGCCGGCCGTGCAGTTCCCGCTGTCGGTCCTCGGCACAACAGGGCTAGCGCTCGCGCCGCTCGGTCCACCGTGGCTCCAGCCCGTCGGAACCATGCTCTGGGCAGGCGGCGTCGCTGTCTTTCTCAGCACGCTGGGGTGGACGATTCGCGGCAACGTCACCGGCGCGGCGACGGGGACCGGCGGCGCGAACGCCCATCGGAAGCCGGTCGACCGAACCGCCAACGTCGCCGTCCCAATAGCGCTCGGCTACCTCGCACTTGCCGCAGGTGGCACGCTCACGACCGCTGTCGGCTTCGGATCGACGCTCCCCCAGCAACTGTCGCACTTGCTCGCTGCGGGGACGGCAGCGTTGTTCGTCTTCGGTGTCGGCTTCCGTCTATTTCCCCGGTTTCTGGTCGCTGAAGCGCCGCGACCGGTCGTTACGGTTGTCATCGTTGCCGGCGCTGTCGGTCCCGCGCTGCTGGGCTTCGGTCTGTTCGACCGTAGACTCCTCCTCATCGGTGGCGTCGTGGAGGCGACCGCGGTCGTGGGCTTTGCGCTGTCGTATATCGTTCTCTTCCTGCGGTCGGAGCGCCGCCGCGTCGGGTTCTACGCGGTGCTGGTGGCAGTTGTGGCCGGTGTCGTCGGTATCGGGTTCGGGCTGACTCTCGCCGTAACCGGGCGGAGCCCGGCGCTGGTGAGCGCACACTATCGGGCGATGCTGGCGGGCTTTCTCGGACTCACCGTGGTCGGGGCGGCGTTCCAGTTCTACCCGCCGGCGGTCGGCGTCTGGCCCTACGCGAACGACCGGACGGCGCTGGTGACGATTGGACTGCTCGGTGGTGGGCTCGGCGTTCAGCTACTCGGTCTTATCGGTCGGTTCGGCTGGATAATATCGGTCGGCACAGCGGCTGGAGCTCTCGGTGCACTTCTCTATACGTATCTCCTGTTAGCGGCGTTCGCTCGCCGATGGCAGTAGTAGCGACGCGCTGTGGGCCTACTCCGCGATGATGCTGTCGAGCAGCTTCGTCTGGGCGGCGGCGAGGTGTTCAGCGAACGTCGAGACGGAGATGTCCAGTTCCGACGCCACGTCACCGGCGTTGGCCCCTTTCGGATACTCGAAGTAGCCCATCTCGACGGCGGTTTCGAGTACCTCCTGTTGCCGGTCGGTGAGTTTACTTCGGTCGACGAGGATCGAGTCCACCGGGTCAACGTCGCCGTTCCGACGCATCGACCGGAGCGAGACGCCGTCGTACAGTTCCTTCAGCCGTGTCACGATAGCGCGCACCCGGTCGACATCGGGAGCGTGGAAGGTCAGGTGGAGCTGTCCGCCCTCGGCACGGATATCAGCGACCGGACAGTCGTATGTTTCGACCGCCTCGCAGACGCACTCAGTTCGCGACCGGGAGAACTGGTAGCGGGAGCCGTTGCCCGTCGCGAACACTTTGTCCATGTCCTCCCGGGCCTCGATTGCCCCTTCGTCAGTGCCCGTCGCGGTGAACTCTTCGATTACTTGGCCGTCTGCATCTGGGCTGCTTCGGGCGACGTCGGTCACGGCCGCGCCCGCCTCGTCCGAGACGCTCGCCACCGGACAGGCCCCAGGGGTGTCGACCGACAGCTCCACTCTAATGCCGGAGTCGCTCATATGAGTTACTGTGACACCACATTACAAAACGGGCGAGGCGCGTTCCCACGGAGTGAAAAACCCCCTCAATCTGCCGGGTGCTGGTCGGGAACCGACCCCTCGAACCCATCCGGCTGATAGTCACAGAGGGGGTCCGCCGCCAGCGGGTCCCCCGTCGTCGCGTACGCCCGCGACCGGCTGCCGCCACAGACCGTTCTGTATCGACAGGCCCCGCATTTGCCTGTCAGCGCGTCGTCGTCCCGCAGTTGCTGGAACAGCGGCGACTCCCGGTAGATGTCCACGACGCTCTCCTCGCGAACACTACCTGCCGATTTCGGCAGGAACCCGGAGGGGAACACCTCGCCGGTGTGGCTCACGAAGGCGAACCCTTTGCCGGCGCGTATACCCATCCGGCGTTTGAGCCCGCCCGCGCCCTCGTCCTGGTTCTGGATCGCGACGCGCCGGTAATGGGGCGCTTCGGTCGTCTTGAGGCCGAACGATGCCTCCTCGCTGACCTCGTGGAGCCACGACAGCACGCGCTCCGCTCGCTCGGGATCAATCGGCGTCAGCACCCGCCCGCGGCCGACCGGAACGAGGAAGAACACCGACCACAGCACCGCATCGAGGTCCGCGACGAGGTCCCGGATCACCGGTAGCTGTTCGACCGTCTCCGCGCAGACGGTGGTGTTTATCTGCAGCGGGATATCGAGGTCACGGGCCGCCTCGGCCGCCGCCATCGTCGCCTCGAAGCTCCCGGATTCGCCCCGGAAGGTATCGTGTGATTCGCTGTCGCCGCCGTCGATGGACAGGGCCAGCCGCCGGAGTCCGGCGTCGTCGAGTTCGGCCAGTCGGTCCTGCGTGATCGAGTTCGTCCCGCTGGGCGTCAGCGTCATCCGGAGGCCCTGCTCGGTGCCGTAGTCGACGAGTTCCGGGAGGTCCTCGCGGGCAAGCGGGTCCCCGCCCGAGAGGACGACCAGCTGGCCGTCGCCGAAGTCGCGGGCCTGGTCCAGCAGCGCCTTCCCCTCCGCCGTCGATAGCTCGTCGGGATGGCGGCGGGGCTGGGCATCAGCACGGCAGTGCTTGCACGCCAGTTCGCAGGCCTGGGTCACCTCCCAGATCAGCACGAGCGGCTGCTGGTCGAGATCGAGTTTCCCGCGCATCTATGCCTCCCGGTGGACGCGGGTGACGTGGCCCCCACAGCCACACTGCTGGACGTACTCCACTGAGATGGTCTCGCCGAACGCCTCCGCCAGCGCGTCGAACAGGTAGGTTTCCGGATGGCCGTGGTCGGCGTGGCTCACCAGATTGACGTGGTTCCCAGCCGTCGTCATCTCGACGGCGTCGATGGCCTGTTCGACGACCACGTCGGGGTCTTCGGCGTGTGCGGGCGTCTCCAGGTTCGCCGACCAAGAGTTGTCGTGAACCTCGGTTGTAACCGGAGGCACGTCCTCGTGGGAATGGCTCATATGTACTGGTAATCCGTGGGTATCCCTCGGTCCTCTCCCGAAGATGTTCGGGTTGTTATACACAACGGATTGCAGAGAATAATTCGTCTGAGCGGCTTTATCACACGTAGTACTACGAGACCTGTTCGACCAGCCAGTCGAACTGCTTGTTCAGTTCCTTCTTGCGCTGTCGCGAGATAACGGTCGAATCGATCATCTCGCCGAGCACCGGGAGGTCGAGCGCGCTGTACTCCGTCGTCGCCGTGACTTCGGTCCCGCCGTCGACGGCCTCGACCGTGTATTCTGTCATCATCGACTCGAAGATGCCCTGCCGCTGCTCGTACCGCAACACTGCGTCAGTTTCGACGATTTCGAGGTCCAGTTCGATTTCGAAGAGTCCGACGCGATTCGTGATGCCGAGGTTGTCCCCGTCGAGTGTCACCTCGTCGAACCCTGCCGCAAGCATAAACGGCTCCACGTCAGTTATCAGGTCGGTGACTGTCTCTGGGTCGGCTGGGACCGTCCGAGTCAGCGAGACGCGCTCCATACCAGACGGCCAGCGGCCGGCGGAATAAGCGTTCGCCATACCCGGAGATGTTCGGCGTTCTGGTTTTGCGCGACCTGATCTCGTGTTGATAGTGTGTGACACCACTCCCCAAGTTTCTTATTCCTATCGCAACTGTACGAACATGTTCGGGATTACGGACGCGGGGGTCGGGCGAATATATTCGGATACACCAATGCCACACGCTGAACTCACGCTCACGATTCCGGATGAGATCTGGATCGGCGACATCTCGCGAGCGTACGACGACGCGACGTTTCGCATCCTGTCTGCGCTCCCCGGCGAGGACTCCGGTGTCGGGCTAGCGGAGATCACATCAGACGACCTCCCAGCGGTTCTCCGTGATATCGAGAACCGGGAGTCGGTCACGACCCTTGAGATACTTTCACACCGGGACGACAGCGCGCTGATTCAGTTCGAGACATCGATGCCGCTCCTGCTCTTCCCGGTCCAGGGCTCGGGCGTCCCGCTTGAGATGCCGTTCACCCTGTCTAACGGCGAGGCCGTCTGGGAGATATCGGCGCCACAGGAGCGGCTCTCCGAACTCGGCGAGCAACTGGAGGAGTTCGGTATCTCCTTCAGCGTCGACCGCATCCAGCAACACCTCGAAACCGAGCAGGTGCTCACCGAGAGCCAACTGGAACTGGTACAGGAGGCCATCGACGCGGGCTATTACGACACGCCGCGGGAGTGCTCGCTAACGGAACTGGCGGACCGCGTCGGTATCGCGAAGTCGACCTGCAGTGAAACCCTCCACCGCGCGGAGGAGCAGATCCTGAAACAGTTCGTCTCGGACCTCCCCGCGCGGTGAGGGGAAGTCGAAGCGCGTAATACGCGCCTCTGTGAGAGGTACGACATATGAGTTCCGACGCGGTCGACGAGACGCACGAAAACGCCCGACAGGAGGTCATCGCGGTGGACGCCGACGACAACGAGGAGGGGCTGGTCAATCGGCTCGACGCCCACACCGGCGAGGGGGTTCGCCACCGCGCGTTCACTGCCCTGCTGTTCGACGAGAACGACCGGATTCTGCTCGCCCAGCGCGCGGCGAACAAACGCCTCTGGGACACCCACTGGGACGGCACCGTCGCCTCCCACCCAGTCGAGGGCCAGACACAGGTCGAAGCCACCGAGGAGCGACTCGAAGAGGAACTGGGCATCGACCCCTCGCAGTACCAGAACCTCCGCGTGACCGACCGGTTCGAGTACAAGCGCTACTACGAGAACGCTGGCCTCGAATGGGAAGTCTGTGCGGTCCTGCAGGCCACGCTCCACGACACCTCGCTGGAACCGAACCCCGAGGAGGTCGACGGCCTCATGTGGGTTCCCTACGAGCGACTGCGTGAACACCCCGAGTACTACCGCCAGCTCCGCCTCTGTCCCTGGTTCGAGATCGCGATGCGCCGGGACGAGGAACGGTAACGCCGACGGTCAGCATCAGCGCGGGCGGCAGGCATCGCAGTGACGCCGCCCCGACCCGTTTCCTTTTCGGCCCGGCCACCCAACCCCGGGTATGGACGTTCCGCTGTACGACTCTCTCGACGGCCAGGTCGTACTCGTCACCGGAGCCACGCGGGGCATCGGGAAGGCAATCACCGACGGACTGGTCGACCTCGACGCGACAGTGTACGCCGGCGCTCGCGATACCGGCGACATCGCGGCTACGGACCGCCATGCCATCGAACTCGACGTGACCGACGACGACGGGATGGTCGCCGCGGTCGACCGCATCGAGCGTGAGCAGGGATGGCTCGACGTGCTGGTCAACAACGCCGGCGTGATGGACTCACGGGAACCGCTGGACGAGATGCCGACCGACGTAATCGACCACACCCTCGAGACGAACCTCCGGGGGGCGGTCCTCATGACGAAGTACGCGCTCCCGCTGTTGCTGGCTGACGGTGGCGGCCGCGTCGTCACCATGTCCTCCGGGCTGGGAGCCATCACCGAGAGCCAGTCGGGCGGCACGCCGGCCTACCGCATCTCGAAGACCGGCGTCAACGGGCTGACGAAGTACCTCGACGGCGAGTACGCGGCCGACGGCCTCATCGCCAACTCGGTCTGTCCGGGCTACGTCCAGACGGACATGACCGAGGGGAGCGCTCCACGGACGCCCGAGGAGGGGGCCGAGACGCCCGTGTGGCTCGCTCGCTTCCGACCAGAGGCACCGAGCGGGCGGTTCTGGCGCGATAGGGCCGAAATCGAGTGGTAGACAGCCGCGATCAGTCAGCGTTCTCGCTTCGGGCCGTCGCTGGCTCGTCTGTCGCGTGGGCGGGCTCAGCCGCCGGCAGTTGCAGTTCCACAGTCGTTCCCGGCTCGGCCGTATCGGGGAACGACATCCGGCCGCCGAGGTTTCGGACGATCCAGTTGACGAGCCAGAGTCCGACGCCGGAGCCGTGTTTGAGCGGCGTTTCGGTTCCCGAGCGGATGACCTCGCGCTCGTGGTCGGTGATACCGGGACCGTTGTCGTGAACGGCCACACGGACGCCCGGCGTTCCGTCGGTCCGCGTCGCCGTAATCTCGACTTCGACAGGACCCCCATCGGTCGCCTGATGTTCGACGGCGTTCTCGACCAGTTCCTCTAGTGCGATGAGGATCGACGGACCGCCCTGTATCCAGAGATCATCCTCGCAGGTGAGCGTGATCGCCACGTCGGGGCGGCGATCCCGAGCATCGCTCACGACCGATTCCAGCAGCGTCTGAAGCGCTGTCGGGCTGTGCTGTTCGGTCTCCAGGGCCTCGGTGACTCGGCCGATCTTGTTACTGCGGTCGACGATGTCGTCGACTGTGCTGATAATACGGTCGAGTCGCTCGCGTTCGTCGGCGTCGGCCGTGTCCCGGAGCAGGTCCGCGTTCCCTTTGACGACGTTCATCTCGTTCCGGATATCGTGACGGAGCAAGCGGTTGAGTACGTCCAGTCGCTGTTCCCGTTGTCGCCGCTCCGTGATATCTCGGAGGCTGATGAGGTGGCCCGAGACAACGCCGTACGCGCGGTACAGCGGTATCACGCGCACGTCGTAGTACCGGACGCTGCCCTCGTGTTCGAGGGTCGTCTCGGTCTGCGTTCGCTCACCGGGGCCGGGGACCGTCTCGGCGAGTGCCGGTACTGTATGCGGTAGCGAACGGCCCAGCTGCGTGTTCTGGTCGCCGTCGAACAGCACCGTGGCTGTCGCGTTGATATCAACGATGCGGCGCTCGTCGTCGACGATGATAACCATATCGTCCATTTCGGTGAAGATCGCTTCCCGGCCCAGTTCCCGGGTCACCGGTGCCACGTCGAGCAGTTGCCCGCGGAGGATGGCGACTGAGAGGACCGCCCCCGAGGCGACGTACCCGAGACTCGTCGGGTTGAACGGAGTCGGTAGCGCACCGAGCACGAACAGCGACTGGACGACCGTCGGGACGGCGATGGCGAGCAACAGTGCGATCCCCTGGCCCTGAAACACCTGGTTCGACCGGAACAGCATCCGCAACAGGAGGACACCGCCGGCGAGGATCAACAGTAGTATGTAGGACATGTGCCCCCAGTACAGGACTTCGTACGCGGGAGCGAGCGCTACCGACGATGCGGAGACGGATTGTGTCCCATGACCGGACCAGATGAGTCTGTGAGCGTGATTCGACCAGACAAGTGTGACGAACACCGCGGGTTCGACGAGCAACAGCGCTGTTCGGCGCTGCGTGAGCCAGTGTGGGTGTCCCGTGTACTCGATAATCGTCACGAGCCACGCGACAGGGATGATTACTGAGAGCGTCAACTGTACCTGGACGAGTCGCTCCATGGTAGACAGCCCCGGCACAGCGAGCTCGATACCGTACGTCACGGCCCAGAGGCTCGCCGCAACGACGAACACTGCCAGCGGTCCCGCACCCGGCCGGTCCCGGTGGAGCCACACCAGAAAGGCGACGCCCATACCGACGACACCAGACAATAAAACGACAGTAAGCGGCGACAGGACCATTCAGTAGCGTAGTAATGGCGTCCCTGATATAACTATTCTCGGTCACTTCGACTGCGAACGAACCGCGGACCACACGGCGAGGGCACCAAGTACGAACGCCGGAACGAGCGGGAGTGTGAGATATGCGTCCCGGAGCGTGAGCCCGAAACTGCTGATAACGCCCTGTGCGGACGGCAAGAGCAAGATTGCGCCGGGGACGAGCAGGAACGCCACGCCGATCATCCCGACCAGAATCCAGCCGCTCGTCCCGAACTCGGGACCGTCGGTGGCTTCCATACCCGTCTCACTGTCCGCAGATGGGGCGTCTGCGGACTGTGGCTCCGTGTCGGGACGGTGGACGTAGCCGGACTCGTCGTCAGCCATCGGCACACACCCCGTCGCGTCCGCTCGAACGGTGCGTTACGATGGGACCACCCCCAGGAATACCGACGAAACAACGTGGCTGCATGTCTCGGCATCAGGCAAGCGAGCGCAAAACGCTAACGGTCCCGCTACTGCGACAGACCAGGTGCTTCCTGGCTCGAGATGTCACGCAGGCTCATCCGATGGCCGCTGGATGAAGCGTGTGCGTCCCGCTGGCCCTCCGCAACCGACGAGTCTTCGTACAGTCCCTCGAACGCACACTCATGGCAGACGACGTGGTAGCTCCCAGCCATACATTTTGTTTCATATTGCTATATTTTAAGCCTATCGTTTTCAGATATTATATACATTACAGTCCCGCAAACGGTCGTCAGGGTATTTATCCACCGCGACCGATGGAGTAGTATGGTGGATTTCCAGTCCCGTGACACACGCCGGGGTCCGACTGACGGGGAAGACGACGAGACAGACGAGGGCGAGACGGGGGACGACGAGGAATCCGCGGCGGTCGATACTGACTCCGAGGCCACCACTTCAGAGCCAACCGATGCAGCGGACACAGCGCCGGGAAGCGACGACACAGCAGCAAGTGGGGGTGACGGAACAGAGACTTCGGCGGTGGACGACAAAACGGAGGACGGTGACGGTTCCACGTCGGAGCCTGAAGCCGACAGCGCCGTCGTAGAACGAATCGACGAGGCGGTAGAGCAAAGCAGCCATCCAGCGGCCGAAACACAGGACGCTGAAGGGACCGGCGGGGCGACCGAGCGACCCGACGAGGGACCCCACGAAGACCCCCTTTCTGAGACACAGGCAGGCGACCCAGCGGAAAACACATCGCAGGCTGAGACGCCGCCGACAGCGGATGAACCACCAGCGCAGACAGTATCCCAGGACGACGCGGCCCAGGAGCGGCAGGTGGCCGCCGCCGTCGTCACGGTCGGAACGGCAACAGAGGAGAGCGACCCGACAGGCGAGGCGGTAGAGACAGCACTCGAAGCGACCGGACAGACGGTCACCGCCCGCGAGCGCCTGCGAGGGGACTACGACGGCATTCAGGGTGCCGTCGACAGACTAGTCGGGCGCGACGACGTGGAGATCGTCGTCACCGCGGGGGGCCTCGGCGTCGCCCCGTCGGCGCAGACGCTCGAAGCAGTCCACCCACTGTTCGAAAAGGCCCTGCCGGGGTTCGAGGAAGTGTACCGGAGCCTCCTCTTCGAACAGCAGGGAACCGGTGTCATCGCCGTCCGTGCGACTGCCGGGATCGCTGGAGAGACGCCGGTGTTCTGCCTGCCCGCGGACCCAGCGGCGGCCCGTGTCGCTATCGACGAGATCATCGCGGCGGAAGCCCCGGCCCTCGTCGCTGAACTGTCCTGAGCCGACTCGGCGGACTCGCGGTATCAGTCTTGTGTCCGTTTAGCCGGCTTAACGTGATATTTGCCGATTCGTCTCGGGTCGCCGATTTTCCCCAATCCCAACCGGCTGTTCTCCCGAATATCTGCCGTTTAAACGTTTCAATCGCGGTGAAACGTCGTTAACCGCGGCCCCCATTGAAGTGGAGACAGTCCACAGGGTCGGATGTCATGTCCGATCGCAACGCGACACGACGCGGCGTGCTCACGGGTATCGGCGCGACAGCTGCAGCTGCACTGGGTGGGGCGGCCATCTCCGGGATGGCTGTGGCGGCCGGTCCCTGGGAGTCCGTCGAATCCCCGACCGGGAACACCCTCCACGACGTCGAATACACGGCCACCGGCGCGTACGCGGTGGCGGGTGGCGGTATCGTCCTCGAACGGACCAGCAGGGGCTGGCAGAAGGTCGTCGGCGGTGGCCCGACCGGCAACGGGAACAGCCTCTACGGGGCCGACGTAACCGACGACGGCAAGGCCCTCTGGTTCGTCGGTGCCTCGGGCGCTATCGGCGAATACGACGTCGAGTCGGGCGTGGTCACCGACCACAGCGCCCCGATGGACGTGACCAACAACTTCAACGACGTGTCCGTGACCGGCACGGCCGGCGAAGCGAACGTCTACGTGGCCGGCGACTCCGGCAAGATGTACTACAGCTTCGAGAACGGCGCGAGCGAGACGTGGGACTACACCACGCCCGGCTCCGGGTCGGCGATCAACGCCGTCGACTTCCACGGCGTGCGCTCGGGCCACATCGTCGACGGGAACAAGAGCGTCTTCGCCACCGACGACGGCTCGACGTGGAACAAGGTCGGCCTCGCCGACGCCAACGTCAACTTCTACGGCGTCGACTCCGACGGTCCGGACGACGTGTGGGTGTCCGGCGGCGGTGGGATGATTTTCCACTGGAACGGCTCCGAATGGACGCCGACCGACACGGGCGACGCCGGCCTTCGAGATATCGAGGTCACTGACGACGACAGCGCCGGCTACACCGTCGGTGGCGGCGGCAAGGTGTACGCCCTCGGCGGTGGCGACTGGACCCAGGAGGAGACGCCCGCCGGCGAGAACCTGACGGCCGTCGTCCGCGGCGGCACGGATATCGCAGTCGGTTCGGGCGGGACCATTCTCGAAAAGTGACGACGACGCAGTAGCGCTGGCCGGCTCGGGACAGCGGCGCGTCGGAGCCACGACTTTTCACCGGCCCCCTCCAACACCCTGCATGGACGACATTCAGGTCCAGGGTACGTCGGTCCCCGCACTCGGCCTCGGGACGTGGCAGCTCACCGGCCAGTCCTGCCGTGAAACCGTCGAAACGGCTCTGGATATGGGCTATCGCCACATCGACACCGCGCAGGCGTACGGCAACGAGCGGCAGGTCGGACTGGGGATGGACGCCGCCGCGGTCGACCGCGAGGACGTGTTTTTGACGACGAAGCTCGACGGCTCCAATCGCGACGAGCGGAGCGTCCGACGGTCGACGCGGGAGAGCCTGAACAAACTGGGAACGGACTACCTCGACCTCCTGCTCATCCACTGGCCGAACACGCCGTGGATGGCATCCCTGTCGGAGACGCTCGGGGCGATGAACGACCTCGTCGAGGAGGGGCTGGTCCGGCACATCGGCGTCAGCAACTTCTCGCCGTCGCTGCTGGACAAGGCGCGGGACATCTCATCGGCTCCGATTTTCACCGACCAGGTGCAGTACCACCCCTACTGGGACCAGCGGAAACTGCTGGACTACTGTCGCATCCACGACGTGCTCCTGACTGCCTACAGCCCCCTCGCCCGCGGCGGCGTCCTCGACGACCCCGCGCTCGTTCAGATCGGCAACAAGTACGGAAAATCTCCGGCGCAGGTTGCGCTTCGGTGGCTGGTCCAGCAGGAGGGCGTGGCAGCGATTCCGAAAGCGTCCAGCCGCGACCACCTCGAAGCGAACATGGCGGTCTTCGATTTCGAACTCACCGACGCGGAGATGGAGCGGATCCGGGACCCGTCGAAGGTGAAGACTGGCGTGCAATTCGTCCGGTCGCAGTTGCCGTTCTGAGCGGGAGCAGCGCCGTCCGATATCGACTTAAAGTTTCCGTATATGGATTGATATCGGATTCTATGGAACGGACGCGAGATTTTACAGCATCTATAACATGGATTGTGGGCTTGTCCACCGCAAATATTACGAATCGAACAACTATCATAAGCCATCTGGACGCAGTTTTCGTGTGGTGTGTTACCAATAAATTCCGGCGCGGGAACACACCGCTGAATCCACAGCGAGGCCACTGTGTCAGTACACGAATCCGAACCGATACGACGGAGCATCGAAGTGGAGTACTGGGTCATCGACGACGCGGGCCGGCTGGTCGAACCGGGCGCGCTCGTCGACGCAAGCCCGGAGGCGGAGCGGGAGTTCGTCGAGCCCATGCTGGAGGTCAAGACGACGCCGTGCGAGACAGCGACAGAACTGCGCGAAGAACTCCTTGACCGACTCGGAGCCGTGCTGCGGCGGGCCGACGACCTCGGGAAACGGCTCGTGCCGCTTTCGACCCCAGTCAACGCTGACGAGATTCAAGAGATTACGTGCGACCGGACCCGGATTCAAAACTGTGTCGTCGGCGACGATTTCGAGTACGTCCGCCACTGCGCCGGCACGCACATCCACGTCGCACAGCAGCCGGGGCGGGAGATCGACCAGTTGAACGCGCTGATCGCCATCGATCCCGCGCTGGCGCTCGTCTCGTCCTCGCCGTATTTCCGCGGCCGGCGGCTGGCCGACAGCGCCCGCTCGAAACTGTACCGCTGGATGGCGTACAACTCGGTGCCACACCAGGGCTGGCTGTGGTCGTATCTCGACGACACTGCAGAGTGGGACCGCCGGCTCGAACGGCGCTACGATGAGTTCGTGACCGCGGCTGTCGACGCTGGTGTCGACCGCCGGACTGTCGCGGCGAACTTCGAGCCAGAGAGCTCTATCTGGACGCCGGTCCAGCTCCGGGCCGAGTTTGGCACCGTCGAGTGGCGGTCGCCCGACGCTGCACTCCCGAGTCAGGTCCTGCAACTCGCCGACGCCGTGGCGTCTCTCATGGACCACCTCAGGGGAACCGAGGTGCGTATCGAGGGTGAGACGGGCCGCGTTACCGACGACGAAATCGTGCTCCCCGAGTTCGATGCTGTCCTTGCGTACGCGAACGACGCTATCCGGGACGGGGTCTCCGCCGACAGCGTTCGGTCGTATCTCGACCGGATGGGATTCGACGTGGACGCGTACGAGCCGGTCGCGCCGACGTTCGATAGGCCGGAACCGGTCACGGCTCGCGACGCTCGCGAGATTCGACTGGAACACGCCGACCGGCTTCAGGACGACGTGCGACAGGCCGCGCCGGTCGCACTCGACTAAGGTCGGAGCCGGCCCGCCGAAACGGAACGGTGACCAAGGGTTTAGGAATCGCCGCTCCAACCCCGCGCTATGGTAACGGCGCTCGCCAATGATATCTGGTGGTACGATCTCACGGGCGTCAACGCGACGCTCGTCGACGACGACGGAGCGCTAACGCTCGTGGACGCGGGGCTACCCTGGCACGGCAACGCGCTCATCGCCGGCCTGAACGATGCCGGCTACGAGCTCCGGGACCTGGACCGCATCCTCCTCACGCACTTCGATTTCGACCACGTCGGCGGACTGACAGCGTTCGACGGCATCGATGTGACTATCTACGTGGGGGAGCGGGACGCGCCGCTGGTCACCGGCGAGCAGGCTCCGCCGCTGGGCACCCACAAGGGGGCGTTCCAGCGACTCGTCTCGCCGTTCCTCGACGCGCCGGACAACGACGTCGTCCCCCTCGCCGACGGCGACACCATCGGCAGTTTCACTGTCTACGATACCCCTGGCCACACGCCGGGGCACGTCTGCTACGTCAGCGAAGACCATTCGCTTGGACTGCTGGGTGACCTCGTCCGGGAGGACAGCGGCCGCTTCGAGCCCTCGCCGTGGCTGGTGAGCTACGATACCGACGCCGTTGCTCGGAGTATCAGAGACTTCGCCGAGCGCGCACCTGACTTCGAGACCGCCGTGCCGGGCCACGGCGTCCCCTTCGAGGAAGGGGGTTCCGCGAAACTCAGTAAGCTGGCAGCGACGCTGTGAAACGGCTGGCCTAGTCGCTACTGAGCCGGCCGGCCACGAAGTCTTGGCCGCCCAGCCCGACCGCCAGCGCGAACCCGATCCCGACGGGGAACACGACCGCGAGCAACAACACGGCGAGCAGCAGCGAGTCGACGCCCGCGAGGTTGAGCGCGATAACGGCGGTAAACAGGTAGACGAGCGCCTGCAGCGTTCCCGAGAGGAGCGGCTTCGAGACCCACTCTTCGGCTGCATCGACCGACGTGATCACGTCGGCGACGTGGTCGGCGACCAGTGCCCCCAGGACGAGGACGACGAGGGCACCGACCAGGGTCGGCGCGTAGGTCAGCCCATCACGGAGCAGGGCCGCGACGGGAGCGATAGTGAGCGTCGCCGCAGCGACGTAGACGGCCGCCGCGTAGACGTAGTACTCGACGACTAGACCAGCCACTCTGCTAACGGTGCCGCTGTCAGCGTCGAGCAGTTGTCCGAGGTGCGTTTCCGGGAAGTTCTCCGTGAGACCGGGCCGGGAGACGAGGCCGGGGACGAGCGTGCCCAGCAGTCGGCCGAGACCGAACCCGACGACCAGGAACACTGCGGCGGCGACGATGTTCGGAACGTACCCGAACAGCGTCGCGGCGAGCGTCCGGAGCTCGCTGATGTTCAGCGTTCTGACCGCCGCAACAACAGCGACAAGATAGACGAGATATCGGGCGAGCAGACCTGCTGCGGACGCGACCGGGTCCGACTCCGCTGTGACGGCCGACACCGGCGTTTCCTCGGCGCGGTCGTCGAGCCCGCGTTCGAGCGTCCAGTCGTACACCGCGCCGTCGAGGTACTCGCCGACCCCGTAGCCGATGGCAAGGATGACTGCCGCAATCAGTATCGTCCCGACGGCCGATACGCCGTCGGCGACGAGGGTTGTCAGGAATTCGACGATTCGGTCAGCGACGTTCGCTTGCAGCAACAGCGGTCGTTCCGTGACGGCCTGAATCGCTAGCATAGGTGTATCCAGTAGTTACTCTCTTAATCTATCTATTAAATCCGTCGAAGAATGTGTTAAATTATGCTCCTTCAACAGCAAGAGGGTGCGGCCGGACCGACTGTTGGTACTGCTGGGCGGACACCATAGACACGAAAAGACCGGGCGAGCCTACAGTTCCTCGGCGACCGCCTCAACGCCGAGCAGGTCCGGGTCGACGACGAGGTCGGTCTGTCGGCTGGCGAAGTCCGGCAGGGAGCCCGCCGCGTAGACGACGACCCGGAGGTCGGGGGCGAGGTCCTTGGCGACGGCGATGGAGGTCGCCTGCGACATCTCGGTCAGCAGGTACACGTCGGCCTCGTGGATGCCGGCCTCCTCCAGCCCGGGACGGTTGCCAACGTCGGCGACCGACACCGTGTGGCCTTCGGCTTCGAGCGCGTCCGTGAGCGCGTTCGGGTCCGTGCCGACGAGAACGACCTTCATTCGTACTCGATGGTCGCGGGCGGTTTGTGGGTCACGTCGTAGACGACGCGGGCGACGTTCTCGTGCGCCCCGGTGATACGCGACTGGATGCGCTGGAGCGTGTCCCAGTCGAGTTCCTGTGCGCGGGCGGTCATCCCGTCCCGGCTCTCGACGGAACGGACGGCGACGACCCAGCCGTGGACGCGGTTGTCGCCCTTGACGCCCGTCGCTTTGCCGATGACAGCGGCGAGCGCCTGCCACGGTTCGTACTCCTCCAGTTCCTCTTCGACGACGTGGTTGGCCTCGCGGGCCACCTCCAGTTTCTCCTCGGTGACTTCGCCGATGATGCGGACGGCGAGGCCGGGGCCGGGGAACGGCATCCGCTCGGAGATGATCTCTTCGAGGTCGAGCGCGCGGGCCACCTCACGAACCTCGTCCTTGTAGAGGTCCCGCATCGGCTCGACGATGCCCTCGAAGTCGACGACCTCGGGGAGGCCGCCAACGTTGTGGTGGGACTTGATGGTCCCCTCGCTCTCGATACGGTCGGGGTAGATGGTCCCCTGAACGAGGTAATCAGCGTCGACGTCTTTGGCGACCGTCTCGAACTCCCGGATGAACTGCTCGCCGATGATGTGGCGCTTCTCCTCGGGGTCGGTCTCGTCGCCGAGCGCGTCGAGGAAGCGGTCCTGCGCGTCCACGATCCGCAGCGAGTCCATGTAGCTGAACGTCTCGCGGATCTGGTCGGTCTCGCCTTTCCGCATCAGCCCGGTGTCGACGTAGACGGGGGTAAGCTGGTCACCGATGGCCTCGTAGGCCAGGGCGGCGGCCGTCGAGGAGTCGACGCCGCCCGACAGTGCGATGACGGCGTTCTTGTCGCCGATCTCGTCGGCGATTTCGGCTTTCGCGTCGGCGATGAACTCGTCGACGTTCACCATCAGTGGCTCACCTCCTCGGTCGTCACGCTGTGTGGGTCGTCGCCGAGCACGGCCTCAAGCAGGCCGACGAAGGGCGGGCTGGCACGCGTCGGTCGGGAGCGGAACTCCGGATGGAACTGCGTCCCGATAAAGTACGGGTGGTCCTCGGGCGCGAGTTCGAGTATCTCCATACGGTTTTCGGCGTAGCCAGAGAACTTCAGCCCAGCGGCTTCGAGGTCGTCGATGTACTCGGGATTGACCTCGTAGCGGTGGCGGTGCCGCTCCGTGCAGGACTCGCCGCCGTACAGCGTCGCAGCGAGGGTGTTCGCGTCGATGTCGGTCTCGTGGGCCCCCAGCCGCATCGTCCCGCCCATGTCCTCGATCTCGTACTGCTCGGGCAGGATGTCGATGACGGGGTGTGGGGTGTCCTCGTCCAGTTCCGCGGAATGGGCGTCGTCCAAGTCCAGCACGTTGCGGGCGTACTCGACGACGGCCATCTGGAATCCGAGACACAGCCCGAGGAAGGGAACGTCGTTCTCGCGGGCGTACTGGATGGCTTCGATTTTGCCCTCCGTGCCCCGGGCACCGAAGCCACCCGGCACGACGATGGCGTCGGCCTCACGCATCCGGTCGGCGTGGTGGTCGCCCATCTTCTCGGAGTTGACCCACCGGACGTTCACGTCGACGTTCTTCTCCAGGCCGGCGTGTTTCAGCGCCTCGTGGACGGACATGTAGGCGTCTTCGAGGTCGTACTTGCCGACGAGGGCGACCTCGACCTCGCCCTCGGTCTGCTGGGTGACGAGGTCGCGCCAGCGGTTCTCCCGCTCGTCTTCGGGCAGGGCTTCGGTCGCGATGTCGAGTTCCTCCATCACGTACTGGTCGAGGCCTTCCTCCTCGACCATCAGCGGGACGTGGTAGATGTCGTCGACGTCGGGATTCGAGAAGACGGCTTCCGTCGGCACGTCACAGAACAGCGCGATCTTCTCCTTCGTGTCGATGTCGAGTTTGTCGGAACAGCGGCCGACCAGAATGTCCGGCTGGAGCCCGATAGAGCGCAGTTCCTTCACGGAGTGCTGGGTCGGCTTGGTCTTCTGCTCGCCGTTTTTCGAGTAGGGAACGAGTGTGACGTGGGTAAAGAGAATATCGTCCTCGTCTTCCTCGTGGGCGAACTGCCGGAGCGCTTCGAGATACGGCATCCCCTCGATGTCGCCGACGGTGCCGCCGACCTCGATGATACAGACGTCGTTGCCCTCGGCGGCCTCGCGGATGCGGCGTTTGATGTCGTCGGTAATATGCGGGATGATCTGGACCGTGCGACCGAGGTAGTCGCCGGACCGCTCCTTCTCGATGACGTGCTGGTAGGTCTTCCCCGTGGTGACGTTGTGGTCGAAGGTCATGTCGATGTCGAGGAAGCGCTCGTAGTTCCCCAGGTCGAGGTCGACCTCCCCGCCGTCTTTGAGCACGTACACCTCGCCGTGCTGGAAGGGGTTCATCGTACCGGCGTCGACGTTCAGATACGGGTCGATTTTGACCGCTGTAACGTCGAACCCGGCGTTTTTGAGTAATCTACCTGTGCTGGCGGCGGTGATGCCTTTCCCCAGGCCAGACATCACGCCACCGGTGACGAAGATGAACTTCCGACCCAGTTCCGGGTCGTAGTCCGTTTCGGGTTCGGTCGGCATACCGACGGTGAACCCCGCGTGGTCTAAACGGTTTCGGAGCGCGCACTGTTCGCCACCGCGTCGCAGTGTCAACGGGGCTACAGTGACGGCTGTGTGAGAACGCGCCATGCCGCCACGAGAACAGCCAGCGTCAGCGCCGAGAACAGCGCATCACCGGGACTAGAGCCGATGGCGATGAACAACAGGTAGCCGGCGACGAACCCACCCAGAAGCGAGACGACGCCGTGCCGTGTCGAGTGCGACACCGCCGCCCTGGTTCGTGTTGACATACGTCATTATTTATCAGTATATAGTATAAATCTACCTTCAGTATCCGCAGTCGGGTTCGGTGACGGTCAGGACTTTAGCACGCCGGATCTGATAGCGACGTAGGTCCCGAGACCCCCCAGTGAGGCGAGGACGAGCGCCCGGGCTGGGCCACCCGCGACGAGTGGCGTCTGCATCAGAACTAACAGCGCGACCAGCGTGGCGATGAACGACACGGCAGCGAACGCGAGCGGGCGGTTCATGCTCGGAGATTGGGCCGACAGCGCCTCTGTCTTTCGATACCGTCCGGTAGTCTCGGGTCCCGGCAGTCGGATTCGACACCGGCTACAGGTGGTCACGGAGAAACGGCCCGACAGTCTCACCGATACGGCCGCTCTGGCCGACGAAGTGGTGGTCGGCCGGCAGGCGCTCGACTGCGTGTCCCAGGTCGGCAGCCCGGTCGACGACCGGCTCCCAGTCCACGGTGTCGTCGCGCTCGCCGACCACGACCTGGACCGGGCAGTCGATGGCGTCGAGCGCGGCGGTGCCATCGAGATGGTCGGTCAGTCCAGCCGGTGGCGCAAGCACTGATAGGACCGCTGGACAGACGTGGCTCTCGGCCTCGGCGGCCGCCCGCAGCGCCACGGCCGCGCCGAAACTGTAGCCGAACAAGCCGACGGAGTCGGCCCGCTCGCTCGCCCACGCCAGGGCGTTCTCGGCGTCGACCCGCTCGCCGCGGCCCTCGTCCCACGCGCCGTAGTCGAAGCGGAGACAGCCGACATCGGGGGCCAGCGCGTCGCTGACCGACTGCAGGCGCGTGTCCGACCGCTTGCCGCCGTACTGTGGATGCGGCGGGCACGCGACGACGACAGTGTCCGATGCCGGCCGGTCGAGCGACGCGGTTACGTCTCGTCCACCCGGTATCCCGACGGTAGTCATACGTGTTCACTCGCCAGCCCTCTGTAAGAAATTTAAGGTTGGAGAGACCAATGCGCATATATGGGAATCCTCTCGCGCGCGTCGTACGTCATCCGCTCGAAACTCAACGCCGTCCTGAACCGAGCGGAGGACCCGACAGAGACCCTCGACTACAGCTACGAGCAGTTGCGTGACGAACTGCAGGACGTCAAGCAGGGCATCGCGGACCTGACGACCCAGAAGAAACGACTGGAGATACAGAAGCGCCGCCTCGAAGAGAACGTCGAGAAGCACAACGAACAGGCACGCCAGGCCGTCGAGCAGGACCGAGAGGACCTCGCCCGTCAGGCGCTGGAGAAGAAAAAGCAGAAGATGAGCCAGATCGAGGATCTGGAGGGCCAGATACAGGACCTGCAAAGCCAGCAGGACCAGCTAGTCGAGCAGAAAGACGAACTCCAGAAACAGATCGAGCAGTTCCGGACCAAGAAGGAGACGATGAAGGCCCGCCACGAGGCCGCGAAGGCGTCGGCGCGCGTCAACGAGGCGATGACGGGCGCGGGCGACGAGATGCAGGACATCAATCAGGCTATCGAGCGTGCGGAGGAACGCACCGAGGATATGGAAGCCCGCTCACAGGCGATGGACGAACTCAAGGAAGACGGTGTTCTCGAAAGCCAGATCTCTGATGAGAGTTCGCTGGAGCGAGAGCTTGAGGAGGTCAGACAGAAAGGCTCGGTCGACGCCGAACTCGACACGCTGAAAGCCGAGATGGGGAAAGCCGAGGACGGCGACAGCGGGTCGAGCGACGCAGACGTCTCCGAGGCCGAACTGGAGAAGGAACTCACGGACGAGAGTACGCAGGTCGACGTCGATGAGAGCGAGGTCGAGTCAGAACTCGACGAACTGAAAGAAGACGAGAAGTAACGCCGCCGCGGGACTTTTACAGCGGCCAGACGACAGACACCGAGAGCGTCGTGACGACGCACAGAAGGAGCTGTAGCGGGCCGCCGACGCGCAGGAAGTCGGTGAAGCGGTACCCGCCGGGGCCGTACACCATCAGGTTCGTCTGGTACCCGATAGGCGTCAGGAACGACGTTGCGACCGCGAACGTCACGACGACGAGGAACGGGAACCCGGCGACGCCGATCTCGGCGGCGGTGGCGACGGCAATCGGAATCATCAGCACGACGGTCGCGGCCGGAGTGATGACGCTGGCGAGGACGGCCGTCAGGAGGTACACCAGCGCCAGCAGCGCGAGCGGCGGGAGGACGCCGGCCGCGTCGACGAGGAGGCCACCGACGAACGCGGCCCCGCCGGTCGCTTGCATCGCCTGCCCCAGCGGGAGCAGTCCGGCAAGCAGGAACACGATGTTCCAGCTCACCGCGTCGTAGGCCTTCGACGCGCTCAGCGTGCCGGTCGCGACCGTGGCGACGACGCCGCCGAGTGCGGCGATATAGATCGGAAGCAGGTCCAGCGCCGCGAGCGCGATGACTGCGAGCAGGGTCGCGAGCGGGACCGCCGCCGCGGCGTCGAGCGACGGCGGGCCGCCGTCGAGCGCGTCGAACAGCTCCGGGGGACCCTCGGTCAAGAACAGGTACCCCTCGTCCTGCAGGTGGCCCACCTCGTCGAGAGGCGTCTGGAGCAAGAGCAGGTCGCCAGCGGACAGTTCGACCGCCGCGAGGTTCTCGTGGATGATCTCGTCGCCGCGGCGGACGGCGAGGACCGTCACGTCGAACCGACTGCGCAGTTGCACGTCGGCGAGCCGTCGCCCGCGGAGCCGGGACTCCCTGTGAATGACGGCCTCCGCGAGAACGCCCGGATGGCCGCTCTCTGCCAGGAGGTCCGCCGTGACGGACTCGCGGGCGAGGTCCCGCAGGTCGAGCGTCTGGGCGAACTGATTGACGGCCTGTCGGTTCCCGCGGACGGTCAGCACGTCGCCGGGTTCGAGCGGTCGGTCGGTGGCCGTCGCGAAGAACGACTCGCCGTTGCGGTCGATCTGGAGCACATCGATGTCAAGCGGGTCGCTCGCGGCGAGGACCTGTTCGACGGTGGCCTCGGTCGGCAGCGACTCTCCCGCATCGACCACGTCCGCGACTGCTTCGACCACGTCGTCGGGGACGCCGCCTTCCAGTGCTTCCTGCACCGTCAGTCCGACCAGCGGCGACGACTCGCGCACCTGTAACTGTGACAGGTGGCGGTCCATGTCGAACTCCTCCGTGAAATCGGCCGCGGGGTGGACCCGTTCGGGGACGAGCGCCCGACCGACCGTCAGCAGGTAGGCCACGCCGACGGCGAGGACGACGACGCCGACGGGCGTCAGCGTGAACATCGAGAACGGCCGGCCGAGCAACTGCGCCGAGAGGTCGCTGGCGAGGAGGTTCGTCGAGGTACCGACCAGCGTGAGCGTCCCGCCGAGCATCGCGGCGAAAGAGAGCGGCAACAGCAGGTTCGACGGCGAGATACCGTATCGCTCCGAGAGCCCGGTGACCAGCGGGATGAAGACCGCGACCACCGGCGTGTTGTTGACGAACCCCGCGCTGACGCCCGTCGTGCCCACGATGGCAGCCAGCAGGCGCTGCTCGTCGCCGCCGGTCAGCGCCGCCAGCCTCCCGGCCAGCCAGTCGACGACGCCGGCCGATTCGACGCCGGCGCTGAGGATGTACATCGCGACGATGGTGACCACCGCCGGGCTGGCGAATCCCTCGATGGACGTCCGTGCCGGGACACCGGTGTACGGTTCCAGCACGACCAGCGCGACGAGGACGGCGATGGCCGTCATGTCAGGCGGCAGCCACTCGGTGACGAACAGCGTCAGGGCGGCGGCGACGAGCGCGAAGACCACGAGCGCACCCATCGAGAGCGGGGGCATACCATTGCCCTCGATGGATGGGGGCAAAAGCGTCGGGGGCGATTCCGACCGATCACCCCGCCGGTGGACGGCTGGGACAGGCGACCGGTCTCAGTCCGGGTTCGGCGCGTAGCCCGCCCCGACGCGAAGCGTGAGGGCGCGCTCGCGCACCGACAGCGACAGCGCCTCGTGCGTGCTGAGTTCGCCGTCGCGGCTGAACGTGAGTTCGTCGCCGTCGCCGCTAACCGAGATCTCCTTCGCACGAACGTGGGTCACCCCGTCGGTATCGAGCGACAGGAGTCGCTGACCGATGGCCTCCGCGACGAGGTTCCCCGTTGGCATCTGTTCGACGATAGCCACGTCCAGCAGGCCGTCTTCCATGTTTGCTTGCCCGCCTTCCGCGACGAACTTACGGGCGTTGCCCACCAGGAGACAGGCGGCCTCGCCCGACCATGTGAACGGGCCGTCCTCGCCGACAGCCGCGACAGTGATGTCGAACCCGTCGAAGCGGAGCGCCTCCTGTGCCCCGGTGAGCAGAAAGGCCAGCGTGCCGAACCGCTCCTTGAGGTCGCCCGGTGTCGAGACGCTGGCGTCGGCGGGGAGACCGGCGATACAGGAGACGAGAAACGGCTCGTCGTCGGCGACACCGACATCGACCGGGCGCGTGTCGCCGGTGTCGGCGATTTCGACACCGTGTTCGATGTCCGTGACACCGATGTTCCCGGCCAGGAGGTTCGCCGTTCCGGCCGGGACGACGCTCAGCGTCACCGAGTCGAGGTGGCCGGCGTCGTCGAGCCCACGGATGACCTCGTTCACCGTCCCGTCGCCGCCACAGACGGCCACCTCCGAGGCCTCGGCTCGGCCCGCCTCGCGGCCGAGTTCGACCGCGTCGCCCGCCGCCTTGGTTTCGTACACCTCGAACCCGCGCGCCGCCATCAGCCGCGGGACGTAGTCGGCGTGCTCGCCGTCGCCGCTGACGGGGTTGAGGATACACCGACGCGAGCCAATCTGCATAGTACTAGCGAGTCCGGTCCGGCACTTATACCGTGGTGATGTGCGGCGGCGTCAGTCCCAGTCGACGTCGACGCGCCGGTCCGTCTCGCGGAGAATGAAAGGGCCGATAGCGAGCGTTCGTTTGGTTATCGTGACGATACGGAGGATGTACGATATCAGGACCGTGAACGGAAGCAGCGATGCTGTCGTCGTCACCGCGAGGAGCCACAACACGTCGGGGACGCCGGCCGTGACGCCGACGAAATCCTGCACATCGAGGAACAATAACGAGGTGATTGCGACGGTAAGCGCCGGGATGGCGACGTACAGCAATGTCCGGGAGAGGTCGGACAGCTCCCACTGGAAGTACAGCGTCTTGAAGTGTTCCCGGGCCGGGCCGAACAGTTCGAGCGTCTCGACGAGTTCCGCGAGCGAGTCGTCGATTTCGTCGGTGAGTTCGTCGGCGTAGGCCTCGCGGATGCGCCGACCGGCGTACAGCTTCCAGGAGTAGTTGTAGTCCAGCGCGGCCTTGACGACGTCGAATTCGCCGAAGGTCCCGTCTTCGAGCTGGTCGGTGACGCTGTCGGCGTTGGTCAGCACGTCCTCCAAGTAGTTCGACAGCAACGCCGCCAGGTCGTCATCGAGCGCAGTCTCGTCGGCGGCGTTCCGGGCTGCCTCGGCTCGTTCGGCGGTCCCGCGGACCAGCGACCGGAGGAACGCCGATGGCTCTGCCGGACTGACTGGCGTGTCGACGGCGTCGGCCACGTCGGCGCGGAACTGCATCGACCCGTCCATCCGCTCGCGCTGATCGCCCACTGCACCGAGTTCCTGTGACAGGACGAGCTGATTCAGTGTCAGAACCAGCGTAACGGCGGTTACAGTCCCCGTAATCAGCGCCTGAAACAGCGTTTCGACCGGGTCACCGCGAGTCAACAGCGTCAATGCCGGTGTGGGATGCAAAAGTCCGACGGCGAGAATCCCACAGAACAGGACACCGGAGAGGAGGGCGGTGACGAGCCAGCGATCCGCGTCGAGCAGGAGCCAGAGGAGTCGGGTGTCACCGGTGGCGCGCTCCCGCATGGTATCGCTCGACTCTCCACTGTCAGTGGTCATACAGGTCGGCTCGCCCGCCGGGGATAAAAGGGCGCGCCTGGCACGCGCCGGTTTTGGCAGTGTGTTGTCGGCGAGAACTGATCGGGCCGGTCAGGCCGGCAGCGGCTACCGGCCGGCGAGGAACGTCACAGCGGTCCGCTGCTGCTCGACCTCGGTTTCGAGGTGGTCGCGGAACTCGGCGATGTCGATGTCCTTCTCTTCGCGTTCCTTGCGGTCCCGCACCGAGATGGTGCCGGCCTCCTCCTCGTTGTCGCCGATGACGCACATGTAGGGCACGCGGTCGTCGTGGGCCTGCTGGATCTTCTTGCCGACCGTCCAGGAGCGGTCCTCGATGGTGACACGGAAGTCGTCGAGTTCTTCCTGAATCTGCTCACAGTAGGCGATGTTGTCGTCGCTGACCGGCAGCAGACGGATCTGTTCGGGGGCGAGCCACGGCGGGAACTTCCCGTTGTAGTGCTCGGTCAGCACCATGAAGAAGCGCTCGTAGGAGCCATACAGCGCGCGGTGGATCATCACCGGGCGGTGCTCCTCGTTGTCCTCGCCGGTGTAGGAGAGGTCGAACCGCTCGGGCATATTGAAGTCCAGCTGGACGGTGGGGCCGTCCCAGTGCCGCCCCAGCGCGTCCTCGAACGCGAAGTCGATCTTCGGGCCGTAGAACGCGCCGTCACCTTCCTCGACGACGTAGTCGATGTCCTGCTCGTCGAGGACGGCTTCGAGCTGGGACTCCGCTTTCTCCCAGATTTCGTCGCCGCCGACGGACTTCTCCGGCCTGGTGGCGAACTGGACGGTGTAGTCGAGGTTGAACGTATCAAGCGTGTCGAGGATGATGTCGACCGTCGCCAGCACTTCCTCCTCAATCTGGTCCGGGCGGACGAACAGGTGGCCGTCGTCGATAGTGAAGGCCCACGTCCGGGAGAGCCCGGAGAGTTCGCCGCGCTGCTCTTTCCGGTAGACCTTCCCGTCCTCGAAGTACCGCACCGGGAGGTCACGGTAGCTCCAGGAGTTCTGCTCGAAGATAGTGGCGTGGCCCGGACAGTTCATCGGCTTCAGGCCGTACTCCTCGTCGTTTACGTCGAGCAGGAACATGTCGTCGACGTAGTTCTCGTAGTGGCCCGATTTCTTCCACAGTTCGGTACGGAAGACGTGGGGCGTCTCGACCTCGTCGTAGCCGGCGTCGCGGTTGAGGCCGGCAACGTAGTCCGAGAGTTCGTTGAGGATCTTCTTGCCGTTGGGTTCGTACAGCGGCAGGCCCGGCCCGGTCGTCTCGTCGATGGAGAACAAGTCCATCTCCTGCCCGATCTTGCGGTGGTCGCGCTCCTCGGCCTTGCGTCGCTGTTCGAGGAACTCGTCAAGCGCGTCCTCCGTCGGGAAGGCGGTGCCGTACACGCGGGTCAGCGTCTCGTTCTCCTCCTCGCCGCGCCAAAAGGCCGCGGAGATTTCGAGCAGGGCGAAGCCGCCGATTTCACCGGTCGATTCGACGTGGGGGCCCTGGCAGAGGTCCTCGAACTCGCCTTGCGTGTAGAACGAGACCACCTCGTCGTCCGCGGCCTCGGTTTCGAGGATGTCCTGTTTGAACGGGTTGTCCTCGTAGCGCTCGAAGGCGTCCTCCCGGTCGAGGAGTTCGCGCTCGATGTCGAGGTCTTCCTCGATTATCTCCTCGGCTTCGGCCTCGATGGCTTCGAGGTCGTCCTCGTCGATGTCGACGCCGGTGATGTCGTAGTAGAACCCGTTGTCGGTCCACGGCCCGATTGTGAGCTTCGCGTCGGGGTAGAGTCGCTGCAGCGCCTGGGCGAAGACGTGGGCGGCGGAGTGACGCAACACGTCGAGGTACTCGTCACTGCTCTCGGTGACGATTTCGAGCTCGACGTCGGCTGTCAGCGGCGCGTGTTTGTCGACAAGTTCGCCGTCGACGACGCCGGCGACCGTGTCGTCACCCAACCCTGGCCCGATTTCGTAGGCGACATCCTCGACCGTGCTGCCACGCTCGACCTCTAGGGGGGTCCCGTCGGGCAGCGTGACCGTGACCGTACTCATATCCGAGGATACGACGGCGGCCGGGGATAAGTGTATTGAGACGCGGGCGACCCTGACGTTACTCTGGCAACAGCGGGTCCGAGTCCTCGTCGATAGCGTCGACTGCCGGCAGGTCAGACTGCGTCGGCGGTTGTGCCGCGCTCGCCCGCTCTAGCGGCGAGAACGTCGATTCTTCCTCTGCTTCAAGCATGGTAAGCCGGTCCATGACAGTCGTCGTTTCCCCGTCAGCCGTATGCGGCGTCACGCATCTGAGTTCCGACCCCTCGTACTCCGCCAAGAGTTGGACCGGAAACACAAGTGCCCGGTACTGTTCCCCCGAAATTTCCGAGTCCACCGACCGGACCTGAAACGCCGGCTCAAGTGAACAACCGTTTCGTTTCGCCCACTCCTGAAAGACACTAACTCGGTTGAGGGCAAACAACCCGAGTTCGGTCCGCGCCTCCGCTGGCGTGGACGGAATCTGCCGTCCGATAACCTCAACGGTGACTTCTGACAGAATGTCGGTATCTGACAGCCCGTCAAGACGGTCGATTACCGCAGCCTGTTGCTGCGTGTGCCCATCGGGCAGGAGTGAACGAACGTATAGTTCTGCCCGTGTGTCGTCTGGCTGCGTGCTCCCCTGCATCGTATAGAAGTTAATAGGCAGCAACTGGCAAAAGTATTCCTGTTGACAAATAATGGTTAGAATGATTATACACTGAACGACAGAAACTGAATCAAATAGTTTCGTCATCGGTTGGACAGCCACGGGCCGTGTCAGCGTGATAGGGACTACTATGTGGGCACAGTTCGCATGAGAAGCCGGATATGTACGATTCGGTGCTTGTAGCCACAGACGGCAGTTCGGGTACGACGGAGACGCTCGCGCACGCCACCTCGATCGCGCGCGACAACGACGCGACCCTTCACGGGCTGTACGTCGTGGACAAGCGGCTGTACGTCGCGGCCGACAAGTCCAATCAGGACGAAGTGCGGCAGTCGCTGGAGGAAGAGGGGGACATCGCGCTCGACGACATCGTGGTCAGCGGCGAGGAGTCCGGCGTCGAGGTCGTCACAACCATGGAAGAGGGCATTCCCCACAAGACGATTACCGACTACGCCGAGGAGGAAGACATCGACCTCATCGTGATGGGGACCCACGGTCGAACCGGACGGGACCGGGTCGCCAATCTCGGAAGCGTCACCGAGCGCGTCGTACAGAGCGCGCCTGTCCCCGTCCTCGTGGTCCACATCGAATAGCTCAGGTGGGGGTGCCGGTCCGTTCGCGGACGTGCTCGGCAGCGGACAGACCACCATTGACCTCCTCCCACGCCTTCAGGCGTGGGATTCCCGCGGCACCGCACCGCTAGGTTGGGAGTTTCAGGTTTGTAGCCAGGTCGGCATG
>NZ_AOLW01000022.1 GCF_000336615.1 Haloarcula amylolytica JCM 13557
GGCTGAGTGAGGCTACAGGCGAAGCTGCCGGGTTGTCGGCTTCATCCACACCCCTGAAGGGGTGGGCTTTCGCCTTGCTCCCGCTGTAACACCCCGTTCTGACCGGTATCTTTTCGAGCCGCCGACACGATGGGAGCAGTATGGACAGCCGAGAGTACGCGTTCGAGGGAGCCACGCCGAACATCCACGGATACGCCCACGTCAGCCGCGAGGCGACGCTGGTGGGCGACGTCACTGTCGGCCCGAACGCGAACGTCTGGCCCGGCGTCGTGTTGCGCGGCGACGTGGCCCCCGTCGAGGTGGGCCGCGAATCGGCGATCGGTGACGGGGCCATCGTCCACGCATCGACCGTCGGCGAGAAGGTGATGGTCGGCCACGGGGCCGTCCTCAACGACGCGGCGGTCAAGGACGGCGCGCTCGTTGGCTTCAACTCCACGGTCAGTGACGCCACCATCGGCGAGGGCTCCATCGTCGCGATGGGAACGGTCGTCCCGCCGGGCTACGAGGTCCCCGCCGAGTCGTTCGTCCGCGGGAGCCCAGCCACGGTGACACCGCTGTCCGAGACAACAATCGACCCCAACGAGGTGTTCGAGGCGTTCAGCTCCGGCGATTACGCCAACCTCGCGGCCCGCCACGAGGACCTGTTCGAGTAACACCGAGTATCAACGCTGGAAACGCACGACGGGTCACTTATAGTGGAAGAGCCCACACAGTACCGAGCATGGACGATATCGTCGACCTAGTGACCCGGTCGCTCGCCGACGACACTGCCGCGGAGTTCACTGAGCGGGTCGACGAACAGGCGATGCAGCTCCGGAGAGCCATCGAGGCCGGGGAGTTCGACAACGAAGCGTTCTCCGTCGGCCTGGAGATCGAACTGTACGCCATCAACGCGGAGCCGGACCCACCCGAGCCAGACGAGGAAGCAGACGACGAGGGAGTCGCCGAAGAAGACCTCGACGACGACCTGAGCGGATCGGGCGGGGCGGCCTGGAGCGGGTCGCTCGACGCGCCGGCGGAGCCAGAAGACGGCGCTGGCGCATCACTGGAACCAAATGGCGACGGGCCGTCGCTGGAGCCAGACGAGGGCGACCCGCTGGAACCAGCCGGCGGTGAGTCACTGGACCAGAACGCCGGCGAAACCGCTGCCGAGTCCGAGGATTCGTTCGGTCCCGGAGAGGGACCGTCGCTCGACATCGACCCGGACAGCCCGCTGGCCGAGGACGAACCGGAGACGCCAGAGAAGGAGGAGGCCGAACCGGCCGTCGAGTCGTCAGTCGAGGAAGAAAGTGACGAGCCGTACATGGACCCCGAGGACTGGGAGGGGCGGCTGACCCGCCTGCCCGACGTGGTGTTCGAGGGCGAGGCCAACAAGGAACTTGGCCTGCACAACGCCGAGGTCAACACCGAACCGAACAGCTTCGACCAGACCGGGATGGAGGTCCAGACGACGGCGGTGGAGATGCAGACGAAACAGGCCCGCCAGCAGGCGAGCAAGCACAACTGCGAACTCGTCCTCGACGCGATGTGGACCATCCCGCCCGAGGAGGGCAGCGAGCAGTACCTCTCGGCACACGAGACGAACGACGGCGTCGTCCTCGCGGACAACATGCGGCAGGCCCCCAGATACGTGGCGCTGGACAACGAGGCGCTGGACCACGCCGGCGGCAGCATCGACTTCGACGTGCCGGGGTACAGCGGGTCGTTCCCGACCATTCTGTTCGAGTCGCTGGCCACCTCGATCCAGCCTCACCTCCAGGTTCCGGACGCCGAGGCGTTCACCGAGTACTACAACGCCGCGATCCGGACGCTCGGGCCGCTGCTCGCGCTCTCGGTGAACTCGCCGTTCCTCCCGGCGGATATGTACGGCGACACCGACGGCGAGTGGCTCTGTGCGAACACGCACCACGAACTCCGCATCGCGGCCTTCGAGCAGTCGGTCAACACCAGCGAGAACCCGAAGGTCCGGGTGCCGCGGGACCTCGACGACACGACGGACGTTGTCGGCCGCGTCGTCGACGACGACCAGTTTGCCCCGTTCCTCCGGGAGTTCCTGCACGACGACGAGCGAACGGCGTTCGAAGACGAGTTCTGGGAGTTCGACCACAAGCGCGGGACCTACTGGCGCTGGCTCCGCTGTGTCGTCGGCGGGACGCCCGTCGACGGGGCCAGCACGGAGAAGTCGCTCCGCATCGAGTACCGCCCGCTGCCGACCCAGCCCCACGCCAAAGACATGATCGGACTGCAGGCGCTGACGGTCGGTCTCATCCGCGGGCTGGTCGTCGCCGACCATCCCGCCGCGGAACTGCCCTGGCAGGAAGCCAGGCGGAGCTTCTACAGCGCCGCAGCAGACGGCTCCGACGCGGACCTGTCCTGGGTGACAGCGGGGGGCGAGCGGACGGCCGACCACGACGAGATCTACGACGAAATCTTCCAGTACGCCCGTCTGGGGCTGGCCGAGCAGGGCGTGCCCGAGGCTCGCATCGACGAGTATCTCGACCCGATTGAAGCCCGCTACGAGGCCGGCATGACCCCGAGCGACTGGAAGATCGACCGGGTTCGACAGTCCCTCGATGCGGGTGATGACCTCTCGTCAGCCATCCAGTCGATGCAGCGGGACTACATCGAGGCGAGCCGCGAGCACCACTCCTTCGACGAGTGGGTGTAAGCGACCAGTCTCACGGCGAACCGGAGTCGGCACCCCTGCCGGATGGCGGGTATTTATTCGGGTGACGCCGTTATATTCGGGTGATGGTATCCACAGGCGACACAGCGCCGGACATCTCGGCGACAATCGCGAACGGTGAGGTAGCGGACTTCGAACTGAGCGACCACCTGGGCGACGGGCCGGTCGTGCTCGCCTTCTTCCCGGGCGCGTTCACGCCGCCGTGCTCCAACGAGATGGTGGCCCTGCAGGAGCACCTCGGGGACTTCCACGACGCCGGCGCGACGGTGCTCGGCCTCAGCGCCGACTCGGCGTTCTCGCTGAACTCCTTCCGTGACGAGCACGGTCTGGAGTTCGACCTGGTCAGCGACATGGGCCGGTCGGCGATTCAGGACTACGACCTCGAAATCGACATCGAAGACCTCGGGCTGCTCGGCGTCGCGAACCGCGCCGTGTTCGTCGTCGACGACGACGGCGAAGTCGCCTATAGCTGGGTCGCCGACGACCCGACCAACGAGCCGGACTACGACGAACTGCTGGACGCCGTCGAGTCGGCGTAAACGGGCCACATAATACTCCGAACCGGATTTTTTATCGGTACTGTCTCACAGCTACGCGTCTCGCGCCCGCCGAACGCCGGTACCGGCCGACACCGCAGTGAGGTCGAACACGGCACCGTCGAGCGGCACACCGGCGTAAGGGTCCGATGCCAACAGGAGCGCCCCGTCGAGGTCGACGTAGTCGACGAGCGGCGCGAGGTGGACCGCCGCGGCGATGCTGGCGTTCGACTCGACCATGCAGCCGAGCATCGAGTCGAGGCCGTGCGCGTCGGCGGCGTGGAGGAGCCGCATTGCGGGCCGGAGGCCGCCGCATTTGACCAGTTTGGCGTTGACGATGTCGCAGGCGTCGGCGACCCGCGGCACGTCCGACGCGGTAACGCAGGACTCGTCGGCCGCGACGGGGATCTCGGTCGCGTCGGTCACGCGGCGAAGACCGCCGATGTCGTCGGCGTCGACCGGCTGTTCCAGCATCGTGACGCCGGCGTCGGCGAGCCAGTCCGCCTTGTCGATAGCCTCCTCGGGCGTCCAGGCGGCGTTGGCGTCGACGCGTACCTCGGCGTCGGGGGCCGCGTCCCGGACCGCGTCCAGTCGCGCTCGGTCGTCGTCGGTTCCGAGTTTGACCTTCAGACGGCCGAAGCCGCTGTCGGCCGCCGTCCCGGCTTTCTCGGCCATCCGCTCGGGCGTGTCGATGCCGACCGTATAGGTGGTCGGCGGGACCGCGTCGGGGTCGAGCCCCCACTGGCGGTACAGCGGCAGGTCCAGGCTCCGAGCGGCGAGGTCGTGGACGGCGATGGAGAGTGCCGTCCGGGCGGCGGGCTGGTCCGGCGCTCGCTCGCCGAGTTCTCGTTCAATACGCTGCTGGGCGTGCGGGTCGCCGATTCGGGCGACAACCTCACAGAGCGATGGCAGCGTTTCGGCCACCGACGCCGCACTCTCGTCGTAGTACGCCGACGGCGTGACGGCCCCGATTCCGGTGGTTCCCTCGTAGGTGAGTTCGACCACGACGGTTTCGCTGGTCTCACTGGTCTCCCGCGAGATTCCGAACGGGTTCGATAGCGGCAGGTCGTAGCGGTCGGCGCTCCAGTTCATAGGATGGCGTCCAGTATCTCGTCTGAGACGCCGTGGCGGACGGGGTCAGTCGCCGGCACGTCCAGCGCGTCGCTGTACCCCGCGACAGCATCCGCGGCCTCGCTGTCGTCGAGATGGCGCGTGTTCAGCATCCCCGCGACGACTGACGCGTCCGAGATGGGCGCGGCCAGCCGCTCGTAGATGTCGACGTACTCGGGGAGCGGCGGAATGTCGAAGGACTCGTAGCCGTGAATCCGCTCCCGGCCGGCCTCGTGACACATGACGAGCGCGTCGGGGGCCGACCCGTGGAGGATGCTCGTCGTCACGCCCGAATAGGCCGGGTGGGCAAGCGCGCCCTGGCCTTCGACCACGAGGAGGTCCGCGGCCTGTGCTTCTTCGACCAGCCGTTCCACCGCACCGGCCGCGTAGTCGGCGATGACGCGGTCGACGACGATGCCCCGGCCGGAGATGGCGATGCCGGTCTGCCCGGTCGGGACGACGGCCGCGTCGAGGCCGCGCTCCCGTGCTGCGTCACGAATCTCGAACGAGGCGGTCATCTTCCCCGTCGAGCAGTCGGTGCCGACGGTCGTCACGACCGTCGCGTCCACGTCGCCGGCGGTCCCCGCCGCCACGGTCAGGTCTTCGGGCGGCTTGCGGAGGTCGTGCAGTTCGGCGTCGTGGTCGTCGGCGAGGCGAGCGAACTCCTCGTCGTCGGCCAGGAAGTAGTGCAGTCCCGAGTACACGTCACAGCCGCGTTCGAGCGCTGTTCGCACGTCGTCGCGCCAGGACTCGTCGAACTCGCCGCCGATGGGCGAGATGCCGATGACGAGCGCGTCGACGTCGGGTGCGTCGGCCATCGACGCGACGATTGGGGCGTCCTGCACGTCCGCCAGCGAGTCGTGGACGCGCTGGCCGGCCCGCTCGCGGTCGACGAGTGCTCGTACTTCCCGGTCGCCGTACCGCAACAGCCCGACAGCCGTCTTGGCTCGGTCGGGGAAGGCGTCGTGTGTCAGAATGGCTACGGCCATAGCCGGACAGAATCGCCGCCCCGCGAAAAAGCTACGGAACCGGCACCGACGGAGCTGGGATAGACGAGCCCGAACTACGGCACGCGCAACCGAACCGTCCACAGCGACCGGACGGCGTCGTCGAGCGCGTCGTCCGGCTCCCCGGTCGCGTCGACCGGCTTCGTCGCCGTCGCGAGGGCCTCGAACTCGTGGATGACCGATCCCTCGCCGACGACGTACAGCCGGTCGGGCGACACCTCCTCGATAGCTGCCCGACAGCGGTCGAGATGGGAGTCGATCTGCTGGTCCCGGAGCCGCTCGAACCGGCTCTGTGAGAAGCCGCCCTTCGAGTGCTGGCTTTTCAGCTCCGAGTCGAAGCCGTGGAAGGCAGCCTGCTCCCGGCCGTCGTACTCGCCCAGGGCGAACAGGTCGGAACGGACCAGCGCGACGACGTGTTTACCGGTCGGTTCGAACCACGACCGCTCCAGTCGAACGGCGTCGGCCCACTCGGTGAACGGCGACGGCGGCGCGGGGACGGACAGACACGCCGACAGGAGGCCTGCGTCATCCGTAACAGCTAGGCACGGCGCGGCGCTGGCGACCAGCGACGCGCGGTCGCCGAAGGCCTCCCGGACCGGGGCAGGGAGGGAGTGCTCCCCGTCGACGTAGGCGGTAAAGACGCCTTCCGGCTCCGTCTCGACAGATTCCAGCCTGTCGAGGACCTCACTCAGCCGCGCCCTGCTGAGTGTCTCCTCGGTCCGGAACGTCGATTCGCCTTCTTCGTCCTGTAACCGCTCGACGCGGTCTTGGAGTTCGGCGACGCGGTCCTCCAGCCGGTTGACCTCGGCCTCGGCCCGCTGGCGCTCGGTCGCTGCGTCGGCGCGGCGCTCTTTCTCGGCGTCAAGCTGTCGTTCGAGGTGATGGTTCTCCTCTTCGAGTTCGGCCACCCGCTCTTTCAGCGACGCTCTGCCCAGCAACCGGTCAAGCATCGACTGGATGGCGGACGGGAACAGGCTTAAAAGTGGCTTCCCGGACCGCCACTGCAGCGAGAAGCCGTCGGTCAATCTGGCGTTTCGCTGTCATCCCGCAGGGACGAGATGATGAGTCGCTTGATGCCGCGTCGGAGGAGCCCGCTGGCTGCCGGCTGAGAGATATCCAGATCGGCGGCGACATCGCTGAGGGTCGCGTTCCGCGGTTCTTCGAAATATCCCGTTTCGAACGCGACGAGGAGCGCTTCTCGCTGGCTGTCGGTCAGCCCAGCGTCGGTATTCCCTAAACTGGCGTATTCGTTCACGCGCAGCAAATCGATATCAATCCCGTTCTGTTGTGCGTAGTCCCAGAGGTGAACCAGATCCGTTCGGTCGGGCATCCACACTGTCAGAATCCAGGCGCTCCCGTCGTTCTCCATGTCGAGAATGACACCGTTCGCGGAGGAAATTACAGGAGAGAGAATCTTCGCCTCGTCCGTGTACTCGAAGCTGTAGATGGCCTCGTCGTCTCGGGTTTCGATGACTCGTTCGAATTCGCCAATGGTACTGTCGTTCCGTAATCCGTCTTCGAACTGTTGGAAATCGGATGATTCGATGTGATAGAAGAATTTTCCCGATGTCGGGTCTGTTCCCGCCTCTGACACCGACCTGACTTTCGAACTTCGGTCGTGAGTAACGGTCTCCGTGAGCACTATGTCGGGGTGCTCGGCTCGGACGACCGCCGTGATATCGGTCATTGTTCTGTATAGTGGTTGGTGCGCTAAGGCGGACAAGTAGGCGTTATAACGGTAGCCGTGCGGTAGCTTAACTGGGTCGGTTGGTCGTGGTTTCTGCGCACGAGACTACGGTCAGGGTTTGCGCGTCGATACGAGCCGGTCAACCTGAGAGACCCGATCAGAAATCACCCCACTGTTCAGCACAGTCTCGCACATCGATGGTTCAGACGCGATGATTGAACAGCACGGCCCAGAGACGCTCGAACCAGCCGGCTTCGGACGACGGGGTGGTCCCTGCGGGGAGGTAGAATTTGGATTCCGTAGCTCTGTCCTGATCGTCTGCATGGTTCCGCTGTGACATACAGGTGAATAGAAGCCACCTGCCCGCATTGCTCTGTAGCTTAAGCGTATAACCTACTTATACCGGCCCGCGAGAAGTCCCCCGCTTTCTGCCCGCTCGGTGGAAGCGGAGACCGTCACCAGAGCGGGGTTTTACGCCATCAGACCGCGGTATCGGGAAGTGTCGGCGTCCCCTCCGAGATAGAGAGCAGTTGTGCGGCGTGGTCCGCTTTCGCCAGAAACACTTCTTCGAGGCTGGGCGGGTTCCGAACGTTGGCGTCCGCAAGCATCGTTTCGGGAACGACGAGTGTGTCCGCCGGGACCTGCTCGTCCCCGTGGACGGCGAAGTGCTGGGAGCCGAGTTTCATTACCAGCGGATAGTCTGTGCGTTCGACCCCCTCGCCGGAGGCGTACAACTGTTCGTTCACTCGTTCGTGCTGCTCGCGACACATCGCGGCCGCCGCGTCGTCTCTCGGTTCGACGTAGAGGCGGCCGAGGTAGTATCCGCGCGAAAACTGTTCGAACATCGGTGCAACTGAATGTGTGTCATTGACATACATAAGTGTTCGCCGGCAACCTTTTGCCGTCGTGCAAACAGCGCGGACTCAGTGGGTGGACGACGCGGTGTCGGCTCCCGTCCGACAGGGCTATGCCACGGCCGGCCCCGATTCGATCCATGAGCGAGCAGCGGGGGCCGTTGCCACGTCGGTACGCGCGGTACTACCTGGAACAGACGCCGAGTCTCGTGTGGCTGCTGGTCGTCAACGCCGTCGCGATGCTCGTCGGTATCCGGTATTACGTCGAGACAATGCCCGAGGTGTCAACGTTCCTCTGGCCGCTGTACGCCGACTCGCCGGTGGCGCTGTTCCTGATGACGCTGTCGGTTGCGACCCTCCTGCCGTTCCTCGGCAAGTCACTCGACGAGGTGCCGCTGACGGTGCCGCTCGCGTACCTCCACACTATTGCGCTGGTCTGGCTGATCAAGATGGGGCTGTGGACCGTCGTGGCGTTAAACATCGGCTTCGACGCCTACTTCCCCGCCCCGTGGGCGTATTTCGGCATCATCGTCACCCATCTCGGGTTCGTTGCCGAGGGGCTGTTAGTCCCTCACTACGCCCGGACGACGAGGGGCGCGCTCGTGACTGCGCTGGTTCTGGCACTCGGCAACGACGTGCTCGATTACGGCTTCGGGTATCATCCGCCGTTGCGGTACGACCCAGGCCTCGTGTTACCGCTCGCCACCGTCGCGCTCTCGGTGCTGTCGGTAGTGATCGCCTGGCGGCTGCTGCCGATGGTCGCACCGACACAGAAGACAGCTTAAACACTCTTGGACTATCTGCGATTGTTTCAGGCGTCTGTGAACGACACGAACGAAGGCGTTTCTTTTTGATGTGGGAGGGTAGAGGTATGGATAGGAATGAGCCCACGCCAGGCCACGCTCCTCACAGTGCTGGTCATCGTCGGGACTGTCGCTGTCGGCCTCCCGGCCGTGACAGCGCAGGAGACCGCGACGGAGACAGTGGCCACGCAGAACGACTCTGCCAACGGGATGGGAACGCAACTCACGGCGTTCCTGCAGTCGAACTCTGCCGCCGCAAACGACACGGTCGAGAACGGGATGTGGCGGTCGGCGTACAACCAATCGAACGGAACTGAACGAGCCGAACTGGTCACGGAGCGAGCCGGCTCGCTCGAACGCCGGCTCGAACGGCTTCAGGAGCGCAACGCCACGCTCGAACAGCGATACGAGAACGGAAACATCAGTGAGCAGGCGTACGTAGCTCAGCAGAGCCGGCTCACGGCGGAGATCGCGGGCCTACAGACCGCGATTAACGACACCGACACGGCCGCCGAACAGACCGGTGTGAACGACACCGCACTGGAGCGACTGAAACAGAACGCAAGCAAGCTCTCCGGCCAGCAGGTCTCGTCGATTGCTCGCGGCATCGCCGGACCGCCAGAGACCGCCGGCCCAGGTGAGCAGGGACCACCGGACGACGCCGGAGTCAACCGAAGTGAGCAGGGGCCGCCGGACGGCGTTGGAACCAACCAGAGCGAACAGGGACCACCAGCCAACACGTCCGAACGGGGTGCAAACCAGAGCGAACAGGGACCGCCTGCTGACGCACCCGGACAACAACGAAACGAGAGCGACCAGGGGCCACCGGACGACGGGCCTGACGACAGCGGAAACGAAACCGGGGAGTCCACACAGGGAAACGGGGCTGAACAGGGCAACGACAGAGGCAACGGGAATGGGGACGGCAGTGACAGCGGCGACAATACCGCAGGAGACGACAGCGGTTCAGATGAAGCCGACAGTGGTGGGGAGGATGATTCAGCCGGTACATCGGACTCCGACGACAGTTCTGACAGTGGCCGTGCCGATGGCTCTGACGGAAGTTCTGACAGTGACAGTTCTGACGACAGTTCCGATGACTCTGACGGAAGTTCTGGCAGTGACGGTGCTGACGACACCTCTGATAGTAACGGTGCTGATGATTCTGGCGGCGCGTCCGGCGGTAACAACGGCAACGCGAATGACGGCGGAAAGGATAACGGGCAGGGGAACAGTGGCGGACAGGGCGGTGATGGCGGAAGCGGTCAGGGGAACGGGAACAGCGGCTCACAGAACACGTCGTGGATGGATCAGCTAGCGTAGCCGAGTGACACCAGCAAACCGCCCGACGAGAGTCATGCTTTTGAACCGTGACCCGCTACCTACGTATCGATGGACTCCGCCGAGTTACTCAATCTCCTTGGAAACGCCAACCGCCGGCGGATTCTCAAACTCCTCGCACACAAACCCTGCTACGTCACGGAAATCAGTGAATACATCGGCGTCAGCCCGAAAGCTGTCATCGACCACCTCCAGAAGCTCGAAGACGCCGGGCTCGTCGATTCCCGGACGGACGACCAGCGCCGGAAGTACTTCTCTATCGCCCGGAATCTCCGTCTGGAAGTTCGAGTCTCTCCCTACGAGTTCGGTACCAAGAGCGCCTACCCGGCAAACCCCGAGTTCGAGATGCCCTCTTGCCGCCATCTCTCGATAGACGTTGGGTCCACGTCCGACGGGGATTTTCACGACTTGGCGCGGGAACTGGAGCATCTCCAGCAGCTAGAGAACGAACTGTCGCTGGCCCAGCGATGGGTGCAGGCCCGCATGACCGACGTGCGGGACCGCATCGACTCCGGCTTCGAGAACGGCGACGGACGACTGTACGCAGAACTGGTCAGCGGGCTCGCAAACGGTATCGACACCGTTCCGGCGCTTGCTCGAGAGATAGAGGCCCCGCCGGAGATCGTCGAGGAAGCGCTCACTCGGCTTGCAGACGACGACGTGGTCGAACGGACCGACGACGGCTGGGAAATCGTCTGAACAGAACAGTAGTTCAAACAGCGGACCGTCTCAGTCCGCTTTCGACCCGTACGAACTCGGAACCTCGACCGACAGCTGTTCCGAGAGCAGGTACGTCACAGATCCGACAGCGGCCAGTCCGATCGGGAGTGCGACGTACGCCGGGACACCGTAGCCGGCCATCAGGAACAGCCCGGTTGCGACGATGCCGGCCAGCACTGCGTAGGGAATCTGGGTGTTCACATGGTCGACGTGGTCGCTCGCGGCGAACATACTCGACATCACCGTCGTGTCGGAGATGGGCGAGCAGTGGTCGCCGAACAGCGCACCGGTCAGGATCGCCGCGATGGCCGGTGCCAGCGGCGCGCCGAGCGCGTGTCCGAGCGGGATCGCGACCGGGAACAGAATACCCATCGTTCCCCAAGACGTGCCGATGCTGAAGCTGATTATGACGGCGCTGAGAAAAATGATAGCGGGCAGCATCCCGGCCGTGATAATCCCCTCACTGATGGCGACGACGTAGGGGCCGACACCCAGTGCCTGGCTCACAGCGCCGATTGACCACGCGAGCGAGAGCACCGCGACGGGGAACATCACCATTTTGAACCCCTCGAAGATGGCGTCGCTCACTTCGTCGACCGCGATGCGTGCGTGCCCGACCAGAATTGTCAGAATGACCAGACAGGCCGAGAACGAGGCCCAGACGATGGCGTCCGCAGTGGCCGCGTTCGACAGTGCGTCGGTGAGACTGCGCCCGGCGAACCCGCCGCCGGAGTAATACAGCGAGAACCCGGTCACCCCCACGAGTGCGGCGATCGGCGCGGCGAAGTACCACCACCGCGGGTCGACGTGGTCGGGCGTCACGATATCGTCCTCCTGTGTTTCCATCAGCGGGTCCGCGTTGTCGCCGAGGACTTTCCCCTCCTCTCTGGCTCTGCGTTCGGCCTTCGCCATCGGGCCGAAGTCCAGATCCGCGATGACGATGATAAAGACCATTGCGAGCGCAAGGAGACTGTAGAACCGATAGGGAATCGATTCGAGGAACAGCAGGAACGCGCTTCGGTCCACCCCGATTGTGGTCAGTTGCTCGGCGATAAGTCCGACTTCGAACCCGAGCCACGTCGAGACGACTGATATCGACGCGGTCGGTGCAGTGGTGGAGTCGAGGATATACGCCAACTTCTCGCGACTGATGTCGAACTTGTCGGTGATCGGGCGCATGACCGACCCGGTAATCATCGTCGAGGCGTACGAGTCGACGAAGATGGTCATTCCCAGTAGCGACGTGCCAAGCGCCGCCTGCCGGCGGGTCCGAATGCGCTTGACCATCTGTGACGCCAGCGCGTTCATCCCGCCGGAGAGGAAGATCATCCCCAGCATTGCCCCGATGAGGAACGTGAACAGTAGCAGTTTGACGTTGAACGGTTCGGTCACGTTATCCACGACGAACTGGAGGCTCCGGGCGGCTCCGGCGGCCGGATTCCAGCCGACGAGCACCGTCGCTCCGATCCAGATACCTGCAAACAGCGAGAGGAGTACTTGGCGAGTGAACAGCGTCAGTACAATGGCGAGCATCGCCGGAAACAGGCTGATGAGCCCGTATGTCTCTGGTGCCATGCGTTCTACTCCGGGAGTTTACATACGAGAGTTATAAGCGTTATCAACTCAAGATATCGTGTCCAAAATGCGTGAAAGTGAATCAGACGGTCAGATATTATCCATTATTCTGGAGATATAGGTTTGTTCATGCACTATATCACAAGACCAGTACAGTCGATATTACGTGACAGGGAGTCTGTCCACGTCGAAACTAGTATTGCGCACTCTTTCACACGCAGGCTCCCAGCAGAAGAGACCGGCATC
This sequence comes from Haloarcula amylolytica JCM 13557, assembly GCF_000336615.1. Lineage (GTDB taxonomy): Archaea > Halobacteriota > Halobacteria > Halobacteriales > Haloarculaceae > Haloarcula > Haloarcula amylolytica. Next base: position 12,566 of record NZ_AOLW01000022.1, read on the forward strand.
GTTTGTCCGGTCGACCGATACGCGGCATACCGTACGACAGGACTATCCAGTACAGTAAGCTCAGAAGGGGCGGTCGCGGCACTGATCCAAATCTGCCGTCAAGAGAGCTACAGGTCTTTCGTCAGCCCGCTCCGCAGGTCGCGGCCGAAGTAGTGCCCGACGAGCGCGAGTACGAGGCCGACACCGCCGGCGATAGCGAACAGTCTGGTGCCGTTCAGTCCCGCGGCGAGCTGTGGGAGGAGGGACAGAACGGCCGTTGCGCCGCCGCTGACAGCGCCCGCCAGCCCGAGTTCGGCGTATCGGCGCTCGCTGGCGAGCAGTCCGTAGACGAATCCGCCAAGCAGGATGCCGACCAGTTCGGTGAACGGGACGAGCGGTATCAGCCCGCCGAGTACCATCCCGCCGCCGACCGCACCGAAAGCGAACAGCAGCGCCCGCAGTGAGAAGTAGCTCCCGCTGTCTGTCGTGGACGTTTCGGTGACAGACGTCTCCGCATCGCGCGATTCCCCGACAGCGACATCCGTCTCGACCGGTGCCGTCGTGCCGACATCGACGCCGAGGTCACTGCCCGATTTCGCGTCCGCGTCGCGGGTCCGCTCCTCGGTTCGTTCGGCCATATAGAGTGTGGAACCGCGAGCAGTATGGTCCTTGTGGGGGCCGCCGGCAGTCAGGGATACGGAGGTGTGTCGCTCAGATACCGAGCCACTCGTCGTTGCGAACCGAGTAGCCGTTCGACCGGCAGAACTTCGCCGCCTGTCGGCGGACGTCGCGGGACCCGGGAAGCGTCTCTTTCTCGTGGGTGCGCTCGATAATCCAGTCGGCGATGGCCCGAATACCTTCGTCGTCGTCATCCGCGTCGATAGCCCGCAGTTCCCGGAACGTCCGCTCGTAGCCGTCGCGCTGTGAGGCGCCAAAGGACGCGCTCTGGTGCTCGTCGGCGGCCTCCACGACGCGTTTCATCGCCCCCGCTACGGTCGGCCGCTGGACCCGCGTCCGGACCTCGGCCGGCGAGTCGAACGACTCGATCTTCGCATCGGGCAAGAGGTCCGCAACGGTGTACGTCCCGTCGACCGACTCGATCTCGTGGTCACCGACCGTAGCGACCACGTCAGCCGCTGTCGCCGGGAATTCGAGCGTATCGAGTTCCGTCTCGAAGTACGCGAGCTGCGTCGGGTCGACCGGCGGCTCGGGTTCGTCCGCGCGCTCAAGCTCCTCAGTGATAGCGCGCTCCCGCTGGCGGCGCTCCTCGTTTTGGGCCTGGGCTTCGCGGCCGTTCTTGTTGTCTGCCATACTTGTTAGATGAGTGTCTAGTGGGATAACATTGTGGTCTGGTGCCGTTTGTAACTCGCAGTAACGGACGTTGACATCCCGGGTCAGAACCACAGCGGACACCCACCCATCGACCGCTCGCCAGGTCCGGCGCGTGACCGAGAGCGCTCGTCGAAACGAGTGGGTTCAAGTCCCACCGGCGGAAAGTGCCGCGCATGAACGCAGGCGACCGGGTCCGCGTCGAGCGCGCGGCCCAGACCTACGAGGGCGTGATGCTCCCGTCGAGTACGCCCGACCACCTCGTCGTCAAACTCGACGGCGGGTACAACGTCGGCATCGACCGAGAGGACGCGTCCGTCGACGTGCTGGAATCGGACGTGTACGACGTCGAGAGCGCACAGGACGAACAGAGCCAGTCCGCCATCGAGTTCGACGACGACCTCCCGACGGTCTCGCTGATCTCCACCGGCGGCACGATTGCCTCGACGGTCGACTACCGCACCGGCGCGGTGACGGCCCAGTTCGACGCCGAGGACGTGCTTCGAGCGGTGCCGGACCTCGCGGGGATGGCGAACTACCGCGGCCGCGTCGTCGCCAACATCCTCTCGGAGAACATGACTCCGGCGGTCTGGCAGGATCTCGCGCAGGCGGTCCACGAGGAGATCGAGGCCGGCGCGGACGGCATCGTCGTCATGCACGGCACCGACACGATGCAGTACTCCGCGTCGGCGCTGTCGTTCATGCTCGACACGCCGGTCCCCATCGTCTTTACGGGCAGCCAGCGCTCGGCGGACCGACCGTCCTCGGACAACGTGATGAACGCCGTCTCCGCCGTCGAGGCCGCCACGAGCGACTGTGCGGAGGTGCTGGTCTGCATGCACGCCGACGAGTCCGACGACCGCTGTGCGCTCCATCGCGGCACTCGCGTCCGGAAGAACCACACCTCGCGCCGTGACGCTTTCGAGACGGTCGGCGCGAAGCCGCTCGGTGAGGTCGATTACGACATCGACGGTGAGAGCACAGTTACGTTCCACCGCGAATACGCCGAACGGGACGCCGTCGACCTGGCGCTGCACGACGACATCGAGACGGACGTGGAACTCCTGAAGTTCTCCCCCGGAATGGCCCCGTCGCTGCTAGAAGCCGCCGCCGAGGACAGCGAGGGCGTCGTCATCGAGGGAACCGGGCTCGGCCACGTCAACACCGACTGGATCGGGACCATCGAGGAACTCGACATCCCGCTGGTCATGACCAGCCAGTGCCTCGAAGGCCGGGTCTGTGACCGCGTCTACGACACCGGCCGGGACTTGCTCGACGCCGGCGTCATCGAGGGCGAGGACATGCTCCCCGGCACAGCGAAGGTCAAGCTCATGTGGGCGCTGGCAAACAGCGACGACGTTGCCGACGCTATGCAGGAACCCCTTGCCGGCGAGATTCAGCAGCGCTCGACGCCGTGGCTGTAGCACCGAACACGGTGTGGTAGCCTCGGCGGGACGGGCCGTTCCCGGCTGGCAAATCGACGCGACCCTTTTTTCACCGTCGCGGGAGAGTCTGCCCGTATGTCGCCGACTGTTCGGACGGCTCGTCACGACGACTACGACGATATTGTCGAACTGACAAGCGATGTCTGGGCCGACCGCGCGATGGCCGATTACATCCCCGACGTGTTCCGCGACTGGGTCGACGACGACGGCGCGGACCGGAAAACCCTCGTCGTCGACGTTGACAGTCACGCCGTCGGCCTCGCGCAGGCCGTCATGCTCACCGAGACCGAGGCGTGGTTTCAGGGCATGCGTATAGACTCGGACTACAGAGGGCAGGGATTGGGGTCGCTGCTGACCGACCACCTCATAGAATGGGCGGCCGATGCCGGCGCGTCAGTCGGCCGAAGCATGGTGTTTTCCTGGAACGAGGCCGGACTCGGGCAGTCGCTGGCTGCTGGCTTCGAGGCGGTCACGTCGTTCCGCTGGGTACACCCCGACCCGGCGGACGAGACGCCCGGGATGACTGTCAGAAACGACCCCGCGACAGCGTGGCGCTACTGGCAGGAGAGCGACGGACGAGACGTCCTGTCCGGGCTCGCGCTCGACAGCGGGGAGAGCTGGGCGCTCTCGACGCTGACGCGGGAAACGCTCGACCGGCTGGCGACTGACCAGGCGGTCCTGACCGTCGGGGATAAGCCACGCGGGATGGCGTGTCGCGTTCGGACGACCGAAGCTGACGGCGAACGGCTCTCGGAGTACGCGGTCGGGGTGTGGAGCGACGTCGACGCTGCGCGGGCGTTGTTCACTGCGATAGCCGCTGACGCAGCTATGCTCGGCGTTGACGGGACGCGGGTCCTCATCCCCGAGACACCGCGCCATGTGGCCCAGGCCGCGTACGCCAGCGGGAACATCGACGGCCGCCCGGACTTCGTGTTCGAGATAGACGGCCTCGGAGAGTTATCATAGCCGATAACGCGGACGCAACACTCATTCAAATACCCGCCCTATCACCGGTAGATGGATCTTGTTGGGAGTTCGCCGGCATTTCTCGTATACGTCGCGGCGTACGGCCTCGCGGCGGTCGGATGCGGCGTCGGGCTCTACAGAGCGACTCGCATTGAAGACCCCGATACCCGCCGCGGGATGGTCGGACTCCTGCTCTGTAGCGGCGGCTGGGCGGCGCTGCAACTCGGTTTCCTGATCACGCCCGGGACGCTTGGATACGCGTTCTACCTCGGCAGCCTCATCGTCGGTCTCGCGACGGTCGGTGCGTGGTTGTACTTCTGTTCGGCGTACACCGGGCGGGCATTCCACCGGAACCGACTATACCGTGTGGTCGCCGTGAGCGTGTACCTCGGTATCGTCACGGTGAAGCTGACCAATCCGCTTCACGGGCTCTATTTCGCCACGCAGTTCGTCTCTGACCCGTTTCCGCATCTGGCAATCACACACGGCGTGTTTCACTGGGTGGTGACGGGACTCTCCTACGCGCTCGTCACCGTCGGCTTCTTCATGCTGTTCGAACTGTTCCTCGAAGCGGACTACGACACCCGTCCGCTCGGCGTTCTGGTCGGTGTCACGGCGATCCCGGCGGTGCTTGATATCGTCGGGTACGTCAGCGATATCCTGCTCGACATCAACCACGAGCCGCTCGGCGTCGCACTGTTCGCGTTCGGTGTCCTCTACGTGTACGACGAGGCGTTTCTCGCCGTGCAGTTGACCGACGGCGTCGACGAGGCCGTCGTGTATCTCGACGATGATCGCCACATCAAGGAGTCCAACGGTGAGGCGCAACGGCTCTTCCCAGCACTGGCCGGAAGCCGCGGGCAGCAGCTTGATGCGGTGTTGCCGGCCGTTTCAGAGATACTGCAAACGGACGAGCAGATTCTCGAACGGAACCGGGACGGCGGGACGGAGTACTACCTCGTCAGCGACACCTCGTTTTCGCTGGGACAGGTCGATATCGGTCGGATGGTCGTGTTCACCGACGTGACCGAAAGCGAGCGGCGTCGCCGCGAACTCGACCGACAGAACGAGCAGTTAGAGGGGTTCGCCACTGCAATCAGGCACGAACTGCTGAACACGCTCCAGATAATCACCGGTCGGGTCTCCGTCGCCGGTGACGCCCTGAACCGCGGCAAGGTCGATCTGGCCAAAGAATCCCTCCAGTCGACGTCCGAGACGGCCGACCGGATGTCAGAAATCGTCGACGGACTCGCGACGCTGGCTCGACACGGGCAGACAATCGACGAAACGACGGCTGTCGACCTCCAGCCGGTCATCGACGGAGCCTGGGACCGTGCCGACACGAACGGCCTCACGATGGCGGCCGACGTGGAGGGACAGATAATCGCCGACCCGACTCGGTTGCGGGACCTCTTCGAGAGCGGGTTCACGTTCGCGGCGCACAACGGCGCGTCGACGGTCACCGTCGAGCGGGAGGCCGACGAGATCGTCATCACCGACGACGGGACTCCGGCGGGCGAGACGGCGGCGGAGGCCTTCTTCGAGTACGGCGGCGCGATGCCGGACGCCGAGGCCGGGATGACGCTCCCGAACCTGCGGATGCTCGCCCGGACCCACGGCTGGGACGTGACGCTCGATACCGAGTATCAGGACGGCGTTCGCATCGTCATCTCGAACGTGACGGTAGCGGGACCGCTCAAAAAGTGACCCGGCCGACAATCCGTATCAGCCGCCGCTGACCGGCGGGAACAACGCCAGTTCCGTCTCCTCGTCGACAGCTGTCGCCAGCCCCTCACCGGCGGCGAACGGGTCCTCGCCGTCGACGAGCACCCGGATGTGGTCGGCCAACTCCTCGTTCTCGTCGAGCACCTCCTCGGCGAGCGCCGGTCGCGACGCGAGCAGCGCATCGAGCGCCGTCTCGACCGTGGCGTCCCCCTCGATATCGACGCTGACGGACTGGCCGTCGGCCGCGTCCCGGAGGTGTGCGAACAGTTTCCACTCCATAGCCGTACTCCGGGCGTCCGGCAAAAGAGGGTTCCGGACCGCGCCGTGTCCGGCCCGTTCAGCCGCACAGGAGAAGGACAGTCCGCGACGGCGTGCATCTGGCAGTAACGGTACCCGCCTCTCAGTTTGGCTTCTCCGAATCGTCAGCAGCGGCCGATTCGTCGTCGACGCCGTCTCCGTCCTCGGCGGGCGCTTCGGAGTCCGCCGAGTCGCTGTCGTCGACCTCGTCGGCAGCAGACTCGTCGTCCGCCCCGCCGATCCGCTCTTCGGGGTCCCACACTTCGACGGTGTCGTCGCCGTCGTCTGCCGGCAAGTCCTCGAACGCCTCGTCCGCAGTCAGCTCGTCGTCCGCGTCCTCCACATCGGCGTTCCGAAGCGCCGCCAGCGGGTCGTCGTCCGTGGGTTCGTCTCCGGTCTCGGTTGTCCCGTCGTCAGCGCCGATATCAGCCGAGCCAGCGTCAGCAGCGGTATCAGCAGTCGCCTCATCCTCATCGGCGGTGCCAGTCGGCTCGTCGGCGGTGGTGATGTCAGCCGTGTCTGTGTCCGCGTCGGCGTCGGTCGTGTCATCGGTCTCAGTCTCGGTCGCGTCGACATCCCCCGCGCTGTCGCGGGCATCGGCATCAGTCGTGTCGGCCGCTGGTTCCGCCGTCCCGCCAGTCCGCTCGGTCAGGTCAGCGGAGTCAGACGCGCCTGGCTGACCGTCCTCGGCAGCAGTATCGTCTCCTGGCTCGTCCGTCACAGTCGGCGTCGTGGCCGGTTCGCCCGTCCCTTCCGTGGCTTCCTCCAGCCGCCGCAACGCGTCCGGCGTGGCGATTGCGTAGATAGTGTCGCCGGCCGCCAGCACACGCTCGCGGGACGGGATCGTCTCCGGCGCTGTGTCGTCGCGGGTGATCGCGACCACAGTGACTGCCAGACTCCCGACCGCCGCACCGTCGAGCGCGCTCCCCGGTTCGACGGTGGCGGTGCCCATCGTCTCGTCGGCCGCCCGGAGCAGCGAGGCGAACTCCCGGTCGGAGCGGTCCTGCACCGGAAGCGTGACGAGCTTGTACTGCGTTTGCGGGTCGAGTTTCGGCGTGTCGGCGGCGTCGATAGCGACCGTTACCACGTCGTCGGCGACGCCCCGGAGTTCGCCGGTGAGCACGCGCTTCGCCGGCGCTTGCTCCCAGACCTGAACCAGATCGCCGGCGCTCGCGGCGTGGGCCGGATCGGCCTGGATGGCGACGGCGTTCGTCGAGGGCGGCAGCGTCGGGCCGATGCCGGCCGCCCGTGAGCCAACGGCGAGGTAGTCGACGTTGCCGTCGTCGGCCAGCTCGACGTCTACGTGGCCGACGCCGTAGTCGGTCTTGAGGCGGACGACCAGCCGGTCCCGGAGTTCGTCTTTCGTCAGCCGCCGCGGGAAGAGAAAGCGCCGGTTCGCGAGCGTCTCTTTGGTCTCGTCGGGCATCGGGTCGTAACCGATGATGTCGTCGATATCCTCGGGCAGGCGAACGGACGTGACGCGGCCGACGGTCTGGACGATCTCGCTCACGTCGGCGTCGATGTTCCGGCCGCCGGTCGCGGCGAAGAGGTCGACGCCCAGTCGGTCCCCGATACGCATCCCGCCGTAGGCCCCGACGCCGCCGGCGAGGAACGCAGCGAGGTTCAACAGGACTGCACCGGCCGCCAGCACGTCCTCACGCTGGGCGATGACCTCGCTGAGCGCCGTCGTCGCGCCGATAACGAGGACGACCGCGGTCAGGCCGAACAGGACCGCCAGCCCGGTCTGAATGCGTTCACGGACGTACCAGCGATAGAAGACGGCGATAGCGCCCGCCGGCGTCGCGGCGAGGAGCGTGATAACGAGGAGCCAGACAACGCCCTCGACCAGCGCCCGTGACACCGTCCCCAGTTGCAGGTTCGCACCGGCCTGTGCGAGCAGTGCCGGGCCGAGCGGCGTCATGCGACCGCCTCCGCGAAGGCGTCGAGGTCGGTACGGCGGCCAATCGCGTACAGTTCGTCGCCGGCTTCGACGGCCGCGTCGCCGCGTGGCGCGACCTGCCAGCCGTCCGCCGTCCGGATAGCGACGATGGCAACGTCGTAGGCCTCGCGGACGTGCGCGTCCCTGAGCGTCGTCCCGTCCAGCGGACCGTCGGCGCGGACCGTGAGCCGTCGAAACCGGCTTCCGGCCCGGCGGAGCAGCGAGACGAGTTCGTACTCCCGGTGTGTTCCGCGGGGCTCGACCACGACCTTCGGCTGGGCCGACCGCAAGAGCGGTTGCACGTCCGTCCGAGTAACGGCGACCGTGAGCCGGCCCTCGCCGCCGTCGGTCGTCGGTGCCTGGACCGGCGCTGTGGACGGCTCGGCGTCGGCGATCTCCGGTTCCGTCGGCGTCTCGGCGGGCGTCTCGGCGGCCGACGGAGCCGACCGGGCACTCACGACGGTCCCCCGGACCTGTGCGTCCTCGGTCAGCACCGTCACCTCGTCGTTGCGGGCCAGCCCGGTCGGCAACAGCGCGTCCACCGAGACGGCGTGGCGGTTGTCGCCCACACGCTTCGACAGGCCCGAAAACGGCGGCGCGGCGACGACCGTCGCCCGCCCCTGCTCGTCGATCGAGACGGCAGCGTCGCCGAGGTCGAACTCCGATTTCAGCCGCTCCTCCATCCGGCGTTCGAGTTCGCCGATACGGAGGTCCGCCGGGAACCGCCACTCCTCGGTGCGTATCTCGGCCCGGAGTGGCTCCGAAAGCGGCGGATACCCCTCCATGTCGGCCACGTCGCCGATAACGCGGATACGGACCTCGTCGCGGCCGCCGACGAATTCGACCACGTCCGCAGAGAGTTTCTTCTCGCGTAGCCCCTGGAAAGAGAGCCGCTTCGGGAACTCCGCCCCGAGCTGGTCGCCCTTGCTGTGAGCGTACAGCGACACCATCCCGACAAGAACGATTGCAGTAATGATTCGCTCGGCGTTGGGGGCCTGCGTAATCGACTTGTCCGCCAGTGCCATGAGGCCCCCGCTGACGCCGGCAAGTGCGATTGCCAGCACGACAACACCGAACCCTGGCACGGTAATGCCGGTAAAGTACTTGAAACTGAACCCCAGCGCCCACGACACGAGCGCGGGAATCACTCCCACCAACAGCCCCAGATAGATCCCCATCAGCACCTCAACCGGGAGCGAAGCCATGTCCACATCCTGCGTGGCCGGTAGTAAATCGCTTCCGGCCCGCGGACAGTACATTTACACCGACCGCTGTAATCTGGATGGGTATGGACAGACCGCGGGACTGGCTGGGAGCGCGCGCGACAATCCTCTTGCCGGTGCTGGTGGCGGTGCTGTCGTTCGTCACTGGTGTGGTCAACATCAGTGCCGTGTCGATTAGCGGGCCGCTCGGGGACCTCATTCCGCGAAGCCTCCAGCGCACCGCCGGGTTCACCGGTGCGCTCACGGGGTTCACGCTGCTCGTCAGCGTCGTCGGACTCCGCCGTCGCCTGCGAGTCGCGTGGTACGCGACCGTCGTCTTACTTCCCGTCGCGGCGGTTCAAGGGCTGGTGCAGAACTCGGCGGTATCGATCCCGTTTGTCGGCCCCGTACCGAGTTCGGCGGTATCGATCCCGCTCGTTGCGCTCTCGCTGCTTTCGCTCCCGACGATGCTCCTGAACCGGCGGCGATTCGACCGACCGATCGACCTCTCGACGGCGCAACTGGCCGCGGGCGCGGCGCTCCTCGGTTCGCTCATGTACGGAACGGCGGGGTCGTACGCGCTCCGCGATGACTTCACCAATCTTTCGACGGCGACCGACGCGTTCTACTACACACTTGTCACGGCTAGTACCGTCGGATACGGCGACATGACCCCACAGAGCCAGCAGGCGAAACTGTTCGGCATGTCGGTGGTCGTCCTCGGGACGGCCAGTTTCGCTATCGCACTGGGGTCGCTGCTGGGCCCGGCAATCGAGAAGCGGCTTTCGGAGGCACTCGGAAACATGACTGACGCACAACTGGACTTGCTCGAGAACCACGTACTGGTGCTCGGCCACGGCGACCTGACGGAACCGATCATCGAGGAACTGACCGGCGCAATCGATTTCGTGGTCATCACGCCGGACACGGAGACGGCCACGCGGCTCCAGCAACGGGACATCGCCGTTCTGACCGCGGACCCGAGCGACGAAGAGCCGATGCAACGGGCCGGCATCGAAGACGCCGCCGCCGTCGTCGCGGCGACGAACGACGACGCACAGGACGCGCTGGCGATACTGACGGCACAGACGCTCAATCCGGAGGTCAACATCGTCGCCGCGGCGACGGACCGCGAGAACATCGAGAAGCTCCGCCGTGCGGGCGCGGACACGGTCATCAGCCCGGCAGTGCTGGGTGGCCATCTCATCGTCCAGTCCGCGCTGGGTCGCAAGGGGATGGAGAACATCGCCGACCACCTGCTCGACGTGAACGACGAGGACGACGCGGATATCTAGGCCCGGCCGCGGTCGACGATAGCGACGTCCGTTTCGACGTTTTCTAGCCGTTCGAACGTCGGCGGCGAGATGAACCGCGACGCCTTGCTCCGGTCGCGGCTCGCCCCGATCATGACCAGATCGTACTGCGGGGCGATGTCGGACAGGAACGTCTGGATGTCCGTCCGCGGAACCCGCGTCTCGAACGCGCCCTCGTACGGCTCGACGAGGTCCGCGAGCATCTCCTCGGCCCGCCGGCGGTCCCCGCGGGACCCGATACAGGTCGCGACGGCGACCCGCCCGCTCCGACCGGCCAGTCGCGTGGCGAAGTCGACCATGTTGTGGGCTACGTCACTGACAGACCGCACGGGGACGATGACCTGCTTCCAGCGGGTCCGGTCGCTCCGGGACCGATGGACGACGATATCGCTTTTACTGCGGAACAGCCGCTGTAAATACGGCGTCAACGCCCCGTGTCGGCTCTCGTAGGGCGCGACGATGAGGTCACAGCCGGTTTCGGCCGCGGTTTGCAGCGTCGTCTTCGCCGGCGACCCGTCGTCGCTCGCGACGACGACCTGACAGGAGACGCCCGTTCGCGTCTCGATGCGGTCGGCGTGGGTCTCCAGCCAATCGACCTCCGCTTCGAGGTCAGTCTGGTCGGGTGCTACCGACGCGTTGGCTGGGTCACCGCCGTCAGCGACGCGACGAGTCCGGGCCGATGGCGAGTCGGACCCGTTCTCCGACCGGATGTCCATCTGTATCGTGTCCCGCATGAGCGACTGCTGGGTCGTGGCGGCGTCGCTGTCCGAAACCATGTCCAGCAAGACGACTTTCCCGGCTTCGTGGGCAGCCGCGAGCCGTGCGCCCAGCATCGCTGTCTGGCCCGCCGAGTCGCCGCGCATCGGGACGAGGACGTGGTCGTCGCCGGACATCGACTCGTACAGGTACGTCGCCCGCTGCTCGTAGAACTCCTCGCGCCAGACGACGAAGAGGGCTGCCACGAGCGAACTCGCGAGGAAGATGCTGACAACGAACGCCGCCCGCTGGCTCGGTTCGACCAGCAGCGCCAGCAGGGCGGTGGAGTACGACGACGGCTCCTCGATGTCGAGCGGCCAGGTGACCACGCCGGTCGCGAAGACGGCGAAGCCGGCACCGAGCGCGGTGACGCCGAACTGGCCGCCCGGGGCCGTGAGGTAGCTGTTCGAGACGGCGAGCGCGCCCAGCCCACAGACCGCACCGATGGTGAGTCCCGCGACGAACCGCTTCGGGTCGGAGTACTTGCTTGTCGGGTCGACAAAGAGCGTGTACGACCCCGCTGCAAGCGGCGGGAACAGTAGGAAACTCAACTGCGGGACGGCGTTCGCCAGCGTCGTCACCAGCACGATAGCCAGCGGGACGAACACCAGCATGGAGAGATGGACGAGGTTTTCGGTCACCTCGGCCCACCGTCTGAAGTCCTGTAGTTCGCGGCGCTCGACCCGCCGGAGCCGTCTGACCGCCGCGCGAAGTCGCTTCCGGAACTGGTCGAGCATACAGGTTCCCACGGGAGAATGTCTGTTAAGCCCTCCGCCGGGAAGCGGCGCGACCGGTCGCTCACACGGGACAGCCCCGACAGGCGCTCGCAGAATCCAGCGGTGCCGACGCTTACAGCGACGTGGTCGCCGTCAGACTGATTTCGATGGCGCGTTCGACGTTGTTCTTGGCTTTCTCGGGGAGTTCCTCGTCCTCGGTTTCGCCCTTCTGTGTCCCCTCGACGAGGTTTCCGTCGACGGTACAGATAGCGCCCGAGCGCAGGCCCTTGCGACGACACAGCGAGAACAGCGCGGCGGCCTCCATCTCGACGGCCAGCAGGCCGGCGGCCTCCCAGTCGTTGATGTACTCGTCCGTCTCGGCGTAGAAGGCGTCGTCCGTGGCGATGGGGCCGACGTGGACGTCCTCGTCGTTCGCCTCGGCGGCGTCGACCAGCGACGAGAGGACGTCGTAGTTCGGGACGGCCGGGACGGACTTGGATTCGTAGCGCTGGGACGTTCCCTCGTCCTTGGCAGCGCCGTTAGCGACGACCATGTCGCCGATCTCGATGCCTTCCTGGAGCGCGCCGGTCGTTCCGACGCGGATGAGCGTCTCGACGCCGACCGCTTCCAGTTCCTCGACGGCGATGGCCGTCGACGGCGACCCGATCCCGGTCGAGCAGATCGTCAGTTCGCGGCCGTCGTAGGTCGCGTTGACGAGTTTGTACTCGCGGTTCTCCGCGACGACCTCGTGGTCGTCACAGAGGCCCGCGATGCGGTCGACGCGTCCGGGGTCACCCGGCACGAGCGCGATGTCTGTCAGGTCACCCGGTTCGACGAGTAGATGCGGTTGTTTCGCCATATCGGCCAGTCGGGCGGAACTATTTAGTAGTCAGTGGATTCCTGCCGGTCGCAACAGTGAGGTGGGACGGCCGCGAGAGCGGACGTATGGCAGACGATCTCTCGCTGTTCGATAGGCGGATGCGAGGGCCGGCGGGTATCGCTCTCGCCGCCGGAGTCATCCTCGGACTGCTGACCGGCTACACCGTCGGCGCGGGAACGCCGGACGGCCCCTCGTGGCCCCTCGTCGTCCCGTTCGCGCTCCTTGCCAGCGTATTCCTGTATCTCGGAGCCTACAGAAACCTCTCGAAGCGGGTCGAGAACACGTAGTTCACATCCAGGTGACAAGCACCGGAATGAACAGCGCGAGCGCCGTCCCGAAGATGAACGCCGTGAGTGCCCACTGTTGAATGATCTCGTCGGCATCGTCCCGGACGCTGCCGCCGAAGCGAGGCATGGCCACGCGGACGAAGAAGTAGTAAATGAACGCGGTGACGCCCGCAGCGCCGACGATGTGCGGTATCAGCGGGACGCCGTTGAGCGAGACTGCCGTCGGAAGCACGGACGAGAGGCCTGCAACGACCGCGCCGTAGAGCAGTGCTGCAACGAGGGCGGTGCCGTGATGCACAACGACGGCGAGCGGACGGCCCACTGCCGCCGGATCGGTGCGAGTGAGGCCGGCGGCGGCGACGTGCGCCGGCAGGTATCCCTCGTCCTGTGTCACCATCGGGATATTCAGCAACAGGCCGACGAATGCGCCGGCGACGACACAGACGAACGCCCACTGCGAAATGGGGTATTCAAGCACATGTTTGCCCTTGCCCGCAGTGCCAATGAGCATTGTGTCATGCGCCCAGATCGGAGAAAGTCGACAGTTCCGGCGGAACAGTTCGATAACACGGAGGCGCTGTCAATGTAGCAACGCCAGAAATATCGGAGAGTGCGCTGGCGGTAGCATCTACGACGAGGGATATAGCAGAATTTCAATATGTGCATTGTAGCACACTATGGCAGTTTAGGAGTCGTCAAATCGACTCACCACCGGCGTAGTAGCGCTCCGGGCCCGGCTGGTTCAACCCGACCTGAGATCGGTTTACTCAATATATCACATCACGACAATATATATGCTGCCGTCTCAATAACTACGCTAAGTTATATCATGACACGGAGGCGCTACCAGAACGGGAAGCAGGTGATTAGACGCTGGGACGAGGTCTTCAAGGCCGTTACGGCCGAGCCGCGGCGGCAGCTCATTATCTCGCTGTCGGATGCCCACCCCGACGAGACAGTCCCACTCCCCGAAAGTGCCGTAAACCCCAACGTCCCGCGCGATCCGGCAGTCCTTCGACAGAAGCTGTACCACTGCCACCTGCCGATGCTGGCCGACCACGAGTTCATTACGTGGGAGACAGAGCCACTGGTCGCCGGTCGCGGGCCGCGGTTCGAGGAGGTGGCCGTCGTGTTCGAAGCGCTGCAGTCGAACGCGACGGACATTCCGGAGTCGCTCGTGTTCGGGTGTCAGCGGCTCGAACAGGAACGACAGGAGCGACGCAGCGATTCGGTGGCAGAATAACGCCGCCCTCAGACCGGGCTGAACAGGAACAGGACGATGTTGTTCGTGGCCGGGCCGATGCCGACGGCGGTCACGAGCGCGAGCAGGAGGCTCGCTTCGACCGGGTCCTCTTCGAGGTAGTCATCGAGCAGGAAGACGACCGCAATTGCCACGAGCAGTTTGACGAACACGAACAGCCAGCCTTTGCCGAGATACGGCGCTGTCGGGAGCGTGTCGGCGAACTCCATGATGCGGGCCGGGATCGGCGTTCGCTCCGTGATGCCGATGACGTCAGCGCCGACCGCGGTCGAGACGCCGTCGAGCATGTGCGCGAACACGACCGTCGGGGCCGCATAGCGCATCCGGACCACGACCGGCGTCCGCCACAGCGCGACCGCAAGCACCGTCACGGCGGTCACGACGATTGCGACGACGACGGCGACAGTCGGCCAGATGAGCCCCAGCAGGCCGGACTCCAGTGCCATCACGACGGCGATGACGAGCAACACGGTCAGGAGTCCGATACCGATGTACCCCAGATTGCGCGATATCGTCTCGCTGTGGCCGCGCCGGACGCTGAACAGCGTCAGCGTGATCCAGACGACGCCCAGCGTGACGAACGTCGTGAGGTACACCGCCGGTGCGCCGAACAGCGGTGCGACCACGGGCCTGTACGCTTCGATCGGCGGCTGGTGGAACGCGTGGAGCGCGCCGCCGAGTGCCATCCACGGCGTCAGGGCGACCACGGTCCGCTGGTCGATCGGTGGTTCGAGGGCGTACAACAGCGCTGTCACCACGAGCGTGCCCGCAAGCAGCGCCACAGTGTACTCGAGCGGCGGGAGCGCTAACCCCGAAGGCAGTACCATGTCCCTCACGCCGACGCCGACGAGGGAAAACCTTCCGAACGAGACCGACGGCGGGCACATCGGTACGAGCGGCTATCGCGGACAGCCACTACAGCGGGACACCCGACCCGCACCGTCCGCCGCCCGCCGTCTTTACGTAGACACCGCGTGTCACCCCGCGGTATGGACGACATTCCAGACCGCATCGAGCATACAGTCCTCGGCCCGACGACGACACCGGACGACGTACGGACCTGCCTCGACGAGGCGCTGCAGTACGGGATGCGAGCGTGCATTCCACCGTGTTACCTCCCGCTGGCGACGGAGTACGCGAACGTCCCGCTCACAGCCGTCATCGACTTCCCCCACGGGCAGGGCCAGACCGACAGCGTCTGTCAGGCGGCCAAACTGGCCTGGGACGCCGGGGCCGACGAACTGGATATGGTGTGCAACGTGGGCTTGCTCAAAGCCGGCGCGGACGACGCCGTCCGGGACCACATCACCGAGGTCGTCGCCAGCGTCCCGGTTCCCGTGAAGGTCATCGTCGAAGCGCCGCTGCTCTCTGACGACGAACTCGAACGGGTCGGCCAACTGGTCGCGGACGCCGACGCCGCGTATCTCAAGACCGCAACGGGGTTCAGCGAGGGCGGTGCGACGGTCCACGACGTGGAGATCCTCAGCAAGTACCTCCCGGTGAAAGCCAGCGGCGGCGTCGGGTCGTGGGCCGACGCCGAGGCGATGTTCGAGGCCGGGGCCGAGCGAATCGGGGCCTCCAGCGGCGGTACTATCGTCCGGGAGTGGCAGGCCGAGACAGAGGGCGAGTCGCCGACCGAACCGGAGAGAGAGCGGGACGACGCGGACACAACCGACGGCTACTGACCGGTCCAATCCGTCGCCCTTTTGCCGTCCTGGCGATAGTGTCTGGATGAATGGCCCGGTATCACATCGAGACGTACGGGTGCACCTCGAACAGAGGTGAGACCCAGCAGATCGAGCAGGCGCTCCGGGAGGGCGGGCACCACCCCGCCGACGGGCCGGAGTCGGCTGACGTAGCGATTCTCAACACCTGTACGGTGCTTGAGAAAACCGAGCGGAACATGCTCGCACGGGCCAAAGAACTCGACAAAGAAACGCCGGCCGACCTCGTCATCACGGGCTGTATGGCGCTCGCACAGGGCGAGGAGTTCCAGACCGCCGACGTCGACGCGGAAGTACTCCACTGGGACGACGTGCCCCAGTACGTCCTCAACGGCGAGTGCCCGACAATCACGCCGGACACCGAGACGGTGCTGAACGGCGTCGTCGGTATCCTCCCCATCGCCCGGGGCTGTATGTCCGATTGCTCCTACTGCATCACGAAGCAGGCGACGGGCCGAATCGAGTCGCCCTCGGTCGAGGAGAACGTCGAGAAGGCACGCGCACTCGTCCACGCCGGCGCGAAGGAAATCCGTATCACCGGCCAGGACACCGGCGTCTACGGCTGGGACACCAACCAGGGGACGAGCCTGCTGCCGGAGCTACTCGACCGCATCTGTTCCGACATCGACGGCGACTTCCGGGTGCGTGTCGGCATGGCGAACCCGAAGGGCCTCCACGGCGTCCGCGAGGAACTGGCTCGGGTGTTCGCCAAGCACGACGAACTGTACAACTTCATCCACGCACCGGTCCAGTCCGGCAGCGACGACGTGCTGGCCGACATGCGCCGCCAGCACGCCGTCTCGGAGTACCTGGAGGTCGTCGAAACGCTTGACGACCACCTGGACTACTGGACGCTGTCGACGGACTTCATCGTCGGCTTCCCGACCGAGGAGCCGGCCGACCACGAGCAGTCGATGGCGCTGCTGCGCGAGACCCGCCCCGAGAAGATCAACGTCACGCGCTTCTCCAAGCGGCCCGGCACCGACGCCGCCGACATGAAAGGCCTGGGCGGCCAGACGAAGAAGGACCGTTCGAAGGAGATGAGCGAGGCGAAGATGGAGCTCATGGCCGAGGCCTACGAGGAGATGGTCGGCCACACGTCCTCGGTGTTGCTCGTCGAGGACGGCACCGACGAGTCGCTGGTGGGTTACGACGAGGCCTACCGGCAGGTCGTCATCGCCGACGCCCAGGAGCGCGGCCTCGAAATCGGCGACACGGTCGACGTGGAGATCACGAGCCACAACACCGTGTACGCCTTCGGCGAGCCGGTCGAGCGAGCGCAGGTCGCGGACTAAGCGGGTCGGCAGCCCGAATTTTCAGTCGGAATCGACCGGGCAATCAGTCGCCACTGTATGCCTCGCGGAGGAACGCTATCGCTCCGCCGAACATCGCGAGGTTGCCGAAGAAGGCCAGGCGCTCGCCGCTCCGGTCGTCCGGGTCGGCGTTCCAGAAGTCGTGCATCGTCGGGGTCACGACGGCGAGGAACGTGGCGACGGCCCCGGTCGAAACCCGAGGAAGCCGCCAGAATGCCGTCCCCAGCCCGCCGACCAGCATCATCCCCGAGGCCAGCGGGGCCAACAAATCCGGCGCGGGGACACCCGCAGATTCAGCGTACTCGATTGCGTCCTCCATGTCGCGGAAGTCCTCGGCGGCCTGCAGAGCCACGCCGAGACCGAACAACAGTCGTCCGAGCGCGAGCCAGCTACGTGATGAGTCGTCGCCCATATGCTACAGCATGGCACGGAAGCTACTAAAACGTCACTCCAGATCAGCGAGCCGTTCCACTTCCTCGTCGTCTTTCCACTCGCCGAGTTCCTTCGGGTCGACGTGGATGAACGCGTCGTCGACCTCCGGGAGTTCCTCGATGGACTTGATGACCGCCGTCTCGATGTCGTGGGCCTCGAACAGCGTCAGGTCGCCCTCCACCTCGATGTGGAGGCTCACGTCGATTTCGGGGCCGACGTAGTGGGCGATAACGTCGTGTGCACCTCGGACCTGCGAGTGGTCCAGCGCGCGGCGGAGGATTTCGCGCCGGAGGTCCTCCGGCGGTGCGCCGCCAACGAGATAAGTGACGTTTTCCTGTACGACCTCGATACCGGTGTAGATGATGCCGATGGCGACGACGAGCGCGGCCAGCGGGTCGGCGATGGGGTAACCGGCCATCGCGCCGGCAACGCCGACCAGCGCCGCTCCCGCGGTGAGGATGTCGTTGCGGTTGTCCTTCGCCGTCGCAACGAGCGCCGGGGAGTTACGGTCCGTGCCCGCGCGGAGACAGTAGCGATAGAGGGCGTACTTCGCGACGGCCGAGAAGGCGAGCACGAGCACGGCGGCTGGGCCCTGTGTCACCGAGATGTTCCCGGTCAGCAGGGCAGTGCCGGCGTTCCAGAGGACGAAACCGCCAGCGGAAAAGATACCCGCGGCGACGAACAGCGAGACGAACGGCTCGATGCGTTCGTGGCCGTGGGGGTGCTCGAAGTCCGGCGGGCGCGTCGTCAGGTACAATCCAGCGACGATGACCAGCGAGTAGGCGGTGTCGGCGGCGCTGTTGACCGCCTCGGACTGGACAGCGAAGCTCCCGGTGGTGAGCCAGACGCTGGCTTTCAGCAGCACGAGGAGGAGATTGACGCCGAGAACGAGCAGGCCGACCCGCCTGAGCGTCGCGCGGCGTGACATTGCTCCCCCGTTGTCGGGCCGCCGTCAAAGCCGCTTCGACACTGAGCTATCCCCGACTGAACTTCCCCGCGACCGCCTCAATTGATGCGGACAGCCCCGTCGTCAGGAGCGGTTGTCCCGTCCTGTGATGCGAACGCAGCGTAGAGCCGGTCGTACGTCTCTTCGACGGCCTCGACGATGACTTTCGTATCACTGATGACCGGCATGAAATTGGTGTCGCCGTTCCACCGCGGGACGACGTGAGTATGGAGGTGGTCGTCAATCGACCCGCCGGCCGCGGAGCCACCGAGGTTCAGCCCCGCGTTGAACGCGTCCGGGGACAGCGCCGTTTCGAGGGCGTCGAACGTCCGCTGTTTCAGCCGGGCGTGATCGAGCAGGGTTTCGTCGTCGAGGTCGCCGTACTCGCCGGTGTGGGTGTGGGGAATGACCATCACATGCCCGGGGTTGTACGGGTAGTTGTTCAGGAGGACGAAGGCGTGGTCGCTTCGTGCCACGAGGTTGTTCGCCCGGTCGTCGTCCCCCGCTTGAAACGCACAGAACACGCAGTCGGCGTCGGGGTTCGTCTCCTCGCGTTCGACCCACTCGATGCGCCACGGCGCGAACACCTTGTCCATACCGCCAGTTGTCGACCCACCAGCAAAAACGACAGGACTGATACTGCGAAAGAAGTATATAAAAGTGTTGGCCGTTCACGGTCGTAGACCGGATTCTATAGCCTTAGAGGGACTTTTAAACATTCTCGTCTTCTCTAAGGTAGCAATCCGAAAAAATCGGCCGCTATCTGGCGATAAACAGTGCTGAACGGACCAGAACTGAAGGTGGTTTTTATACTCCTTACCCGGCTTGTATCAGGCGGGATGGCAGCGATAAACGACGGCGTTGACATGGCTGAACACTGTTCGACGTGTGACCGCGAGACACCGCACGCCGTGCGTGTCCAGATACAGACAGAGTCCGATAAACGCGAGAACGCGGCGTTTTCCCGAGAGCCGTATCGGGTCAGCGAGTGTCAGATCTGTGGCACAACCACGTCCACGCGGATGAACAACGCCTGACCATCCCACACACCCCACCCCCACCCCACCGTTTCAGTACGCCACGCGGTCTTTGACTGCGTGGCCACACACCCCCCACCCCACCGTTTCCATACGCCACGCGGTCTTTGACTGCGTGGCCACACACCCCACCCATCACACCCTTTCACACCGGCCACAGAGAGATGTCGCTGTGGATGCTCAAGAAGCGGAGTCCGGTGTCAGTCCAGCGGGTTCGAAGCCGGTGTTCACGCTACCGCGAACGGGTCGTCACTTCACAGCCGTCCTCGGTGATGATAACGGTGTGTTCCTTCTGACTGACGTACGCGCCGTCCTGCTCTTTGAGTACCGGATAGCCGTGGACGATGTCCTGCTGTTTCAGCCGGCGAAGCGCCATCTCTGCTCGCGGTGAGTCAAGCCAGCGGGCGGCGAACGGCAGCGTGCGGTACTCCTCGGTGATCTGTTCGAGGACCTGTCGAGCCTGCCGGTTCCGAACTGACCCTTCCCGTTCGAGGGCGAAAATCTCCTCGTCGGCCCCTTCCTGCACCTTGCCGCGGCCGTCAGTGGCGAACGGCTCGATAGCGACCACGTCGCCCACGTTGAGCGTCGCGCCCTGTGCCACCTCGCGGTTCGGGATGTTCGGTGACGTGTGCTGCTCCCAGTGACCGAGTCCGTGGCCGGTGAGGTTCACGACGGGGTTGTAGCCGTACCCCTCGATGACCTCCTCGACGGCCGCGCCGATCTGGCCCACGTCGACGCCGGGGCCGGCAACGTCCAGCGCGGCGTCCAGGGCCTCGGCGGGCGCTTCGGCGAGTTCGTCCTGCCCGGAGAGGTCGACCGTCACGGCGGTGTCGGCGAGCCACCCGTCGACGTGGACGCCGATGTCGAGGTTGACCATCTCCTCGCCGAAGGTGGCGTCGTCGTCGCGCTCGGGCGTGGCGTGGGCCGCCTCCTCGTCGATAGAGATGTTCACCGGGAACGCCGGCTTGCCGCCCAACTCCTTGATTTTGTCCTCGGCCCACTGAGCGACTTCGAGATGGGAGACGCCCACCTCGACGTGCTCGGCCGCCTCGTCGCGCACCTGTGCCAGAATCTCGCCCGCTTCGCGGCATTTCTCGTACTGCTCGGAATCGAAGTCCACGTCAGTCATGCACGCCGGTTAGTCGGTCGCGGGCAAAGGGGTTTCCCTCTGGCTATCTCGTCGCGGTCTGCATCGCGGCGGTGTTGCGTTCGGCCCCGGTGTGACCGGCGTGGTCGAGCACGATCACGCCGGCGCGCCCGCCGGTGGCGTCCTCGAACGCCGCGATTGCTTCCTCGGCGGCCTGTCGCGGGCCGTACGTGTCGAGCAGTTCGACGGCGTGGCGGGCCAGGCCGAACCGGGCGATGGCCTCCCCTTCGCCGGTCGCGCTCGCGCCGCCGCGGTCGTCCGCGTAGAACCCAGCGCCGACCTGCGGGACGTCGCCGACCCGACCGGCCAGTGCAAACCATCGCCCGGCGGTCGACGTCGCTGCCGCAAGCCGGTCCCCGTCGGTCGCAACCGCGCCGACGGTGTCAGTGCCGCTGAAATGCTTACGGACCCATTCGAGGTGGTCGGCGGGCCCGCCACCGGGTGGGTCAGCGGCCTCGTATCGCTGGCGCGTCTCCGCGGTCGTGAGGTCGCAACCGGTGTCGATACCCATGTCTGCCGCGAAATCGACGGCCTCGTCACCGGCCAGCAAGACGTGTGGCGTCTCGGTTCCCACACTGTGGGCCACATCCGTGGCGTGTACAACGCCAGACATTGCACACGCCGCCCCGACCTGGCCGGCGTCGGTCATCAGTCCAGCGTCGGTCCGGACCTCCCCATCGCTCTGGACGGCCCCACCGACGCCGGCGTTGAACGCCGGATCGGATTCGAGCGGTCGAAGCGCGGCCAGCACCGCGTCCATCGGACCCTCCGCCGCCGTTGCCTGTTCAGCGGCGTTGGTGAGTGTTTCCTGCCGAGTAGCCGGTGACTCCGGTGGACTGCCCGCGCCGCCGTGGACGATGACGTGCATGCAGACCTGTTGACAGACGAAAGGCATATGACCTCCGGCTATAGCGATAGTGACGTGCCGGCATGCGGTCGCAGCCCTTTCTTTACGCACTGTGTTACCACGTCTGAGGCAAAGCGGCACGCCTTTAGGGGCGACTGTCAATTGGCGGAATATGGGCTACGATTACGACAAAGTGGAGGTTCCCGACGAGGGACAGCAGATTCAGGTCACGGAGGACGACGAACTCGACGTTCCGGAGAACCCGATCATCCCCATCATTCACGGGGACGGTATCGGGACGGACGTCGGTCCGGCCGCACAGAAGGTGCTCGAAGCCGCCGCGAACGCCACCGGTCGTGACATCTCCTGGATGCGCGTCTACGCCGGCCAGTCCGCCCGGGACAAGTACGACGAGAACCTCCCCGACGACACCGTCGAGGCGATCAAGGAGTTCAACGTCGCCATCAAGGGCCCGCTGACGACCCCGGTCGGGGCCGGCTTCCGCTCGCTCAACGTCGCGCTCCGGAAGACGCTCGACCTCTACGCGAACGTCCGCCCGACCTACCACATCGACGGCGTCCCGTCGCCGGTCAAGGACCCCGGGGAGATGGACATGGTCACCTTCCGGGAGAACACCGAGGACGTCTACGCCGGCATCGAGTGGGAGGCCGGCACCGACGAAGTCGAGGAGGTCAAGGAGTTCGTCGAGGACGAGATGAACTTCGACGAAACCATCCACGACGGCCCGGTCGGCATCGGCGTCAAGCCGATCACCGAGTTCGGGACCAAGCGCCTCGTCCGCGAGGCCATCGACTACGCCCTCGAAGAGGACCGCGACAGCGTCACGCTGGTCCACAAGGGCAACATCATGAAGTTCACCGAGGGCGCCTTCCGTGACTGGGGCTACGAGGTCGCCGAAGAGGAGTACGGCGAGAACGTCATCACCGAGGACGAGCTGTGGGACGAGTACGACGGCGAAGCGCCCGAGGACGCGCTCGTTGTCAACGACCGCATCGCCGACAACATGCTCCAGCAGCTCCTGACTCGCACCGACGAGTACGACGTCATCGCGACGATGAACCTGAACGGGGACTACATGTCCGACGCCGCCGGCGCACAGATCGGCGGGCTCGGCATCGCTCCCGGCGCGAACTTCGGCTCGGCCCGCTGTCTCGCAGAGCCGGTCCACGGCTCCGCCCCGAAGTACGCCGGCGAGGACAAGGTCAACCCGACCGCGATGATCCTCTCCGGCCGCCTCATGCTCGAATACATGGGCTGGAAGGACGCCGGCCAGCTCGTTCGCGACGCCGTCGAGGAGACGATCTCCTCCGGGAACGTCACCTACGATCTCGAACGCCAGATCGAGGGCGGCACGAAGCTCGCCACCAGCGAGTTCGCCGAGAAGGTCGTCGAGAATATAGAGAAGCTCGCGTAAGCGAGTCGCGCAGATCACCCAAACTCTCCATTTTTTATCGCGCACAACAGCCGGGACTGGCGAGACGAGCGGTCGTGCTGTCGGGAGAACGAGGCCGTCGCTTGGGAGTCGTTCTATCGAGCGTATCCGTCAGAGAAGGGTTACTCGGTCAGCGGAAGGACCACACCGAACACGAGCGGCGAGAGGAGGCCGACGAGAATACCGAGCATTTCCATGTCGACCAGCAGCGTGTCGCCCCAGGCGGGGAGCGTCCCGAGAACGGCGCTTCCGGCGACTTCCCCCGCGATGCCGAGGAGGAACAGCCCCGCCCCGAGCATGAACCCGCGCTTTGCGAGTGTCGCGTAGTCAGCGTTCCAGTTTTGGCTCATACAGGCCCGTTCTCGTGGGCCTACTAAGCTCTCTCGGATCGAAAGAGCTACATGCGGGTTGACACTGATATCTGCGCATACATGGTTTCAGAATCGATTCCAGAGCTACTCGAACTCCTGCTCTCGACGCTCCTCGCTGCTGGGCTAACCGTAGGAGGAGCACTCACCGAACAGGCCGCTCTCGCCGATCTGTCCGGCGGTATTTCTGCGCTCGCTATCTGGGAGGTTTATATTGGACTGGTTCTCCTGTACGCCGGCTATATGCTCGCCTCACGCCGAGTCCTGCCCGCGCTCGGTAGCGCCTGAATTCGTTCGTTGCGGGCGGTTATTCCTGAAGCGACCGCTGGGTCGTGTTCGCGACCCACTTCGGCTGTGTCACTGTCGTAGACCCGACGTTTCGTAGCCGCAGGTATTGCGTGACACGGACCTGCTGGTCGCTCCGTTCGGCATCGAATGCCAGCCGAAGCGCCGAGACGGTACCGTCGTGACTGACGCGGAGTCGGACGGAGACGTTGCGAGGGTCGCTCACGAACAGCGGTGTACTGAGCCTGCCAGGGTCCGTGAAACGGGTGCCGACGAGGACGACGCCGCCGTCGCTCCGGTCGGCAACGGAGAGATCGACGGCTTCCCCGATGCCACGTATCATCCGGCGCTCCGAGAGGTCCGAGACCGGGCCGTCGTCGCGGACAGTCCACTTGACCCGCTGGGGCCGGTTCGCTCGCCCGTCGTACCGGGCCGCGACGATGGAGCCGTTGGTCCAGTAGTCAATGCGGGTCGTGAAAGTGTTCAGTTCAGTGCCGTTCTGGCGGAACTGCCCGGCATACGTTGTCTTGTTCGCCGCGACGTGGCGTGTGTGGTTAGACCGCCGGAGTACCGTTCCGTTGCTGTCAGTGACCCGCTGGCGGGTGGCCAGCGTGTAGTTCGTCGTCGCGAGCGTCCGCGCGTGGGCGCTGGCCAGCACTGACGGCACCACAGCCTCGTCGCTCACACCCGGCGGATAGCCGGCCCCATCGGTCGGCACCGCTGCCGGCGTGACTGTTTCGGGACTGTCCTGCTGGACGAAGCCCGAGCACCCGGCAAGTACGAGCGCGAGCGTCACGACAGCAGCCACTGCTCGCGTCATTGATTGCGCTACGGCCGCCGGCCCCAAACAGTTGTGGCTAGTCCTGCCAGTCCGGGTTCGATCTGGGCGGACTGAACACGTCGATGCCCCGGACCGGTTCCTCGCCGTCGTTGCGCGCTTCGTGTGGCTCCTCACTCGGGACCACGTAGGAGTCGCCGGGGCCGATGACGTACTCCTCGCCGTTGACGTGGAAGGTAAAGGTCCCTTTCACAACGTAGCCGACCTGCTCGTGGCGGTGGCTGTGTTCCGGGACGGCCGCGCCGGGGTCGATGTGGAACTGCTGGACGCTCATCTGCTCTCCGACCGCCAACTGTGTCAGGTGAACGCCGTCGACTGCTTCGACTGTCTCGCAGGCCGCCTGTGGTACTTCCCTCATGCGCTATGCTGTCGTACCCGGCCCACCTAAGCGTTCGTCCGCCAGGGGTGAGCATCGACGCCGTGACACTCGTTATAGAGATCCTAATCCACACGCTGTGGTCGCGCCGCCTGTCGGTGGATTCAGTACCGTCCGGCCCTGACAGAGAGGTATGTACGCGGTCGTCGGGTGTAGTGATTGCAGCGCGCTGTGGGTCACCGAGGGACGGCCGGAGACGACACAGTGCCCGCGGTGTGGCACGCGCCGGAAACACGCCAAGCGGCGGAAGTTCGTCGAAACGGACGACGAGGCCCACGCCCGAGAGGTCCGGGCGTCGATGCTGGCGAACAGACAGGGGGAGGGGGACGCCTTCGCGGAGTTGGATTCCTACGCCGAGATGGAGCGCCAGGTCGACGACGCGGGCGTGGACGACGAGACGTACCTCGAAGATTCGGGGGTGGATACAGACGCCGTGTCGGCGGCCGCCGAGCGCACCGAACAGGGGGCGACGGACGGGTCGAGCCGCAAGGAAACCGTCCTGAGTGCGTTGCGGACCCTCGACGGGCCGACCGAGGATGATGTCGTGGCCTACGCCGAGGAACGCGGCGTCCCGGCGTCGTACACCCGGAAGGCACTGACAAAGCTGGTTCGCGCCGGCAAGGCATCGGAGAGCCGGGGGCAGTACCGGCTGCTATGACCGCGACGCTGGACTTCGAGCCCGGCCCAGTCGCGGTCGGGACGCTTGTCGGTCTCTCGGGATTGCTGTTCTTGCTCACGCCGGTCGTCGAGCCGGTTGCTGTGGGTTCACTACGGGTGAGCACGGTCGCGCTCTCGGCGGTCGTCCTCACGCTCGGATTCGCGCTGGGGACGGTCGTGTTCGCCCGGCGCGGCCGACGGCTGTTCGCCATCGCCCACGGCGTGTTCGCGGTGGCGTGGGCGCTGCTGGTGCTCGGCCCGCTGCTCGGGCAGGAAGCGCTCCTGCTCGCTGGCGTCATCGTTCTCGTTGCGGGGGCCGGCTTTCTGGTAAGCCAGAGCCGGCAGTGATAGTGCGCCGCCGGGAAGCCGGGGCTACCGCCCGAGGTCGGCGTGCGCCGAGGAAAGGTGCCGAGACGAGAGCGCCGCGAGCAGGGAGAGTTCCCCAGCAAGCGCGCCAGCAGCGATGACCTCCGCGAGCGCGTCGGCGTTACTGCCAGCAGGGTCGCCGCCGCCGCTGTAGCCAAGCACGTCAAGCGCTTCGGACTGCGTGGGGAGACCCGTCCCGCCGCCGACAGTGCCGACCTCCAGCGATGCAATGGTGACAGAGGCATACAGGCCGTCCTCCCGGGCGTCGACCGTCGTGATAGCGTTGCTCCCCTCGACCACCTGCGCGATGTCCTGCCCGAGCGCGAGGAAGGCCGCGGCGACGACGTTGGCGGCGTGGGCGTTGAATCCCAGCGCGCCGGCCTTCGCCGAACCGACGAGGTTCTTGCGGGTATTTGCCTCGACGATAGCGTCGGAAGTCGTGTCCAGTCGCTCCTCGACCTGCTCGTGGGGGATGAGTACGTCGGCGGCGACAGTCCGACCGCGCCCCTCGACAGCGTTGATAGCGGCGGGCTTCTTATCCGAACAGAGGTTGCCCGACAGCGCGACGAGGTCAGCCGGCGTCTCGGACTCGACGACGTCGCAGGCCGCCTCCGTCGCGATGGTAGCCATGTTCATCCCCATCGCGTCTTTGGTGTCATACGAGAACCGCAGGAAGACGCTGTCGCCGACGACGTAGGGCGTCACGTCCTGCAGTTCGCCGTGGCTGGTCGTCGATTCGGCGGCGTCGGCGAGAGCGTCGACGTGCTCGCGGACCCAGGCCGACACCTCGCCCGCCTCGGCCACGTCTTCGACACGGAACACCGGGGCGCGGGTCATCCCGGATTTGAGCACGCGAGCGGTCGCGCCGCCGGCGTTTCGGATGGTCGAAACACCACGGTTGACGGAGGCCAACAGCGCGCCCTCGCTGGTCGCCAGCGGGAGGTGGTGGTCGCCCTCGGCGGCCCCGCCGTCGACGGGCAGCGGGCCGACGACGCCCATCGGGACCTGCGCCGCACCGACCATGTTCTCGATGTTGCTCTCGGCGTCAGCGGCGTCGAAGGTGTAGTCGCCGACCGCCGAGAGATCCGCGCCGGTCTCCTCGGCCAGCAGGTGTCTACGGGCCGCCGCCGCAACGTCGGGGTCGGCGTGGTCTTCCAGTTCGTAGAGCCGCAACTCACCGTCACGAACGCGCTCCGCGAGCGCCGTAGCGTCGGAGTCGGTCATACTGACCGGTGTGGCTTCGGGACTCCTAACAGTTGCTCTTGGCGGGCCAAGCGTTTTGCAGTCGCCGCTCGCCGAGTTTGTATGGTCGACCGCGTATTCACGAACTGTGAGGTGCGGCCGCTGTCCGGCGACGGTCCGGCATCGGCGGTCGCAGTGACGAACGGAACTGTCACAGCCGTCGGAGACCCGAACGAACTCTCGACCGCGGGTGCCGAGACCGTCGACTGTCGCGGTGGCGTTCTGTTGCCCGGCTTCGTCGACGCCCACACGCACCTCGACATCGTCGGCCGGCGTGCAGTCGAGGCGGACCTCGCCGGGGCGGACGGCCCGGACGACTGTATCGACCGGCTGCTGGCGGCCGACGACGGCGAGGGCTGGATACTGGGGTTTGGCTACGACGAGAGCGACTGGGACGGGGACCTGCTGCAGGCGGCGACGCTGGACCGGGTGAGCGCTGATCGCCCGGTCGCGGCCGCGCGCGAGGATATCCATACGGTGTCGGTAAACCACGCCGCGCTGGACGTACTGGACCTGCCCGACGACGGCGTTCGGACCGAGGACGGAGCACCAACTGGCGTGCTCGTCGAGGAAGCCGCCGAGGCCGTCTTCGACGCTATCGCGCCCGACTACACGCAGACCCGGGAGTACCTGCTGGCCGCACAGGAGGTGGCTCTCTCAAAGGGAATTACCGCCGTACACGACATGGTGCGGCAGTCTCACGCCCCGCGAGTGTACCGCGACCTAGACACCGAGGACGCACTCTCCCTGCGGATTCGGCTCAACTACTGGGTAGACCACCTCGACGCCATACGGGAACTCGGACTGGTGACGAACCACGGGAGCGACCGAGTGCAAACGGGCGCGATCAAGACGTACATCGACGGGTCGCTCGGGGCCGGCACCGCGCGGCTCCGGGAGCCGTACGCCGACAGCGACAGCGTCGGCGAGTGGCGAACGGACCCAGATGCCCTCCGGGAACTCGTGTCAGCGGTCGACGACGCGGGCCTCCAGTTCGCCGCTCACGCCATCGGCGACGCGGCTATCGACGCGCTGCTTTCGGCTATCGAATCAGTCGACGCCGCGGATGAGCGCCACCGCGTCGAACACGCCGAGGTGCTCACCGGCGACCTGGCGGAGCGACTGGCGGCGTCGCCACTGGTCGTTTCGGCGCAGCCGAACTTCCACCGCTGGGCGGTGCCGGGCGGCCTGTACGACGAGCGACTCGGCGAGCGCCGCGCGCTGACGAACCGGTTCCGCGACCTCGTGGATGCCGGCGCACAACTGGCCTTCGGGAGCGACTGTATGCCGCTTTCCCCGCTGTACGGCGTCGAGCAGTCCGTCACCGCGCCGGAGTCGAACCAGCGGCTGACAGTTGACGAGGCACTCCGGGCGTACACCAGCGGTGCCGCGTACGCGGGCTTCGACGAGGACCGGATGGGCACGATTACGCCGGGATCGGTTGCGGATTTCGCCGTGCTATCGGCCTCTCCGTGGGACGTCCCGAATGCGGATATCTCGGACGTAGCCGTCACGCTGACCGTCAGCGACGGCCAGACCGTGTTCGATTCCGGCGAGTAAGTCCGACAGACGGTAGTATCGACGCGTCACGTTTCCTGTTTCTCGGTAACAAACAACATAATTCGACAGTACGGGATATAGAAGCAGTTAGATCGCCAAAGCCGGATATAAAACCCGATAGGCCACCAACACCGGAAACAGAACTGTAGTTACCTCCAATACCAGGTATACAATCTCCTTGCCCACCAACCCCCGACTTTGAAGATAAAATCTTTTCACGGGAGAGCTCCGAAGTGTGAGTACCGACAGGTGGATACATCGTGCCCGAAATGGAAACCGCAGCGTTCGAGACGGACCTCAGCCTCTTCAAGTACGACAACCTCGAGCAGCTCCCGCCGGCGTACCGGGACCTCGATGCGGACGAGCGGACCGAACGCATCGAGAGCGCGCTCGATACCCTCGGTGACGACGTGGTCATCCTCGGCCACAACTACCAGCGCCGGGAGATCGTCGAACACGCCGACTTCATCGGCGATTCCTACCAGCTCTCGAAGGAGGCCGCCGAGTCCGACGCCGACTACGTGATTTTCGGCGGTGTGACGTTCATGGCCGAATCCGCGGACATCATCACGGACGACGACCAGTCCGTGATCCTCCCGTCGATGGAGGCGTCCTGCCCGATGGCCGGCATGGCCGAGGCGCTGCAGGTCGACGCCGCGTGGGCGGAACTGACCGCGGCGCTCGACGACGACGAAGATATCATCCCGATCACGTACATGAACAGCTACGCCGACCTGAAGGCCTTCTGCGCCGAGCAGGGCGGGCTGGTCTGTACCTCCTCGAACGCGCACAAGGCCTTCGAGTACGCCTTCGAGAAGGGCGACAAAGTGCTGTTCCTGCCCGACAAGCACCTCGGTGAGAACACGGCCCACCGGCTCGGCATGGCCGACGAGACCGTCGAGTGGGACCCGTGGGACGCCGAGGGCACCGACGCCGCTGACGCCGTCGAAAACGACGTCATCCTCTGGGAGGGGTACTGCCAGGTACACGAACGCTTCCGCGAGCACCACATCGAGTCTGTCCGCGAGGACTACCCCGACGCGAACGTCATCGTCCACCCCGAGTGTCGCCGCGAGGTCGTCGAGGCCGCCGACGTGGCCGGCTCCACGTCGACCATCTGTGAGTCCGTCGCCGAGGCCGACCCCGGCGAGACGTGGGCCATCGGCACCGAGATTCACCTCACCCACCACCTCCAGCGGTGGCACCCCGAGGTGAACGTGGTTCCGCTGTGTGGCGACGCCTGCATGGACTGCAACGCCATGCGTCAGATCGACCCGAACTACCTCGCGTGGGTGCTGGAGGAACTGGTCGAGGGTCGCGAGCGCAACGTCATCGAAGTCGCGCCCGAGGAGAAGGACCTGGCACAGGTCGCGATGGACCGAATGCTGGAGATCTAACCATGACGGACGACCCGATCACGACGGACGTACTGGTCATCGGCTCCGGCATCGCCGGGCTGGCGGCGGCGCTCGCCGCGGCCCGAGAAGGCGACGACGTGACGCTCGCCACGAAGGCGACCCGCCCGGAGGGCTCCTCATCCTGGTGGGCCCAGGGCGGCATCGCAGTCTCCCGGGACACCCCCGAAGAGTTCAAAGAAGACATCATGGCCGCTTCGGACGGCACTGCCGACCCCGACGCCGTCGACGTGCTGGTCGAGAACGCCAACGGAGCCGTCGAGGACGTGCTGCTTGACACCCTCGACATTGACTTTGACCACAACGGCTCCGACCACGACTTCACCCGCGAGGCCGCCCACAGCGAGGACCGCATCCTCCACGTCGACGCCTCGACTGGCAAGCACATCCACGTCCCGTTCCTGAATTACATCGACGACCACGACAGCGTGGAGATTCTGGACGACACCGCCGCGCTCGAACTCATCCGTCACGAGGGTCGTGTCCACGGCGCGATGCTCGAATCCGACGGCGCGGTCGACCCGTACTTCGCCGGCAGCGTCGTGCTGGCGACCGGCGGCATCGGCGACCTCTACCCGCGGACGACGAACCCCGACAATACCACCGGGGACGGCATCGGGATGGCCGCACTCGCCGGGGCCGACGTGGAAGGTATGGAGTACGTGCAGTTCCATCCGACGGCGTGCGTCCGGGAAGGCGGCGAGCGTGACGGCGACGTGGCCTTCCTCGTCAGCGAAGCCGTCCGCGGCGAGGGCGGCCTGCTGCGCAACGGCAAGGGCGAGCGGTTCATGCCCGACTATCACGCCGACGCCGAACTCGCGCCGCGCGATGTGGTGGCTCGGGCGGTCAAAGCCGAGCGCGAGGCGACCGGCGAGGTCACGCTGGATGTCTCTCCCCTGAACTTCGTCGAAGAGTTCCCAGACCTTGCAGACAACTGCGAGGAGTACGGCATCGACTGGACCGAGGGCATCCCGGTCGCGCCCGCCGAGCATTTCCTCTGTGGCGGCATCAGCGTCGACGACCGCGGTCGGACGACACTGGACCGGCTCTATGCCGTCGGCGAATGCTCCCGAACCGGCGTCCACGGCGCGAACCGCCTCGCCAGCACCTCCCTGCTCGAAGGGTTGGTCTGGGGCCTGCGCGCCGGCGAAGACGCCGCCGGGGCCGAGCCGGAGCCAATCGAAGCGCCGGAACTCCTCGAACGCGACCCGGATCTGCCCGACCGCTTCGCCCGCGACAAGTTCCAGCGGCTGACTCGCGTGATGGACGAGAACGTCGGCGTCGAGCGGGACCCCGCGGACCTCCAGCGCGCGATGGCCGTCCTCCGCCGGCTCAAGGGCGAAGTCGACGCCTACGTTCGCACGCGGACCAGCCGCTCGCTGTACGAACTCCGCCACGCCAGCGTCACCGCGCTGTTGATCGCGCGCCACGCCGCCGAGAACGAGGAGAGCGTCGGCACGCACAATCTCGTGGATGCGAGTGAGGAACCGCCGGAGTCAACGGCCGACTGATGCTCGCCGACAGCGACATCGAGCGGTGGCTCCGCGAGGACGTGGGCCACCACGACGTGACCAACGACGTGCCCGGGACGACCGAGGGCCGCCTGGTAGCGAAAGAGTCCGGCGTCGCCGCCGGTCTCGACGCCGCCACCGCTGTGTTCGAGTATCTGGACTGTGCGGTTGAGACACCGGTCGACTCCGGGGACGCTATCGACGCCGGCGACGTAGTGCTTCGCGTCGACGGCCCCGCGCAGTCGGTCCTCCGCGGCGAGCGCGTCGCCGTGAATATCACCGGCCACGCCTCGGGCGTGGCGACGAAGACGCGGGCCGCCGTCGATGCGGCGGAATCGGCTGCGACGGATTCCACGCCCCGCATTGCCGGCACGCGCAAGACGACTCCCGGCCTGCGCGGCATCGAGAAGCGAGCGGTAGCGGCCGGCGGCGGCGACACCCATCGACTGGACCTCTCGCACATGGTGATGATCAAGGACAACCATGTCGCCGAGATGGGACTGGTCGACGCCATCGAGCACTTCCGCGAGCGGGCGTCCTTCGCCACGAAACTCGACGTGGAGGTCGAAGCTCCGGCGGACGCCCCGCGGGCCGCCGAGGCCGGCGCGGACATCGTCCTGCTCGACAACATGACTCCCGCGGAAACTGAGCGGGCCGTCGACAGAGTGGCAACGTCTGCTTCCGACGCGCTTACCGAGGCTAGCGGCGGTATCACAGTTGCGGACGTGCCGGCCTACGCCGAAACGGGCGTGGACATCATCTCGATGGGGTCGCTGACCCACTCCGCGCCGACGCTGGATTTCTCTTTCCGAACGGGCTGAGTCCCGGTTACTCCGGTCCACTCGTCGAAGATTCGGTTCTGAGTTCCGGCGGGAGTTCGAGTTGCTTGATACCGGCCCGCTCGTCGATTCGGAACCGATACAGCGCCGTGGCCTCCGTCTCGGCCGCCCGCTCGAACACGTCGGGCGTCCAGGAAGTGTCTATCTGTTCTTCGATTGCCCTGCGTTCGTCGCCAGGGACTCGTTCGATGGTCCCCGTCAGCAGGACGCTGCGCCAGTTGAACGTCGTTTCGACGTCGTAGATGAGAAACCGGGCAACGTCCGCGTGGTCGCTCACCGTCACTTTCCGGCTGTCGGCACCGAGAACGTAGACGAAGTAGAGCGTGGACTCGCCGTCGTACCAGAAACCAAGCGGGCGCAGTAGCGGCGCGGAATCGGTCGGGACGCCAAGCACGCCGATGCTCTTCCGTTCGAGGGTCTTTTCGATGTCCTCGACGTCCATCTGGAGCATTCCGTAGTCTTCTAGTTCGGTAACTGTCATGTCGTCACTTGTCGGTAGACAATCATAAATCCATAGGGCGCTATCTCCGGGTTCTCCGCTCACGAGCGTGGCGCTTGCCGTCAGTCCGTCTCACTCCAGCCGGCGCGCCATCATCACCTCGTCGACCAGTTCGCCGTCGATCTCGTAGTGGCCATCGCGGACAGCCTCGACCGTCCAGCCGGTCTCCTTCAGGAAGTCGATGGCCCGCTCGTTCGTGGCCGGCAGGCTGTTGTACACCTTTCGACAGCCGCGGCTCGCGGCCCATTCGACCCCGCGGTGGAGCAGGTGGCTGCCGATACCGTGACGGCGGTACGTCTCCATTACTCCGAGCGTGAGTTCGGCCGTCGACGCGAGTTCGGCCACCTCGGACATGGCGACGTGGACCCAGCCGACGACGTCGTCGTCGACCGTGGCGACGAACACGACGCGACAGCGATTGGGACCCCAGCGGACGAGCGTGTCCTCGTAGGCCAGTTGCTCGGCGACACCGGCCGCGATGATGTACGGCGCTTCGCTGGTCACGTCGCGTATCGTCCCGACGACGCCGGAGAGGTCCGACGGCCGGGAAGGCCGTATCTCGTAGCTGACGCCGGCCTCGTAGTGTTCGGCCGTCTCGCCGTGGTGGAGCGCCACGGTCAGCTTCCCGTCCTCGGTGGCCTCGATGAGGTCGTCCCGTTTGAGAATGGAGACGTGGTGCTGGAACCGCTCGGGGTCGACGCTGATGGCTTCGGCCACCTCGGCGGGCGCGACAGGGCCGTTCCGCTCCACGAACCGATACACATCGGACCGCTCACCGCCGAGTTCGAGGTCTGTTGGGGACGGCATTTCGTTATGGCAGACTGATGACTGTATCTACTTGAAGATACCCGCCCGCCGGGATGGAGAGTTAAGCGCTACTTCGGAAGTAGCGGTGCCGTGGCCGCCGGTGAAAGCGTCTGGGACAGCTGTCGATACGCGGGCCGTCGTCACGTCCGCGTGACGCTTTTGTATGGTCGCGGCCCAACCCCGACCATGCCAGATGCGGTCCGTCGCTGTCCCGAGGACGGCTTCTTCGAGGGGAATGCGTGCCCGGTCTGTGACAGAGAGGGGACCCTCGTTCTCGACGGCGCACGGCGACGACAGCTCTCGAAGTTCGTCTCCGGGGCGCTCAGACACTTTCCCGAGGACGCAGGCATCGAGGTAGACGAAGCGGGGTGGACGGCGTTTACCTCTCTCCACGCTGCTGTCGAGCGGAAGTACGACTGGGCCGACGGCGAGGCACTGGCTGGAGTCATCGCCACGGACCCGAAAGGGCGGTTCGAGCGGACAGGAACCAGTGACGAGTCAAGCACAGTAGCCGCTGGCGGCCGCGTTCGGGCGGCTTACGGGCACTCTGTCGACGTGACTCTCGACGCGACCGACAACCCGGTCCCGACGACGCTGTATCACGGAACTGCGCCGCGAAACGCCGCCTCGATACGCGACGCGGGACTGAAGCCGATGGGGCGACAGACGGTCCACCTCTCGGACTCCGTCGCGGCGGCCCGCGAGGTGGGGCGTCGCCACGCCGCCGACCCCGTCGTGTTCGTCGTCGACGCCGCGGCGATGCAGGCCGACGACCGCCGAATCGTCAAGCGCGGGACCGAGACGTACACGACTGACCGCGTGCCGCCGGGGTATCTCTCACTGCTCGAAAAATAGCGTGATCGCGTCGCCCGCTATTCGACCAGCGGTGTGCCGGTCATCGCCTCCGGCTGGTCGATGCCCATGAGCATGAGCATCGTCGGCGCGAGGTCGGCCAGCGTCCCGCCGTCGCGGGCAGTCCGGCCACCGGCGGTCTCGTCGGCGGCGAGGTAGATGAACGGGACGGGGTTGGTCGTGTGGGCGGTGTGCGGGTCATCGACGGTCCCCATGTCGTCGGCGTTCCCGTGGTCGGCACAGATGAGAGTGTGGCCGCCGGCGGCCCCAATCGCCGCGACCAGCCGGCCGAGCTGTTCGTCGACGGTTTCGACGGCGGTCACCGCCGCGTCGAAGTCGCCGGTGTGGCCGACCATGTCGGGGTTGGCGAAGTTCAGGACCATCGCGTCGGGGTCCTCGCGGTCGATGAACTCGATGGCGGTGTCTGCCAGTTCCGGCGCGCTCATCTCCGGTTGCATGTCGTAGGTCGCCACGTCAGGGCTGTCGACGATTTCGCGGCTCTCGCCGTCAAACGCGACCTCCCGGCCGCCGTTGAGGAAGTAGGTGACGTGGGGGTATTTCTCCGTCTCGGCCAGCCGGATCTGGGTCTTCCCGGCCGCCGAAAGCACCTCGCCGAGCACGTCCTCGGGCTGGTTCGGCGGGAAGGCGACCGGCAGGTCGAACGTCTCGTCGTACTGCGTCATCGTCACCAGTCGGATGGCCGGCGGCTCGGTGTCGGCCCCCCAGTCCTCCGGGCGGATATCCCCGAGCATCCGGGTGAGCTGTCGGGCGCGGTCCGAGCGGAAGTTGAAGAAGACGACCGCGTCGCCGTCTTCGAAGCCGGCGTGGTCGCCGACGGTCGTCGGCTCGATGAACTCGTCGGTAGTGTCGCGGGCATAGGATTCAGTGGCGGCCGCGACAGCGTCGGCGGCGTGGTGGTCGCCCTCGCGGTGAACGATGGCGTCGTAGGCCCGGCGGGTCCGCTCCCAGTTCTGGTCGCGGTCCATTGCGTAGTAGCGGCCGCAGACGGTGGCGACGTGGCCAGTTCCGTGCGCCTCGGCGTGGGCTTCGAGGTCGGTGAGGTAGTCCTCGCCGCCGGTCGGAGAGGTGTCGCGGCCGTCGGTGAAGGCGTGCGAGACGGCGTCGGTCCCGCGCTCGCCGGCGAGTTCGATGAGCGCGTGGAGGTGGTCCTGATAGGAGTGGACGCCGCCGTCCGAAACGAGGCCCATGAAGTGGACTCGACCGCCGTGTTCCTCGGCGTGCTCGAATGCCGACAGAACCGTTTCGTTCTCGAAGAACGGCGGGTCCTGTGCGGCGTCGTCCGGTGGCGACTGGCCCCGCGAGCGGGCGATGCTGTCGCTGACGCGGGCGGAGTCCTGTTTGACGACGCGGCCGGCCCCGATGTTGAGGTGGCCGACCTCGGAGTTACCCATCTGACCTTCCGGGAGACCGACCCGGCGGCCGTGGGTGGCAAGCGTCGACGCTGTGCCCGCGTCTCGGTAGCGGTCGAAGTTCGGCGTGTCGGCGGCGGCGACGGCATCCCGGACATCGTCGTCCGGATTCAGGCCCCACCCGTCTAAGATGATGAGTCCGACGTCCATACCCGGTGGGTCACGCGACCGGCCTAATACACTGTCGGTCAGCCCCGAACGTGACGGTCGATAATGCGAAATTCGGCGGTTCTGGTGTCGGTACTCCATATCACTACCCTGCTATCACTGCCAGTATCGGGAACCCTGAAATTAAGAGGGAGGCCCGCCTTCGGTCTGGCATGACTCGGAACATTCTCTCGGACGATCTGGCCGACGCAATCGTCACGACAGCCCGGACAGCGACGGGTGACTCGCTCCGTTCAGTGACGTATTTCACGCGTGCGAACTTCGAGCAACTCTACCTGCGGGAGGACCTCGAACAGGACGCCGACCTCAACGACTTCGTCGGTCACGAGTGGCAGGGGTACAAGCAGACGAAAAACGCATATCAGGAGTCCGAACTGGGCGACTACCGCTTCACCGTCCGCGCGTTCTCTAACGGCTACCTCCTGCGGGCGACGACCGAGCGCCAGGGCGTGCTCATCACCACGGACGGCCTGACGATGCAGTCCTACGAGGAGATCGCCGAGGCCATCGAACGCATCCTCCGTGAAGAGTCCGGCAAGGAGTAATACTGTCGGCTGTAACTGTTACAAGATATTCGCCAACCCCGGAGTGGCGGAATTCGTCACAGACGGACAGCCGACAGTATAAGCGCCGAATCGGCAGGTGACCAAAGGGTTATGCCCGTCCCCGCGAACGCACGGGCATGACGCTGGACCCGGTCCACGTCGACGGCATCGCCAAGCTCGCCGGGCAGGTGCGCGAGACCGTCGAGACGAGCGACCAGGAGGCGGCCGCCGAGGAAGTCTGGGAGAGTTTTCTCGACCCGCTGTGGCAGGACGGAACGAAGATTCTGGAACCGCTAGACGAGCAGCGCCGCCGGAAGGTCCCTATCGAGGATATCGCGCTGGCGGACCCGCCGTTTCCGACCCAGCACGGCCTGGATTCGGGGACTATCAATCCCACGACGTTCAAGAACGGGCTGGTGCTGGACGTGGCACAGGCGGCGATGGGCAGCGTACCTTCGGACGTCGAACTCCACCGCGGCCGAACGATTATCATGGCCGTCCACTCGAACGACGCGACGCTGGGATTCGACGGCGACTGGCAGGGCGGGGACCGCGGCTACGCCAAGCGGCGCGTCCTCGACGTGCCACAGGTCGACCGCTACGAGCAGCGGGTCGTCCACGCGCTGGCGCTGTACCTCGCGGAGAGCCAGCACGCGCTGACAAACGCCGACGTGGTCGAGGACCTGTTCATCCTCGACGGGCCGATCTACCCGACCGGCGTGCTCCGCTGGGCCGACCGCGACACCGAACTGGCCGACCTGCTTGCCGAGGACGACCGCCCGAAGACGGTGGTCAACAACTACGTCGACCTCGTCGAGCGGTTCGTCGAACGGGACGTTCCGATGGTGGGATTCATCAAGAACTCCTCGACGAAGGCCCTCACACGGGCGCTGCGGCGCAAGACCAACGCCCCCTGGGTGAACGACACCGCCTTCTTCCGCCGAATTCTGGAGCGACGCGACGACGAGGGAGAACTGCAGACCGACTGTCTCACTGCGACGAACTGGTTCCGCTCGCGGGGCGGAACTGACGGCATCATGGCCGCCGACGGCGACGCGCTGGGCATCGAGCGGTCGCTCGACCCCGAAGCCTACGAAGTGACGTTTTTCGTCCTCTACGACCCACGTTCCGACCTCGTGTTCCGCATCGAGGCCCCGTACGCGTTCACTAAAGACCCGGAGTGCCGGGCCAAACTCACGCGGCAGATACTCCACGATGTGGCCCGCGAGCAGGGGCCGCCGCTGGCTATCGGGAAGGCCGATGAACTCGCCAAAATTGACCGCCAGGGGAGCGAGGAACTCACTCGCCGCATCGAGCGGACCTTCGAGACTGACCGCGAGCGGGAGTTCAACGATATCCGGTGGGGCGCCGTCGAGGAATCGTTCTGAAGCGTGCTAATCGCGGCGGGCCAGAACGATGGCGTACAGGAGGGCGATGAGCCCAACGAGTTCTGTGATAGTTCCCGGAAGGGGAAACACCACTCGCGGGAGGACCTGCACGGCACTGAGGGTAACGAGGTACGAGACGAAGGTGAGGAGGCTGATTCCGACGGCCAGTGCGAGCATAGAGCGGGTCCGTCGTCGACGGTAGCCAACGAGCGCCAATGCAGCAATGAGCAGCCCGACCCCCGTCTGTGCGAGGTGGAAAGCAGTGTTCACGGTAACCCACGTTTCGGCGGAGAGGCCGGCAAACTCCATCAGAGCCCCTCCCAGAGATCCACTAGAGCGTCGGCGAACTCGTGTGTCTTCGACTCGACGGAGAGGGTCACGTCGAAGGTCCCGTCGGTAAGCCGCACAGTGAGCGCGTCCATCTGTGCCTCGTACACGTCCGCGTGGTGCCCGTCGTCCGCGAGTTGCGTTCGAGCGGCGACGAGGCCGCAGTCCTCAAGCGCGTCGAGGCGGCGATACACGGTCGAGAGTGACATGTCGCAGTCGTTGCTGAGTTCGGTTGCTGTCATCGGTCTGTGACTCGTGGCTGCAAGGAGCGCGCGAGCGTAGTCATCGTCGAGGAGGGCGAACACCTCGGTCGGGGACGGGTCCTCGGCCACGCGCAGTGGGTTCACCCGTCACATTGGTATAACTCACTGGTCGTTCGCTGACTCAGAAAACGGGCCGCCGTTCTCCACAGACCTGTCGGCTACGCCGTCTCGGCCTGCTGCACCGTCACGTCGACCGTCTCGCCGGCCACGCCGAGCCGGGCGAACTGCGTTCTGACATGTTCTTTGGCCGCGTCGATTGCCGCATCGCGCGTCTCGAAGCCACGGGGCATCGGGGATTCGAAGGCGATTCGGATCTCGCGGTCGTCGATGGACTGGACCTGTCCGCCGCTTTCGACCTCGTAGAAAGCGTCACAGACCCAGACGTAGGGCGTCCCCTCGTCCGGCGCGCCCTTGAACTCGGGCGGCTCCTCGCCCGGCTCGTACAGCGTCCCGGTCAGCGCCGTCCCGCCCGCGGTCCCCCGAATAAGCAACATAGTTACACGTAGGGGCCACACAGGCAAAAGATTCTCCCTCGGGTCAGGGTTCACAGTCGACCACGACGGGCAGGTGGTCGGAGCCGTAGTGGTCGTCGTCGCGGTCGGCGATGACCGCTCTGGTGTCGACGGCCACGTCCTCGCTGACGAACACATGGTCGATCCCCATCTCGGGGAGCAGGTTGTGGAAATCGGTCCGGCTCGTCGTCGGGCCGTGGGTCGCGGTCGCTGTGTCGCGGGCGTCGACGAGCGTGCGGCCGTCCGGGAGTTCGTGGCCCTCGGCCCGCTCGTAGGCCGGTTCGCCGACGACGCAGTTGAAATCGCCGGTCACGACCGCGGGGGCCTCACGGGCGATGGAATCGAGGTGGTCGAGAACCAGTTCGATGCCCTCGACCCGCGCGTCAGCCCCTCGATGGTCCAGATGCGTGTTCAGACACAGCAGATCCTCGTCGGTGTCGCGATCACGGAGGCGCGCCCAGGTCGCCACGCGAGGGTATGCGGCGTCCCAGCCGACGCTGCTCGGCTCGGCGGGCTGTTCGGAGAGCCAGAACGTGTTCGTGGCCGCGCAGTCGAAGCGCTCGGCCCGGTAGCCGATGGCCGTGTGCTCCCCACCGGCGTCGACGGCGTCACGCGGGTCACCGACCCACTCGTAGCCGTCCAGCAACACCTCTAGCTCCCGGAGCTGGTGGGCCATCGCTTCCTGAATCCCGATAATGTCGGGGTCGTGATACCGGAGTATTCCCGCCACCAGCCGCCGCCTGTGGGGCCACCCGTCTCCCCCGTCCCCGGCGGTGTCGTACCGCACATTGAAAGACATCACCCGCGTCGGCTTCATATGCGTTCGTTGACAGCCATCCGGGTAAGGTTTCACATTCATGCTGCCGGGGAAAGGTGTTAATCCCCGGCTACCCTGAACTGGGGTATGTCCGACCTCGGGGATTTCACTGATTTCGACGGCGACGACGCGGCGGCCGACGACGAGGCCGCCGATTCTGCCGAGACGGCCGACGACGGCGACCAGACTGTCGACGCGTCGGGGGGCACGGACCCGACAGCACAATCGACAGACGACGACTTCGAAGATATGGACGTGACACCGGCCGGAACAGACACCGGTCTCGGTGTCCTCTCGGCGGCGAACGGCCTCCGGATCAGCGAGGAAGCCGACGAAACAGTCCTGCGCGCGTACGTCACCGCGCGGAACCGCTCGCGGCTTCGCATCGGGACGTACTTGCTCGTTCCGTACCCCGACGGGGAGCGACTGTTCTGTCGTATCAAGGCGCTGGAATACGCCCAGGAGTTCCACGCTGACGACGCGACAGAGATCCACGCCCGGCGGGCGATGCGCGAGCGGGGCATCGACGAGCGGGATTTCAAATTCATCGCCGAGCTTGAGCCGGTCGCGGTGCTGTACAGCGACGGTGGCGAACTCAAGCGGCGGATGACCGACCGGGTACCCAAACCCGAAACCGTCGTCCGGGAGGCCACCGACAAATCCGAGATCAAGACCGGCCTGAAGATACCCGAGGACGGCGTCTTCCTGGGCCATCTCTCCGTCGGCGGTGAGAAGGTCCGGACGGCCGCCGAGCCGCCGACCATCGACTACCGGCTGAAAGACGACTACGACGCCGGCGACCCGCTCGTGTTCCGGCATACCCTTGTCGCGGGTGGGACCGGGTCCGGGAAGACTCACAGTTCGAAGAACGTCCTGCGGCAGTATCTCGGCCGGACCTACGAGATGGGCGACGGCCGCACGCCAGAACTCGCCGTCGTCCAGTTCGACCCCCAGGACGAGTACGCGCAGATGCACGACGACAACCCCGCGATGACCGACGAGTTCGAGCGCCGCTGTGAGCGGGAGGGCGTCGCCTACGGCGGGCACGACGACACCATCGCCTTCGTTCCGAAGGTGGCCGGGGCCGACTACAACGCCAGCCACCACCGCGCCGAGCAGGTGGAGTTCACCATCCCGTTCTCGCTCGTCCACGACAACCCCTGGCTCATCGCCGGCTCCAGCCTGAACGACAACCAGTACGGCGCGCTGGTGAACACGCTGCTCCCGCGGTTCGAGCGAGAATACGGCGAAAGCGGCACGTACAGTGACTTCCGGACCTTCCTCGGGGACCCCGCGCTCAAGGAGGAACTGGACGAGGCGGGCGACGTCCACGAGGCCACGTTCGACGCCGTCAAGCGCCGCGTTCAGGGCTTCGGCGCTGTCTTCGACCAGGACGCTCGCCCCATCACCGATCAGATATCGCAGTTCGTCCGCGACGGCGGGCTGACGGTCATCCCGACGTACCACATCACGGACTCCCGGACGGCATCGACCATTGTGCTGGCCGTCTCCAGCCTGCTCATCGACCAGAAGCTCTCGAACGACCCGGACTACGACCGCATCAAGGAGACGCCGCTCGTGCTGGGGATGGACGAGGCCCACAACTTCCTCACCGACGCCGACAGCGTCCAGGCCGGCAAGGTCATCGGGAAGTTCACCGAAGCCGCAAAACAGGGTCGGAAGGAGCGCCTCGGCCTGTATCTCATCACGCAGGACCCCCAGGACATCGCCGACCCGGTGTTCAAGCAGATCAACACGACGATGGTACTCAATCTCGGCGACGAGGACGCCATCTCGGCGGTGAACATCCCCAGCAACCTCGAATCGA
Source organism: Haloarcula amylolytica JCM 13557 (assembly GCF_000336615.1). Lineage (GTDB taxonomy): Archaea > Halobacteriota > Halobacteria > Halobacteriales > Haloarculaceae > Haloarcula > Haloarcula amylolytica. The sequence continues at coordinate 54,453 of NZ_AOLW01000022.1, forward strand.
AGGTCCCCTACATGGAGAAGGGCCAGCGGGTCGTCTACTCGCCGGATAACTCCGAGCCAGTCGAACTAATTGGTCTGTCGACGTGTGTGACCCGTCACGGGCGAGACTGACAGACCGAAGACCCGCTCACCGATTGCAGCGGGCCGAAGATTCAAACCGACCCCAGCGGAATGGGACGTATGGCAAAACGAATCCTCGTTCCGGTCGACAGTTCCGACCAGGCAACGGAAGCGTGTGAGTTCGCAGCCGAGGAGTATCCGGACGCGACGGTCGTTCTCCTGCACGTCATCAACCCCGCAGAGGCCGGCTACAGCGCGGAGGCCTCGATTCCCTCCTTCTCCGAGGAGTGGTACGAGAAACAGAAGGCCACAGCGGAGGACCTGCTCGACGACCTTGAAGCGGAAGTGACCGAGGCCGGTATCGAGTCCGTCGAACGCGTCATCGAGGTCGGGCGACCGACGAAGGTAATCGTGGAGTACGCGGACGAACACGACATCAACCAGATCGTCATGGGAAGCCACGGCCGCTCGGGGATGTCCCGCATCCTGCTTGGCAGCGTCGCCGAAATCGTCGTCAGACGGGCGTCCGTCCCCGTAACCGTCGTCAGATAGCGCTACGGGTGCCGGACGATATGGACGTCGTACTGTGGGTCTTCTGACACCGGTGAACCGACGCTACAGACCGGTGTCGACACCCGTCCGGCGTTCTCACTGCCGATGAACACGATTGAGGCCCCCTCTTCGTGAGCGACTTCTCTGATGGTCCGGGTGATGTCCGTCGTCGTCGACGCCATCGAACTCACGTCTTCCGGGACCTCGTAGCGGAACGACGCCGTCGGGGCGACCGACTCGGCCTGCTCTCGCATCCGGTCGGCGACAGTCTCAGTATCGAACACCTCGTCCGCGTCGATCCAGCCGCGTTCCCGCGCGTACGCCGCATCGTCCGGGATAACGGACAGCGCAGTGATGTCCTCGTCGCGGTAGTCCGCGAACTCCATCGCCCGCGTTAGCGCGGCTTTCGACAGGGCCGAACCGTCGAAGGGCACGAGTAGTACCATATCCCTCCTGTCGCCCGGTTGTGATTTATTGGTTCCGCAAGCTGGCGCGATTTGAGAGGAATCGTGTTGGAATCGACACATCGCAGTCCTGCGGTAAGCCGAGCGAATAACCCGGCAAGGTGTCTGTAACTAATTATGTAGGGAGTGACCAAGAAACATGGAGTCGCTCGAAGATACACTCAGATATCCCATGGAAGACGACGACTGGACCGTGACCGTCCTCATCGGCGGCGTTCTCAGCCTCCTCGCCTTTCTCCTCGTACCCGGTATCCTCGTGTACGGCTATCTCGTTCAGGCAGTCCGCGAACGGGCGGACGGGGCGACAGAGCCGCCGGCGTTCGAGGACTGGGGCGAACTGCTCGTCGACGGTCTCAAGGCCTGGGTCATCGGCATCGTGTACATGCTCGTCCCGCTCGTCGTGTTCGGGGTGACCGTCGGCGGCAGCCTGTTCGCGATGGCGACGGGGACCCGCGCCGGAGCGGGTGCCGGCCTGGCCGGCCTCTTCGGCGGGCTGGCGATCTCGTTCGTCCTGTCGCTGGTGTTCGGCTACGTGGCGACGGCCGCCATCATCCACTTCGCCTGTACCGGCGAGTTCGGTGCTGGGTTCGATTTCGGGACGCTACGGAAGTTAGTCCTGTCCCCGGAGTACGCGACACCGTGGCTGGTCTCGATTGCGCTGTTCATCGCCGTCAACGTCGTGGTGAACTTGCTCAATGTGATACCGTTCCTCGGTTCGCTCCTCGCCGTGATTCTCAGCCCGTTCGCCACCTTCTACGTGCTGGTCGTCGCGACGGACCTCTGGGCCGGCGGCTACAACGCCGCACTCGACGAGCGGGACGAACCGGAGTCGGTCGGGACGGCGACGGCTTAGAAGATGTTGGCCTGCTGGTAGACCGAGATACCGTCGTTCGTTATCTCGTAGGGTTTCGTCTCCCGCGAGTGGTTCGCGTTCCGTATCTTCTGAATCTCGACGGCGAGTCGCGTCTCGCCGGTGTCCGACCGGACGTACTGAAGGATGAACACCGCGTCAGTCAGGTATTCGATGATACCGTGTCTGGACGCGAAGGGGTTGTTCTCGCTGGCTTCGGAGACGAGCATCGTCGTCACGCCGGCCTGTTTCAGTGACCGGGTGAAATCGAACACTTCGGTGCGTCTCCGGGACTGGTCGTCGTACATCATCTCTAGCAGGGAGACGGAGTCAAGCACCAGCCGGTCGGCGCCGAACTTCTCGATGAGCGCCGGCAGTTCGCCCCGGATGTTGTCGAGGCTGTTCGCCATCTCGACCGGGTCGAGGTCGACAATCGCTAGCTGGCCCTGTTCCTCGTACTCCTCGAATCCCCAGCCGCGTTCGCTGGCGGTGTCCAGTATCGCATCGTGAGACTGTTCAAGGGTCAGAAACACCGCGTTCTCGCCGTTCCGCAGGCCGTGGTGGAGGAACTGCAGCCCGAACGTCGTCTTCCCGGTTCCGGCCGAGCCGATAGTGACGATGAGATGGCGCTGTGGAATTCCGCCCTGAATCATCTGGTCGAGCCCCTCGATACCGATGTCGACCCGCGGGATGTCGGACTCGAACTCCTCCTCGAAGTCGCTACCGCTGTCACCGTCACCGCTGCCGGCAGACTCGAACGCGGTGGCGAAGTCGTCGTCGAAGAGTCCACCGCCGCCGTCGTCACCGGAGGACCCGGCGTCGGTATCGGAGGCACCACTCTCGCTACTGAAGGGGTCATCGCCGCCGTCGTCGAACGGGCTGCTGTCACTCTCCTCGTTAAAGGGAGTGCCCCCATCGTCGTCGAAGGGGCTGTCGCCCCCACTGCTATCACTCTCGTCACTGTCTGCCGCAAACGGCCCAGTGTCCGCAGATGTAGGCTCCTCGGCGTCGCTCTCGGGTTGTGTCGCCGAAGTATCGTCGGTATCCGTCTGTTCGCTGTCGCCGTCCTCGTCGTCCAGCGCACTTTCGAACCAGTCGTCGTCGGACCCGTCGTCCCCGCTCATACGCACGACCACCAGCCACACGAACGGCCCATGGAAGTGGATACGCGTCGGGACGGATATAATTGCCGTCGTAGAGGGTTTATATGCGGCCGGCGGGAACGTCCGGCAATGACTGTCGGTATCGTCGCGCAGCGGGACAACGACCGGGCCATGTCGCTTGCGAGTACACTGTGTGACCGACTGCGCGCCACGTCGGCGGCCGTCGTGGTGGACGAAACGACCGCCGGGGCGCTGGGAGACCACGACGCGTGGGAGGCCGCCGTACCCGATTCGGCCCCGGTCGATGAGATGTCCGCCTGTGACCTCGTCGTGAGCATCGGCGGCGACGGGACGTTTCTGTACGCGGCCCGCGGCGCGGGGTCGACGCCGATCCTGGGCGTCAATCTCGGCGAGGTCGGCTTTCTGAACGCTATCGCACCCGAAGAAGCCGTCGAGACAGTCGTCGCGGAGGTCGAACACATCCAGAAGACCGGCAGCGCCAGAACGCGGGCCAAGCCGCGGCTCCAGGCCAGCGGCGACGACTGGGAGCTATCGCCGGCGCTGAACGAAGTCGTCGTCCAGGGCGAGCGCCGCGGTCACGGCGGCGGGGCGACGCTCGACGTGTACATCGACGACTCGCTGTACACGTCCGGTCACGCCGACGGCGTGCTGGTGGCGACACCCACCGGCTCGACGGCGTACAACCTCAGCGAACGCGGCCCGCTCGTCCATCCCGACGTGGCCGGCCTCATCATCACCGGGATGGCAGACGAAATGGGGACGCCGCCGCTGGTCGTCGACGTCGACAGCGAAATCGTCGTCGAACTCAGAGACGCCGACAGTGGCGTCGTCGTCAGCGACGGACGGGTCAGAGAAGACGTGGTCCCGCCGGAGCGAATTACGGTCTCGCGTGCGAGCGAACCGGTCCGGCTCGCCGGGCCGCCGCTTGACTTCTTCACCGCACTGGACAAGCTAGCCTAACGCCGACCGACGGCGTACAGCACCGGTGCGAGGACGAGCAGCACCAGGCCGAACAGTTTGTACTGGAACGACGACGCGAGGACGCTCGCACTGCTTGGTTCCATCGCCGACGCCGGCGTAATCACGAGCAGTGCGCCCAGCGCAATCGTATGCAGCCCCAGCATCCGGAGCGACCGTTGTGGGAGAATTGCGACGAGCCCACCGACAAAGCCGAGTAGCAGGACATCACCGATGGTGTAGTTCAGCAGGAAACTATCGATGAGTTGCAGCGGTGACGCGAGCATTCCTATCCAGAATTTCGCCGGGATGGAATCTTTAAAGTTCCGTTACGCCGCCGACCTGCGGGCGGCGTTCGACCGTTCAATCGCTCGCCGTCCCCAATGGTGTGAGCAGGAGGTAGCCGGTCGATGGGACGCCGGCCGTCCGCAGCCGGAACTGCCTCGGTTCGTCGAGTGCCGTCGAGAGGGCCACGACATCGAGGTCAGTTGTACTGACTGTCTCGGCGTCCACTTCGTCGATACCAGCCACGAGCAGCGCCTCGGAGAGCGCCGTTCCGTCGAGGCGGTCGGACGGCACGTCGAACGTGGTCCCGAACGCCTCGTTGGCCGCACGCACGACCGGGCCGTGGCCCTCGTCGGCGAAGTACAACACCGGGTCCGGATGACCGTCGAAGAGATCGACCGGTTGTGGCTCCGGTGTTCGCTCGACGTCTGCCGACACCGTCATCGTCTCGTCGGTCGCCTCGCCGGGCGAATCAGTCACTAGAAGGTAGGAGACGCCGCCCAGCCCGCCGCCGAGCGCCAGACCGAGACCCACGGTGACCTGTTCCGAGAGCCCCAGCGAGAACACCGACTGCACCACCAGCGCCACGGTGGCGAGCACGACCGCTCCTGCCCCTATCCAACCGACCACGGCCGCGAGGCTCCCGAGGCGATGTCGACCGCCTGTGCCCGCCGACGACTTGCTCATCGGTACACACTCAATGGGCCATCGGTTAACGCTTTTCGAGAGGCGGCTGCTGATAAAACATATACAGTTGCCAGCCCTAGAACGGTGTAATACCGTGTCAAGAACTACAGGCGGCCCGCCGCGGGTGCTCGTCGTCGACGACGAGCACGACGTCGCCGACACGCAGGCTCTGAAACTCGGCGAGCGCTACGAGACGACTGTCGCGTACAGTGGGCAGGCGGCGCTCGACGCTGCCGGCCCGGAGTTCGACGCCGTGTTGCTCGACCGGCGCATGCCCGATGTCCACGGTGACGACGTGCTGTCGCAGTTGCGCGAGCGGGGGTACGACGGCATCATCATCATGCTGACCGCAGTCGACGCCGACCTGAACATTCTGGAGATGCCCTTCGACGACTACCTCCAGAAGCCGGTCGACCAGTCGACGCTTCTGTCGGCGCTTGACCAGCACCTCGACAGGCCCGACGAGGACGACAGGCTCGACGAGTACTTCCGAATCTCCTCGAAGCTCTCCGTGCTGGAACGCGAGAGATCCCCATCACAACTGGAGTCGAGCGACGAGTACACCAGGCTGAAAGAACGGGCAAAAGAACTGGAGTGGGTGCTGAAAGCCGAGAACGATGATTTCGAGGAGCTGAAGGAAACGTACCAGTCGATAAGCCGAAGCTATAGTAACAATTGAAACGATGTACACACTGATCGCACTGCCGTCGTGCGATCAGGTGTGCATTGATTTTCAATGGCTACTATAGGTACCGAGAATCAGCGTCTCTTCGATGTACTCGTCGATAGTGTCCCGAACCTCGGCGACAGGGTTGTCGTTACGAGTTGCGCTCTGAAGAATCACGCCGTCGAGTATCGTGATCATGAACCGCGACACCGTCTCGGGGTCGACGTCGGCGAAGACCCCCTGTTCGATGCCGTCCTCGATGATCTGTACGAGTTGCCGGGCGAACAGTTCGTCCGTCTCAGTGAACTTCTCGCGGAAGTCCGGGTTCTGAACCGCCTGGGCGCGCATCTCGACGTACGACCCGAGGACGGCGTTCTTGTCCGGCGTTTCGACGCAGTCCGGGAAATCGTCGAGAACGAGGCTGACAAACGTCTTGATGTCCTGTTCGGGGTCGCCGGTGGATTCGACCTGAAAGATGCGGTTAAATTCCGTGAGGATGAACTCCTGGAACGACAGCAGGAGGTCCTCCTTGCCATCGAAGTGGTGATAGAACGTCGATTTGCTGAGGTCGGCCTCGTCCGCGATTCGCTGTATCGAAAGTCCGGCGTACCCGTATTCCCGGAGGGCGCGGAACGTGGCCCGCATTATCGCCTCGTGCGAGTCCGCTGGCTCCCCGGCGAACGGAATTCCATCAGTCATCCCGACCGAATATTCGTTCGGGCAGTAAATATCTTCCCACTGTTACGGAACCACAACGTTGATAGGCGACCGAACGTTCGTTCGATGTACACGGTTCGGGCGGGAGTCTGCACAGACGTATGTGGGTACATATCCCGATCTCCCAAGCATGACGTCCGCTCCAGACAGAAACAACGGCAAGGAATGTCCGAAGTGTCCCTACGCATGAAACCACGAACATTACTGACGCTGGCAGTTGTCGCATTGCTCATGGCATCCGGAACGGCGATCGCCGCCGTAACCGGGAGCCCCGACTTCGACGCAACGTTCGTCGATAATACCGTCACGCCCGGTGAGGAGACGACACTCGACGTCGTCCTCGTCAACAGCGGAACGATCGACTCCGGGTCCTCGACCCAGGGTGTCCAGAGCAGCGAGGTGACGACCGCCCGCGGGACCACAGTCAAAGTCAACGACGGTGACGCCCCGATTACGGTGACAACGAGCAAACAGGCTGTGGGTTCCGTCCCAGAAGGGAAGACCCAACCCATTTCCTTCGACATCAGCGTCGCTGACGACGCAAGTCCCGGGAGCTACACTGTTCCTGTCATCGTCGAATACGAGTACACGAGCTACATTTCGGAAAACGACGGTGCACGGGACGAAGAGACCGCGACCAAACGGATCGAACTCGAACTCGACATCGACGACGATGCAGCTTTTGACGTGGTAAGCGTCGACTCCGGCGCACGCGTCGACTCGACCGGCACGGTCGCAGTCACCGTCGAGAACACCGGCGATGAACCGGCCCGAGAAGCCTCGGTGACGCTGAAATCGACGAACTCTGAACTCACAGTCGGTGGCGACGCCAGCAGCTCCCGGTTTATCGACACCTGGGAGGCCGGTGAACAGCGTACCCTCCGGTACCGCGTCGGTGCGAGCGGTGATACGAGAGCCGAACCGTATCAGTTCGACCTTCAGGTCGACTTCGACGACACGGACGGGGTGCGAAAGAGCACGACCGCCTCCTCGCTCGGTATTACGCCCGACCCCGAGCAAACGTTCACCGTCGAAAGTACCGATAGCGCCGTCGCTGTCAGCGATTCCGGGACCTACAACGTGACCCTGCGCAACGACGGTCCTGTCACTGTCTCGGACGCGACAGTGTCGCTTACCACGCAGAACAGCGCGATTACGTTCGGACAGTCCGAGTCCACGTCGCAGTTCGTCGGCTCCTGGGAGCCCGGCGAAACGCGAACGGTGAGCGTCGACGCAAGCGCCAGCGACGACGCCAAGACACAGAGCTACGCCCTGTCGGCGTCAGTGAGCTACGACGACCCCGAAGGCGATGCCGGCGTCGCTGACGACATCTCGCTCGGACTCACGCCCGAACCCGAACAGTCCTTCGCCATGGGCGACGTGGAGTCGACCCTCCAGGCGGGCGATGACGGAACCATCGAAGCGTCCCTAACGAACACCGGCGACCGAACAGTCCGCAACGTCGTCCTGAACTGGGCGAGCACCCACGACAACATCTCGCCGAAGGAGACCCAGTACGCGGTCGGCGACCTCGAACCGGGCGAGTCCACGACCGTCTCGTTCGACGCCGACGTGTCGGACAACGCGAACTCCGGCCCGCGGCAGTTCGACTTCGTCGCCAACTACCGCAACAGCGAGGGCGACCAGCGCGAGAGCGACACGCTCGAAATCCGGCAGAGCGTCGACGGCAGCGCTGACGAGTTCATCGTCGAGACGACGAACGCGTCCGTCGACGTTGGCGGGTCCAGCACGCTCGAAGTGACCATCACCAACGACGCCGGCGAGCGACTGACCGATATCGAGGCGAAGCTGTTCGCCGAGTCCCCCATCTCCGTGTCGGACGATCAGGCGTACGTCGACAGCCTCGACCAGGGCGAGTCGACGACCATCGAGTTCGGTATCAGCGCAAGCGGTTCCGCGATGACGAAAAGCTACCCCGTCTCGGTGGACTTCCAGTACGAGGAGCCGGACGGAGATACGCCGATGTCCGACACCTACCGCCTCCCGATCTCCGTGACCAACTCCGGCGGTGGCAGTTCGCCGCTGACGGCGATTATCGGCGTCGCACTCGTGGCCGCCCTGGCCATCGGCGGCTACTTCAGGTTCCGCTAACGCATGGACTACCAGCGCTACATCGATTGGGCGGACGACCGCATCGTCCACGATTCACGGAAGGTGGTGCTCCTCTTCCTGGTCGTGACGGTGGTCTTCAGCGCCGGCCTCGGGAGCGTCTCGACCAACTCCGGGACGTCGCAGTTTACGACCGGACTTCCCGCCGAGGAGGCACTACAGGAGGTCAACGACAAGTTCTCGCCGCCCTTCTCTCCGGATACAGGGAGCACACAGCTCATCCAGCAGGAGAACAACGTGCTCTCGAAGCCGGCGCTGCTCCGGATGCTCAGGTCACAGCATCGGCTGGAACAGCACGGACAGCTCCGTGTCACGTCGACCTCAAGCGCCGCCAGCATTGTCGCCCAGCAGGTAGATCCAGAGGCGACCACGACCGAGCAACAGGTCTATGCTGTCGAGTCTGCGACACCGGGTGAGATCGATGCCGCCGTCAGGCGCGCGGCCGAGCAGAACCCACGGTTCGAATCGCTGCTGAGCAAGGACTTCAACCGTAAAGCCGCCTCGGCGTCGGCGACAATCGGCGTCGTCACACACGAGGTCCCGGCCGGAATCTCTTCTGGGTCAGGACAGGGCGGGTCAAGTCCGCTGACGAGCATTCAGAAACAGGCCGGGTTCACTGTCGCCAGCGCTGACCACGGTGGCATCACCCTGTTCGGCAGCGGTATCGTCGCAGACGAGTTCTCGAACGTCGTCGGCGACTCGCTCATCCTGACCGTGCCCGCGGCAGTGCTGTTCATCCTGTTCTTCCTGACGATTGCCTACCGCGACCTCGCGGACATGGCGCTTGGCCTACTCGCGCTGTTTATGGCCGTCGTCTGGACGTTCGGCTTCATGGGGCTTGCCGGCATCCCCTTCTCGCAGATGCTCATCGCCGTGCCGCCGCTGTTGCTGGCGGTCGGTATCGACTTCGGGATTCACGCCGTCAATCGGTATCGCGAGGAGCGTGAGACCGGGGCGTCGATACAGGACTCGATGCGAATCACGACCGACCAGTTGCTTGTCGCCTTCTTCATCGTGACCGGGACGACGGTCATCGGGTTCGCCGCGAACCTCACCAGCGCGCTACCGCCGATTCAGGACTTCGGCTACGTGGCCTCCGTCGGTATCACCTTCACCTTCCTCATCTTCGGGGTATTCCTGCCCGCCGCGAAGGTGGAGCTTGACCGACTCCGCCAGCGCTACCCAATCCCGACGTTCAGCGAGACGCCGCTGGGTGCAGAGGATTCCGCACTCGGTGACGTGTTGCGCGGCGGCGTCGTCATCTCGAACCGCGCCCCGGTCATCTTCCTCGTCATCGTCCTCGTGTCCACGGTCGGCGCCAGCTACTACGCCACCGGCGTCTCGACGTCGTTCAGCCAGGAGGACTTCCTGCCGCCCGAGGAGAACCCGGACTTCGTCGAGGCCCTGCCGGAACCGTTCGCCCCGAGCGAGTACACCGTAACGGAGGTGACGAACTTCCTCGACGACCGGTTCGACACGACACAGTCCAGTGAGGCGACGGTGTACGTAGAGGGGCCGATGCGGAACGACGCGGCGCTCGAACAGATGTATCGGGCGGGTAACGACCCGCCGGACTCGTTCATCCGAGAGGACGGACGCGCTGATTCGACGTCTATCGTGACGGTCATCCAGGACCAGGCCGAGCGCGACCCCGAGTTCCGCCGGATGGTCGAGCGCAACGACCGGAACGACAACGGCGTCCCGGACGATAACCTCGAAGAGATCTACGAGTATCTGCTCGACTCGCCGGCCCGCAGTACGGCGCTAAATTACATTACCGAGGACTATCGGAGCGCACGCGTCGTCTACACGGTCGAATCGGACGCGACCGACGCAGAGGTGACCACCGATACGAGAGACGTTGCCGACGACTTCCGGTACGAGGCGACGGCGACCGGCTCGGTCGTCGTGTTCCAGGCCGTCTCGGACCTGATTCTGGAGTCGGCCATCCAGTCACTGGCGATTGCGCTTATCGGCGCGTCGGTGTTCCTCATCCTCATCTACAATATGTTGGAAGGGCGGCCGTCGCTCGGCCTCGTGAACATCATCCCCGTCGTCGTCACGGTGGCGTGGCTCGGCGGGACGATGCGGCTACTCAATATCCCGTTCAACGCGCTCACAGCGACGATGTTGGCGATAACTATCGGTCTGGGTGTCGACTACTCGGTCCACGTCACCCACCGGTTCGCCGACGAGTTCGAGGAAAACGACCTCGAAACGGCGCTGGACCGGACCGTCCGCGGGACCGGCGGCGCGCTGTTCGGGAGTATGCTCACCACGACCTTCGGAATCGGCGTGCTCGGGCTGGCTGTGTTCCCGGCAATCGGCCAGTTCGGTATCCTGACAGCGTTGTCAATCGCGTACGCCTTCCTCGCGTCCCTCCTGGTGATCCCCTCTGCGCTCGTCGTCTGGGACCGGGTGTTCAACGCCGACTGGTCGGTTCGTGGCATACTCGGGCTCGGGCGGTCGCGTCCACCGGCATCCGTCGACGGCGACGACTGATCCGCGGCCCCGAGGCACGACTCCACTGCCGGTCGTGTTCGGGCGAAACACGCCATTGAAGCCTTTATTTGCGGGCATCGCCCTAGCACTGGTATGACTCACGTCGTTATCATCGGCGCGTATGGCAGTGCCGGGGCCGCAGTCGCCGGCGACCTCGTCGAGGAGGAGGACATCGAGCTCACACTCATCGACAACGGCGAGCCCGGCGGCGGCCTCTGTATCCTTCGTGGCTGTATGCCGTCCAAAGAAGTGCTCTCCGCGGGAGCCCATCGCTTCCAGGCGCGCCACGACGAGCGTCTCGTCGGCGACGTGCCGGAGGTTGATCTAGAGGCCGTCGTCGAGCGCAAGGACGACCACGTACTCGGCTGGGCCGGTCACCGGCGGGACTCCATCCACGAGATGGCCGAGCGCGACGACGTGACATTCATCCACGACAGCGCCACGTTCGTCGACGAGCACACGGTTCGGGCCGGCGGCGAGGAGCACGAAGCCGACTACGTCGTCATCGCGACCGGCTCCAGCGTGAACGTTCCGAACACACCCGGCATCGACGAGGTCGACTTCATGACCAGCGACCAGGTACTCGACGCCACGGAGTTCCCCGACTCCGGTATCGTGATGGGCTTTGGCTACATCGGGATGGAGATGGTCCCGTATCTGGCGGAGGCCGGTGGCATGGACCTCACCGTCATCGAGCACGACGACCGGCCAATCGACGAGGGCGACCCGGAGTTCGGCGACGAGGCGCTTTCCATCTACGAGGACAACTGGGACGTGACGATCCCGACGAACTGCTACGAGAAGGAACTGGAGGAGACAGACGACGGCGGCGTCCGCCTCACCGTCGAGTACGACGACGGGGGCGAGGAGACGTTCGAGGCCGATCAGCTGTTCCTCTTTACCGGCCGCCGACCAACCATCGAGGGACTGGGGCTTGAGAACACGCCCGTTTCGGTCGAAGGCGACTGGGCGAAAGACACGATGCAGACCCGCGACGCCGACCACATCTACGCCGTCGGCGACGTCAACGGCAAGGAGCCGATTCTCCACGTCGCCAAGGAGCAGGGCTTTACCGCGGCCGAGAACATCGTCCGGCAGGAGGCCGGGGGCTCGCTCAAGGACTACCGGAACGTCCACCACCACGTCATCTTCTCCGGGCTGGGCGTGTACCCATACGCCCGCGTCGGCCACAACGAGGAGACGGCGAAAGCGGCTGGCTACGACGTCGTCACGGCGACGCGACAGGCCAGCGACGACGGCGTGTTCAAATCGAAGGACGTGCCCGAGGGGCTGGCGAAGCTCGTCGTCGACGCCGACGACGGGACAGTACTCGGCTGGCAGGGGATGCACTACCACGCGGACAGCTTCGCAAAGAAGTTCCAGATCATCGTCGAGTTGGGACTCGACGTGCGCGACCTGCCGGATCGGGCCTACCACCCGACGCTCCCGGAGAACGTCGACGGCCTCATCCGGGACTGCGTCGACCAACTTCACTCGACCTGAATACCGGTCACGTCGAAGCGCGTGCCGCCGTCTTCGCTTTCCGAGACGGTGATCCGAGCACCGTGTGCGTCGACGATTTCGGAGACGATGGCCAGTCCGAACCCGGTCCCGTCCTCGCTCGTAGTGTAGCCGCGTTCGAACACCTCGTCGCGCTCGTCCTCGGGAATACCGGGGCCGTCGTCCGCGACGTAGAACCCCCGCCCGTCCGAGAGCGTCCCGACGCGGACGGTCACGGTGTCGTCGGCCCCCGTCGGACTGCCCCCGTGTTCCACGCTGTCGTCGGACTCCGTCCGACTGCTTGTGGAACCATGTTCCACACTGTTTCGGAAGAGGTTCTCGAACAGTTGCTGGAGGCGTGTCTGGTCGCCCGTGATTCGCGCGTCCGTGTCGACGCGTTCGAGCGTCGCGTCCGAACTCTCGACGGTGTCCCAGGCGGCCGTAATGATATCGTCTAGCGACGCTTCGGTCGCGTCGATGACCTTGTGGCCGCCGCGGGCGAGCGCGAGCACGTCGTCGATGAGTTCGTCCATCCGTTCGAGCGACCGCCGGAGCGCCTCGACGTGCTCCGGGTCCCCGTCGTACGCCTCGTCGACGAGCGTGAGCCGGCCGAACGCGACGTTGAGCGGGTTCCGGAGGTCGTGGCTGACGACGCTGGCGAACTCCTCCAGGCGGTTTCGCTCGCGGGTGAGTTCCTGCTCGCGGCGTTCGCGCTCCTGTTCGTAACTGACCCAGTTCCCCATCAACTCGACGAGCGTGACTTCCCACTCCGAGAACGAGTCGCGTGGCTCGGTGCCGTAGAAGCAGAACGTACCGTATACGGAGCCGTCGACGACAACGGGCGTGCCGAGGTAACAGGAGACGCCCATTTCGGCGTAGCCCGCTCTCTCAGTTAGTTCTGGCCGGTCCTCGGCGATATCAGCGAGCACCAGCGTCTTCTCCTCGACGACGGCCCGCTCGCAGTTCGTCGCGTCCAGCGGGACTGCATCGCCCGCCTCGATGGCCCCCGTCCGGTCGCGCACGATTTCGAAGACGTACATGTCGCCATCGATGCGTGAGAGCGCGGCCGTTTCGGTTCCGAGGACGGTCTGTCCGATTTCGAGCAGGCGCTCGACCTTGTCCTCGAAATCGAGGTCCTTCCGGGAGATGACCCGGTAAATCTCTCTGAGCGTCCGCTCTCTACCCCTGATCTCCTTCTCGTGCTTATGACGCTCAGTGATGTCACGGAAATACACCGAAATCCCGGCCGGCGACGGGTACACAGACACTTCGAACCACGTCTGTAGCGGCTCGAAGTACGCCTCGAAGGATGTTGGTTCCTGCTGGGTCATCGCCTGCCGGTACTGCTTGCTGAACTCTGTTCCTTCCAAGGACGGAAGCACTTTCCAGATGTTGCGCCCCAGTAGGTCCGCAGTGCTAATTTCTGCCCCCATCACACGGCCGATAACGCGTCGGCCGCGTTCGTTGGCGTACGTGAACTCCCAGTTCTCGTCCACCGCGAAGAACGCGTCGGTCATCCGGTCGAGAATGTCCGCTTCCTCCTGATAGCGGGCGACAGCAGCGGTGATTCGCTGTCGGAGCAGTTCCGTCTGCTCCGAAAGCGGCGTTTTCGTCACGTAGTCCGTGACGCCGGCAGAGATAGCGTTGCTGGCCACGCTCTCGTCCCCCTTGTCAGTGAAGAGCAGAAACGGGAGGTCGAAGGACCGCTCCCGGACGGCCCGTAACAGTTCGATTCCGTCTCGGTCCGGCAGTTGGTACTCGCTGACAACACAGTCGTACGACGCGTTCTCGATAGTTCTGATCGCGTCATCCGCCGTCTCACACACTGTCACCGTGAACTCGTCAGTGCTACCAGTCAGCGCCTCCTTGACCGCCGTGATGTCGTCGCAGTCCTCGTCGACGTAGAGGACACGCACTCGACCGGCGGTCCCATCGGCCCCGTGACGGTTCGGCGTAGCCACGGGCGTATCCATATGCGTTCCAAGGCGTGTGGGGCTAAAGTTGTACCGCCGGTAAGCTTCCATTACCAGGGTTCTAACCCAGCTATAGCGGCCACAATCTCAGTCGGGCCGGCGGGTCGAAAGCACTGGAATCTCGTCGATGCGCGCCGGGGAAAGCGCGTCCCAATCGACGCCCGCTGGTGTCGTGTGCGTGGTCGCCGTTTCGACAGTTCGCTTCGGCGTCACGATCCAGTCCATCGGCACGTCGTGGTCGTCGACGGGCACGGCGGTGTCGACGACGCCCTCGGGGCCGCCGACAATCTGGAGTTCGTGGACCGTCGTCACGACCGGCGTCGTCTCGTCGACCAGCCCCAGTTCCCGGAGGACGGCGTATTCGAGGTCGCTGTACCCCTCGCCCTTTCCGATACGCGCGCCGTCCTCGGTGACCGCGACCGAACCCGACACCACGAGGTCGACGCTCCCGACCGCCTCGGGACCGACCTGTCGCGCGTGGTCCGCGACGTTCGAAACCGCCGGTGCCGCCTCGATGTCGTCGAGTTCGTCGGGGTCGAGTTCGTAGAAGCACCGCTCGTCCCGGAGCCGTGGCACGGCCATGTACACCGTCTTGCCGGCCCGCAGCGCCGCCCGTCGCACCGGGAGCTGTGGCGAGTCCGGGTTCGCCTTCACCGTCTCGGCGGCGTCCCAGACCGCCGTCTCGGTCAGGCGCTGTGCGGCCTCGCTTGCGCCCTCGAAGTTCGGAATCCGGTCGTGGGGCGGGAACGGGAACCGGGCGATACCCTGCTCTTCCAGCGCGTCCCAGACCGTTTCGCGGATAGTTTGCTTGTCCATGGCGCTACGGCCTCCGGCGGCGGAACTGCTGTGTGCAGACCAGCGCCAGCAGTGCGACAAGCGCCCCGACGGTGGTGAACCCGGGACCGCTGGCGTCGGTCGTGGACTGGTCAGTACTCGGCGTGTGGTCCGCGGGCGTGGGCTCGCTCGTTTTGGTCTCGGCCGGCGTCACCGCCGATCGGGGAACGTAGCTGTCGGCGTCGTAGCGGTCCGGATAGAGCTGTGCGGTGGCGTTGTGCGCGAACGAGACCACGCTCCGCGGGGCGGGCTGATTGATGTTCCGCACCTGTACGGTGACCGTCGTGTCTGTCTCTTATACACATCTCTGATGGCG
>NZ_AOLW01000023.1 GCF_000336615.1 Haloarcula amylolytica JCM 13557
GATGTGTATAAGAGACAGGAGCTGTGGGTACTGGGTGTGGTTGCGGGCCGCGACGTTCTCCGCGCCCGCGAGTTCGATGAGCGACGTGACGAAGGTATTGTTCGCCGCCACGTACCCCCCGCCAAGTGGGTACAGCGCCGTCGGTCGGTCTTCGGCGTCCGCGGTGACCTGCCGAACGGCGTCGACGTTCGCGTCCATCCAGGCGTTCGCTTCGCTCGCGCCTTCGCAGTTACCGGTCAGCCGACCGATAGTCGCCGTCTTCGCTCGAATATCCTCAATAGTTGTCGCAGCGGGGAGGTGATACACTGTGAGCCCGGCCTGCCGGAGCGGTGCCACGTCACCGGCGCTGGCGTTCGGCGCGATCACCAGGTCCGGGTTCGTGCCGACGACACGCTCGACGTTGACGCCGAAGCTCGCTGAGACGTTCGTTCGGCTCTCAGCACCGTCGAGATAGCCCGCATACTGTGTGAGTCCGACGACCTGAGAGCGGCCGCCGATCTCCCACATCGTCTGGGCGGCCGAGGGATTGGTCGTCGTCACCCGTTCCGGGCGCTCCTCGATAGTGACCTCGGTCCCGGTCGCGTCAGTCATCGTTACGGGAAACGAGCAGTCGTCCGCCTGCGTGTCGGCCGTTGCTGCGGCCGGAGCGACACCCGCGAACGAGCCGACGAGCAGGACAAAGACGCAGACGAGAGAAAGTCGTCGCATGCCCTATGCGGGTGTCAGGAGCAATAAATACTTATCTACTGCAACTGGGCTTTCATACATGCGTTTCGCGGGTCGGACCGTCGGGTGGTCGGTGGGACTCGTCGCCGTCCTCTGTGCCGTGGTGACGACGAGCGCCGGCATCGGTCCGGTGTGGATTCCGCCCGGAGTCGTCGGGAAAGTGCTGCTCAACGCCGTCGTCGTCCCGACGGGTATCTCGGTCTCCGGCCCCGCCGTCGACGTGACCACGGCCCATGTGTTTTCCTACGCCGTGAGCGACCTCCAGACACAGATCGTGATGCAGGTCCGGCTCCCACGGATACTGCTGGGCGCGGTTGTCGGCTTCTCGCTCGCCGCCGCGGGGACGATCATGCAGGGGATCTTCCGGAACCCGATGGCCGACCCCTCTATTATCGGCGTCTCCTCCGGCGCGGCGGTCGGCGCGGTCGGCTTCATCGTCGCGCCGGTCGTGATCCCGTTCGGACTCGGCCTCCGCGGCGCGGCCTTCGTGGGTGCGCTGGTCGCGGCCTTCGGCGTCTATCTCATCGCGACGCGAAACGGCCGCACGCCGGTCGCGACGCTGTTGCTGGCCGGCGTGGCGATACAGACGTTTCTCGGCGCGGTCGTCTCCTTCCTGTTGCTCCACAGCGGCGAGAGCATCCGCCGGGCGCTGTACTGGCTGATGGGCCATCTCAAGGGCGCGTCGTGGCCCGAAGTGACCAGCAGCGTCGTGCTCGTCGCCATCCCGTTCGTCGTGTTGCTCGCCTACGCACGCGATCTGAACGTCATGCTGCTCGGCGAGGAGGACGCTCAGAGCCTCGGTATCGAGGTCGAACGGACCAAGCGGGTCCTGCTCGCGCTGTCGGCAGTCATCACGGCGGCGGGCGTCGCCGTCGCCGGCATCGTCGGCTTCGTCGGCCTCATCGTCCCCCATGTGATGCGGCTTCTCGTCGGCCCGGACCACCGGATACTCCTCCCGACAGCGGCGCTCGCCGGCGCGTCGTTCCTCGTGGCGACGGACACGCTGGCACGCTCGGGCAGCGCCGAGGTCCCGGTCGGCATCGTCACCGCCGTCCTCGGCGCGCCGTTCTTCCTGTATTTGCTCCGGAAGCGGGAGGTACACGAGCTATGAGCGAGCAGCCCGCAGCCGACGACACGAACCCGGGACAGGACCGCACTGGACCGATGCTCGACGTGTCCGACCTCGCGGTGTCCTTCGGCGGTCAGTCGGTCGTCTCGGGTGTCGATTTCAGCGTCGACCGGGGCTCGCTCGTCGGTCTCGTCGGCCCCAACGGCGCGGGCAAGACGACCGTCCTGCGGACAATCAAGGGGACGCTCGACCCGGACATCGGAACGGTTCGCGTCGACGGCGAACCCATCCACAGGAAGTCCGCGAAAGCGGTGAGCCGCCTCGTTGCGAGCACGCCACAGGGCACTGCGCTGTCGTTCGACTTCAGCGTCAGACAGACCGTGGAGATGGGCCGGACACCGCATCTCGGCCGGTTCGACCGTATGGACGAGGCCGACCGGCGCGCCGTCGAGACGGCGATGGAGCGCGCGAGCGTCACCCAGTTCGCCGACCGGCCGTTCACCTCGCTCTCGGGCGGCGAGCGCCAGCGGGTCCTCCTCGCCCGGGCGCTTGCACAGGAAACGCCGGTCCTCCTGCTCGACGAGCCGACGGCGAGCCTCGACATCAACCACGCCGTCCGCACGCTCGAACTGGTCCGAGCGCTCGTCGACGACGGGAAGACGGCCGTCGCCGCGATACACGACCTCAATCTGGCCGCCCGGTACTGCGACGAACTGGTGTTGCTCGCCGGCGGCGGTATCCGCGCCGCGGGCCGCCCCGCGGACGTGCTCACGAGCGACACGCTCGGTGACGCCTTCGACGCGGAGACGCTGGTGACGACCCAGCCCGGCACCGACGCACCGCTCGTGACGCCGCTGCCCGAGCAGGAGTCGGTCGCCCGTCGCGTCCACGTCGTCGGAACCGGCAAGCCGGCGGCAGCCGCCGTTTCAAAACTCGTCGGGGCTGGCTGCCGGGTCAGCATCGGCGTCGTCCCCGCCGGAGATATGGCCGCCGAGCGGGCGGCAGACCTCGACTGCGAGGCGGTCACGGTCCCGGCCTTCGCCGGTATCGACGACCCAGCCCGACAGCACGCCGTCGACCTCGCCAGTGCCGCTGATGCCGTCGTGGTAGCGGGCGAAACCGGTGATGGAAACAGCACGGTTCTCGAAGCCGGCAACGCCCGACTCGCCGTCGAGACAGATGAGAGCGCTCCCGCGAGCAACGCTCGCGACACCGTGCCGCTGACTGCGCTCCCTGCGGCAGTCGCGTCCCTCCCATCCGCGGAGGAACGCGACGCGACACGGCTGCCCGCGCAGTCCACGACTGACTGAAAACAGCAACACCGATACTTCTCGTCCACGTACCCCGCCCGTGGACGACACGATCGCGTGGCTCCGGGACCGTCCGTACTACGAGGGACAGATCGTCGACCAGCGGACGATACCCGGTCAGGACGCGAAAACCGCGGACTGTGAGGTGACTGACCGCCTCGCCAGCGTTCTCGACGACCAGGGCATCACGGACCTCTACGCTCATCAGGTGGACGCAATCGAAGCGGTTCGGTCCGGTGACAACGTCGTCCTCGCGACCGAGACGGCCAGCGGCAAGAGCCTCGCCTACACCGTGCCGGCGTTCGAGCGGGCGCTGGACCGACGGGCCACGACGCTGTATATCGCGCCACAGGTCGCGCTCATCAACGACCAGACCGAGACGCTATCGGAACTGGCCCAGGGGCTCGGCTTCGCCTCCGGGGTCTCCGTCGCCCAGTACACCGGTCGGCAGTCGAAATCCGAGAAGGAGGCCATCCGGGAGCGCCAGCCCACCGTGTTGCTGACGACGCCGGACATGCTCCACTACGGCATCCTCCCCCACGCCCACCGGCTGTGGGACTGGTTCTTCCAGCGCCTCGAAACCGTCGTCATCGACGAGGTGCACGGCTACCGGGGCGTGTTCGGCAGCCACGTCTCGCTGGTGATGCGTCGCCTCCAGCGGGTCGCCGAGCGGTTCGACGCCGGCGGCGATAGCAGCGAAAGCAACGGCAGCAGAGGCGACAGCGCAACAGCGGGCGGCCCGGAGTGGGTCTGCTGCTCGGCGACCATCGGCAATCCGGTCGAACACGCGGCGGCCGTCACCGGCCAGCCCGAGCAGTCGTTCGCGCTGGTCGACGAGGACGCCAGCGCCAGCGGGCCGCGCCACTGGCTGCTGTGGAACCCGCCGGAGTACGAGGGCGACGGCTGGGGGAGCGGCCGCCGGAAGTCGAATCACGTCGAGACGAAACAGCTGTTCGTGGACCTCGTCGAGCGGGGCCTCCAGACGGTCGTCTTCGCCGGGTCGCGCCAGACCGCCGAGCGGTACGCCAGCGACAGCGCGGATGAACTCCGGAGCCGCGGCGAGCACGCCCTTGCCGACAGCGTCGGCGCGTACCAGGCCGCGCTGACCGACGACCGCCGACGCGAACTGGAGCAGGGCCTCCAATCGGGAGACCTGCGGGGCGTCTGGTCGACCAGCGCGCTCGAACTGGGCGTCGACGTGGGCGGCTTAGACGCCGTGTTGCTGGACGGCTACCCGGGAACGCGGATGCGGGCCTTCCAGCAGGCCGGACGGGCCGGTCGCGGCACCGACCCCGCGCTGGTCGCGCTGGTCGGCGGCGAGGACCAACTGGACCAGTATGTCCTGCGCAATCCTGACGCGCTGTTCGAGACGGGGGCCGAGCAGGCCGTGACCAACCCCGAAAACGAGCAACTGCTTCCGGATCACGTCCATGCGGCCGCCTGCGAGAACTGGCTCTCGCCGACCGACGACCGCTACTTCGGCGAGACGTTCCCCGACGTGGTCGCTGACCTCGAATCAGCCGGAAAGCTCGACCGACGCCAGACCGACCAGGGGATGCGCTGGCTCGGCAACGGCAGCCCCCACCACGACATGAACCTGCGGACCGTCGACGACGGCGAAGTGAAACTCGTGGCGAACGGCGACGTGATAGCGAAGCTCTCCGTCGAAGACGCGCTGCGGGACGCTCATCCCGGCGCGATCTATCACCACCAGGGCCGGCGCTACGAGGTGACTGACCTCGACCTCGATGCGGGCGTCGCCGAACTCGACCGGACGTGGGCCGACTACTTCACCCGCGTCCTGCACGACAAGACCATCACCGTCGAGGCGGACCTGGCGGAGCGGCGACTGCCGACCCGCGAGGACGTGCCGGTCCGGTTCGCGTCCGTGACGATGCGCAAGCAGATCACCGGCTACGAGCGCCGCGACGGCTCCTCCGGGGAGGTACTCGGCCAGCGTTCGCTCGACCTGCCCGAGACCACACTGGAGACGAAGGCGCTGTACCATACGGTGCCGTCGGACCTGGAGAGCGAGATACGGCAGGGAGCGTACGGAGCCGAAAGCGACTCCGGTGGCGAGAGCGAGAGCGGAAACGATGGTGGAGGCAGTAGCGGCGGTCAGCCCGGCAATGCAGCGCCCGACGGCGGCGGCGAGCCTGGCGACTTCCCGGGAGCCATCCACGCCGCCGAGCACGCCATGATTTCGATGTTCCCCTTCGAGTACCTCTGTGACCGCGGCGACATCGGCGGGCTATCGACGCCGCGTCATCCCCACACCGGCGAGCCGACCATCTTCATCTACGACGGCTACCCCGGCGGCATCGGCCTGACACGAGCCGGCTACCACGACATCGGGCCGCTGATGGACACCACGCTGTCGATGCTGACTTCGTGTGACTGCGCCGACGGCTGTCCGGCCTGCGTGCAGTCGCCCCACTGCGGGAACGCGAACGACCCGCTCGACAAACACGGCGCGATACATCTACTGGACGGGCTGGTAGCGCAGTAGCGTGACCGCCCGGTGGAAAAACCGCCTCAGGAGCCGTCCGTTGCCGTCAACAGCGTAACCCCGACTACCGTCCCCGTCGGCTCGTTGTCCTCAACCCACACGTCGCCGCCGTACGCGTCGACCAGCGTTCGGACGAGGTAGAGGCCGACCCCGGTACCGTCACTGTCCGGGCGTTTCTCCCCGCGCTCGAACACCGCCTGTTTCTGCTCGTCCGGGATTCCCGGTCCGTCGTCGGCGACAGTGACGTGGACCACGTCACCGTCGTCGATCACGTCGACGACAACCGACGGTGTTGCCGAGTCGTTGTGCTGGACGGCGTTGGTCAGGACGTTCCGAAACACGGAGGACAGGAGTTCGTCGGCTTGTATCCGTATCGACGAGTACTCGTCCGGGACGGTGACCTGTGCGTCGCTGTACGTCGCTGTGATATCCTCGGTCACCGAGGACAGTACTGGTCCAAGCGCCACCGGCTCGGTCTCCCAGTCCGTCTGTCGCATTACCGTCGCGAGATCCCCAGCCGTCTCAAGCAGTTCCGCGGCTGCCTGGCTACTTTCCCGAATCCCGTCGACGTGTTCCAAAGCGTCGCCGCTGCACTGGTCCCGGAGCAGTTCCGCCCGGCCGCTGATGGTCTGTAAGTGGTTCGTGAGGTCGTGGCGGACGATCTGGTTCAGCAGGTCGAGGTTGTCGCGCTGCCGTTTCAGCTCCTGCTCGCGCTCGATCCGTTCGAGGGTCGAGAGCACGTTCTTCCCGAGGATGTCGGCCAACTGCGTCTCCCGCTCGGTCGGTTCGGATCGCTCATCCGTCCCGGCTGTCAAGAGCCCGTACTCCGCGAGTGGGACAGTAATACCGCCGTGGAGTGGCGCGTCGGACGCCGCTTTCTCTTCATCAACGAGGACCCGCTGCGTCTCGTCACTCTCGTAGTGGTCCCACAGCCAACTCCCGCGCTCGTGTCGCAGTACCTGTCCCGGATCATCCGGAACCTCGACGTGCTCTCGAAGCGGGTCAGAGATCGCCTCTGCTTTGAGCCCGCTATCAGTTGCCTCCCAGAAGACACTGAACGGGAAGTCGAGAATCGCTGTCGCAGTCTCGACAGCGGTAGTCGCGACTTCGGACTGGTCCTCGGCAGTCATCAGCCGTCGCGTCGCCACGTACAACTCCCCGATCTGGTCGTCCGGAGCCACCGGACAGGAGGGGAAATCGGAGTCCATCCCCATTTTCACCTAGTTAAATTGACCTGAATATAAATGTTCGTCTCGTGTGTGACAGAGACACACCCCGGCGCGGCCGTCGAGACCTGTCCCTCGCAAACCGCCCATTTGCGTTCGATTTCCGGCCCCGATCACAGCGGCTAGCTGAAGTCTTCTAGTCGTAACTGATCGGGGTGGATACCGTCCGGTTCGCTCGCGCCGAGCAGACGAGGGAGTGCTGTGTTCGCGAACGTCATGCCGACGACGAGCAGTATCGGGGCGAAAAAGAGCCCGTAGAACCCCAGCACGACGGGGCCGAGCGTGTACGCGAGCATCAGGAGTCCGACGTGCGTGCTCTCGCCGCTGAGCAGCGGCCGAAGCAGCAGGTCCGGAATCGTGTCGACGACGACCACCGCGACGAGGAGGAATCCGAGCACGTACGCGAGCAGCGAAGACTGCCCGTCGAGCACCACCGGGAGCGCGGTGAAACCGGTCAACGGGAGGTAGATTATTTTCATCCCAACGACGGGAATCAAGCTCGCGATACCGGTCAGCGCGCCGGCGAGCGTCGGATACGGGACCTCGACAGCCGCCGGCGCTACGACGTTATAGCCGGTGAACGCGGCGATGGCGATGAGCGAAATCGCCAACACGTTCAGGAGATTGCCGAACAGTACCGCTTCCAGTTCCTCGTCGACAGCTTCGAGGTACTCGCGGATGATAGCACCGTCGTCGAACCGGAGCAACCACTCACGAATGCGCCGCCCGTCCACCAGAAGGTAGTACGTGACGATGGTCGTGATGAACAGATTGAGCACGAACTGGGAGGCGACCGAGGTAAGCACCATCGCGTTCTCGCTGAGGAAGTCGACGAACGGCGAGAGCTGT
Organism: Haloarcula amylolytica JCM 13557; assembly: GCF_000336615.1. Taxonomy (GTDB): domain Archaea; phylum Halobacteriota; class Halobacteria; order Halobacteriales; family Haloarculaceae; genus Haloarcula; species Haloarcula amylolytica. The sequence continues at coordinate 7,690 of NZ_AOLW01000023.1, forward strand.
CCCGACTGGTAGGCGCTGTACAGCCCCTCGACGGTGAGGTCCGGCACGGACTCCGCGCCGTCAAGCCAACTGACGTGCGTCGCGGCCACGTCGACGAGCGCGTACTGGGTGACGAACTGCCGGGCTTCGACAATGAGGAGGACGGCCGCATAGCTGACGAGCAATAGGAGCGGAATCGCCAGCGATGCCATGACGATGACCGCACGCACCCGCGCTGGAAGGCGGAGCCTGCGCAGGGAACTGTAGTACCGTCGCGTCGAATAATAGAGGAACACGGAGACGGTCAGCGCCGCGATGAACTGATATGCGAGTACGCCGACCACCACCGCGACAGCGAGGCCGAAGAGGGCAACGACGAAGCGCTTCTCGTTCATATACGTACCAGATTATGAACAGTTATAAATATACGGGCGCTGGGAACCTCGCAGACAACGCGGGGCCGGACACGGTCCCGAGCGGTGGCTACTCGGTTCGCTCGTGCGCCGGCCCGACGCTGTCGTGGACGCCGATGTCGCCGGAGAGTTCGTGCTGGCTCGTGTCGCTGAGATCGATGCCCTCGGCGCGGCAGTCGGTCTGTACCTGCTGGATGAACGCAGCCCTGACTGACGCGAGTCGGTTCCGCCGTTCGTTGGGGATCCAGATCCGGCCTGTCAGGATGACCGCCGTCGACGCGAGGTCGCTGACTCTAGCTGTCGGAGCCGGCTTCTCCGAGACGTGGTCGAGGTCGCGGGCGGCGTTCTCGATGATGGCCTGCGCGGTTTCGATGTCGTCGTCGTAGCCGATACCGAACTGATAGGAAATTCCGATAGGCCCAGTCGAGGTCTGGTTCGTCACCGCACTCGTCGCCAGCGCCGTGTTCGGGACGATGATGCGCTCGTTGTCCAACGTCCGAATCCGGGTTACCCGCAGGTCGATGTCGACCACTGTGCCCTGCATCCCGTTCCAGGCGATAGTGTCGCCGACGTTCAGGTCCGGGTCCGTCACGATGAACGCGCCGGCGACGAAGTTCCCGAGGACGTCCTGTGCCGCCAGCCCCACCGCAAGCGTGATGCCCGCCGCCAGCAGGGTCGACCCCGCGAGTGCACCCCGGAAGCCCGCGACGCTAGCGCCGATGACCACCGCGAGGATGACCGAGATTAGGTGGACGGCGCTGGTCAGCGCACTGGCGACTGTCTTGTTAGTCTCGGTTCGTGACAGCAGCCATCGGACTGCTGGCACGACGACTAGCCGGCCGATAGCGTAGAGGAGCGCCGCGACGGCGAGGAACTGCGCCCCGTCTATCGCGAGTTGTCCGTACGCCGAGACGATGTCGGTATCCAGGCCCACCGGGAACTGCATACCGTCTGTCGTAGCCCAACGGACATGAAATCAGGGTGTCACGTCGGTGCTGGTGGGGACCACGGCTCCGCCTGCTGTTCGGAAGTCCGGGGACCTTGACCATAGGGGAGGGGCCCTTGCTCACGGTTCCTGTCGTCACCGTTCACATAAAACGAGGCCTCTCACTCCGTTCGAGCCCTCGCTGCTCACGGTCCCTGTCGTCACCGTTCACATAAAACGAGGCCTCTCACTCCGTTCGAGCCCTCGCTGCTCACCCGACGCGCTCGTTCAAAATCAACCTCACTCGGCGAATTCCGATTCACCGAGTTGGCTCGCGCGGCGGTGCCGCGCGTTACCCAACTCGTTCGTTCAAAATTAGCCTCGTCTTCGTCCCCACAACTTCCTCCAACTCACGCGCCTGCGTGATGAGCCCGTTGACTGCGTCGGTGTCGGCGGCGTCGACGACGACGACGATATCCTCCTCGCCGGAGACTTGCCACACGAAATCGACCTGCTGCCAGTCAGCGATGCGGTCCGAAACCTCGGCCGTGTCGACGTTGACATCGACGCTGACCTCGATCATCGCTTTCACGTTGCCGGTCCGCGTCGCGACAGTGAAGCGTTCGATAACACCGTCCTCGACCAGTCGTTCGACGCGGTTTCGCACGGTCCCTTCCGACGTGCCGACCCGGTCCGCGATCTCAGTATACGGGGTTCGGGCGTCCCGGCGGAGTATCGAGAGTATCTCTCTGTCGAGGTCGTCCATCGAGATGTGACAGTATCACCGGCCGTGACTTGAGGATTACGAAATTCGAAACTCGTCTTCGAAAGCAACCCTTATGGCCGACTATAGTGTACGCATCTCGTAATGGCTGACGCATACGTGGCAATCGAGGGCGACCGCGTCATCGAGGCGCGCGCTCGCGCTCCGGGCACCGCCCGTGGCGAACTGGTCTTTACAACAGCGTACACCGGGTACGAGGAGAGCCTCACCGACCCGTCCTACGAGGAGCAGGTCCTGACGTTCTCCTACCCGCTCATCGGGAACTACGGCGTCCGAGAGGAGCGCTTCGAGTCGGACCGCGTCCACCCGCGTGCGGCCGTCGCTCGCGAGATGACCGACGACGTAGCCGAATGGCTCGAATCGGAAGGCATCCCGGCCGTCGACCACCTCGACACGCGCGATATCGTGACCGAAATCCGTGACGAAGGGGCGATGAAATGCGGGATCGCCGCTGGCCCGGACGTGACCGAGCAGGACGCGCTCGACGCGCTCCACGAGTGCAAGCACATGTCCGACCACACCGACATCGGCGCGCAGGTCTCTGTCGACGACGTAGAGGTCCACAACGAGGGCGGCGACGGTGCAACGGTCGCGCTGGTCGACTGTGGCGCGAAAGGCTCCATCGCCGAGTCACTCGTCGAACGCGACGCCGAGGTTCACGTCTTCCCATACGACGCCAGCGAGGACGACGTGGCCGCCGTCGCCCCAGACCTGCTGTTCATCTCGAACGGCCCCGGCGACCCCGAGAACTTCGAGCAGGCCGGCGAACTCGTCGAGACCTACGTCGGCGACGTGCCGCTCGCGGGCATCTGTCTCGGCCAGCAGGTCGTCGCCAACGCGCTCGGCGGCGAAACCGAGAAGATGGAGTTCGGCCACCGCGGCGTCAACCAGCCTGTTCGTGACCTGCGCTCCAATCAGGTCGTGATGACGACCCAGAACCACGGCTACACCGTCGCCGACCCCGGCGACAAACTCGACGTGACCCAGGTCAACGTCAACGACGACACGCCGGAAGGGCTGGAAAACGACGACCTGAACATCATCACGCGCCAGTACCACCCCGAGGCCAACCCCGGCCCGCACGATTCGCTCGGCTTCTTCGATGATGTGCTAGGGATGGCGGGGGAGTAGGGAGAGCCCGAGCGTAGCGAGGGGTCTCCGGACACCCGAACGGTGAGTGGTAACGAACCGTGAGGAGAGCGAGGGGCGCGACTGAAAGGAGCGGCCCTCGGAATTGCGAGCGGCGACGGTAGGAGCCGTGAGCAGGGAGAGCCCGACCGTAGGGAGGGGTCCCCGGGCTTCCGAGCGAGGGCTCGAACGGAGTGAGAGGCCTCGTTTTATGCGAACGGTGAGCGATAGCGAACCGTGAGCGGCGCGGTTCGGAGCGAGCGTAGCGAGTGAGAACCGGGTAATTCAGTCGCTGTCGTCGTCGATTGGCTGCCCGCGATAGTACGTCGTCTGGTCGCTGTCAGTAGTTTCGGTCGTGGTATCCTGCGGCGCGACGGGGCGGCCGCGGTACATGACCCGGTTGGCGGTGTCGTCGCCGTCGATGGCGTCCGGGCTGTCCTGCTGATGGTTTTCGATGAACTCGGCGGCCGCGTTCAGGGTTGTCTTGTCGGTCTTGCGGTGCACCCAGCAGTGATACATCTTCCGTGGGGTGCGGAGCGCGAGGCGGTGCGCACGGAACCCAGTCTTGGTGGTAACGTCGGCAACCGCCTCGTGTGGGACCTCGATGACTTCGTCGTCCTCGTCTTTCCCGATGAGGCAGAGCGTCCGGCGGCCGGTAATCAGAATGACCGTCCGACGGTCGCCGACCGGCGAATCAGTCTTGCGTTTCGTCCCGCGCCCGATGCCGCGCTTCCCGTTGGTCAGGAGATACGCCGGGGCTTCCGCGCCGTCGAGGTACGTCAGCGGAGGGTTGTTCAGTGGTGGTGACTCGGAGAACCGGCTCTCGTGTCCGGCGAGGACTGCCGTCGTTACCGAGCTACCGGGAGCCATCTCCGCAACTGTCTCCGCCCGCTCGGTGACGTCTTCTATCATCGGCTTCCCGGAGCGGCGACAGCGATTGCAACGCGATCCATACAGCTAGTGCCACAGCCCCGGAAATGAGTGTTACGAACGTGCCATTATTGACCCAGAACAGGACAGATAGGCACCAATATATGAATATTGATTATCTATAGCCAGTATATCGGTGCGATAGTACAGAGTTGTAATGGTGGAGGGGAGGGCGTTCACGGCGAGCAGTCATCACACCCCCACGGCTCAGAACTCCTGTCTGACGCCGCTGAACTCGAACCGTGCGCCGCCAGCCTCGCTCTCGGTCACGGATACCGACCAGTCGTGTGCCGCCGCGATCTCCTTGACGATAGCGAGCCCGAACCCGGTGCCACCGTCAGTGGTGGTGTAACCGCTCTCAAACACCGTTTCGTGTTGTTCAGCCGGGATACCGCCGCCGTCATCGGCGACGTAAAAGCCCGAATCGGTGAGATCACCGACCTCGACAGTGACGGCCGGGCCGCCGTGTGTCACGGCGTTGTTGATGAGGTTCTCGAGGAGTTGGCGAACGCGGCTCTCGTCGGCGTAGATCGTGCTCTCGGCAGTGACTTCGAGAGTGGCATCAGACGTCTCGACGGCATGCCAGCAGGACAGCGCAGTCGATTCGAGGTCGAGCGGCTCCGTTTCGGAGACCGTGTCCCCCTCACGGGCCAGAGTCAGCAGGTCCTCGATGAGTTCCTTCATGCGGTCGATGGCACGGAAACAGCGGTCGAACTGCTCGTCGTTGCCGGTGTCTCTGGCGAGGGCGAGCGAGCCTTCGAGGACGCTGAGCGGGTTCCGGAGGTCGTGGCTGACGATGCTCGCGAACTCTTCGAGCCGGTCGTTCTGCCGCTCCAGTTGCTCGCGGTACTCGATGCGGTCGGAGATATCCCGGGAGATAGCAACGAGTCGGTCGATCTCCCCGTCAGCGAAGATCGGTGTCACCTGTGTCTCCCAGACGCCGGTCGGGTGGAGGTCCCGCTCCTCGAACGTGATGGTTTCGCCGGCCGAGACACACCGCTCGTAGTGGTCGGCGATTCGACGGCCGGTGTCCGGGCTGGCAGCCTCGATTGGGGTCTGACCTGTCAGTGACTCGGTTTCGAATCCGCTCTGTCGTTCGTAGGCCTCGTTCGTCCGGACGTAGCGGAACGTCGGATCGTCCGCCGGGTCCTCGATGTCGACGAGCGCGATGGCGTCGTTCGTGTTCTCGAACACCGCCTCGTACTCGTCGGTGAGGCGGGCCAACTCCCGCTCGCGCCGTTTCTGTTCGGTGATGTCGGTCGCAACGACACAGAGGGCGTACGGCTCGCCGTCCTCGTCGAGTATCGGCGTCTTCCGCGTCAGATGTGTCCGCTCCGTCCCGTCGACAGGAATCACTGTCTCGACTTCGACGGTCTCTCTCTGTTCGAGGGCCCGCTGATCGTCGGCGTGGGTCTGCTCCGCGATGTGATCCGGAAGAATATCGTAATCGCTCATGCCGACGACGGACTCGTCAGCGTCGACCCCGTAGAGCTCACGGGCCGCGCTGTTGATGAAGAGAAAGCGACTGTCGGTGTCTTTCATCAGGATGTACGTCGGCGCTGTATCGAGAATGACCTGCAGTTTGCGGCTCGTGTCTTCGAGGGCCTGTTTCCGTTCTTTGTGGTCGGTCACGTCCTGATGGATCCCCACCGCACGTACCGGGTCGCCGTTCTCGTCGCGTTCGAACACCTTGCCGATGTCGCGGATCCATCGGTAGTCGCCGGTATCCGTCTTGAGCCGGTGGTCGNAGCCCGCTCAGAGATGTGTATAAGAGACAGCCGTCTCACCATCGAAGTGGGCGTTCAGTGCTTCGTAGGTCCGCTCGCGGTCTTCGGGGTGGATCAGTTCGTCCCAGGTGTCTGCCGACGGCTCGAGTTCGTCGAGCGAGTAGCCGAGCATATCGGCCCAGCGCTCGTCGAAGGTGACCTCGTCCGTCTTGACGTTCCAGTCCCAGACGCCGAGTTCGGCACCTTCAAGCGCGAGTTCGTGGCGTTCCGTGAGCGTTCTGAGCTCTTGCTGCCGGTCGAGTCTGGAAAGCGCCTCTTCGGTGTTGGCAGCGAGAGTCCGCATCAGTGAGATCGATGCGTCCTCGAATGCATCGGCATCGGTCGATGCGGCGATCAGCACGCCGTGGTCGCCCAGTGGGATCAGAATCTCGCTGCTGATGTCGGTGTCGGGGTTGTAGCGGCCGGGGTTAGTGGAGACATCGTCGAAGACGCGCAGTTCGCCGGATTCGAACACCTCCCAGACGAGGCTGTCGCCCTCGCGAAACGTCGGGTGCTCGTCGATGATCGCCTGTGCCTGGTCGGTCACTGCAGTCGGTCTGAGAGCGTCGGCCGACTCGTCGGCGAGAAAGACAGCGCTGAGCGGCAGCCCGAGCAGGTCGCGTGCGGTTTCGACGACCAGTTCGGCGACAGCCTCGCGTGACTCAGCGTGCATCAGCTTCCGGGTCGTGTCGTGCAGCGCCTCGATACGCTGCTGTCGCTGCCGGCGCTCCGTTATCTCCCGAAACTGTGAGAAGATCGCGACGGTCTCCCCGTCTTCTCGGATGGTGCGGTTGTGCCACTCACAGACGATCTGCTCGCCGTCGCCGGTCTCGATATCGAGCACGGTATAGTAGCCACCGCTGGCTTCCTGTAGGGCCGTGATCGTCTCTTCGACCGCATCCAGCGCCGAGTCCGGAACGAGCGTCTCGAACTCCTTGCCGACGAGGTCCGCTTCCCCACGCCGGAGAATCTCCTCGCCTTTCTCGTTGACCTGAACCACCTCGAAGCTCTCGTCCCATTCGATGACGCCGAGCGGTGACTTATCGATAAACAGCGAGAGCCGCTTCCGGCTCGCATCCAGTGCCCGCTGTGACCGGTACTGCTCGACCGCGTTGGCGATGCGGTTGGCCAGAATCGTGTACTGGTCAGTGCCTTGCTGCTTCTGGAGGTAGTCCGTCACACCGGCCGAAATCGCCTCGCTGGCCACTTCCTCGGAGCCTTTCCCGGTAAAGAGAATGAACGGGAGGTCTTCGTCGACGGCCCGGACGGATTCCAGAAACTCGATGCCGTCTTGGCCGGGCATATCGAAATCCGAGACGACGCAGTCGATGGGCTCCTCGCTGAGCCGGGTGAGCCCCTCGCTCGCCGATGTTGCCGAAATCACGTCGAAGCGGTCGTCGGTACGGCTGAGAAACGCCGCCGTCATCGACGCGAACTCGGGGTCGTCCTCGACGTGTAGGACACGTACTGCATCGGCCATGGAGAGTATATGAGCGTGTCCAACGAATAAGTATTTGTGCCGATCTGTTCGAGTGACAGGAATCGGTGCCGCCGCGGTGAGCGGTCTGCTTCCGCGGCTAGCCGGCGTTACTCAGCGCCCCACTCGCGCTGGGTCTTTGGCCGTTCGTCGATGGCCTGGACGGCGAGTGGCTGGTCGGCGGAGTTGATGGCTTCCAGCGCCGCTTCGGCGCTCTCGTGGGTCGAGAAGTACGTCACGGTCTCCTCGACGCAGGCTTCCAGCACGTCGCGGTCGCGGGAGAGGACGAGGTCGACCTCGCCGCTCTGGATGGCGTCGATGATAGCGTCGGTGTCCTCGTAGTCGTCGAAGTCCTGCACGTCGAAGTGCTCCTCGAAGCCGAGGATGGGCAGGTCGACGATGGCCGTCCCCTCAAGCGGGATTGCCTTGCCGACGGCCATCTGGGCCTTCTGGTAGGCCTTGCCGAAGGAGCCGGCGGTCCCCATGACCTCGCCGGTGGATTTCATCTCCGGGCCGAGACGCGGGTCCGAACCCGGCAGGCGGTCGAAGGGCAGCACGACTTCCTTGACGGAGACCTGCTCGGGAATCTGCTCCTGCACGTCGAGTTCCGACAGCGTCGCGCCGGACATCACCTTGGCGGCGATCTTCGCGATCGGGACGCCGGCCGTCTTGGAGATGAACGGAACGGTACGGGACGAGCGCGGGTTCGCTTCGAGGACGAACACCTCGCCGTCGCGGACGGCCAGCTGGACGTTCAGCAGACCGACGGTGTCGAGCGCGTCGGCGATGTCCTCGACGACCTCGCGGATACGTGGCATCACGTCCTTGATTTCCTGTGACCGCGGCGGAATCATACAGGCGGAGTCGCCCGAATGGATACCCGCCGTCTCGACGTGTTCCATCACGCCGCCGATGAGGACGTCGTCCTCGTCGGCCACGGCGTCGACGTCCAGTTCGACGGCGTCGGCGAGGAACTCGTCGACGAGGATCGGCTTGTCCGGGCTGACGCGGACGGCTTCCTCGATGTACGTTTCGAGGTCGTCGTCGTTGTACACCACGTCCATCGCACGGCCGCCGAGCACGTAGCTCGGGCGCACGAGGACGGGGTAGCCGATGTCGTGGGCCAGGTCCAGGGCTTCCTCCTTGGAGGTCGCGGAGCCGCCTTCGGCCTGTGAGATGCCGAGTTCGTCCATCAGCTTGTTGAACCGGTCACGGTCCTCCGCGAGGTCCATCGCGTCGACGGAGGTTCCCATGATCTCGCAGTCGAGGTCGCGGCGCTGGAGTTCCTGTTCGAGCGGGTGACCGATGTCGACGGAGGTCTGGCCGCCGAACTGGACCATCACGCCGTCGGCTTCGGTCGCCTCGATCACGTCGGCGACTTCCTCGGCGGTGACCGGCTCGAAGAACAGCCCGTCGGAGGTGTCGTAGTCCGTCGACACCGTCTCGGGGTTGTTGTTGACGACGTGGGCGTCGATGCCCAGGTCCTCCAGTGCGCGGACCGCGTGGACCGAGCAGTAGTCGAACTCAACGCCTTGCCCGATACGGATGGGGCCGCCACCGACGACCACGACGCTCTCTAAGTCGGGGTCGATCTGGAGTTCGTCGCGGTCGATACCCGACAGCGGGTCCCGCGTCGAGTAGTAGTACGGCGTCGTCGCCTCGAACTCACCGGCACAGGTGTCGACGAGCTTGAAGTCGCGGTCGGTCGTCTCCGTCTCGACGGTGTCGACCGTGACACCGGAACCGTCCGTGGCTGCCTCGACTTCCGGTTCGTCGCCGCCGTCCTCGTCAAGGTCCGCCGGGAGCCAGGAGACGTGCGTGTCGTTGAACTCACCGCCGGCCAGCGCGGTGATCTCCTGGTCGGTGAAGCCGGCCTGTGCGGCGGTCTCGTAGTCGCCCTCGCGGGCGGCGTCGGCGGCGTCGGCGACCTCTTTGAACCGCTCGACGTACCACTCCTTGATGTCGGTGATATCGACGACTTCCTCGACGGTGTAGCCGCGGCAGAACGCCTCGAACATCGCGTAGGGGCGGTCCGGCGTCGGCTTTTCGAGGTACTCCGTTTCGAGTTCCGCGTCGTCGATTTCGTCGAAGTCGGCAGCCGGGTTGTACTCCGAGGAGCGAAGCGCCTTCAACAGGCTCTCGGGGAAGGTCCGGCCGATAGACATCGCCTCGCCGGTGGATTTCATCGCCGTCGAGAGTTCGAACTCCGTGTCGCGGAACTTGTCGATGGGCCAGCGTGGGACCTTCGTCACGACGTAGTCGATAGCCGGCTCGAAGGCGGCGGTCGTCTCGCCGGTAATCTCGTTGTCGATCTCGTGGAGACGCTTGCCGAGCGCGACCTTCGCCGTGACACGGGCAATCGGATAGCCGGTCGCCTTCGAGGCCAGCGCCGAGGAGCGGGAGACGCGCGGGTTCACCTCGACGACGCGGTACTCGCCGCCGGGCGTGCCGTCGTCGTGCCAGGCGAACTGGATGTTACAGCCGCCCTGGATGCCCAGATCGCGAATGACTTTCAGCGCGGAGTCGCGCATCTCCTGGTGGCCCTCGTCAGGGATGACCTGCGAGGGGGTGACGACGGTCGACTCCCCGGTGTGGATGCCCATCGGGTCGATGTTCTCCATGTTGCAGATGATGATACAGGAGTCGTCGGCATCGCGCATCACCTCGTATTCGAGTTCGACCCAGCCGGAGATGGACTCGGTGATGAGGACCTCGTTGTTGCGCGAGAGGCGCAGGCCCTTGCGAACGCGTTCGATGAGTTCGTCCATCTCGTCGACGACACCGGAGCCGGAACCGCCCAGCGTGTACGTCGTGCGTGCGATGACGGGGAGCCCGCCGACCTCGTCGACAGCTGTTTCGACGCGGTCTACGAGCGATTCCTCATCCAGGTCGGTGACCGACTCGCCCTCGTCGAGCGTGATGGTCGTCGAGCGCGGCACCGGTTCACCGATGTCCTCCATCCGCTGTTTGAACAGGTCGCGGTCCTCCGTCGCGTAGATGGTGTCCAGCGGCGTCCCCATCACGTCCACGTCGTACTCGTCGAGGACGCCCTCCTCGGCGAGTTCGGCCGTGACGTTCAGGCCGGTCTGGCCGCCAAGGCCGGCGATGACGCCGTCGGGGTCTTCTTTCCGGATAATCTCAGAGATGGCTTCGGTGTTGATGGGTTCGAGGTACACCTTGTCGGCCATCTCCGGGTCAGTCATAATCGTCGCCGGGTTCGAGTTCACGAGCACGACGCGGGCACCCTCTTCCTGGAGGGCGCGACACGCCTGTGCGCCGGAGTAGTCGAACTCGGCCGCCTGTCCGATCTTGATCGGGCCACTGCCGATGAGCAGGATTGTACGGTCCTCGTCCGCTGTCATTGTACGAGCGGAGTCTATACATCGTAATAAGCCCGGCGAAACAATGCGAAGCTCGAAGCCTAATTTCGAATATCGTAACGTATGTGTGTCACACGATTGGCTGTCTCACAGCGGAGCCACAAGTTAGAATTCCGACGGCAGCGGTGCTGAGAGCCGTCAGTTGTCGCGGTCGGGAACGCGATACCGGTAGGGCTGGCCCTGAATGACCTCGACCTCGCCGGACTGCGCACGGCGACCCAGGACTGTCGCGACACGGTGGGCGCTCCCGAACGCCTCGTCGTGTTCTTCGAGGAGGTCACATATCTCGCGGGCCGTCAGCGTGCCGTCGGCGTCGGCTTCTTCGAGCACTGTCAGGATGCGCTCGAACTCTCCCTCACGTATAGCCATACACAGTTACAACACCGCAACCATCATATAACACCGTCAGACAACAGTCAGACGGCTGATTTCGGGAAATCGACCGACAGCGGCGTGTCACTGGCTGTCGGACAGTTCGAGGTCGCTGTCTGTCGCGTTCCCCCAGCGCTTTCGGACCCACGTCGGTCGGGAGACGGTTGTCTCGCCGACTGCAGAGTACCGGATTTCGTAGCTCACCAGGGAGTTCCTGGAGCGGTCCCAGTACGATACCGTCAGCGACTGGACGAGCCCGTCCGGCCGCACAATCGCCTGCACGCTGTAATTGTCGGCTGGTTCGAACGCCGCCGGTGGGTCCGTGGCCGTGAGTATCACGGGGCAGGTGTCGCAGTTGTCCCTCGGGCGCTCGGCGCTGACGTTCGTTGCGAGGTAGGCTTCGATGAGTCGCGCAGGGTCGGGGTCGAGTACCCCGCTGACCGGGGTTGGCCGCCTCGCTGCGGTCCAGGCTCCCTGTGCTCGCTTGTCGTAGACGTAGCGTCGGTTCCCGTTGGTGTACACCCGCCTGGTGTAGTTCTGGTCGACGATTTCGGTCCGAAACTGGTAGTGATACCTGTCGTCGACGACGAGCGAGACGATCTGCGTGCCCCATTCCAGCGACAGCCGCATCCCCAGCACGTACGAGCGGGTCCGCGTCGCGCGCCGGTGGGCCGCCGCGAGTCGCCTGGCGTCGACGGCGTCCTCGGTCAGGGCGGGTTCGACCCGGCCGTCCTGAGACTGCTCGGGGACCGGAACTGGCGTCACCGTCTGTCGCTCCGCCCCGCCGAAAGCTCCACAGCCCGCAAAAAGCAAGAGCACGAGCAGGATCACCACACGACCCGCCATGCATGGGTGTGCGAGCCAGACCCACTAAGTACTCAGGTCGCAGTCGGCCTCAGATTGCGGTGTCCGACCGGCCGTCGAAGTTCCGCTCGTCCCGGTACTGCTCGACGAACGCGTCGACGTCGAACTGAAGCATCTGCTCCTCGAACTCCGCCATCACGTCGTCGTCCTCGGCGTGGCTGATAGCGTGTTCCATCAGTTCCACGAGCAGTTCGACGACGATTTCGTGGAGGCGGCGGGAGTCGAAGTCGCTCACCCACGCCAGCGAGAAGCCGACCGACCCGTCCTCGCTGGTGTCGGCGGCGACGACTTTCTCCGGGAACTCCTCCATCACGACACCCATCAGGTGAACGGTGGTGAACTCGTCGTAGTCGTCGTTGGTCTCGATGGTCGCGTGTAGCACCTCGGTGAGAAACTCCGGAACGAAGCGTGCCAGCGGGTGTGGGTCCAGCACAACGGCGTGTGTCTTCCCGCAGTCACACGCGAACTCCCGCATGCCCAGATGGAGGTCATGCGTGTCGACGCGTTCGCCACAGGCCAGTTCGAGTTCGGACTCGCGCCCGCCGGGCACGCGCGGTTCAGCCATTATCCGTAATTGGTCGCTCCCGTGGTTAAAGGCCGCGATACGAACCGCAGCGGCCTAGAGCCCGCCGACGGACTCCGTCTCGTGGGCGACATCGTGGTCAGACTCAGTCGCTTGGAGATATGCGACAGTCGTCACAGCAATCGAGAACACGCCGACGACACTGGAGAGAACCGTCGATACCGTCGTCAGGACCATCGGTGGTAGCGATATCGGGAGGAGGCTGAAAGCCCCCCCAAGAACGAATCCGAGCACCGCGAGCACAACGGCAAGGACAAACGCGGCGAGGAGGTTGTCGGTGACGATACTGACACTGTTGCTGATTGATTCGATAATTCCGCTGTCGTTCAGCGCAATCTCCTGTCGGACAAAGAAAAACAGGAGTGCAAACACCAGTCCGGGGATAATAAGCAGAACAAGGCCGACGCCCACTGCGATAGTAGTGAGAATGCCGGCTGCGATCGCGATCCCAACAGTTTTGCCCAGTCGCCGGCCCACGTTGTCGGGAATCGGTTCACGGTCATCGCTGGCAAAGGCACGAATCGCGACGATGTTCAGCGCTTCGTTGACCACAAACAGCACGAGCGCGCCGACGGCAGCAACTGCAAGCGGGAGGTCGAGTGCCAGTGGCGTCCCGCCAGCCATTGCCGCCTGATTGACCTGTGCATCGCTCGGCAATTGCCCCAGGAACAGTTCTGTGAACGCCTGTGAAAGCGACGCCCAGACGACAGAGCTGAGCAATCCATAGACGATGAATACGCCGGCAAACACCGCCCCGCGCTCACTGAGTAGTTCGTCGATACCGTCTTGGAAGGCACGGCCGATTTGGAGGGCCATACACACCACCCATAACCGGGAAAATATAAAACTACTCGACTTGTTGTCAGCCGGAGATGTCCGCGCCTACGGCCAGTCGTCGCGCTCCTCGTCCGCGTCGGTTGTCGCGTCCGGCGTCTCCGGTTCGCCGAGGTCCCAGTCGGCCGCCTCCGCGGCCTGCGTGACGGGGAGGTACTCCCAGCCCGCCGTCTCGGCGAGGTCGGCGTCCTCATCGGTTCCGCCGACGAAGACGTGCCGGTCGGTGTCGAACTGCTCTTTGACGTTTTCGAGGCTCTCCTCGCGGCCGCGCGGCCCCGAGAAGAAGTCCTGTCTGATCCGGTGTTTCCGGGTGAAGTTGGTCACGACGTAGGTGGGCTGTTCGGAGATGACGCCGACGTACTCGGACCACTGGCGCGCGTCGTTGAACACGCTGTCGGGGTAGGCCAGTTGCTTGAGGGCGTCGAGGTCGAACGCGAGTGTCATATCGCCGCTGCCGCCATCCATACGCGACTCTCCGCCTTAGGGCGAAAAAAGAGCGTCGTTCTCCTGCTGGCAGTTACTCGCGGTGCTGGTCCGCCTGTGCGAGGCGGTTGGCCTCTTCCTGCACTGCGGCCATCTCGCTAGTGGCCTGACGGTCGCTCTGGCCGTGACTGTAATTGACCGACGCATCGAGCAGCGAGCCGGCGAAGCTGGCGTTGTCATCGGCTGCCGTGTCTGCCCCACCCGACTGGCCGTCACGACGGGTGAGCCGGGCAACGATGCTGGAGAGGGCGTCACGCATACGCGTCACTACGTCCGCAGCGCTGAAAAAGATCGGTGTCGGCGGGCCTTATTCGGCCGGGGCGGGCGTCTGTGCCTTCACTTCTTCGAGGTCCACTTCCTTCTCCAGCAGCAGTTCCTTCTTCTCCGCGACCTGACGCTCTTCGCGGATGAGCTGTTTGAACGCCGACTGCTGTGAGAGGTCGCCGATCAGCACGCCGCCGATGAGCTGTCCGTCCTCGAAGGCGAGACGCCGCCACTCGCTGTCGGAGTACTTCCGTTCGGCCTCGTCGTCGCCGCGGGTCGGGTGCCCGAAGGAGAGGAACGGGAAGTCGAAGTGCGTGATGGAGTACGAGGAGACCCAGCGGAACTCCTTCTCCTCGGCGTCTGCGACCATGTTGGTCCCGGCGACCGACCCCTGCTCCTTGGCCGAGCCCCACGCGCCGTTTTGCGCCTGGGAGTCGAGGATGGTGTCGTAGAACTGGGTGAGGTCGCCCGCGGCGTAGATGTCCTCGATGTTGGTCTGCATATACTCGTCGACGACGACGCCGTCGTCGAGTTCGAGCCCGGTTCCGTTGAGGAACTCGGTGTTGAAGTTCAGGCCGATAGCGACGCCGGCCCACTCGCCGTCGTAGTGGTTGCCGTCGGGGTCGACGGCACCGGTGACGTGGCCGTCGTCGTCGACTTCGAAGTGGTCGACGCCGGACTCGAAGACGGGTTCGACGCCGTTCTCTTCGAGGGCCTCGTGGATGATCTCCGCGCCGTCCTCCGAGAGCGCGTAGCGCCACCAGCGGTTGCCACGCATCAGGTACTTCGCGTCGATTTCCTGTGCGGCACAGACCGCCGCGAGGTCGATCCCGAGCAGTCCCGCCCCGACGATGATGCCCTGGTCGGACTCGTCAGCGTGCTCGCGGATGCCACGCGCGTCCTGGAACGTCCAGAAGTGGTGGATGCCGTCGGCGTCGCTGTTCTCGACCGGGAGCTGTGCCGGCGTCCCACCCGTGGCCACCAGCAGCTTGTCGTACTCGTAGGTATCCCCCTTGTGGGTGTGGATCTCGTGAGCGTCGGGATCGATGTCCGTTACGTGGGTGTTCAGCTGCAGGTCGATATCACGCTCGTCGTACCACTCCGGCTCGTGGATGGAGATCGGCGCTTCCGGCAGCTTCCCCTTGGCGAACTCCTTGATGAGGATCCGGTTGTACAGTGCCTCCCCCTCGTCGGTCAGGACTGTGACCGACGCGTCCGGGTCCGCTTCCCGGATTGTCTCGGCTGCGGACGCACCCGCGATGCCGTCACCGATGATTACGTGCGACGTGCTCATGTACGGGCGGTACGAAATCAGGCTTAATGTGGATTGCTATCTGCGTATCGTTTGCGATAGCGCACTGAAGACACCGATAGTCGGGGATTTGAAGGCGCTGTAGCCCGTATTCGTGACTGAAATGAAAATATACCAGAACCCGCGCCACTGGGCGAGCAAGAAGGCGCTGACCACACCCGGCGTCCGGTCGGTGGCCAACTACGGGCTGGTGAAACTCCACACAAAGATCTTCCTCGGGAAGGCCGACGAGGCCCACCGGGAGGAGCGGCGTGACCACCTCGACGACTTCTTCGACGCCACGATGGACACCTACGTGGCCGCGCTCCAGGCGGAGTACTCGGAGGCCGAGGCCCGGGAGATCACCCACATCCAGGCGAATTTCGACTTCTACAACCACGGCTGGACGGAGATGATGGAGTTCCCGGCCGACGAACTCGAAGCCCACTACGAGCGGTACGCGGATTTCTTCGACGCCCACGGCATCACCATCGACGACCCGCTCGGGACGTTCCGCCCAGCCGGTGGCGTTGCCGACGCACCGTCGACGCCGGAGCGGCTGGACGAGCCGGAACACCCCCACGCCGTCGGTGGCTTCGCCGACGACGTCTACGTCGAAACCGAGGACGGCGAGATGATCGTCGGCGGCGGCCGCGAGGAACCGGACGACGTGAGCGCGGCCGACGCGCCGGTCGTCGACGAGGACGACGTGGAAAGCGCGGCCGGCGACTGATTCGGGCGACACACCGAATTGGGCTTTCCGATAGAGAACAGATTTGAGGGCAGCAGAGCGCTCAGCGGCGGGCTTCCGAAAGCGGCGAATCGTCGGTTTTCGTCGCCGCTGACGGGTTGCGTGCGATCCGATCGGCGCACTCGAAGCCCGCGACGATACCGCCGTTGAGCGAGCGCTCCGGATACTGGGCACGCGAGGCCATCCCGGCGTAGTAGAGACCGTCCGCGACGGCGTCGCCGAGGTCGTAGGGGATGACCATGTCCAGATAGCCGCGCTCGTACACCGGTGCCGTCCGGGGGTTGCGGCCCGTCCGAATCCAGTTGACGGCGTCGCGGTCGAACTCGGGGAAGAGGGATTCGATGCCCTGCAGCCACGTCTCGGCGACTTCGTCGTCGGTCTGTTGCCAGATGGCTTCGGATTCGTCCTGGATGTAACGAGCGACGTACAGCAGATGCTCGCCGCCGTACCGCTCGGCGGAGACGAAGTTCGTGTGTTCGATGAGCGCGCCGAAGGGGGCGTCGTCGGCGATGTTCAGCCAGTACGTATCCAGCAGGGGTTCGTCCATACTGATGACCGAACACACCGTCCCCTGGAAATCGATATCGCAGGTGTAGCCGGTCAACGCCTCCAGTACGTTCGGCATCGCCGCGACGACGACGTCGTCGGCTTCGTGAACCGTCGTCTCGGTTCCGTCCGTGGCCGTCAACGACGAGACGGTCCCGCCGCTCGTATCGACCTCGGTCACGCGCGTGCCCGTGGAGATATTTTCGCGGCCGACGGCGTCGACCAGCGCGTCGAGCAGTCGGCCGAATCCGCCGTCGAAGTAGCCCAGAATCTCGCCGTTCAGGATGTCCCGCTCGCCGCGAAACTTGACCCGCCCGAGCAGCCACGCGGCGCTCACGTCGTCTTTCCGGTCGCCGAACTTCGCGTCGAGCAGCGGCTCGAAGAAGTTCTCGTAGACGCCCCGGCTGGTGTGCTCGACGACGAACTCCTCGATGGGAACGTCCTCGAAGTCCTCTAAGCGTTCGTAGGTGTCGAACTTCGGGACGCCGCCGCGAACGTCGATGTCGAGGACGAGCATCCCCAGCCGGAACGTGTCGTACAGCGAGAGATGCGGGTACGAGAGGATCTCCCAGGGCTTGTCCATGGAGTGGACGACGCCGTCGACGTAGTAGGCGTTCTTCCCGATGTGCCACTCGACCGCGTCACCGAGGCCCAGGTCCTCGGCGAGTTCGACGATGGTTTCCTCGGATTTCGAGAGGTGGTGATAGAACTTCTCGATGGG
This sequence comes from Haloarcula amylolytica JCM 13557, assembly GCF_000336615.1. GTDB lineage: Archaea > Halobacteriota > Halobacteria > Halobacteriales > Haloarculaceae > Haloarcula > Haloarcula amylolytica. Next base: position 25,181 of record NZ_AOLW01000023.1, read on the forward strand.
GTCCCCGGCCGTCTCGTAGGTCGCTGCCAGGCCGCCCAGATCCTCGCTCGCTTCGAACACACGGACCTCGTGGCCGCGTTGCTGGAGCCGGTACGCTGCCGAGAGGCCGGCGATACCGCCACCGACGACGCCAATCATACCCCGACCTATCAGCGGTCGTGGGATTTAGTTTGCGCTTCGGTCGCCGCCGTCTCCGTGTCGTCGGGTCCGAAGTCATCTTCCGCCTCATCACCCGTCACCGCCTGCTGGAATTCGAGGATCGCGACGGTCCCCGTCGGGTGGTTGTCCTCGAACCAGAGCGTCCCGCCGTACAGGTCCATCATGACTGAGACGAAGTAGAGGCCGAAGCCGCCGGCGGTCTGGTCGGGGGAGAGCCCGCGTTCGAACACCGTCGTCTTCAGTTCGTCGCTCATTCCGGGGCCGTCGTCGGCGATACGGACCTGCAGCCAGTCGCTGGCCTGCTGGACCGAGACGGCCACTTGCGGGGTGTCGGCGTTGTTGTGGTCGACCGCGTTCCGGAGGATGCTCAGGAGGACCTCTTCGAGCAGTGCGTTCGCCTGCACGCTGTAGTCTCCGACCAGTTCACAGGAGACCGATACCGACTCGTACTCGACCCGGAGCGACTCAATCGAGCGACGGAGCGTGGCGTTGAGGTCGACGGCGTCCAACCGCTCAGCTTCGCTCGCCGTCACGGTGTTGTTGATATCCCGGATCGTTTCGCTCATCTCCGTGAGCTTCCCACACCAGTTGCTGATGCTGTCGAGATGCCGTCGTTTCGACCGCGGCACGTCGGTTCTGATGTGCTCCGCGCGGCCGCGGATGACGACCATCGCGTTGTGCAGCGAGTGTCTGAGGACGCCGTTGAAGAACTCGATCTGCTCGCGGCGTCGCTGGACAGAACTTCGGCTCTGGCGGAGTTCGCGCTCGCGTTCGACCTGGTCGAGGGCTACCTGCGTCGTCTGTGCGAGAATCGCGGCGTACCGCCTGTCCTCCGTGGCGAGGGTGCTGTCGTGGGACGTAATCGCCATCACGCCGTGGGAGCCAAGCGGCAGCATCAGCGCGTTGTCCAGTGGGTCGAGTCCGTCCTTATCGAGCGAGACGGCCTGTATCTCACCGGTTTTGTACGTCTTCCAGAGTTTGCTTTCGGGCTCGTCCGTCGGCGAGGCGTACAGCAGTTCGTCCTCGACGTGTTCCGCAATCGATTCGCTAATGACGGCCGGTTCGAGGATGCCGTCGTCTTCGAGGAACACGCCCGCCGCGTTCTGGTCGAGGACGGCCGTCGCGAACTCGACAGCCATCTCCGCGACCGCCTCGGCGGTCTCGGCCTCGATGAACTGCTGGGTCGCGGCCTGCAGCGCTTCGAGTCGGTCCTGACGGCGCTGCTGGCCGGTCACGTCCCTGAGAACGACGAGCCGACCGCGTTCCGTCCCGGACTGGTCGGTGAGGCTCGTCGTCTGTGGGTTGTAGTACGTGAACGAATCTCCGAACGAGAACACCTCGCCACGCTCGATGTGGTCAACGAGCCCCGGGACGAGGTCGTCAAGTAGCTCTCCGTCGGGGTCCGGGTGATCCAGCGCGCTGGCCGCCGCGGCGTTGTAATCAATGATGACACAGTCGTCGTTGAGAGCGATGACTGGGTCGGGGAGGTTGTCGACGAGGGTGTCACCCGACAGCGTCGTCACAGACAGCGATTCGTCCTTGAACAGTACCCAGCCGACGAGCACCGCGTTGAGCGAGAACGCTACCGGCGTGAAGTCGATGGCCGGGTGCGGCGTGTAGCCGAAATCATACAGCACAGCGACGAATATCGGAAGGCCGGTTCCGATAATGATCGCCGCTGTCTGTCGCCGATAGACGTTCTGCGACCGGAACAAGAACTCGATCAGGAGTGCGTATCCGAGCAGTAACAGCCCGTAACTGACGGCGAGAAGTACCGCGAACGTGGGACCGCGCTGGATGGCGACCAGCGTCGTACCGAGCTGAGTGACAGGCACGGCCGCCACTTCGACGAGGTCGTGTGCCTGGTCCGTCAGCAGTAATAGCACGTCCGCGTTCACCACGAGAAACAGCGAGACGAGAGACGATGGCCGAAGCCACGACTGTCGGCCGGTGTAGACGAGCGCGAAGACGACCCAGAGCCCGATGACCTGCATAGCGGCGGTTCGCGACAGCAGGTACACTGTCCTGACAGCGGCGGGGTCCGAAACGACTATCTGCCATATCGAGATAGCACACCAGCAGCCCCCAGCGACCGCGAGCCAGCCGTACTGGCGAGCGCCGGGGACATCCTGGTTTCGGGCGGCGACGACAGCGATTGCGAAACCGATGAGCGCCCCACCCGCGTTCCCGAGGATGGCGACCGTGGCGATGTCGACATCCATATCGATACCTATTCCAACGTCAGGTTTCCCTGTATTATGCCTTTGGGCCGCGTTCTCAGTACTGCGAAACGGCCACAGTGTCGGTTCGCTACCTTTTTGCCTACACTGCTGAAATTCGCAGGCATGCTGACAGTCCGGGCGCCGGCTACCAGTGCGAACCTCGGGAGCGGCTTCGACGTGTTCGGCGTCGCACTGGAGCGTCCGGCCGACGTCGTCCGTCTGGAGAAGGCCGACCGGGTCACCATCGAAATGACTGGCGCTGGCAGCCAGTATATCCCGGAGGACCCCGACAAAAACACCGTCGGCGCGGTCGCCGAGGCGCTTGATGCGCCGGCCCACATTCAGATAGACAAGGGTGTCCGTCCCGCATCGGGGCTTGGCTCCTCCGCGGCCAGCGCCGCCGCGGCGGCCGTCGGGCTGAACGAACTGTACGACCGCGGCTACTCCCGCGAGGAACTGGTTCCCATCGCCGCCAAGGGCGAGGCCGTCGTCTCCGGGGACGCCCACGACGACAACGTCGCCCCCTCGATAATGGGCGGGTTCACCATCGCGACTGACAAGGGCGTCACGCAGGTCGACGCCGACATCCCCCTCGTCGCGTGTCTCCCCGACATCGTCGTTTCCACGCGGGACGCGCGCAACGTCGTCCCCGAGACCGCCCGCGTCGATCAGATGGTAGAGACGGTTGGCAACGCCGCGTCGCTGACGACGGGGATGCATCGCGACGACCCCGAACTCGTCGGCCAGGGGATGCACGACACCGTCGTGACGCCGGCCCGCGCGCAACTCATCGACGGCTACGAGCAGGTCCGCGAGGCCGCGCTGGCGGCCGGAGCCACCGGCGTCACTATCTCCGGAGCCGGACCGACGGTTATCGCCGCCTGCGCCGAGGAAGACCGCCGGAAAATCGCGAGCACGATGCTCGACGCTTTCGGTGAGCGCGGCGTCGACGCCCGCGTGTACCAGACCCGAATCGGCGGCGGCGCTGAAGTGTTCTGAGACCGTCCGCAGGTCCGAGCCGGCACCTCTGCGAGTAGCGGCTGGTTCCGTTTCGAAGGCAGTCGTCAAGGAGTCTGAACGAGCATTCCCGTCAGCGCGACGGAGAACTACCCCGCTGGGCGACGAGATGTCTGTACTGCGTTATAGCACTATGTACTGCTATTAGTAACAACAAGGCGTCTCGCCGAGCTACCTGAACTATCAATGGCATCTCAGACGGGGCACGCGCTTCCAGCAGCATACGACGCGCTCAACATCGGCATCGCACTGTACGACCCCGACAGTGGTGCTATTCTGGACGGCAATGAACGGCTGGCAGAGATATTCGGATACTCGGTTTCGGAGTTGCGCGAGCGGTCGATCAGCGAGTACACCGCAAACACATTCGTCCACTCTGTCGCCGATTTCAGGTCCCGGTTGCAGGACAGCGCCGCGGGCGAGTCGCGCCAGTTCACCTGGCGGATCAAACGGGCGGACGGCGAGCTCATCTGGGCCCGGATTCACCTCTCGGAACGGGTCGTGTCCGGGGGGACGTACGTCTGTGCGGAGATCCGTGACATCACGGAGTACTTCGAGACACACCACCGCGAGGAGCTCCTCTGGCGGATACTGCGACACAACCTGCGGAACGAAGCGACAGTCATCGCCGGAAACACGGCTCGTATCACAGCTTCAGCCGGGACTGAGGCCGTGCGGGACGCCAGCAAGACGATTCGGTCCCGCGTCGAAAACCTCACAAACATCGTCGAATCCGTCAAGCAGATCGAACGGGCAGTCGCGCGCCCCGGCACAGACTACACTCGCTGTCACGTCACGCGCAGGGTACGAGGTATCGTGAACACCATCCTGACCGACTACCCTACTTCAGAGATTACCGTTACCGAACGGGCGGAGCTGTGGGTAGACAGCAATGACGCATTCACATACGCACTTACCCACGCCATCGAGAACGCAATCATTCACAGTGAGGCTGTCACCCCGTCAGTCGAGGTACGCATCGGTCCGTCACCGAACACCGGCCGAGTGGAGATTTGCATTCGTGATTCGAACCCGCCGATTCCAGATACGGAGATCAGCGCGCTCTTCGACCCGACGCAGGCCACAGAAACGGCGCACGGTACCGGCGTCGGCCTGTTCGTCATGAAGTGGTGTATCGAGTCTCTCGGCGGTGAGCTCCGATTCGAGCGGAGCGGTGACGGGAACGCCGTCTTCTTCTATTTACCGGCGCGGGACCCGCCGGACGACCAGCAGTAGCGCGCCGGTCCTCGACTACGGGACGTGGTCGGGCAGATACTCAAACCGAGAAGCCAAAGACGAAAGGCAGGTCAGCCGCCCTGAATGTACTCGTTGCGAGCGTCGTGGAGCACTTCCTCAGCGTGACCGTCTGGGTCCGAAAGGTCAGGGTCGTAGACGGACTTGACTTCGCCGTCGGCCAGCACGAACGTCCGGCGGTCCGTCCGGCCGCCGCTGGTGTCCAGGCCGAACGCTTCGGCCACGGTCCCGTCGGGGTCGGCCAGCAGGTCGTACAGCAGGCCTTCCGCCTCGGCGAACTCGTCGTGGGTCGCCACGTCGTCCATCGAGACGCCGTAGACGGTGATACCGCCCTCGCGGAACTGCGGGAGGTGGTCCTGAAAATCGCGGGCTTCAATGGTACAGCCGCCGGTGAAGTCCTCCGGGAAGAAGTACACCACTGTTGGCTCCTCGAAGTCAGGCGAGACTGTTTCGCCGAACTGGTTCTGTGCGCTGACCTCGGGTGCTGGCGCTCCGGGTTCGAGCATATCATCGGTTGGTCGGCGGGGCCTACACACCTTTGGGTGGCGGCAGCACGACCCGACGGCAGGATTTGGACAACCATTTAACCGACCCGGGGGATACCAGAGATATGTCGAATCCGCGAATCCTGATTCTCGGGCCGCCGGGAGCCGGCAAAGGGACCCAGAGCGCCAACCTCGCCGAGGAGTACGGCGTCGAACACATCACGACCGGAGACGCGCTCCGGGGGAACAAGGACATGGACATCAGCGACATGGACACCGAGTACGACACGCCCCGCGAGTACATGGAAGCGGGCGACCTCGTGCCGGACGCGGTCGTCAACGCCATCGTCGACGAGGCGCTCTCCCAGGCCGACGGGTTCGTACTCGACGGCTACCCGCGCAATCTCGACCAGGCCGAGGAACTGGAAGGGATGACCGAACTCGACGTGATCCTCTCGCTCGACGTGTCCCGCGAGGAACTGGTCGACCGACTCACGGGCCGGCGGGTCTGTGACGACTGCGGAACGAACTACCACGTCGAGTTCAATCAGCCCGAAGAGGACGGAGTCTGTGACGACTGTGGCGGCGACCTCATCCAGCGCGACGACGACAACGAGGAGTCCGTCCGCAACCGACTGGACGTGTTCGACGACAACACCGCACCGGTCATCGACCACTACGGGGACCACGACGGCTTCGTCGCCGTCGATGGCGAACAGACCCCCGACGAGGTCTGGAGCGAGATTCAGGACGCCGTCGACGCACAGACGGCCTGAGACGCGACGGAACCGCCGTTCGAGGCCGACATCGTCGAGACAGTCAGAGTAAAACGTTGATATGCCGTCGCACCTCAAGCACACACAATGGCACGTACCGCGCCGAAGGTAGAACGACTCGCCGAAGACGGCGAGGCAATGACTGATGCGCTCTCGACGGTACTCGCTGCGGCCGAAGAGAACGGGACCGTCACCTGGAGCGACGTGAGCGACGACCTCACGAGCGGCGAGTGGGGCCGGCTCATCGAATCCGGCCTGCTCATCGACGCCGACGGCGAGGGGTTCGTTATCGACGATCCCGAGGGCGTCCGCGAGGCACTCGAAGAGTCCGACGCCGAGCCCAGCGACGATGACGACGACAGCGGCTGGTCGAAGTGGGACAAGCTCGCCGGCCTCGGGACGCTCGGCCTGTTCGCAGGCTACTCGATGACCTCGGTCCGCGACGTTATCGCAGGCGGGGTCATCGACATTGTCCTCGGGCCGCTCAACGATATGCTTCCCTTTTATGTCGTCATCCTGGTGCTTGCGATCATCACCGGCACCACCTCGACGATTCTCCAGGACAACCTCATGGATATGTCGGGGATGGGCGACCACCAGGAGAAGATGGAGGACCTGAAAGAGCGCCGCAAAGCCGCGAAGGAACGCGACGACCAGGAGGCGCTTGACCGTCTGGAAGAGGAGCAGATGGAGCTGATGACCGACCAGATGGGGATGTTCAAACAGCAGTTCCGCCCGATGGTGTGGATCATGCTGGTCAACATCCCGCTGTTCCTCTGGCTCTACTGGATCGTCTTCGGAGCCGGCGTCGAGGCGAGCCCAGTGATCACGCTGCCCATCTTCGGTGAGGTCGAAGCGTGGCGCAACGGCGTCGCCGGCCCAGTTCAGGCGTGGATCGTCTGGTACTTCCTGTGCTCGCTGTCGTTCACCCAGATCATCCGGAAGGCGCTCAACGTCGAGACGACGCCGACCGGGTAGGCGCGAAGAGACAGCCCTTTCTATCGGGGCCTCCCGAACACCTCTATGTTGATTACCGTCTCCGGCCCGGCCGGCAGCGGCAAGAGCACACTTGCCAAGAGCCTGGCCGACGCCCTGAGCTACGAGCACGTCAGCGGCGGGGACATCTTCCGCTCGCTGGCCGAGGAACGCGGGATGACGCCGCTCGAACTGAACAAAGCAGCCGAGGAGGACGACCAGATCGACCGCGATCTGGACCGCCGGCTCCGGGATATCGCCGCCGAGCGCGACGACCTCGTACTGGAGTCCCGTCTCGCCGGCTGGATGGCGGGCGAGTACGCCGACATGAAACTGTGGCTGACCGCGCCGCTCGATGTACGCGCCGACCGCATCGCGACGCGGGAGAACAAGCCCTTCGAGCAGGCAAAGACTGAAACCCGGGAGCGCGGCGAGAGCGAGGCCCAGCGCTACAGCGACTACTACGACATCGATTTCGACGACCTCTCTATCTACGATCTGGCGGTCAACACCGCCCGCTGGGACCCGCAGGGCGTTCTGAGCGTGACCCTGCACGCCGTCGAATCGTACAGCCCCGACGGCGACGAAGGGAAGGCACCGGTCGAGAACATCCGGTACGAGTTCTGAGTCGATGACGCTCCGTGCCCCGCCCGACGACCGGGACCTGGACTCGCTTCGCTCCTTCGGCGTCGTCAACCTCGACAAGCCCCCGGGACCCTCGGCCCACCAGGTCGCGGCCTGGATTCGCGACGCCACCGGCCAGAACCGGGTCGCCCACGGCGGGACGCTCGACCCGAAGGTGACGGGCTGTCTGCCCGTGTTGCTCGGCGACGCCGCCCGGATGGCCCAGGTGTTCGACGACGCTGTCAAGGAGTACGTCACCGTGCTCGAACTCCACGACCAGGCCCCGGCCGACATCACGGACATCGTCGCCGAGTTCGAGACCGAGATTTACCAGAAGCCGCCCCGGAAGAGCGCGGTCAAGCGCCAGTTGCGCTCGCGGCGGATTCACGCGCTGGATATCCTCGAACAGGCCGAGCGCAGACTGCTCCTGCGGGTCCGCTGTGCCTCGGGGACCTACATCCGGAAACTGTGTCACGACATCGGGCTGGCGGCGGGTACGGGCGCACACATGGGCGACCTCCGCCGGACGGCGACCGGCACCTTCGACGACGCGTCGCTGTCGACGATGCACGACCTCGTCGACGCGCTAGCCTTTGCCGACGAGGGTGACGAGGGGAAACTCCGCGAGATTATCCAGCCGGCGGAGCGCGCGCTGGTCCACCTGCCGCGGGTCACGATTGCACCGAGTGCTGCTCGGGAAGTCGAAGACGGTGCGCCGGTGTATGCGCCGGGTGTCATCGAAACTGGGCCGGCCGAAGCCGGCGACGCGACGCCCGAGACGGGTTCGCAGGTTGTCTGTGTCACGCCCGACGGCACTGCGGTCTGTCTTGGAACGCTCGTCGGCGACCCGGACGCCGACAGCGGCCTCGTTGTCGAACTCGACCGCGTGCTGGTGTAGGTCGTCGTTCCGGGGCCAACGTCGATAATTCCGGGTCAGGTACTCATGAGCCGCGGGAAAAGCTAAGAACGCTTCACGCATAGTACTAGTATGGACCGATGGGTCGACCCCGACGAGGCTGACCCGGCGCAGTGGCGTGGAACAGGACCGTACGACGACCTGCGCCGGGGCGAGGAGACGGTCTCAGTGCTCGAACGCGCAAGTCGGACGCCACTGCCGTATCAGTACGAGATCGATATCCACCATGACGACGACGTCGCCGAGCAGTTCCGGTCCAGCGAATACAAACACGCACGTATCGTCTACAACAGCGGCGTTGACGCCAACCGACGGATCAAGCTCCTTACCCGCGGAGTGCTGTGGGGTGGCGACGAACTACACCAGCGGTTTCAGGCGCAGTACCGTCGACCGCCGCCACCCACTGAGACCGTTCCGTTCGGTGAGTATACCGTCTGGACCCGGTACCAGTACGGGACCATCGAGCGAACAGACGACGGACTAACGTTCACTGAGAGCGAGGCGAACCCGGACGAATCGCTCCAGGAACTCGACTGGGCGACCCTTTTCGACCCGGTCCGAGAACGGCTCGCAGAGTTGGAACTGGTCCGGAACCCCTCCTTCGCGAAATACCGCTTGAAAGAACTCGGTGAGTGGACTGCCTATCGAACGCGGTTCCAGTACGACCCCGGCGCGTTCGCCATCGGTCCCTGATTAGGGGACCTATAATAAATCGGGATGGGCGGTACACAACGTCATGAAGCACCTACTAATTGCGGTCCCGCTTCAGCCCGGTGGCGGGTTCCTCGAACTAGCGCTGCTGTTTCTCGTCCTCGCCGTCGTTGCTGGGCTGGCCGGCCTGGGGGGCATGGCGGGGCTCAGCATGCGAATAGCGAAGATACTCGTCGTCGTGTTCCTCGTCCTGATGGTCGTTAGCTTCCTCCTGTGACGCCGGCTTCGGTGGGTAGTGTCACCGCCACACCGTTTCTGAATCCTTTTATCCATGTGACGACTTCTATCGGGTATGACCGAGCAGGACGCAGCCGACGACACGGCCGCGACGGAGGAGTCGACCGCGAGCGAGGCGCAAGCGGACGGCAACGTCGACGCGGATTTCGAAGACGCCCCCGAGGACGTCACCGCAGACGAGGTTGACCTGGGCGAGTTCGACGTCGACGACGATCTGGTCGACCGGGTCGCCGAATCGGACCCCGAAGACATCGCTCGGGAACTCTCCGCGCTGCGGACGCGCGCAGACAGTCTCGAATCGCAGGTCGAACAGCAGGACGGCGACATCGAGGAGCTAGAGGAGAAGCTCAAGCGCAAGCAGGCGGAGTTCCAGAACTACAAGAAGCGGATGGACAAGCGCCGCGAACAGGAACAGAAGCGCGCCACCGAGGACCTCGTGACGCGCCTGCTCGACGTTCGGGACAATCTGGAGCGCGCGCTCGGACAGGACGAGGACACCGATATCAGGGGCGGAGTCGAGTCCACGCTCCGGCAGCTTGACGACGTGCTCGACGCCGAGAACGTGAAGGTCATCGACCCCGAGCCGGGCGGAGACGTCGACCCGACACAGCATCAGGTGCTCGCCCGCGTCGACAGCGACCAGCCGGACGGAGCCATCGCCGATGTCCACCGGCCGGGCTACGAGATGGCCGACAAAGTGCTGCGCGAGGCACAGGTAACCGTCAGCGAGAGCGAGGAGTAGCGGGCGACCACGACGGTATAGCGGTCGTATTGCGGTACATTAAATAATCACCGGTCAGGGAACGCCACCGAGTAGAAAAACGCCCGGAGGAGGCCCCTTTGTCCGTTTTTCCGATCAGTACATCTAGCAACTTTTAACCGGCCCAATCCGCTATGAGCGGGTAAGATGGCGAGCAACAAGATTCTGGGTATCGACCTTGGGACCACGAACAGCGCGTTCGCGGTCATGGAAGGTGGCGACCCCGAAATCATTGTCAACGGCGAAGGCGAGCGGACGACACCCTCTGTCGTCGCGTTCGACGACGGCGAGCGACTCGTCGGGAAACCGGCGAAGAACCAGGCAGTAAAGAACCCCGACGAGACCATCCAGTCGATCAAGCGCCACATGGGCGAGGACGACTACTCGGTCGAACTGGACGGGGAGGAGTACACGCCGGAGCAGGTCTCGGCGATGATCCTCCAGAAGATCAAACACGACGCCGAGGAGTATCTCGGCGACGAGATCGAGAAGGCCGTCATTACCGTCCCGGCGTACTTCAACGACCGACAGCGCCAGGCGACCAAGGACGCCGGGGAGATCGCCGGCTTCGAGGTCGAACGCATCGTCAACGAGCCGACCGCGGCCGCGATGGCCTACGGCCTCGACGACGAGTCCGACCAGACGGTCCTCGTGTACGACCTCGGGGGCGGCACCTTCGACGTCTCCATCCTCGACCTGGGTGGAGGCGTCTACGAGGTCGTCGCGACCAACGGGGACAACGACCTCGGTGGCGACGACTGGGACCACGCCATCATCGACTACCTCGCCGACGAGTTCGAGGCCGAACACGGCATCGACCTCCGCGACGACCGGCAGGCCCTCCAGCGGCTGACCGAAGCCGCCGAGGAAGCCAAGATAGAACTCTCCTCGCGCAAGGAGACCCGCATCAACCTCCCGTTCATCGCGACCACGGACGACGGGCCGCTGGACCTCGAACAGAAGATCACGCGCGCGAAGTTCGAGTCCCTCACCGAGGACCTCATCGAGCGCACCGTCGGCCCGACGGAGCAGGCGCTTGCCGACGCTGAATACACCAAAAGCGACATCGACGAGGTCATTCTCGTCGGTGGCTCGACGCGGATGCCCCAGGTGCAGGACCAGGTCGAGGAGATGACCGGGCAGGAGCCGAAGAAGAACGTCAACCCCGACGAGGCCGTCGCGCTGGGCGCGGCCATCCAGGCCGGCGTCCTGAGCGGCGACGTGGACGACATCGTCCTGCTCGACGTGACGCCGCTGTCGCTGGGTGTCGAGGTCAAGGGTGGTCTGTTCGAGCGGCTCATCGACAAGAACACGACCATTCCGACCGAGGAGTCGAAGATCTTCACGACCGCTCAAGACAACCAGACGCAGGTCCAGATCCGCGTCTTCCAGGGCGAGCGTGAGATTGCCGAGGAGAACGAACTGCTCGGCGCGTTCGCGCTCTCCGGCATCCCGCCGGCCCCCGCGGGCACGCCCCAGATTGAAGTGTCCTTTAACATCGACGAGAACGGGATCGTCAACGTCGAAGCCGAGGACAAGGGCTCGGGCAACAAGGAGGATATCACCATCGAAGGCGGTGCTGGCCTCTCCGACGACCAGATCGAGGAGATGCAACAGGAGGCCGAACAGCACGCCGAAGAGGACGAGCAGCGCCGCGAGCGCATCGAAGCGCGCAACGAGGCCGAAGCGTCCGTCCGCCGTGCCGAGACGCTCCTCGACGAGAACGAGGAGGAGATCGACGAAGACCTCCAGTCCGACATCGAGGCGAAAATCGAGGACGTCGAGGAAGTCCTCGAAGACGAGGACGCCACGAAGGAAGACTACGAGGAGGTCACCGAAACCCTGAGCGAGGAACTGCAGGAGATCGGCAAGCAAATGTACCAGGACCAGGCCCAGCAGGCCGCCGGCGGTGCCGCGGGCGCTGGTCCGGGCGGCGCAGCCGGGGCCGGCGGAGCCGCTGGACCAGGTGGCGCAGCAGGCGGCGCTGCAGAGCAGGGCGAGGAGTACGTCGACGCCGACTTCGAAGACGTTGATGAAAACGACGACGAGTAAGTCGTTTTCATCAGCCCGTCAGACGTAGTCTGACGACGTCGACGACGAGGACGAGGACTAACAGGACGAGGCCGAGTCGTCGGCTCGGAAGATGAGCGAAGCGATATCTTCCGGTGTTTCGAGACGTGAGCGGAGCGAACGTCTCGAAGACGAGGACGAAGAATAAGTCGTTTTCACCAGCTCGTTAGACGTGTCTGGCGGGCTCGCAACGGTGAACGGCACATATTTTTTGAGTGCCGGAAGTGCTGAAGCTGAATCCACGGGTCTGGGGAGCGTTGTCGGATTCACGAAGCGGTCGGATTGGGTCAGTAGGAGTATCTGTTCAGTACATGGCTGCGTTCCATCATGTTGAGTTGACAATCGCTGTGAGCGGGCACATCGCTGTTCCGATCCTCCTAACCAAGGAATCGGAGTATTAGTAGGGATCGCCTAGCGCAGGTAACCCTGATAATCAAAACAGTATAAGATAATGAAAATAGCGCATATATATCAGATAGTCGAGCGTACGGCCGCACAGTGAGCAACCAGAAACAGATACAAGCGCAGCGGCTGAGCACCCACCTCGACGCGGTGCGACACGAAGACCGTCGGCAGATACTCTTAGCGATACGTGACACGGAGCGGTGGCGGCCGTCCATCTCGGAGTTCGACGGCGGTCGGACACCAGTGGGCGAGCCGGCAATCCCGGCGGACCTCTATCACCGGCATCTCCCGAAGTTAGCGGAGATAGGGCTCATCGAATGGGACCGGGAGACCCACTGGGTAACACGCGGCCCGGAGTACGAGCAGGTCCGACCGCTCCTTGCGTTCCTCTCCGAGAACTACGACGAGTGAGAGATAGGGAGGGCAAAATCCCGAACTGCGTTGTTCGCTAATCCTGTTCGAGTGGCGTCATTTCCACGACGCCCTGCGAGAGGAGGCGGCGCGCGATGACGATGAGTCCGTTTCTGAGTCCGGTCGCGAAGATGGCCTGTTCGTCGCCAGTCTGCGGGTCAATTGAGCTGACGAGCATTGCCGACCGATCGACGAGCAGGAGCCGGCCGACAGCAGCGTCTTCCTTCGGTGTCATCTCGCCGCGGAGCCAGTCCAGTTCCGACAGGAACGCGGTCGCGCGTGGGATTTCCTGTTCCACGCGGTCCCGTATCGAAGTGGACCCGCTTCCGACGATAAGGTCGATATCCGAGTCGATGGAATTGAGTTGCTCGATCAGTGGCTCGGTGAGGACCGCGTCGGAACCGATGACGAGGACCACTTCGTTGGTCGTGTCGCCGATGATTGCCGCGGCACGGTTCTCGATAGCTTCGGACCCGGTGAGCGACCAGACCTCCTGTAGCTCGGCCTCGTCGTCGTCGTCGGACTCGATGCTTCCCATCTCGCGTAGCGCGGACTGGAGGCGTTCGACGCGCTCTTCGTACTGATCGCGGAGCGTTTCGGTGGCCTCGGAGAGCGGGACGGCCCGGAACTGCTGGGGACTGGAATGCTGGACCTCGACCAGCCCCTTCGCTTCGAGAATCCGGACGGCGTCGTAGACCCGCGTTCTCGGGACCTCCGTCACCTCGCTCAGTCCCTTCGCTGTACCGCTGGACATCCGAGAGAGTCCGACAAAACATTTCGCCTCATACTCTTTCAGGCCCAACTCCTGGAGTAAACTTACTGCTTCTTCGTGTGTTGCATCAGATGTCATGTGTCCCAACCTTCATCTCGGTGGAAGCCGAGGATGTGTAGAGAGATGACGCCCACAGGTAAAAGACGTTGTTACTGTAACACTGTCGGCTCTCGTCTCAGTGAGCGTTGTTCGACGAACGATCCATAGCGTATTGTGACTGAAGGAGCCTCCAGCGGTTGTAATCGACGATCTGCGTCGAAGTTATTTCAACGTGACATCTATGTTTACTCAATTAATCACACAACTGTTATACATGGGTCCTGACTATGAGTAGTTGGCACGCAGCAATCTATGTGTCCCAACCACATCTGCTGCGTGCTATTTTCAAAAGATCGGTCCGACAGGCTCTGAGCGGCGCGTCCAGAACGTGGTTTCCCCGAAGCAGATCGCTGTAAGATGGAACTCAGCAGTCATCTCGCTGCCCGTATTTCGACCCCAGTGTTCACTCTCGGTGGAAACAGTTCACTCCGAAAAGCAAGTTCATCGGATAGCTATTGTATCAGCCTACGGTTATAAAATGTAACCAATACCGTGTATTCACAGACATGTAACCGGTGTTCACTCCGATATTAGATAGCTGTATTATACATCACATATCCAACTGATGAATTGACAGTAGAATTAATATGATAGATAGACATATTTCCAGTAATGAGTGGGTCCGACAGGCGGCCCGACCGGACATCTGACGACCCGGACACCCTCCACGCGGAGTTCGACTGGGACGTTGTCTCACCGTCAGTCGCAGTGATGCAAACGGTCGCGACCGCGGCTGACCGAGAGGCCATAGAGCTATCGCCCCTCATCGAAACGCTCGATCCGGACGCGCTTGACGAGCTATTTGTCCATGCGTCAGGTCCGGACAGAGCCGTTTCGCTCTCGTTTCAGCTGGACGACTACGCTGTGACCGTGACCGGATCTGGGGACGTGTATGTCCGCACCGGGCCCGTCCGTTCGTGACCGTTTGCAGGACAGGCACACCACCGACGGCGGCCGGTGACGCTTCCCGGAGACGCTCTAGCGGGCCCGCCTGTGAGGTGCAAACAGTCAGCCAGTCTCGTTACCGAGCGTCACTGTGTCGAGCGTCGTCGTCCGCTCGCCCGGCGCGCCAAGTGGCCGACCGGTCCAGCGAACCGCAACGGTATCGCCGCTGTCGAGGAAGAAGCCGACGGAGACGTCGCCGTCGAGGTAGTTACCGTCGCCGTCCGAGTCCACGCGCGGGTCGTCAAGAACGATTGTATCGTCAGATTCGACGGGTAGCTGGTCCGCCCCGGCCCACGTCAGCGTGGTCGAGCGGTTCCGGTCGGCGTCGGTGACGACGAGTGTCAGCGCGTGCGTGCTGGTGTCCGTGAGTCTGTCCCCGCCGGCGTGGGTAAGCGTGACCGCCCCTGCCTCGGCGTCGAACTGGCCGTCGATGGTGACCGACGGGGACGCCGTCCGCAGGTCCGCGCCGGGGCCGACGACGAGTGCGGCCAGCCCGACAACGGCCAGCGCCGCGAGCCCCCAGACTGCGACTCGCTCGACCGTGACGAGACCCCGGTGACCACGCGACGACTCAAGATTCATTGCCCGAATCCTCCCCCGGCACGGAAATAAGCGCCCCGGTACGGGTCGAACACTACTAGTCGGCAACCCGTTCTTTTGAAGTAGCTCAATCGTCTAAGCCTCGTACAACGAATGAGTCAGGATTTCTACGAGATACTGGGTGTCTCTCGGGACGCCTCCGAAGACGAGATCAAGGAGGCTTATCGAGAGAAAGCCCGGGAATACCACCCGGATGTGAGCGACGACCCCGACGCCGAGGAGAAGTTCAAGCAGGCGAAAAAGGCCAAAGAGGTCCTCACCGACGAGGAGAAGCGCCAGATGTACGACCAGATGGGTCACGAGCGCTTCGAGCAGGCTGAGAAGCGTGGCGGCGCTGGCGGTGGCGGCGGCCGCGGCGGCATGGGCGGGGACCCGTTCGGCGGCGGCGCTGGCGGCTTCGATATGCAGGATATCTTCGACCAGTTCTTCGGCGGCGGTGGCCGCGGCGGCCGTGGCGGCAGCCGACGGCGACAGGGCCAGGACCTCCAGACCCGACTGGAGATCGACCTCGAAGAGGCCTACGACGGCGCGACGAAGCAGCTGAACGTCACCCGGCCGGAAGCCTGCGACGACTGTGACGGGGCCGGGCATCCGCCGGGAGCCGACTCCGAAACCTGTCCCGAGTGTAACGGCCAAGGCCAGACGACGCAGGTCCAGCAGACGCCGATGGGACGGGTTCAGCAGACGACGACCTGCCGCCGGTGTGACGGCGAGGGGACGCTGTACGACGAGACGTGCTCGACCTGTCGGGGCAACGGCGTCGTCCAGAACGACGCGAGCCTCGAAGTCGAGGTCCCGGCCGGCATCGCCAACGGGCAGACGCTCCGGATGGAGCGCGAGGGCGCACCCGGCGAGAACGGCGGCCCGAACGGCGACCTGCTCATCGAGGTGAGCGTTCGGGACCACCCGGACTTCGAGCGCGACGGCGACGACCTGCAACACCAGCAGGCCATCTCGTTTCCGCAGGCCGTCTTCGGCGACACTATCACCGTCCCGACGCTGGACGGCGAAGTTGAGGTCGACGTGCCCAGCGGCACCCAGAGCGGCGAAGTGTTCCGACTGGAGGGCAAAGGAATGCCGCGACTCCGCCGACGCGGCAAGGGTGACCTCTACGTACAGGTGCAGGTCGTCACGCCCGACAGCCTCAACGCCGAACAGAAGGAGGCCCTCGAACAGTTCGCGGAGGCCGGTGGCGAGGAGGTCGACGTCGAGGAAGGCTTCTTCGAGAAACTGAAGAACTCGCTGTAGTCAGTCGCCACTCGCCGGCGTCCCGTCTGAGCCGGACTGACCCTCGTATTTCGCCAGCGCCGCCGAAAGCGCAGCGTCAGCGTCGACATCAAGTTGTTCACACAGCGCGAGCAGTGCGAACAGGGCGTCGCCGAGTTCGTCCTCCCGTAGCGACAGCGCCGTCGAGTCGGTACCGTAGCCGGTCGTTTCGTTGACTTCGGCCGCGATGTCGCCGAGTTCGGCCACCACATCGAGTAGCCGGTAGGCTGGCGGCGTGTCGATATCGTTGTGCCTGAGCACGTCGGCGACTTGTTGTTGCCTTTTCATTTCTAGAGCGTGGAGGAGGCCACTTATATCGGCTTTGTGGCCGCGCTGTTTTTCATCGGCGGGGCCGAACGACGACACATGCAGGTACTCGGTGACCTTGTCGCGCAGGCCCGCGACCGCGACGGTGTTCTCTTTCGCTCGCCGGAGCGGTCGACACCGTACAGCTACTCCGATTTCGCCACGAACGCCTGGAAAGGCGGGAATCTGCTGCGGCACTACGGCGTCCGGCATGGGACGCGGGTCGCCGTCGTCGTCGGCCCGAAAGAGCCGACCGACGAAGATCGGCCGGGCTACCTTCGGGATGCGCCGGACGCACTGCTTGCCTTCCTCGCGGCCGCACTCGACGGCGCGGTCGTCGATATGGACCCGCCGAATGCGGTCGATGCGACAGCACTGGTCGCACCAGCGGCATGGCTCGACCGCTACACGCAGGGGCCGGGAACGAAGGGATTAGCGTACGGCGGCCCAGTCGATGATCCCACCATCGCTCAGTTCGAGCGGGAGCTGTGGAGCGAGAACCCGCTCCAGCCGCCGGGCGAAGTCGCGCCCGAGGACGACGTGCTGGCGGCCGACAGAACGTACACACACGGCGAACTCATGGCCGAGAGCGGTCGTGTCGTCGCTGACTACGACATCGACGCGGAGACGACTGTCGCGCTCCGGGCACCGATGACGACTGCGGGTGCAGTGGTCGCCGGACTGCTCGCACCGATGCGGGCCGGTGCGACGGTGGTGTTCGGTGGCGACGAGACCGCGGACATCGCTGTCGCCGATGGAGATGCACCGGAAGAAACCGTTGTTCGGCCGGGCGACGCAACGCCGTCGTAGTGCCTGTTAGACGACCGTAACCGGTGTGCTCAGTGGGTACGCGGTACTCGCCGTGTTGGTGCGGATGAGGAGCGCACTGGGATCGAACACGAGCGGAACCGCTAGTCAGTCAGCTGACCAGACGCTTTTGCTTTCTTAAAGAATTTATTTGTCCGGCTACAAGGGAAAGTATGGATTTTGACTTCGCGACCGCAGTAGCCCCACTCGTTGTAATTGTCGCCGTCGCGACGGTGGCACTCACGTTTATGATGGGTCGCTCGACAGTGTTTATGATGGTGCTACCCTCGATGATCGTATTCTCGGTCGTTGCGTTCTTCTTCGGGATGAAACACGGCGAGTTCCGCGCCAGTCCGTAGCAGTCCGGTCCACACGGTCCGCGAGATCAAGTTGCCGCACTCCCGAATTGCTTCGGTTCTAGTCCTCCCGGTTACCGGTACTGCCGCGTGTCGACTTATTTAGGCTGTGTGAGGACGCTCCTGTCAGCGGACTCTGTTTCACGGCGTCCGGCAAGTGCCTCATCGGATTCCATTCCGGTCAGTCACTGGATCCGGGGTCGTCTAAACGTTGGCTTTGCGGTTACTCTGTCGGTCGGACGAAGTCCGCAAGCGTCACCAGTAGCCCGAGCACCCACCCCAGCGGGATGGAGATGCCGAGCCAGATGATGACGTAGGCGATGCCTTCCCGCTCGAAGTTCTCGATGAAGAACTCCGCGACACCGACAGCGGCCAGCACCTCGTAGAGGAACCACCGGGACAACGAGTCGCTCGCGGGAATGACGACCGAGGCGACGGTCGTCGAGTACAGCGCTGCGACGACAGGCGGCAGGAAGATGGCCGTCATGGCGAACGGATACGCCAGCGCGACTGTCGTCCCGCGGCCGCCGACCCGCCGGAACGTGACAGCCAGTGCGGCCGACAGCGTCGCAACGCCGCCGGCGACAACGACGGCGGTGAACCCACCCGACACGAGGTCGATACTCCCCGGTTCGAGTCGCGCGAGAGCCGCCAGGCCACCCCAGGCGACGACGGAGAGTAGAACGACGCCGACGACGCCCAGGCGGGTCGCCGTGCCGTCGATGCGACGGGTCTGGTAGCGCAGGACGACGCCACACAGTACCAGCGGATACACCAGCGCGATGACTGGGACCCCGAGCGCAGACCAGAGGCGATAGAGGGCCAACCCGACCGAGGAGTCCGGCGTCCACGTCCCGAGGACGGTGTCGTTAGCGTTTCGCTGACGTGGATACACGAGTTCCATCCACGTTTCGTGTAATCTATTGAGGTCGATACGGATCCCGCCGACGACCCCGTGGCTTCCGGTAGACATACCGGTGATTTCGTTCTACCGGCGTTAAATGTTTCACGGCAGCCGTGGCTGTTGTGATATGCTGTGAAGAGTACTGCCCCGATTCGAAACCGACATATTCAGGACGGGGAGTCACAAACGGTCAGGTATGACAGACGGTAGAGCGGACGTGTCCCGTCGGGGCTTCCTGCGGACGGCGGCAGGGGCCACGGCTGCGTCGGCCGCAGCAGGCACCGCGACCGCACAGGAAGGCACCGAAGGCGGCGACGGTGGCGGAGGCGGCGGCGAGCCGGACTACGGTGGTTTCCTGGATCAAGTCGGGAACTTCGACGGGTCGACCGTCGATGAGACCGGGAAGGACACAGTGACCGTCGAAGTCGGTGTACAGGCCAACGGTGGCGCGTACGGGTTCGGTCCGGCTGCCGTCCACGTCGACAACGGCGCGACCGTCCAGTTCGAATGGACGGGCGAAGGCGGCGGCCACAACGTCGTCTCGGACGGCGACGGCCCGCTGGACTCCGGCAGTACGACTTCCAGTGCCGGCGTCAACTACGAGCACACCTTCGAGGAAGACGGCATCTACCCCTACGTCTGCGTGCCACACGAAGGACTCGGGATGAAGGGGGCCGTCGTCGTCGGGACGGACTACCCGACGAAGTCCTCCGGCGGCGGTGGTGGCGAGAGTGCCGGCCCGCCGGAAGTGCCAAACAGCGCGAAAACGCTCGGCGTCGCAACCTCGTTCGTGATGGTCGCGACGCTCGGACTCGCGTACTTCTTCATCCGGTACGGCGGCGACTACGAGACGCCCGAGTAACGCGCCGTCGCCGCGTTACACCGAATCCGGACCGGCGTGAATCTTCAGGTCGACGTCCCGTTCCTGCCCTTCGAGGTCCTCGACGACGCGTTCGACGATTTTGGTCGCCTCTTTGCGGATGAGCGGCTTGACTTTCTCGATGACCCAGTCCATCGAAACGAGTCGGGGGAGGTCGACGGCATTGTCCGAGGCCGACCCGGGGTCGAACGCGACGTGAAACCGCACCCGTGACGCCGTCTCCACGTCCGCCGGGACGCCGTCCGGGTCAGGCTCGACTGCCCAGTACCCTTCGGCGTCGATGTCCTTGACGATCCGCCAGTCGATGCGCGTCGGCGGCGAAACATCAGTCACCGCCGACCGAGCGGTGTAGGAGAGCTTCCACCACGAAAACACGAGGTCGTAGTTCGTCCCCGGCGAGCCGTCGCCGTCCTGTACCACGCGGTCGAGATACTCCGAGTATCGTGCGTAGCCCGGAAAGTCCAGCAGAAACTCGTAGACCTCTTCGGGTGGGACGTACACGACCGTGCTGACCTCGACTTCGTCCACGTCTGTGACACCGGATGTACCGAAGGTAAACTTTCGGGCTGGACCCCCGGCCGTGGCCGCGTTTTTTGCCGAAACATTTCTACAGAGCATAATTACGAACAGAAAATATTATCATCCTGTATTGGATACAGAGGAAGTACCATGAGTGCATCCGATATCCAGTCCGCTGATACCGACAGCGAGCACGAGACCAGCGGGTGGGACGCCGTCCGCGATCTCCCGCCGAGCGCGAAACTCGTCGCGAAAGTCCTGGAGTACAACGACACCCTCACTCAGAGCCAACTCGCCGAGGAGACGCTGCTGCCACCGCGGACGGTCCGGTACGCCCTCTCCCGCCTCGAAGACGTCGGTGTCATCGATTCCCGGTTTTCGTTCTCCGACGCCCGCAAGCGGATCTACACGCTCCGGGTCGAGTAGCCACCCGACACGCCTCACGTCGAGTAATCGAACCCCGTATTCCGCGCCAAGAACCGTTTCACCGCTCCTTGTCGCCCGTTGACAGTGTGAGGACAACGTTGATTAGTCAGCCTCACAAGACATCTGATATGAAAGTCGTCCTGATTGGTGTCGGGCAGGCTGGTGGGAAAGTAACCCAGTCGCTTGCCCAGTTCGATTACGACATGGGGTTCGACGCTGTCCGGGGGGCCCTCGCCGTTAATACGGCGCGAGCCGACCTCCAGAACCTCGATATCGACACGGCCCTCATCGGACAGGACCGCGTGAAAGGTCACGGCGTCGGCGGTGACAACGAACTCGGGGCCCAGATCATGCAGGAGAACGCCACCGAGGTGCTCGACGAACTCGATGGGCGCATCACGACCGAGGCCGAGGCCATCGTCGTCGTCGCCGGACTCGGCGGTGGCACTGGCTCCGGCGGCGCACCGATGCTCGCCCGCGAACTCAAGCGCATCTACGAGAAGCCGGTGTACGTCCTCGGCATCCTCCCCGGCCGGGACGAAGGCGGTCTGTACCAGGCGAACGCCGGTCGCTCGCTCAAGACCGCCGCCCGCGAGGCCGATTCCCTCCTCCTCGTCGACAACGACGCCTGGCGGGGCAGCGGCGACAGCGTCGCTGCCGGGTTCGAACGCGTCAACGACGCTATCTCCCAGCGCGTCGGCCTGCTGTTTGCTTCCGGCGAGGCTGTCGAGGGAGTCGGTGAGAGCGTCGTCGACTCCTCGGAGATCATCAACACGCTCAGGGGCGGCGGTATCGCCTCCATCGGCTACGCCAGCGCCGAGGCCAGCGAGGACGCCGGTGAGAACGTCAACACCATCACCAGCGTCACCCGGAAAGCCCTCCTCACGAGCATGAGCCTGCCCAACGCGGTCAAGGCCGACTCGGCCCTCCTCGTCGTCGCGGGCGACCCCGAACGCCTCTCGCGGAAGGGCGTCGAACGAGCGCGCCGCTGGGTGGAAGACCAGACCGGGAGCATGGAGGTCCGGGGCGGGGACTTCCCGCTCGGCTCCGACAAAATCGCGTCGCTCATCGTTCTTTCGGGCGTCGAACGGTCCGAGCGGGTCGACGAGTTCATGAAGCGCGCCCGCGAGGCGGCTGACTCCCAGGGCGGGACGACCGACCCGGACGAGTTCACAAACGACAAACTGGACGGACTGTTCTAAGCTGTTTTCGGCGCAGATACCGGAATCGATCGACTGAGACGGCAGCCTCAGGCGAGGCTGCTACCGTCGAACTTCGCGCGGTCGAAGTCGTGGTCGAGCAGGTCGAGAACGGTCGGCGCGATGTCGTAGAGATCGGCGTCTTCGATGCGAACGTCCGGGTCATCGACCAGAAGCGTCGCGTTGTCGAAGCTGTGCATCCCGTTTCGCGGTCCGACGCCGAAAACGTCCTCGGAGCCTTTGAATCCGGCTTTCAGGTCGAAGCCGTGGTTCGGGACGACGGTGAGATCCGGCGCGATGTCGTCGTGGTCGCCGCGGAAGGCGTCTTCCTTGGTCACGACACGGTCGGCGACCTTCTTGCCGTCCGGGCCTTCAAGCGATTCGAGTTTCTCCTTGAGATCCGCACGAACGGACTCGTACTCGGATTCGGGAACGCTGCCGTTCGGCTCCCGGCCCTCTAAGTTGATGTAGAACCGTCCTGGGATGAGCGAGTACGCCTTGGTGTCCTCGCTGATATCGCCGAGTTCGGAGTGGTCGTCGGTCGCGTAGTCGAGCCACCCTTCCTCCTGGAGCCACTCGTTGAAGTGGACTTCGTAGTCAAGGGAAGTGAAACCGTGGTCCGAGGCAACGACCATCGTCACGTCGTCGGGGAGTCGGTCGCGCAGGTCGCCGAGATAGGCGTCGACCTGCTTGTAGAACTCGAAGAACGCCTCCTGGTTCTCGCCGTCGCGCTCGTAGTCTTTGAACAGGAAGTGGTTGACACGGTCAGTGGTCATGAACACCCCGAAAAACAGGTCCCAGTCGTCCTGCTCGACATAGTGTTTGAACGCTTCGTAGCGTTTTTCCAGCGTCTTGTGGGCGTCCTCGACGAAGTCGCTCTTGTCGTCGTCGTGGCCGAGTTTGGCGTTGACGTCGATCCGGTAGTCGCTGTCCTGAAGGTGGTCCCGGAGTTCGTCCGGGTAGGCGGCCTTGTCCACGCCCGGTGAGAGGAAGCCCGACACCATCCGCTGGACGTTCCGCTGTGGCGGGAAGGTGACCGGCACGTTCAGAACCGTGGCATTGCGGCCATCGTCGGTGACGCGGTCCCACAGGCGCGTCGCCTGCACGTCACGCCCCATCGGGACGTAGGTGTCGTAGGAGCCGACCTCGCGGTCCTGGAAGCCGTAGACGCCCGTTTGTCCGGGGTTAACGCCGGTCGTCAGCGCCGGCCAGCAGGCGCTAGACTCGGGCGGAACGATGCTGTCGATGGGGCCGGCGCTTCCGTCCGACGCCATCTCCGTGAGGTTCGGGAACACGTCGGGGTGTTCGTCGATGAGGCTAAACGGTACGCCGTCAATGCCGAAGAAGGCAACACGCGGTGCGTCGTCGCCCTTCAATCGGTCGAATAATCCCATACGACCCGTTAGTCAGGTCAGGAACAAGAAACTTCTTTTCGGAGCCGCGTCACCGAAAGCGGCAAAACCATCGATACAGCCCACGATCAGGACGACTGGTCCGCGTTCTCCGGGACCACGGTCAGATGTGCGATTCCGGGTGTCGACCGCCGCTCGACTCGCGGAACGACAGTCGTGTGGTCCAGCGCCGCGTCGGTGTCATCAGTAGCCATACACGTATCGATAGTGGTTACACGGGCAAAAAATTACCCATGCTCATACATAATCGGAGACACCTGCCGGTATTACTTCTGGAAATACGGCGGCGGTGGAACAAAACCGCAAAAATGTGGTCCCGGAAGCGTCAGTTGAACTCTTCGTCGTACAGTTCCTGGGCGTGGACGATAGCGTCCTTTGCAGCTTCTTTGTCCTCCCAGCCCAGCGTTTCGACTTCTTTGCCTTCTTCGAGGTTCTTGTAGGTCGAGAAGAACTCGTCAATCTCGTCGAGGGTCTGCTGCGGGATGTCGTCGAGGTCCTCGATGTGGTCGTAACGCGGGTCCTCGACCGGAACTGCGATGACCTTATCATCTTGCTCGCCGTCGTCGTCCATCTTCATCAGGGCCACGGGGCGGGCTTCGATGACACAGCCGGGGAACGTCTGGTCTTCGACGAGGACTAACACGTCGAACGGGTCCTCGTCGTCGTAGTACGACTGCGGAATGAAACCGTAGTCAGACGGGTAGTGAACGTTCGAGTGGAGAACACGGTCGAGGACGACACCAGGGATGTCCTTCTCGTATTCGTACTTGTTACGCTCGCCTTTCAGGCACTCGACGACAGCGTAGATCTCTTCGGGCGGGTTCGGTCCGGTTTCCAGGTCTTCCCAGAGGTTCGTCATCACCGGCGACTGCGCGACGCCGTCAAAAAATCTTTTCGTAATAGCCACAGCTATTGGGTATTATGCGCTATATAACCCAATAATATCTAACTATAGATATATTCTTAGATTACACTTACTACCTGTAAACGACAATCTGAAAGCAGATTAATCGGAAACTCAATTTAACTGAATCCACATAATATAAATTTCTCGATATTATTGTACCTGCTAGTTGTGTGGTGGTTAATGCCCCACAGCAGGCGTTGTGCGCCAGAGTTAACAAGTGTTAAATAGCTTGCTGACATTTACCCAACTATGTCAGAGGCACAAACAGTTACTGACAGTCCGGGCATCGCAAAAGAGCTTACCGCTTTTCAGCAGAATATCCTGGTAATACTCGCTGAAGAGCCGCGGTATGGTCTCGCTATCAAGCGCGAACTAGAAGAATACTACGACGACGAAGTCAACCACGGTCGCCTGTACCCGAACCTCGACGACCTCGTCGAGATGGGCCTCGTCGAGAAGAGCGAACTCGACAAGCGAACGAACCAGTACTCCCTGACCGAGTCGGGCAAGGACGCAGTCCTCGACCAGCTCGGATGGGTGTTCGGAAAGTTCATCTCCGATGACGGTCGAGCCGACGAACTCCGTGACCTGATCGCGGCGCAGCAGTAGACTCGCATCTGGGCACCTGCGAACTACTGTTAATCAATTCTTAATGCGAACCAAACGCTGACTACCGGCGGGTATACCGAACGGTTACGCGTCGGGGACGCGGCCACCGGCTTCTTCCACAGTGAGACGGATCGACTGGTCGAGGGCCGACTGTTGTTCCGCAGTTGGCCACGCGTTCCGTCGGACGTAGTCGTCCCGAAACTCCTGAATTTCGTCCGGTGTCGCCTCCGAGATGGGCTTCGCGTAGTGGTTACCCATGAAATCGGCGAGCAGTTCCGCGTTGGCGCCGTGTGTCTCACCGTGTGCTTCGGTCACAGCTTCGACGACGGCTCGGTTTGCAGCGTCGATTTCCGCCCACTCGTCCGGGTCGCCGGGACCCGAAAGCCGTATCTCGACGCCACGGTCGATGTCGTCGACCCGCTCCGGACGGATGACGCCGTCATCGACCCATTCGACGGGATGGCAGACGAGCACGTCACCCGTCTCGTCGTTCCTGATGCGGGCAGTGTAGTCGTATTCGGCGAGGATTTCGTCTCGTTCGGTCCTGTAGGCGCCGGCCTCAGCATCGTCGACCGCCTCGCGAGCGAGTCTGGTCAGCCGTTCGGCCCGTTCGGTCACGTCTGTCGGCAGGTCAGTCATCGTCGAGTGCGTCGTTTGCTAGTTCGTCCGCACGGTCGTTTATTTCCCGCGGAACGTGCTCGATCTGCCAGTCGTCGAAGTCGGTCAGCAGTTCGCGCACGCGGACACGGCTTTCGCGCAGGTCTGGGTCGTTCGTATCCCACTCGCCACGGACCTGTTTGACGATAAGCTCTGAGTCACCCCGAATGTGGACATCGTCGAATCCGTAATCGCGTGCGACTTCGACCGCGCGGATGAGCGCTTTGTACTCCGCCTGATTGTTCGTCGCCGTGCCGATCGTCTCCCCGCCTTCCGCGACGATTCCGCTGTCGTCGACCAGTACGTAGCCGACCGAGGCCGGTCCCGGGTTGCCCCGCGATGCGCCGTCAAAATACGCATGGACGCGACCGCCGTCATCGCCGCGCAATAGCGCCTCGAGTTGTGCAGTCCCCTCACCCTGTACGACGACTTTTCCGTCGTAGGCGACCGCCGTCGCGCCGCCGTATTCGACGCGCCAGCGCTCGTGGTCGGTGTTTCCCTGTTGAATGTCGAGCCCCGCATCCGCCAGACGCTCGCGGGCCGTCGTCTCGTCGCATTCGATGACCGGCATTGTCCGAGGGTGACTGACCCGTCGGTATAGACGTTGTGGTCGGCCGGTCAGTTTCCGGCGTTTCTGCTGATTCGCTCGGCACCGGTCTGTCGACCCTCTTCACCGCCGAGTACCCGACCGAGAACACCGACCAGCCCGCCGACGGTGACAACGGCGCCGGCGGCGAACATTATCGACAGGATTGGGTCGACGGGTTCGATGAGGATGGGTGAGAGAAACAGGACAATCCCGGACAGTATGGCTATCGCCGCTGCAACGGGGCTTACCTGTTTCCCTGACGAGACGCGGTAGGTGGAGTGTGCGAGCGTGAGGGCCGCGAGTTCCCCGACGAGAAGGTTGACGAGCGCCTGCTGGTACGCGACGGGAATGACAGCAGAGACGAATACGACGACCATGCTGACCAGCGTCGCGCCGAGCAGGAACCACTTCGTTGTATCTACCATGATTTATATCACCTGTTGTTACTCAATCCAACCCTGTAAGAGTTGCTCTCCCACGGACCGCCGGAAAGGTTCTTATCGGGGAGGACCGAAAGCGTGACAGATGCAACTCGACGAGTTCATCGAGGGGTTCGAGGAGGACGAAGCCGCACAGCGGCGCCGCCTCGCGGCGGAGAAATCCTACGCCATCACGGACCACCTCGAAGACGTCGAGCGGCAGTTCGAGGACGCGGTGCAAGGGGATTCGCTGTTCGGATCGACAGCCCCGGAGATATTCGTCGGCCGGTCGGGGTATCCCAACGTCTCGACGGGCCTGCTCTCTCCGGTCGATACCGACGCCGCCGCTTCCGGGTTCGCGACCAGCGGCGACTGGTACCAGGAGGGACTTGGTATCGAGGACGTCCTCCAGCGCCGGACCGGCATGGTGAACTCCACCCAGACGACATCAGTCGATTCCGTCAGCGCCGGTGGCGGGCGGGGCGGTGGCGGGGTTCACGATGTCTGGAACGGCTTCGTCGGCGTCCAGCGTGAAGTCGCTATCGCGGACCATCCCGTCGACGTGGAGGTGGGTCTCGACGGTACCCCTGAGATGGATGTGAGCTTCGACGACGTCGGGACGCCGACGGGGCCGCGAGCCCACGCGACCGGTGCCGACCTGGCGGAGAACCCCCACGTTCCCCGACCCGTCGAAAAGACGCTGTCGGACGACGACTGGCGCGCGGAGGGTGCGATGGCGTATCTGTACCGCCGTGGGTTCGACGTGTACGACATCAACACGATCCTCTCGGCGGGCGCGCTCGGGCAGGCCAGCGAGCGGTCACTGGTGCCGACGCGGTGGTCGATCACCGCCGTCGACGACACGGTCGGGCAGTACGTCCGCGGGACGCTACGCAACGCCGACACCATCGACAAGCCGGAACTGTGGTACAACGAGTACATGGGGAACCGCTACTGGGTCGTGCTCGCACCCGGGCGCTGGGAGTTCGAACTCGTCGAGATGAAAGCCCCCCAGAGCGTCTGGAACCCACGCCCCGAGACGGGCTACTACATGTCCAGTGCTCACGAGGGCTACGAGGGGCGGACCGCCTACGTCGAGGAGACTGCAGGGGCGTACTACGCGGCACGACTCGGCGTCCTCGAACACCTGCAGGAGCGCGACAGACAGGCGAAGTGTCTGGTGCTGCGGGAGATCACCGACGACTACTGGGCCCCGGTCGGCGTCTGGCAGGTACGCGAGGGCGTCCGCAACGCGTTCGACGGCGAGCCAGGGACCGCCCAGTCCTTCCGGGAAACGCTGACGGCCATCGCCGACCAGCTCCCCGTCACTCTCGGGCAGTTACGACGCAAGTCCGAACTGGTCGCCGGGCTCCAGTCGCAGTTAAGCGATTTCTAACAGCGCTTCGCGTTGCGGTAAACGACCCGTACCCAGCAACCGTTATCGGCGTCGCCCGCTGTCACCGTCGTCGTCCCAGGCCGAAGTGCCGAATCCGCTCTCGTCGGTGTCGTCGCTCCGGCCCGAATCGTCGGCGTAACTATCACTCACCGGGTCGTTCACACCCGAGGTGGTCCCTGCCGTGGATGGGCCGGACCCGTGTGTCCCGCCAGTCGAAGTCGTGGGTTCGAGCGGCGGTTCGCCGTACTCCTCCTCGTATGCGTCCGCGAAGCCACGCCCCCAGATGTACATAATCGCTGACTGGCCGACGAACGCGAGGAACGGAACCGCCAGATAGCCGACAATGGTGAACCCCAGAACGGTCGCTCCAACGGAGACGATGATGTTGACCGCAAACGCCATCACCACGGCCATCAGCATTGTTCGACTTGTCCCGACAGACGAGAGCACATCACGGTCAAAGCCCGCAGCGATACTATCAGCCCGGACGAAGTTCCCTGTCGCAACGGGCAGTATCACTGCCATTGCGAGAACGCCAATAAAGTAGAGCAAGGCAGCGACGAGCACGCCGACGAGCAGCAGTCCCCCCGAATCGCCGAGTCCGCCGGCGATCACCAGCAGACCCGGGATAGCAAGCGCGAGTGTGAGCACCACCCCGTACCCCATAACGACGACTGTATGTCGGACTCCGTCGACAGTTATCTCGACCAGATCCAGTTCGTCCCAGGCCGGCGGCGTGTCAGTCTCGCCCCTGAGGACCCGGCGCATCACTTCGAGCATATATCCCTGGAACGTGAACAGCGGAACGAGCAAAAAGCCGAAAAACAGTACGACGCCACCGAGGGCGACGCGTTTGACCCAGTCATCGCCCTGTGTCTGGTAGCGAAGTGCGTCTTCTATCATGTCCAGTCAGTCTTAAGATAGGTTCAAATAAGTTGTGTAATCAGTGAAAGCTGCGATCCAGACCTCGCAGCTCTCGGACCAATTCAGTACGGGCAACGGCGTGGCTCAGGTACTATCGGTGCTGTGTGGCGAAACCTCGACGAACGCCGGGGTATCGACTGGCCCGGCACAGACTGGGCATCCAACAACCAACAGGCGGTCTCGAACGCCACCGTCGACCGTTGCACACGCATCACAGTTCGGGCACGTGAAGCGGTACTCCGGCATGTACTCAGGCACGGACTTGGATAGCCGAAGGAACTGCCCCCTCAATGTGGAGGGGATATAGGTGCGCGAGGCGGCACCGCCGCGGGTCGGCTCGCCGACCACTGGTGCCGTACAGTGGGGAGCGTCTCGGATATATAGACCACAATAGCGGTCTTAGGAAGGGTTATTCCGCTCGCTCGGAACTATTACGCGATGACTGATACGCCCCTGAAGTTCGGATTCGTCTGTGTCCAGAACGCGGGCCGAAGTCAGATGTCCGCAGCGTTTGCCAAGCGAGAACGCACCCGCCGCGGACTCGAAGACGAGGTCGAAATCCTGACCGGCGGCACAGACCCCGCGGACGAAGTGCATCCGGAAGTCGTCGAAGCCATGCAAGAACTGGGCATCGATCTGTCTGACCGGGTCCCGCGACCGGTCTCGGACGACGAACTCAACGGCTGTACCGTCGTTGCGACGATGGGATGTTCGACGCTCGAACTCGACGCCGACGTCGCAGTGCGCGATTGGGCGCTAGACGACCCACACGGGCAGTCGGTCGAGCGGGTGCGGGAAATCCGCGACGAGATAGAGAAGCGTGTCGCCGACCTGTTCGACGAGTACACCGGATAGCTACCACTCGACGTACGTGAGATACTCGACCTGTTCGTACTCCAGTAACCACGTCCCGTAGCTGTCCGTGACCTCGATTCCCTCGTGCTCCCGAATGCGGTCAGTGACCGACTCGAAGGCTTCGTTGTCCTCGAAGTAGCCGCCGTCGATGGCCTCCTCGACGACCTCTCGCTCGGCTTCGGAAAGGCCTGAAAGGGTGAACAGGTACTGGTCTCGAATCTGGTCGGCGAACGAGTCGACATCCGATGCGACTTCCGTCGCCTCGTACCGGTATTCGGTCTCTGTTGTCGTTCGTGTACTGACCGTAACCCGATAGCGGTCGCCGTCGTGGACGATAATATCGTACTGGCGCTCCGGAACGAACACCGACCCGTCACCCACTTCCTCGGCGGTTCCGTACCCGACACCCACGTCGTACCCGTCCCCGGTGGGTGGGTTGTCATCCGAGATGATCGGATCAAGGCGCTGGCGGTCCGCCGTCGGTAGCTCTTCGTAGGCGATATCGCCGATCTCAGCCGTCGAATCAGCCGGATCGAAATCGATTCGGACCTCGTACACCGTCACGTCGCTGCTTTCGAGTGCCGTCTCCGAAACTTCGTAGAAGGCATCGTCGATCCGGACGGTATCGGTCTGGTCGAACAGTTCGTATCGCCCCCGGCGCATCGCAGAACCGTTTTCGACGGCCTCCGAGGCGACCGTGTACTCCGCCGACTCGGGGCTGGGCGACATCGAAACCTCGTCGGCGATGTCGGCCGCTGTCGCGTCGTCCATGTCAAGCACGACGGCGGGATGGCCGCAGCCGGCGACAGCAACCGAGAGGAGGGCTGTTCCGCTCGCGAGGAACTGGCGTCGTCGCATACAGCTACTGACAGGCAACCGGAAGGAAAGTTTTCCGGGTGTGTTTTTTCCGGTCGGAATCGTGCAGACACGCCTCACTCGTGGGAACAGCCTGAGCTGCAGTAAGCGCCAGACGGCGGCAGGGTCCGCAAGGTTCCCTTGCGAGTTGACAAATACATCCTTCAACGGCACTTTTCAATCCGCCGAAATCAGCGAACTACAGCGCTGTAGCTCTGGTTTCGGTAAAGCCAAGAACGGGAAGAACTCGGTATGGGCCAACGCGGATTTGAACCGGAGGAAGACGGTCGGACTCACTGCGTTCGTCCGCTGCGACTTCCAAGGCTCAAATCCGCTCGGAGACACGATTCATGCGGCACAGACTCGTCACTCCGTTCCTCGTTGTGTGGCGCAGAAATAGTGGGCCAACGCGGATTTGAACCGCGAACCTCCCGGTTATCAGCCGAGCGCTCAACCTGATTGAGCTATTGGCCCGACGCATTCATCTGTACCCGAGGGGTATTGAAAAGGGTAACGTTTCGCGGGCGGTTGGGGATGTGAAACCGCGTCAGGGCTTCAGTTTTCGTCGTTGTCTTCGAAGTCGACGTCGGTGGCGTCGTTTGGGTCGAAGGAGGTGCCGGAACCGGAACCAGAGCCCGGACCGGGGCCGCCCTCCGGACCGGTCGGACCGGGTCCAGCGGGGCCGCCTTCGTCGTCGGGGAAGCCACCGATGTACACCTGCCCGCTGGCGAAACCGCCGGTCTTGGCGTCGATGTAGGGCCGGACGACCCAGCGGCGTGTGGCGGCACGGACGGGGTAGCGGGTGAACGGCACCGCAAGCAGAAGGCCGACGAAGTCCGTAACCAGGCCGGGCGTGAGGAAGAACGCGCCGGCGGCGATGAGAAGGCCGCCGTCGATGAGTTCGTCGGTGGGGAGTTCGCCGACGGCGAGCCGCTGTTGGATCTTCCGAAGCGTCGCACGGCCTTCGGCGCGGACCAGCAGCATGCCGACGAGCGCCGTCAGGACGACGAGCGCGATGAGAACAAGCGGTGGAACAGGAAATAGAACTCCTGTTGCAAGTGCCACCAGCAACACGATGTCGAACAGCGGGATGAGCAGCAACAGCCCGATGACCCGGAGCATACCACTGCTTGCAGGCCCGCCCCCAAACGCCTTTCGAGAGCGGGGCCCGGCTGTCGGCCACCGGGGTAGCGGGTCAGCGGTCCCGTAGTCGGACCTCGATGGGCTCTGTGGGGCTCAGCGTAATCTGCATCGCCAGCGACAGCGGCAGTTCGGTGACCGGTTCGACAGCGTACTGCTGGGCGATGGTCGCCAGCGCGAGTTTGGCCTCCATCCGGGCGAAGCGCATGCCGATGCAATGGCGCGGGCCACCGCCGAAGGGGTAATACGCGTAGTCCGGGAGAGACGCTTCGAGGTCGTCGTTCCATCGCTCGGGACGGAACGCGTCAGGTGCGTCGTACCATCGTTCGTCCCGGTGGACGAGCCACTGCGGGAGGGTGAGCTGTGCGTCCGTCGAGAGTTCGTACCCGCCGAGCGTCACCGGCTCCGTCGGCTGGCGAAACACCGTGAACGCGGGCGGGTACAGCCGCAGGACCTCGTTCAGCACGGCATCGAGATACGGCAGTTCGAACAGGTCATCGGGCGTCGGCCGGCTGTTCCCCAG
Source organism: Haloarcula amylolytica JCM 13557 (assembly GCF_000336615.1). Taxonomy (GTDB): domain Archaea; phylum Halobacteriota; class Halobacteria; order Halobacteriales; family Haloarculaceae; genus Haloarcula; species Haloarcula amylolytica. Next base: position 57,568 of record NZ_AOLW01000023.1, read on the forward strand.
CGTCGCGTCAAGTTCCTCGTGCAGGCGCTGCTGGCACTCGGGGTTGTTCGCCAGCAGGAACCAGGCGTACGTGAGCGTCAGCGCCGTCGTGTCGTGGCCGGCGACGAGGAAGGTCAAGAGCTGGTGACCCAGTCGCTCGCGGTCCATCGTCTCGTCGTCGAGCGAAAGCAGCAGGGAGAGCACGTCGTCGCGCGCCTCGCGGGCGCTCTCGTTCTCGCGCTGGCGGGCGGCGATAACGCCGTCGAGCGTGGCCTGGAACTCGGCCAGCGAGCGATTGACGGCGCGGTTCGTTCCCGTCGGGACCCACAGCGGGAGGTACGCCGACAGCGACCGCGGGTCCAGCCGCTTGCGAAGCGCGTCGAGTAGCGGCTCCAGCGCGTCAGCGGTGGTCTCGATCTCCACGTCTAACAGCGTCTTGCCGAGAATGTTCAGCGTCAGCGACTGCATGTGCGGGAGCACGTCGATGCGCTGGCCGTCGCTCCAGCCCGCCGCCGTCCGGTCAGCGAACTCAGTCATCGTGTCGCCGTAGGCGGCGATGCGCTCCCGGTAAAACGCCGGTTGGAGCGCCGTCCGCTGGCGCTGCCACTCCTCGCCCTCCAGCAAGAACAGTCCCTCGCCGATGAACTGTCCGAGGGTGTCCTGAAGGAGTCGCCCCTTCTCGTAGGCGTCAGCATCGGTTACCAGCACCTGCTCGACGAGGTCTGGATGGCAGACGAAACAGCCCGTCGTCCCGGCAACGTTGTACCCCACTACGTCGGCCTCGTGGCCACCAGCGCGGTCGTAGAACCCCAGCGGGTCACGCAACATCGCGGCGGTGTTGTCGACGAACGGGACACGGCCGAGACGGGGCGGCCGGTCGCCCGGCGTGACCGGCTCCGGTGGTTCGGGAATCGCCTGCTGGGTATCCATCGCCGACGTTTGGGCCGCCCCGCCAATCGGTCTTTCGCCGGGAGTGAGAGGGCCTTTGTACGCCCACCGCCCAGGCTTGGTATGGACGAATACGCACGCGACACCAAGGTCGAGTGGCGCGAGTGGGGCACAGCCCCGTTCGAGGACGGCGCCGAGTCGGGGAAGCCGGTGCTGCTGGCGCTGACGGTCCCGTGGAGCGCCGAGTGCCGAGCGATGGACCGGGGCACGTACGGCGAGCCGCGCATCGCGGCCAACATCAACGATGGATTCATTCCGGTTCGTGTCGACGCCGACCGCAATCCGCGCGTCCGCGAGCGGTACACGATGGGTGGGTTCCCGTCGACGGTGTTTCTGACTCCTGACGGCGAGGTTATCACCGGCGCGACGTTCCTCGGGCCGGACGGGTTCCGCGGCATTCTGGACTCCGTGCGAGAGTCGTGGGACGCACAGGGCGCGGCGGCGGGCTCGGTCCCCCGACAGCTTCAGGACGAATCGCCGCCGGCCGGTGAGCTCCGGCCGCGCATCGAGGAGCACATGGTCGAGCAACTGCTGGGCGCGTTCGACGACGAGTTCGGCGGCTGGGGAACCGACGTGAAGTTCCCGCTGCCACGGACCGTCGAGTTCGCTCTCGTCCGGGCGCGAGACCAGGCCACCCGAACACTCGAAGCGATTCGCACGCACCTGCTCGACACCTACGACGGCGGCTTCTTCCGATACTCGACGGAGCGCAACTGGGGGAACCCACGGCGCGAGAAACTGCTGGACGAGAACGCCGCCCTGGTCCGGGCGTTCGCGCACGGCTACCGGTACACCGGGACCGAGGCGTACCGGGACGCCGCCCAGCGGACCGTCGACTACCTCACGACGACGCTGTGGGCCGGCGACGCGTTCGCGGCGAGTCAGGCCGGTTCGGACGAGTACTACCGGCTGGAGCCGACTGAACGCGAAGGGACGGTGTCCCCCAACGTCGACGAGACGGTATTCGCCGACCGGAACGGGCTCGCCATCGATGCCCTGCTGTGGGTCGCTGCCTACACTGACGACGAGCGCGCCCAGCAGTACGCCAGTCGCGCCCGAGACGCTGTCTGTGAGTCACTCGTCGACGACGGCGAAGTCGCCCACTACGACGGTGCGGACAGCGATACCGGCCTGTTGCTGGACCAGGCCCAGCTCCTTCAGGGCCTGACGACGAGCTGGCAGGTCCTCGGTGAGCCGGGGCCGGCCAGAGCTGTCGCCGACTGGACCATCGAGAACCGCCAGCAGGACGGCGGCGCGTTCCGCGACGGACCCGCCAGCGGCGCGGGGCTCTGTAACCGCTCGCTCCATCCGCTCGACGCGACGGTAGAACTGGCCGACGCACTGGTCGACCTCGCGGCACTCACCGGCGAGGGCCGGTACCGTAACGCAGCGCTTTCCGCCGTCGAGTCTTTCGCCGGCGCGGCCGAACGGATGGGCGTCGAGGTCGCCGGCTACGCCGGCGTCGCGGCCCGCCTCCAGCAGCCCCAGACGCTCACGGTCGGCACCGAAGCGGGGACCGACCTCCACCGCGCGGCACTGCGACTGGCCGACCACGAGACCACCGTCGTTCCGGAGCCGGACGGCGACGGCACGGCGCGACTCCTCGACGGGGACGCTATCGTCGCCGAGGGAACGACGCCGACCGACCTCGAAGCCTCGATAACTGGCGAACGCTGACACGAACAACGGCAGCAAACGTGGACAAACGGTAAACCCCCGATAAGTTTTTGCACACGTACCCTGATGTATGGGTATGTCCAGTCTCAGAGATCTCGGCCTCTCCGAGTACGAAGCTAGAGCATACCGGTCGCTACTGGAAACGGGACCGACAACGGCCAAGGAACTGTCGCGGGCCAGCGACGTCCCGATGGGCCGCATCTACGACGTGCTCAACAGCCTCGAAACGTACAATCTCGTCCGCAGCCAGACCGCCAGCCGACCCAAGAAATACGTCGCCGTCGAGCCGGACACGGCCCTCGACCGCCTGCTCGAAGACAAGAAGCGCGAACTCCAGGAGAAGGTCGGCCAGTACGAGGAAATCGTCGACGACCTCTCGTCACAACTAGAGTCGGCAGACCCCGTCGAGGAGCCGTTCTGGACGGCCGCCGTCGGCCCCAACGACTCGCTTGACCTGTTGCTCGAACGGCTGGCTGCCGCCGACGACGAAATCATTATGGTCGGCTCGGCACCCGCCCGGCAAGTGGACATTCTGTCCGGCACCGAACGGATCGTCGATGAACTCGAAGCGGCGCTGGAACGGGGCGTCGAGGTGTCCCTGCTCGTCCGACCGGATCTGTTCGAGAGCCTTCCCGAGGAGGCCAACCGCGAGTACTACGAGCGCCTCTTCCACTACGACAACTACAGCGCCCGCGCCAGCCCGAACATCAGGACCACGTTCGAACTACTCGACGGTGTCGAGGTCTGTATCGAGGTCCCACACCCCCTCGGCCGCGAGGAAACCTTCGGCGTCATCGACATGAAAGACTCCGATTTCACTGCCGATATCAGCCAGGCCTTTGAAGAACACTGGGCCGAAGCGAAGCCGGTCGGCCCGCCGTAGCTGGGTCAGCAGAGGATTAGAACCAGCGTCACAGACGGCGACCGCAATCTCGCGGGTCGCTACGCTCACGGCTTCGCCGTTCGTAACCGAGACGCGGTGCGTCTCGCGCTCCCCGCTCGAATTTCCGAGGACTTCGCTGCGCTCAGTCCTCGCTAACTTCCTGCCGCAGATCGCCCAGCTGCGCCACGCGCTCGGCGTGGGCATTGTGCTGGTGGATTGACTCGTCGTTGGACTGTTTCATCGTCACGACGGCATCGTCCGGCAGGTCCGGGAACGTCTCGACGACGCCCTCGGCGAGCGCACGAACGCAGTCCTCGACGAATTTGGCGTCCTTGTGGGCCTCGTAGGTCATGTGGTCCTCGTCGGGCCGCTTCGCGAGGTTGTAGATGCGGGCACTCATCGAGTCGCGGGCGACTTCGATGAGTTCGTTCAGGTCGACTTCGGGCGCGCCCTCGCTCTGGACTGTGAGCGTGGCGTGGCCGCGCTGTGAGTGGCCGGCCTGCGGGTTCGTTTCGAGGAACTCTTCGATGACGTCGTCGTCGACATCTAGCTGCTGGAGCGTCTCGCGGGCACGGGAGGCTGACATCCCCTGGGAGCACGGGCAGACAGTCATCCCGGTGACGCGAGCGCCGATCTCCTCGCTCGTCCCGTCTTCGGTCGCCGTCGCCGAGGCGATGATATCGGCGGTCGACTGCGTCGGCATCCCGGAGGCCGGCGTGGACTCGTGTGTGACGTACTCCGCTTCCATCCGGACCTCCGCCTTCGTCGTGTAGTCGTGTTTCTCCAGCAGAAGTTCGGCGGCGTCGCCACAGACGTCCTCGACCCGATAGGCTTCCTCGGACACGGCGGTCTCCAGCGTCTCGTCGATGACCTCCATATTGCGGGACATATCGGCCCCCTTTCGCCAAGACGGCAGATCCACGAACACTTCGAACTCCGCCATGAGCACGATGGGGTCGCGGTCACGACGCCCCAGCTTGACGAGTTTCTCGACGCCCGTCACACCGACGCGATTGAGACCGACCGTTACGTCCGGACTCGACGCCTGCACGTCCGGGAGTTGCTGACTCATTGCCCTTCCTATGGAAGAGAATCGGTTAGTGCTTTCGAAAGGGTGGGAAGGTCGCCGTGAGCATCGCCACCGTAGAAACGACCCGCTCCGAACCGGGTCAGAGCTGTGTGTTGTCCGGCATCGATTCACCCGTCTCGAAGTCCCGGAACAGCAACTCGAAGTCAGTGGCGTCGAAGGAATCGGTGATATCGTCAAGCTCCGCCCGGACCTCCGCGAGTTCGGCCTTCAGTTCAGCGAACTCCTCGCTCTCGTCGAGGACGGCCTGTGGTTTCGACGATTCCAGTGCAGCGTATTTCGCCGTGAGCGAGTAGCACTCACGCAGGCGTTCCTCGTAATCGGCGTACAGGAGCAACTGTTCGATTGTCCCGAAGAGGTCCTCCTTCGACACCGGTTTGAGGACGTAGTCATCGAAAGGCATCTCGATGATGTCGAAGTCGGGGTCCACCGCGGTCACCATGGCTACGCGCGTATCGTAGCGTTTCTCACGGATCGCCGACAGCACCTCATCGCCGGAGAGGTCCGGCATCCGCCGATCTAACAAGACAACGTCGACTGCGGAATCGAGCTTCGAAAGGGCGGCCTCACCACTGTATACCGTCTCGACTGTGTACCGGTCCCGCAACTGTTCCGCGTACACGTCGGCCACGGCTGGTTCGTCGTCAACGACGAGGATTGTCGCTTGCCGACCCATTGTCATTAGCTAGCATGTTTAGAACAGAATTGCAAAAGGATTCCGGCTGTCACAAGCCCGTCTACCTTATTATCCAGGCCCTACTGGCCGACGATATCGTCGTACCGCGCTCCGGTCTGTTTGAGCGTCGCCGTCGAGTAGAGTCGGTCGTGTTCGTAGGGGAGGTGTTCGGTGGCGAGTTCGTCTATCTTCTGGTCGACCACACTCGCTTCGCGCCCGTGAATCATGGTAAAGAGATTGTACTGCCAGTCCTGCTCCGGGCGGCGTGGCCGGTGATAACAGAGCGTGACGTAGGGGAGTTCCCCGACTGCCTGTCCCCGCTCGTCGAGGGCGTCGTCCGGCACGTTCCAAACGACCATACAGTTGTTGTCGAACCCGGTGACGATGTGGTTCACGACACAGCCGATGCGCTTGATACAGCCGGTTCGCTGGAGTCGCTTGATAGCCGAGAGTACTTCGGACACGTCGGCATCGACAGCGTCCGCCACGTCCCGGTAGGGCGTCGCAACGAGCGGGAACCCACTCTGGATTTCGAGCAATAATCGCCGGTCCAGTTCCGAGAGGTCGACGGCGGCGTCCTCGCTTATCCGGGTTGCGCTGGCGTCAGTCGTCTCCAGGCTCTCCCGGGCGAACCGGTCGCCGTTGACGACCGGGAACTCCAGATCGATGTAGTAGTCTGTCAACATCGGTAAGACGAGCACCGAACAGCCGGTTCGCTCCTCAATCTCGGCCAGAATCTCGTCGCGTCGCTGTCGGGAGCCTGCAGTGACAACGAACCACATATTCCACTCGTGGTCGCGAGCGTAGTTGTGGTTCACCTGCCGGTACTCGTTGATGATCTCGGCCACCTCGTCGAACCGGTCCTCCGGGGCACTGACAGCGGCCAGCGTCGAAGAGCCGATGACCGGCGGATTCAGAACCGGGCCGAAGCGACGGAAGATGCCGTCGTCACGGAGCGTTTTGACCCGATCAAGTGCTGTCTCTGCCGAAACACCCAGTGCGTCACCGACAGCCTCGAAGGGGCGGTCCTGAATCGGGAAGTCGCTCTGGAACTCGTCGATGAGCGCGGCGTCCACCTCGTCGATGCGCTCGCGCCATTCGCCCGACTGGAGACTCATTGATCCTCGTTAGGAGTGTAATGGTGTATCCCTTTCGGGACCCCAGCCAGTTCCCGCAAATTGAGAACGAAACGCAGGGGCTTTTGAACTCTGGCCCGAACACGTTTCCATGGCGCAAGCGACCCGGGAGTACGGCGAATGGCCGCTCAAACGACTCATGACGGAAGTCGTCGGCTCCGGTCACAAATCGGCCGACGATATGTCCCGCACGCAGGCCCGGGAGGCGTTCCGACGCATCCTCGGCGACGAACCCGACCACACGACGCTCGGCGCGTTCTGGCTCGCCAACCGCTGGAAGCGCAACACCCCAGAGGAACTGGCTGCCTATGTCGACGTGATGTCCGAGGAATCGGTCGAGACAGCCACTCCGGACGCTGACCCGGTCGACTGCGGGGCCAACTACGACGGCAAAGGTCGGTCCGCGATTCTCGGCGTCGCCGCGGGCGTCGTCGCCGCCACCGCGGGCACGCCCGTTGTCGTTCACTCCGGCGACCGCGTCCCCACGCAGAAACAGGACGCCTACAAGCACGTTCTGGACGAACTGGGCGTCCGAACGGAGATCGAACCGAGCGAAAGCGCCGATATGGTCGACGAGGTCGGCTTCGGCTTCTACTACCAGCCGGCGTTCAATCCCGGCATCGACACCCTGTTCGAGCGCCGCGACAACATGGGCGTCCGGACCTTCGTCAACACCGTCGAGACGCTCGCGAACCCGGCCAACGCCAGCGTACATCTCGGCAGCTTCTACCATCTGGCCTTCGCGAAGAAGATGGTCCGAACGCTCGTCCAGTCCGAGACCAGCAGCGTCGAGCGCGCCCTGTTCTTCCAGGGAATGGAAGGCTACGACGACGTTCGCCCCGGCGAGACGGTCGTGGCCGAATGGCCCGTTACCGACGAGGAGTCCGACGACGAGGACATCGCGGACTTCGAAATCCGTACCGGCGAGTACGGGATGGACATCGAAAGCGAGGACCTGCAGGTCGACGACATAGCCGGGGAGTCGGCGGCGATAACCGAGGCCGTGCTGGCCGGCGAGCGCGAGGACGGCTTCGCCGACGCTGTCGCACTCAACGCCGCCCTCCGCATTTACGCCCGCGAGGACGCCGACAGTATTCGGGACGGCCTCGAACAGGCCCGTGAGGCGATTGCTGACGGCAGCGCAGCGGAGATACTCGACGACCTCCGGGCCTTCTAATCCGGCGACGGGGTACGGAGCGGAACCCACTTCTACCGAGCGGGCGAAGTGATTCTGATGGGACAACACGCCAGCGCTCGTGACAGCACTGCGTGGACAGTACCCGCATCGAAAACACCCGGCGTCCACGAGCTGGTCGACACCAACGGTATCAGGCTCCACACCGTGACCGCTGGGCCGCCGGACGGTGACCTCGTCGTCCTGTTGCACGGCTTTCCGGAGTTCTGGTACGCGTGGAAACACCAGATACCGGCGCTCGCCGACGCCGGCTACCGTGTGGTCGCGCCGGACCTCCGGGGGTACAATCACTCCGACAAACCCGACGGCGTCGCGGCGTACCACATCGACGAACTGGTCGCCGACGTCGCGGGCCTCGTTTCGGCGTTCGACCACGAACAGGCCCACGTTGTTGGGCACGACTGGGGCGGCGTCATCGCCTGGCAGACCGCCATCGACCGTCCCGATATCGTCGACCAGCTAGCGGTCCTGAATGCACCCCACCCGTCAGCGTACGAGCGAGAGCTCCGCCGCTCGCTCGACCAGGTTCTGCGGTCCTGGTACGTGCTGTTCTTTCAGCTTCCCGTCCTTCCCGAGGCCAGCCTCCGCTGGAAGGATTGCACCGTGCTAGAGCGCATCCTCGCTGACGGACCGACCCGCCCCGACGCCTTCACCGATACCGACGTGACGCGGTACAAGCGGGCACTCGGACAGCCGGGTGCACTCACGGCCGCAGTCAACTACTACCGGGCACTCGGCCGGCGGAACGCAAAGCTGACGCTCACGGCGGGCGGCGTTGGCAACCGTCCGGTGACAGCGCCGACGCTGCTTATCTGGGGTGTTCAGGACGACGCGCTCTCGCTCGCCCTGACCCAGGACCTCGACGAGTGGGTGCCGGACTGTCGGGTCGAGCGGCTCCCGGCAGCGAGCCACTGGGTCCAGTTCGACGCGCCCGAGCAGGTGTCGGACCACCTGCTGACACACCTGTCGTAGCCCGGAATGGCGAACAGCCGACACTCCCGCTCGCGTGGCGACGTGTCGGGCTCCCGCGACCCGCCACGCGACGGCTACTCAGATCATGGCGGCGATGGCCTCGTTTCAGTACTTGAACGCTCGGTCAGTAAGCAGGCTTTTCTGCCGGGCTTCCCTCCGAGTGAGTATGAGCGACCTGACTGCGACCCTCCACACGACAGAGGGCGAAATCGAAGTCGAACTGTACGACGAGCGCGTGCCGACCACCGTCGAGAACTTCGTCGGCCTGGCCGAAGGCGCCGACGACTACGACGGGACCGAAGTCGGCCCGGGGACCGGTGCGTGGGAAGACCCCGAATCCGGCGAGAAGCGCATCGACCCACTGTACACCGACATCGACATCCACCGCATCATCAAGGACTTCATGATCCAGATGGGCGACCCGACCGGCACCGGCCGCGGCGGCCCCGGCTACTCCTTCGACGACGAGTTCCACGACGAACTCAGCCACGACGGCCCGGGCGTCCTCAGCATGGCCAACAGCGGCCCGAACACCAACGGCTCGCAGTTCTTCATCACGCTCGACGCCCAGCCCCACCTCGACGGCAAACACGCCGTCTTCGGGAAGGTCATCGACGGGATGGAGGTCGTCGAGTCCATCGGCAGCGTCGACACCGACCGCAACGATGCACCGACCGAGGAGATGCTGCTCGAATCCGTCGAGATTCACCGGTAACCACACAACGTTTTCGTTGTTCCGAGCGAGCAACCGATAGTGGCACACGTCGAGCGACTCACCGTCTACCCCGTCAAGGCACTGGACGGCATGGACTGCGACTCTGTATCGATCCGCCCGGGCGGGACGCTGGCGCACGACCGCGAGTTCGCCATGTTCGATGCCGACGGCGACGTGGTCAACGGGAAGCGGACCGACCGCGTCCACGACACCGACACCAGCTACGACACTGGAACGGGAACGCTGTCGGTCACCACTGATGGCGATAGCGTGTCGTTCGAACTCCGGGATGCGGATGACCGCGCCCGAGCAGCCGAGTGGCTCAGCGCGTTCTTCGACGTGGACCTGACCGTCGAGCGCGACGAAACGCTCGGATACGTCGACCGGCGGGAGATGGGACCGTCGGTTATCAGCACTGCGACGCTTGAGACCGTGGCATCGTGGTTCGACGACGTGACCGTCGAAGGGCTGCGACGGCGGCTCCGCGCGAACGTCGAAATCGGCGGCGTTCCGGCGTTCTGGGAGGACCGCTTCGTCGGTACGGACGCTCCTGCCTTCCGGGCCGGCGGCGTCCGCTTCGAAGGGGTGACGCCCTGCGGTCGCTGTGTCGTCCCCCAGCGGGACCCTGACACCGGTAGGAAAACCCCGGAATTCCGGGAGCGGTTCATCGAACGCCGGCGAGAGACGTTTCCGGAGTGGGCCGACCGGGACGCCTTCGATCACTTCTACACCCTGATGCTCATCGCCCGCGTTCCCGAGGGCGACCGCGGTACGGACCTCGCCGTCGGGGACCTCGTCGAGGTCGTGTCGACGGACGAGACGTAGCGGGCGAACGCGGCCGAGACCGACAATCGAAAGGCGGTCCGCCTCGAACGAGGAGTAATGGCAGACGCGGACGACCCCGTCGACCCGAGCGAGTTCGGCGAACAGGACGGCCCCCCGGTCGAGGAGAAGCCCTACAAGATCATCTTCGAGGCCAACAAGTGCTTCGGCGCGGGCAAGTGCGCCGAGAAGTCACGCAACTGGACGCTCGACTTAGACACCGGCATCGCCAAGCCCGAGGCCTACTTCATCGACGAGGAGGACCTCGATCACAACATCGCGGCCGCGGAGGCCTGCCCGGCGAAGAAAGACCGGGGCATCATCCACGTCGTCGACCGGCGGACGAACGAGGAAATCGCCCCGGACCCCAACGGCGACGGGTCACTCTCCGTCGACTGGTAGCGCAGTTTCTGATAGCGACAGCTTTACTGCCACCTATCAGTCCAGTAGTATCCCGTGCGCGCGGTCAGCGACACCGAGAACTCGGTTCTGCGGGGGTGAATCTCCGCCCCCAGAAATCAGCCACCACAGGATATATCATGTAAGATTACTATAGATAATAAACTGAATTTCTTGATGCAAGCAGTTTAATATTTCAAGCTACTGTATGACATAACTTCTATTTATGGGGGGCAATTTGGGTATCAATATGCCACGTTCAAGTAGCATGGAGCGTCGATCGTTTCTGAAAGCGACGGGCAGTGCTGCGGCCGCCGCAGCACTGGCGGGATGTTCAAGTGATAGTGACAGTGACGGAACTGAGGACGAGGCGGGGACCGGAGACGGTATGGACTCGACGGACAGCAGTGGGGGCGATGTCGGGACCGACCTGAAAGAGGACGGTGACCTCTGGCGAGTCAATACGGGGACGATGACGACGATGGACCCGATTGAGGCGACCGACACCCAGTCGGGGATCGTCATCCAGCAGATGTTCGATCCGCTGATGAACTATCCCAACAGCCAGCCCGCTGTAGAGGGGCTTATGGCTGCGGATTACGAGGTATCCGACGACTTCACGACCTATACGTTCCAGTTGAAGGACGCGACGTTCCACAACGGGGACACCGTAACCGCCAGTGACTTCGTCTACGCGTTCGAGCGGCTGACTGCATCTGACAACTCCAGTCGTGCCTACTTCGTTCTGGACTCGCTGGGCGTCACACACGAAACGACGACCGAGACGGTCGACGGCGAAGAACAGGAAGTGTACGAGCCCGGGACACTCGGCGTCACGGCCGTTGACGAAACAACGCTCGAGATCCAGCTAGACGCGCCGTTCGCCTCCACGCTGGAGATGCTCGCGTACTCCTCCTTCTCACCGGTTCCCGAGGGCATGGTCGGCGACATCGAAGGGTACGACGGCGAGGTGAGCCAGGGCGAGTTCTCCAGTTCGAACCCCATCGGGAACGGTCCCTTCGAGTTCGATACGTGGGACTCCGGAACTGAGGCCAGGGTCAGTGCGTACGACGACTACTACGGCGAGAGCCCGAACGTCGACGGCGTCCACTTTGCGGTCATCGAGAACGATTCGGCCAATTACAACTACGCGATGAACCGCAATGCCGACATCTTCGAGCTCCCCACGGCGCAGTACGACCCCGGGAAGGTATCCGTCGAGGAAGAAGACGACCAGGGTCGTCAGATCGGAACCTACGGCGAGTTGCGTAACGGTGCGACGGCCAACTACTCCGGTGTATCGAACATCGGTGTGTTCTATCTCGGCTTTAACATGGCCAGCGTGCCAAAGCCGGTCCGCCAGGCCGTCGCGTACGCCATGAACCAGCACACCGTTGTCGAGCAGGTCTTCAAACAGCGCGGCGAGCCCGCGTACAACTTCACGCCGAAATCTATCTTCCCCGGCGGTGCGCAAAACTACAACGACCGCGCCGAAAACGAGTACCCGTACGGCTACGACGACAGCCAGCTCGGCCAGGCCCGCTCGGTGATGGAAGAGGCCGGCTACGGCGAAAACGAGCGTGTCGCCATCGAGCTGACGATCTACGAGTCCGGAGTCTGGAGCGAAACGGCAAGCATCCTCCGGGACCAGCTTCAGAGCGTCTACATCGACCTCGAAGTCAATCAGGCGCCGTTCAACACGCTTCTGGAACGCGGCCGCAATGGCGAGCTAGAGATGTACTCGCTTGGCTGGGTCGCCGACTGGCCCGCCCCGGACAACTTCCTCCAGCTGCTGAACCCGCCACAGACCGATACGAGCCTCGACTTCCCGATTTCGTACGTCAACTGGCAACCGGAGAACGGCGACGCCGCGCAACAGGCCGAGGAGGCGTACCAGTCGATCGCCGACAACCCGGCACCGACAGAAGACGCCCAGGCCACTCGGAACGAAGCGTACATCGAGATGGAGAACGCTAACTGGGAAGACGTCGCAATGCTGCCGGTGTATCACGAGCTGACTGAGCTGTTCTGGTACGACCACGTCGACTTTACCCCGCCGGCCGGGATGGGGCCGAGCCGACAGAAGATGAACACTGTGTCTCTCGGAGAGAGAGAGTAGTCCCGTCCCGCTAGCGTTTCGTTTCCGTCACACCCGGTGACGGTACCAAGTTCGCAGCCCTCAAAGATTATGAACTCACAAACACCCGTACAACCGAGACAAGACAAGCCATGAGCCGCTTCACATACCTGTTCAAGCGCGTGGCTCTGTCAATCCCCGTTATCATTTTCGGGACGACAGTAACGTTTGCAATCATCCGGCTGGGGCCGCTCAGCCCCGCGGCGGCGATCCTCGGGCCGCAAGGCGATGCGCGCGCGATTCGACAGATCGAGAAGCGATTGGGATTGAACGACCCCCTCTGGGAGCAGTACTTCGATTTCATGAGTAATCTGTTCCTGTTTGATCTGGGCCAATCGTGGGTCATCAACTCCGGAACGCCGGCCATCGACCTCATCATCAGCTACGCACCACGGACGATCTGGCTCGGGTTCTGGGCGGTCCTGATCGCCCTCGGTATCGGAATCCCGCTCGGCTTCTACGCCGGCCTGAATCCCAATACGTTCTCTGACTACTTCGCTTCCTTCGGTGGGATTGTCTGGCGAGCGATGCCGAACTTCTGGCTTGCGGTGATTCTGGTTACGGTGCTTTCGCAGTCGGAACAGCTGTTCGGGTTCAGCTGGACCAGCTTCATCGTGGAGACCAACGTCGTGACCTCGCCGAACCTCGCGGTACTCAAGAACCCAACGAGATTGTTAACTGACCCGGGACAGGCATGGACTAACCTCGCGAAAGCGACAAAACAGATACTGCCGCCCGCACTGGTGCTCGGGTCCGCGTCGATGGGTACAGAGATGCGCATCGGCCGAACCGCCGTCCTTGAGACAATCAACTCGAAGTACGTCGAAACGGCCAAGGCCAAAGGCGTCTCACCGCGAGTGCTGGTGTGGAAGCACATCTTCCGGAACGCCCTGATCCCGCTCGTGCCGGTCATCACTGCGGAAGCGTTCATCCTGATCGGCGGGTCAGTGCTCGTCGAGACTGTCTTCTCTATCAACGGCATCGGCCTCCTGTTCTTCCGGGCGGCAGAACAGGGTGATCTGCCGCTTGTAGGCACACTGATGTACCTGTTCATCCTGCTTATTGTCGGCCTGAACATCGTACAGGACTTCGCGTACACGATTATCGACCCGCGTGTGGGGTACGACGGATGATGGAAACAGAACTCACCGACGACATCGATCAGCCGTTGAGAGACCGACTCAAAGCACACCCCAGACCGGCATTACTGTGGGCGGCAGGGCTCTGTGTCCTGTTACTGCTCGAAGGCCCGACGTACCTCGACGGGCTGCTCGGCGCGATAGGCGCCGGACTCGCGTTGCTCCCGGGAGCGCCCGGCGCCGAGGCGTTCGCCAGTGCGTCAGCCTTCTTCAGCGAACTGCCGCATCTGTTGAGCCGCGAACTGGTACCCAACCGAGGGTACTACGACGGGAGCGCCTGGCAGGGAACCTTCCTCGGCCTCGAGCCGAAGTACGCGTGGCTCATCCGCTTCCTGCTTGTGTATGCATACGTTGCAGCATTGCTGGGCTGGCTGTGGTACGGCTACGTGCTCTTCCGCCGACACTACCGCGCCGCTAACTGGACGCCGACTGACGACGTCATCGACCGACTCCGAAGCCACTACTGGGGACTGTTCGGACTCGCTGTCGTCGTCTTCTTCATTACGATGGCCGCGTTCGCGCCCGTTGTCGGCCCAACCACGGCCGAAGAGAATATCGAGGGACCGTACTCCCACGATATGAAGTACTACAACGAGGACACGGAGACGGTCGAAACGATTACCATCGGTGAAGCGAACCTCGGTTCCGCTTCCCGCGGTAGCGGGGACAGCAACGTCGGAATCTGGAGTTACGACGACTTCGGGCGGTTCCACCCTGTCGGAACGCTCGTCAGCGGCAAGGACCTGTTCACCTTCCTCGCGTTCGGCGCACGGGTGTCACTGTTCATCGGACTCGGGTCGATGGCGATTGCGGGCTTTATCGCAACGACGCTGGCATTAGTTACCGCCTACTACAAGGGGGTGACCGACCTCATCGTGGTGCTGACCAGTGACTCCGTCCAGGCAATGCCAGCATTGCTGCTGGTGATTCTTGCGACGGTGGTGTTCAGGAACCACTGGATAGCAGAGCTATACAGCGGGGCCATGCTGTTCATCCTCCTGTTCGCGTTGATACGCTGGCCGGGGCTGTGGCGAGCGGTCCGTGGCCCTGCGTTACAGGTCGGCGAACAGGAGTGGGTCGACGCGGCAAAGAGTTACGGCCAGCGACCCACTGTGATTATGCGGAAACATATGGCACCGTATATCCTCGGTTATCTCCTGGTTTACGCCTCCCTGACGCTCGGTGGCGTGATTATTTCCGTCTCTGCCCTGTCGTTCCTCGGACTCGGGATCACCGCCCCGACTCCCGAGTGGGGGCGGGCGATCAACATCGGACAGCAGTACATCGCCAGTCAGTCCTGGCACATCTCGCTCATCCCGGGCATCCTGATTACGCTGGTTGTCACCGGATTCAACGCATTCAGCGACGGGATTCGTGACGCTATCGACCCACAGAGTGAGGGTGCCGAAGGCGGTGCGACTGGCGCGGCCGCCGGAGGTGGTGGCGGATGAGCCACACCGACGACGGCGAACCGCTGCTGGCCGTTGACAACCTCCGAACCGTGTTCCACAGCGAGCGAGAGGAGATCCGCGCTGTCGACGGCGTTTCGTTCGACATCGAGCGCGGCGAGACGCTCGGTATCGTCGGCGAATCCGGCTCTGGCAAGAGTGTCACCGCACGCTCGATAATGGGACTGGTCGACAGTCCGGGCGAAATCCGCGAGGAGTCGTCTATCCGATTAGACGGGAGAGAGCTGACGACGCTTTCGGAAAAGCAGTATCGGTCAGTTCGTGGCGGGGACATCGCGATGGTGTTTCAGGACCCGCTGAGCTCGCTCAACCCGGTGTACACTGTCGGGAACCAGATCATCGAGGCGCTGGAGCTCCACCGTGGTATGGAAGGCACCGAAGCCAAGTCGGAAGCCATCGAACTGTTGCGTGCAGTCGGCATCCCCGACGCGGCACGGCGTGTGGACGAGTTCCCCCACGAGTTCTCCGGCGGGATGCGCCAGCGAGCCGTCATCGCGATGGCACTGGCCTGTGACCCCGACCTGCTCATCTGTGATGAGCCGACGACAGCGCTCGATGTCACCATTCAGGCCCAGATTCTGGACCTGCTACAGGAAATCCAGACGGAGCGTGACATCGGTATCATGTTCATTACGCACGACATGGGCGTCATCGCGGAGGTCGCCGACCGCGTCGCCGTGATGTACGCCGGGGAAGTCGTCGAGAAAGCACCCGTAGAGGAACTGTTCGCGAACCCACACCACCCATACACGCAGGGACTACTGCAGAGTATTCCCGGTCGGAACCCCAGTACGGATCGGCTGCCCACTATCGAAGGGGACGTGCCGACGCCACACGAATCGGCGTCGTACTGCCGGTTCGTCAGCCGGTGCCCGAAGGGCTTCGACGAGTGTGAGCGGGTCCATCCCGCCCATGTGGAGGTCGGCGAATCAGCAGACCACACCGCCGCCTGTCTCCTGTATCCCGAAGATATGCCTACCGACGACACTGTGACACACCACGAAGAGAACGCAGACCAGACGGGCGCCGAGGCAAGCGAAGCGCTGTCGGCGGACGACTGGCCGGCTGAGCGCCGAAAAGCCGGTGAGGATACCGGCCCGACCGGGTCCGAAGACAGCGATGCCAGGGCTGATGGTGGCCACAGCCACAGTGCCGGAGACACCGGCGGACAACTGGAGGGAGGTGACACAGATGAGTGAATCAATCGTCGATACTGTGTCACACCAGACCGGCGAGACGTTGCTCGATGTGCAGGACCTGAAGACGTACTACGAAGGCGGTGGACTGTTCGGTGGGGACCCGGTGAAAGCCGTCGACGGCGTGAACTTCGAGATCGCGCGCGGCGAGACGTTCGGGCTGGTCGGTGAATCCGGCTGTGGCAAGACGACTCTCGGTCGGACGCTCATCCAACTGGAGACCGCCACGTCCGGGACGGTCTCCTTCGATGGAACCGATATAACCGAACTCAGCGGCGGCGACCTCAAGCAGTGGCGCCGCAACGCCCAGATGGTGTTTCAGGACCCCGAATCGAGCCTCAACGACCGGATGACTGTCGGCGAGATCATCCGCGAGCCGCTGGACGTCCACGAACAGGGGACGGCCCGCGAGCGTCGGGAGAAGGTGCGGACACTGCTCGACGAGGTCGGGCTCATGCCGGAGCACTACTACCGGTATCCCCACCAGTTCTCCGGCGGGCAGCGACAGCGTATCGGCATCGCTCGGGCACTCGCGCTCGAACCGGAGTTCGTCGTCCTCGACGAACCCGTGTCGGCACTCGACGTGTCCGTCCAGGCCCAGATACTCAATCTGCTGGAGGAACTTCAGGAGGAGTTCGGTCTCACGTACCTCTTCATCGCGCACGACCTGAGCGTGGTCCGGCACATCTGTGACCGCGTCGGGGTGATGTATCTCGGGAACCTCATGGAGGTCGGGCCGACGGAACAGCTGTTCCAGAACCCGGAAAACCCCTACACGCGCGCACTGCTGTCCGCGATTCCGGAACCGGATCCGACGGCCCAGGCGGACCGGATTACCCTGCCTGGCTCACCGCCGAGTCCACGGGACCCGCCGGAGGGGTGCCCCTTCGCAACGCGGTGTCCCGTCCGGATTCGGCCCGAAGACATAGACGCTAGCGACGAAGTGTGGGACCGTATCCGGGAGTTCCGTGACGTCATTCGTGAGCGGTCCCGCGCGGAACAGTCGATCGGTGAGCGGCTCAAGGAACGGCTCGGGTTCGAGACTGCGTTGGCCGACGGCGATGAGATCGTCGACGAGGAGTTCAGCGACGTGGACCTCCCGCCGGACGTGCGAGAGCACGTCGAACAGGCTGTGACGTATCTCAGTGATGGAGACCCCGACGCTGCACGGGCCTACCTCAAGGAAGCGTTCGGCAGTCGGTGTGACACCGAAACGCCGCAGTACTACGATGTCGACGACAGACGGACGAGTTTCTGTCACCGGCACGCGACGGACCACGACGCTCCCGGCGAAGAACTGCGTCGCCGTGGCTACGACACGCACGATGGATAACCTGGCGGGGAAGGTACTCGATCTGCTGTGGTACGCCCTCGGCGTCACACTCACAGCAACGCTTATCGGTGGCGTGCTCTCGCCGCTCCGTGGCGGTGGCTGGGTGACGGTGAAGTTCGTGCTGTTTTTTATCGGCTTCGCGCTGTTCGGCTACGCATCGATCACCCTGTGGCGCGCGCCGTCCCTCGATTCCGACGAGTCTGATGAGTCCGGCGTGTCGTTCGGCGTGTCAGCGCGGGAGCGGACGCCGTTCGAGTCGGTGTTGGCCCGCGTCGTGCCGCCACTCGACATGCTCGCCCCGCCCGAAGACCGGCTCTCACCGCCGGTGAAGCTCTTCGTCGCGAGTCTGTTCGTCCTCGGGCTTTCACTGAGCATGGAGGTCGTCTTCGGCGTCCAGTGACACCACCATTTACCTCCCGCGGGCGTAACGACAGGATATGGTTAAGACAGGTGGCGAGGGGACAGACGACCTCGAACGGCTTGCCGCCGGTTCGGACGACCGCAAAGCATCGTGGAAACAGACGCTGGAAGAGACACAGGCGCTGGCTGACCAGCGGCGCGCTAACGGCCGCGAGGCCGTCGTCGTCCCGGCCGGGGACGCGGGCCTGCAGACAGTCGACGACGGTGACGGACTCGAACTCGTGTTCGTCATTCCGGGTAACAAGGCCGAGGAAGTGACGCGGCTGGTCGAATCGAACCCCCTCGAAGCGTACGACGTGTACCGGCGGACGGTCGGGCAGCAGGTGTTTCTGGCCGTCGAGTACTTCGATCCGGACGCCGCCTCGCTGTTCATCGCTGGCGCGTACAAACTCCAGGATGCCGGGAACGCGGTTACCGCCGCGAACGACGGTGCGACGTTCCAGACGTTGCTCAGGAAACTGGACGGGACGCCGGTCGCAACGTTCGACCACGCCGACCGGACGAAGTTCCTCCCGACCGACAGGCTCCCAGTCGAGGAGTAGGGCGGGTGTCTGAGGGGAAGTGACAGCTGAATCAGTGTGTCACGGTCGCTATCGAGTTCCGCCGACCTGACTGTGGTGGGACGCGATAGGACACCTCGCAGTCCGAGACCGAAAGGACCATTCACTAGCCCCCGCAGAGTTCAATCTGCGCGAGGGTAGCCGAGCTTGGCCAAAGGCGGTGGGCTTAAGACCCGCTCCCGTAGGGGTCCGTGGGTTCGAATCCCATCCCTCGCATTCTGTTGCGAACAATCCGTGAGCAACGAATGTCATCGTGGGATTCGAATCACGGAAATCCGAACGAAGTGAGGATTTGCATCGGGTTCGAATCCCATCCCTCGGATTCTGCGACGAGTGGACACGAGGAGCGATGCGAGTGGGGTGCAGATTGCCACCGGACGCTGTGCGCCTGCGATAGTCGCTACAGTAGTCCACAAGAGACAACTTTGGCCGCTGATCTGTGACACACTTGACAGCCTGACTTGGCACAGATGTGGCACAGCTGCGTCGGTCACAGATTCGGGTGTGACGCTCAGACGGTAGCGTCGAGTGGCTAGCAATTCGAACGGAGACGAACCGGACACGACGCGTTTTTGCACGTCTGTGGCCTATACCGGCGTAATGACTGATGTGCCAGACGACGTTGCCGAAGCGTTCGACCGACACGATGCGCTCGTCCCGGCCGGGGATAGCTACGCAGTCGAGACGACGAACTTCGACGGTCGTGTGACCGCGACTGCGGGCGAGGAGTGGCGGACGAACTACGAGGTGACGGTTAGAGCGCCGTCGCTACAGGCCGCGACAAGCGACGAGGTCGGTGACGCCGTCATCGACGGCTGGTTCGAGACACTGGAGCGGCGGCTCGAGGACGCGCCGAAAGCGACCCGGACATCTGTCGAACTGGACGATTACAGCGTCGTCGAGGACGACGAACAGGTCGTCGTCACGTTCGGGTACACGATGGGCGGCGAACGGCAAGCCGCAGACGTTGCCAAGACCTTCGTCGAGTACGTCGAAGGGACGTACGTCGAGGGCGTCATTCCCGGCTACGACTACGTTGGCGTCGTGGCTGACCTGCTCGATTCGGCGAGTACCGGCGGGAGCGAAGGCACCCGCGGCGGGACGCCGCTGTAGCTATACGGTTCAGAGCGCCGAAAACCGTGGCCGCGTCGTTTAGTCCATCGCGATGTAGGTCTGTGTCGTTTCGACGCCCTGGATTTCCTGGATATGTGTCGCTGCGACGTCCTTGACTTCGGCGGGCGTCTCCACGTTCACTTTTGCGATGAAGTCGACGTCACCGGCGACGATGTGGGCCTCGGCAACGCCGTCGACGGCTTCGATATCACTTTTCAGACGGTCCGCATCACCGGTGTGGGCTTTAACCATCACGTACGCAATAACCATGTTCAGGCACCTCCAAGCGCGGTCGCGGGCTCTGATTCACCGACAACGATACTACGGACGTCGGAGAGCGTCTCGAAGTCGGCCAGTATCACGACCCGGTCGCCGGCCTCCAGTGTTTCGTCCGGGTCGGGAATGGCGAGCGGGGCTTCGCCTTTCCCGTGCGCCATCAGTCGGGAATTCGACGGAAGCTCCAACTCCGACAGTGAGTACCCCTCCATCGGCGATTGCTTCTGGATGGTGAACTCCACGAGCTGGAGGTTCTGTGCGATGTCGGCGACTGCGCGGATGTTCCCGCCCAGCAGCGCGTTCTTCGCGGCGATAGCGCCCAGCCGTTCGGGGTAGATGACCTCGTCGACGTCGGAGGCGTAGCGTCGGTAGATCTCCTCGCGGTAGTCCTCGTCGATACGCATAACGGTTCGACAGCCGTGTTCCTTGGCGATCATACAGGCGACGAAGTTGTCGTTCAGGTCGCCGGTGAGCGCGCCGAGCGCGTCGGCAGCTTCGAGGTCGGCGCCACCGAGCGTCTCCTCGATAGCGCCGTCACCCGCGATCACCTCGAAGCCAGCCGTCCGCGCGCGCTCGACCGCGTTCTCATCGCGTTCGATGAGGACAACTTCGTGGCCACTCTCTTGCAGGACGCGAGCCGTCCGCAGTCCGACACGACCTGCACCCACGATAACGAATCGCATACACGCTTCTATGGGGCGGGGGTGAATAAAAGTACCCACCCGGTGGAACCACCGGACGCCTTGACCACGCTATCAAACAACAAAGCCGTTGTTGTCCCCTGACGGAAGCTTTTTCGTGCTATGATACGACACACCACAATATGGTTAGCGCGTTCATTATGATCAAGACCGCTGCCGGCAAATCAGAAGAACTTCTTGCGGCAGTTCGCGACGCCGAGGGCATCACCGAAGCACACATCGTCGCTGGGCAGTACGATATCATCGCCGAAGCGACGGGCACGGAGGTGTACGATATCATGCAGTCGGTCGCAGGTCACGTCCGTGATCTCAACGGTGTCGCTGACACGCGCACGTACATCTGTTTAGAGTGAGCGAGCCACGTTGTTCCGACACGGCAAAGGGACTTGCCGCCCTACGTCGAACATGGTCAGTGTCGCCGGTATTATCGGCCTGCTCGTCATCGTGCTGGTCAACAGTGCTGTGACGGCGCTCATGACGCGCTTTTTCCGCGTCCGTTTGCACACGCGGTGGGGAAGTATCGTCTACTCGCTGCTCCTCTGTCCGGTGGTCATGGTCGTCATCCTCCTCGTATTGAGCGGTGTGTTCAGACTCGGCGCGGATCTCGGGAGTCAGACGGCTGTCATCCTCATGACAGTCGTCATTCCGCTCGCTATCGGAATCACGTTCGATTACTTCTGGATGCCTGCCCCCGACGAGGTCGAACTGCCGGCGTCGATGGACTAATCGAGAATCGCCGCTCGAACGCGTTCGTACACGGTGTCCGGGTCGGCGGTCGCGTCAACGCGTACGAACCGCTCCGGGTCGGCGTCGATGAGTCGCTCGTAGTTGTCACGAACCGTCGAAAGATAGTCAGCAGTTTCGAACTTGTTCGTCGCGCCGCTTCGCCGTGCGGCGGTTTCGGGATCGAGGTCGAGATACACGGTCCGGTCCGGCGGACGGGTCCAGGGGGCGTGGACCTCCCGGACGTACGACAGTGGGTCGTCGAACGTCTCACTAGCTTCGAGTGTCGCACCCTGATAGGCGTACCGCGAGTCGCTGTAGCGGTCGGAGACGACGAGTCGATCCTCGCCGAGCGCAGGTCGGACCGTGTTCGAGAGGTGCGCGGCGTGGTCGGCAGTGTAGAGGAACAGTTCGGCCAGCGAGTCCGCGTCGTCGTCGTCGATGGAGCGCTGGACGGCGTCCCCGTACCAGGAGTCGGTCGGTTCGCGCGTGAACACGGTGTCATCGGGGACCGTGTCGTCGCTTCGGAGCCGTTCCCACACGGTCGTCTTGCCGCTCCCGTCCAATCCTTCGAGCGTGACGAGCATACCTCACAATCCGTGTGGGGGGACGTAAGCGCCCCGACCGGACAGTGCATCCGTAGGCTGACACAAGTGGCCGGACTGCGGGCCGGTTAGCCGAACAAACACGCCCACCTTTACGGTTCTACCGACCGTACTGGAGTCTATGAATGTACTTGTCGTCGGCGGGACTGGATTCATCGGGCAACACCTGTGCCGTGAACTCGACGACCAGGGACACACGGTCACTGCGCTGTCCCGGTCACCGGAGGATGCGACGCTTCCCAGCGGTGTCGAAACTGTTGCCGGGGATGTCACGGAGTACGACAGCATCGAGAGCGCGTTCGAGGGCCAGGACACGGTGTATTTCCTGGTCGCACTGTCGCCCCTGTTCAAGCCGGACGGCGGCGACGAGATGCACGAACGCATCCATCTCGGCGGGACCGAAAACAGCGTGGAAGCCGCCGAAGAGCACGACGTCGACCGGTTCGTCCAGTTGAGTGCGCTGGGTGCGGACCCCAATGGCGACACGCATTACATCCGGTCGAAGGGTCGGGCCGAGCAGGTCGTTACGGAGTCCTCGCTGGACTGGACCATCTTCCGGCCGTCGGTCGTCTTCGGTGAGGGCGGGGAGTTCGTCTCCTTCACGAAGCGCCTCAAGGGGATGTTCGCGCCGGGCGTCCCGCTGTATCCGCTCCCCGGCGGCGGTAGACAGACGAAGTTCCAGCCCATCTGGGTCGGTGACCTCGTGCCGATGCTCGTCGACAGTATCGAATCCGAAGAACACGTCGGCGAGACCTACGAGATCGGTGGGCCGGAAGTGCTGACGCTCAGAGACGTGACCAATCAGGTGTACGATGCCGAGGGATCGTCGGTAAGCATCGTCCCGCTCCCGATGCCGCTGGCGAAGGTCGGTCTCTCTGTGCTGGGGAGCGTCGGGTTCCCGATGGGTGCCGACCAGTACCGCTCACTCAAATTCGATAACACTCCGACAACGAACGAAATCGACGCGTTCGGAGCCAGTAGTGGCTCTTTAACGACACTCAGCGGATACCTCCACGGATAAGCGTCGACAGTAGCCACCTCCTAAAGAGAGTTGTGTTAGCTAGTATTGATTTTCAATCCTGGCTTTCAGGGCTGAGATCCGGGCAAAACACTTATACTCGCTATCGCTCTTTGACCCTTTAAGCGGAGAACTATATAATGAAACTGGCGATGATCGGCTTCGGGCAGGCCGGTGGCAAAATTGTGGACAAATTCCTCGAGTACGACAAGGAGACCGGCTCGGGAATCGTCCGCTCGGCTGTTGCGGTCAATACAGCGAAAGCAGACCTGCTTGGGCTAGAACACATTCCGGAAGAGAATCGAGTGCTCATCGGCCAGGCCCGCGTTAAGGGCCACGGCGTGGGCGCAGACAACGAACTCGGCGCGGAAATCGCCGAAGAGGACATCGACGAGGTTCAGGGCGCGATCGACAACATCCCTGTCCACGAAGTCGACGCCTTCCTCATCGTCGCCGGGCTCGGCGGCGGGACGGGGTCGGGCGGGTCGCCGGTCGTCGCGAAACACCTCAAACGCATCTACACCGAACCGGTGTACGGCCTGGGCGTCCTGCCGGGCAGCGACGAGGGTGGCATCTACACCCTCAACGCCGCTCGGTCGTTCCAGACGTTCGTGCGCGAGGTGGACAATCTGATGGTGTTCGACAACGACGCCTGGCGACAGACCGGCGAGTCCGTCGAGGGCGGCTACGATCACATCAACGAGGAGATCGTCCGACGCTTCGGCGTGCTGTTCGGGGCCGGCGAGATCGAGGCCGGCGACAACGTCGCCGAAAGCGTCGTCGACTCCTCCGAGATCATCAACACGCTCGACGGCGGCGGCGTGTCCACCGTCGGCTACGCCTCCGAAGACGTCGAGGTATCCTCCGGCGGCGGCGGCCTGCTCTCGCGGTTCAAGGGCGACGACTCGTCTGACGACGGGATGGACACGGCGAACACGACGAACCGTATCACGTCGCTCGTCAGGAAAGCCGCGCTCGGCAGGCTGACGCTCCCCTGTGAGATCGAAGGTGCGGAGCGTGCTCTGCTCGTGATGGCAGGGCCGCCAGAGCACCTGAATCGGAAGGGAATAGAGCGCGGCCGGAAGTGGCTCGAGGAGCAGACCGGTTCGATGGAGGTCCGCGGTGGCGACTATCCGACCAACGCCCCGAAAGTGGCCGCGTCCATTCTGCTGGCCGGCGTCCACAACGTTCCACGAATCAAGGAACTCCAGCAGGTCGCCATCGAGGCACAGGACAACATCGATGATATCCGTAACCAAAGCGAAGATAACTTAGAGGACTTAGTCGAAGACGACGAAGATGAACTTGATCCGCTGTTCTAACAAGACCGCCGCACTCCTCTGTGTTGTCGCGCTGCTCGCGACCGCCGGCACAGCGAGTGCGTTCTCTGTCTCTGCCGAGGGAGTCCCGAGCGAGACGGCCGTCGAGGAAGAGGTGTCGGTGACGTACACGATTGACGACCCGTTCACCGACGCACCGAACGAGTGGACGCTCGCCGGCTCGACCGAACTCCAGGACGTTAGCTGGACGGTCACTGTGTTGCGTGCGGGTAGCCAGGTGAGCCAAGAAACCTACGGCGACCAGTCCTTCGAGCAGGACCTGGAGATCGACAATAACGGAGACCAGGTTCGCATCGAACTCGTCGGCACGACGCCGGCCATCTCGAACTACACGTACGACCCGGCACAGAACTATCGGGTTGCCTCGCTCAGTCGGATCAGCGGGAGCAACGAGGACGAGTTCCGCAACGACACCGCCCACCACTACACTGAAGAGAGCCAAGCGGCCAGACAGGCAATCGACGACGCGCAGGCCGCAATCGACGAAGCCGGTGGGAACGAAGACGCCGAGGATCTAGTCAGTAGCGCTATCTCCTCCTACGAGAACGGGAACTTCCAGAACGCCCAGGACCTCGCCGAGGAGGCCGAAAGTCAGGCACAGCAGGCCCAGCAGAGCGCTCAGACCCAGCGAACGCTCCTGCTGGTCGGCGGCGGACTCGTCGTCCTCCTGTTGCTGGTCGGTGGCGGCTACTACGCGTACACTCAGATGAGTGAGGACGAGTACTCCAAGCTGTAATGCGTCTCGTCGTCCCCGTCTCGGGGTCTGACCCCAAAACGCGACTTGCGTCCGTTCTTTCTCCCGACGAGCGCCGTGATTTTACCGAAGCGATGCTTGCAGACGTCGTCGACGCAGTGACAGCGGCGGGCCACGAACCCGAAGTCATCTCGACAGCGCCGCTCGGCTGTGCCGCACCGCTCACTGTCGACGACCGCGGGCTCGACCCGCTCGTCAACGACCTGCTCGCGTCGACAGTGACTGACGGCGATGGCGCACTTGCCGTCGTGATGGCGGATTTGCCGCTCGTAACGCCGAAAAGCATCGAGCGACTGCTCGCCCCCGACGCCGACGTCGTGCTGGCCCCGGGTCTGGGCGGCGGGACGAACGCCTTCGTCAGTCGCCACCCCGGGTTCAGGGTCGACTACCACGGCGCGTCGATCCGTGACCACCGGCGGATTGCCCGGGACGAGGGAGCCGCCGTGACCGAAGTCGACTCCCGGCGGCTCGCGACCGACATCGACGAACCGGGCGACCTCGCTGAAGTGCTGCTACACAGCGACGGCGCGGCCGCGGACTGGCTCACTGACGCCGGTTTCAGTCTGTCGCTCACAGACGGTCGTGTCACCGCGAGCCGCGAGTGAAGGTTTTTGTTCGTGGGGTGCACACCCCGGGACGTGATACCCGGCACGGACGCGTACGACATCGACATCGAGATCTCGGACGCCGACATCGAGCGCCTGCTGTCGGTGATGCCCGGGGACGTCGAGGCCGCGTCGGCGCTGTCCTATTGCCGGAACGTGTTCCTGCCGCTGACGACCGCGTGCCGATACACCTGTACCTACTGCACGTACTACGACCCGCCGGGGCAAGCAGAGCTGATGGACCGCGAGGAGATCCGCGAGACCTGCCGCCGCGGGGCCGACGCCGGCTGCACTGAGGCGCTGTTCACCTTCGGCGACGATCCGGACGACCGCTACACCGCCGTCCACGACCAGCTCGCCGAGTGGGGCCACGACTCTATTCACGAATACCTCCGGGAGGCCTGCGAGATCGCGCTGGAAGAGGGGTTGCTCCCGCACGCGAATCCGGGCGACCAGACGCGCGAGCAGATGGCCCACGTCGCCGACCTGAACGCCTCGATGGGCGTCATGCTTGAGACGACCACGGCGGTCCAGGCCCACGGCGGCCCGCGGGCGAAAAACCCCGGCCAGCGGCTCAACACCCTCCGCGTGGCCGGCGAACTCGGCGTTCCGTTCACGACCGGCATCCTCGTTGGTATCGGAGAGGACTGGCACCACCGCGCCGAGAGCCTGCTCGCCATCCGCGAGATGCACGAGCGCTACGACCACATCCAGGAGGTCATCGTCCAGCCCGTCGTCGAGAACGAGCGCTGGCAGGGCGGCTCTCCCGACCTGGCGACGATGCGCCGGGTAACGGCGATGGCTCGCGCAGCGCTTCCCGAGGAGGTGTCGGTACAGGTTCCGCCGAACCTCGCGCCCGCCCGGGACCTGACCGACTGCGGTATCGACGACCTGGGCGGCGTCTCCCCAGTGACTGTGGACCACATCAACCCCGAGTACGAGTGGCCCGCGCTGCAGGAACTGACGGCCGTCGCCGAGGCCGCCGAGGTGCCACTGAGCGAGCGGTTGCCGGTCTACGACCGCTTCGTCGACGACGGCTGGCTCTCGGAGCCCATCGAGGCGGCTATCGAGGCTGAGGACGACGACGGCGAACGGTTCCGGTCGATACTGGACCGCGGCGTGAATCCGGCGAGCGTGTGATCCCGCCCACTGGCCTCTGCGCATGAACAGCCGTCACGGTCAGAGCGGATACTGGACATCACTCGCCTAGTCGACTAGGCCGTAGCTACACATATACTGGCATACCAATACATATCATGCCTGGACGTGCCTCTGACAGCAGTGCCAGGCAGAATACTCTACCACGTCGACCACGGCCAGTGCCCAGCCGTGGTCCACTACTTCAGTCGAGCAACGGCGTTCCGTCAGCCTGTGGCCCGAGTTGCGGGCCGAGCACGTCGGCGTCGGGGTCGATGGCGCGGCGCTGTTCGTAGTCCGTCGACCGCTCGACAGGCGTCCGCCCGATAGCGGTAATCATGTCGGCGTACTCCTGGAACGACCGGAACTCGCCGTAGTCGCCGCCGGCGCGTTTGGTAATTTCCTCGGAGAGGATGGTCCCCATGAAGTCGTCCGCGCCGCAGGTGAGCATCTTCAGTCCTTGCGTGTCGCCGTATTTGACCCACGAGGACTGGATGTGGTCGACGTTGTCGAGGAAGAGCCGCGAGACGGCGATCAGCAGTTCGTCCTCGTCGACAGTCGCACCCGATTCGACCATGCCACGCTCGTACAGCGGCGTCTCTTCGTGGACGAACGAGAGCGGGACGAACTCAGTGATCGCCCCGGTCCGGTCCTGCAGGTCGCGGATGCGCTGCAGATGCAGCGCGCGGTGGCGCTCGTTCTCGACGTGGCCGTACATCATCGTCGAGGTCATGTCGAGGCCGACCGACGCGGCCGCCTCCATCGCTTCGAGCCACTCGTCGGTCCCGATCTTGCCCGGACAGATGACGTCCCGGACCTCGTCAACGAGAATCTCGGCGGCGGTACCGGGCACGCTGTCGAGGCCAGCGTCTTGGAGGCGACCGTACACCTCCTCGTAGGACCAGTCGGTGCCGCGGCGGGCGTGATAGGCTTCCTCCGGCGTCATCGAGTGGAGGTGGACGTCGCCGACGTTCATCGCCCGAATCTGTTCACAGTAGGTGGCCGGGTCTTTCTCGTACTCGTCGGGGGAGCGGTAGTTCAGGTCCCCGCGGTCGCTCGTCTCCAGTATCTCCCGGTGCTCGTCGTCCAGCGCGAGCGCGGGATGGAGCCCCGATACCGAACAGACCTCGTAGATGCCGCGGTCGAGGGCGTCCCGCACGATTTCGCGGGATTCACTCGGCGTCTTCGTGAAGCCGCCGTGGTCCTCCTGGTAGTCGCTGCGGAACTGCTCGGAGCGGTCCTTGAAGTTACAGAACAGACAGCCGGTGTTACAGGCCGTCGTGACGTTGTTGTTGAGGTTCGCGACGAAGGTGACCTCGTCGCCGACGACCTCCGCCCGGCGTCGGTCAGCCGCTTCGAGTACCTGCTCTTTCCGGTAGTGGTCGATGCCGTCCCGGTCGGTGCCCGTCGTGAGGAGTTCGACTGCGTCGTCGACTGTCAGTCGCGTCCCGTTTCTCGCCTTGGCGAGCGCGTTCTCGAACGACTGGGCAGTCGTCGGACGGTGCTCGAACTCGACGGAGCCGTCCGGCGTACCGACGGTCTCTGGGACGTCCGGCATTGCTGGACAGGAGGGAAAGAACGGTCAAAAACGTATGGGTACGCACATGGTCCACAAGGTCGACAGGTCCCCGTGTTTCGGGACGCAAGCGGCTGCAGTTCCGGGAGCGATAGGTCAGGTCGGTAATACGCCGTCGACCCAGCCCGCGGTCTCGACGACGATCCAGGCGACGAAGGCCGCGTAGGCAACGAGTAGCACATACGATTCGGGTTCGCTCAACACGAGGTCGGTCCGGAGGGCGGTGAACAGGAGAATCGTCGCCCCGGTCAGGACACCGAACATCGGCACGGCCATCGCGAAGTCGACGGTCCACGCGCCGGCGATGAAGACGCCGAGCGGGATGGCGACGAGCAGGTCGAACGTGTTCGAGCCGAGGACGTTCGCGAGCGACGTGACCCCGCGGTCGTCGCGGGCCGCTCTGACACTGACGAGCGTGTCGGGGAGACTCGTCGCCGCCGCCAGAATCGTCACGCCGAGCAGAAACTCCTGGACGCCGGCGGCCCGGCCGATGACTTTGACGGAGTGGACCAGGCTCTCCACCGCCACGAGAATGACCGCGAGGCCGAGCAAGAGAAAGAGCCACTGCCGCCCGACAGAGATACCGGCGGTCCAGTCTTCCCCCGGGTCGTGGTCGGCCGTGTCCTGGTACTGGATGAAGACGTACAGTCCGTAGAGCGCGAGCGGAATCGCCGCCAGCGGCCGCGTGATGACGCCCGTAAGCGTCGCCTCGCCGGGGTAGTAGATGACCGCGAGCGCCATCGTGATGAGCAGGACTGAGACGGCGAGCATGTAGAACTGCGCCTCCTTGTAGACGAGCGTCCGACTCGATTCGAGTTCGTCGTCCGTGGCGATGCCCGCGACTGCGGGGATGATGAGAATATTGAAAATCGCCGAGCCGACGATTGCGCCCACACCGAGAGACATCGACCCGTCCAGCGCCGAGAGCACGACCGCTGCGACCTCCGGGAAGCTCGACCCGACGGCGACGATGATCGCGCCCTGAACGACTTCCGGGAGACCGTAGTACGTCGCGAGCCGTTCGCTCGAGGATTCGAGCCAGTCGCTCCCTTTCCAGATCGCTGCCGTCGCGGCGACGATGATCGCGACTTCGACCAACAGACTGGAAGCCATCAGACGGTCAGTCGACAGCCCGACGGAAAACGTTGCCTTCCGAGCGCGAGTGATGCTGTCGGCTGTAACTATTTTAAGATATTCGCGGTGGCGAAATGCTCTACAGACTTACAGCCGACAGTATGAGAAACGTCTTTGTCCCCGGCCCGAAAGGCGGGCACAATGACGAGCGTCAAGGAATTCCGCGTGGACGAACCGGCGACGGCCGAGGACCTCGGCCGCGGCGCGTTCGTGTTCACGGACGACTACTCCGTGTTCGACTGGGGCAAGATGCCGGACCAGATCCCCGACAAGGGCGCGTCGCTGTGTACGATGGGCGCGTACAACTTCCAACTGCTGGAGGAGAACCACGTCCCGACACACTACGAGGGCGTCAGGCTCCCCGACAGCGACGAGGTGCTGGACCTCGGCGAGGCGCTGTCGGCCGACGCCGCCCCCGAGGAGATGGTCATCGAACTCACACAGGTCCCGGACCTCTCCTTCGAGGACGGGCGCTACGACTACGACGCCTACCACGGGGCGGCCGACGAGAACTACCTCATCCCCCTGGAGATCGTCTTCCGGAACCGCGTCGGCGTCGGGTCGTCGCTACGGTCCCGGACCGAGCCCGCCGACCACGGCCTCGACTACGACACCTGGCCCGAGGAGGTCGTGGACCTCGACGAACCGATCGTGGAGTTCTCGACGAAATACGAGGAGCAGGACCGGTATCTCGACCGCGAGGCGGCCGACCGGATCGCCGGGACGGCCAGCATCGACCGCCTGGAAGAACTGGCCCGCGCGGTCAACCACATCGTCACCCAGCAGGCTGCCGAGGCCGATCTGGTCCACGAGGACGGGAAAATCGAATGCCTGTACTACGACGGGGAGATCCGCGTGGCCGACGTGGTCGGCACGTTCGACGAGAACCGCTTCTCCTACGAAGGGCAGCAGGTCTCGAAGGAGGTCATCCGCCAGTACCACAAGCGCACCCAGTCCGAGTGGGTCGAGGCCGTCAGCGAGGCCAAACAGCAGGCCGACGCGGAGGGCGTCGCCGACTGGAAATCCCTCTGTGACGAATCGCCGCAGTCGCTCGACGAGAGCGTGATTCAGGTCGCGCGAGACCTCTACTGCGCCGGCACGAACGCCTACGTCGGTGGCGACGTGTTCGACGCGCCGTCACTCGACGAAGCCGTTAGCGCCGCTAGCGAACTCTGAATCGGGAGAAGAACTTCAGTCGTCAGCCTCGATCTCACCGTCGTCCTCGGCGACGAACTCGCCGAGGCCGTCGATGGGGCGGTCGGGGTTCAGTTGGTCGAGTTTCTCCGGTGCGCCGAGCTGGGCGGAGGTCTCCTCGGGGTCCCGAAGCTTCGTCCGGCCGCGGTGGACGTTCACCTCGTCGTTGAGGTGGAGTTTGATGGCCTCGATGAGCGCCTCGGCTTCCAGCGGCTGGCCGATCTGCTGGAGTTCCTCTTCGGTGGCGTCGTCGGGGACGTTGAACGCGCGCTGGGTGATGATCGGTCCCTGATCGAGGTCCGTCGTCACGTAGTGAGCGGTGACGCCGGCGATGCGGACGCCCTCCTCGATGGCCTGCATGTACGCCGACGCGCCGGGGAAGGCGGGCAGCAGGCTCGGGTGGACGTTGATGATGCGGCTCTCGTAGCGGAAGACGACGTCCGGCGAGAGGATGCGCATATACCGGGCCAGCGCGATGAGGTCGGCGTCATACTGCGCGAGCAAGTCGAGCAGTTGTTGCTCGTCTGGCGTCCCCTTCTCGTCGCCGATGTCGTGGAACGGGACGTCGTACTTGGCCGCCAGCGGTTCGAGGTCGTCGTGGTTGCCGATGACCACTTCGATGTCGGCCCCGAGGTCGCCGTTGGCCCAGGCCTCGAAGAGGGCCTCAAGGCAGTGCGACTCCTTCGTGACGAGGACGGCGATGGTCTGTGTCTCGCGGTCAGACGGGAACCGGACCTGCACGTCGACGCCGAGTTCGTCGCCGAGTTCGGTGAGGTCCTCGCGGAGTTTCTCCTCCGTCGTCACCATCTCGGACGTGTCGACGCGCATGGTCATCCGGAAGACGCCCTCCCGGACAGCCTGGTCGAGGTCCTCGATGTTGATACTGCGCTCGAACAGGAGCGAGGTCACTTCGGCGATGAGACCCGTGTCGTCCTCACCGACGACCGTGATCTCAGTCAGACCGCGCGTCACGATACCCACCTCCGGACAGCGTCGTGATTCATTTGACCCAGAGTCGGCAGTCCCTCGGCAAAAGCCTTCGTTTTCCACCTAGCGTGGATACCGACGCTCTGTGTATCCGTCCGTGTATGTACGGCCGTGACGAGTGATTCGCCGACCGTTCTCTGTGCTCACCCGGATGCCGACGAGCGCGCGGAAACGGCGGACGCGCTCCCGCGAGGACTCCATCTGCACCCACACGATTCTCTCGGGCGAGGCGATGGTCGCCGAGGCCACCCACGAGGACCCTCGCTTCGCCGAAGTTGACGCACTGAAACGGCTCGACAGCAGGTCTTACGCCGGCGTGCGAATCACGGACAAGGAGGGGCGGGCTATCGGCGCAGTGTACTGTACCGACGGCGAGCCGCGGCGCTACACGCGGACCGATCTCGACGTACGCCAGCGGCTACACGCGAGTCCCCACCGGTATCTGCACGCTGACGCGGGCGACCTCGACATCCGGGTCAAAGGGCTGACCGACCAGCCGTCCGACTGGACGCCGGTCAGCGCCGGGACGTGACCTGCCGGGAGAACACAAGCGTTTTCTCCGCTGCCCGCTCGCTTGCCAGTAATGACTGCCTTTACCGCGACTGTCACCGTTCGACTCAAGCGGGGCGTCCTCGACCCCGAAGCCGAGACGACACAGCGCTCTCTGGAGCGCCTCGGCTTCGACCTGAACGACCTCCGTTCGGCGGACGTGTTCGAGCTGGACCTCGACGCCGACAGCGCCGAGGACGCGGCCGAACGCGCCGAAGAGATGGCCGAGCGGCTCCTGGCGAACCCCACCATCCACGACTACGACATCGAGGTGACCGAGACAGAATGACCATCGCCTCGAAGCTGACGGCGATGCCCTATTCTAACACGCGGAGGTGGCTCGCGTGACCATCGCCGTCATCCAGTTCGGCGGCTCGAACTGCGACCGCGACTCCGTGCAGGCCTTGACATCGCTCGATTTCGACGCGGAACTCGTCTGGCACGAGGACGGCCTCCCCGAAGATGTCGACGGGGTCGTTCTCCCCGGCGGCTTCTCCTACGGCGATTACCTCCGTGCCGGCGCGATGGCCGCCCGCTCGCCCATCATGGCCGAAGTCCGCGAGGCCGCGAGCGAAGGAACGCCGGTGCTTGGCATCTGTAACGGCGCACAGATCGGCTGTGAGTCGTCGCTGACCCCCGGCGCGTTCACGACAAACGAGAGCGCCCGGTTCCAGTGTGAACACGTCCACCTGCGCGTCGAGAACGCCGACACGCCCTGGACCAGCCAGTACGAGGCTGTCTCTTATACACATCTCTGAGC
>NZ_AOLW01000024.1:0-278833 GCF_000336615.1 Haloarcula amylolytica JCM 13557
TCAGAGATGTGTATAAGAGACAGGCTCGAAACACAGCGTGGCCGGTGTCACCGGCGAGGACGACCACGTCGCCGTCATGATGCCCCACCCCGAGCGGGCGACGCTTTCGGACCTGGGCCGGACCGACGGCCAGGGCGTGCTCGAGGGCTTCGCCGACTGACATCCTCCACACGGCTAAAGCCGTGGGGTTCCCCCACTGGGGGTTGAATCCACGGAAACAGAGAGGTTCGCAGGTTCGTCGTCGCGTTGGACGATGACCTGCGTTTCGGACTGTGCCAGTACAGCCCCCGCCTCGGACAGCGGTTTCAAGAACTTGCCCAAGGCTCGTTTGCCGATATTCAGCGCACCGTTCTTGTCTGCGTTGTCATCAAGCCCACATTCGGGACACTCGAAACGCCCCTGCGTTGTTCGGACACCTTCGCAGGCACAGCGGTTGCACGTTTTCGACGTGTCGTATTCTTCGACCAGTTGCACGTCGATACCCGCGCCCTGGGCCTTGTACTCGATGTAGTTCAGCAAGCGAGCGAATGGCATCTTGTGGGTCTTGTCGTTGACGTATCGGCCCTTGTCGTTGTCCTTGCGAATCCCGCCAAGGTCGCCCACGACGATGACCGCGTTCCGTTCCTCGGCATCCTCTACAATCGAGCGAGCAATCTTGTGGAGACGGTCGTCTACCTTCCGTGCTTCGGCGTCCCCAATACGCTCAACCACCTGCTGTCCCTGTCGGGGTTTGGCTTTCCCGATGGACTTGCGCAGTTGCTTGTAGTGTTCGCGGATACGGCGCACTTCCTCGCCGTAGAACGTGGTTTTGCGGTCAGAGAGGAACGCGCAGGTAGCGACCCACCGTGCGCCCATGTCGATAGCCAGCACGTCGTCGTACTCGTCTTGGACGGTCACAGATCGCTTGACGACGAGATGCACGTACCAGTCACCGTCACGGCGCACCAGTTCGCTGTCTCGAAGATTCCCCTCACGGACGAGTTGTTCGTCTTTTTGTGGGACGTGGGCCGGACACCAGATGGAGTTGCCTTGTCCTTTCTCAGGGTCGTAGACAGGGACTTTCACCCACCACGACGAGAGAACGGTGTCTTCGTCGTAGGCCACATCGAACACGTCGTTGCGAAGGACGACAGGTTGTTCCGTACCGGGATTTGGGTCTTTCTGCCGTTGTACTTTCGACGCCTGCTGGTCGGTTGCAGAGTACAGGTCAGCGTCTCCACCGTGTACCTCAGTCTGGAACGCCTCATACTCACGGGCGAGCAAGTCAGTCTTCCTGTTTGTCAGTGAGTGGAGTTTAACCCGAACCGTGGTTGAGACGTTCCGTTTCATGGCTACTCACCTGCTTGGGCGTCGATGTACTCCTCGATGACTTCGCTGGATACGTCGCCCGCACTTGAGACGAAGTACGAGCGCGTCCACAGCGACGGCAAACCGAAGTCGAACTCGTCCCGAAGTCGGCGTGAGGAGTAGCCCTTGACCTGTTGCATTATCTTGTTCGGGGCGAGCGTCGGGTCGCCTGTGATGAACAAGTGTACGTGGTCGGAGCGAATCGCCAATTCCAGTATCTCTAACCCGAGCTCGTCGGCTTTCTCTTCGATGAGTTTTTCGAGGCGGGTACGTACCTCGCCCTCAAGCACCGATTTACGGTATTTCGGACACCAGATGAAGTGGTACTGGAGTTTGTGGACGCTGGTACGTTCCCTGTCGAACCCACGAGGCATCGTCAGTATATAGATACTACTCACCTAAAGATGTTAGGCAAACATCTAACCCCAGTCGTGGCTACGAGCGTGGATAGATTCCCAGTTGTCGGCTTCATCCCACGGCTAAAGCCGATGGGCTTTCGCCTCGCTACCGCTGTAACACCGGCAGCTTCGGCTTTCATTGCGGTGGTTTCACAGAAGATCTGACCCGGACGCGTAGTCGCATCGCTATCCGGTTTCGTTTCAAAGGGGAAGGGACCAGCGGAGCGTGTGACATAGTCCGGCGGTCCCTACTCCAGCTTTGTGGGTCAAGCCGTATAAGCACATGCTTACCGGAGTGTAAGTGAAATCGCCAGTTATGGGTCGGCTGTGGGCGACTGCGGCACGCGCGACCTCTCCCGGTCACCGACGAGCAGTTCGCCGTCGAGGAACCGTGCCGTCCGGGCGTCGGTGGGGTCCTCGAACAACTGCTCGGGCGGGCCGGTCTCGACCAGTTCGCCGTCGTGAAGGAAGGCCATTCGGTCTGAGATGCGTTTCGCCTGGTGCATGTCGTGGGTGGCGACGACGACGCCGACGCCGCGGTCCCGCGCCCGCTCGATGGCGTTTTCGAGCAGCGCCGTGTTGTGCGGGTCGAGGTTCGACGTGGGTTCGTCCAGCAGCATGACCGCCGGGTCGACGGCGAGCGCCCGCGCGAACGCGACCCGCTGGGCCTCGCCGCCGGACAGCGAGAGCGCGTTCTGGTCGACCGATTCCACAAGGCCGACCGTTTCGAGCGCAGAGACAACGGTGTCGGCGGGCCGTGATGAACCGACGAGTTCACCGAAGCTCCGACGGAGTCGGGCTTGCCAGGGTTCCCTGACCCGCAGGCCGTAGGAGACGTTCCGATGGACGGGTGCGTTGAACAGGCTCGGCTCCTGAAACACCATACTCACCTGCCGGCGGATACCCAGTCGCTCGTCGTCGGCCATCGCCCAGATATCGTCGCCGTCCCATGCGACCGTTCCATCGTCGGGTCGGCGGAAGGTCGCAAGCAGGCGCAACAGCGTCGTCTTGCCGGTGCCGGACGGGCCGACGACGGTGACGACTTTGCCCGGGTCGACCGCCAGCGAGACGTTCCGGAGGACGGTCGAGCCGCCGAACCCAGCGTTTACGTCGGTCACGGAGAGCGTCATACCGAGCGCTCACCCCGGCCCTGGTTCCGGAGCCACGACCCGAGCCCGTTGACGGCCAGCACGAGCGCGAGGAGTATCACACCGAGGACGAGACCGACCTCGTAGCGGCCCTGCCGAGCTTCGACCGTTATCGCCGTCGTCAGTGTCCGAGTGTAAGACTGGCCGTCGCTGTAGACGATGTTGCCGCCGACGATAAGTATCGACCCGACCTCGCTGATGGCCCGACCGAACCCGGCGAGAATCGCGGTGACGATGCCGAAACGGGCCTCCTTGATGACCGCCAGCCCCACGTCGACTCTGGTTCCGCCCATCGCATAGGCCGCGTCACGCACCGACTGGTCGACGCCCTCGACCGCCGAGAGGCTGACGCTCAGCAGGACCGGCGTCGCGAGGATGAACTGGGAGAGTATCATCGCCCGCGGCGTGAACGCGAGGTCGAGGCTCCCCAGCGGGCCGCTGTTGGACAGGAGGATGAGGACGACCAGCCCGACGACGACGCTCGGGAACCCCATGCCGGTGTTGACGACGGCCGTGACCAGCCGCTTCCCGCGGAAGTCGGTGAAACCGATACCGAGCGCGACGGGCAGGCTGAACAGCGTGCTAAGACCGACGGCGGTGAGGCTGACGTACAGCGAGACGGCCACGATGCTCACGACGTACGTCCAGCCGCCGTCCGGGAGCTGTGCTTGCAGTGGAATCATCGGGGTCAGTAGTCCGCCGGCACCTGCTCGTCGACCCAGTAGAGGTACTCTTTGTCCTGCGGTGAGAGGCTGCTGGCCTGCTGTGCCGTGTACCCCTGCGGGACGTACTGGCCGAAGTTCGGCTCCTCGGCGATGGCATTGGGGAAGAACAACTGCGAGCCGTTGGCAGTGTAGTCGGCGATCATCGACTGTCCGGTCGGACTCGTCAGGAAGCCGATGTAGGCCATCGCCGCCTCGTAGTTCACGTCGTCGTATTTCGCGGGGTTGACCGCCATCACGCCGTAGGGGTTTTTGAGGATGACCGGACCTCCTTGCAGCGGCCCCTGAACGTGAATCGCGAGGTCGATCTCGGTTTGCATCGAGAGGTAAGTCCCGCGGTCGGCGAGCGTATATGCGCCGGTCTGGCTCGCCTGCACGAGCGTATCGCCCATCCCCTTGCCGACGGCGCGGTACCACTCGCCGCTGGGGTCCGTGCCGGCCTCGTCCCAGACGAGCAGTTCCTTCTTGTTCGTCCCGGAGTCGTCGCCCCGCGAGACGAACGTCGACTCGCTCTCGGCGATGGTGGTGAACGCCTCGGTGGCGCTTTCCATCCCGTTGATGCCTGCGGGGTCGTCTTCCGGGCCGACGATGACGAAGTCGTTGAACATCACGTCCCGGCGGTTGACGCCGAAGCCGTCCTGCATGAACTTGTCCTCGGCGTTGCGAGCGTGAACGAGGATCACGTCGGCGTCGCCGTCCCGCGCCGTCCGGAGGCTCGCGCCAGTCCCCTTCGGGATGGTCTTCATCGTCACGCCGTAGTTCTCCTCGAACACAGGATGGAGCGCGTCGAGAAGTCCCGTATCGTAGGTACTCGTCGTCGTGGCGAGGACTAATTCACCGTCGCCGATCTGGCCCGAACCGGTCTGTGCCCCACCGGACTGTCCGTCCGCCCCGCCACCGGTCTGTGTCGCCGTCGAACCGCTGGGGTCGCTCTCGCCAGCACAGCCAGCGAGCCCGACCACGGAGGCGGCCCCCAGTGATGCGAGGAAGCGTCGGCGTTGCATCGACATGGACATAACGACGGCGGCAGGGTTCTTAATTGTTGATGGTGATGTCTGTCACACTGGTCCTCAGCGGGGTCGCAGGTCCCGCGCGGCAACGCCTTTGTGATGGCGCGGTCATGTGGCGGTATGGACGCGACCGCGGACGTCGAAGTGCAGTTGGGGCAGGGCGACGTGGCGCTGACTGCCCGCGACCGGACGCTCCTGCAGGCGGTCGCAGCCCACGGGTCGCTGAACAGCGCCGCCGACGCGCTCGGCCGGTCCTACGCCCACGCCCAGCGCCGAGTCGTCGAATTAGAGGACGCCTTCGGCCCGCTAGTCGACCGCAGTCGCGGCGGCAGCGGTGGCGGCGGCAGCGAACTCACGGACACCGCCGAGCAACTGCTGGCCCGCTTTCAGCGCCTTCAGGCCGAGTTCGACGGCGTCGCCACGGCAGCGGAGACGGTCCTCCGGGGGACCGTCGTGGACCGCGACGGCGAACTGGCGACCGTCGAGACGCCGCCGGGGACAGTCCGGGCCATCGTCGACACCGAAGCGAGCCCCGGCGACACCGTAGAAGTCGGCATTCGCGCCGACACGGTGACACTGAACGCGCCGCCCGAGGCTCCGGAGCCGACGGGGACGAGCGCGCGGAACCAGTTTGCGGGTACCGTCGAGCGTATCGACGAAGGTACCTCTATCGCGCTGGTCGCACTGGCAGTCGACCCGGACACGACGCTGTCGGCGGTGGTGACCGACACGAGCCTCGACAAACTCGATATCACCACGGGCGCAGAACTCGTCGCCTCGTTCAAGGCAACCGCGACCGTCGGCGTCATTCCCGCTATCGAACAGTCGTGGCCGGATGAGTCATCGTAAGCGAGTGAAACACGGTGGCTTCGAAGGGTCGCCTCAGAGACCCCAGTTAGACGGCAGCAGGTCGGACTGGCAGGCACTACAGGCAACCATCCCATCGTCGTCGATACACTGTCGCCGTTCGCCACACAGGTCACATTCCGTGACCGTCCCGCGTGTATTGAAACTGCGCCTGTCCTGGTCACCGTTCGGGGTCATATCGAACAGTCTTAGGCGCGAAAGACTGATAAACGTTGGTCGGCAGGCCGTCACACGGGTTCTCCGGGTCGAAGGGCCTATCGAGCGAGCGGAAGCGAGTAACTCTTCTCACGTTCGATGACGGCGTCCCACGTCGCCTCGCACTCGCAGCTCACCTGCTCAAACACCGACGGGTCCTGTCGGAGGTCGAAGTCCTTGATGGCGCGCTGGACCTTGTCGTCACACTCGCCGCAGTTGTGCGGGCCGCGGTCGCTGCCGTGGCCGACCGGGTCGGAGACGACGATGACATCCTCGTCGGCCGTCGATTCCAGCACGTCGGCGACCGACCAGAGCCACGGCGGCCGGTAGCCGCCGTCGTGGTACAGCTCCTCGACCATCGTGTAGCGCTGGACGTTACAGGGGTTCATCGACACAGTGTGACAGCCGTCGACGGCCGCACAGCGCCGCACGGACCGCTTCATATCCTCGACGGCCTCGGCTTCCGAGAGGAATGGCGGTTTCATCAGCAGATACGCCTTGACGCCGGCACCGGCCGCCTGGGCCGCTTCGGAGGCTTCCTCGAAGTCCGCGAACTCGAAGTACTTGTTCACGCAGTCGTGGCGCACGCGGTCGGTCGCTGTCTCCAGACCCACTGCCACGTCCGTCTCCAGACCCACATCGACGAAGTCGCCGACCGTCTCCTCGTCGACGAAGTCCGGCAGCGACTCGACGACGATGCGCTCGCGGTCGGCGAAGGTTTCGGCGATGGCCTGCCGTGTCTCCGCCGGCACTTCGCGCTCGTCAAGGAAGCTCCCGGAGGTGTAGATCTTGATGAGGCCGCTCTTGTCGTCACTGTTCTCCGCCTCGTGGTCCAGGCAGTGCTGGATCTGGGCCATGAGGTCCTCGTGGGCGACGGTCCCCCCTTCGACGCTCTCGGCGACGTAGCCACACATCGTACAGCCGCCGGCGCGCGCCCACCGGCAGCCGCCGGTGTTCAGGATGATGGTCAGGCTCTGGTAGACGCCGTCCGGAGTGTTGTCCTCGTCGAGCCACACGCGAGTCGGCTCACGAGGGTCGTACGTCGAGTCGTTGCGCGACCGGATGTCACGCATCACGGAGTTGTGGGCGTCCATGCCCTTGCCCTCCTCGTAGACTTCAGGACTGGGCTTGCTCATTGGGGCGAGGTAGCCGATGAGTGCGTAAAGCCGCTTCGTTACTGCCGGGATCGTGGGTCGGTCTGGTCCGAAAGCGCACCAGTTCGGTGAGCCGCGAGCCACGACAGTCCGGCAAGGACGGCCCCGACCGCGTTAGCCACGAAGTCAGCGCCGCTCACACCGCGTGACGGGACGAGCCCCTGTAGCAGTTCGACACCCGTCCCGTAGCAGATAGAGACGGTCACGAGTGCTGCAACTGTGGTGACATCACGGGCCTGTCGGCCCCACGCGAGCAGTGCCGCCAGTATCCCGTAACTCGCCGCGTGAACCCACTTATCCAGCGTAAAACCGAGGAGCGCGGGGACTTGCTCTCCCGCCCCCTCGGGAACTGGGAGAAGCGAGGTGACGAGTAACAACAGCGAAAACCCGACAGCGGGCAGGTAGCGGCGGAATTCCGACCAAGCCATACTGACGGTTCTCCCGTTCGGCAGATAAGTCGCGTGGTCAGGCGCCGCACAGTCTAATCCGGTGACCGGCAAAGACGGCCCTACTGCTCGTCGACGTGACGCATCTGGACGGCGATGCCGCGAGTCGATGACTGCATCTCCGGGCCGCTCATCTGGGCGCGACCGACGCCGAAGGCCGCGTCGCCCCGAATCACCACGTCGTCGCCGACGCGGATGTCGTCGCTGGCGTCCGTGATTCCCGGTGCAAGCACCGAACCGTGGGGGACGAACGGCTCGATTTCGACCGTTTTGGTGTGAACGTCGCTCTCGACCCAGCGGCGCGCCCCAGCGGTGGTCAGCGAGAGGACCCCGTACTGCTGGGCCAGCGCCGCAAGCTGCTCGCCGTCGGCGTCGTCAGCCCGCAACTGCGGATACCGGCCCTGCGTCGACAGGTCGTCGAACAGTTCGTCGCCCGCGCCCGCGCCGAACTGGTAGTCAGCGACAGCACGGATAGTGTTGTGTTCGCGCTCCCGTTTCGGATAGCGGTCCCAGCCTTCCAGTTCGGCGGCGAGGTTCCCCAGCGAGTCCGCCGTCGTCGGGTGGTCGGTGACCGTGTAGGTGAACTCCCGGCCCAGCGAGTCGGCCACGCGCTCGCAGATGTCGCGGTAGCCTTCGCCGGGAATGTGGGCGATAATCTCCGGGTAGTCGGTGCCTTCTAAATAGCGTTCGAGCACGCGGCTGACGAACTCGATTTCGGTGGCGGTCCAGTTGCCCGTGACCACGGAGTCGTAGTGCTGTGCGGGGTAGGTGAGTTCGAGTTCCTGAGGCACGACGCCGATGGGCGAGGTCATCGAGACGACGTGGGCGCGCCACTTGATCGCGTCGTGGTACTGCTTGTGGCTCTGGGAATCGCTGTAGGGTTTCCGTGCCGAACACGGCACCAGCACGAGCGGGCGGTCGTCGAAGCGCGGCACGTAGCGGTCGGTGACGCGCTCGGCGAAGCGCTGGATCTCGACACGGCGCAACGAGTCGTCGCTGGCCGCCGAGAGGTCGGCCCGCCGGATGAGCGGCGTGCGCTCCTCCAGATAGCTGTACTGCTGGTCCAGTCGCCGGAAGGTCGCGGTGAGCCAGTTGTCCTGTCTGGCCTGTCCCTCGATGTAGTCCCGAAGCCTGCCGTCACGAATCCGGCGGCGAACGCGCCGAAGTTCCGCGGCGAGGGCATTGACGTTGTGTTCGACGCAGTCCTCGCGGTCGAACTCATCGCGTGGCTGCTGGCAGGCCGGGCACGCACACGGCAGTTCGTCGAGGTCTTCGAGGAAATACGCCTCGTCGGTCGTGAGATACCGGCCCTCAGTCCCGCGGACGACGGCGCGGTCGGGGTCCACGAGGTCGACGCCGGCGTAAACGAGCGTCGCGACGTTTCGCGGCGTGGCGACGCCAGGCAGGTAGAGCGCGGTGTCGGCGGGGATAGCCTCCCGGACGGTCGAGACGGCATCGACGAACGCCGACGCGTGCCCGACGTAGCCGGGCGCACCAGCGAGCACGTAGGCGTCGCTGCCGTGGTCGGTCGCGGTATCGGACGAGACGACGGCCGCGCTCGGGAACGACACGTCGGGATAGTCGACGGCGAAGGCCTCGGCGACTTCGTCCGGCGTGCCGGCGGGGAGTCCGCGGTGGGGCAGGACAGTGAGCAGCGAGTCGTCGCCATCGGGGGCGTCTTGCTCGGTGGGCCAGCGGCTTCCGGCGTCGTCGAGGACGTGCCGGCAGTCGCCCGGCGTTTCTGTGTCCACGTCGTCGACCAGCGCCGGCGTCGTCACGGAGTCGGCGAGGCGTAACTCACCCACTCGCGCGGCGCTGTCGCGCTCGTGGATCTCGAAGTAGTCGGTCATGCAATGGCGTCAGCCACGCGCGACCAACTATCTTGCCTTTGTACCAGCACCGGCCTCGGTGGCGACCGAAGGTGCGTTCAAACTCAGCATACTTCGTTCCGGTCGACAGTTATGTGGCCATGATTATCGCGGACAGGTCGCTATCCGCTGATTAGCTGGGCCCTAACTAAATCTATAGGGGACGACTGACCGTTCGTGCAGCGACAGACACGACGAGACGTGTTGCTCGCCCTCTCGGGGACAGCCGTAGCGCTGGCGGGCTGTTCGACCGGCCTCTCCTCAGGGGACTCGGACGCGAGGGCCGCGTCACACGAGACGGAGCCGACACCGACGGAACAAGTAGCCGAGTCAACAGTGGAAAGCGGGCCCGCAATGTTCGTCCATCTCGATACACTGGCTGCGATACAGTCCCGTGTCGAGAATGGAGACAGCCCGTGGACAGGGGCCCACGAAGCCTTCATCGACGATGTCCGCGACGCGATGGCAGCGGATCCCGAGAGCGTCACGGACAACGGCGACGGCCACGAGTTCAAAACGAAGGGCCCCGAGGACCCCGAAGCGCGCAAGGACTACGTTGCCGCCATCAGAACAGGAGACAGAATACGGGATCTGGGCCTCGCCTACCAGTACACCGGCGCGGACCAGTACGCCGAGAAAGCCGTCGAACTGCTAGACCACTGGTTCCTGAACTCGGAGACCTATATGGCACCAGTAAAAACGAACAGCATCGAGCAGTTCATCACGCTCCCCAAAATGTGGTGGGGTGCGGAACTCGTTCGCGGCCACGAGGCGTGGAACGACGACAGCGTCGGCACGGAGGCCGACCTGCAG
This sequence comes from Haloarcula amylolytica JCM 13557, assembly GCF_000336615.1. GTDB lineage: Archaea > Halobacteriota > Halobacteria > Halobacteriales > Haloarculaceae > Haloarcula > Haloarcula amylolytica. Next base: position 9,969 of record NZ_AOLW01000024.1, read on the forward strand.
GAGTGGGTCCGGACGTTTCTGGACGACGTGGGCCACGGTATTCCGACCGAGATGGGACAACAGAACATCTTCAACTGGCAGGAGATGACCCACGCCGCCGGTTCCGTGTATCTCCGGGACTGGGACCGGTTCCGGAAGGCCATGCAACGGAACCGCGAGACCGGCTTCAACCAACTCCGCGAGGACGGCCTGCTGGAAAACGAGATTATTCGTGCGTCGAGTCTGGCGTACTCGCTGTACGCGGCGAAGGCACTGGTCACCGCCGCGGAACTCAGCCGACTCTACGCCGACAAACTCGACGGCCCCACACTGTACGAGTACCAGAAGTTCGACGGTGACAGGGGTGCCATCGAACGTATTCTCGACGCCCACGCGCCGTACGTGGCTGACCCGGAGGCCTGGGAAGCGATGGGTGAGGGCGACCCCGACCGGTTCGTCAACAACGACGGCTTCCCCGCCAGAAAGCAGGAGGCTGCGTCCTCACTGTACGAGGTGGCCTACTCGTACTACGAGAAAGACACCTATCTGGAAACACTCAAACAGAGTGGACAGCCGGTGAAGAACGTCCCGACGTACGTCTCGGCCCAGCAGGCGGCAATCGACAACCCCGACCGACCGCATCGCGACGAGCGCATCCTCGGCTGGACGACGTTCACGCACGGCGAGCGGTTCCGGCTCGACACATAAAGTAGCTGGCACCAACGACGCACACCGCCACGCTTTGGATGCCAGCGGCCACAGAGCAGCTATGGATGTTGTCGTGACCGGCGGCCGGGGCAGTTCCGGACGCTGGATCGTCGACCGACTCGCCGGACCGCACGACGTGACAGTGCTCGACCGCCGCCTCCCCGACGATGGGGGGCATCCGGCTGTCGGGTACCGAGCGCTCGACCTGACGGACGCTGGGAGCGTGTTCGACGCGCTCACCGCCATCGACCCAGATGCAGTGGTCCACTGGGCGGCGATTCCGGTCGCTGGGAACCACCCTGGGGTAGACCTGTTCCAGAACAACACCCTCGCGGCACACAACGTGCTCTCGGCGGCCGGCCGCGTCGGCGCTGACGTGGTGCAGGGCTCCTCGGACGGTGCGTACGGCTTCTTCTTCGCCGAAGAGACGCCGGTACCTGACGAACTCCCGATTACGGAACAGCACGCGCTTAGGCCGGAGGACGACTACGGGCTCTCGAAGGTCGTCACCGAGGAAATCGGGAAAACGATTGCTCGCCGGGATGACGTCTCGGTGGCGTCGATTCGTCCCTCATGGATACAGATCCCCGGGGAGTACCCCTGCCGGGCCGAGGAGTACGTCGACGACCTCGCGGCCGGGGCGGGCAACTACTGGTCGTACGTCGACGTGCGGGACGTGGTCGACCTCGTGGAGGCCGCGCTCACGGGCGAGGTTTCGGGCCACGAAGCGTTCAACTGCGTCGGCCCGGACAACGCGCTGGGCCGGCCGCTGGTCGAACTCATGCGTGAGCAGTACGGTACTGTCCCGGACGACTGCACGGTCGAAGGGGACGACGCGGCGTACTCGACGGCCAAAGCCACGGAACTGCTGGGCTGGGAGCCGACCCGTTCCTGGCGCGAGGCGGCCGACGAGAACGTGGCCGTGCCGACGGTCTGACCGGCAGCGGTCGAGACAACTGCGCCGTCAGTCGCGAGCGTGCAGGTCGCGCAGACGGACGCCGTCCGGCACGCGGTCCAGCGCCGTCGCCGGCCAGTCGTCGTAGACCAGCGTGAAGGACACGTCGGGATGGAGTTCGACGAGTCGCCGGACCCCTGTGGCCGCGGCCTCGTAGGCCGCTCGGTCGGTCCGGTCCGGAGTTTCGGCGGTCAACGGATAGGTGTCGGCCAGTTCGCGCGGATACGGGCCAAACGGCGGCAGGATACCCCAGGTTTCGTCGTACTGCGCGCTGGAACTCCCTTCGGTCAGCAGCACCTCGTCGCCCTCGACCGGGAGGCGCTCCAGTCGGTTCTGATGGCGGCGGACTTCGGGCCGGCGAGCGCTTTCATTTGAAGTGTAAAAGAAGGCGTCCTTCGAGACCGGGTCGGTCCGTTCGAGTTGCTCGGCGTGGTCAAGCAACGCTCGATAGCCGTCGAGCATCGCCGGGTGGCCGCGGGCGCGACTGTCGACCAGTTCCATGAGGTTACCCGAGCGAATCGCCTGCTTCACTGTCCGGATTTCGCCGTAGGTGACATGCAGGTTGTGCCGGGCGAGCAGCTCTTCGCGCTGGTCGGCGTCCATCGCGTCGAGTTCTGCCGGCGTGTGGTCGGTACAGACCGGGCAGTGACACGGGAAGTAGGTCAGTTCGTCGAGCAGTTCCGTCCCCTGGACCGTGAGATACCGGTCGTCGCGGGCGTACAGCGCGTACGCCGCGGAATCGAACAGGTCACAGCCCAGCGCCGCCGCCATCGCGAACATCATCGGATGGCCCGCGCCGAACAGGTGGACCGGGCCGACCTCCCCCAGCCCGCGCTTGCAGGCCGCGACGACATCAGCGAGGTCGGCGTAGCGATACTCGTTCATCAGCGGGACAACGGCCCCGAGCGGGAACACGTCCAGCCCGGTGGTGACGGCGTCCGCGGCGGCGCGCTCACGCAGGTCCGGATAGGTCGACCCCTGGACCGGCGCGCTGACGAGCATCTCGCCAGTGTCGACGGTAGTGGCGTGTTCGAGCCGCTCCTGGGTCGTTTTGAGTTCCTCTGTCGCTCGCTCGCGGTCCACGTCCGGCGGCGTCGGGATGTCCACCGGCGTGCCGATGTCAGAGCCGATTTCGTGCTGGAACTCCAGAATCTCCTCGGTAGTCACGTCGATGTCGCCGTATTCGGCGAGCTGGAAGGACCCCGAGTCGGTCATGATAGCCCCATCGAACCCGAGCAAGTCGTGGAGGCCCTGCTCCAGCACCGGCTCGCGGAGGTCGTCGGAGCCGTGCAGGATGTAGCTGTTCGTGATGAGTATCTCCGCGCCGAACTCCGACGCCAGCGTCGCCGGTGCGACCGTCTGGACGTGCGGATTGACCACCGGCAGGATAGTCGGCGTCTCGACGGTGACGCCGGCCCGCGGCACCGTTAGCTCGCCCAGCCGGCCCGCTGCGTCGTACTGGCGGACCTCGAAATTCGTCATTACACGTCGTCGTCGGTCGGCGTGCCTAAGGGTTGTGTTCCCACAATCGTCGCCCGAGAAGTGTCTGAGAGCGGAACAGACGACCCGACCGGCGACCCGCCGCTATTCGTCGGACCGCTCAGGCCCGCCGGGCACCAGTTTGCGCTCGGGACGGTGGACGGTCCCGGAGTCCTCGTCGGCGACGTACGCCTGTGACGTCCGGAACATATCGACCACCTCGTCACGGGACCCGTAGGCGTCCTCGACAAGCCGTTCGAGCAACTCCGCCCGCGAAACCGGCCGGCCGGTCCGACGGCGGACGGCCGCGCGCAGTTTATCCAGCCGGCGTTCCGTCTGTTCGTCGAGTGCAATCGAGGCCATATGCGTAATGGTACCATTCCGCAGAGTTTCAAACTGTCGTCAGTTCAGCGCTCGAACAGGGCATAGTACATGATACCGACGGCAGACCGACTGTCACGGAGCGTCCCGTCGCGCACCGACTGGACCAGCGAGTCGAAGTCGGCGGTGTCGACCCGAATCGATTCGTTGTGGTCCAGATCCTGGTCGGCCGTGGCCACACACCCGCGTGCGACGTAGTAGTGGAACACGTAGTCGGTGTTGCCGTTGGCCGGTTCGCCCGTGTAGAGGTGGTCGAAAGCGTCGGCCTCGTAGCCCGTCTCCTCGCGGAGTTCGCGGGCGGCGGCGACGGTCGGGTCGTCGTCCTCGCCCTCCATCGTCCCGGCCGGCAGGCCGCGGTTGACCCGGCGAACCGGCTGTCGCCACTCCTCGATGACGACCACGTCGCCATCAGCGGTAAACGGGAGCACGATGACGCTCTCGCCGTGTTGCACATAGTCGAACTCTCCCTCGGTTCCGTCGGGGAGGCGAACGGCCTCGCGAATGATATCGAACCCCGGACAGGCGTAGGCGGTTTCGGCACCGAGCGTCTCCCAGGTGAGTTCCTCGTCCATATCAGCAGTGTGGCCCGCACTGGCAAAACCGGCACGGGTCCACGAATATGCAGGCACCAGACCGATACGACGTGGTGCGCTACGTGTGGCTGGAATGAGAATATCGACGCTCGGCCTCCTGCTCGGTGCCGTGTTGTTCGTCCTCCCGGTCCCCGGAACGTTCATCGCCGGGGGACTGGTGCTCGTCGCTGGCGCGCTAGCCCGCTGGGGCGGGCTCTAAGCGCAGAGGAAGAACTTATAGTTTGTCGGCGGCCTGGGCCTGCTCGGTCCGCCGCTCGGCCTGATCGAGGCGCTTCCGGGCTGCGTTCGACAGCGGGTCGGACAGGTCGTCGCTGGCGTCCTCGATTCTGGTCGCGACGCGCTGGAGTCGGTCGGCGACGGCCTGGAGTTGTTTGTCAGCGTTCCCGCGGTCGCCGGCTTCGGCGCGTTCCGTCGCCCGCTTGGCGGCCTCGACGACAGCCGCAAGCGCCCGTTCGAGACCCTGGATAGCGTTCTCGGAGCCACCGCTGCTCCCGGGGTTGTCGTCATCGTCGTCATCGGTGTCACCGTCGTCGCCGTCGTCGTCCATCTCGTCAAGCACCGATTGTCGCGTCTCCTCGGCGATGTCGGCGAGGAACGACGCCAGCGACGCCTTGCCAGTTCGGGGCTCGTCGATTGTTGCGGCAGTCTCGGCTTCGGGGTCCGGGTTGACGCGGAACGCGCCGATCTCGTCGTCGCGGTCCCGGACCTCCGTCGTGTACGCGCCGCCGCCGTGGACGTACACGGCGTCGGGTTCCGAAAGCGGTGCGTCGTACAGCCGGCCGGCGAAGTCGTCCTCCACGGCGAGGTCAGTGAGGTCGCTGTCGGCTCCCGACGGATCGACTTCGAGGCGGGTCGCGTTCTCCCGGGCGACCAGGGGGAGTTTTCCGTCGACACCGGCTCTGGTCGGCCCGTCAGCCGACTCCGCGTCGGGGACCGACACCGTCTCGCTGTGTGGTGCGACACCGGCCCCGTTGACCGTGAATCGGTGGTCGCCCGCGGGCACGTCCTGAACGACGGCTAGCCCAGAAAAGGTCGGGACGGCCTCGGGGTCACTCTCCAGCAAGGCGACGGACTCGACGGACGTGTCCTCGGTCGTGAGCCCATCGTCCTCGGGCGCGTCGTCGTTCGAGACGGCTTCCGAGAGGCTGGCAACGACGGTGCGTATCTCCGCCGGTGCCCCGATGGCGTCGTAGCGCTCGGCCAGCGCCGCCCGGTGGTTCGGCTCAGAGATGTCCGCGGCGGGGTTCTCGTATCGCGGCTGGTTCCAGGGCGCGCCCGTTGTCGTGATGTGGCCCGAGACGGCGTCCTCGACGAACTCGGGCACGGCGAACTCGAAGCTCAACTGCGGGCCGGTGAAATCGGCGATGTACTCCAGTTCGCTGCTCGGCACGAGATCGTACTCGATGTCCGGGTCGGCCTCGCCGCGGTCGGTGTGCTGGAAGACGAGCCCCGTCTCCCGCGTCGGCAGGTCCGTCGGTGGTTGGGTGAGACTGTCGAACGAACGGATCGTGAGCGACTCCGAAATGAGGTCCTCGCGGCTGACCGACGGGAGCCGCTCGTGTTCGTACAGCGGCGCGCCCTCGTACTCCGGAACGAGGTAGGGGAGCCGGGACCCCTCGTCGCGCGGGAGCCCGTAAGCGACGGGGATCTCCGCGAGGTCCTCGATGGTTTCGACGGCGCTGTTCGTGATGTCCGCGAACCGGTCGCCCTCCGGCAGCCGGGTGAACCGGTCGCGAGCGTCGTTGACCGACAGCGCGCTAGAGTGTGACCCCAGTTCCGAGAGGATGCGTGGGACCATCTCCGGGTCGGGGTCGAGGAACTCGTTGTTGGGTACCTTCCGGGAGTGCGAGCTGGCGACGTACAGTTGCGGGTCGCCCGTCCCCGTGTCGACGAACACATGCAGGACCTCCCAGTCGTGCCAGTGGAAGTTCGTCGTGAACTGGTCGAACGCCGAGTAGAACCAGAACTGGACGACGGCGAGCGGCGAGTTCTCGTACTCGACGACGTTGTAGAACGCCGTCGGGTCCGGCGGCTCCCCTTCGGTCATTCGCTCGTGATACCCGTCGAAGGCGTCGAACCCGTCGACGACGGTTTCCCCGTCCTGTTCGCTGGTGTACGGCCGCGGGTCCGTCGGGAACCACGGCTCCGCCTGATCGAAGTACAGCGTCGGCGCGAACCGGCGCGCGAGTTCTTCGGCCCGCTCGCCCTCGACTGTCGAGGCCGCATCGTCGCTCCCGTCTTCGAGCGCCGAACAGCCGGCGACAGACGCGAGGCCGGCCCCGGCGACCGTCTGCAGGACCGCACGGCGGGACAGCGCGTCCCGGTCAGTCATCGATCCCTCGTCGCTTCCATACGTCGTCCGACAGCGCGACTCGTCGCTGTCTCCGAGCCCAATAATCCCATACACTATTCAGCGAACCGCGGAGGAAAACCCTTCTGGCAGTCGCCCAGCGTGCCCCGTCAGTACTGCTCGAACCCGTCCGTATCGAGGTAGTTGTGCGCGACCGTGATCGAGTGGTCAGCGTGGAGGGCCTTCGGCCCGAGCGAGACACACTCGTCCGCGTGGTCGGCCAGCAGCGTCGCTTCCTCGTCCCGGAAGTCGTGATGGTCCGAGAGGACGAACACCGGGTCCGACGGCGGTGCAACGTCGACGATGGGATCGCCGTCCTCGTGCAGTTGGACGACAGTTCCGCGGCTCGCCGCGTCGTCGAGCGTCCCCTCGAACCCCCGTCGCGTGAGCGACACCCCGGGCGACGTTTCGACCGGGATGTGGCCGATAGCTTCCTCGCGCTCTTCCAGCGCCTTGCGGATCAGCGCCGCCGTGGACCGTTCGTCCGGGTTCAGTCGGCGGAGGTCACTCCCATCGAACGTGACGGTGTACTCATCCGCCAGGATGAGGTGGACCCGCACGTCTTCCCGGATGGCGTGGCTCAGGAAGAACGCGCTGGTGACACACCGACAGAGCACGTCGAGCCGGCCGGCCGCGCCGGCCAGGTCGTCGAGCGAGAACTCCGGCGTCGTCGGGGCGTCGTGGCCGATGATGACGAACTGGCGCATACTGACTCGTCACCCCACGGCGATTTACGTCCGTCGACTGCTGTCAGTACCGATACGAAAGACGCTACAAACGCCGTCTGAGCGTCCAGAAAGGGTTTACCGGGTGCGACGAATCGCGGACTATGCGCAGACGTGCCCTCCTCGCGTCGATCCCGGGTGCGCTGGCCGGACTCGCCGGCTGTTCGTTCGGCACCCTCGGCTCAGACGAGACCGCAGACGTAACGCCCGCACCACGCCCGACACAGTCACCGACTGATCCAGATGACAGCGGGACAGGGACGCCGACAGGCACTGGCGACCCGCCCCGACCCGAGAATCCGACGACCGTCATCGAACTGGAAACCGGGCCGCGAACCTACGCCCTCAGTTCGCCAGGACTCCACACCGCCGACAGGGCGCGAGTCGGGCTCTGGTTCGACCAGACGGCGACCGACGACCATCCGGCCACGCTTCGGGGCTGGCTCCAGAACAGCAACGAGTTCGAGAACACGTTCAGGGTCAAGTGGATTCCAGGAGTCGGACAGACACACAGCCGCCAACCTAGCGGCTACGACCACGAAGCGCGCCTCCATCTCGCACCCACGGACAACAACGACCTCGCCGACGAAGTGCCCCCACTCGGCCGAACAGACGAGGGGTACTGGCGCGTCGACGACGTCGGTCCGTGGATGCCAGAGACGTACCGGTTAAATCCCGGTGAATGGGTCAAACTGGAGTACGCCCTCGTCGGCGAACCGGGCCAGTCCGGGCGGCCGACCGGCACCTACGAGTTCCGCGGTCAGGCCGGGTCCCTCTCGGTCTCCGTCTGGGACACGCGAAGTCCCGGTCCGGAAACCGACTCCCGGTTCGCCGGCCGGTCGCTCCCGCCGTTTCCCGGCGACGGCGGCGTCCAGTGGTACCACGAAGCAGACAGGGCGACTCCAGCCTTTGTTCGACCCAGTACCGAGCGCGCAAAGCTTGATACGCAAGTCGGCTTCGAGATGGTCAACAACAGCCACGAGCGACTGCAATGCGGCCACTGGGACCTCTACAAGCTCGTCGACGGCGAGTGGTTCCACGTCGCACCAGCAGCCCACACCGCCGACTGTCGGCTCCTAAAACCGGGCAGTCAGGAGCAGTGGGGCCTCCGGGCGTTTAACGGACCAGCTGTCGGTTGTGGTACCGGTGACTGCCATTGTGATGGTCTCACACAGGGCTATCTCGGCGGCGGCGAGTACGCCATCGTTGCTGGCTACGGCCACGCGACGAACGAGAGTGCTGCTCTGGTTGCGCTAGTCGGTGACCGTGCTGCAGTGACCCCGACTGACGGCGTGCCGACAGCGCGCGACGGCGACACCGTCAGGGTGACGACCGACCGCCACGGCGACGGCGAACGGCCGACCGACGCGACGTTCACGCTGACTCGCACTGACAACGCGAGCGAGCGAGTCATCGCCGAACAGGTGATGGCACACGGTCAGTTCGCTATGTCCGACGGCGGGCTTCGCAACGCCATCCCGTTCCTGATCGACGATGTGAGCCGCGTCGTCGTCGAAACCGACGAGCATGCTGTGGACGGCGTACTCGGGTACGATACGAGTCGTCGGCGATTCCAGTTCCGCGGGCAGGCGTACGAAGTCACCCGGGGCCGGAGCGCAGACTGATGCTCGGCGTGGAGAGGGTCGTGTTCTGGAATACCGTGAGATAAACGGCCGATGTAGTCGCTCGGAGAGAGGGCGCGTCGGGAACGATGGGACGAAGCTCTGGATTACCGCAGACAAGCACACGTACGGGGTACACTGCAGGTTGGCGGTATCATCGCTGAAAATCTCTGGGTTGCATTGATGTACGTGTGATGTAGTAAGCTCACCTAGATGCCCATAGCGCATCCTACTGAGTATCAAAATGAGCGATAATGAGTATGAGCCGGTCGAGAAGGAAGTGGAGAAAATCAAACAGTTGCGTAAAAGCATGGCTGATGCGGCGGACGGGGATCTCACAACTCGTGTCGACGTGACATTTGAAAACGCCGAGTTGAACAAATTGTCTACGCAGTACAACGAGATGCTATCACGGCTTGAGTCACAGCAAGCCGAAATCTGGTCTTTTGCTGGTGGGGTTCGGTCTACTGGCGACACGGTGACCGGCGACAGTTTAACAGTAGACTCGGCGACAGACCGAATTACGGCTGAATTCGATGACGTTACCGACAGGACGGAGGAGCAGAAAGAGCGACTACGAAATGTCTCTGACGAAGCGGATCGGTTGTCAGCAAGTATTGAAGAAATCGCGTCTGAAGCAACGGAAGTGGCAGAGCGGGCGAACGAGGCAGCAGAGCGTGGCTCTGAAGGACGACAGGCGGCAGAGCAGGCCATTGAGCAAACAAGTGAGGTCAAGGACATTAGTGAGTCAACAGTTGCGCAGATTACTGAACTCCAGTCAGAGATGGAAGACGTAGCCGAGACTGTTGACCTCATCTCAGATATCGCCGACCAAACCAATCTGCTTGCACTCAATGCCAGTATTGAGGCTGCAAGGGCCGGTGAGGAAGGGAACAGCTTTGGCGTGGTTGCTGACGAAGTCAAGCAGCTCGCAGAGGAAGCACAACAATCTGCAGACAAGATTGAGTCAGTCGTCAACACAGTCATACAGGAGACCGAAGAAACAGTCACAGAGGTGCGTAGGGCAAACGAATCAATCGGGGAGAGCACACAGACAGTACAAGAAGCACTGGCAGCGTTCTCCGACACCGTCGATTATGTTGAAGACATAAATTACTCTATTCAAGAGATATCAGATGCGACAGACCAACAGGCACAGTCAAACAGTTCAGTTGCCTCAGAAGTTGATGAGGTCTTAGATCTGAGTCGTGCAGTTAACGAGCAGATCGAATCTGTTGAAGATGCAACAGAAAATCAGGCACGGCTTGCAGGGCAGATATCTTCACAAATGTCGGGTCTACAGAGTGATGTGACCAGTCTTGAATCCTCACTTGAGACATTTGCTATCAATGACTGGGGACAGCGAATTAACGAACACTGTCGGTCTGCTGGCATAGACTGGCGGCAGTGTGAGGGGGACTCAATAACGTTTGTTATGTCGGATCATATGTTTACGCAGGCGACGCAGCCGTTCCTCGATTATTTCACCGATCTTACCGGCATAGATGTTACATATGATATTTATCCTGAAGAAGAACTGTTCTCACAGATCGAACACCAAATGCGAACTGAGCGGAGCTCATTTGATGGGTTTTTGCTTGGACTCTGGGCAGCCTCAAACTACAATCAGAGCGGGTGGGTGAAAGACCTCAATCAGTTCAGAAGTGATGCATCACTAACAGATGCTACGTGGTATCACATGGAGGATTACCCTGATAATATTATAGAAAAGCTCAGCTACGGCCGGAACGACCTGATTGCATTGCCTGTTGTCATCGGTTCCTACGGGTGTGTGGCCTATGACCGACCGACGTTTGAGCAACTCGGAATAGAAGAACCGACAAATTTTGAGGAACTGACACACGCGGCAAAGGTCATTCACGAATCGGACAGTGTTGATCGGTGTGGTATCAGTTCACGCGGTAGCGCCGACCCAGTGTCGACTGCAAACTGGTCGACACTGTTCAAGTCATATGGCGCAGACTGGGTCGACCGCCGCACCGGTGAAGCCACGCTGAACTCCCCTGAAGGGGTGGCATCGCTTGAAAAATATGCTGAGCTGCTACGCTCGTACGGACCGAGAGATGCGACAGAATTGAACTGGTATCGTGCAAACGAAACCTTCGGTAGAGGGGACGCCGGTATCCTATACCACTCACCAGCAACCGCTGGAGTGCTGACTGATGAACAGTACAACCGGACGAAGTGGCTACCGCCTCTAGATGGCCCCGGTGGTAAGACGCAGGCAGGAGTCTGGACGTGGTCGCTTGGAATCAATCAGTTTGCCCCTAATCCAGAGGCAGCATGGCTGTTCCTCCAATGGGCTACGTCTCGCGAAATGAGTCTCCTCCTCTCAACCCGGCAGTGGGAGGGGCATGATAGTGCTGGGTATGCGCGAACGAACTGGATCCCAGACCAGCAGGAGTACGCACAACGTGGCCAAGCCAGTTCCTGGGATGACGCATTCAATCAGGCTGTTGACAGCGTCCCATCAGACCCTCCGCCAGTGCCACTTGATCTGCCACAGAACATGGAGCTCATGGATGTTGCAGCCGAAGCGATGAATACGACAATTCGAGGAGATAGGACTGCACAGGAAGCGCTTGACACCGCTGCTTCTGAGATGAACAGGCTATTGAACGAGTCATAGGGAAGAGCGTGACTGTCTTCCAGTCCTCCGCATGACCGCAGAACGAGTCTGTTTAGTACTCAGCTTTGCACGTTAGCTTCAGCAGTTGAGTGAACAAAGAGATGATCGATCTCTTCCATGAGGTCATCAACGCCTCGGTCATCGTNACTCAGCTTTGCACGTTAGCTTCAGCAGTTGAGTGAACAAAGAGATGATCGATCTCTTCCATGAGGTCATCAACGCCTCGGTCATCGTTGTCCCGAACCCACGAGAGGAGGTTGTAGACGGCTTCTTTCAGGGAGTGTTCGAGGTTCGCTCGAAGCGATGACGCTTTCGAGCGAACTGTTCCCAAGGCGCTCGAGTCAGGATCAAGACGAACGAGACTGTAGGCAGCCATGAGAAGGTGCCAGTGCCGACTGGCACCTTCGTCTGTCTGCATCTCGCAGTCTCCCAGGCCGAGATCCTGCTTCGAGTCCTCGAAGAATGTCTCGATGCGCCACCGCATCCCGTAGGAGCGAATCACGTGCTCGGTCGGTGCGTCGATTTTGTTCGTGGCGAGGTACTTGACCGGATTCTCTTCGTCTTCATCGGTTTCCTTCTCGGCGATGACCAGCTTCACGTCTCCCAGTTGGGAGACGGGAAGCTTCTTCGTCCAGATATGATAGGTGTCGTCCTCGATGTCACGCTCAACCATGTCGATGCGCTCTGCCAGCGCATCGACGCGGAGCTCTTCACCGGTGTAAGTTACCTTGCGATTGCTCCGGAGCGGGCCGATCCAGTCCTTGCCGTAGGATTCGATGTGGTCAGGAAGGCCAGAATCGTGAGCGAACCACGAGTCGAAGAGGTAGGTGTCCGCAGGCACACCTACCTCTTCTTCGAGTTCNGTGACGATCTCTCGGGCGAGATCGTACTTCGTATCGTGGTCGTCGTCTTCGTCGTCTTGTTTTTCGTAGAGGCGGAAGGTGAGGGGGTAGGCGGTTTTGTCGTCAGCGTAGAAGGCGTAGATGAGGTCTTGGCCCCAGACAGTGTCATTTTCGGCGTGATCGTAGAACCGACCGACGCCGGGGACTTCGTCCCCGGCTTTCTCGGTGATCGTGTCGTCAAGGATGATGTAGCCATCCTTCGACCAGCGCGTTTCACCGTGTTTCTGAAGTTCTTCGAGACGTTCGTGGTTGAACTGCTGTTCGTCCCAGTCGTACTTGGTGAGGAACTTGTTGAGAGCACGTTTACCGCTGGCTGGAAGCACTTCGCGTGCGATGCCCGCCACGGTCTTGTTGCTGGCCGCAACAAGACCTGTGGCGTAGGTTTTCGCGTGACGTCGTTGTGCCGGTGACAGCGAGTCGAACTCGTCGAACACGCGCGTACACGAAAGGAAGTCCGTGATCGGCATCATCCTTCTTTGTCAACGCCTACGTCACGCTACCACTTCAACGTGCAAAGCTGAGNCGCGTACACGAAAGGAAGTCCGTGATCGGCATCATCCTTCTTTGTCAACGCCTACGTCACGCTACCACTTCAACGTGCAAAGCTGAGTTTAGTAATTACCTTAGGCCCAAGCAGAGGGAGAACTCACGCGGGCATCTCGCAAAGGGGTCTAACTGTCATGGGCCGTCGAAAAGGCGGCATACCTGGTGGGTCGGCGCAAATTCGAATCAGGCCCAGACGTGCTCGCTCCGCTGCGGGCGTCTTGTCTACATTGAATTCTCACGGCGGCAGACGACACGCGGCGTTCGTGAGTGAGCGCCACAAGAAGTATGGGCCGGCGCGAATTCGAATCGCGGTTACGGCCACCCGAAGGCCGAAGGATACCAGGCTACCCCACCGGCCCGTGCGATAGCAATCGGATAGAAGACAGGGTCAGTTTTAACGGTTGCGAAACGGCGGGAAGCGGAGCGGTTTCACCGGCGGCCCGCAAGCGGGAGGTATGGACCGCCACGACGAACGCATTCCGACGGAGACGTTCGCGACCTGTCTCGACAATATGCCCCAGCCCTGTGTCGACCTCGTCGTCGAGTACGAGGGTGGTATCTTGCTGACACGGCGGCAGAACGAGCCAGCCAAAGGCGAGTGGTTCTGGCCGGGGAGTCGCCTCTACAAGGGCGAGCGGCTGGACGACGCGGCAGAACGCATCGCCCGGGAGGAACTCGGCCTCACATCGGTTGCGACGGAACGGCTTGGCGTCAGCGAACACTTCTGGGACACGTCGTCAGTCGACGGTGTCGACTCCAGACACACGATACCGATTGTCTACCGAGTCGTGCCCGACGGCGGAGCGGAGATTACACTCGACGACCAGCACGACTCGTATCGCACCGTCACGGAGCCACCGGCAGATGCAAACCAGTACGTCACGGAATACTTCGAGCGATTCGATATCGGCCAGTAGCGGGTGAACAGTGCTGTTTTGCGGACGAATACGTGTCTCATGAGCAGTCAGGCTGGACGAGACTAGCAGGCAACTGAACAGAAGATTGATTACGCATCGCAGTTACTCACTAACTGAGTAACTATGACCATCCTCATCACTGGCGGCGACGGCTACGTCGGGTGGCCGGCCGCACTGCGAATCGCGGACCGAACGGACGACCGAGTGCTGCTCGTAGACAACTTCGCCCGACGGGAGTGGGTCGAGGACGTCGGCGCGACGAGCGCGACACCGGTTGCCAGCATCGACGAGCGCCTCGATGCGGCTCGCGAGGTCCACGGCCTGACGAACCTCTCCTTCGTCGAGGGCGACCTCGCCGAGAAGGCCTTCGTCGACGAACTGCTGACGGTCCACGAGCCGGAGGTCGTCGTCCACACCGCCGCCCAGCCCTCCGCGCCGTACTCCCAGATCAACGGCGAGCGAGCGAACTACACTCAGCACAACAACCTACAGGCGACGCGGAACCTCCTGTGGGGCCTCGAAGAACACGACCTCACGGACACCCATTTCGTCGAGACGACGACGACGGGCGTCTACGGCGCGCCGGAGTTCCCGATTCCGGAAGGCGGCGCGGCGATGGAGAACCAGGGCGAGCGCGACGACGTGCCGTTCCCCAACATGGGCGGGAGCTGGTACCACGCGACCAAGGGCTTCGACGCACAGAACATGCGCCTGGCCCACACGCAGTTCGACATCCCGATTTCGGACGTGCGAACGGCCATTGTCTACGGTACCGAGACCGAGGAGACCCGCGAGGACGACCGGCTGAAGACCCGCTTCGACTTCGACTACTACTTCGGGACGGTCACGCACCGCTTCTGTGCGCAGGCCGTCGCGGGCTACCCCGTCACCGTCTACGGCAAGGGCGAACAGCGCAAGCCGTTCATTTCGCTGGAGGACGCCGTCGAAGGGCTGGCCGAAGTGGCCCTGACTGATCCCGACGAGCGCCCCGAGGGTCTGACGGTGTACAACCAGGTCACGCGCGCCATCAGCATCGTCGAAATCGCCGAGACCATCGCCGACGTGGGTAGCGAGTACGACCTCGATGTGGACGTCGAGCACTTCGAGAACCCCCGCGACGAGGACGAGACGCACAAGATGGAGATCGAAAACGACCGCTACGCCGACCTCATCGGCGGCCAGTCCCAGTCCTTCGAGGACGGCGTCGGCGACATCTTCGGGACGCTGACGCGGTACGCCGACACCATCGAAGCCCACGAGGACCGGTTCCTGCCGGGCGTCCTGAGCGAGGACTGACGATGGACGTGCTGGTCACCGGAGCCTGTGGCTACATCGGCAGCGCGCTGGTCCCGCTGCTGCGCGCGGACGACCGGGTGGATAGCGTCGTCGTCTTCGACGACCTCTCCTCGGGATCGCCGCGTGCGCTGCTCGGGACGCTCGGGGACGGCCTCGAATTCCGCCGCGGCGACGTCCGCGAGTACGGCGACGTGGAGAGCGCTATGCGCGGCGTCGACCGCGTCATCCACCTCGCGGCTATCACTGGCGCGTCGAGCACCCACGAGCGCCGCGAAGAGACGTTCGCCATCAACTACGACGGCACCGAGAACGTCCTGACCGCGGCCGGCAAACTCGGCGTCGACCACGTCGTCTTCGCCTCCTCGTGTAACGTCTACGGCCGCGCGACCAGCACCGACATCGACGAGACAATCGATCCGGACCCGATAAACCCCTACGCGGAGACGAAACTCCAGTCCGAGACGCTGCTACGGGAGTACTGCGAGGAGTTCGACATGACCGGCACCGCCTTGCGGATGGCCACCAACTTCGGCCACTCGCCGGGCATCCGGTTCAACCTCGTCGTGAACTACTTCGTGTTCCGCGCGCTCACCGACCGCCCGCTCACCGTCTACGGCGACGGGTCGAACTGGCGGCCGTTCATCCACGTTCAGGACGCTGCCCGCGCCTACGCGGAGGCGGCGTGCGATCCCGAGTCCTGGGACGAGTTCGTCTATAACGTCGGGTCGATGGAATCGAACTACCAGATCTCGGAAATCGCCGATATCGTCGCCGACGAGGTCGCCCCGGTCGACGTGACCTATCTCGAAGACGAGCATCCCGGCCCGTCGTATCACGTCAACTTCGACCGACTGAGTCAGACCGGCTTCGAACCATCGTGGACGCTCCGTGAGGGCGTCCGCGACCTCGCAGAGAAATTTACCACCAATGCCTGAGACAGAACCCACAGACAACACGCCCCACATCGCCGTCACCGGCGGTGCGGGCTACATCGGCAGTCGCGTCATCTACGAGCTACAGCAGGCCCACCCCGACTGGGAGATCACCGCCATCGACAACTTCTATCTCGGCACCGTGCGGTCCGTCGGCGATGTCGACATCGAACACGTCGATATCCGGAACCGGGACCGACTGGAAGCGGTGCTAGACGGGGCCGACGTCGTGATGCACCTCGCCGCGGTTTCCGGCGTCGACGACTGCGAAGAGAAGCAGGACTTGGCCTACGAGGTCAACGTTCAGGGGACCGACAACGTCGCCTGGTTCTGCCGCAAGACCGGCGCGGCGCTGATCTTCCCGTTCTCGATGGCCGTTATCGGCGACCCACAGGAGTTCCCCATTACGGTCGACCACCCCCGAGACCCGCTGAACTGGTACGGGCGGACGAAACTGCTCAACGAGCGCGACATCGAGACGTACGCCGAGGGCGCGTTCCCCGCCCACCAGTTCATGATCTCGAACCTCTACGGTAGTCACGAGATAGACGGTCAAACCGTCTCAAAGGGGACTGTCATCAACTTCTTCGTGAACCGCGCGCTCGCCGGCGAGACGCTGACCGTCTACGAGCCCGGGACGCAGTCCCGGAACTTCATCCACGTCAAGGACGTGGCCCGGGCGTACGTCGACAGTTGCGAACGGCTGTTGGAGCAACTGGACCGCGGCGAGACCGGCGTCGAGAAGTACGAAATCGCCAGCGACGAAGACCCGGGTGTTCACACCGTCGCCAAACTCGTCAAGGATATCGCCGCCTCGGCCGCCGACATCGATGCCGACGTGGAACTGGTCGAGAACCCGCGGGGCGACGACGAGACGCTCGTCGATTCGTTCCCGGTCGACACCGGCCGAACGACCGACGTACTGGGCTGGACGCCGAAACACGACGTGGAATCGGCGGTTCGAGCGGCGCTAGAGTCGGCAAACACGTAGACGGCGAGTCCCGATGGATTTATTCGCCAGACCGGAAAGAGAGGATACATGAGCGATACGCCCGGGGCGGGAGCGGTACTCGATGACCGACCCGAGCTACGAGACGCGACAGCGGCGGTTCTGGCCGTCGACGACGAACAGGACGGCTGGACGTTCGACGACATTCCCATCGATTCGGGCCAGTTCGGTGAACTCGTCTCAGCGGGCATCGTCGAGAAAGACGGTGACGAGTACCGCGTCGCTGATCCCGACACTGTGCGGGCCGCGCTCAACGATGACTCCGCGGTTGGTAGCGACAGCGAGAGCGGGACGGCTCTCGGTGACGCGCTACGGTTCGATTTCGACGCGCGAGCAACTGGCCTGCTCGTCGCCGCTCTAGCGGTCGTGTTCGTTGCCCGAACGTACGTCATCGGGTCGATCTACCGCGGCGACGACATCGTCCTGTCGAGTAACGATCCGTATTACTACAGATATCACGTCGAGCAGGTCGCGGCAAGCGCTGGCGGCCCGGCCGATTTCGGAGCGCTCTCCGTGATTCCGGATGTAGTAACTAACGGGGAGCCACTCACGGTCGCGACGCTCTGGTGGGTCGCCAGCCTCTTCGGCGGGAGCAAAGCAGTTATTGGCCACGTTCTCGCTTGGTATCCGGTCGTGTCGGCACTCGTCACGGGCGTCCTGCTCTATCTACTCGCGGTTCGGGTGTCCGGCGATCGGCGTGTCGGTCTCGCATCGGTCCTCTTCCTGGCGTTCATTCCCGGCCACGCCTTTCGGACGAGCCTGGGTTTCGCAGATCACCACGCCTTCGACTATCCCTGGCTGGGACTCACCGCGCTTGCACTCGTGGTCGCACTAACGACGGCCACGAACCGAACGTCGCTTCGGCGACCCCAGCCGTGGATCGCCGCGGTCGGTATCGGTGTCGGGATTGCCGGACAGGTACTTGCGTGGGAAGCCGGGCCATTGCTTGTCCTGCCGGTCTGTCTGGTGGTGCTGGGACAGACACTGCTGGATGGCTCAAACGACCGGTCGGCACTGGTCAGGAACGCGCCGGTCCTTGCCGGCGTTAGCCTCGGCGCGATACTCGCCTGGAGTGTTCATACTGTCACCGGCTGGCAGACTGCGCTCGTCGCTAGCACGCCAGCACTGCTGACGCTGGGCACTGTCGTCGTCATCGCGACAGCAGAAGCGGCCAGACGATTCGGTGGCACTGCCAGACAACTGGCTGTGGTCGATGTCGGACTTGGCGTCGTCAGCCTCCTCGTCTTTCGTTTCGGCTTCACAGAACAGTGGGGCACGTTCGACAGGCGGCTCGATACGCTGTTTCGGTCCGACGCGATCGCCGAGACGTACGGACTGTTCAGCGCAGACGCCTTCGGCTTCCTGTTCCTGCTCGGCCTGACGCTGTTCCTGGCGCTTCCAGCAATGGCGTGGGGAATCGACCTCGCTCGGAACGACCGAAGCGGCTGGCTCGTCGCCAGTAGCTACGCCTGGGTGCTGTTCGCTCTCGCCGTGATTCAGGTCCGTTTCGTCGGCGAACTGGCCCCGTTTCTCGCACTGTTCGCCGGCCTCGCGTTCGTCTGGGCCGCCTCGTGGGTCGATCTCGCCCGACCGGTGCTGACGACTGGCGACAGCGACCTTCGAGACGTACTCGTTCCCGACAGCCGGGCAGTTGCATCGCTGGTCGTGTTGTTTCTGTTGTTCGGGGCCCTCGGAATGGTGCAGGTTCCAGTCAAAACGAGCCAGGTGCTCGTCGAGGACGGGACCTACAGTGCAGCGACTGCAATCGAGGCAGACGCCGCCGATCGCGGGCTCGATTACCCCGAAAACTACGTCCTCAGCCGCTGGGGACAGAACCGCGTGTACAACTACTTCGTCAACGGTGAGTCACGGAGCTACAGCTACGCCCGCCAGACGTACGGGCCGTTTGTCGCAGCAACGGACCCTGATGAGGCCCACAATCGGATTTCCGGTCGAGTCGGATACGTCGTAACGACAGAGATGGAACTGGAGGAACCCAGCACGATGTACACTCGGTTACACCAGCACTTCGGAAGCCAGAACGGAGATGTGGACGGACTGGCCCGCTACCGGCCGCTCTTCACGAGCGAAGACGGGAGCCACAAGGCGTTCGCGGTCGTTCCCGGTGGAGAGATCCGGGGGACTGCAGCCCCGAATTCGACCGTCTCGGTCGCAACGACAGTCGCCGTCTCAGACAGGGAGGTCGACTACGAGCGCCAGACGACAGCCGACCGGAACGGTGCGTTCACTGTTACCGTCGCAAACCCCGGGATATACACCGTGACGACCGATAGCGGAAGTGAAACGACCGTCGAAGTCACAGAACAGACAGTGTACGACGGCGGCAACGTCACTGTCGAGTGATTTTCGGAGACAGACACGCTGTGGTTCTGAAGCGAAACGACCATTGTACCCACCGAAAGAACAGAGAGTGTGCGCGTCTGGGTTCGTGCCGTCATCGTACTTGTGCTGTGTCTGATACTCGGTGGACTGTTCGTCCACGCGGCAGTTACAGAAGAGCAGCGGTCCCCGTATCCAGATGCTGCGGACCTTTCGACCGGGTACGAGTCGTACGTCGGACAGCACCTCATGGTGTTTGGAACAGTGACGGAGACCGGCGATGGCGGAATGGCAATCAGGGTCGAAAGCGACGGGACGGCAATAACGCTCAGGGTCACTGGGACGGAAGCGGCCGTCGAACCCGGTGGCGTCGTTCAGGTGTACGGAACGCTTGAGCCAGATCGGGCGATAGCGGCCGAGCGCGTCGAAGTCGTCAACAGCAGTCGGTGGGCGGAGTTCTACAAGTACGGTGCCTCGGCTGTCGGCGCGCTTGGATTCCTACTCCTGTTCTTCCGCTATTGGCGTGTCGACCGAGATACGTGGACACTGGAGGCCCGCGATGGCTGACCTGCTGACTCACCTGCTCGTACCATACATCCTCCTCACGGTCGCGAGCTGGCGCGTCGACTGGCTCGATCAGCGCTGGGTCATCGTTGGGATGGGCGGTGCGGCGATTCCCGATCTGATAAAACTAGAAATCGTCCTTGAGGAGAAAACGGTCGAATCTATACTTGGACACCCGTTTTCGTACGATCCACTCTCCACACTCGGTGGAGTTCTGCTACTGGCCGGTGTCATCACCGTCGCATTCGAGAGACGCCACTGGCGGCGCGTGTTCGGCCTCGTAACCTTCGGCGGCCTCACGTCGCTGCTGCTCGATGGGATACGAGTGTACGCCGACGGGCGAGCGAGTGTCTGGCTGTATCCGTTCACGAACTGGCGGCCGCCGACGCCGAGCCTGTACGTGTCTTCGGACCCGACCGTGCTCGTTGTGGCGCTACTCGCTGCCGGCACGGTAGCCGTCGTCGACAGGCGAATACAGGCAAGTAACTGACCGCGCTACCAGGTCAACCCTTCGTAGGTGATGCCCTCGCGCCGCTCGATGATGCGTCGGCCGTCGACGACGACAGGGTCAGCCATCTCGTCGAATTCAGTATCAAGCGCGGCGAACTCATCCCAGTCTGTGACGACGACAGCGCCTGACGCACCCGCAAGGGCGGCCGCCGCCGAGTCGGCGTACTCGATGTCGGGATAGCGCTCGCGCATGTTCTCGGTGGCAACGGGGTCGTAGGCGACGATTTCCGCGCCACGTTCTTTGAGTCCCTCGATGACCGGAACCGCGCGCGTGTTCCGGATGTCGTCCGTTCCGGGTTTGAACGCCAGGCCGAGAACGGCGATGCGTTTGCCGGACACGTCGACGTGGTCGTCAAGTAGGGAGAGGAGGCGCTCGGGCTGGGCGTCGTTCAGTTCCACGGCCGCCGAAAGGACGGCGGGGTCGTAGCCCTGTTCCCGCGCAGCGGCGATGATGGCATCCGTGTCCTTCGGGAAGCAACTGCCGCCCCAGCCGACGCCGCTCCGGAGGAACTGCTCGCCGATGCGGTCGTCGAGTCCGATGGCATCGGCGACCTCGTAGGCGTCGACGCCGAACTCCTTGCAGATGTTCCCGATGTCGTTGATGAGGCTGACTTTCGTCGCCAGAAACGTGTTGTTGGCGTACTTTATCATCTCGGCCTCGGCGATACCGGTCTCGACGACCGGCACGTCGCCGTCAGCGGCCTCACGCAGTGGTGCGTAGAGGTCATGGAGAAGGTCCGTCGCGCGGTCGTCGTCCGTCCCGAAGACGAGTTTGTCGGGGTTCAGGAAGTCCGCGACGGCCGTCCCCTCGCGCTGGAACTCGGGATTGGACGCGACGAGGAAGTCCGTCCCGCGTTCGAGACCGGCGTCGGCGATACGGGGGGCGAGCCGGTCCTCGGTCGTGTTTGGGACGACAGTCGACTTCGTGACGACGAGGTGTGGATCCGTTGCCGCGTTCTCGGCGCCGGCCAGCGCCTCGCCGACGGATGCCGCACCGGCTTCCATGAACTGGAGGTCGATGCTCCCGTCGTCGTTCGAGGGCGTCGGGAGCGCCAGCATCGTCAGTTCAGTATCGAGGATCTCGTCGTAGTCGGTACTTGCCCGAAGTCGACCGCCGCCGTGTTCGGCGACGAGTTCGTCGAGGCCAGGTTCGTGTATCGGCGGCCGGCCGTCGTTGACCGTGTCGACGATGTCCTCGTCGATGTCTATCGTTACCACTTCGTGTCCGAGATCCGCAAGACACGCCGCGACCGTCGTCCCGACGTATCCGCTCCCGACAATACTGACGTTCATCGGGCGGCAGTAGTCGAGGGGCGGATATTATAATTCGGATCTTATAATTCGACAAGAGTTTTATCGGACGGCCAACGAATTGAGATATATGAAAGCTGTCGTACTCGCCGCTGGTGAGGGGACCCGTCTCCGCCCGCTGACCGAAGACAAGCCGAAGGGAATGGTAGAGGTCGCGGGGAAACCGATTCTGACCCACTGCTTCGAGCAGTTGATCGAACTAGGCGCTGACGAACTGCTGGTAGTTGTCGGCTACAAGAAGCAGGCCATCATTAATCACTACGAGGACGAGTTCGAAGGCGTCCCGATCACCTACACCCACCAGCGCGAGCAGAACGGCCTCGCACACGCGCTTCTGACCGTCGAGGAGCACGTCGACGACGACTTCATGCTGATGCTCGGCGACAACATCTTCGAAGCGAACCTCCGAGATGTCGTCAACCGTCAGGCGGAGGAACGTGCCGACGCCGCTTTCCTCGTTGAGGAAGTCCCATGGGATGAGGCCGGGCGGTACGGTGTCTGTGACACCAACAAGTACGGCGAGATCACCGAAGTCGTCGAAAAACCGGAGGAGCCGCCGTCGAACCTAGTGATGACCGGGTTCTATACGTTCACGCCGGCCATCTTCCACGCCTGCCATCTGGTACAGCCCTCCAACCGCGGCGAGTACGAGATCAGTGACGCGATTGACCTCCTGTTGCACTCCGGGCGGACGATCGACGCGATCCGCATGGACGGCTGGCGGAACGATATCGGCTATCCAGCTGACCGCGATCAGGCCGAGGAACGGCTACAGGGCGAGATTGACCCGGAAATGGCTGCCGAGAATATCGCTGCAAGCGAGTGAGGGGCCACACAGGATAGCCTGGTCAGTAACCAGTGAGGACCACACAGTCACGTAGTTGGATCGACGTTGTGATAGCCGATACGACTGCGCTGGTACGTTCGTCGTGGGTGCGTCAGTACGCAAACAGCTCTCGTGCAAGACTGGCTCTCAGTAGCACACCGTCTATTCAGGGCGGTTTGACTACAGTAGCTTCAGTATTTGAGTCCCGGGACGCAGGACTTATCCCGGAACTCGGCAATCACACTGATAATGGATAGTGGCTGGCGGTACCGGGTCGCAAGTGTAGCCGGCGTCGTCGTGCTGACAGCAGCCGCCGTCGCACTTGTTAACAACGCTACCATCCAGTCGATAGCGACAACCATCCCGGTGTTCAATCGGCTACCGACTGACCCCCCAACTGGGTCGGAGTTCACGTTTGAACTGTTGGTCACAATCGCAGTCGTCGTTAGTGTGTTCCTCCCACTGTACAAACCCCGCCCGCGAAGAATTCTCGACGCTATAGCACTGGCCCAGAAGCGGGTGCTCGTAGCAGTTCTTGTTCTGGCGACAATCGGCTACTTCGACTACACGTACCGATTGCCGCGCTTGACGGTCGTGTTAGTAACTCCCTTATTACTGGTCGCACTGCCCGCATGGTTCGTGTGGATTCGCAAGCGGCCGTCGTCGAACGGCGAACGAACCATCGTCGTTGGGGACGACCTCAAGGTGATAGAAGAAGTGGCAAGTGAAGTCGACGGGACGCTCCTGGGCTATCTCTGTCCAACGAGTGTCATTACGACAATCGAACGGACCGAAGCCATCGCTGACGGCGGCACTAACCCGAGTGGGTTGGAACGGTTAGGTGGCCTCTCGCGAATCGAGGACGTGCTCGTCGAGTATGATATCGATACGGTCGTGCTGGCGTTTGAACATGCCGACCGGGCGGAGTTCTTCGGCGCTCTCGACGCCTGTTACGAGTACGGTGTCAACGCGAAAGTCCATCGCGACCATACAGACTCTGTGTTGACCGCCAGCGGTGGCGTCGGAACCCTGATCGACGTGGAGATCGAGCCATGGGACATACAGGACTATATTCTCAAGCGCGCGTTCGATATCGCGTTTGCATCGGCTGGGCTGGTCGCGCTATCGCCCGTGATTGTTGGGATCATAGTCGCGATAAAGCTGGACGATGGCGGCTCAATACTGTACCAGCAAGACCGGACAGCAGTTTTCGGTGAAACCTTCTCCATCTACAAGTTCCGGTCGATGATCGAGAACGCCGAAGACGAGACCGGCGTGAAAATTAGTGACGAGGATGCGGGTGGGATCGATCCACGCGTGACATCGGTTGGCCGAGTGCTGCGACAGACGCACTTGGATGAGATACCACAGCTCTGGTCGATACTACGGGGTGATATGAGCGTCGTCGGCCCACGGCCCGAACGGCCGGAGCTGGACTCGGATATCCAGAGCGGTGTCGTTGACTGGCAGAAACGATGGTTCGTCAAGCCAGGCCTGACCGGACCTGCCCAGGTTAATCATGTGACTGGAAAAGAGCCGAGCGAAAAGCTGCGATACGACCTCGAATACGTGCGTGACCAGTCGTTTAGCTATGATATGAAGCTTGTTTCAAGGCAGGTCTGGAGCGTTCTTATTGACCTCGTGATGGCATACAGGAATCGGTGAGAACTGGCAGGCCATTGTACGACCCACTTGCTCCAGTATCGGCCGGAGTACACCGTTCGTAGTGAACTCACGTATCTCGGAAAAACGCTCCAGCAGATGGTATCGCGGCACAAACCCTGGGAAGCATACGAGTTATACACTCTATGCTCGGTGCTGTCACATCTTGAGTTGCGAGACCCTAGAGAAATTCTGCCCCCACCTCTGTAGCCTGCTCTGGAAAAGCGAGCCGCTCCGGTTCAACAACAGCTAAATTAGTGGCAACCCCGTTCCGATAGAGCTCCCAGAGAGCCGCAAATAGCCAGCTACGCGCTGCTCACTCGACTGTCACGCTTTTCGCCAGGTTTCGCGGCTTGTCGATGTTCCGCCCCAGCAACGCGGCCGTGTGATACGACACCAGTTGCAGATGCGTGTTCGCCAGCACCGCAGCGGCTCGCGGATGGGTTTCCGGAATCTGGAGCACATGGTCGGCGTACCGTTCAACGTCGCTCTGTCCGTCCGTAATCGCGACCACCGGCGCGTCCCGTGCTTCGACCTCTTTGACGTTCCCGATCGTCTTGCGGGTGCGCTCGTCGTCACCAGTCACGATAGCGAACACGGGCGTGTTCTCGGTCACCAGCGCCAACGGGCCGTGTTTCAGCTCACCCGCAGCGAAGCCCTCGGCGTGCTTGTACGTAATCTCCTTCATTTTCAGCGCGCCTTCGAGCGCCACGGGATTCTGATACCCGCGGCCGATGAAGAAGTAGGCGTTGGCGTCTTGATACAACTCAGCGACCTCCTGAGCGGCAGATTCGTCGAGAACCTCCTGAACGTGACCGGGGAGGTCACGGAGTGCGCTGATGACCTGCCGGGCGTCGCCGGTTGTGGACGTTCCGAGTGCGAGCAGGTTCAGCGCGGCCAGTTGTGAGGCGAAAGTCTTGGTCGCGGCGACGCCGATTTCCGGCCCAGCACGGATGTACAGCGCGTGATCGCACTCGCGGGCCGCGGTAGAGCCGACGACGTTGGTCACAGCCAGCGTTCGCGCGCCGCGGCGGCGAGCCGCCCGAAGTGCCGATAGCGTGTCCGCAGTCTCGCCGCTCTGTGTGACGCCGACGACGAGCGCGTCACCGATGGGTGGCGTGGCAGTGGCGTACTCGCTTGCGAGGAACGCCTGGGCGGGGATACCGGCTTCGCGGAACAGTTGCGCGCCATGCAGGGCGGCGTGGTAGGAGGTCCCGCAGGCGACGAACTGGACGCCGGTCGGGGAGAGATCTCCGAGGTCGCCGATGTCGACCGTCCCGGCGAGTTCGTCGACGCGGCCGCGGAGACACTGCCGGAGCGCACGAGGTTGCTCGTGAATCTCTTTGAGCATGAAATGGTCGTAGCCGCTCTTGCCGGTCTCTTCGGGGTCCCACTGGATAGTGTCGATGTCTTTCTCGACGACATTGCCGTCGGTGTCAGTCACAGCCCACCCATCACCGTTGAGTCGGGCGAACTCGCCGTCAGCGAGATAGACGACCTTGTCGGTGAAGTCCCGGAAGGCGGGTACGTCACTGGCCAGATAAGTCGCATCGTCGTCGATGCCTAACACGAGCGGCGAATCGTTCCGCGCAGCGAACACCGAGTCACAGCCGGCGATGACGACGGCGACGGCGTAGCTGCCTTCAAGTCGGCTGACCGTCTCTCTGACAGCGTCTTCGGGGTCGGCTCCGGCGTCCAGCGCGTCCTCGATGAGATGGGGGACGACCTCCGTATCGGTGTCAGATGTGAAGGTGTGGCCGGCGCTCACGAGTTCGTCTCTCAGGGACTGGTAGTTCTCGATGATACCGTTGTGGACGACCGCGACCTCACCGGTGCAGTCCTGATGGGGGTGGGCGTTCTCGTCGGTCGGCGGGCCGTGCGTGCTCCAGCGGGTGTGGCCGATGCCGACCGAGCCCGAGAGCGTCCGTTCCGACAGCGCGTCGCGCAAGTCGGCGATTTTGCCGGAGTGTTTGCACAGGTCGATGTGGCTGTTCGCCAGTGCGACGCCGGCGGAATCGTACCCGCGGTACTCCAGTTTCGAGAGGCCGTGGACGAGCGTGTCGAGCGTCTCGTCGCCGCGGCCGACACAGCCGATGATACCACACATCAGCGGACCACCTCCGCGCCCTCGCGGACGGTTCCATCGACTGTCACGCCAGTGGCGAGCCGAGCGTTGGGGCCCACGAGCGATCCGGAGACGAAGCTCACGTCACCGAGTGCAACAGCACGGTCGGCGATAACGGCACCGAGCCGCTGGTCCTCGAACACTTCCGTGCCGACCTGGACATCGGCCGGGCCGCCGGGGACGACCGTATTGACACCCAGGTTCACGTCCTGACCGGTGACAGTATCGACGAGGGTCGAACTCGGGTCGACACGCGTATCGGCGTCGAGGACGGTGTGCTGGACGACGCTGTTGGCCCCGATAGTGGTGTTACGGCCAAGCGCGACGTTCGGACCGATGACAGCGTCCGGTCCGACCTCGCAGTCCGGGCCAATGACGACCGGCGACTGGAGGGTCGCCTCGTCGTGGACGCGTGCGGAGTTGTCGACCCATACCTGCTCGTCGCGGGCCGATTCGACGACCCGACCCCGGGCCAGTACCTCGCGCGCGACGGTCAACAGGTCCCACGGGTATGTCGCGTCGACCCACATGCCGTCGACCTCGACTGCCTGAATGCGGTCAGATTCGAGCAGGAGTTCGATAGTGTCGGTCAGTGCCAGCTCGCCGGCGTGCCGCGTCGTTTCGTCGATAGCCTCGAAGATGTCGCCGTCGAAGGCGTACACGCCGCCGTTGATGAGCCTGAACTCGTCGTGTTGGGGCTTTTCGACGATGTCGACAATATCGCCGTCCTGTACCTCGACGGCACCGTACCGACTGGTGTCTTGTCGTTCGATGACAGCGATGCTTGTGTGCCCAGTCTCCGCGTAGGAGGTATCTACCGACTCGATAGTGGCCGCGTCGACGAGACGATCACCGTTCATCACCAGAACCGGGCCGTCGACGACGCTCCGCGCCTGGAGGAGCGCGTGCCCGCTACCGAGCTGTTTCGTCTGGCTCACGTAGGAAATAGGAATACCACGGTACGTCGGCCCGAAGTGGTCCTGAACGCGGTCGCGCTTGTAGCCGACGACGGCGACCAGCTTCTCGATGCCTGCCTCGACTAGTGCGTCGAAGACGTGTTCGAGGATCGGACGGTTCGCGGCCGGAAGCATTGGTTTTGGCCGGTTTCGCGTCAACGGCCGGAGGCGAGTCCCTTCACCCGCAGCGAGGACCACAGCCGTATCGATGTGCATACCTGTTGCAGACGGAGGAGGGGCTTCAATATGGCGGCCTTACCGAGATTGGTCGGCGTCTACTCGCCACGCATGTCCAGTTTGTGGCGTCGAAACCGAACGGGAGGGAGCGTCCGAGACAGTCGGTCCTCGCGACGCTTCACTGGTTCCGGGTACGGACTACTGCTCGCCCATCCGCTCGCCGGCGACCCGACGGCCCTTCGTCGTCAGATTCACTTCCGTCCGCTCCCGGAGCACGCTTATCACGTCGAGTTCGATCAGTCGGTCGAAGATTTCCTCGGTTTTCTCAACGTCAATGCCGACGAAGTTGGGAATGTCGAACGGCGACACGCCGGAGTGTAGCGCCATGATTACCCGCTTCTCAGTCGAGCTCAGGTCCAGATCGGCCTGGTTCTGTTCGGCGCTCTCTTCGAGCATCGTCCGGAGGACGGTTGCGTGGAACTCCTCGCCCGCGAGATGTGTTTCGACGCTGATGTCGTCCTCGCTGTGCTCGACCTGAATGACCGTCCGTTCCTCGCCGCTGACCTGCTTCTCTTCGACATCGAGGTCACCGATGTCGGCGCGGTCGATGACAACGGCTTGCCCGTCAGCCATCGCGAGTTTCAGCGCCTCGTCGGTCACTTTGAGGCGCCCCTTCGTCCACTCGGCGGACTGGACGACGCCGCCTTTCAGTGCAGGGTGTTGAACCAGCACGATTGCGCCGTCAAGACTCGCCCGGTAGAAGTCGGTCTCGAACGTCCTGTGGTCCGATGCCGACACGAGGATAACGTCCTCGCCGACGTAGAGCGCGACGTAGTCGGAGACGCCGGCGCTCTGCTGGTTCACGTCGAACCGGTCGGCGATACGGTCGATGTCGGTCAGTGAAATCTGTCGCTTGTCGTCACCCAGCAGGGCGACCCGCTCGGTGGTAAGGATAATGCGACAGTTTCGCCACTCGGCGTCGGTGAGGCGCTGGCCCTGTGAGACCGCCTGAAGGAACTGCCCCTTCGTATCGGCGATCTTCTTTTCGGTGTCGCTCATACCCCGTACCGGCCTCTCGTACACTCGTTGACCGCAGGACTCAATATAAGTTCCGTCGCCAGTGTCGAAAGTGAGAACGGCCGACTGCACTGGTGAGCCACTCACAGCGGAATCGTGCACAATTAGATAGGATATTTTTTGAGTACGGCGGTGTACTGTCAACTGATGACACGGGGTGACGAACCGGATCGGGGCCAGTCCCAGACGGGGCGAGAGACAGTCGAACCACCGGACTGGTTCGTCGAACAGGCGAACGTGACGGACCCGGCCGTCTACGACCGCTTCGAACGGGAGTGGCCCGATTGCTGGCGCGAGGCCGCCGCGTTGCTCGACTGGGAGGAGCCGTTCGAGACGGTGCTCCGTGGAACAGACGGGCCACCGTTCGAATGGTTCCCCGGCGGCCGATTAAACGCCGCATACAACTGTCTCGACCGGCACCTCCCCGAGCGGAAGAACCAGCTCGCACTGGTCTGGGAGGGGCACCTCGGCGAGTCCCGCACCTACACCTACCTCGAACTGTACCGGGAAGTCAACGCCTTCGCCGCGGCGTTGCGCGAGCGCGGCGTCGGACCGGACGACGTGGTGACACTGTACCTGCCGATGGTGCCCGAACTCCCGGTCGCAATGCTGGCCTGTGCGCGCCTGGGCGTGCCACACAACGTCGTCTTCGCCGGGTTCTCCGCGGACGCACTGGCGACGCGAATGGAGCGAGCCGACTCGGAGTACCTCATCACCTGCGATGGCTACTACCGCCGCGGTAGCGCCGTCGCACAAAAGAACAAGGCGGATAACGCGCGCATCGCCGTCGACCACGACGTGTCGGTCGTGGTGCTCGACCGGCTGGGCCGTGATGTGCACTTAGGCGACGACTACGACGACTATCACGACCTGCTGGCGGCCCACGAGGGCGAGGAAGTCGAGCCGGTTTCGCGGGCGGCGGACGACCCGCTCTTTCGCATCTACACCTCGGGAACGACCGGGCAGCCGAAGGCCGTCACCCACACGACCGGCGGATATCTCGCACACGTCGCCTGGACCGCTCGGTCAGTTCTCGACATCAAGCCCGAGGACACGTACTGGTGCTCGGCCGATATCGGCTGGATTACCGGTCACTCCTACATCGTCTACGGCCCGCTCACGCTCGGCACGACAACAGTACTGTACAACGGTACGGCGGACCACCCGAAAAAAGACCAGCTGTGGGAACTCATCGAGAAGTACGCTGTCGACGTGTTCTACACCGCGCCGACAGCCGTTCGGGCGTTCATGAAGTGGGGCGAGGAGTACCCCGACCGACACGACCTCTCCAGCCTTCGCCTGCTGGGTACGGTCGGCGAACCGATGGATGCTCGCGCATGGGAGTGGTATCGCGAGCACATCGGCGGCGGCGAGTGCCCCATTGTCGACACATGGTGGCAGACCGAAACCGGAGCGGTGCTCGTATCGACGTTGCCCGGCGTCGACGAGATGAAACCCGGGGCCGCGGGAACGCCGCTGCCGGGAATCGAGGCGTCCGTCGTCGACCGCTCAGGCGCGGCGGTCGAGCCGAACACGGCCGGCGAACTCGTCGTGACGCGCCCCTGGCCGGGGATGCCGCGCGCGTTACTCGACGGAACGGACTGGGGCAGCGTCCCGGACAGCGCCGGGGAGTGGCGGTACTACCCCGAAGACAGCGTCTCGGTCGACGACGACGGTTACATCACCTTTCTCGGTCGGATCGACGACGCGATCAACGTCGCCGGCCGGCGGTTCAGCACCAAGGAACTGGAGTCGACGGTCGCCGGCGTCACCGGCGTCGCCGAAGCCGCCGTCGTCGGTGCCGACGACGAGACGACCGGAACAGCGGTGTACGCGTTCGCCTCCCCGGAGGACGGCTACACCGAGAGCGAACTCCGAGCAGCCATCGAAGACGCTATCGTCAACGCTATCGGCGGTATCGCCCGCCCCAAGGAGATCGTGTTCACGCCCGACCTTCCGAAGACGCGCTCGGGCAAAGTTATGCGCCGCCTGCTGACCGCAGTGGCGAACGACGAGGAACTGGGCGACACCAGCGCGCTACGTAACCCCGAAATCCTCGGGGAGATCCAGTCGACGACGAGAAGGGAGTGAGATATTTCGTATTTTTCTATATCACCGAAATGTTTTGTCGACAATAATGTCTTTAGTGACTGTTTTATTGGTCTCTTCCCAGCCATCCCCACGATATGACCGCAATACTTATTTCGGTATTCTCTGATTTTCCGAAGCATATGGACGGAGCAGCGGACCACATCGGTGAACGAGGGTACGAACAGCTCCGGCGTGCGGCCGAGACACACCGGTCCGACCTCGTGCTGCGGCTCGGCGCGGAGGTCGGACTCCGTCCGGCGGAGATGACGGCTGTTCGGCTGGCCGATATCACCGAGTTCGAGGGACATCGCCTGCTTGCCGTTCGGGACGGCAACGAGGTTGTCCGTGAGACGTACCTTCCGGACTCGGTCGAACACGACATACGGAAGTACGCGAACGCGGCCGGAACGGACGACGACGAGCCGCTGGTTTCCGTCTCCCCGCGTCGGCTCCAAATGCTCGTCAGTGAGGTGGCCGACCGTGCCGCCGACGCGGCACCGCACCTGCAGGAGGTTTCCACGCGGGACCTCCGGTGGCGGTTCGCTGCGAGTCTGCTGGACGACGGCGTCCCGCCGGACGTGGTCTGCGCGCTCGGCGGCTGGGACCGGCTCACCCGGCTGGAGCCGCTGCTTGACGAACCGGACCGCGAAACCATCGTCGCGGCCGTTGACGGGTCCGACGAGCGGGCGGCCCCGAGCGAGTCTCGGCGAGCCCTCGACTGGATCACGACGGTCAGCGAGGCGCTTGCGGCCGCCGCGACCGGCGAAGCAATTGCGACGGCAGTCTGTGACCACCTGACCGAGACGGCGGGCTTCGAGTTCGCCTGGCTCGCCGAGCGTACCGGCGACGGGCTGACACTGCGCACGACGACAGAGATCTCGGAGTCGGCCGTCGAGCACCAGATTCACGAGCATATCGAGTCGGTCACCGCGCCGCTAGACGTGGGCGAGGTTCGTGTCGTCGACGACAGCGCCGGACCGGTTGCGCTGGTCCCGCTCGTCAGGGAAAACACCGTCTCCGGTGTCATCGGGGTCGGTTCCAGGGAGGGGCTTACCGACGCGGAACGCGCCGTACTGTCCGCGCTCGGGGTTCAGGTCGGCCACGCACAGGTCGCCGCCGAACGCAAGCGACTCCTGCTTGCCGACACGGTGACCGAGTTGGAGTTCCACTGTGCGGACGAGCGGACCTTCACCGCCGGGGTGTCCGGGGCGTTGCAGTGTACGGTCGAACTGTCCGGCGTCGTCCCCGTTGCGGGCCAGTCGCTGCTGTACTACCTGATGGTCGACGGTGCGTCGGCCGAGTCGGTACTGTCGTACGCGGACGCCGACGACGGTGTGACAGACGCCAGACTCCTCGAAGAACACAGCGACGGCCTGCTACTGGAGGTCGTAGTCACCGACACGCCAGCGCTCCAGTTGGTCGAGAGCGGTGGCCGCGTTCGCTCTGTGACGGCCACCGACGGCGTCGCGACTATCGCAGTCGAACTCCCCAGTGAGGCCGACATCAGACCGACGGTCAACGCCGTCACCGACGCCTACCCGGAGACGTCGTTAGCGGCGAAGCGAGAGACGGAACGGCCGGCCGAGACGGAGACAGGGTTCCGCGACCGACTGACAGACACGCTCTCCGACCGGCAGGAGACCGTCCTCCAGGCGGCCTACCACAGCGGCTACTTCGAGTGGCCCCGCGGGTCGACCGCCGAAGAGCTGGCGGACTCGCTGGACGTCTCGTCGCCGACGTTGCACAATCACCTCAGGAAAGCCCAGCAGAAGGTCCTGACCGCGTTTTTCGACGACCGGCCGACCGAACCGCGACAGCCGACCGACAACTGAAACCCTGTTTCATGTTATCGTAGTTAGACCCCCCGTTTATATGGCCGCTGTGAAATATCGATGATAGACCATGTCAGATGAAGATGTCCAACTCGAAGCACGGCTCGAAGAACAGGAGGTTTTCGAGCCCCCGGAGTCGTTCGTCGAGCAGGCGAACGTCACGGACGAGGGTATCTACGAGGAGTTTACCGAGAACTGGCCGGAGTGCTGGGAGGGGGCCGCCGACCTGCTCGACTGGGAGGAGGATTACGATCAGGTACTCGACGACTCGAACCCGCCGTTCTACGAGTGGTTCACGGACGGGAAACTAAACGCCTCGGCGAACTGTCTGGACCGCCATTTGGAGGAGCGCGGCGACGAAGCCGCTATCGAGTGGGTGGGTGAGCCGGTCGAGGAAGACAACGTCACCTACACCTACGAAGAACTTCACCAGAAGGTCAACGAGTTCGCGGCCGGCCTGCACGAGATGGGCGTCGGCGAGGACGACGTCGTGACGATGTACATGCCGATGATCCCGCAGCTGCCGATCGCCATGCTGGCCTGCGCTCGTATCGGCGCGCCCCACTCCGTCGTGTTCGCCGGCTTCTCCGCGGACGCGCTCGCGACGCGGATGAACTCCGCCGACTCGGAGTATCTGGTCACCTGCGACGGCTACTACCGACGCGGGGACCCGCTCGACCACCTCGACAAGGCTAACGAGGGGCTGAGCGGCGTCGACCACGAGGTCGAACGCGCCATCGTCGCCGAGCGGCTGATGGACGGCGACAGCTTCGACCACGACTACGCGGACAACCAGATCGCCTTCGAGGACGTCGTCGCCGACAACGAGGGCGAGACGGTCGAGCCGGTCGACCGCGACGCCGAGGACATGCTGTTCCTCATGTACACCTCCGGGACCACCGGG
This sequence comes from Haloarcula amylolytica JCM 13557, assembly GCF_000336615.1. Lineage (GTDB taxonomy): Archaea > Halobacteriota > Halobacteria > Halobacteriales > Haloarculaceae > Haloarcula > Haloarcula amylolytica. The sequence continues at coordinate 43,388 of NZ_AOLW01000024.1, forward strand.
AAGCCGAAGGGCGTCAAACACTCCACCGGCGGCTACCTCGCGTGGGCGGCCTGGACCTCCCAGGCGGTGCTCGACATCAAACCCGAGGACACGTACTTCTGTTCGGCCGACATCGGCTGGATTACCGGCCACTCCTACATCGTCTACGGCCCGCTCGCGCTCGGGACGACGACGATGATGTACGAGGGGACGCCGGACTACCCCGACAAGGACCGCCTCTGGGACATCGTCGAGGAGTACGAGGCCGACCAGCTCTACACCGCGCCGACGGCCATCCGCGCGTTCATGAAGTGGGGCAAGCAGTACCCCGAGCAGCACGACCTCTCCAGCCTGCGCCTGCTGGGCACGGTCGGCGAGCCGATCAACCCCCGCGCCTGGAAGTGGTACTACAAGCACATCGGCAACGAGGAGTGTCCCGTCGTCGACACCTGGTGGCAGACCGAGACCGGCGGCATGATGATAACGACGCTGCCCGGAATCAAGGACATGAAACCCGGGTCGGCCGGGCCGCCGCTGCCGGGCAACGACGTCCGGATCGTCGACACCGAGGGCGAGGAGGTACAGCCCGGCCGCGCCGGCTACCTGACCGTCGACAAGCCGTGGCCCGGCATGCTCCGGACGCTGTACAAGAACGACGAACGGTTCATCGACGAGTACTGGGCCGAGTACTCAGACACCGACAGCGACGACTCCGACGACTGGGTGTACTTCCCCGAGGACGGGGCGAAAATCGACGACGACGGGTACATCACCGTGCTGGGACGGGTCGACGACGTGATCAACGTCTCCGGCCACCGCCTCGGGACGATGGAGATCGAGAGCGCTATCGTCGGCGTTGAGGGTGTCGCGGAGGCTGCCGTCGTCGGTGGCGACCACGACATCAAGGGCGAAGCGGTGTACGCCTACGTCATCACCGAGGACGGCTACGAAGAGGACGAAGAACTCCGCAGTGCGATCATCGACGGCGTCGAGGACGCTATCGGGCCGATTGCCCGACCGGAAGCCGTCATCTTCACGCCCGAACTGCCGAAGACCCGCTCCGGGAAGATCATGCGCCGCCTGCTAGAAGACATCGCCAACGGCGAGGAACTGGGCGATACGAGCACGCTGCGAAACCCTGACGTCGTCAGTGATATCGAGACAAAAGTCCAGGGTGACTGAGCCGTAGCGGCGAACAGCACCACGAATTTTCAACCTATCAACCCATGTCAAGAGACACGCCTGCGGACCGAGAAGAGTCAACTATCCAACCAGATGGCGGCACGGAGGCCGCCCACGAAGACATCGACTACCTCGACAGGGAGGTGAACCTGTTACGGCCGAGCACGCCGTTTATGCGCGACCACCTGAAGATCATCTGGAGCAGTTTCGTGCTCTGGGCGCTGGTCGTGTTCGGGCCGGTGACGATGACCGCTATCGCGCCGGAGATGATGACCGTGGGGACGCCCATATTCGGCTTCCCGCTGCACTACTTCCTCGTCTCCCTTGGCGCGCCGACGGGTGCGCTCATCCTTGCAGTAGTGTACACGCGCTACCGGGACCGACTCGACCAGAAGTACGGGATCGACCCCGACTCCGTCGAGAGCGCGGCGACCGAGGCTGGCGAAGCGACAGCCGCTGACGGGGGTGTCGAGCAGTGACGGTCCCGCTACAGGCGGAAGCGCTGGATATCTCGTTCAAACTCGTCCCGGCGATCATCGTCTTCCTGATGATGGCCTCGTTCCTCGTTATCGGCTACGTGTTCAAGGTGGCCGACACCGAGGGGATGTGGGTGGCCGGCCGCGGCATCGGGAACATCGAGAACGGGATGGCCATCGGCGCGAACTGGATGTCCGCCGCCTCGTACCTCGGACTGGCCGGGCTGGTCGCGCTCTCGGGCTTCTACGGCCTGGCGTTCATCGTCGGCTGGACGACCGGCTACTTCATCCTGCTCATCTTCCTGGCCGCGCAGATGCGGCGGTTCGGGAAGTACACCGCGCCGGACTTCGTCGGCGACCGGTTCAACTCGCCGACGGCCCGCGCGCTGGCCGCGTTCACCACGCTGCTGATCGCGTACGTCTACTCCGTCGGCCAGGCCCGCGGCATGGGGCTGGTCGGTCAGTACGTCTTCGGCCTCGACATCATCCCGATGATCGTCGTGATGATGACCATTACCGTCGGCTACCTCGCGCTCTCGGGGATGCTGGGCGCGACGAAGAACATGGCCGTTCAGTACACGATCCTCATCGTCGCGTTCCTCGCGGGCGTGTACGTGGTCGGCTTCTCGCAGGGCTATTCTACGGTGCTCCCGCAGATCGAGTACGGCGCGCTGATCGCCGACCTCGGCCGCGAGTTCTCCGCACCGTTCGTGAACCAGCCGTTCTACCTCTGGATCGCGACGGCGTTCTCGCTCATCGTCGGGACCTGCGGCCTCCCGCACGTCCTCGTCCGGTTCTACACGGTCAGAAGCGAGCGCGTCGCCCGCTGGTCCTGCGTGTGGGGGCTGTTCTTCATCCTCCTGCTGTACTGGGCGTCGCCCGCGATGGCGGCCTTCGGCGTCGACCTCTTCCAGGCGACGACCGGCGCGAGCGCCTACGCCGCAGAAGGCGGCATGTCCGGCGCTGAGGGTGACGTGATCGTCGTGCTCGCCGCGCAGTTCGCGAACCTCCCGACGTGGTTCGTCGGCCTCGTCGCGGCCGGTGCGATGGCCGCCGCTATCGCGACGACTGCCGGGCTGTTCATCACGGCCTCCTCAGCGGTCGCACACGACATCTACACCGAACTGATCAACCCCGACGCGACCCAGCGCCAGCAGGTGCTCATCGGTCGCGGGACGATCATCGGCATGGGCGCGCTGGTGACGGTGACCGCGTTCAACCCACCGGCGCTCATCGGCGAACTGGTCGCCTACGCGTTCTCGCTGGCCGGCGTCGTGCTGTTCCCGATGTTCTTCCTCGGCCTCTGGTGGGAGAACACGAACCGTCAGGGCGCACTGGCCGGGATGGTGCTCGGCCTGCTCATCTGGATCACCTCGATCATCAACAGCGTCCTGCCGAACTACATCGGCGCGCTCGGAGCGGCCGCCGGAGAGAGCGGCGCGATCGTCCCGATATACGCCCAGTACGTCCCGCCCATCGGCGCTGCGCTGATCGGGACGCCGGTCGTGTTCATCGTCACCATCGCCGTCTCGCTGGCGACGCCCGAGCCGCCCCTGGAGACGAAGCAGATGGTTCGACAGTGTCACAGCCCCGAACCGATGGGGCAACAGGAGACCGCCGCAGACGTCGTCGGCGACAAGACCAGCGGCGGCACCCCCGCAGACGACTAAACCCATGTACGACAACATTCTCGTTCCGACTGACGGCAGCGAAACCGCGGAAAACGCGGTCGACCAGGCAGTCGACATCGCCTCGAAGTACGGCGCAACGGTCCACGCGCTGTACGTCGTCGACGTCGACGCCACCAGCTACTCGCTGGGGACAGAGCAGGTCGACCGCATCCGCCAGGGGAACCTGGAGGAGATGACCGACATAAAGGAAGACGCCGACGAAGCCACCGGCTACGTCCGCGACCGCGCCGCCGAACACGGCGTCGAAGTGGAAGAGCACATCACCGCCGGCGAGCCCGCGCGCGCCATCCGGAAGTTCGTCGAGGACAACGACATCGACCTCGTCGTGATGGGGTCCCACGGCCGCTCGGGGCTGAAACGCGTCATCCTCGGCAGCGTCACGGAGAAAGTGCTCCGCCGGACCCGACTGCCGGTGCTCGTCGTCGACGTCCACGGCGAGACGGACGTTGAAGACTGACAGTACCATGGCACTGAATCGACTCCAATCGCTGCGGACCACGCGAGGCCGCCGATGAGCGTCGTCGACACCCTCCGCAACCACGTCCGCGACCACAAGCGAGGGATGTTCGTCGACCTCGTGTTCGCTATCGCCTGGGTGACTGCCGTGAGCGTCATCTTCGACCTGCTGTCGGCTCCGCAGTGGGTCTACTACCTGACGCTCGCCGGCGGCGTCGTCGCGTACTACGGTTTCTTCTGGTCGCTTGAGCTGGCGATGGAACAGCAGTAGGTCGGGCTCCGTTTGTCACGGTGGCGACGGATTCAGAGCCAGTTCACGAGGCCTTTGTGAAATATACACATATAGTGGCTGAATCACCGCCGTACCCGGGTCATCCAAGCACCCCTCTATTCTCAAGGCCGTCGAATTTCGCTCTCGCCGGTACTAATAAGACCATGTAGATGCATTGACTCTTTCGACGGCAGCAGACGCTGTGGAGTTCAGCAATGATATACGAAAGTTCGACGGGAGAGTACTACAGTGGTCTCGACATCTGGATGCGCTTCGAGTCGGGGTTCTGGGAACCACACGATTGGAGTCAAGCGACTGGACAGGAGTGGGTACAGACCGAGGCGGGTGACGTCCTCACCCTGACGCCGGTCCCGGAGTCCGACCTTCCGGATGGAGTATCGGTGACAGAGGCTGAAGACGTCGAATACCTGGGTGAGTGAAAACGGCAAGACCGGGGCAGGCCACGGGTCCGTCTGGGCTGCCTGTGCCACAGCAAGACCGGCAGGGAAACCGCCACTGCGGGTCACATTACCGTACCGCTCGTTCAGAGGGGCGTAGCGCCTCTCTACTGCTCACGGGTCGCTAACGCTCCCCGTTCGCTATTCGAGACCCCTCGCTTCGCTCGGGCTCTCGCTACTCACGGCATCGCCGTTCGTTCGTGGCGCGTAGCGCCACGCCGCTCACGAGTCACTGCGTTCCTCGTTCGCTATCCGAGGGCCCTCCCTCCGGTCGGCCCCTCGCTATTTCTCACTCATTGCCTCACTCGCCATATTCCGCCCCTGCGCGTTCAACGCGACCTCGGTCCGAACCCGGACCTCGTCAACCGCCCCAATATCAAGCAGTTTCTGATAGATTTCCTCGACTTCGTCGGGCGTCGTTCCGACGAAATCGGACATCTCGAACGGTGAGACACCGGAGTACAGCGCCATCAACACCTGGCTCTCCATCTCCGAGAGTTCGTAATCGTCCTCGCGGTCCTCGATAACGCGGGTGAACAGCGTCTTCAGTGCCCGCGTGTGGTGGTCCATCCCCGAGATGTGGGTCTCGACGCTACGGTCCTGGTCGTCAGTGTGTTCGACCTCGATGACCTCCCGCTCCTGGCCCATCACGGTACTGGTCCCGGTTTCGATGGTTCCGACGTCCTCGATTTCGAATGACATGCTCTTGCCGCCGGGAAACTGGAGGCGGATGATGTCATCGTCCAGTTGAAACCGTGCCTTGCTCCACTCGGCGTCCTCCTGAACGACGCCGCCGACGACCGCCTGCTGTCGAGCGAGGATGACCTCGCCCTGTAGCGTGGCGCGGACGTACTCCGTCTCGAAGTCGTCCAGGTTCGGCGTGTCGACGAGCAGAACGTTGTTGCCGACCTCCAGCGCGGTTGCGCCGCCGGTCCCGCCGTCGGGGACCAGATCGTCGGGGTTCGACGGGAGGGTGATGTTGGAGTGGGGAATGGGCTGTTTCGAGCCGTTCGTCGCCAGAATGAGTCGCTTGTTGGTGACGATGAGTCGACAGGAGCGCCACTTCGGGTCGGTCACCGTGTCGCCATCGCGGACGACGTACTGGAAGTCCCCCGATGTGTCGACTAGTTTGCGTTCGTCACCACTCATGGCCGCTGGTACTACAGATTTGATGCCAAGGGATAAATAACTTCCATCGTCGCCAGCACGGCACTGGTCGATACCACCCGGTCTGTGTCGACCCGGAAACCGTTCACTGCCGGCAAATCGGGCGAAACTCGGCTGAACTCGGCCTGACTATCTGCCGGCTCCTTTACCCTGGGGCGGCTGTCGAACAGTGTATGCACGATCCACAGCAGTCAGGAACGACGTCTCGGCGCGACTATCTGAAAGCCGCCGGTGGCCTCGCGGCAGCGAGCACGGTCGGTCTCGCCGGCTGTTCCGGGAGCGGCACCGAAACAGGCACGCTCGCGACACAGGTGACCGACCAGCCGGGCGACATCGCTGATTTCGAATCGTGTGTCATCACGATGGCCGGTATCTGGGTAAAGCTAGTCTCAGAGGAGGACACAGCGACCGAGGAATCGACGACAGCGGACACGAGCGACGCCCGCGAGTACCACGAGTTCGACGAGCCCCAGGAGGCCGACCTGGTCCAGCTCCAGGACGGCAACACCTCGCTCATCGACGAGACCGAACTCGACGTTGACACCTACGAGTACCTCCAGCTCGACGTGACAGGCGTCGACGGGACGCTCGCAGAGGGCGGTGACGCGACGGTCGATACGCCCGGCGACGCGCCGCTACAGTTCACGCAGGAGTACGAAATCCGCGCGGACACCCGTACCGTGTTCACGGCCGACTTCACCCCGGTCAAGCGTGGCCAGACAGGCGAGTACATCCTTCAGCCGGTCGCCAGCGGCACCGAAGTCGAGTACGAGGAGTAGGCCGCTCGTCGTTTGCCGGACGCTACAGCGCGACGAGCAATCCGCCCACGACACCAAAGCCGCCAAAGACCGTACAGACCGCCCAGAACGGGACCTGCCGGACCAGTCGGACCAGCGCGCCGACAGTGAGATAGCCGACGACGGCGCTCACGATGAGTGCGACGACGGCCGGCAGCGGGTCGATTGCCGGCACGCCGTCATCGATGAGGACCAGCGCATTGGCTGCAAGCGCGGCCGGAATCGACAGCAGAAACGAAAGTCGAAGCGACGACTCGCCCTCGTGGCCCCGGAGCAGCAGGGCACTCACCGTCGTCCCGGATCGGGAGACACCGGGAAGGATAGCCAGCCCCTGTAACACTCCAACGAGGACAGCATCGATCCAGTCCGGAACCTCGCGCTCGCCCAGCGACAGCGCCGCGGCGAACCGCTGGAGCAGGCCGGTGATGACGAGCAGGCCGCCGACCAGCGCCAGAAAGAGTCCACCCTCAAGATTTGAGACAGCCGCGTCGAGCACCAGATACGCGGGAAGACCAGTGACGGCGGTCGCCGCCGTCGCGATGACGATAAACGAGAGGTCCGCCGTCTCGTCGGCGAACGGACGGCGGGAGAGTTCCCGGATCGAATGCAGGATGGTTCGAACTTCAGTGCGGTAGTAGGCCGTCGCCGCGACCGCCGTCCCGGCGTGGAGAAAGAGCGCGAGGCGGGTCGCGGCGGCCGGGGAGACGCCAGTGGCCACCGTCGAGGCGAGCGCGACGCCGCCCTCGCTGGAAACCGGAATCCACTCCAGCACCCCTTGCAGCAAGCCCAGCAGAATAGCGACGAGAATCGGGTTCATACCCACGGAGCGGACGCCGCGGGACAAAGGCCGTTCGGTTCGGGCCGTCGACGTGGCAGTATATATAGCGCTGGTGTCCAAACGGGGGTATGCAACTGGGAAGCGGGGTGGTAGACCTGCTGTCGGGGCTGCCGGCCTGGCAAGGGTTTGTGGTGCTCGTCGGCAGCGGAGTCGCGCTCGCGCTGGCCATCCGTGTCCTCGGAGACCGACTTCTCAGGCGGGTCACACCCCACATCGAGGGCGACGTCGACGACATCGTCTTCCGTGGAATCCACACCGCCGTGTACGTCACAGTCGGCCTCGGCGGCGCGTACGCGGGTGCACAGATTTACGACGTTCGCCCAGCCGTCGCTGTCTCGCTAGAAGCCGGGACGCTCTCGCTGGTCGTCATCGTCTGGATGGTGATTCTGCTGCGTATCGGCCGCCAGGCGTCAGCCCTCGCGACGGATTCGGCGTACATCGACCGCCAGATGGTCCCTATCCTCCAGAACGTCTGGAGCGCGCTCATCTCCGGCGGCGGCGTCCTCCTCCTACTGGTCCTCTGGGACATCGACGTGACGCCACTGCTTGCCTCGGCGGGGATTATGGGCATCATTGTCGGGCTGGCGGCCCGAGACACGCTGGCGAACTTCTTCGGCTCGCTGTCGCTGTATCTCGACGGGACGTACGCGGTCGGCGATTTCGTCGTGCTGGAAACCGGCGAACGCGGCCGCGTCGAGGACATCTCCGTCCGCTCGACGGTCATCCGCACCCGGGACGACATCCTCGTTACTGTGCCGAACTCGAAGCTCAACAACGCCGCCATCATCAACGAGTCGACGCCGAGACGCAAGCGCCGGATTCGCGTGCCTGTCGGCGTCGCCTACGGGACGGATATCGACCACGTCGAGGAGATTCTCCTTGAACTGGCTGAAGCCGAGGATCTCGTCCAAGACCGCCCGAATCCGCGGGTCCGCTTCCGGGAGTTCGGCGACTCCGCGCTGAACTTCGAACTGCTGTGCTGGGTCAGCAACCCGGCTCTGACAGCCCGCGCGACACACGAACTCAACAGCGCGATTTACAAGCGATTCCGGGCTGAGGACATCGAGATCCCGTTTCCCCAGCGGTCCATCTCCATCTCGATCGAAGAGATCCCGGGCGACCTGTTCGACCAAGCGGCGACGAAGGGCACAGACGACGGGAGCGTGGCCGGTGAATGAGAGTGAGCAAGGTCGCAGGGCCGACTGACCCGAGTGATCGAGAGGTCGAAACGCAGTTACGGGGTCGCCGCGTCGGCTCAGGCAATGAGCATACTTGAGGACGCCCGTGCGGCGCTTGCGACCGGGCCGCTGTGTGATTCCTGTCTCGGCCGGCTCTTCGCCGACCGAAGTTTCGGGCTGGCCAACGCCGAACGGGGCCACGCCCTGCGGGTGACGGTTGCGCTCGCAGACGACGACCCCTTCGAGGCGGGCGAGGACTGCTGGGTGTGTGAAAACGAATGCGACCGCTTCGACTGGTGGGCCGAACAGGCCGCGAGCGCCGTCCGCGGCTACGACTTTGACACATACCAGGTCGGAACGAAAGTGCCGCCGCTACTCGAAGAGAACGACGAACTGCTCCGGGAAGATGTGGGGCTTGAGCCCGATGCCGGCGAAGCGCTGAAGACCGAACTCAACCGAGAGGTCGGCAAACGGATCGGCGACCTGACCGGCGCGGAGGTCGAGTTCGGCCGTCCGGCGGTCCAGCTTACGCTCGACCTCGCAACGGACGAGGTAGAAACGCACGTCAACTCGGCGTTCGTCTACGGCCGCTACCGCAAGCTCGAACGCGATATTCCACAGACGAAGTGGCCCTGCAACGACTGCAACGGGACCGGGCTGTGGCAGGGCGAGCCCTGCGACGGCTGTGGCGGTAGCGGCTACCGCTACGACGAGAGCGTCGAGCAACTGTCCGCGCCTGTCGTCCGCGAGGCGATGGACGGCGAGGAGGCCGTGTTCCACGGTGCCGGCCGCGAGGACGTCGACGCCCGGATGCTCGATTCGGGTCGCCCGTTCGTCATCGAGGTGATGGCACCCCGCAAACGCGACGTGGACGCCGACGAACTCGAAGCCGACATCAATGCCTTCGCCGACGGGAAGGTCGAAGTGACGGACCTCCATCTGGCGACCCACGAGATGGTCGAACGCGTCAAGGAGTTGGACGCCTCGAAGACCTACCGCATGGACGTGGAGTTCGGGGCACCGGTCGACGCCGACGCACTGCAGGACGCACTGGCGGAACTAGACGGGACGACCATCCAGCAGGAGACGCCCCAGCGGGTCACCCACCGACGCGCCGATATCACCCGGACGCGGACGGTGTACGACGCCGAGGGCGAACTGACCGACGACCGTCACGCCGAACTCCGCATCCACGGCGAGGGCGGCCTGTACGTGAAGGAACTCGTCTCCAGCGACGAGGGCCGCACGGAGCCGAGCCTGGCTGGCCTGCTCGACACCGACGCCGTGGTGACGGCGCTCGACGTAATCGACGTGCAGGGCGAGGACGAGCCGTTCGCGAAAGACGAGTTCCTCAGAGAGTAACGCGCCGGGCCGCCGTCCAATCGGAAGCTGTTTTTGCAGCGCCGTCCAGAGGATAGTCATGCGATTCGGCGTCGATGAGGCCGGGAAAGGGCCGGTCCTGGGGTCGATGTTCGCCGCCGCCGTCCGGGCCGACCCGGAAGTCCTGCCCGATGGTGTCGGCGACTCGAAGGGCATCAGGCCGGAGCGCCGCGAGCGACTAGCTGGCGAGATACGCGAGTCGGCCGACGCCGTCGGTGTCGCCGAGATTCCGGTCGAACGCATCGACGCCGACGGGACAGACATGAACACGCTGACCGTCGACGCGCAGGCAGAGGCTCTATCGGTAGTAGCCCGTGACGGCCTGCCGGGCACGGTCGACGCCGGCGACACCGACGCGGCGCGGTTCGGTCGCCGGGTCGCGGACGCGGTCAACGCCGACGTGACGGTGACTGCGGAACACGGCGCAGACGAGACGGACCCACTGGTCGGTGCAGCCTCGATTATCGCGAAAGTCGCCCGTGACGAACACGTCGCAGCGTTGGCCGAGGAGTACGGCGACGTGGGGTCGGGCTACCCCAGCGACCCGACGACGCGGGCGTTCCTGGCGGACTACGTCGACCGCCACGGCGAGCTGCCGGCGTGTGCCCGCCGGTCGTGGTCGACGTGTGACGACGTGCTGGCGGCGGCAGAACAGGCGTCGCTGGGCGACTTTTGAACGGGAACAGTTCGACAGCGAACTTGGAGTGCGTGAACCCGGCCAGTACTGCGTAACAGGCAGAAAGCGGGAGCCGCTCAGTCCTCGTCCAGCACGAGGTGGCGGAGGATGTCACCGTATGCCGGCCGCGTCACGAGCACGCCGATGAGGACGCCCACGATGGTAATGATGGCGAACCCGGAGAGGTCGCCGAGTGGCAGGACCATCAGCGGACTCATCGCCATGATAGTCGTCGCCGCGGCCGCGCCGATGACCCAGAACGCCTTGCGGAAGCGGCTCTGGAACACGCGTCCGGTCTCGACTTCCCCTTGCTGGAGGATCTCGTCGGCGATGATGATGAGGTCGTCCACCCCCGTACCGATGACTGCGATGAAGCCGGCCAGATGCGAGAGGTTCAGCGGATACTGGACGAAGGCGACGAACCCGAGGAGGATGAACACCTCCGACAGCGCCGTGACGACCATCGGGACGACAACCTCAACCCGTTTGTATCGCACGTAGACCACGAGACTGACTGCGAGGACAGCCAGCAAACCGGTCAACAGCGAATTCTGCTTGAACCGCTCGGCAAGCGCCGGGTCGAGTGACGAGCCGGAGTCTTCAGAGAGGTCGAGCGGTGCCGGAAGCTGTCCGGCCCGGAGGTTCAGTTCGATTTCACTGGCCGTTTCAGCGGGGTTGTCCGAGCTTCCAGTTTGCATTACGTACACAGGGTCGTTAGCGAACTCGCCACTGGCGAAGCTCTCGCCGAGGCCCGGCGTCACGCCCCGGGCTGTGACAACCTCTCCGTTTAACGTATGGACCAAGCAGCCAGGTTCATCGTTTGCAAGTGCAGGGTCGGCCGACCCACCGGCGGTCGTTTGCTGAATATCCGAATGGTTGTAGTTTCCACACGGGGCCCCGTCACCGAACCCGGCATCGACCATTCGCTGTGAGAACTCGTCGGCGGCATCCGAGCTGACTGTGATGTACACAGCCCAACCGACGCCTTCCCTGTCCGCAGCCGAGATATCACTCATCTGGGAGCGCTTGAGCACTTCCTCGCGGACGAAGGACCCGTTTTCACCGCCGGGATACACGGCGTATATTTTGACGGTCCCGCGCTCGTTCAGCAGGTCGACGAGCTCTTCTCGGTCCCGATCTGGGGCGGTAATACTGACGAAGTGTTGGCCACCGGGAACGTTGACAACCTGGACTGACGCACCGCTGAGCGCTGAGGTCCGGAGTTTCTCGTCAACGGCTTCGACCATCTCTTGGCGCGTTTCCGGCGTCACGCCGTCACGTACGGTGGTCGGCTGATACCCGTTGTTCTCGAGTGCCGTTCGGAGTTCTTGATGCGTGACGTCTTTTGTAACGACCTCGACAGCCCCCGCGCTTCGCTCAGAGGTGACAGGTCGGACCCGGACGTCTATTGTGTCGAGGTCGAGTTCGTCGGCCACTGTTTGCTCAAGTTGAGATGAATCCGCCTGCGTCACGTTGACGTTCTCGGCAGTGATGCCGACGATAGGGGCGCGAAGGCGGGTTCCACCGCTGAGCTGAATACCGTAGTTGAGGTTCGTCAACTGTTCGGATTCACTCGCTGCAGGACCGGACTCGTCGGCCGGTCCATCAGCACTCGTTCCCGGCGGAACTCCGGGAACGAACAGTGCGATGGCACTGGTCAGGAGAAGCACGACCAGTAAAACGACTCGCCAATTGTCTCGAAGGGTACTCATCGGTTTACCCCCTCGTACTTGTACCAGCGAAGTAGCGTAACGTTGAGCAAGTACGTATTCATCAGGTCAGCCGTCAGTCCAAGTACCAGTATCAAGCCGATGTCGGCCATCAGGCCAATCCCGAATAGTGTCGCTGCGACCGCCATCACTGTCATCGCTGCAATAGAGGTCAGCGTCATCGTCACACCGGTTCGCATCGCACGGTACGTCGATTCGTAAAACCCGCCTGAACGTCTGAGAACATGGTTATTCAACAGAATATCCGAGTCGACAGAGTACCCGATCAGCATGAGAAGCGCTGCGACGATTCCCAGTGAAAGCTTGATTCCAAGGAGGTTCATTATCGCGAGCGGAATCATGATATCGGAAAACGCCGAGATAACAATGGCGATACTCGGGACGAATGTGCGGAAGAAGGCGAACGCGAGCAGGCTCATTCCAACGAACGCAACTCCGACACCGATGACTGCGAGACGCTGGTTTTGCCCGCCAAACAGCGGCGATGTCGTTCCGCTCCCCAACAGTGTCAGTTCCTCCGCCGACTGGGCAGCGGACCGAACCGAAGACACGTTGGCCGAATTGTCGAACGTGACGACGTATTGATTCTCGTAGGTGGATTCCGAAGTCGTCGTGATACCCTGCACCGAAACAACCGGCTCGTCGAATGTGGCTTCGATTTCTTCGTTTGTGAGCGTCGCGTTTGTCCCTATCGTTAATTCCGTCCCGCCAGTAAAGTCGATGCCCCGGTCGACTGGTGCCCCGGTGACAGCCCACCAACCACCGATGACCGCGAGCGAGAGCGCAAGCACCACCAGCGGAACCGCCACCAGCTGGCGGTTCGAATACTGGGTGTAATCGACTTCCGGGACCTCGAACTCGAACATGACGGAACGGTGTGAGACGGGGGCGAATAAGCCTTCTCAATCACTGGCGCTGACATCCGCCGTGCCGTACATCTATGGCAGTTTATCACGTATATCCGGGTATGCCCGAAAGCGCAACCAGGGTCGAACTCTCCTACCCGGCGGACCTCAGCGGCTGGGGTCGCGACAAAATCGACGGCTCGCCGTTCCGCGCGTACCTCCGGAAGACACACGACACCGCCGCGCCGGGCGACGTGTGGACGGAGTTCGTCGGCGTCGGCTGCTGTGGCGACACGCTGGATTTCCCGCTTCAGATCGAATCCGTCGAGGGTGGGTCCGCGGTGACCGAAGACACCGCGTTCGTCTACACCGAGCGGGAGGCCTGCGGAATCGCCGGCGGCTGGCAGGTTCAGAGCGCCGCCGGACCGACCGAATAGGAAACTGGAGCGGACGAGAGAACGCGTCAGTCCGGCAGGTAGCGCACGCTGACGACGCCCTCTGCCGTCCGGACTTCGACGCGGTCGACGCCGAGCCTGGCCGCCCGCGAGAGGGTGGTTTCGTCCTCGACGACATCCGCCGCAGCCTCGTCCGTCTCGTCGTCCGGGACCGTCAGGACGTGAACCTCGCCCTCGCCGGCGCGTTCGACCGTCGTTAGCTCGCCGGGGGCCTGTTCCGCCGCGATTTCGGTCGTCTGTGCCGTCGGCGCGAGGTCGACCCTCTCGACGGGAATGCGTCGCCGCTCGGCGACTTCGGTGACGGTGTACGTGACCTCCATGGGCGGCTCCGGTTCGACTGTCCCCTCCACTACCTCGCCGGCCTCGACACCGGGGTTGTCCGACAGTGTCAGTACCTGCGAGTCCGCGACGTTCCGAAGCGTCGCCGACGCGTCGTCGGCGTTCGTGACCAGAAATGTCCCTTCAATCGCTGTCATAGACACAGATTCGTGTCGGGCGTTCTTGCCCGTTTCGACCCGGGAACGGACCACAGTATCGTCCGGTAGGAGTGGGGGCCGTGGGACGGCGGCGCTACTTCAGCAGCCGGTGGGTCAGATAGATCACCAGCGTCGCGAGCAGCGGCGGGGCCAGGCCCGCAAGCGGCGGCAGCGAGTAGAAGAACCCGACGACGGCGCTCTGTGTCGGCTCGCGAAGCTCCGCCGGGGCGGAGGTCAAGAGCGCGAGGTATATCGACCCGATGAACAGGAACGCCGAGAGCGCGAGGGCGCGGTCGTAGGCGACCGAGGACGCGGTCCGTCGGTGACGGCGCGCGACGGAGAGCACTGGGGCCAGCAGCGGCGCGACGAGCAACAGTCCGATGAACAGGAAGAAGCTCCGCGAGAAGGTGAACGTGCCGCCGCGGACGCTCCCGGTCTCGGCGAGTTGCGTTATCAGCCCGAGCGAGAACACGAGCGTAATCGCCACAGACAGCAACAGCGCGACCGGGACGTAGGCTTTGAACAGCAGCGAGTCGCTGGCCCGGAACGCGTACGGGAACGCACCCGGCAGGCCGTTGTACGGTTCGGGCCGGTCGTCGTCGGCGTCAGCTGTGACGGACTGCTCTGCCGTCGCGTCTGTCATACCTGTGGGTTAGGCGAGCGCGTGGTTAAGCGCGGTGTTGTCCGACCAGCGGTGAGAGCGGAGCCACGTCTGCGGCCTGCCATGCCGTCCGGGAGTTGTTTGTACCCGCCCGTCGACACCCCCAGTATGCACGTCGATATCGGAGCCGCGCTTGCCAGTGCCGCCGACCCGGGCGTCGAGCGAGCGACGCTGGACGACCTGGACGAGCGGGTGGCCGCGGCCCACGAGCGAATCGAGCAGGGACGGGACGACGGCGAGTTCGGCTACGCGTCGCTGAACCTCCCCGAAGCAACCGACGCCGAGACCATCCGCGACGCCGTCGCGCCGGTCGCCGACGCCGACTCGGTCATCACCGTCGGGATCGGTGGCTCCGCGCTGGGGGCGAAAACAATCACGGAGGCGCTGGCCGAGGACCCGGACAGCCACGTCGTCCTGGACAACGTCGACCCGGAGCACGTCCGGCGGACGCTCGACGGCCTCTCCCTCGCCGACACAGCCATCAACGTCGTCTCGCGTTCTGGGACGACGGCGGAGACGCTGGCGAACTTCCTCGTCGTCCGCGAGGCCTACGAGGACCGCGGCGTCGACTGGACCGAGCGCATCGTCGTCACCACGGGCGAGTCCGGCCCGCTCCGGGCGCTCGCCGACCAGCACGACCTGCCGACGCTGCCGGTACCCGAGGGCGTCCCCGGGCGTTTCAGTGCCCTCTCGGCGGTCGGGCTCGTCCCGCCGGCGATTCTCGGTATCGACATTGAAGGGCTGCTTACCGGCGGCCAGACAGCGGCTGACGACCTCGCGCCGTCGCTGTACGACTCGCCGGCCTATGCCTACGGCGCGATGGCCTACGCACTCGAAGAGGAGGGCGCGACGGTCAACGCCGTCATGCCCTACGCCGAGCGCCTGGAGTCCTTCGGCGAGTGGTTCGCACAGCTCTGGGCCGAGAGCCTGGGCAAGGACGGGCGGGGCCAGACACCGGCGCGTGCACTGGGCGCGACCGACCAGCACTCCCAGCTCCAGCTGTACCGCGCCGGCCACCGCGACAAGGTCATCACGTTCGTCCGGCCGCGCGAACGCGCCGACGTGGCGATTCCCGATCCGGACCACGAGGACCTGTCGTATCTCGCCGGCACCGACCTCGGCGGCCTCATCGACGCCGAGTACGAGGCCACGGTAGCGAGCTTGCCGGCGGCTGACCGGCCGGCGCTGGAAGTTGAGATCGACCGCCTCGACGCCGAGAACTTGGGGGAACTGCTGTACGCGATGGAGGCGGCCTGCGTCCTCGTCGGCGAACTCGCGGAGGTTGAGACGTTCACCCAGCCTGCCGTCGAGTGGGGCAAGAACGCCACGCGGGCGCTCATCCGCGGCGAGTCGACGGACGAGACGGCGGTTATCGACGAGCGCGAGCGGCTGCGGATCGGCGAAACGGAGTCCCTTTAGGCCGGCGCAACGGACTGCCGATAATGGACGACACTGCCGCGAACTGGGGTGTTCTCGCCGCTGGCCTCGGTCTCGTCGTACTCGTCGCCACCGAAACCGGCGTCGTTAGCTGGATGACACCGGCGACGACGGCCGGTCCGGTCACCGCTCGCCAGGTCACCGCCGCCGGCTTCGTCGTCGCCGCGCTCGCCTTCTCACTTGTCCGTCACGGCGCACTCGACCGTCGTCAGGCAGGTCTGGGCGCGACAGGCGCAAGCGTCATCGCAACGCTCGCGACGCTCGTCGCCTTCTTCGGGCCGGAGTTCCGTCCCGGCGTCGAGGCGACTGTCGGAATCGCCGTGTATCTCGCGGTGCTGGCCGGCGGCGTGACGATTGCGCTGGGCTGGGCGCTGGCGGCCGACGTGGCAAACGACCGGCTGTACACGGTCGCCAGAGCGCTCTCGGTCGCGACGGGAATCGGGCTGGCCGGCTTCCTCGTGGGCACGCTGTTCGCCCAGTTCGTCGTGCTCGGAGCCGCGGCCGCAGGGCTTGTCAGCGCCGCGGCGCTCGACGGCGGGACTGTCACCGGACCGATGTACATCACGCTCACTATCGGTATCGGCGTCGGCTTCGTCGGTTTCGGGGCGGCCGTCGCCAACCGGCTAGACCGGACCTGGGCTGATCTCGATTTGCGGCGACCCGGTCTCCGTGATATCGGCTACAGCGTCGGCGGCGTCGCCGTCCTCATGGTCGCGCTGTTTGGCTTCAGTTACCTCATCCAGGCGCTTGGACTCGAAGCGGCCCGAAGCAGCGTCGAAGAGCTAGCCAACAGAGACCCCTCGTTCCTGCTCGTGATGGTCCCATTGGCGTTTCTCACTATCGCGCCGAGCGAGGAGTTCATCTACCGAAACATCATCCAGAAGTACCTCTACGACGATTTCAGTGATCTGCAGGCGATTATACTCACGAGCGCCGTCTTCGGCGTCGTCCACTTCGGGCAGTACAGTACTGGGACGCCGACACAGACCGTCCTCTCGCTGTTACTGGTGTTCGTCCTGTCGACGCTGCTGGGCCTGAGCTATCTCAAGACCGAGAACCTGCTCGTCCCCATCTTTATTCACGGGGCGTTCAATGCCATCCAGTTTCTCACATTGTACATCGAGATTACAGGAAATCCGGCAGTTTGAGGCGTCTGACTGCTGTCTGACGGGTGTTTATGCGAACTACCGTTGTAGGCGATGGCATGACTCGGCGGTTCACCATCGTCTGTGATGACGACCAAGCGCGGATCATCGAAACGCTTGCGCGGCGCTACGGCATCACAGAGGAGGAAGTGCTTTCGCAGTTGGTCGAGCTCGGACTCGAAGCCCGGGACGAACAAACCGTCTAAGCCGGGTTCTTCCGCGATAGCGAGCTGCCACAGATGGGACAGCGGTCGCGGTTCTCGTCGAACTCACGGCCGCAGCCGGCACACTGGAACAGCCACTCCCGCTGTTCGGAAATCCCTTCACGGGCGATGACTTCGACCGCCACGTCGAGTTTCTCCGCGACGTTCTGCATCGCGTAGTCGTCGGTGACGAGTCGGCTGTCGAGTTCGAACGCGGCCGCGATCAGCCGGATGTCGGTTTCCGAGAGTTCCGCGAGGTCACCGGTCTCGCTGGCGGCGCGTTCGATGCGCTCGACCGTGTTGTCCTCGGGGATGTGAAGGTGCATTCCCGAGCCTTCGAGGGCGTCGAAGCGATAGGCGGCCTCGTCCTCCAGTTCCTCTCTGACAAGCGGAATCGTCGCTATCTGCTCGTCAGTATGATACTCGTTGATAAATGCCGAGGAGTCAAGAACGTACATCTAGCGTTTGACGATCATATGGTCTTTCACCGCCTTGACCCGCTCAACTGGGACAAGCAGGCGGCCCTGGTCACTGTACTCGAAGTTCGTGTTGCGGAGCGACTCCGCAGGGTCGATGACGAGATTGTGCAGCGCGCCCGAGGAAAAGTCCATCGTGATGTTGTAGAGACTGCCGATCTCCGCGCCGTCAGTCCCCATCACGTCTTTCCCCGACAGGTTTTCTGCGAGTATTGCAGCCATACCCCCTTGTTCCGAACGAGGTTACATAAACGCCACGGGGATGTCCGACAGGTGAGCTGCGATGTGGACCGATGGATACCGGTATCGGCGGCCATGGTGCCGTCTTCGACCTTCCGACGCGCCCCGGAACATCTACAGCGAGCCACAACCCTATGCGAGAGGCGGCCGACGGGTACGCATGGACAGTAACAGGCGTCAGTTTCTCGGGGGCCTCGCGGCCGCCGTCATCGGGGCCGTGGCAGGCTGTAGTAGCGGCGGCGACGGAACACCGTCACCGACAGCCACCGCCACACAAGCGCCGACTCGAACCGCGACGGCAACTGAAACGGCGACACCGACGCCGACTGAGTCGCCGACACCGACTGCCACGGCCGCCCCGACCGAGACAGCGACGCCCACGCCGACCGGAACGCCGGTGGACGCCGACCAGGAGGTCGCCGTCGCGCCGGGAAGCTTCAGTTTCGACCCGGAAACCTTCGAGGTCCCCGTCGGTAGCACCGTGCTGTGGGTCTGGAAGGCCGGCGGCCACAACGTCAAGCCGACCGCGACGCCGGAAGACAGCGACTGGTCGGGGACGCCCGGCGACGATGGGACGACGTACAGTTCGGGCTACGAGTACGCCTACACGTTCGAGGTCCCCGGCGAGTACGAGTACCACTGCGTCCCCCACCAGAGCGTCGGCATGACGGGGTCGTTCACTGTAACCGAGTGACGCCCGCTTAGCCCCACGTTCGGTCGCGCGCGTCTGATGACGACGAACTTAACTGCCACCGACGACTCGGTTCTGACAACTTCTGGAGCCATCTATGTCTGACACGGACCCCACCACAGCCACCGACGACACCCTGCGGACGCCCATCGTCGCCGTTCTGGGCCACGTCGACCACGGGAAGACGAGCCTGCTCGACAAGATCCGCGGCTCGGCCGTCACCGCCGGCGAATCGGGCGCGATTACCCAGCACATCGGCGCGACGGCAGTCCCACTGGACGTGATTTCCGAGATCGCCGGCGACCTCGTCGACCCGACTGACTTCGACCTGCCCGGCCTGCTGTTCATCGACACACCGGGGCACCACTCCTTCTCGACGCTTCGCTCTCGGGGCGGCGCGCTCGCCGACATCGCCATCCTTGTCGTCGATGTCAACGACGGCTTCCAGCCCCAGACGCTGGAGGCCATCGACATCCTCAAGCGCACACAGACGCCGTTCATCGTCGCCGCGAACAAGATCGACACTGTCCCCGGTTGGAATCCCAACGAGGGACAGCCGGTCCAGCAGACGATGGACGCCCAGTCCGACCGCGTCCAGTCCGACCTGAACGAGAAGCTCTACGAGATCATCGGCGAACTCTCGGACAACGGCTTCTCGGCGGACATGTACTGGCGCGTCCAGAACTTCCAGGCTAACATCGGCGTCGTGCCGGTCTCGGCCGAAACGAGCGAGGGCATCCCTGACCTGCTGACGGTGATGATGGGACTGTCCCAGCGGTACATGAAAGAGGAGATGGAGATCGACACCAGCGGTCCCGGTGTCGGGACCGTCCTCGAAGTGAAAGACACCCAGGGCTTTGGAACGACGCTCGACGCTATCATCTACGACGGGACCATCCGCAACGACGACACCATCGTCGTCGGCGGTCTGCAGGGCCCCATCGTCACTGATGTCCGCGCGCTGCTTCGGCCGCGCCCGCTCGAAGAGATCCGGACAGAGCAGGAGTTCGAGCAGGTCGAGCAGGTCGCCGCCGCCGACGGTGTCAAGATCGCCGCGCCGGACCTCGGCGACGCGATGGCCGGCGCGCCGATCCGCGTCATCCGCGACCGCGACCGCAGCGAGGTCATCGCCGAAGTCGAGGAGGAACTCGCCGAAATCGAGGTGACCACGAAAGAAGAAGGCGTCGTCATCAAGGCCGACACCCTCGGCTCGCTGGAAGCCCTTTCGAGCACGCTCGAAGAGGAAGAGATCCCGGTTATGCGCGCCGAGGTCGGCGCGGTCGCCCCGCGGGACGTGCGAGTCGCCGAAACGGCCGGCGAGCCGACCAACCAGGCGATTCTCGCCTTCAGCGTCGAGGTCCTCGACGACGCGCGAGACCTCGCCGAACAGGAGGACGTGGAGCTGTTCGAGGACGACGTCATCTACCAGCTCGTCGAGTCCTACGACGACCACGTCACCGCCATCGAGGAGGCCCAGCAGGAGCAGATTCTGGAGAACATCACCCGACCCGCGAAGTTCCGGATTCTGCAGGACCACACGTTCCGCCAGTCAGACCCCGCCGTCGTCGGCGTCGAAATCCTCTCCGGTGAACTCCGCCGGAACGTCAACGTCGTCAGATGGGAGAACGGCGAGGCAAACCGCGTCGGGACCCTCAAGACGATCCAGGACGAGGGCGAGGACGTGGACTCCGCCCGCGCCGGCGAGCGTATGGCCGTCTCGATCCAGGGGCCGACCGTCGGCCGCCAGATCGAGGAAGGCGACGACCTCTGGGTCGAAATCCCCGAAAAGCACGCGAAGATTCTGGAACAGGAACTCAAGGAGGACATCTCCGTCGACGAGCGCGAGGCGCTGTCGATGTATCTGGAGAAACACCGGAACCGGGACCCCTTCTGGGGGAAGTAGGCGTTTTGTGTAGCCATCTGTTTACACAGATTCAATGGCAGTAACCGACACTCGGGGTCAACCCCGCCGAACCACTCTGCTAATCTGATAGGTGGCCGATTCGCTACTGTTCCCGCGCTTCGCTCGAACACGACCGTCACCACCCGCTACCCCGCCCCGTCAAGATTACAGGGCGGACGGGTCCCTACCTGCGTAGGTGTAGGGGTGGGTGAGCGCGGAGGATCCGTCGTAATATCGCTCTATTGACGTCCCTGTTGTAGATGAGACTATCTATCAATCCGATAGAAAAATTAGCCTTGGATGAACAGTCCAATCTATGCCTATCACTTCGATGGACGGTCTCCCGCAAGATGTTCAAGATCAGGAGAGTTCTACGTTCGATTTTGGTAAAGTGAGATCTATACTGATAGCGGGATATTATCGTGGTCCAGCAGTTCATAAGGACGATTCCAAAGCGGGCATGAGAGCAAGCGCTCTGAGGGGCGACCCAGGGAATTGGAGAAAAAGTATCCTCAGGAAAGCTACAGATACGGATTTGCTCAAAGAGACTCCAAAAGGGTATTCCACAACACCACGAGGGTACGACCTACTGGAACAGATGACCGTCTGTGATGATTGTGGGAATCAGCAAGAACCATATGGTGCTGTAATTAGGACGGGGAAGTATCGGGGATACTATGCTGTAATTCCCCAATGCCCTCACTGCGACGATCCGCTTTCAGCAAGCAACGTAGAAAAACACGTTCGTGATGATGATGAGTTAGAGGAAGCAGTTGAAGTAATGGAATCCCACGATGTTGTTTGCTATTTAAACGGCAAGTCAATTGATCAGGTGAAGGAAGACCTTGGCCTATAGAAGGCCGAAGGTGGAACAATTGTCATATCTTCAAGCCTGAAGGGCTGAAAAGGTGCCCGTGATGCAGGCTGGTTTTATCTGCGACCCATCGACTTCAGCCGAATCGCGGTGACGATGAGGCCTATCACGATGAAGAACACTCCCCATAGCCCCAAGTTTGCGTTGAGGTGTGGGGAGAGTTGGGGGCTTGCGACGTTCAGCACAAAGCCGAATATCAGAAAGCCCCCGCCGATTGCCAGCGCCTCCTCAGCCATGTTGGACACCCCGTGGGTGGTGGTTCGTCTGCGGTTCTCGCGCGGTCGGTCTGGTATGTGGTCGAATCATACCAGTTAGTCCCAGGCACCGAGTTGAGATTTAAGTAGGAGCGAATGTCCATGTTAGGACAGTAACTTGCCACTGGCCGCATGGGGACACCCCCTTGTCCTCGGGCGGACAGAGGCGATGTCCGCCTAAAGACACCAGACATATGACAGAGTCAGAAACGGAGAAGGAGGGCGATTCGCTCCCAGACCCCCATCTGAAGGAACAGGATAAGGGAATTATCGAAGCGTTCGCCCGAGAGGACCACAATGTGCTAACGAATAGTGAGATCGCGGAACACGTTTCGGTTCATCCTCGAACGGTGCGCCGCCGCCTTGATGATCTTGCAGATGAGGGGATAATTGGAAAGCGAGTAGTCAGTGGTGTGAAATTGGCATGGCTTGAGGAGAACGTGAAAGAACCAATCACCGTTCAATATCCTCTCCTCAGATACGTACGGGATCATACCAGTATCCAGTTATCCCTAATCGGGATAGCAGGGGGTATCGTCTCGGTCCTTATTCTTCTTGCCGCGGCAATTTCCTTAGGCTATGGTATCCCAATCTGGTTCATAAACCGTGAGCAGCTGCTCGTATACGGCGTCCTCGCAGCCGCCGTTTCGGCAATATTCCTTATTGTGGCCGTCATGTTCGCCGTTATTGAGTGGTTGCTACGATATTACGAGGTCGACATTGAATCTCGAATAGAAAGGCTTAGAGACTGATCGACCTCGGTACTCTGATTCCTATCTCCTGTCACGGCCATGGCTTGCGCGCGTGGGCGGTCAAGAGGCGGAATATTATGTTAACTCTCGCGCTAACTCTCGATAGGGACCATGGCACTCATTGACCCACCTCCCTCCAGTAGTGTGGAGCGTCAAACCCGTGGGTCATCAACATCTGCACGTCGCTGTAATCGTCCTCGTAGTAGAGTTGAACGAGCGCCTTCCCTGCTTCAAGTTCAGACACACCCGCGTCATCTGCGACTTCAGCCGCCGTTGCTCCGAACTTCACGGCGATAGCGTCCCTGTCCGCCCCCTCGAAGCCTTCTTCCACCACGGGTAGTGCGCCGTATACATCGGGAAACACCTTGTTAGGGATACCACCCTGGGAAAGCATGGTGTCGTGCATGTTCTCAAGGCGGTCCTTCTAATCAATTTCGACCCGAAATGTAGGGTTTACCCAGATAAACAGATTCAGTTAGATACTAACTGTTCGTTGGTCCTTCTTCTCAGTAACACAGGCAACATAGTCGGTCTCATACGAATCATCATACATTCCGAGAGTATGCTCGGCCAACACACGACCGAGTAGCGGAGGTACGGCGTTACCGATCTGCTCCACAATATCACTTCGACTACCAACAAATTCGAAGTCATCAGGGAAACTCTGTATCCGAGCACCTTCTCGTGGAGTTAGAGCTCGGTCTTGGTACGGATGGATACATTTGTTCGAAGCAGGATGGATGAAGTTCATCGTAATCGTAACCGATGGAAGGTCTGGGTCCAGACGAGAATAGCTTGAGCTATAGCCACTACTTATGTAATCCTCAACATCGTCTACCTCATCAGACGCTTGAAGATTCTCTATTGTAGCTTCTTTATTTGGACCGCTATGCCTAATGATGGTCATCATTTTCGACTGGTGCTTCGTCGCCTTATGTAGAGAGAGCTCGTTCGAATTCTTCCGCATAGTCTCTTGATATTCGTTCTGCGCTGGCTTGGTGTACTCTGTTACTTCCTCTCCAGCCTCTAATTCAGGTAAATCATCGATAGCGTCCATAATAGTACGGCCTTCTGGTAGGGAAGTCCCAGCACGGAAATTATCAAGAGTCGGCTGAGCTGTGATTACCTTAGACTCGTCCTTGTAGCCAATAGTTCGCCCATTAGCTTGATGAGTAGGTCGTGGAAATTCGATAACTCGGTCATCTCCCGAACCAATCATAATCAGGCGTTCACGCCTCTGGGGAAGTCCGAAGTTAGCGCCGTTAACAATTCGCCAGTCAGCACTATATCCGATATCCCGTACACTATCGATAATCTTCTGAATCGTTATTCCGTCGTTGTGAGTGGCAAGACCCACTACATTCTCCATAATGAAGAAGTCAGGTTCAAAGAAATCGACATAATTCACGAAGTCTGTATAGAGGCCGTTCCTCTCGTCTTCAGCCTCAGTTCCGCGGTCTGGGCGGATTGAAGAGAAGCCTTTGCAGGGTGGGCCGCCTACAATCACATCCACATCATCAGGAGAAATGTCCTTCTCTGTAGCAGTTTTCTCAGCAGGCCACTCTCGGATATCTTCATTAACGACGCTAGCTGAAGGATGGTTTTCTTTAAAGGTCTCTGTAGCTGCTCCTTTTTTGTCGAGCCCAAGGAGAACCTCAAACTCATTTGATGGGTGAGTCTTGAACCCGTATGTGAATCCTCCCGTTCCACAAAACAGATCGATTACACCTACCATAGGTTGTATGAGACAATTGTCTCATTTCTTTTTAAATATTCTTGGTTGGAACTCTCGCTCATTAAGATACTGTGTCGCTATACGCACTTAATAATCTTCACGACCCACGTTCAGAAGAAACAGTCAATACGGTAATGAGACAATTGTCTCGACCATTCTTAAATCGGTCGGTCTCTCTCAATATATTATGGACGATGAGTTCAAGTCGGAGCTTGGTAATCGAATAAAGGAACTTCGTGAACTACACGAAAGCTCGCTTGAAGAAGTTGCCGAGGCTGCTGATATACATCGGACTACTCTGGGAAAAATCGAGAGAGGTGAGAGAGAGCCGAGTTTGTCGATTGCTATGCGGATTGCGGAAGCATTAGATATCACAATAACGGAACTCACAAATCCCGAATCATTCAGGACAGCAAACAGGGAATACGTTATAGAAGATGCAGACATTCTCGAAGAAGTTCCGTTTGATAGCTCTGCGATTCTCAATGGTGTCGAAGAGATTTATGAGAACCTGGACACGATTGATTTCGCACTACGCCGTCGAGGTCTCGACCCGCTCGCAGAACAGTTCGATGAGTATGCGGCTCTATCAACAGTTATTGGAGAATTCTTCGCATCTGGTGTAGCTGGAGCATCTGATGGATTGTATCGGGTGAACGCAGGGAACTTCCCCGATTTAATCAGTAGCGGGAAGCAGAGCGGTGTTCCCGGTATTGAGGTCAAGATGGCTATGGAAGATAACCAACCAAAAGGCCATATCGCTAAGCCCGGTATGTACGTCGTCGTACGATATGTCCTCGGCGGGAGAGACAGAAGCTACGAACGAGGTGAGAGAAAGGATACACCTTGGGTTTGGGAAGTTCGTATGGGTGAAATGGAAAAAGAACAATTCAACGAAAGCGATACTGAAGGTGACTCTGGAAAAACTGCAACATTTACTGCTGATGCTCTATGGGACTTTGATTGTCTATATCTTGACCCAGAACTAATTCCCTATACCCGGAGTTATTACAAAAAGAAGAATGGGGATGTTCTGAGGTCAGTTATGAACCAACAGCAATTATCCTGATTCTGCGTACGTGCGTGTAAGGAGCAATTCCCCGATTCAACTGCTGTGTAGAGCGTTTCGTTGAGTTCTCTGCGTACGATCTCCACGGACTTGCGAGAGTTGTAGTAGTAATACGCAGTTCCGTCACCCCCGTAGTGCGGTTCAGAATTCGGTTCGTAGTTCTGGTGGAAGTAGGCGGTGGGCAGCGCACCGTTTGCACGAGTAATAATATTTAATTAGCAGGCGTGTCTCTGTAGAGACACGAATGTCCGGCCGCCCGTCGATGCCTGACCTCGTGCTCGCCAGCATCGCCCTCTCGATGCTGCTGGCGTCGCTCGGCGCAGTCGTCACCTCCATCAGCCTCGTGACTGCGCTGAGTGCCGGCAGTCTCCCGGCCAGCGGCTCTATCGGCTACGCGCTGTTCTATAATCCGCCAGTCGCCAGTGATGGCCACGCCTGATTTCGGCGTCTCCGCTCCGCGACTGTCCCGGCGAAAACTGAAAACGACAGTCGTTACTGCGCCGTCGGCGAGGTGTCGTCGCCCATCACCTGCTTGACCTGCAGGGCCGCAGAGGCAGCGATGCCCTGCGCGAGGTCGTCGCGCTCGGCGTCGGAGATGCTCGCGCTTTCCGGGTCCTCGGGCGTGTAGTCGGCGCTGACGACCGATCCGACGGGTGGCTGGACCGCGATTGTGGCCCGCGGTCCAGTCGTGCTGTTGCTGATTTCCGAACCGACGACGAACTCGCCGGGCAGGAGTTCGCGGGTCCGGGCGGCGACGCTTGAGAGGTCCCGTCGGAGGTCCTCACGCTGTTCCGCGGTCAGCGTCACTTCTTCCGTCTCCCCACCAAACGACGTATTACCGTACATGAACGTTCTCTGTCTCTATGGGGGGGAGGACTAAAAACCCAGGGTCGAACACAGTTCTGACCGGAACCGTCGGTGCAATGCCGCTTACACGACGGGGTGGCTCTCGCCGTAGGTGGCGAGCACGACGGCGCTGGCGTACTCGGCGTCGTCGGACGCCGACTCGACGTACACGTTCTCCTCGACGAACTCCCAATCCCGGAGGTCCCGGCCGGCGGCCAGCCCTTCGCGGATTTCCATCCGGACCGCGTCCTCGCTGCCCCCGTCGACCTCGTAGAAGATGCCCGGCCCGTCCTCGCTGCGGGCCCAGCCGATACCAGCGGCCACGCTCTCACCAGGCTCGGCTGTCGCCGAGGACTGGACGACCTCTAGCGCTTCGCCGGGCGGCCCCAGGTCCGGTGCCGTCTCCGTCACCTCGATAGCCGGCTCGGTAGGAATGACAGAGGAAAGCGAAATGAGGTTGTAGTTGTGGACGCCCGCCTCGGCGAGTGCCGCGTCGTACGCGGCCAGTGCGGTCGGGCCGGTCGCAGTCCCCCACACGACCCGGATAGTACTCATAGGCGACAGTCGACGGTCCGCGGGGTAAGGGGTTTCGCTTCGTTATGCCGGAACGAGTCTGTAGCACATTCCCGGTCGGTTCGGGTCGCCCTCGACCGCGCGCTCCGTGTAGTAGATGGCGTCGGTGGTCACCAGCGGAGCACTCGTCACATGGCCGCGGTTGTCGGTGGTCCAGACCCTCGCTCCCGAGTCCCGCTCCAGCGCGTACAGTCGCCCGTCGTAGGACCCGACGAGGACGTGGCCTCGGGTGGCGACGACGCTCCCGATAATCCACCCGCCAGTGTCGTAGCGCCACTGCTCCTCGCCGCTTTCGAGGTCGAGTGCGTACACCCGGTCGTCGTGGCTGCCGACGTAGACGGTGCCGTCGTGGACCGCCGGCGCACACATCACGTCGGCGTCGGCCTCGAAGGTCCACTGCTCCGAGCCGTCGGTCACGTCGACGGCAGTGACCGTCTCGGCCCACGACGGCACGATAGCGGTCCCGTCGGCGACGGCGATGGGGGCTTTCACGTCGCCGCCGGTGTCGTACCGCCACACCTGTTCCAGACCCGGGAACGACCACGCGTAGCAGTAGCCGTCGTTCGAGCCAAACAGCAGACGATTGTGCTCGCGGTCCAGCGCCACCGTCGAGTGCGGATGGTCGGTCGGTCGACTGTCGCGCCACTGCACGTCGCCGGTGGCAGCGTTCACGGCGACGACGCTCCCGCTCGGTGCCGCGTGCTCGACAGCGACGTACAGCGACCCGTTGTAGTAGGTCGGACTTGCGCCGATGGCATCACCGAGTTCCGTCCGCCAGCGCCGCTTTCCGGTTTCGAGGTCCAGCGCCGACAGCGCGCCGTCGTAGGCCCCGATGTAGACGGTGTCGTTGGCGATAGCCGGCGTGCCGTGGCTCCCCCGGGTGGCCTGCGTGATGGTCGTCGCCCACTGGACCTCGCCATCAGGTGCGATGGCCCGCACGCGGCCGGTGTCGTCGGCCAAAATCAGGTCACCGGTCGGTGCCAGCACGGGACTCCCCTTCGCCGCGGTGTGGTCCCCGCGGTTGGCCGGCAGTTCCCAGGCCCGCTCAACAGCGTCCGGTATCGACGCGTCCTGATATCCCTGGTTCAGGAGCCCCTGCCGGAACTGTGTGGCGGCGTGTTCGTCAAGCGCCGTCGATGCGAGCGGATCGAACTGTGATTGGCACCCCGCAACTGACCCGACCGTCGTCGCCGCGAGCGTCCCCAGAAACGCCCGCCGCGTCCGTCCGCGCTCTGTCACGGGCACTGATACCGGGCGGTGTGGCTTAAATCGCGTGGGGACGGGCCGCGTGGTCAGATTAGACCATACACCGCTCAGCGTTCGTGTCGACTATCAAGCGGCGAGGCTAAGGATAGCATCCGCGAGCGTAGCGAGCGGTTCACCGCGCTCGAACACCGTGAGAGCGCGGCTTTTTTCACCCACGTTTTTGCAAGCAGGGGGGCCCGCAGGCCGCACCGCGGCCGAGGACACCCCTCGCAGTAAAAAGGTGGTTAGGCGAACGCGACCGGAACGCTGCTGGCGTCGTCGTCGGCTTCGATTTTCTCGTAGGCGTCGTGGAGGTCGGACTGCTTGACCGTCGTCCGGCCGTCGCGGATGGCGAACATCCCGGCTTCAGTCGCCAGCGAGGCCAGTTCCGCGCCGGAGAGGCCGTCGGTTTCGGTGGCAAACGCGCCTAGGTCTACGTCGTCGTCGAGGTTCATCTCCTCGGTGTGGATTTCGAGGATACGCTCGCGGCCCTCGACATCCGGGTTCGGGACTTCGATGAGGCGGTCGAAGCGGCCGGGTCGGAGGATGGCGCGGTCGAGCATGTCGAAGCGGTTCGTCGCCGCGATGATGCGGATTTCCCCGCGCTCGTCGAAGCCGTCCATCTCGGAGAGCAGTTGCATCATCGTCCGCTGGACCTCGGCGTCGCCTGAGGTCTTCGACTCCGTTCGCTTGGCCGCGATGGCGTCGATTTCGTCGATGAAGATGATAGCCGGTTCGCGCTCGGCGGCGAGTTTGAACAGGTCACGGACGAGTCGCGCGCCCTCGCCGATGAACTTCCGGACCAGTTCGGAGCCGGCCATCTTGATGAACGTCGCGTCGGTCTCGTTGGCGACGGCCTTCGCCAGCATCGTCTTCCCGGTGCCGGGCGGGCCGTGNTCGGAGCCGGCCATCTTGATGAACGTCGCGTCGGTCTCGTTGGCGACGGCCTTCGCCAGCATCGTCTTCCCGGTGCCGGGCGGGCCGTGCAGCAGGACGCCGCTCGGCGGTTCGATACCGACCTCGCGGAACTGTTCGGCGTTGACCAGCGGCTCCTCGACGGCTTCCCGGACCTCGCGGATCTGCTCTTCGAGGCCGCCGATATCGTCGTAGGAGACGTCCGGCGAGCCGTCGACCTGCATCGCCTGTGCGCGGGCGTCAGTCTCGGGATCGAGAATCTGCTTGACGCCGAAGGAGTCGTTGATGGCGACGCGGTCGCCGGCCTCCAGCCCGTCGCGGATGGACGGCGAGACTTCGGTCAGGACTTCCTGATTGTTGCCGTGCTGTTTGACGACGACGCCGTCGTCGGTCAGCTCCTCGGCTGTCGCGATATACAGCGAGGACGTCTTGAGCGTCTCGTTTTCCCGTTCAAGCTGGTCGACCTCGTCCGTGAGGTCGTGTTGCCGGTCACGGGCGGCGTCAAGCTGCTCGGTCAGCTGTTCGTTGACCTGTACTATCTCTTTGAAATGTTCCCGGAGTGCCTCCAGACGCTCGTCAGGCGTCATATCGGGATCAAGTTCCAACCGTGGTCGTTCCGGAAGCGAGGGACTGCGCGACATTTGGATGGTCGGTACTATACGGTTGAGACACAAAGTGCCTTCGGGTCACAGGGGGTGAAAGGGTTATCCGTGTCGGGACGGGGCTGTAGCGTTCGGTTAGACCGGTGGCTCGAACAGCCAGACAGGCACCGGATAGCTACTGGCCGTCCTACAGCAACTCGGCGAACTCGTCGAGATACTCACCGTACGTCGAGAGCGCGGACTCGACGGGGTCCGGACTGGCCATGTCGACGCCCGCATCGCGAAGCAGTTCCAGCGGGTACTGCCGCGACCCGCTCCGGAGGAAGTCGATGTACCGCTGGGCGGCTGGCTCGCCCTCATCGAGGATGCCGTCGACGAGCGCGACGGCCGCCGAGATGCCGGTCGCGTACTGGTAGACGTAGAACGCCCGGTAGAAGTGCGGGATGCGCATCCACTCGCGGGCGATGCGGTCGTCGAGCACCGCCGGCTCGTAGTAGTCGCCCTTGAGGTCCCGATAGAGGTCATCAAGCCGGTCGGGGGTCAGCGGCTCGCCGGCCTCGGACATCTCGTGGGTGCGGAGCTCGAACTCGGCGAACATCGTCTGCCGATAGAGGGTCGACCGGAACCGTTCGAGATACTCGTTAAGGATGTGTCGGCGCAGACGCTCGTTCTCGACGGTGTCCAGCAGATGGTGGGTCAACAGGGTCTCGTTGACCGTCGAGGCGACCTCGGCGACGAATATCTCGTAGCCGGAGTAGACGAAGGGCTGCTCCTCGCTGGTGTACTCCGAGTGCATCGAGTGACCGAGTTCGTGGGCCAGCGTGTACATCGACTCCACGTCGTCCTGGTAGTTCATCAGGATGAACGGCTGGGAGTCGTAGGTCCCACCGGAGTACGCGCCGGACTGCTTGTGCTCGGTCTCGTACACGTCGACCCACCGCGAATCCAGCCCGTCGGCGAGCCGGGACTGGTAATCATCGCCCAGCGGTGCGACGGCTTCGGTGACGTATTCGCAGGCCTGTTCGTACTCGATTTCGGGCGATTCCTCCTGCACAAGCGGGACGTAGAGGTCCCACATCCGGAGTTCGTCGGCCCCGATTGACTGGCGCTTGAGGTCGGCGTGGCGGTGGAGCGTGTCGAGGTTGTCGTGGACGGTGTCGACGAGCGTGTCGTACACCTCGACGGGGACGTTCGGGCCGTCCAGCGCGGCCTCGCGGGCGGTGTCGTAGTCCCGTGCGTTCGCCATCTTCACGTCCGTCTTGACGGCGTTCTTGTAGGCCGTGCCGACGGCGTTGCGGACGGTGTCCCACTCGTCGTAGAACGCCTCGTAGACGCGCTGGCGGAACTCTCGGTCGGGGTGTTTCTGCAGCGTCGTGAAGTTGTTGAGCGTGATGGGCTGCTGGTCGCCGTCGGGGTCCTCGACGGTCGGGAACGACATGTCGGCGTTGGCCAGCATGTTGTACACCTCGCCGGGCGCACCGGTGACCTCACCGAGTTCTGCAAGGAGATTCTCGACCTCGGCCGAGCGGGTGTGGTCTTTCATCCGGAGCACGTCGTCGAAGTAGTGCTCGTAGGGCTCCAGCCCCGGCTCCGCGTCGATCATCGCCTCGATGTCGTCGTATTCCAAATCCTGCAGTTCCGGGTCGAGGAACGAGGCGGCCGAACTGGCCTCCGACGAGAGAGACTGCGAGCGGGCTGTCAGCGCCTGGTACGTGTCGTCGGTCGTGTCCTCGTCCCGGCGCATCCGGGCGTAGGCGGCGACGTTCGACACCGTCCGCATCAGTTCCTCATAGGTCTCCAGAGTTTCTAACAGCGTCGCAGCGTCCTCGGTGGCGCGCCCCTCGTAGGCGGACAGGTCCTCGATCAGTTCCTCCGCCTCCTCGTAGGCGGCTTCCCAGTCCTCGTCGCTGGCGTAGAGAGAATCGAGGTCCCACTTGTACGCCTCGTCGATGTCGCTCCGTGCGGGTACCGAACTCATAGCCCGCTCTTGGGACGGGGCCGAAGTAAGCCTTCGTTTCAGCGACGGGGAACTACAGCCCGTCGGTTATGTGGTCGGCAACCCGCGCTGTCGTGTGGGCGTTCGCGCGTCGGTGCTCGAAGACCGTCCGTGCGTCCGCAGCGGCGTCCTCGTCCCGACTGAAGGCAACGTCCGGGTAACGAACGTCGGTCAGCACCAGCGGTTCGGGCGGGGCCGGCGGGACGCCGTCGGGGCCACTGACGGACTCCGGCGAGAGGATACGGTCAACCTTCGACAGCTGGGCGGAGCCGTCCGCGACAGTCGCCGCGAGCGAGACGAGCCGACGAACCAGCTGGCGGCAGAACCCGCCGGCCGTGAGCCGAACGACGAGGAACTGGCCGTCCCGCGTCCAGTCGATGTCGACGGTTCGCTCGGTTCCGGTGTCGTCGGCCGTGAGATTGTGGAAGTCGTGGGGACCAGCGAGCGCGTCGACGGCATCGGCCCACCGTTCGTCGTCGACGGGTCGGTGTCCGGGCCGGTCCGTGTCCGTCGGCGCGTACAGATAGTAGGTGTACGTGCGTTCGGCGGCGTCGTGGGTCGCGTGGAAGCCGTCGGGGACATCGGCGCTGGCCCACACACGGATGTCGTCCGGGAGTTCGCCGTTGAACGCCGCCGGTGAGAGCCACGCCGGCGCGTCGAAGGCGACAGTCTGTGCTCGCGCAGAGACGCCAGCATCAGTCCGACCGGCAGCCGCGTAGCGCTCGGGCAGGCCGTCGCCGCGCTCGCAGACGCCGAGGCGGACGAGCGCCGAGCGCAGTCGCCCCTCGACGGTGTCGACGTCGGGCTGGCGCTGGAACCCGTGATACGGTCGGCCGTCGTAGGCCACGCGATAGGCGCGCATACCGATTTGTCGACTGCGAGCCACTTGTCTCACCCGAATCTCAGTCGCTGGGAAGGATAGACGAACTTAGGCATGCTGAGAACAAAGGTGGGAGTATGTCCAACGCCGCCGCGGCGGATCACGACTTCCCCCGCCCGCCCGAAACGTTCACCGACCACGACGGGCGGACGGTGACAATCGAGGCCTACGACGGCGACATCGACCCACTTGTGGAGATGTATGCTGACTTCGGGCCCGACTCCCGGTCACAGGGCGTGCCACCACGGACTGAGGCGGATATCCGCGACTGGCTGCCGAATCTCGTCGAAGACGGCCTGAACGTCGTTGTCTGGCACGAGGAGCAAGCCGTCGGCCACGCCGTCCTCGTCCCGTATCAGGACACCTCGGAACTGGCGATTTTCGTCCATCCGGACTACCAGCACGGCGGCATCGGCTCACAGCTCATCCGCGTGCTCCTCGGATACGGGCAGGAGAACGGGCTCGACCGCGTCTGGCTCTCCGTCTCGAACACGAACCACGTCGCCCGAGCGCTGTACGAGTCGGTCGGCTTCGAGACGATCGCCAAGGAGCGCGTGGAGATGGAAATGGAGCGGGCGCTCTGACCGGCCTGCCTCACAACGGCTTCACGCAGGGGTAGTGGCCACGCGGCAGTAGTGTCTTCCGTCACTCGGTTTCGAGGCTGACTTCCCTATCGACCTCACCGGCCGTGTTCTCTGCCTCGCTGTTCGCCGAGAGCGATTCGGTCTCCAGCAGGCGGTCCAGCCGCCGCTCGAACTCGCTGTCTGTCAGTTCACCGCGGGCGTACCGCTCCCGGAGCTGGTCGACCGGATCTACCGTCGGTTCCGACGCCGTGGTCATCTCGGTTTCATCCGAGTCCGGCTCGGCCGCCGGCGATTCAACCATCGGTAGTTTCGATCCCAGAAGGGCGACAAGCGGAGCCAGAATGAACCAGCCGAGGATGATAAATATCGGAGCAAGCACGTTTCCGAGGCCGGCCGCACCTGCGAGCATGGCAAAGCCAGTCGACAGTATCGCGATGGTCGCGACGAGCTTCCACCTCGGGAGGGCGATGGAGGGGAGCTGCATGTCGAACAATCAACACGGCGGTCGCAAAAAGTTACTGTCACAATCCGACCGTTAGGTGGCGCTACTCCGCGAAGTCCTCGAACGTCGGCCGGTCGTAGTCGCCGGGGAACGCCGAGAGCGGGACGCTGATCTGCTCGCCGTCGTCCATCTCCTTGAGCGTCACCTCGTCGTTTTCGAGGTCCTGCTCGCCGACGATGACGACCGTCTCGGCGTTGATGCCGTCGGCGTAGCCCATCTGCGCGCCAAAGGACCGGTCGGCGACGTCGCTCTCGACGACGTGGCCGCGCTCGCGCAGGTCACGGGCGATTCGGGCCGCGGTCGGGCGCGTGTCGCCGACCTGTAGGACGTAGTAGTCCGTCGACAGCTCCTCGGCGGGCCAGACGCCGGCGCGCTGACAGAGGAGTTGGAGCGTGGCGTGGCCGGGCGCGAACCCGACGGCCGGCGTCGGCTGGCCGCCGAATCCCTCGATGAGGTCGTCGTAGCGGCCGCCGCCGAACACCGAGCGGGACACCTCGCCCGTCGAGTCGAAGCACTCGAAGACGACGCCGGTGTAGTAGTCCAGCCCGCGCGCGGTCGTCAGCGAGACGGTGAGGTGGTCGCGGACGCCGAAGTCCTCGGCCGCGTCGAGCACTGCCTGCAGATTGTCGGTCGCCGCGCGGACATCCTCGGAGCCGGTGAGGTCCGCGAGCGTTTCGATTTCCTCGGCGTCGATCTGGAGCATCTCGTCGAACTTGTCGGCCTGGCCGTAGTTGAGCCCCGCTTCGACGAGCGCGTCGAGGTAGTCGTCGTGGTCGACCTTGGCCCGCTTGTCGACCGCACGAATCGCTTCGGGCACGTCCACGTCGGCCCCGAACGACTCCAGCACGCCCGCGAGGATGTCCCGGTGGGAGACGCGAATCTCGAAGTCCTCGCCCGTCAACCCGAGGTCGGTGAGCATCTCCACGGCGACGGCCAGAATCTCGGCGTCGGCCGTCGGCTCCGCCGACCCGAAGATGTCGACGTTGGTCTGGTAGAACTCACGGAACCGCCCCTGCTGGGGCTCCTCGTAGCGCCAGAACGGTCGCGTCGACACCCACTTGATCGGCTTCGAGAGTTCCTGTTGCTTGGCGACGAACATCCGCGCGACGGTCGGCGTCAGCTCCGGCGTGAGCGCGACCTCGCGCCCGCCCTTGTCCTCGAAGCTGTACAGCTCCTCGACGATCTCCTCGCCGCTCTTGTCGACGTACATCTCGGTCGGTTCCAGCGCCGGCGTGCCGATCTCCCGGAAGCCGTAGCGCTGTGCGACATCTTCCAGCGTGTCCATGGCCCACCGCCGAGCCTGCATCTCCTCGGGGTAGAAATCACGAAAGCCCTTGACGGAGTCGTACATACCCGCGTCTACAGCGAGGGCGCGCTTGAACCTGTTCGTTCACGCTGACCGTGACCAACGAACCGTGCCCAGTAAAGACTCACTAAAACAGGGGCTCGCTGCTGCTTTCGACAGTAGTCCGTCCGTGACAGACGGGCGTGGCCGGCACGCGCTGGCGTCAAAAGGGCTAGTGGCCGGCTACACGGGGAACGGTCCGTGTTAGAGAGGGGACAACAAAGACGCGGTCTATCGAGGGTGGCCCTATGGGATGGGCAAGGCACCGGTTGACGCCGCGCGGGGTGAGACAGTGACACAGCGATTCGAGACGGGGGTTCGAGCACTCGACCGGAAGCTCGACGGCGGCATTCCGACTGGGAGCCTCGTCACGCTGCTCGCCGAACCGGCGAGCCAGGCGGAGCTGTTTCTCTCCGAGTTCGTCGCCCAGCAGGAGACGGTGTATCTCTCCGGCGAACAGGCACCGACCACAGTCACGTCGGCGCTGCGGTCCCAGCGGGGGACCTACGACGACCTCGCAGTCAGCCAACTGGACCGCAAAGCCCCGATCAGCGACGCGCTCGCCCACGTCGAGGGAGTTACGGAGGAGTCGCTCCTCGTCGTCGATCCGGTCGAACCACTTGAGCGCGCCGACACAGGGGAGTTTCGGGCCTTCCTCGAAACGCTGCAATCCAGACTTACACAGACCGACAGCGTTGCGGTTCTGTACGCGCTCAAACACGGCGCCACGCCGTCACAGCGCCACCGGACAGAGTACACGAGCGACATCGTGTTCGATCTCGAAACGAAGCGAAACGACGACGCCATCGAAAACAGGCTCTTCGTCCCGAAGTTCCGCGGGGGCCGAGCGCTCACTGAACCGATATTCCTCGACCTCACCGACCGGATCAACGTGGACACCAGCCGGGACATCGCCTAGCCTGACCGGAACACGCACGAGACCCGCCCCACCGACGGCTACCGCAGGCCCCGCACGCGTGACTGCGTGTGCTCGGGGAACACGTCGGTCACGGCACCCTCGCCGTAGCGCTCCCGCAGGAGCGCGCGGAGTTCGACCTCGTAGTCGGCCTTCGGAATCTCGGCGCTGGGGCCGCTCTCGACCACGAGTCGGTTTGCGGCCATCGCGTCGATAGCGCCGCGGCCGATACCCGCAAGCGGCGCGAGGTAGTCCACGCCGAAGCGGTCCTCAACGCTCTGTGCGAGCGGGCGCTCGATGGTCGGCACCCGGTCGTCGCGGCGGGTGCCGTCGGCGACGGCCGTAAGCGAATCTATGCCGTCGGCGCCGGCAACCCAGTCGCCGCGAGCAACTGTTTCGACGGCGTGTTCGTGGACCCGCTGGATGCCGTTGCGCGGGTAGCCGTCGTCGCGCATCTGCTCGACGGCGTCGTGGGCCACGTCCGGGTCTAGATCGACCGTCGCGTGGTCGAAGCCGACAGCCGACGCGCTCTCCCGAGCGGGGTCGGTGCCACAGACGCCGAAGGAGCCGCTGACGAGCGTCACATCGTAAAAGGGGTCGAGCAAGAGCGCCGCCAGCGTCGAGTCCTTGCCCCCGCTGTACAACAGGGCACACTCCATCTACCGGCGCTTGATGTCGAAGCTCTTGGAGTCCGGCGTCAGCTCCGAGAGGAGTTCCTTCATCTGGTCCTCGTCGATCTGGCCCTGCACGCGGCCGCTCTGGGCCAGCGCGACGACCTGCTGTTCGATCTGCTCGCCGACCTGCGGTTTCGACATCTTGACCGTGTTGAGCCGCTTGCGTGCGCCGTCGGTGAGGTTCTGCTTGAGGACTGCCTGCTTCTGGGCGTCGGCCTGCTGCTTGGCCGCCTCCTGCGCCTCGCCCTCGTCGCCCTGCTGTTCCTTGAGCTGCTCCATCTTCTGTTTCCGGAGTTCTTCGAGCTCCTCCTCGCTGGGGTCGCCACTCATAGTTGTATTAGAGTACTGGAGTCGGTCGGAAAACGATTTCGGAGCAGGAGCTACGGGCCGGCTGAAAAACAGCGAGAAAGGCGTCAGTTACGCGTAGCGTTCGAGCTCCGGACGGTCGAGTTCCGTCAGGAGGTCGCCTGCGGTGTCGTCGAGGAGGCTGCGGCCGTCACCGGTGACACGGCGGCCGTCGTTCTCGCTGGTCTCGACGTAGCCGGCGTCTTCGAGCTGCTGGAGCGCCGTCCGGATGATGTTGCCCGAGCCCTTGGTCTTGTGGTGGGGGCGGACGCGGTAGCGGGTCGTTCCCTGCTTCGAGGTGCCGTACTCGGAGCGGAGGGCGTTGACGCCGACGGGGCCGTCGACGGCGACCTTTCGGAGCAGGCTGGCCGCGCGTCGCGCCCAGAAGTCTTCCTGCTCGGGTGGGAGTTCGCGGTCGACGCCGGTCTTGGTGTACTCGGCCCAGTCCGGCGCTTCGATGTCGTCTTCGTCTGCGAGCGTCTCCGTAAGTGCCTCGATGAGTTCCTCGGGGGGAACGTCGTAGAGTGTAGCCATTGCAGATTTCTTTCCGTCGCCGTCATTTAAACGCGTCGTTCGCAGTCGGCGGGCGTGAACCGTTCACTCGCCCATAGGGCAGCGATGCTCTCGCCCGTCGGGAACCGCGAGTGTCACTCCTCGGGCGATGCGACCCGGTCGACACTGAGCGCAGCGGCGACGCCGCCGCCGATAACCGTCGGCAGCAGGTAGCTCCCGACGCGGTGGATCAGCACCGCAGAGGTGGCGAGGGCGGCCGAAACCGAGGCCGTCGAGACCAGCAGCGTCACGAGTACCGTCTCGATAGCGCCCGACCCGCCGGGAAGCGGGACGACGCTGGCGATGCTCCCGACGGGAACGACAAGCAGGACGACTTCGACCGGTACCGGTGCCCCAACGGCGTACAGCGACGTCCACAGCGATGCCGACAGGCAGATCCAGCCAAAGGCCGAGAGCCCGAAGGTCTGGAGGACTGTCCGCCGGTCGGTCGCGATGCGTTCGATGGCCGAAAAGAACCCCGCGATTCGCGTCTCGATGTTTTCGGCGGACGGCGGTGACCATCGGGGCACGACGGCCGACAGCGCGGCGAGAGTCGGTACAACACCGCGGATGATTGCCGCCTGAACGCGGTCCCGGTGTCGCCAGCCCAGGACAGCAGCAGTGGGGATACCGACCGCGAGTACCGCGACAGCACCGGCGGCAAACGCCAGGTTTCGGGTCAACTGGACCGCACCGGCGGCGACGAACGTGAAGCCGACGATGGCATACCCGACAGACGGCAGGAAGTGGACCGTGTCGACGGTGGCGATAGCCGCCAGCCCGGTCTCGTACTCGGTGTCGGCGGCCGTCGATATCAACAGCGCGCTCACGGGCTCGCCGCCGGCCTGGCCAAAGGGCGTGACGTTGTTCGAGAACACGGCGGCGACGAACACGAGAACGGCAGTGTGTGGCGCCACCGGTGCGCCGAGCGCTCGGAGGACCGTCCACAGCGCCAGCCCCCACGAGACGAGCCAGAGCATGGCGATGCCCGCGACAGCGAGAAGCGCCCACGGGTCCGCCGTCGTGAGCGCGTCCAGCGTCTCGTCGATGCCGACAAACCACACCAGCCCCCCAAGGACGGCCAGTGCTGCCGCGAACCCGACGACCGTCGCCATCCGGTTCCCATCCATGTAGATGGGATTGGCAGTCTCCGGTTTCAACCCACCGACCCTGTCCCGCCGACCGATACCCCGAGGGTTTTGCCCCGGGACACCGACGACCGGGTATGGACGAGCGGGCTGCACTCGCCGACCTCGCCGACCGGCTTCCCGACGCGGGCGACGACTGCGCCGTCGTGGACGGGCAAGTCATCACGACGGATATGCTCCACGAGCGGACGGACTTCCCAGCGGGGACGACCCGCTACACGGCCGGCTGGCGGGCCGTCGCCGCCTCGCTGTCGGACGTGGCCGCGATGGGAGCCGCCGCGACAGCCGCGGTGGCCGCGTACGGCGCGCCGTCATTCGAGGCGGGTGAACTCGCGGCGTTCGTCGACGGCGCACAGGACGTGTGTCACGCGGTCGGCGCAGAGTACGTCGGTGGGGATTTAGACAACCACGACGAGTTCACCGTCGCGACGACGGCCATCGGGGCGGCCGCGGACCCGATCCGTCGCTCGGGCGCGTCGCCCGGCGACGCAGTCTGTGTCACCGGCACGCTGGGCCGGTCAGCCGCCGCGCTCGAACTGTTCGACCGGGGTGACACCGACCGGGCGAACGAGCTGTTTCAGTTCGATCCCCGCGTACGTGCGGGCGTCGCGCTCCGACCGCACGCGACGGCGATGATGGATTCGAGCGACGGGCTGGCCCGCTCGCTGCACCAGTTAGCCGAAGCCAGCGGCTGTGGCTTCGCTGTCGAAGAGCCGCTCCCGATAGACGCGCAAGTCGACGCGCTCGCGGAGACTGAGCAGGAGCGGAGAGAGCTGGGCGTGTTCTTCGGCGAGGACTTCGAACTGGTCTGTACGCTGCCCGAATCGGACGTTCCCGAAGCCAGAGACGCCGTGCCGTGCCCGCTACAGCGGATCGGAACGGTCACCGAGCGCGGGGTCACGCTCGACGGCGAGACGCTTCCGGACCGCGGGTACTCACACTGAGAATGTCCCGGCCGCGACGCGGGCTGACAGTTAGACCGCGCTGATCTCGAACGGAACCGGCGTGAAACAGGCCAGCCCCAGTAGGAACGTAAACAGGCCGAGCAGCGCCCGCCGTCGGTCGAGTTCTGTGTCTACTGTCGGTCTGGCCGGACCAGCATACGCGAGTCCGGTGGCGAACAGGCCCCAGAACACCCACAGGCCCCAGACGCCGAAACCGACCGGCGGCGGGTCGCGGGTGAAATACAGGTAGCCGGCGAGTGCAAACAGCGCGCCGGGAACAGCGGCGGCGACGGTCTCCTGCCGCTGTCCGACGATGGACCGCACGATGTGACCGCCGTCGAGTTGCCCGACCGGGAGCAGGTTCAGGAACGTGAAGAACATCCCGGCCCAGCCGGCGAACACGATCGGGTGGACCGATTCGCCGGGCCCAATCTCGGTCCCGAGTCCCAGCGCGTTCACCAGCGCTTCCAGCGCCTGGAACAGGAGCGGATAGTTGAACGTGATGATGACGCCGGTGTCGCTGTTTGCCACGCGTTCCGGAACCGTAATCGGGTCTATCGAGAGGCCGATAACGGTAACGACCGTCGTCGCGACAAGTCCGGCGAGCGGGCCGGCGACGCCGATGTCGAACAGCGCCGTCCGGTCGGGGATGCGTCCGCGGATGTTGATGACCGCCCCCATCGTCCCCAGATACGAGGGGAACGGGATGAAATACGGAAGCGTCACGTCGACGCCGTGATGGCGGGCCGCAGCGTAGTGGCCCAGTTCGTGGATGCCGAGCACGCCGAGCATCGCGACCACGAACGGCCAGGCCTCGAAAACGCGAACCGGGTCCTCAGCGACCGGGATGTAGTACCAGGCGCTCGCGCCGACGTAGAGGGTCGACGCGATAGTCGCGAGGAGGAGCCCGATGTTGAGCCACGGGATACCGCCAGTGTCCGTGTCGGCAGGCTCCGCGACCAGTGCGTACTGGTCCGGGCGCGGGTTCAACGCACCACCGGTGGCGGTCATCGAGTCACCGGCGCCCGGACCGCCGACGACAGTAGTGCCGCCGTTGCTCGTAGTGGCTGCTGCATCGCCGGATTCCGGGCCGAGTTCTTCGAGTCGAACGTCGTAGCCCCGCTGTCGAAACAGCGGCCTGAGTTGCTCGACAGCGGCGGCTGGTAGCACTAGCGGGTCGCCGATATACTGGACGGTCCCATCCGTCCGCCGCACTGACGAGACGGAGAACACGCCGGCCAGTCGATCAGGCGATGGCGGGTCCGCGGAGCCACTCATCAGCTACTCGTAAACGATGCGGGCACAAATACTCCGCGAACGATCACACAGCTATAGTAGCCATTGAAAATCAATGCACACCTGATCGCACGATGGCAGTGAGATCAGTGTGTAAATCGTTTCAATTGTTATAGCAGGTACTATCGTCCAAGAACTGTACGCGGGGACCGGTCGTCTACGCCGGCTCGATACGCCAGGTGGTCGCGCTCGTGTACGACCACTTCTCGACATTGATCTCGGACGCGCTGTCCTTGAGCTTGACCATCAGGGCACCGATCTCCTTCGGGGAGAGACCGACTTCGTCAGCGATGAACTTGCTCTTGAAATACATCTCGCCGTCACTTGCCTTCTCTGCGAGGAACGACTTCAGTCGCTCTTCTTTGGAGGGCTCTTCCTCGCCGGAGGGCGTTGCGGTAGCGCTCATCTTTGTCACCTCACTTCTTCGTAACCCCGCCGGGAGTATATAAAGGAAGGAACCTTCAGGTCACTTCGGTCACTTTCAGGACAAATCGAGCTAAAACGCATTTTTTACGACCGTTTCAGATTCTTTTAGACATTTCACAAAGCCTTCTTAGACCGTAAATCGGCGCAAGTTTCGTGGTGTTTTGAGCGGTCTGTGAAAGAGAGATATCACCATCTGTAGCGCCAATATGCGGCGAATTTCACCGTTAGTTTCCCAGAAGCGTCAGACACGCGTCAGCACGTCGGGCACGCGTCAGACGGACATTCTCGCGGGGACGCGACCGACAGCAATCGCTGTGGGAACCAGAAAGGGCCGACTAGAGAGACAGCAGTCAGTGGCCTTGACAACCCTTAAGAGTGCATCGCGGTTACGGCGGGCTAATGAAAGTCGTCGTCTCCATTGGCGGAAGCGTACTGGCCCCGGACCTCGACGCGGACCGGGTCGCCGACTACGCCGACGCCATCCAGTCGCTCGATGCACAGGGACACACGCTCGGGACCGTCGTCGGCGGCGGACCGACCGCACGCGATTACATCGGGACCGCCCGCGACCTCGGCGCAAACGAAATCGAGCTCGACCAGCTCGGTATCGCCGTCACGCGGCTGAACGGCCGGCTACTGATCGCCGCCCTGGACGACCGCGCCGCGCCGACACCCGCCGAGAGCTACGACGAGGGCCGGGAAGCCATCCGTCGCGGGGACATCCCCGTCCTCGGGGGCATCGTCGCCGCACAGACCACCGACGCCGTGGCGGCCGCCTTTGCGGAGTACGTCGGCGCGGACCTGCTCGTCTACGCCACGTCTGTCCCGGGCGTCTACAACGCCGACCCGAACGAAGACGACGACGCGACGCGGTTCGACGAACTCGGTGCGAGCGAACTCGTCGACGTGATCGCCGACATCGAGATGGACGCCGGCAGCAGCGCGCCCGTCGACCTGCTGGCCGCGAAAATCATCCAGCGGTCCGGCATCCGG
Source organism: Haloarcula amylolytica JCM 13557 (assembly GCF_000336615.1). GTDB lineage: Archaea > Halobacteriota > Halobacteria > Halobacteriales > Haloarculaceae > Haloarcula > Haloarcula amylolytica. The sequence continues at coordinate 85,665 of NZ_AOLW01000024.1, forward strand.
ACGATAGTGCTCGACGGTACCGACCCCGAACACGTCGTGCGCGCGGTCGAAGACGGCGAGTTCGACGGGTCCGAGATTCTTCCGGAGGCATAGATGGCGGAAGACCCCTACGAGGTCGGCCGCGGCGGCGGCCGAGCCTTCTGGGCCGACTCCGTCGCCGACGCTATCGAGGCGCGCGACCCCGACGACCCAATCGTCATCAAGGGCGGCGTCTCCCCGTCTGGCGTCCCCCACATCGGTCACTTCAACGAGATAATGCGGGGCTACTACGTCGCCGAGGCCCTGCGGGACCGCGGCCACGAAGTCAGACAGGTGTTCACCGCCGACGACAAAGACCGGCTTCGGGCGGTTCCCCGTCAGCTCGCCGACCTCGACTGGAACGTCGTCGGCCTCGGCGAGGTCGACGCCGGCGCGCTCGGGCGGAACCTCGGGAAGCCGTACACCGACATCCCGGACCCCTTCGGCTGCTGTGACTCCTACGGTGCCCACTTCACGACGCTCCTGCGGAAAAGCGCCGATCTGGTCGGTGTTGACGTGGAGTTCGTCTCGAACACCGAGCTGTACGCCGACGGCGAGTTCGAACCCGTGACCCGCCGCGTGCTCGAACGCGCCGACCGGGCCCGCGACGTGCTCGCCGAGTACCAGAACAAGGTCGGGGACGACTACGTCCCGTTCCTGCCCCAGTGCGAGGAGTGCGGCAAGCTCACCGAGGGCGTCACCGAAGTCGACCTCGACGCCGGCGAGGTCGAATACGTCTGTGAGGACGTCGAGGCCGGCGACCAGACCATCGAGGGTTGTGGCCACGAGGGGACAGCGACGCTCCGGGACGGAAAGCTCCCGTGGCGCTTCGAGTGGCCCGCCCAGTGGGAAATTCTGGGCGTCGACTTCGAGCCGTTCGGCAAGGACCACGCCGAGGGCTCCTGGCCCTCCGGCGAGGACGTCGCCGAGAACGTGCTGGACATTCAGCCGCCGGTCCCGATGGTGTACGAATGGTTCACGCTCGACGGCGAACCGCTCTCCTCCTCCTCGGGCAACGTCATCACCGTCGACGAGGTGCTGGACATTCTCGAACCGGAGGTGTTCAAGTACTTCTTCGTGAAGGATCCGCGGAAGCAGCGGGACTTCTCCGTCGAGAACGTCGACCAGCTCGTCGACGAGTTCGACCGGTTCGAGCGGCGCTACTTCGGGGAAGTCGAGGCCAGCGAGGACGACGCCGAACTCGCCGAGCGGGCCTACCCGATGGTCGTGGACGAACCGCGTGAACAGCGCGTTCGGATCCCCTACACGTTCGCAGCCGTGCTCGGGATGACCGACGACCCGGAACAGCGGGAGCAGATCGCCCGGAAGGAAGGCCATATCCCCGACGATGCGCCGGAGTGGGCCGTCGAGCAGGCGCTCGCCCGCGTCGAGCGCGCCCAGGAGTGGGCCAGCCTGACCAACAACGAGTTCAACTACGAACTCAAGCGCGCCGAGATTCCCGACGTGTCCTTCGACGACGCGACGGCGGCCGCGCTGGACGAGCTGGCCGATTTCATCGCCGAAGGCCACGATGGCGAGGCGATTCAGGCCGAAATATACGAAACGGCGAAGCGAAACGACATCGACATCGGCGAGTTCTTCTCGGCCGGCTACCGGCTGCTGTTCGACGACACCGAAGGCCCACAGCTCGGAACGTTCATCGCGAAACTGGATCAGGAGTTCGTCGTGGATCGCTTCCGTCGGAACGAGTAGGGCGGAGTAGGAAGGTCCTACCTGTCCGTAGCAGCCTATTCAGGGGATTCTCTCAGGGCGACTGTTCCTGCGTGTCGACCCGCTCGAACATCGGTCCGAGACGCTCGTCGTAGCAGTCCTGACAGACGTACGCGTCGATGACGCCCGTCTCGCTGTGAGTGTGAATCATCGCGTGAACCGTGGCGTCGAACGGAACGGTTTCACCACAGATACCGCAGGTTTCTGGCATTGTCCAGCACCGTCTTGCGATACGTTCCCACGATACATAGAACGGGTGGTTCGTCCACCCGCTCAGGTCGAACGGGGCGTCACTAGCACGGGGACATCGACAGTTCGGAGCAGTTGGGACGTAACACTGCCGAGCAACTGGCGTTTCAGGTTCGAGCGGCCGTGTGACGCCATCACGACGAGGTCGATGTCCCGATCGGAGACGTACTTGCGGATGCCAGCGGCGACGCCATCGAGCGAGTCCGTCCGTTCCACGGCGGTTTCTACCGCTACGTCCGAAGCCGCCGTTTCGAGTTCGTCGGCGGTTGCTGCGACGGCATCACGCCCGTCCGCTTCCAGTCGTTCGATGAACGCCTCGTTCAGCCCGCCAGCGTTGAACGCTCCGCCGGCGGCCTGGATATCGACGACATTGAGAACGTGAACCAGAGCGTTGTACTGGTCTGCAACCGCCGCGACGTGTCGCGTCGCCGTGTTTGCGGTCTCGCTCCCGTCAGTTGTGACGAGGACTCGTGAGTAGTCGAATTCGTTCCCTTCCGCCTGTGTTCCGTCCGAAACGACGAGCACGGGCACCGCAGTTCGATGCAGGAGCTGTTCGGTGACACCACCGAGGAGTCGCTTCCCGAGACCGGTCAGTCCCTGTCGACCGAGGACGATGAGCCCTGCGTCGGTTTCGCGGGCGTACTTGTCGATCTGCACGCTCGGTTTCCCCTCCAGCAATTTTGTCGTGACGGGCTGGCCGATATCGTCGGCGAGCGACTCGATGTCCGCGAGGACGGACTCGCCGTGTTCGCGGAGGCGTCCGCTCTCGCGGTCCGTTCGCGTGAGCCTGCGCGCTCGCTGGTCAACGACGTGAACCACCTCGGCAGTCGCGTTGAAGTCCTTAGCCAGTGCGAGGCCACGCCGTGCGGCTGCCGTGGCTTCGTCGCTCCCGTCGACGGGAATGAGAACGTGGTCGTACATTGTGTGGTCGTTTGCGGCGCGGTCACTTCACCGTTGGCTGCTGACGGTGTGTCCCAAACCAAACCCTCTTGCTTGGCTAAACCTAGTTTCGGGTAAATGGTGAGTACGCTGACGTGGGTCCTCGCGGGCCTTGTCGCTTACACCCTCCTCGCGATGGCGCTACGGACCCGCGGCGTTGTCCCCGAGTATATTCGTTTTAGCGGCCCGATTACGACGATTCACACGCAGAAGGGCAAAGCTGTCCTCGACTGGCTCGCACGGCCAAAGCGGTTCTGGCGGGCCTGGGGGAACCTCGGCGTCGGGTTCGGACTCGTGGTGATGGTCGGCTCCTTCCTCCTCGTTGCGCTCGGGGCCTACCAGGCGCTCGTCAACCCACAGCCCTCCGCACTGAACGAGCCGCGGAACGCGCTGGCGATTCCCGGCGTCAACGACTTCCTCCCGCTGTCGGTCGCACCCGAAATCGTGCTCGGGTTGTTGCTCGGCCTCGTCGTCCACGAGGGCGGCCACGGGCTCTTCTGTCGCGTCGAGGACATCGACATCGAGTCGATGGGGCTGGCCTTGCTGGCGATCATCCCCATCGGCGCGTTCGTCGAACCCGACGAAGACGAACTCCTGCGCTCCGACCGCGGCGCGCAGGCCCGGATGTACACGGCCGGCGTGACGAACAACTTCGCGCTCGCGATCATCACGCTCCTGTTGCTGTTCGGGCCAGTCGCCGGCGCTGTCGCTGTCGTCGACGGCGTGCCGGTCGGGAGCCCGATCAGCGGAACCCCCGCCGCCGATGCGGGTATCGAGTCGGGCGACGTCATCACGGCCGTCGACGGCCAGTCGGTCGAGAACCAGCAGGAACTCGAAGCGGTGCTCGCAGAGAGCGACGCACAGACCGTCGAAGTGGCTCGGAAGGATGCCGAAACCGTCTCTGTCGAGCGGTCCGTCGTCGTCTCGGCGGCCCTCGAGAGTGCGCCACTTGGAACCGGTGAGACGATTGTCTCTGTCGACGGGACTGCGGTGGCTACTCGCAGTGAGTTCGAACAGGCAGCCCGAGAGCATCCCGTCGCGACGCTCGAAACCGAATCCGGGGAGACGGTCACGACTGCCCTCGGCGCATACGTGCTGGTCGCCGAGGACGGCCCGCTCGCCGGGGAAGGAGCACCGAGCGGCGAGGGCATGATAATCACCGACGTCAACGGGGAACGAACACACAGCGGGGCAGCGCTAATGCAGGCCCTCGAGGGCGGCGAACCCGGTGACCGGGTGTCGGTCACCGGCTACGTCGACGGTGAACGCGAGACCTACGAGGTGACGATGGCCGAAAGCGAGCAGGTCGACAACGGTATCATCGGCGTCAGCATCCAGCAGGGTATCAGCGGCATTCAGGTCAGTGACTTCGGCATCGACGCCTATCCCGCCGCCGCATTCCTGGAATTCCTCGGCGGGTCGCCTGACACCCCCACGTCAGTCTCCGAGTTCTCGTTCGCCCAGCGGATTTTCAGCACGCTCTTGCTCCCCTTTATCGGCGTCGCCGGCGGCTTCGGCTACAACTTCGCCGGCTTCACCGGCATCGCGACGAACTTCTACACCGTCCAGGGACCGCTCGGGGCGCTCGGAACGACGCCGGTGTTCCTGCTCGCGAACGTCCTGTTCTGGACCGGCTGGATCAATCTCGTCATCGGCCAGTTCAACCTCATCCCGACGTTCCCGCTCGACGGTGGCCACATCCTGCGGGCGTCGACCGAATCGTTCGTCTCGCGGCTGCCCGTCTCTGACGGGCGGCGGGTGACGACGGCCGTCTCCATCGCGATCACGGTGTCGATGATCGGCGGCCTCCTGTTGATGGTGTTCGGCCCGCGGCTCCTGACCTGAGACGGACAGGAGTCCGTCTGAGACGGCCGGGGTTTCGTTACCCATTTACTCCCCGCCGCGAAAGCCCGGCGTATGTTCCTGCAGCTCCGTGCGGAGGTCGAGGACGCCCTCGCCGACGCACTCACAGCCCTCGACCTGCCGGCCGAGGACCTCGGTATCGAGGAACCACCGGAGGACGTCGACGCCGTGTTAGCGTCGAGCGTCGCCTTCCGGCTGGCCGGCGAGGTCGGTACTGCGCCGCCGAACGTCGCCGGCGACATCGCCGAGGCGATTGACACGGACGACCTCACCTACGTCAGTGCTGTGACGACACAAGGGCCGTACGTCAATTTCCTCCCGAGCGAGGCGTACTTCGACGAGACCCTACAGTCAGTCACGGAGAGCGAGTTCGGGCGGCTTCCCGACCGCGACACCAGCGTCGTTGTCGAGCACACCTCCGCGAACCCGACCGGCCCGGTCCACGTCGGACGAGCGCGCAACCCTATCATCGGCGACGCCGTCGCTCGGGTGCTCGATTACGCCGGCTACGACGTCGACCGCCACTACTACGTCAACGACGCGGGCCGCCAGATCGCCGTGTTCACCTGGGCCTACGAGACGTTCGACGAGTCCGACCTGCCCGAGCCCGAGCGGGAGTCCCCGGAGTACGAGATGGTCCGGTACTACCGCAAGGGCAACACCGTCCTCGAAGAGGGCGACCCCGACGAGGTTGAGGAGGCAGAGGCAGAGATTCAGTCCATTCTACAGGGCCTCGAAAACGGCGACGAGGAGACCTACGAGCGCGTCGCCGAGGTCGTCGACACCGTGCTGGGCGGGATGCAGACCACGCTCGGCCGCCTCCCGGCGGAGTTCGACGAGTTCGTCAAGGAAACGCGGTTCATGCGCAACGGCGACACGGACGACCTGGTCGACCGGCTGAAGGAACTCGACTGCGCCGTCTACGAGGAGGATGCCTGGCAGTTGGACCTACCAGACTTCGAGAAGAACCTCGTGTTCCTGCGTTCCGACGGCACATCGTTGTACACCACCCGCGACCTGGCCCACCACGAGTGGAAGTTCGATACCTACGACCGCGCCGTCACGGTGCTGGGTGAGGACCACAAACTCCAGGCCGACCAGCTCTCGGCGGCCCTGGAACTGCTCGACAACGACACCGACCAGCTCCGGCAGGTGTTTTACTCCTGGGTGAACCTCCCCGAAGGCGGGATGAGCACGCGCGAGGGGACCGGTATCGACCTCGACGACCTGCTCGATGAGGCTATCGACCGCGCGCGCGAAGAGGTCGAGTCCCGGCTGGACGACCGGACCCGCGGCGACCTCGACGAGGACGACATCGACCGCATCGCTCGCCAGGTCGGTATCGGAGCGGTGCGCTACGACATCGTCTCGAAACAGCCGACCAAGGGCATCACCTTCGAGTGGGACCGCGCGCTGGACTTCGAAGCCCAGTCCGCCCCCTACGTCCAGTACGTCCACGCGCGCTGCTGTGGTATCCTGGGTGACGTGGAGGCCGACATCCCCGAGGAGCCCGACTTCGGTCCGCTGTCAGAACCGGAAGAACGCGATCTGCTTCGCGAACTGGCCCGGTTCCCCGCCGTCATCGAAGCAGCCGCGGACGACCTGACGCCCCACACAGTCGCCACCTACACCCGCGACCTCGCCGAGACGTTCAACGCCTTCTATCGAGAGTGTCCCGTGCTCGATGCCGACCCCGAGACCCGCGCCGCGCGGCTGGCGCTCGTCGACGGGACCCGGACGACGATTGCGAACGCACTCGACGCGCTGGGCGTCGAAGCGCCGACCTCGATGTAGGAGCGGTCTGCGTCGGGAATCCGATGTGACAGGCGCGATTGCCGCGAAAAGTCCGTCGAGCCGGCCTAATTCTGCAGGAACGCGTCGACTTCCGCCGCGATTAGTGCAGGTGCCTCAGCGGGGCCGCTGTGGCTGACCCCGTCGAACTCGACGAATCGGCTGTGGGGGAGTGCGTCGTGAACGGCCCGGGCACTCTGCCGGAGGAAATCCGGCCCGTCGGTGCCGGACAGAACGAGCGTTGGGGCGTCGACATCGAGGCGGTCGGGGAGCCGGTACTGCTCGACGGACCAGTTCATCCGAACGACCTCCTCAGCGAGGGCCACGCAGTCGGGCCAGACGGGCCACTCCGCCAGCCAGGCGTCGAGGTCCTCGATGCCGTCGGGGTGGAGGACCTGTTCGATGTAGCGTTTCACCGCTTCTTCTGGCTCCCCGTTCTGTACGAGCGAGTCCATTCGGTCCGCGAGGTCAGCATCCGCCCGGTAGTCGGCGGGAAGTACCGCCGGTTCGTACGCGATGACAGCCTCGACTTCTGTAGCCGTCGCGGCCTCGATAGCGGTGAGCGCGCCGTAGGAGTGCCCGAACAGGATCGGCTCGCCGTCGACAGCGTCGGCAAGCGTCTGGACGTACTGGACTTCGCGGTCCAGCACCTCGTCTGCGCTCGTTTCTGCGGGGGAGTCGAGACAGGTCCCGAACCCCGGACGCTGGGGGACGACAGCACCGTAGCCCTCGAACTCTGGGATAACCGGTCCCCAGTACTCAGTGGGGGCCATCCCGCCGTGCAGGAGGAGAAGTGGCTGGCCATCGCCGTAGCGCTCGAACTCGACTTCGGTCTCGTCTGCGGACTGTGTCGGCTGCATACAACATACGGTCGAACGCAGTCGGGCTAAGCCGTTCTCTCAGTGATTGGGCCGTTTAAGTAGGGGTGTCAAGAGCAGGACCGACAGCCACGCCGATGCTCTGTTTCGACAGGCGCTTCAGCACTGGCAGCGAGCGATGCCGTATGGGGCTTATCGCAGAATTTCAGATCGATTGCGACGCGTTGCCGCTCGTGTCGGTCGCGGCTGCGGTACCCGAAGCGACGATCACCCTCTCGCTGCAGTACAATCACGGTCGCCGCCCGCTGTTTATTGGGACCGTGACGGGTGGTTCCGAGCAGGCCATCGAGCGGGCGTTCACTGATGCCCACGATATCGAGGAGTGGACGCGTATCGGGACGGCCGGCGATACCCGTCGGTATCAGGCAGTGCCGGCGCTGAGTTTCGAGGAACAACTCGGTGGCCAAATCAATGACTTGGACGGACTCGAAGCACTCGCCACGGCAGACGCCATCATCGAACGGATAACCGTGACCGCAGACGGGTGGGAGCAACTGGGATGGTTCGCCGACCGAGCGGCGTTCACCGAGTTCGCCTCGTTCTGGCAGCGGAACGCGGACTTCGGACTGGAGCGGCTGACCCGGGATGCGGAGCCGAAGTCGCCCGGGAACGGGCTCACGGACCGACAACTGGAAGCGCTACGGACGGCGTACGAGATGGGGTATTTCGAGATTCCGCGGCGCACGTCGCTGGACGCCGTGGCCCAGGAACTGGACATCTCTGCATCGTCGCTCTCGGAGCGACTGCGCCGGGCACAGACTCAACTCATTCAGGAAACGGTCGCGACGCTGTGGCCGCCGCTTCCGGAATGAGTCAGAGACAGCGAGATGTGGTCGGAGCGGCGGGCTGAGACCGGACCGGCTGGCGGGTACAGAGCCGTCAGTTGAAGAGGCCGAACACACCGCCGGAGTCCTCGTCGTCGTCGACATCGGAGTGATCCTCAGTGTCGTCGAGGAACCACTCGTCGTCGAGTATCGTCTCGATATCCGTTTCGGGGCTCTCGCCGCGGAAGAACACACCCTCCAGCGCCTCGGTCAGCCGCTGATAGGCGTCGGCAGCCGTGCTCTCAGGGGCGTTGAGCACGAGCGGTTCCTCTGTCGTCGCCTGCGGGTCGTCCGGAATGACCGCAAGCAGCGGGAACTCCATCTGCTCGGCGATGGCCGCGACGTCAGTGTGTCGGGTCGCGCGGTTGATGATCGAACCGAGAACGGTCCCGTCGATCCGGTTCGCTAGCTGGGCCGTTTTGACCGTATCGCCCACCGCAACGTCGTCGGGGGTCGTGACGAGGACGATTCCGTCGGCCAGCCCAAGCGGCACGGCGACTTCGTGGCTCAGTCCAGCCCCGGTATCGATCAACACCACGTCGTAGGCATTTCGGAGCGTCTTGATGACTTTCCTGAGCTTTGCGGGATCAGCGTCCGCAAACGCCTCCAGCGACTGTTCACCCGGAATCACCGTGAGTCCGCCCGGCGCATCAGTCAAAGCCTCACTCACGGCAGCCTCACCGGCCAGAATCTCGTGGAGGCTCTTTTCGGGCTCTACAGAGAGCATCGAGCCGAGGTTCGCCATCCCCAGATCCGCGTCGACGACGGCGACATCGTAGCCCATCTCCTGAAGCACAGCCCCGAGATTTACCGCGGTCGTCGTCTTTCCGACGCCGCCCTTGCCGCCCGCAATCGTACACACGTACCCCGCCATAATCTGATTGCTTGGGTACAATGCAGGCAGTCATATAAATGCGACTGTCATTTGTTGGATCGCGACGGGCCAGGCGACGTTCAGAGTAGGTGGTTTCACCGCTAGTCAAATAGCTCGGTTGTCACGTCTGTCGTATCGGCCTCACGGCTTTGCCGCTCGGGCACGAGGGCCGCTCACTCCGTTCGCGCCCCTCGCTGCTCACGGGTCGCCTCCCCGCTCGCCCGTCCTGCGATTCGAGTGAAGCGAGAATCGCACTGGCTTCCTCCGCGGCTCTCTTCGGTCGCCGCTCCGGTACGAGGGCCGCTCACTTCGTTCGCGCCCCTCGCTGTCAACAGGTTCTTACGCCACCTCGGCCAACAGAGAGTAATGAGCGAGCAGCAGGAACAGGAACAATCTGACAAGCAGAAATACGAGTTCCGAAAGGTCATAGAGGAACTCAAGGGGTACCAGGGCTCGGGAACCCAACTCGTCTCTATCTACGTGCCCGAGGACAAGCAGATCAGCGACGTCGTCGCCCACGTCACCCAGGAGCACTCCGAAGCCTCGAACATCAAATCGAAGGACACCCGGACGGCGGTGCAGGACGCACTCACCTCAATCAAGGACCGCCTCCGGTACTACGACGTGCGACCCCCCGAAAACGGGCTGGTCGTGTTCTCGGGTGCATTCGACACCGGCGGCGGTCGGACCGACATGGTAACGAAGGTACTCGAATCCCCGCCGGACCCCATCGAATCGTTCCGCTATCACTGTGACTCGGAGTTCCTCACCGAGCCCCTGGAGCACATGCTGGCCGACAAAGGACTGTTCGGCCTCATCGTGCTCGACCGGCGCGAGGCAAACGTCGGCTGGCTGAAGGGCAAACGGGTCGAGCCCGTCAAGTCCGCCTCCTCACTGGTCCCGGGCAAACAGCGAAAAGGTGGTCAGTCAGCCCAGCGTTTCGCCCGCCTCCGGCTGGAAGCCATCGACAACTTCTATCAGGAAGTCGCGGGGATGGCGAACGACCTGTTCGTCGCCGACCGCCACGAACTGGACGGCATCCTCGTCGGCGGTCCCTCACCGACGAAAGACGAGTTCCTCGACGGTGACTACCTCCACCACGAACTCCAGGACATGGTGCTGGGGAAGTTCGACGTGGCCTACACGGACGAGTCAGGGCTGTACGACCTCGTTGACGCGGCCGATGACGTGCTGGCCGAACACGAGATGCTCCGGGACAAGGAGCTCATGGAGGACTTCTTCAAGCAGCTCCACAACGGGGACAAGGCCACCTACGGGTTCGACCAGACCCGCCAGAACCTCAACATGGGCGCGGTCGAACAGCTGCTCATCTCCGAGGACCTCCGGAAGGACGTGGTCGCCTACACCTGCGAGAACGGCCACGATGAGTACGACCTCATCAACAGCAGCGCCGGGACTGACGACCACGAGTGCTCCCGCTGTGGGGCCACCGTCGACGCCGAGGACGGCGAGCGCGAAGACGCCATCGACCACCTGATGGAACTGGCCGATCAGCGCGGCACCGAGACGGTGTTCATCTCGACGGACTTCGAGAAGGGCGAACAGCTGCTGACTGCTTTCGGCGGCGTCGCCGGCCTGCTGCGCTACTCGACGGGCGTGTGAACTACCCTACCCTACTCGCTCACGGCTGACGCCGTTCGCTCCTTGAGGGTAGGGCTTCCTGTTTCCACGACGCGCTTTACAGACACCGAATCGGTGTCCGTAGGGAGCGCAGTCTCCACAGGCGTTGATTCGGAGTATCCCACTCCTACATCTTGTAGACCGCGAGAAAGAATGTTCCACGCCGCGTTCGCGTCCCTGTCCGCCTCAAACCCGCAGGCGGGACAGGAGTGTTCACGGACCCACAACGGCTTCTCCGTCGAGACGCCGCAGGACGCACACTCCTTGGTCGTCCCTCTCGGGTTGACTGCCACGAAGTGCGTCCCCTCGCGCTCACACTTGTATTCGAGCAACGAAAAGAACGTCCGCCATGCTGCCGACGCGGTGTTTCGGCTGTTCGACGGCGACTCCATCATCCCCTTCACATTCAGGTCTTCGACCGCCACGAGGTCGTACTCCCGAGCGTAGTAGTTCGAGAGTTTATGGAGAAAATCACGGCGCTTTCGTCGGAGATCGGCGTGACACTCCGCGACGCGACGCCGTTGCTTCTCGTAGTTGTTCGACCCGTGTTGCTTCCGCGAGAGTTTCCGTTGCTCACGCTCCAAGCGTTCACGCTCGTCGGAGAGATCGAGCGACTCGACCGCCGTGCCGTCGGTGTCGTGGGCGTACTTGAGAATCCCCACGTCAATTCCGACGCATTTCTCGGGATTTTCGGTGGGTTCGGGTGGTTCACGGTCCATTTGGGCGCCGAACGTGGCGAACCACTCGCCCGTCGGTTCTTTCTTGACCGTGACCTGCTTGAGGTTGGCGTCGTCGGGGATGGCGCGGTGGAGTCGTATCGGAATGTCCGCAAGTTTCGAGAGTGACAGCACAGTCTGACCGCCCTTCTTGTCGAGCTTGAAGCCAGACTGGTTGTACGTGAAACTGCGGAACTCCCGTGGCGGCTTCCACTTGAGTTGACCGACGCCGTAGCCGTTCTCCTTGAGTTTGGAGAGGCCTTTGAGGTTGTCGAACAGGCGTTCCACGACGGTTTGGAGAACCTTCGAGTACACGTCGGAGAGGCCGTCCCACCAGTTCTTGAGGTCGGGGAGTTCCGACCGTAACGTAGTCATGGACGGTAGTTCGCCGTGTTCGTCTTGGTACTCGTTGAGGCGGTAGAGCGTGTGGTTGTAGAGTTGCCGACAAATATCGCGGTGGCGGTCCAACTCCTCTCGGTGGGCGTCGGACGGCTTGAGGCGATACTTGTAGGCGTAGTACATCAGCTCTCCCGCTGGTCTTCGACATACTGTTTCAGCACATCCAGCGACACCTGCCCCGTCGAGATAAGACAGTACGAGTCGTTCCAGAACGAGTCGCCCCACAGTTCGGTCTTCAGCTCATCCTCGTACTCGTTTCGGATACGGCGAGCAGTCGCGCCCTTGACTGTATTAATGAACTTCACGAGGTTTGTGGTGGGTTTCGCTCGGAACAGGATGTGAACGTGGTCGTCCTCTCCGTCGAGGTTCGTCAGTTCGACGCCGTAGTTGTCCGTGAACCCGCTGATGACCTCGTGAATGAATTGGGTTCGCTCCTCGGTTAGCACTCCGCGCCGATACTTCGTGGTGAGTATCAGGTGGTAGTGTAGGGAATACGTCGAGTGCGCTCCCGAATCGAGGTCGTACTCCATTGGGTTCATACTGTAATACAATACCCAAATGTAAAATCATTACGACAGCGTTGGCCTGTGGGCCTGTAACCGTATCTTCAGATGAACAAGTGATGACGGCGCTGTATCCCCACCCCACTCCGCTCCCTTCGGTCGCTCCGTTGAGGGTGGGGGCTTAGCGCCTATATTAAGCTAACGCGTGTCGTTCGCACGTTCAGTTCTGTTATAACAACTGTTCCAGTTGCCGACGACGACGGCCGAGGTCGACATGGGCCGCCTCTCCGTAGCTGGCGTCGAGGCGGTCCAGTACCAGTAGCGGGTCGACGCCCTCGCGCTCGATTCGTTCCAGCAACGCAGTGATCTCCTCCCGGTGCATCGCCAGCGAATCGAGCAGGCCGACGAGCAACACCAGTGGGACCGCAACGCCGTCGTTATCGGGAATCGAACTGTCGAGACCAGTAAAATCCGGGACAGCAGTGGGCGGCTCCGTTTCCGGTTGGAGGGCTAAACAGGACCGGCAGACGCTGGCTCCCGGTGCGTTCCCGGGGAGGAACTGCTGGAGGTCGGCCGGGACTGGGAACGAAACGAGGTCGCCACCGCAGTCGGGACAGGACATACTCAAGCACGGACGGGAAAGCGCAAAAACGATACCGGTCAGGACGGACTCCCCGATCAGTCGTCAGCAGTGACCGCTTCGGGCTCTTCTTCCGATTCTTCTTCGGCCGCGAGCGCGTCCTCTTCCTCTTCCTTCTTGGCTTTGATCTTCTTCATGCGGAAGATCTCCTCACGCTCCTGTTCTTCGAGTTTCTGCTCGATGTACTCCTGATTGTCGTAGAGGTCGGGCAGGAGCTTGAATTCGAGGGCGTTGACACGCCGCTTCGTCGTCTCGATCTCTTCGAGCATCTTCTTCATCGCCGTCTCGACTTCGGCGGCGAGGATGATGTTCTCGAGCAGTTCCTCGTAGGCCTCGGCGGCCTCGTCGATGCGGGCCGAGGTCCCCATGACGCCGTAGCCGCGTTCGTCCAGTGACTTCCGGACCTTGCTGGACTCGATCTGCGGGACGACGACGCCCATGATGTTTTTCGACTGGGTCGTCAGTTCCGGGTGTTCTTTCAGTGCTGCGGCGGCCCCGCGGACGGCCACGTCGCCTTCCATCGCCCGGGCCATGTTGATCGCGCGCTGGGCCCGTTCGTAGGAACCGTCGAGGTCTTCACGGACGTCCTGGGCCTGGTCCAGAATGTCCATGAACTCCATGATGAGGCCGTCACGCTTCTTCTCCAGCGTGTCGTGCCCACGCTCGGACAGCTCGATGCGGTCCTCGATCTGCATCAGATTCTTGCGCGTGGGTTTGACGTCCTTAGCCATTACGGGTCTTTTTTCGACGTAGGCAGTTAACGGTTTCCAGTTATTTCGGTTCGAGCGCCGCCGCTTCCGGATCGACACCCAAAAAACGAAGTCGGCGAACGGCAGTCGTTAGTCGTCTGCAGGCGTTGCGCCGGTGCTGGTCGACTCCGCAGCGCCGTCAAGCACGCCGTGGCTACGGAGCAGGATGATACCGAAGCCGACCTTGGCGACGAGGTCGATGACCATGAAGCCGGCCGTCTCGATCCCAATACCGACGAGGCCGAGTCCTTCACTGCCGACGAGCCACCAGACCGGGTAGACCAGCCACACGACCGTCACGAGGTTGCGCAGCGTCTTGAACGTGCTCCGCGTGTCACTGGGCAGGTCTGCGACCCGGCCGGACAGCGAGGCGAACAGGAAGTACAGCAGGACCAGCAGGAAGGCGGTGCTGATACCCCACCAGACCAGCCGTTCCGCGCCGGCCGACAGCACGCCGCTCCCTGCGCTTAGCGTCGCGACCACACCGGTACCGATCATCAGCACGTCGAGGCTGACGAGCGAGGCGATGGTGTTGCGGTCTGCCCCTGCAAGCAGTCCGAGGTCATACAGCAGTAACGGCGTCGTGAACAGCCAGTCGGTGTATCGCGCCCAGTAGATGGGGTGTTCCGACCCGCCGAACTCGATGAACGTCAGGCCGAACCCGAGTGCCATCGCGAGGTAATTCACGAACGCGATTGCCGTGATCAGTATTGTCGCGATGTAGAACTTCTGGCGTCGGGTGTCGGTTTCACCCCAGCCACGCGCGATGAAGTATAGCATGCCGAGGAACATGCCCGCTGTACCTAACCACAGCCATATCGCTTCACTCCCTGGTTCTGGCATAGTGCACGCTAGTATAGGAGGTCAACGCTAAACAGTCGCGTACCCAAAATATGTGGTAAAAATTGCGAACGGCCGTGAGATATAGGGCCGTTGTCAGGCTTCGGCTTCGACAGTTTCGGCGGCCTCGTCTTCGCGGTAGTGCTCCTCGATGAGGTCCTCGTCGATGCGGTTCAGCGCATCCTTCGGGAGCATCGAGAGCAGGTCCCAGCCGAGTTCGAGCGTCTCGTCGATACTGCGGGCCGTGTCGGTCCCCTGGTCGACGAACTCCTCCTCGAAGCGGTCGGCGAAGTCCAGGTACTTGTTGTCCAGTTCCGACAGCGCCTCGCGACCGACGATGTTCACGAGGTCGCGCAGGTCCTCACCTTCCGCGTATGCGGCGAAGATCTGGTCTTTCACGTCGGCGTGGTCGGCGCGAGTCAGCCCCTCGCCGATACCGTCGTCCATCAGCCGCGACAGGCTTGGCAGGACGTTGATTGGCGGCGAGATACCCTGGCTGTTGAGGTCGCGGTCGATGTAGATCTGCCCTTCGGTAATGTACCCGGTAAGGTCCGGAATCGGGTGCGTGTCGTCGTCGCCCGGCATCGTCAAGATCGGCAGCTGGGTCACGGAGCCTTCGCGGCCCTGAATCCGACCGGCGCGTTCGTACAGTTGCGCCAGGTCGGTGTACATGTATCCGGGGTAGCCACGCCGGCCCGGGACCTCCTCACGCGCGGCACCGATCTCGCGCAGTGCCTCGCAATAGTTGGTCATGTCCGTCAGGATGACCAGGACGTGGTAGTCCTTCTCGAAGGCAAGGTACTCGGCGGTGGTCAGCGCCAGCCGCGGTGTAATCGTCCGCTCGACGGCCGGGTCGTCCGCGAGGTTCATGAAGACGACGGAGCGTTCCAGCGCGCCGGTGCGCTCGAAGTCGTCCATGAACTCGTTTGCCTCTTCGGCCGTGATACCCATCGCGCCGAAGATGACAGCGAACTCGGAGCCTTCGTCGTCGCCGCCTTCCTCCTCTTCCGGCACTGTGGCCTGTCGCGCGATCTGCAGCGCCAGGTCGTTGTGTGGCAGGCCGGAGGCGGAGAAGATCGGCAGTTTCTGGCCACGGACGAGCGTGTTCATGCCGTCGATGGCCGAGACACCGGTCTGGATGAACTCCTCGGGGTACTCCCGGGAGTAGGGGTTGATCGCCTCGCCGACGATATCGAGGCGCTCGTCGGGCACGATTTCCGGGCCGCCGTCGATCGGCTGGCCGGTCCCGTCCATGACCCGCCCGAGGAGGTCCTCGGTGACGGGCATCTTCATCGTCTCGCCGAGGAAGCGAACCGAGGCATCGCGGTCGATACCCTCGGTCCCCTCGAACACCTGGATGGCGACGTAGTCGCTCGCGGATTCGAGCACCTGGCCACGGCGGGTCTCGCCGTCGCTGAGCTCGATTTCGACGATGTCGTCGTAGCCGACCGGTTCGTCGGTCTCGACGAACACCAGCGGTCCGCTGATCTCCGTGATTGTCTGATACTCTTTCATTGTTAGTACAGCTCCCGCAGTTGAGACTCGATGTCGTCTTCGAGGTCGTCGATGTACTCGTTCCAGTCCTCTTGGACGCCGATACGGTTGAGCCGCGGCGCGGCGTCGATGTCGGTAATCTCCTCGACGGGGACACCAGCATCCAGCGCCTCGAAGGCCGCATCGTTGTACGTCTTGGCAGCGTCCATGATGCGGTAGGTCTTCTCGGGCTCACAGAACGTGTCCACGTCGTGGAAGGCGTTCTGCTGGAGCCACGCCTCGCGCAGGTAGCGGGCGATCTCAAGCGTCAGCTGCTGGTCCTCGGGCAGCGCGTCCTTCCCGACGAGCTGGACAATCTCCTGCAGTTCCGCTTCCTCGTCCAGCGTGTCGATGGCCCACTGGCGCGTCTCCGGCCAGTCGGCCCGGACGTTGTCCTCGAACCACGGGTCGAGCTGGTCGCGATACAGCGAGTACGACTCGTTCCAGTTGATAGAGGGGAAGTGCCGGCGTTCGGCCAGGTCAGCGTCGAGCGCCCAGAACGTCTTGACGATACGCAGCGTGTTCTGGGTGACCGGCTCGGAGAAGTCCCCGCCAGGCGGCGAGACGGCCCCGATGACCGAGACGGACCCCTCGGTGCCGTTGATGTTCTCGAAGTAGCCGGCGCGCTCGTAGAACTCGCTCAGTCGAGCGGAGAGGTACGCGGGGTACCCTTCCTCGCCCGGCATCTCCTCGAGTCGCGAGGAGATTTCACGCATGGCCTCGGCCCACCGGGAGGTGGAGTCGGCCATCAGCGCCACGTCGTACCCCATGTCGCGGAAGTACTCCGCGATGGTGATCCCCGTGTACACGCAGGATTCGCGCGCCGCGACGGGCATGTTCGACGTGTTGGCGATGAGGCAGGTCCGGTCCATCAGCGCGTTGCCGGTGGTCGGGTCCTCAAGCTCCGGGAAGTCCTCAATCACTTCCGTCATCTCGTTGCCACGCTCACCACAGCCGACGTAGACGACGATGTCCGCGTCGGCCCACTTGGCGAGCTGGTGCTGGGTGACCGTCTTCCCCGAGCCGAACGGGCCGGGGATGGCGGCCGTTCCGCCCTTCGCAATCGGGAACAGGCCATCGAGCACGCGCTGGCCCGAGATGAGTGGTTCCGTCGGGGTTTCCTTCTCGACGGTCGGTCGCTGCTGGCGCACCGGCCACTCCTGGTGCATCTGGATCTCCTCGCCGCTGTCCAGTTCGACGACCGTCTCTTCGACGTTGAAGTTGCCCGATTCGATGGCGACGACCTCGCCGCCCTCGGAGTCGGGCGGGACCATCACCTTGTGGTCGATACTCGGCGTCTCGGGGACGGTGCCGACGATGTCGCCGGCCTCGACCTCGTCGCCTTCCGCGACTTCAGGGGTGAACTCCCAGGTCTTCTCCAGGTCGATACCCGGCGCGTCGACACCGCGGTCGAGGAACGCCGACCCCATCTTCTCTTCGAGCACGTCGAGCGGGCGCTGGACACCATCGTAGATGGCGTCGAGCATGCCCGGCCCGAGGTCCACGGAGAGGGGCGAACCTGTCCCTTCGACGGGTTCGCCGGGGGAGACGCCGGAGGTCTCCTCGTACACCTGAATCGTGGTGATGTTTCCTTCGATCTCGATGACCTCGCCCATCAGCCCTTCCGAGCCGACGTAAACGACGTCGTTCATCCGGGCGTCGAGGTCCCGAGCCGTTACGACCGGTCCCGAGACGCTTTCGATAATGCCGTCCTCGCGGACGTCTGTGTCTGTTGCTTGACTCATGGTTAGTCCTCGTCCATCAGGTCGATACCGATGGCTCGCTTGATCTGTTCACGCAGTCCGCCGCTCCCAGTGCCGCCGCCGAGCGTGACCATCACCGGCTCGACACTCGTCTCCGCGTCCTGCCTGACACCGCGTGAGAGATGCGACAGGTCGTCGTCGTGCATCACGACGATGCCGACGTCGTCGTCGTTGAGCATCTCCTCGACGGCGTCGTCGAGCTGCTCGTCTTTCTCGTCGGCAGGCACGTCCGCGAACTTGCGGACGCCCGCCAGCCGGAAGCCCGTCGTGAACTCCGGGCTTCCGATGACAGCGATCTCCTGGCTCATAGGATCACCAGCTCCTGTTCGATTTCGTCGGGGCCGAGGCCGGCCTCGCGACCGCGGGCGATCGCCCGGATGTTGTCGACCTCGCGCTCCTTGGCGAGGACGTAGGACAGCACCGGACAGACCGACAGCGGATAGCGGTTCGAGAGCCGGTCGGCGTATTCGAGCAGCGCCGCGTCCAGCGCCCGCTCGAAGTCGATGAGGTTGTCGGCCTCCTCAAGCGCCGACAGTGCCTGATCGAGGTCGTCGCCGTACTTGCTCTCGCGGACGGCACTGACCAGCTGGTCGAGGTTCGTCGACAGCTGTGCGACCTCCTGTGCGTCGAACAGCTGGCCGCCCTCGATGAAGTACTCCGAGGGGTCGATATCCGCGCCGCTGCGGGCCAGCCGGAGCGCGTTCCGGAGGTTGCGGAAGTCGACTTCCGTCTCCAGGAACTCGACGTACAGCCCGGTCGGGCTGTCGATCTCCGGATTGTCCGGTAAGCCGGACAGCAGTGTTTCGTAGAAGGCGCGGTCCAGCGCGTTCTCAAGTGGCACGAGAACGCCGCTTTCCTCGTACACGTCGAACGCTTCGGCCAGCGTGTCACCGAAGATGGTGTCGTCGAGCAGCTCGACGACCTCCTCGATAGAGCCGGCGTTCAGCAGGTCCTCGATACGTCGGTCGGTGAACTCGCCGGCCCGGATGAGGTCGTCCTCGACCTCGGTCCGCTCCGCGTCCGAGTAGAGCCCGCGAATGACGGTCTTGACGTTCCACACGTCGAACTTCCGCAGGTAGCGGGCGATGTAGTCGTACAGCGCCCCCTCGGACCAGCGAAGCAGGTCGTCGAAATGTTTCGCGAGGTTGCGGTTCAGCGAGTACTCGACGAGGTCGACGCCGTCGTACCGGGAGCCGAGCGCGTTCATTTCGGTCTCGTACTCCGTCTCCTCCATGAAGCGGGCGATTTCGCCCGTCCCCATGCGGACCAGCTTCCGGTAGTCGTCATCGTCGAACAGGGACGCGCTGCGGGCACGAACCCGTGCGATGACGTACTCGTAGTTGCTTCCCTGGCCGCTCGTTCCCGTTCGCGAACTCATTGGTCTTCGAACAGGCGGTCGCTAATTGCTTTCAGGTTGTCCTCCCAGACGTCCTCAAGGATGGAATCGAACGTGTTGTTCACACGGACTCGTGACTCGCCGCTCTCGACGACGACACCGCCGAGGCAGTCCCGCTCACCGGCGTACGTCGCGCCGTCGTAGTCATCGAGTACATCCTCGAGAAGCGACTGGTCCGACGCACGGCCGTACACCGACAGCTCGTCGCTGTCGTCGAATTCATCGACGGCGGCGTCAAGCAGTGCGCGTGTCAGTTCCTCTCGTCTATCCCCTTCGAGGGCCGCAAGCGCGTCCTCTACGTCGCCGTGAACGTCTTCGAGGATGTCACGCCGGGCGTTGAGTCGAGCCTGTTTGGCCTCGAGCTTCGCGGAGGAGAGTCGCTGCTCTCGCTCCTGCTCGATGGTCCGCTCGACCTCGGCCTCGCGTTCCTCGTGGATCTGCTCGGCGTCGGCCTCGGCGTCGGCGATAATCTCCTCGGCACGTTCGTCGGCCGCGTCGCTAATCTCCTGAGCACGCGCGCGGGCCTCGTCGCGGATATCCTCTACGACTGTTTGAAGGCTCATTATTGGAAAAGGGAGAGAGTGGTTAACCGAGGATGAAGACGACGACCAGCGCGAGAATGACGAGCGTTTCCGGCAGGACTGTCAGGATGAGCCCACGGCCGAACATGCTCTCGTCTTCTGCGATTGCGCCGACGGCGGCGGCCCCGATCCCACGTTCCGCGTATCCCGAACCGAGCGCAGCCAGCCCGACAGCGAGGGCTGCAGCAGCTTCTCCCGGGATAGCCGGAGCAGCGGCGCCACCTTCTTGCAGTACAGCGTTGACAACGAGTGCGATAGTTTCTATCATGTTGTTGAGATCCTCTCTGAGGTTGCTCGTGTCCGAACAGGCGTATGTGACTCCACGGACTTCATAAAGCTTCCCAAAACACTTCGTCAAGATGCTGTTCCGTGGGTTTAGCCGCGCTCTCAACCACGGTTGTCATCTGGTACCAGCCCCCGAGTACGCGACGGTAGGGCAGTAGCTACCGGAGTACCGACAAATATCGGAAGTAAGGTCGATAGCGGTCAGTCGTCAGTGGTGTAGGTCCGCTCGTAGCCGAACGGGTTGTACCGCTTGCCGCCGCCCTCGAAGAACTTGCCGAAGAACTCCACGTATTCGAGACGCACACCCTGTAGTCCGGCACTGGTGATACCCAGTACGAGGACGAGGAGGTGCCCCAGCACAAGGACGAGCAGTCCACCGACGAGACCAGCGATGCCCGAGTGCATCAGGCCTCCGAACATGACCTCTGTGACTTCGTGGCCGTGGTAGACGCCTTCCTCGAGGTAGTAGCTCGGTGCGTGACTGATACCGAAGTGCCACGCTCCGTCGTCCGTGACGAACACACCGAAGAACAGCAGATTGACCACGAAGGCCATCCCGGCCTTCGCCAGGAGTACTGCTGCCAGTCGCGTGTACGACAGCACGTTCACGAACACGTTGAGGAACTCGACGACTTCGATGGGGTCAGCGAGCGCCAGCAACACGAGGCCAGCGAAAAACACCAGCAACCACGCTGATATCGGGAACCCACCGACACTGAACAGGTCGATAGCCGGGAGCCCGGCGAAGCCGAGCGGGAACGGGTTCCCGGCAAAGATGCCTTCCTCAGCGGTGTAGAGGAAGTCCGGTGCCGAGCCCGCTGCGCCGGAGAACACCCAGGCCCAGAGGCCAAACAGCATCAGGAGCCAGGAGCCGCTCTCGGTGACGGCGTCCCAGAGGCCGTGGTTCAGGTTCTCGATGAAGTCGAACGTCCAACCCACAGCGAGGTGGAGCATCCCGGCCAGCAGACTCAGCGTCAGCCACCCGATCGCGTACTCGCCGTACGCCGGCTGCAGTCCCTTGTGGAACGGCGCCCCTTCGAACCCGAGGGCAGGCCACACGACGTTCGAGATTGTGTGCAGGCCGAAGATCTCGCCGTACAGCAGGCCAAACAGCATCGTGAATCCACCGGCCCACATTCCGACACCCCCGAGGCTTTTCAGCACATCGCTGTCAACCGCTGAGTACAGCCCGTAGCCGAGCGCGAGGTACAGCAGTCCATACCCGACGTCACCGATCATGAACCCGAAGAAGGCCGGGAACGTCAGGAAGAAGGCGACCGTCGGGTCGAACTCGCCGTACTTCGGCCGGTTGACGACCTCGACGAGGTCCTCGAACGGCTTGACGCCTTTCGGGTTGTCCTGAATGACTGGCGGCGCGTCGTCACCCATCGTGATGACGCCACCGTCAGCGACGGTTTCCTGCGGTTGGCGCTCGCTCTCCGGTTCGGGAGCATCGACGGAGCTTCCGACGGGTTCGCCGCCGTTGCCGCCTTCCCGCTCGACTTCTTCGTGGGACTCTGCGTGCCCCTCGCTGTCGTACTCGGCGATTTCGATCCTGTCGATGTCGACGGTATCGCCGACGGCGCCTGAAAGGGCCCGCTCGAATGCCTCAAAACGATCGTTCGGAATCCAGCCCTCAGCGATGAAGGCGTTTTCCGTCGTCGCGAAGGTGAGCGGCGCTTCGCCCTTCTGGGCCTCGATAGCCAGTTTCTCCTCGGCCGCGAGCAGGAACCCGGCGTGGTCGAGACGGAGTTCGTTGAGTTCGTCCTCGACGGTCGAGAGCTTCGATTCGAGCTGTTGTTTCTCGTGTTCCAGCTCTTCGAGATACGCCGTCGGGTCGCCGTCGCCCTCTGGGATTTCGAGTCGGGAGAACGTCGCCCCGACGAGCGCGTCTTGCAGGGCGTCTCCGTCGGCCTGTGCGAACACGGCGACGACGCCGTCCTCGGTGAACAGCTCGAACGTCTCAACGTCGCTATCTGCGAGGACAGCCTCGATCTCGTCGCTGTCGCCCTCGCCGACGACGACGGACAGCGAGTCGTAGCCACGGAGCAGGTCGAGGTCGATGCCGAGCGTGACGAACGGCGCCATCGTGTTGATACGGTCCTCGACGGCCCGGAGTTCGTCACGGACCTCGTCGCGCCGGTCGTCGAGTTCGTTGACCTCGGTTCGGACTGTTTCGAGTTGGTCCTCGATCGCGTCGTCTGTGACGACCCGCGTCGGACCGGCGTCCTCATCGCTGACACCGAGAATGGACTGCAGCGAGCGGACCGTGACGAGTTTATCGGCGACCTCGTTGGTTCCGTCGAGCGAGTTCCCGGGTTCGAATCCGTCCCAGGAGCCGTCGTACTCGGTGACGTGGAGCATATCGAGGTCGTGGACGGCCTCGATAGTTTGCTCCATCGCGCGTTTCGACCCCGTCACCGAGACGCGGCACATCTTCTCAGGTCTGAGCATGCACCGCCTCCTCGAACAGGTCTGTGACGTATTCGACTACCTCGTCGATCTGTTCACTGGCCTGCTGTTCGAGGTCGTCGCGAGCGCTCTCGCCGTCTTCGATGATCTGCTCGCGCTCGGCCTCGATCTCTTCGCGAGCCGCTTCGAGACGGTCCTCGGCGGCCGTCTCGGCCTCTTCTCGCGCGGATTCGCGGATCTCCTCGGCCTCCTCGCGAGCCTCCGCGATGCGGTCTTCGCGGTCTTGTTCGGCCTCTGCGACGATCTCGTCGGCCTCCTGCTCGGCCTCCTGTATCCTGTCAAGAACTTCTGGCCGTGGCATTCTCTAATCATGTGAGCGTTGCCAGAGCGGCTATTTGGTAGTTGCGAAGTTTCCCCGTGTGATAGAGCGGCCAAAATCCGGGGAATTATGACCGCCAAGTCCTAAGCCGGCAGTAATGGGAGTCCTCGAGAACAAGGCCCGCGCGCGGACGTTCTACAAGTATCTCTCGAAGGTGTACGACCAGATCAACCCCTTCATCTGGGACGAACGGATGCGCGACGAGGCGATCGCGATGCTCGATCTTTCGCCCGACGACAAGGTCCTCGATGTCGGCTGTGGCACCGGCTTCGCCACCGAAGGGCTGCTCGAACACGTCGATACGGTGTACGGGCTCGACCAGAGCCCCCACCAGCTCTCGAAAGCTTTCGAGAAGTTCGGCAAGTTCGGCGACGTACGCTACCATCTCGGTGACGCCGAGCGACTCCCGTTCAAGGACGACAGTTTCGACGCGGTGTGGTCCTCGGGGTCCATCGAGTACTGGCCCAACCCCGTCGACGCGCTGGCGGAGTGTCGCCGACTGACCAAACCCGGTGGCAAGGTCCTCATCGTCGGCCCCGACTACCCGAACTCGACTGTCTTCCAGAAGATGGCCGACGCCATCATGCTGTTTTACGACGAAGAGGAAGCCGACCGGATGTTCACTGAGGCCGGGTTCGAGGAGTTCGAACACCACATCCAGCAGTCCCGACCAGGTAGTCCCCGAGCGATTACGACGATTGCAGAAGTACCAGAGTAAGCCCTTCGGCCACGAGCGAAGCGAGTGGCCGCTTTTTCGCCCACGTTTTTGCGGTGAGCGGTGACCGAAGGTCACCCGAACCCGAAAAAGGTGGTCCGGCAGTCCCGACCAGGTAGTCCCCGAGCGATTACGACGATTGCAGAAGTACCAGAGTAACAGCGACCATAGAGCCGCTTTCTTCCGTGCTACGCCGATCCACTGACGGGAACCTGTACTCGGTCGCCGTCCTGTGTGGTGACGGTAACCGTGTACTCTCCGCGGGGTTCGACAGTCCAGAGAGAGCCGTCTGTACCGGTCGTCCCGATCCGTTTACCGTTTATCCTGACAGTCGCATCCGCCGTGGATCCCGTACTGTTGTCGCTGACCGTGACGAGCAGCGGTCCGGACTCGAAGGACTGCTCGACTCGGACGCGAACTGACTGGTTCACGTTCGTCGCTACTTCCGACCGGTCGACTGTCGTCAGTTCGAGGTGCTGGGTTTCGTAGAAGACATTCGTCGTGCCGCCGTCGAGATAGGCCGTTAGCTGTCCGTTCGAGTGATCGGCCTGAATCTGGTAGATGGCACTCCGGCCGTATGTCTGAACGGACGGGTACTGCTCGCTGTAGAGCCACGGGTAGAGGGTCTCCGCCCGCGTGTTGACCGCACCGAGAGAGTCGTTGGTCTGGGTGAACTGATCGACTGCCGTCTGTTCGCGGTCCTGTCCCAGATACGTCTCACGCGTGTACTGGCCGTCCGCGACTGTCGACAGCATGTACCCCTCAGATGAGACCTCAACGTACACCGCGTTCGGCTCAGCCTCACCGGCGGTTTCAGCACTGATACGCTGGCTTATCGGGCCGCGATACGTCTTGAGCACGCCTCTGTTGTTTTCCAGCCGGAAGCGCTGGGCCGGTGAGAGTGAGTAGTCCGGTGCGGTGCCGGCGGTCGCCCGAATCCGGTCGAGTCGGGTTGCCAGTTGACGTGACTCTGCGTCGAGCAGCGCCCGCTGTCGCAGGAACTCCCTAGCGGTTATCACACCGCTGGCGTACTGCTGGATTGCGGCCTGATTCCGTTGTTCCAGACTCGTCCGCTGGCTGTCGATATCAGTCAATGTCTCGTCGACGAGGCGGTCGCGGGCGGCCTCGCTGTCCTGCTGGAAGAACTTCCGTTCGAACGTCGTCGTCGCGTAGTCGCTCCGCAGGTCACTGGATCCGGCTGCAACCGCGACGCCGACATCGATCGACGATTGGTTGTACGTCGTCGACCTGACGTCGCTGGCCGGGATAGTGAGATGGTTCGTCGTGTTGTCGACAACCGTGACCTGTGGCAACTGATCGCTGCCGTCAGCGGTCTGAGACGGCGAGGCGAACCCAGTCACTGGGGCAGCCACGGAGACGACCATGAGGAGGATCACACCGACTGCGGGGAGGGGACGCATTCAGCATCGCATACTCGCCCACCGTACAAAAATCTCCCCATTCTCCATGTATCAATAATGACCTGAGAAGCCACGAGACCTTTCAAAGCGCCCGCTGACGTTTTATTCTCGGATGGAAAGGGTTTTGCCCCCAGAACGTTCATCGGTGAACGAGAATGACCCCGCGGGTATCAGGTGCCCTCCTCCTTGTCCTGTTTGCCCTGTTGGCGACCCCGCCGCTTGCGACAGCGGCGGCAACAGATACCGTCCCCGCCCAGCAGACGACCGGGACGCCGGCACCGGTCGCGGAGAACACGACGTTCGCTCTCCAGATCCAATCGAACGGCGATGCCAAGTGGACGATAACAGACACCTACGCGCTCGACGAATCCGAAACTGAGTCGTTTAGAAACACCGGTGAGCAGTTCGCCAGCGAGGACACCGAGGCAGTGTGGCTGCCGTCGTTCCGGGAGGCGAGCGACGAGGCCAGTGCCGTCACCGGCCGCGAGATGGAGATTACCGACGTCGACCGTCGGTACGAGGTGTCAGACCGCAAGGGGCAACTGATCCTCGAGTTTACGTGGACGAACTTCGCAGTCGTCACCGGCGAGAACATCGTCGTCGGGGACGCGTTCAATTCAACGGACGGTACGTGGTTCGGGACGCTAACTGCGGACCAGCGACTCGTTATCTCGCCACCGCCTGAGTACGGGGTGGAGAGCGCCCCGAGCGCCGTCGACGACGGAAAGCTGATTTTCGAGGGGCGACGGACGTTCGAGCCGGGGTACCTGTCCGTCGTTTACACTGGCGAACAACCGACTACCCAGACGCCGGCAGAAACCCCTGGATCGATGTTCGGCGGCGTCGACTCGACCTGGATCGGCGGGGTCGTGCTGATGGTGCTGCTCGTCGGGGCCGTCGGTTACATGTTCAAGACCGGATACACTGACGCGCTGCCATCGGTCGCTGCCGGGACCGACGACGACGGAGACGACAGTGCCGGGACGGCAGCCCCGGTGAGCGACACCGCAGCCTCGGACGACGTCGACGTCGAACTGCTGAGCGACGAGGAACGCGTCGAACGGCTCCTGGAAGAAAACGGCGGACGGATGAAGCAGGCTCGCATCGTCTCCGAGACCGGGTGGTCGAACGCGAAGGTGTCGCAGTTGCTCTCAGCGATGGACGAGGAGGGCCGCATCGACAAACTCCGTATCGGTCGGGAGAACCTCATTTCGTTCCCGGACGAAGAGATCACCGACTTCGACGAGTAACTGTCCGGACTATTTGACTGTAAACGAGCCGGGCGTGGTTTCTGGTTCGAAAACGTTTATTCGCTGTCCGGTCGGACGTCTCAGCATGAAAATCCTTGTCACGGTGAAGGAGGTGGCAGCCGTCGACGACGAGTTCGAGATCGACGGACTCGCTATCGACGACCGGTACGTCACAGCCGACCTCAACGAGTGGGACGAGTACGCTGTCGAAGCGGCCGTCCAGATAAAGGAGGCCCACGACGACGTCGAGGTCGTCACCGCCACTATCGGCCCGTCCGAGACGGACGAAACGATCCGGCAAGCGCTGGCGAAAGGGGCCGACCGAGCGATCCGTGTCTGGGACGACGCACTCGATGACGCCGGCCTGCTGGACCCCGAAACGAAGGCCCAAGTGCTGGCCGCCGTCGCTGCCGAGGAAGACCCCGATCTGGTGCTGACCGGTGTCCAGTCCGCCGACGACGGGTTCGGGGCGACCGGCGTCACGCTGGCCGACAAACTCGACATGGAGTGGGGCGCTGTCGTCAACGATCTCGACCTCGATCTGGAGGCAGGTGTCGCCAGCGTCCACCGAGAACTGGAAGGCGGCGTCGAGGAACTCACCGACATCGAGATTCCGGCCGTCCTGACGATACAGACCGGGATCAACGACCCACGCTACGCGAGCCTTCGGGGCATCCGGCAGGCCCAGAGCAAGGAGCTCGCGGAGTACAGCCTGGCGGACATCGGCCTCGACGCGGCCGGGATCGAGAGCCCGCTGGAACAGACTTCGCTGTACGAGCCTGAAACCGAGGGCGAGGCGACGGTGTTCGAGGGGAGTCCCGAGGAAACGGCGACCGAGTTGGCTGAACTGCTCGCGGAGAAGGGGGTGACCAGCTAATGTCAGTTCTCGCTATCGCCGAACACCGGCGCGGGGAGCTCCGCCCAGTGAGCCTGGAACAGTTAGCAGCCGGTCGCGATCTCGCCGACGAACTCGGCGGCGAGCTACACACCGCCGTCATCGGCGGTGACGTCGAGGCGTTCGGGGCGGAGCTGAACCGCGAGGGCGTCGACACCGTCCACACCGTCGATATCGGCGAGGAGTTCAACCACGACGTGTACACGCAGGTCGTCACCCAGCTGGCCACGGAGCTGGACCCGACCGTCCTCCTGATGCCAAACAGCGTCAACGGCCTCGATTACGCGCCAGCGGTCGCTAACCGGCTGGACCGGCCGCTCGTGACCGACGTGGTCGATATCGACGCCGAGGACGGCCTCACTGCAACCCGAGAACTGTACGGCTCGAAAGCCGAAACGACAATCGACGTCCACGCCGACCAGGCGGCCGTGACCATCCGTCCGGCCGAGTGGCCGACCATCGAAGCGGACGGGGATGCTGCCATCGAAGCGTTCGACGCGACCATCGACGAGAGCGCCGTCAGGTCTACCGTGAAAGGCTTCGAGGAGGTCGGCGGTGGTGACATCGACATCACGGACGCGGACGTGCTGGTGTCCGTCGGCCGCGGTATCGAAGAAGAGGAGAACCTGGATATCATCCACGACCTCGCCGAGGCGCTGGACGCGACGGTGTCGGGTTCACGGCCACTCATCGACAACGGCTGGCTGGCGAAGGACCGTCAGGTCGGCCAGAGCGGGAAAGTCGTCACCCCGGACGTGTACATCGCTATCGGCATCTCCGGGGCCGTCCAGCACGTCGCCGGGATGAAGGGCTCGGACACGATTGTCGCCATCAACACCGACCCGAACGCGC
The DNA here is from genome assembly GCF_000336615.1 of Haloarcula amylolytica JCM 13557. Classification (GTDB taxonomy): domain Archaea; phylum Halobacteriota; class Halobacteria; order Halobacteriales; family Haloarculaceae; genus Haloarcula; species Haloarcula amylolytica. The sequence continues at coordinate 113,802 of NZ_AOLW01000024.1, forward strand.
CGATCTTCGATATCGCCGACTACGGCATTCAGGATGACCTGTTCGAGGTCGTCCCGGCACTCATCGAACAGTTCAAGTAGCCACCACACACTGAATCGCGGGTGACAAGGTACTTTTTATGGTAGTCCTAAGGGAGCGGTAATGGAGTATCTCGAGCGCCGGCGGGACCGGGTCGAGGAGCGGTTGGAGGCTGTCCTCGACAGCGTGGAGCCGGACGAACTCGCAGACGAAGTGCGTCATGTGGCGCTTTCCGGGGGGAAGCGGGTGCGGCCGACGGTGACAGTGCTGGTGTGTGAGGCGCTGGGTGGGGAGCCGGCCGATGCCGTCGATTTCGCGGTCGGCATCGAACTCGTCCACAACGCCTCACTGGTCATCGACGACATCATCGACGAGTCAGAACTCCGGCGGGGGTCCCCGGCTGCCTGGGAAGCCTTCGGCCACGGCCCGGCCATCATCGCCTCCGACGGCCTGCTCGGTGAGGCATTCAATCTTTTCTCGACGGACGAGCGCGCCATGCAGACCGTCTCCGAGTCGATGGTCGAACTGGGCGAAGGCGAGGCGATGGAACTGGTCGCGGAGCCCTCTAACGAGAAGGAGTACATGGAACTGGCCCGCCGAAAGACCGGGGCGCTGTTCCGCGCTGCGGCGGAACTTGGCGCTATCGCCGCCGACTCGGACCCGTACACGGTCGAGGCGGTCGGCCAGTACGCCGAACGGGTCGGCGTCGCCTTCCAGATGCGTGACGACGTACTCGATGCGACGGCCGACGCCGAAACGCTGGGCAAGCCGGCCGGGACCGACGCGGAGATGGAGCGGCCGTCGCTGGTGGAAGTGACGGAACTGACGACCGAGGAGGCAAACGAACGAGCGCGGGCCGAGTCCGACGCCGCGCTGGAGTCGCTGTCGACTATCGACGCCCCGGAATCCCAGTCGATGGAGTACCTGCGGGACCTCGCGGAGTTCGTCGTCGTCCGCGAGCGGTGAGGACCGATCCGAACGAGAGGGCTTTTGCCCGCTGCTCGATTACGCCCGGCAATGACAGTTATCGGTATCGTCGGGCTGCCGGGCAGCGGGAAAAGCGAGGCAGCGAACGTCGCCGCCGAGATGGGCGTGCCGGTCGTGACGATGGGCGACGTCATCCGCGAGGAGTGCCGTGACCGCGGGCTCGACCCCGCATCGGACCACGGGACGGTTGCAAAGGCGCTCCGGGCGGAGAACGGTCCCGCCGCCATCGCCGAGCGCTCGCTACCGATGATCGAGGCGGAACTCGAATCGAACGACACCGTTCTCGTCGACGGTATCCGGTCGGATGTGGAAGTCGAGGCGTTCGAGTCGGCGTTCGGCGACGGGTTCCTGCTCGTCGAGATAGACGCCCCGTTCGAACTGCGGGCCGACCGCCTCGACCTCCGTGGGCGGGACACCTCGGCGGAGGACGGCGGCGAATCGCTTGAAGACCGCGACGCTCGCGAACTCGGCTTCGGGATGGGCGAGGCCATGGAGATGGCCGACCTGACCATCGAGAACACGGAGACGCTGGCCGCGTTCCAGCGGACCGTCCGCACACTGATTCGGGACGGACCGGAGGCACTCGACCAATGAGCGCCGTCTACTCCGTCGACATCCGAATCGAGGCCCCCGTCAACGACACTGAAGTGACCGACCGGGTCGCTGACGCGGTCCGGAACCTCTTCCCTGAGGCCGACCCGACTCACCAGCAGGGTACACTCGTCGCCGAAGTCCACACGATGGACGGGTTCTCCGAGCTGCTCCACCGACGGGAAATCCTGGATACAGCCCGGTCGGTCTTCTTCGATAATCTGGAGGAGGACACCTTCGCGTTCGACGTGAAGAAGCAAGCGGCGTTCGAGGGGCGTATCAACTTCGCGGTCGGTGACCCCTCGGAACTGGGCGATATCCATGTGAACGTGACCGTCCACGAACCGACGGCCGAGGAGTACATCGACTACGTCGCGCCGCCGACCGAGGACGGCCAGCCGGTCTACGACGAGGAGACATGACGACGACCATCTGTTTCGACCTCGACGACACGGTCGTCCACTACCCGGAGCCGTACAAGAACATCATCCGCCGGACGGTCGAGGCCCACGGTATCGAGTACACGGACGAACTCCGGGCGGTTAGCAAAGACGCGTTTTATACGGCCTTCGAGGCACTGGAACCGGAGCCGTACCGTCAATCTATGGCCGCCGTCGTCGAGGCGGCCGGAGCGGACGCCGACCTCGATGCGGTGGTCGAGACACTCAGAGAGACCGAGTACGCGTCGACGACCGTACCCGACGCGGCCCGGGATAGCCTGACCGCACTCGCTGCCGACAACCAACTCGCGATCGTCACCAACGGCGTCCGGGAGCGGCAGGTCGGCAAGCTCGACAACCACGGGCTGACCGACCTGTTCGACCGCTTCGTCGCCTCCTACGAGGTCGGCGCACACAAACCGGACAGCGCGCCGTTCGACCGGGTCCGGGAGGAACTACCGGCCGACGAGTATGTGATGGTCGGTAACGAGTACGAAACCGACGTTGAGGGCGCCCGCAACGCCGGTTTCGTACCGATTCACTACGAGTCGGGCGACGACGGCGGGCCGGACCTCTGGGATTCTATCGACGCGCTGGTGTAGCACATACAACTGCCGGCACAGAACGCCGTGGGTATCAGAGGCGGTCAGCCGGCGGTTTCAGGCCAGAAGGGCGGTGAGGATGATGCCGGTGTTCCACGCCGTCACCGCGACGCCCAGCAGCGCCAGTCCGAGCGGGACACCGATGGAGTACGGCCAGGAGACGTACTTCCAGATGGCGAAAAAGCCAACGAATACGAAGGCTTTCAGGCCAGTCAACACCAGCAGTGCATGCCGTTCCAGCAGTAGCCTGACGACCGGGCTGAGTTCCGTCACGCCGGTGATGCTGTAGCCGACAAGCGTCGTGACGAGGTCACCGACGCCGAAGAAGGCGACGGCAACCGCCCACAGGGCGACGGCGGTGTTCGACGGGCCGGTGAGTCGGGCGGGCTGCCGCCAGTTCATAGCCCCCGCTACTGCTCCACAGCACTTCGTTAGTGGTAGCTTCAATGACAACTACAGTGGTAAGCTGCTCTTTCGACCGCTGGGCCTGTCGTACTGTGCTGAGCGCCGAGTCAGCGTAGAGAGACAGTGCGTCGGGGTGTACCCGTCCGAAGTGAGCAGATACTGCGGGTAATCCCCTCTTTCCACGCGGGATTACCCCGAGAGAACGGCGACTGCTCTGTTGCTGGAGCACACGAGCAAACTCAGAGCCCGCTCACGAATATCGCGAGCCACTCACCGAGTTCGCGGCGCTTGCTGACCCGAACCGACTCGACCCACTTCACCCACTGGAAGCCACGGCGGCCCGGTGCGACGAGTCGGAGCGGGTAGCCGTGCCCGTGGGCCAGGCGCTCGCCGTCGACGTGGGTGGCCAGCACGGCATCGCGGGCCTCCGACAGCGGGAGGCTCCACCGGTAGCCGGTCACCGAGCGGAACTGGACCCACGCCGCCGCGTCGTCGGGGTCGGCGGCGTCGAGCAGGTCACCGACCCGAACGCCCTGCCACTCGTGGCCGGAGTACCAGCCGCTCGTACAGTCAAGTATCGCCGATTCGGTCGCGTCCGGCGAGAGTTCGCCGGCAGCGTAGCTGGTCTCCTGAGCGACTCGGCCGGCAACCGACAGCGACCAGTCGGCCGCGTCGACCGGGTCCGGGTCGTCGGCGACCCAACTGGTGACGGGAAACCGGTTGCCATCGTCGGTCCCTTCCTCCCGCGAACCGGTGTACCGGCGGTCCGCGCCGGCCGAGTCGAGCGCGTCGTTGACTGGCCCCTGAACTCGCCAGAGGAGCGCGCCGGCAGTCACCAGCCCGGCGTACCGGAGGACGTCCCGGCGGCCGCCCCGGATGGCCTGTCTTGGAGAGTAGAACCGAGCACGGAGATGCACCAGTAGCAGTGGCGGGACCAGCAGGCCGAGCGCGACGTGCAGGTGAAACAGCCCCCACGGCCCGAGGTCGAGCGTGCCGCCGAATATCCACCAGACACCGGTGCCGAGCGCGCCCAGTGCGACCGCGGCCAGAACGACCGAAAGGACGCGGGCACCGGTCAGCCGTGACGGAGCGACGCGATGGGCGACACGGCGGAGCTTCACCGGCAACAGGAGCGTCAGAACCACGCCGGAGAGCGCGTGGAGGTCGATAATCCACGCGCTGCTGGGGATGCCTGCGAAGATGGTGGCGACACCGGTGGCAAGCAGCGCCGCCACCGCCGCGAACAGCCCCCAGTCGACCGCCCGTGGGGTGGGCGTCAGCTGCCGGATGGCCATGCCAGCGGTTAGCACTGGAACGGTTTATACTGCCATCCCTGCGTAGCGGCGTCAGTACGACTGCCGCAGGACCGTCTCGCCGCTGGCGTTCCGGACGATGACAGTGTCGCCGTCGTTGTTCCAGACCGCCCCGCTCCGGCCCCAGTACCGCTCCGTGTCGGTGTCGGTTCCGCTACCGGAGTACAGGGTCACCGATGCGTTCGGGTCGAGGGTCAGGTCCGCGAACGTGTACTGATGGCCGGCTTCGTCGCTGACTGTCCAGCCTGAGAGGTCGAGCGCCGCGTCGCCGGTGTTCGTGAGCGTGACGTACTCGTCGTTCAGGTTCTCGTTGTCGTTGCCCGTCGCATCGGGGTGGATTTCCGCGATCTCGACGCCGCTGGCACTCTCGGTCCCGCCGTCGGCGATAGCCGTGTGGGTCACTGCGTCCGGGTCCGTACAGCGCCAGAGCCCGCGCCGATCGGAGCGGGCAACGTCCTCGGCCGCGTAGAATCGGTCGGTGCGGGAGAATTCACTGTCGTATACCCTCGCATGACCAGTCTCGACGAGTCGGTAGTTGAACAGCGTCCCGTCGAGGACGACGTAGGCCAGCAGTCGGTCGTAGTAGCCGCGGCGGTCCAGATTCTGGTCGAACGCGAGCCCGACTGTCTCGCCCAGCAGTTGTTGCTTGGCGAGCGACGACGCGTTCGTGCCGGCCCTGCGGAGGCAGGACGCACCGGCGTCGGTCTCGGGGACGCCCTCGAACTCCGCGGGGTCGTTCTCGGTGTGGACTTCGGGCGTGTCGACACCGACCAGTCGGACCGTGTCACCAGTCCCGTTCTCGTAGGCGACCTGTATCGTATCGCCGTCGACGACAGCTGTGACGGTCACGGTGACAGCGGGCTCCGGAACGTCGACTGCTGACTGGCTGTCAACGGCGGTCCCCGCGGGCTGAGACGGAGAAGTAGTGAAGCCGCTGCAGCCGGCAGCGACCACGAGGACGACGACGAGACCGAACGCGAGCCGACGCATTGTCGAGATGTCGGTGGCCGGCGACACAAGGGTGCCGGTGTCGTCGGGCGGACTGTTATACGTCTGCCATGTCTGGGTTCCGGTAGGATGCTCGTCCCGCTACCAGTTAGAGATATCATGCGGACGCCGGTCGAAACCATCAGCCCCGACGCGCCGGTCATCGAGGCGGCGAAGCGCCTCCGCGACGAGGATATCGGCTCGCTCGTCGTCGAGGACGACAGCGGCTGCGTCGGCATCATCACGGAGAGCGATATCGTCGCCGTCACCGCAGCCGAGGGGGATACCAGAGCGCTGTCGGTCGGTGACGTAATGGCCGAGACGCTGGTGACGATCACGCCCGACGCGGACATCGAAACGGCCGTGGATCGGCTGCGGACGAACAACATCAAGAAACTGCCCGTCGTCGAGGACGGGACTCTCGTCGGCATCGTCACGACGACCGACCTCTCGGACTACATTCCGCACCTCTCACGCATGAAGGGACCGACCGGCGAGCCGCCACAGCAAAAGCGGTTCACCCGACCGGACACGCTGTACGAGAGCGAGGACTGGACGTTCGAGAGCTACGGGACCGCCGACGGTATCGACGTCGGTGACCACGTCCGGTTCAGCAAGACGATATCCGAGGCCGATGTGGAGGCCTTCGCCGAGGCGAGCGGCGACACGAACAGACTCCACCTCGACGCGGACTTCGCCGAAGGGACGCGGTTCGGTCGCCGGATCGCCCACGGAACGCTCGTTTCGGGAATCATCAGCGCAGCCCTGGCCCGGCTCCCCGGGCTGACGATATACCTCTCCCAGGAGCTGAGCTACCAGGGACCCGTCGACATCGGCGAGGAGGTCACGGCCCGCTGTGAGGTCGTCGAACGCATCAAGGACAACCGGTTCCGCCTGGCCACGGCTGTCGACGATTCCGAGGGGAACTGCGTCATCGAAGGCGACGCCGTCGTCATCTCCGACCCGATTCCGGACACAGTCTAAATCGACAGTCGGACGCATCTCGTCACAGTCGACCGGGACTGCTCGGACAGAACTCCCACCACGTTTCATGTTTCGTGTTACCGAATAACAATTGTTAATAATCTGCTAGTAGATGTACTCGATATGGACGCTGTCGAACGGCCGACTTTCGAGACGAGCGCCGCGATGGAGGTGTATCAGCACGTCGAGCGACACGGGACGGCGGCACGGCACAGAGTCCGTGAGATGGTAGACCTCTCGCCGGAGGCGTTCGAAGAGGCGCTGACACATCTTCTGTCGAAGGGCTACATCGAGGACGACGGCGGGACCCTGACGCTGGCGCTCGATGTCGGCTCAGTCGAGCAACACACCACAGACGGGCTGACGTACACGATTCGGCCGGCCCACAACGACGACTTCGAAGGGCTCGTCCAGACCATTCGGAACGTCTCCAGCGACGGCACGTACGTCGTCGCCGAGAGCGTCGCCGAGCAGTTGTTGTACGAGGACGCTGTCACGCGACACAACACGGTCGAATCGCGGGTGTTCTTCGTCGCCACGGTCGACGGGGAGGTCATCGGCTGGTGCCACCTCGACCTCCCACAGCTGGACAAGCTCCGCGAGACGGCCCAGCTCACCGTCGGCGTCAGGGAGGAGCAGCGTGGCCAGGGCATCGGCAGCCAGCTCATGCAACGCGGGCTGGGCTGGGCGAAGGCCAACGGCTACCGGAAGCTGTACAACAGCGTGCCGGCGATCACGGAGAACGCGATGGTGTTCCTCGAAGACCACGGCTGGAACACCGAGGGTATCCGCCGGAACCACTACAGCATCGACGGCGAGCAGGTCGACGAGGTGATGATGGCCTACACGTTCGACTGACGGCGGACCACCGGTTTCGCACTACAGCAGGACGACCAGTGCCAGCGCGATCCAGACGATTTTCAGCCCCGTGTTGACGACGATGACCTTCGTACCGAACTCCCGGCCCCAGATGCCGAACTGGAAGGGAATCGAGCGCTTGAACGTCGAGACGGCAAAGGAGATGATGCCGCCGACGAGCATCGTCGCCACGGCGGTCCGGGCGGTGAAGGTCCCGTTTCTGATGAGCGGCGAGATGACCGTCGCCCCCGAGGTCGTGTCGAGCGCGTAGGCGGCGATGACGGGGATGGCCGCGCCGGGCAGCCCCAGCAGTCCCGCGAACCCGTCGGCAGCGGCGGTGACGGAGGCCCCGTCGCTGCCGGCCAGCGCCAGTATCTCGTCACCGTAGGCGACGAGCAGCGAGACGACGGCGTAGATGGCCGCCAGTCGGGGCAGGATGTCCCGGACCTTCTCGGCCGTCGCGTCGAACGCCGTCCTGACCGCTGCCCGGCGGCTCTCCGGACGCTCGTCGAACACGTCGCCCGCGTCGTCGGCCGTCCCGCCGTCAGGGGCCGGGTCCGTATTTGCGGTCGACCGACCGACGTTGGACGCGTCCAGCAGGACCGCACCGGCGGCGATGCCGGTCAGCGTAATCGCCAGCGCGATGAGCCCCCGCGTGGCGACGTACAGCACCCCCACCCGAAAGCCCAGGATCGGGATGAGTATCGGGGCGTAGAACGTGATGATGTGCTGGGCGAAGCCGAAGAACGTGTTGATGGTGACGGCAATTATCGTCGCGCGGTCGGACAGCACGCCGGACTCGCGGAAGTCGGCGAGCATCCCGTAGCCGGCGGTTGTCGACGCCGTCGTCGTCAGGATAGCGGTGCCAACCTCGTCCGGGAGGTTCGCCGGCGACGTGAGATAGCGCGAGACAACGGCGATTTTCTCGACCAGTCCGAACGCGACCGCCAGTTCCGCGAGGAACACGCCAAACGAGAGAAAGAACGTGATACGGAGGACCCTGATAGCGACCTCTCCGAGGACAGCGACTATGGGGTGGCCAAGCACGGCGGCGACGAGCGACTGCACGTCTGAAAGTAGTGGTCTAGCTGGCAAATGCCCATCGGTAGCGACAGAATCGCGCTGAGCGAGCAATCGCGTCTGTGGCTAGCACAGCCACTTCACCAGATCACACGAACACCCGCACAGCGCCGAACAGCACCACCACGCCCAGCACGTCACAGACGTTCGTGACGACGGGAATGACCACGTCGTCGGGGTCCAGTTCGAACCGGTAGGCGGCGTAGGTCGTCACCGTCGTCACGACGATGGCCAGCACCGCCAGCAGGCTCCCGCTGACGAGCGCGACCAGAACGACCGTCCGGAGCGGGAGCGCAGTGCCGCCGATGACGGCCTGGAGGAGCCACGCACCGGCACCGACGAGCGGGAACAGCGTCACCGCGAGGGCAACGGTGGCGATCGCGTTGCCGGCAAGCCGGTCATCGGTCGCCGCGAATGACAAAAGACCGAGGTGAAACGCCGTCGAGAACCGCGCCGCGAGGATGCTGCCGAGGTTGCCCGCCATCCCGATGGTCACCGGAACGAGTACGAGCAGCGACGGGTACTGCAGCAGTGTTCCCTCGAAGGTATCGAGTACGAGGCCGCTCCCGAGTTCGATAGCGGTGAGCACGACCAGGATGGGAAACATCGTCCGGACGATACCCGAGACCGACCACTGGGAGGCGAACTCCGCCACTCAGCCACCCCCCAGTGCGAGGACGAGGCGGGTCGCGCCCAGCAGCGTCGCGATACCGACCACGTCGCCCGTCGTCGTCACGACCGGGCCGGCCAGCGTATCCGGATTGAGCCCGCGGCGGTAGCCGACGAACACGACCGAGACGACGGCGATGGTCAACAGCAGTCCGGAGACGAAGCCCGCGATGAGCGCGATGGCGACGAGGGTTGTGAGCGGGGCCGACGGTCGCCCGACCAGGGCGAGCAGGGCGACGGCCATCACCGCGGCGACGCCGCTGATGAGCACGCCGTTTGCCAGTGCCGCCGCGACGGCGGCGTTGATGCGGTCGTCGTCGAAAGAAAACGTCGGGTCGATAAGCCCCTGATGGAGCGCCGACCCCAGGCGTGCGCCGAGCGAGCCGTAGACGTTCCCCCGAGTGGCAAGCAGCGCCGGCACGAGCACGAGTAGCCCGGCGACGTCCTGTAACTCCGCGTCCATGCCGCCGAGGACGACGCCCGCGAAGAGGCCGCCGACCGCACTGAGCGCCAGTACCGGGAGCGACTCCCGGTAGGCTTCGAGTGCCACCTCGCGGACAGTCATTGCAGGGCGAAGGGCGGCGAGCGAAAAAAAGCCCCCTGATAGCGCTGGCGCGCCCTCAACCGGGAGTCGACTGCGCCCTGTCACGCCACGGCGGCGGTCCGACCGTCGTGTTGCCGACCGCGGTAAACCTGATAGTTCTGGTGACGGTGACCGGTTCGTCGCCGTCCGTGAGCGTCGTGTACTCGGTCCGGTAGTGCCGGACAAGGCCCGACTGCGTGACGTGGGCGACGAGCGTCGCGTTCTCCCGGGACGCCCACGCTGTCGACGAGGTGTTCTCCCGTAGCCGGTCCCCCCTGATGACGTAGGTGGTCCCGTCTGACTGCTGGGGCCGCAAGGTCCGGGTGTGGAACGGGGCAACGGTCCGAGTGACGTCGGCGGCCGGACGGCCGTTCAACGCGGCGGCGTGAACCCAGTACCGCCACGTTCCGGCGTAGCTGTCCGGCGGGTCGTACTCGTTGTAGATCGTCTGGTTGTCGCGCACGAGTCGGCGGAGATACGTATCGCCGTCGGACCAGAACGACGCGGTCGCCGGCGGCCGACCGAGGAGCACCGGGGCGGCAGGGCCGCGGACAGATATGTTAGCGAGGTGTGTCCGGTTCGCGTCCAGCGCGACCTGGACTCGGAGGTGGGACCGCAACGACCCGTTTGCATATCTGACGGTCCGGTTCATCGTCAGCGTGTACCCGGTTTCGTTGAGACGGTCACCGTGTGCGGAACCGAGCAGAGATGGGCTGGTGACGCCTGTCGCCCCGGCGCCGGCCGGATACGTGGTCGCGGAGTCGGTCGGCACCGGGGCGGGCGTCACCGGCGTCGCCGAGTCGTCGCCGCCGCTGAACCCGAACCCCCCACAGCCCGCGGTAACGACGACGATGAAGACGAGTAACTGCCGACGCAGATTCCTCGCCATGCTCTAGCAAACCAATCAGATCGGAATAAGTCTACGGATCGTCGTTTAGCCGATATCTGTCAGTACATAGATGTGAAACCGTTGATTAACCTACCGAAACTATTATGATAGATTGAACCACCGTATGGAACATGCCAACTAATGGCAGTACGGTCAACCGACGACAGTTGCTGAAGAGTACGGGCGTTGCAGGTGTGGCAGGGCTGACGGGACTGGCCGGTTGTTCCGGTGGCGACGGTGGCGATGGTGGCGGCGATGGCGGCGATGGTGGCGACGGTGGCGGCGATGGTGGCGACGACTACCCGTCGCTCGGGAACTTCCCGGTCGAGGGCGACACGGTCACGTTCGGGTTCAACGTTCCACAGTCCGGGCCCTACTCCTCAGAGGGCCAGGACGAACTACGGGCGTACGAACTCGCCCAGAAGCACCTCAACAACGGGGGTGGCTGGGTGGACACCTTCGAGGACCTCAGCGGCGACGGCGTCCTCGGGTACACGGTCGATTCGGTGAACGGCGACACGGCGACCGACGCCGATACCGCTCGACAGGCCGCCTCGCGAATGATAAACCGGGACGACGTGGTGATGATCTCGGGCGGCTCTTCCAGCGCAGTGGCCATCGCCGTACAGGGCCTCTGTCAGTCGCAGAACGTCATGTTCATGGCCTGTCTGACGCACTCCAACGACACGACCGGCAAAGACTGCGCCCGGTACGGGTTCCGGGAGATGTTCAACGCGTACATGACCGGGCAGGCACTCGCGCCGGTGCTTGAAAGCGAGTACGGCTCGGACAACGAGTTCTACCAGCTGTACGCCGACTACTCCTGGGGCCAGACCCAACAGGACTCGATGAACCAGTTCCTCTCGGAGATCGGCTGGGAAGAGGTCGACAGCGTGCCGACGCCGCTCGGGACCAGCGACTTCTCCTCGTATCTCTCGGAGGCCGCAAACAGCGGCGCGGACGTGCTCGTCCTGAACCACTACGGGCTGGACGGCGCGAACTCCGTCTCGCAGGCCGTCGATGCCGGTATCGACGAGGACATGGAACTCGTCGTCCCGCTGTACAACCGCCCGATGGCACAGGCCGCCGGTGGTTCCATCGAAGGCATCTACGGAACGATCGCCTGGGACTCCCAGATCGACAACGAGGCGTCGAACGCGTTCACCCAGGCGTTCCAGGACGAGTACGACCGCGTCCCGTCCGGCCCGGCCCAGCTCGCTTATTCGCAGACGCTCCAGTACGCGGCCGCCGCCGAACGTGCGGGCACGTTCTACCCGCCGGAGGTCATCCGCCAACTGGAGGACTACGAGTACAGCAACATCGGCATGGGCGAGGAGACGATGCGTGCCTGCGACCACCAGGCCCAGCGGGACATTCCGGTCGCTCAGGGGCTGCCAGAGAGCGAACAGTCAGACGGGAACTTCATCGACATTGTCGAGATCACGTCCCGGGACGACGTCGGATACGCGTGCGATTCCGGACCGGCCGCAGAGTGCGAACTCGGCGAGTACGGCGACGAATAGGACGGAATCCGGACAGGGGACCGTGTCCCTCATGATTTATAGTTCATGAGGTTGCCTTACTTGATACACAAAAACTAGCATGATTAGGAATACGCAGAGAGTACGAGCAGAGTGCGGTGGGGGGGATCCGGCGTGACGCTACTCGCGGACATCCTCACCATCTTATTGAATGGGTTGCAACAGGGCGCGATTTACGTCCTGCTCGCGGTTGGACTGTCGATTATCCTCGGGACGCTAAAGTTCGTCAACTTCGCCCACGGGGCGCTGTACCTCATCGGTGCGTATCTGGGGCTGTTCATAACTGGAAGTGTTCCGTTGAATGACGGCCAACTGGTAGAATGGGGCATCCAGTCGTACGGCATCGGACTGGGATTCATCGCCGCACTGGTCATCGTGCCGATTGTCGTGTTCGTCATCGGCCTCCTGATGGAGCGATTCATCGCACAGGCGTTCTACGACCGCCCCGACACTGACCAGATTCTCGTGACCTTCGGGCTCGCAATCATCGTCCAGGAACTGCTCAGAGCGATGCTCGGCGGGAACAGCCAGCCGTTCCCACAGCCCTCGTGGGCATCCGGTCCCATCGCGCTGCCTGTGGTCGGGAACTTCCCGCGCTGGCGACTCGGCGTCATCGTGATTACGGCAGTCCTCGTCCTGGCCGTGTACGCCCTCGTCGAGTACACCGACTTCGGCCTCATCGTTCAGGCCGGTACCCTCGACGACGAGATGGTTCGCCTGCTGGGGATCAGGCTGAGCCGGCCGTACCTCGTCGTCTTCGGCATCGGTGCCGCCCTCGCCGGCGTGGCCGGCGTCGTCGGCGGCCCGCTCGCTAACGTCAATCCCAACATCGGTACTGAACAGTTGGTACCGGCGTTCCTGACCGTCGTCATCGGCGGCGTCGGGAAGATAGAAGGGGCTGTCGTGGCCGGACTGATGCTCGGGACACTACAGGTGCTGCTCATACAGACCGGCTACGCAGCCTGGAGCCAGGTCGGCATCTACGCGCTCGCGGCGATAATCCTGCTTGTGCGTCCGCAGGGGCTGCTTGGCTCGGAGGTTGATGTCTCGTGAGCGACGAACCGCGCGACGCGACTGCCACGGCGGCGACCGACGCCGACGCGGAGGTCACCGGCGGTCTCGGCGACCGCTGGGCCAGCTTCCGCGACCGGGAGATATCGACGGTGCTGCTCACGGTCGTGGGCGTGGCCGTCTTCCCGTTCCTCTTCAACAACTTCCTCGACGGCTACACGCAGCTGGCGACGCTAGTACTCATCTACGGCATCTTCGCCGTCGGGTTCGACATCCTGCTCGGGTACACCGGCCTGCTGTCGTTCGGCCACGCCGTCTTCTTCGGCGGCGCGGCCTACGCCGCCGGTATCTTCAGCGCGAGCGTGAGCAGCTCGCCGCTGCTGGTGCTGCTCGCCGGCACGGTGTTTGCAGTGTTGATGGCGTGGATTGTCGGGTTCCTGTCGCTGCGCCGCGGCGGAATCTACTTCGCCATCCTGACGCTGACGTTCGGCCAGATGTCGTTCTATCTGGCGGCGTCGCCGCTGGCGTTCCTCACGAACGGTGAGAACGGGTTCACCTCCGTGGATATCGGTCACTTGCTGGGCGTCATCGACATCCACGGCGGGGTGCCGTTCCCGCTGTCGATGCTGGTCGACAACATGCTGTACGTGTTCGTGGCCGTCATGACTGTGCTGTCGGTCGCGATGGCGAACCGCATCCTGCACTCGCCGTACGGGACCGTGTTCCGCGCGATTCGCGAGAACGAGCGACGCGCGGAGTTCGTCGGGCTTGACGTCTGGCGGTACAAGCTCATGGCGTTCATCATCTCGGCGGCCTTCGCCGGCATCGCCGGGAGCCTGTTCACCATCGAGGGGAACTACGTGCCCCTGGAGTCGCTGTACTGGACTGAGTCCGGTCGTATCGTCATCATGACTGTGCTGGGCGGTGTCGGATCGCTGTTCGGGCCGCTGTTCGGTGCCGGCCTGTACCTGTACATCGAGAACATCGTCAGCGGGTTCCCGACGCTGGGGCCCTTCTGGCATCTCATCCTCGGCATCGTGTTCGTCGTCGCCGTCGTCGTCTTCCCCAACGGTATCTGGGGCGGTATCGAATACAGTCAAGACCGGATTATGGCGGCGATACGGTTCACCCGGGAAAACGGAATCAAGGCCGCGCTACGGTACGCGGTTGATCTGATCGTCCGAAAGGTCAAAGCCGTGTTTCAAAGGATCAGCTCCATACCAACCCGGCTTCTCGGAGGTGAGGACAAATGACGGTTCTCGAAACCGAGCAACTCACCAAGCAGTTCGGCGGTCTCACGGCCGTCGACGAGGTGGACCTGGAGATAGAACAGGGCGAGGGCGTGAGCCTGATCGGCCCCAACGGCGCGGGGAAATCGACGTTCATCAACCTCGTCACCAGACGGCTCGAACCGAGCTACGGCGAGATCGCGTTCCAAGGGGATTCCATCATCGGGATGGACCCACACGAGGTCGTCCAGCGGGGGATGAGCAAGTCCTTCCAGACGGCCTCTATCTTCCCCGAACTGACCGTCAAGGAGAACGCGACTATCGCGGCGCTGGCGGCCGAACACGGTTCGTTCCGGTTCAACTTCTTCCGCAACCAGAACAGCTATCCGGCGGTCGACGAACTGGCGAACGAGGTCCTCGAGTCGGTCGGGCTGTACGACGAGCGGGAGAACGAGGCCGCCAGCCTCGACTACGGGAACAAGCGCCGGCTCGAACTCGGCATTGCGCTGGCCGCCGAACCGGATATGCTGCTGATGGACGAGCCGACCGCCGGGATGAGCCCCGAGGAGACGAAATCGACCGTCGACCTTATCAAGCGAGTCAAGGATGAACTCGACCTGACGTTCCTGCTGGTCGAACACGACATGGAGATCGTCTTCGACATCTCCGACCGTATCATCGTCCTCAACCGCGGGTCAGTCATCGCGAAGGGGACCCCCGACCAAGTGCAGGACGACCCCGCTGTGCAGGAAGCGTACCTGGGAGGTGTCGAGGAATGACGCTGCTCGACGTGGACAACATCAACGGCTACTACGGCGAGAGCCACATCATTCAGGACGTGTCGATGAACGTCGACGACGGCGAGATCACGGCCCTGCTGGGCCGCAACGGAGCGGGGAAGACCTCGACGCTCCGGTGTATCTCCGGGGCGACGCCGCCCGACGTCCGGAGCGGCACGATCCAGTTCGACGGAACGGACATCACCAACGACCCGCCGGAGGACATCGCCGTCCGCGGCATCTCGCTGGTCCCGGAGGAACGGCGCGTGTTCACTGATTTGACCGTCGCCGAGAACCTCCACCTCGCGGACACCGTCCGCAACAAGTCGAACACCTGGCGGCGGAAGCTCGATTTCCGCGACGAAGGGATGTCGACGGCGGAGATCTACGAGTACTTCCCGAGACTCGACGAGCGACGCTCCCAGAAGGCCGGCACGCTCTCGGGCGGCGAACAGCAGATGCTCGCCATCGCCCGCGCGCTCCACCAGAGCACCGACCTGTTGATGCTCGACGAGCCATACGAGGGGCTGGCACCGCAGATCATCGAGTCCGTCGAGAACGCCATCGAACGCATCAGCGAGGACGGCACGACGATACTGCTGGTCGAGCAAAACGCCGTCGCGGCGATGAAAATCGCCGACCGGTGTTACGTGCTGGACCGCGGCCAGGTGGTCTTCGAGGGGGCCGCCGAGGAACTGCAGAACGACCAAGAGACCCGCGACAAGTACCTAGGTGTCTGAATGTCGAACACACAATCCGCCGAAGCGTTGCTCGACGCACTGCAATCGGAAGGTGTCGTCGTCATCGACGAGGAAACGGACGAAGTCAGCACGACGGAAGCGTTCGAGGCCGACCGCGGGGTGTACTACGACACCTACGTCACGATGGGCGACGCGGAGTTCCACGAGTCCGTCGCCGACGTGTTCGGCCTCGATTCGGCCGCCGAAGCGGCCGAGCGGGTCGACGAACTCGACGTGTCGCGCGAGGAGTTCGCCACGTTCCTGACGCTGCGGTCGAACGTCGACGGCTCCTACACCTCCGTGGAACTGACGACGATGGCACAGATGGCGACCGAACTGGGGCCGGAGACGCCGGTCCCCGACGCAGTCGAACACTTAGACGACGACAGCTACGCGGCCTTCGTCGACGCCCACGACCGGTGTGTCGTCACCGTATGGAAACTGTTCTGTGAGCCCTGCGAAGCGATGAAAGCGGAATTAGACGACGTGCTGGCCGCGTTCCCCGAGGGCGTTCCAGTCGGTGGTCTCGCCGGCGAGCGGTCCCCGGAGTTCTGTCAGTCGGTCGGTGTCAACGCGGCACCCGCCGTCGTGCTGTTCGAGGACGGCGAGCCCGTCGAGCGGATCACTGGCCGGACGGACCCGTCGCCGCTCGCTGAACGGGTCGAAGAAGTGTACGGCGTCTGACTGCGGCGTTACTCTTCTTTGCCGCTACAGACCAGCACGGACCGGTCCGTGCCCAGAATCACGCTCTGTGTGACGCTGCCGAACAGCACTTTGCCCGTCGGCGTCCGCTTGCGTCCGGCGACAACGATCATGTCGGCGTCGTGCTCGTCAGCCAGCCGGAGGATCGCGTCGGCCGGTTCGCCGCTTGACTCCTCCAGCGCCACCTCGACGCCGGCGTCCTCGAGGACTTCCCGTGCCCGGCGCACGGAGGCCACCTGATCGACGGACGCGCCTTCGGGGTTCTCCTCGAAGTCGTGCAGCAGCGTGACGCGAACCTCGCTGGCGTCCATCGGAATCTCGGTTATCGCTTCCGCGATGGCGGTCCCACGAGCCTCACTTTTGTCTATCCCAGCGACAATTTCGTACATGCTCGCTTCGTCCGTAGGACGGGCCAACCCTTAGTTCTGGCCCGGATTTCGAACATCAATCATCAAAAATAACGTCGCGTCTCACGTCTCGCGGACCGAGAAAGCGGCGTCAGTCGCCGAACGGCCCCATACCGCCGCCGCCCATACCACCCATGCCACCGCCGCCTCCGCCGCCCTGCTGCATCTGTTTCATCATCCGCTCCATGTCGCCGTCGCCCATGCCCTGGAACTGCTTGAGCATCTGCTCCATCTGCTTGTGCTGCTGGAGGAGTTCACGCACCCGCTCCTCGGGCTTGCCGGAGCCACGGCAGATGCGCCTGGTCCGGGACTGGCCGACGACGCGGGGGTTCTCCAGTTCCTCCTCGGTCATCGAGTCCATGATGACGTCGAAGTCCCGCATCCGCTCCTGGGTCACGTCCATCGCGTCGTCGGGGAGCTGGTCCATCAGCCCGCCGCCCAGCCCGGGGATCATGTCCATCACCTGGTCCAGCGGCCCCATGTTGTTCATCGTCTGCATCTGCTTGCGCATGTCCTTGAGGGTGAACTGCCCCTCCAGCATGTCCTCGGGGTCCCAGTCCTCCTCGTCGCCTTCCTGGGTTTCCTCCATCGCGCGCTCGACGCGCTCGGTGAGCTGTTTGAGGTCGCCCATCCCGAGCAGGCGCGAGATGAACCCGGAGGGCTCGAACCGCTCGATGTCCTTGACTGTCTCCCCGGAGCCGAGGAAGGCGATGGTGGAGTCGGTCTCGTTGACGGCGGCGAGCGCGCCGCCACCTTTCGCCGTCCCGTCGAGTTTCGTGATGACGACGCCGTCGATGCCGATGGCTTCCTCGAAGTCAGCGGCCTGGCTCTTGGCGCTCTGGCCCATCGCCGCATCCAGCACGAGCAGGTCCCGGTCGGGCTGGACCTCCTGCTCGATGCGTTCTATCTGCTCGATGAGTTCCTCGTTCAGGCCGTCACGGCCCGCCGTGTCCACAATGCGAACGTCCGCGTTCTCCGTCGCTTCCAGCCCGTCGCGGGCGATCTTCACGGGGTCGTCCTCGTCGGGGTCGCCGTAGAAGTCGACCTCGGCGCGTTCGGCCATCTCCTTGGACTGATCGTACGCACCGGGCCGGTCCGTGTCGGTCTGGATGATGGCCGGTCGGAGCCCTTTCGTCGAGAA
Source organism: Haloarcula amylolytica JCM 13557 (assembly GCF_000336615.1). GTDB lineage: Archaea > Halobacteriota > Halobacteria > Halobacteriales > Haloarculaceae > Haloarcula > Haloarcula amylolytica. The sequence continues at coordinate 131,758 of NZ_AOLW01000024.1, forward strand.
CCACCATGCCATCTTCGCGGCCGTGGTCGTCTTCCCCGACCCGTACAGGCCGGCGAGCATGATGGTCTGCTCTTCGAGCGGTAGTTCGGTCGACTCGCCGACGAGGTCGACCAGTTCCTCGTAGACGATTCGCAGGACCCAATCGCGTGGGGTCGTCCCCGCCGGCGGTTCCTCCTCCAGCGCGCGCGTCTCGATGCTGCTGGAGAGGTCCTGTACGAGCCCGACGTCCACGTCGGCCTGCAACAGCGACCGCTGAATCTCCTTGACGATGTCCGCGATGTCCTCCTCGGAGAGCCGGGACTTCCCCCGGAGGTCGTCGAGTGTCCCCCGAAGCGAACTCCCAAGATCGTCGAGTACCATTGTTAGCGCGAGATACGCGACGGCGCGGGTAAAGGCTTGTTGTCATGCTGTCGCCCGCTAACCGCTGGGATGACTGCCGTATCCGTTCGGTTGGGGCTGATTCGCTCGTTGCTATCGGAGCGAGGCAGACCGGCAGGTCCATCTCACGTTTCCGGCCATCTTCGGGCGAGACGTGCTATCTGTATGCGACATCTGCACGATTAATTCCACGTCTACCGGTGGCGAAAGGGTGAAGAGGTCGAACCGACTGGTCGACAATATGGGCGTGCTCGGGCAGCTCGGATTCATGGTCGCCTTTCTTTCGGCCGGCGTCGCCGCCGGCCACTTCGGGCTGTTGACCGACCGGCGGACGGATATCCTCACCACACTCGTCTTTACTGTCGCCCTGCCGGCGCTCATATTCCGGTCCACGTACAACCGCCCGCTACGGGAGATTATCTCGCCGGCGTTGCTCGGGGGCTTCTGGGCCGTCATCGCGCTGACGATAACGCTGGGCTGGCTCGTCCACCGGCGCCTGGAATCCCCCGACCGCCGCAGCGTCTCCGTCGTCCAGTCGTATCACAGCAACATGGGGTTTCTCGGGCTGCCGCTCGTGGCAGCGACGATGGGCAGCGAAGCGACGGCCGTCGCCAGCGTCATCCTCGGGATCGGCGCGGTGACCCACGTCCCGGTGACGGTGTTCCTGCTGGTCCGCATCAACGGCAGCGACGCCTCGCTGCTGGGCGAGTGCAAGAAACTCCTCACGAACCCGGTGCTCATCGCGCTGGCGGCCGGCATCACAGCCTCGGTCCTGTCGCTGTCCGTTCCGGAGCGACTCGTCGGTGCGCTCGGCCCGCCGGCCGAACTGGCGCTGCCGGTCGCCCTGCTGTGTATCGGTGCGACGCTGGACACGGACCTCCCGGTGGCGGACCTGCAGAAGACCGTCAGCGTCGTCGGGCTGAAGGTGCTGTGGATGCCGGCACTGGCGTGGCTGGTGTACTCCTCGCTAGCGATGGACGCGACGGCGCTGGGCGCAGCGGTCGTGATGCTCGGCACCCCGACAGCGGTGTCGACGTACGTCTACACGACGGAACTCGGCGGCGACGCCGCGTTCGCCTCGCTGAACGTCTTCACCTCGACGGTGGCCTCAATCGGAACGCTCTCCGTGCTGATCTGGCTGTTCGCCTGACGCCCCGCCGTGGTCACGCTTTTGCCCGCCGGTGCCCCCACCGACGATATGGGCTACCACCAGATCGACCCCGAGGACCTGTCGGAAACTGCGGACTACCCCTGTGACCGGCGCGGCGTCTCCGACGCCGCCGAACTCCACGCGCTCCACGCGGCCACCTACGAGATGGCACCCGGCGAAGACCTCTCGCGGGCCTACCACTACCACGAGACCCGCGAGGAACTGTTCTACGTGCTCGACGGCACGCTCCACGTCGAAACCCCCGACGGGGAGTACGTCGTCTCGGCCGACGAGGTGTTCGTCGCCGAACCGGAGAGCCCACACCGCGCGCACAACCCCGCCGACGCCGACGAACCAGTCACGGTCCTCGGCGTCGGTGCGCCGCCGACCGATATCGCGCGCCCGTACGACCCCGACGCGTAGCGAGGGGGCTCGGCGGTTCAGACACGTTTTTCAGCCACCCCACCACAGTTGCGCCTATGACGAGCAAACAGGCGGTACAACAGGAACTGGTCGACAGCGGCGTCACGGCAGTCCTCCGCGGGATTCCCGAGGAAAAGATGGTCGACGTGGCGACAGCCGTCCACGAAGGCGGCGTCACAGCGCTGGAACTGACGGCCGACGCGAAGCGCTGTTCGGACATGATCGCTGCCGTCGACAAGGCGCTCGACGACACCGACGCCATCATCGGGGCCGGCACGGTCATGGACGCCGCCGCCGCCCGCAACGTCATCGAGGCCGGCGCGGAGTTCGTCCTCGCACCGAACCTCAACGAGGACGTTATCGACGTGTGTAACCGCGAGGGCGTCCTCGCCATCCCCGGCGTCATGACGCCGACGGAGGCCGCCGACGCGATGGAGGCGGGTGCGGACATCCTGAAGATGTTCCCGGCGAAAACGGTCGGCCCGGCACACATCGGCGCGCTGCAGGGTCCGCTCGGCGACGTCCCGATTATGCCGACCGGCGGCGTCTCGGCCGACAACGTCGACGAGTTCTTCGATGCCGGCGCGGTCGCCGTCGGCGCGGGCTCGGCGCTGGTCAACTACGAAGCAATCGAAAACGACGACATGGACGGCGTCCGCGAACAGGCCGCGGAGTTCGTCGACGCCGTCGAGGCCGCCCGAGAGTAGCTCACCCAACCGGTGGGAAAAGGACCTGGTACGGCGGCTTATTCCCCGGTTTCGTTCGCGGTCGTTTCGTTGCCAGTCGTCGCTGTCTCGTTCCCGACCGTGCCGGTCTCATTGCCGGGCAGTTCGGTTTCGTTGCTAGGTATTTCGGTTTCGTTCCCGGGTATGTCCGTTTCGTTGCCCGGAATATCTGTCTCGTTTCCAGGAATTTCAGTTTCGTTGCCCGGGGCCTCGGTCCCGTTCCCGGGCAGTTCGGTTTCGTTGCCCGGTACGTCGGTCTCATTGCCGGGCAGTTCAGTTTCAGTATCCGGCATCTCGGTCTCGTTTCCGAGGGCATCGGTTTCGTTCTCGCCGAGTTCCGTCTCAGTATCCATCCCGGTTCCCTCTTCGGTCTGGGCTTCAGTTTCCGTCTGCGATTCCGTACCGGCTTCCGTCATCGCGTCAGTCTCTGCTGCCGTCGATGTGCCCGGAGCTTCGGCACCGCCGCCACCGCCAGTCTCCGTACCGCTACCGCCAGTGTCACTACAGCCAGCCAGCGCCACGAGTGCGCCGCCTGCGATTTTGATAACGTTCCGTCGAGATGTGGGTCGTCCCATAGCGTTTGCCCGAAGAGAAGCCGGACAGTTTGTGAATGACCTGCTAAGCGTCTGACGGAGAGCCGACAGAACGGCTTAGCAACACCCGAAGGTGGGCCGGTTCGCAAAGCAAATATAAACGATCTGTTTCAGACCATGATTGGTTCGAGTCCGATATTTCGGCCAGTTCACGGGTGGTTCTACACTTCGATAGCCGAACATCGGCCTGTTGCAGTGTGGTTCGAGGCCCGAGTTACAACTAATCGTACTGTTCCCGAGCGGTTATCGAGCGCATAGGTATCTTCGCCCCTGGGGCAACGATATCAGGCCCTGCATTGTGAGTCAGACAGCCGTTTTAGCGGTCAAAATCGCTCAGTCGCCGTTTAGCAACGTCATAACCTGAACGCAGTGGGCAGATCAGTCTCCATCCTCGCGGGAACTCCCGTAGCCGTAATTGTCGCCGCCGTCGTCTGGAACATCGGGTACCGGCACGCCTCCGTCAGTTACGAGCCGCGGCTCGTCAACCGGGAGACCATGGTCACCCGACGACAGCACGATGAGTTCGGGTGCGACATCAGCCGGCGCGACCTGCCGGCAGTAGCGTCCATCAGACATCGGTGGCTCCCTCCGCGAGACCACTGTCAGCCCCATTCCTCACATCGCCGGAAACGTCGCGTCGTTCGATTGCCTGCATTGGTGTCATGCTACGATACTGTGTGGATCAGTCATGAACACCAAACGACTTCAACGCGCCCCTGTCGGCGAAAACGACCACACCTGCGATGGAGTGGCAGTATTTGCCGCATCGCACGCGGTGCGTTCCCGTCGGAAGAGCGCGAACTCGCCGGGTTCTACACAAACAGGGTCGACAGTAGCGTTTCAGAACGCGGGGTAGCAGCAAAAGTAACCGCGAAGGCCGAGTCCTACTCGCCGATGAGGCTGTCGACGATTTCCTCGGGGTCGAACGGTTCGAGGTCGCCGTAGTCCTGGCCGGTCCCCAAGAAAAGGATCGGCTTGCCGGTGACGTGCGCGACAGAGATGGCCGCGCCGCCCTGCGGGTCGGCGTCGGCTTTCGTCAGGATCGCCCCGTCGATCTCGGCCGCGTCGTTGAACTCGCGCGCCCGGTTGACGGCGTCCTGGCCCGCGACCGCCTCGTCCACGAACAGCGTCATGTCCGGGTCGATGTTGCGGTCGATCTTCTCCAACTGGGCCATCAGGTCGTCCGAGGTGTGGAGTCGGCCGGCCGTATCGCCAAGCACCACGTCGATGTCGTTGGCCTTGGCGTACTCGACGGCATCGTAGACGACCGCCGTCGGGTCCGAGCCTTGCTCGTGAGTGATGATCTTCTTGTCGAGGTTCTCGGCGTGTTTCTCCAGTTGCTCGTTCGCGCCGGCGCGGTAGGTGTCGCCGTTGGCGAGCACCGTCGAGAGTCCGCGCTCCTCGAAGTACTGGGCGAGTTTCGCTATCGAGGTCGTCTTCCCAACGCCGTTGACCCCGGTGAATACGATGGTGACCGGCTTGTCTGCCTGCTGGACGCGCTCGTCGAAGTCGAACTGGCCGACGTTGATGACGTCGTACAGCGACTCCCGGAGCGCGTCCCGGACGAGGTTCCCCGTGCTGGAGAGCCGTCGGCGGGTCTGACCCGTGAGGTTCTCCTTGACACCGTCGAGGATCTCGTTGGCGACGCTCATCTCCACGTCGCTCGACAGCAGCGCCAGTTCGAGGTCGTCGAGGTGGCTCTGTAAGTCCTCCTCCTCGATGACCGTCTTCCCGGTGGCCATGAGCTTCGCCTTCGCGGCGAGGCCGCGGCCGCCGTCATCGTCTTCTTCGGACTCCGAATCGGCTTCGGATGCCGAGTCGTCATCAGTCACTGCGGTGTCGTCCGACTGAGAAGCTTCCTCGGGGACCTCATCCGCGTCTTCGACTGCCGTAGACGACGCTGTGGCTGGCTCGTCTATCGCTTCGGAGTCAGCGGCCGGCGGTTCAGAACCAGTCTGTGGCTGGTCGCTTTCGGCCGTCGGCTCGGCCGCAGCCGCCTGCGTGTCGTCTTCGGACGACTGCGCGTCCGTTGCGGGCTCGGCGTCGGCCGCCTGGTCGGCAGGTGCTTCCCCGTCAGCCTCGTCGGCGTCCGGTTCATCCTCCGCTTCGAGTGCGTCGTCGTCGACGTCCTCCTCGACGTCACTCGTGAACCCGCTGAGTTTGTCCTTCAGTCCGTCGAACATGGCGGCCTTACTCGTCTTCCTGCTCTTGCTGTTGCATCATCTGCTGCATCTGCTGCTGTTGCATCTGCTGGGCCTGCTGTTCGAGCTCCTCCATCTCGGTCTCGACTTCGGCCTTCTCGTCCTCCAGGTCGCTAATGTGGTCGTCCAGCGTCTCCTTCTTGGTTTCCAGCGTGCTGACAGCGCCGTCCTGTTCGCGCTCTGCGGAGTAGCCGCCACCGAGGGAGACGACGACCTCGTCGATGTCCTCGATAGTCGCGCGGATGTAAGCGTCGCCGCCGAGCGGGACCTGCACCGTGGAGCCGGAGTCCAGCGTCTCGATGGCCTCGATTGCCTCGTCGATGTCAGTCTGCTTGTCGCGGAGGCGCTCGATTTCCTCGTCGATAGCGTCGACTTCCTGCTCCATCTGCTCGATCTCCTGTGCGACCTGCTGCATCTGACCGCCGCCGCCACCGCCGCCACCGCCCATCATGCTGCCACCTCCTCGATCGTGATCTGCGTGCGCTTGAGGTTGTGCTGGGAGCCGAAGTCGCTGTAAACGCGCTCCTCAGCGACGTTCTCGTTTGGCGCGTCGACCTCCTTCTCGAACTGCTGTGGGCCGTCTCGGGCCGGGAAACTACCGCGAACAGTGTACGTGCTCATACACGCAGGTGCGGGCAGGGCAGGGAAGTATCTTCCCCTTCCGCCCGTCCCGGGTGTGTCTCGTTCACGAGATGGATCGTCCTGTCCTGCGACTGTGACGACAACGCGATTGGAAAACGAGTGACGGGCCTACTCCTCGGACGCCGGCGCGTACAGCATGTCGCCACCGCACTCTGGACAGGACGGCCGGAGCACACCTGTCGAATAGTCACACTTCCGGCAGACGAGGCGGTTCTGGTCTTCCGCGGGCGGTGTTCGCTGGACCATACGTGACGTTTGGGGACGCACTATATTATTCTTTGACACGAGTTGTCATGGTTGCCGACCCAGATGGATTTCCCGGGGCAATACGTACAGCCAGCTATGAGCGAGACGACCTACCAGTGCGAGTGCGGTGCGGCCCTGCGATTCAGGCAGGACCTGACGCTGGAGCGCGGCGGGACCAGTCGGGCCTGGGCGTGTGGGGACTGCGGACTGCCCATTCCGAGCGTGGTGGCAGAAAAACTCAGCCACCAGCATCCGTCCTGAGCGGGCGGTAAAACGAAAACCGCGTCAGTCGATGTAGCCGAGCGCCGCGTCGATACGGCCCAGTTCCGGCCCGGAGGTGTCCGAGCCACAGACGTAGCCGTGGTCGTTGGCGAGCAACCCGGAGCCGACGAGCGGGCCACCGTAGTTGATGGTCCCGATGTCGGCCGGCACGTCGAGGACCTCCTCGAGGGCGTCGAGTTCGCCGTCCGTGGCCTTCGGATGACAGAGCACGCCCTTGTTGGTGGCGACGGCGGCGGTCCCGACGGTCGTGACACCGGCGATGACGCCGCGTTCGACGGGCACGTCCAGCCCATCCTTGACCGCTTGCACGGCATCCCGAGAGAGGTCGGGGTGGACGTACGCGCCGTAGTCGTTACAGCAGACGACGTTTCCGGCGGCGTTGATCCGGCCGGGCATTCTGGTGATGGGCACGTCGACGACATCCTGAATCCGTTCGATTTCGGTCTCGCGGACGCGTTCGGAGACGACCAGCCCGTTCTCGTTGCCGGTCGCGAGCGCACCGACGGTCCCGGAGCGGCCGACGGTGGTCGGCACGGCCGGAACGCCGAGTTCGTCGCTCAGGTCCTCAAGCAGCGATTCGTCTAAGTCTGGGCGAACCAGCACGCAGTCGTCGGTCGCACGGGCGAACACACCCACGTACGACGACCCGGAGAAAGCCGCGCGGAGCAACGTTACTCTGCGGTCTCTGCTTCGACGATGGCTTCGCCCTCTTCCTCGAAGCGGGCGGCGCGAACACGGATCTTGCTCGGCGTGTTGGCGCGGCCGCGGGCCCAGGCCGCCTCGTTGATCGAGGGGTCGAGGCGGACGGCGTCCTCGTCGACAGAGAAGTGCTTGGCGAGGTGCTCGCGGATGAGGATCATCGCCTTGTCTGCGCGCTTGTGGTTCGGTTCGGCTCGCGCGTCTCGGAGCGGGACGGTGACGACACGCTCCTCGAAGTCACTGGCGCTCATTATTCGTCAGTGTCGTTGCGCCGCCAGTGGCGTCGTTTGTGGTTGCGCTGGACCTCGCGGTCCGTCTTGAGCATGACCCAGGCCGGGACTCGACTGTTCTGGTTGTCGAGTTTGGCCAGTCGCTTCTTCGTAGCCTTCGATTTCTTACCCATGGTATGGTGCTTGTTCCGCGCCGTGGTTTAAATTCCTTCCTTTTCGAGCCGGTCGCGGCCCGTTATCAGCGGCTATAACTGCGGACGTAGAACTAAGTAGTCCGTGACCCTGATTATCAATGGATGAAGCGCCGGAGATTCCTCCAGACAATGGGTGTCAGTGCGACAGCCGTCAGCTCTGGTTGCATGGGTGGGGGCGGTGAGGTCGTCGTCAGCGTGCAACAGGACGTCAGAGTTGACCCGCACGAAGCGTGGATCAAGGAGGAAATTCCGGACGTATCCGACCCCGGCGGTGAGCTACGGTATATCGTCAAAGCGGACATCCCGTTCAACGTGTACTTTTTTACTGACCGCGAGCAGTTCGAGCAGTACGACACGTTCATCAAGGGTCGGGAGCCCGACGAGACACCGCCGGGGAACCCCGAGTTCAGCCAGACAGCGGTCCAGCCGGAGGGGTCGGATATTTACCGGGCGTCCACGGACGACGGCGGCGCGCGGGAGTCACTGGACGAACCCGGGCCGTACTTCTTCGCCGTCGACCACTCGAACTACCGGATGGAAACACGCGTCGATGACTACGACGATCCGCTGAAGGCCTTCGTCGACCTCACTGTCATCCGGAACAAACTCCCCTTCTAGACGAACGCCAGCGGCACCATCGCCAAGACGCCAACAGCGACGCCGGCAGTTAGTTCGCGTTTACCGCCACCCGGCAAGCCGTCGCCGTACTCCAGCGCTTCGGGGACGAACTCCGTGAGCACGAGATACACCATCGCCCCGGCGGCGAAGCCGAAGCCGAACGGGAGAAATGCCTTCGCCAGCGTGACGAAGTAGTACGCGATAACGGCCCCGACCGGCTGTGGCAGCGAGGAGAACACCGCCCACCAGACCATCTTCCACTCGCTGACACCCAGGGAACGGAGCGGGATGGCGATAGCAGTCCCCTCAGGGACGTTGTGGATGGAGATGGCGACAGTCATGAACACAGCCAGCAGCGGGACGGAGACGCCGAGGATACCCACAGCGGATTCGGGCGTGGCCGACTCCAGCCCGAGTTCCGCGAAGGAGACGCCGACGGCGACGCCCTCCGGGAAGCTATGGACAGTCAGAATGCCCAGAATAAGCAGAAGCTTCTTGAAGTCGGCCCGCTCGAACTGCTCGGGTGACTGGTCGAAGTCATCCAGAAGTTCGTGGGCAACGACGACGAGCAGGACGCCAGCGAGAATGCCGGGAACCATCAAAAGCGGCGACCCGTATGCCAGCCCCTCCCGGACGAGTCCGAAGAGCGATGCGGCGACCATGATTCCCGAGGCCAGCCCCCACAGCAGGACGTTCCATCTGTCGGAGAACTCATCGACGAGAAAGAACGGGATCGCACCGAGGCCGGTGGCAAGCGCCGTAAGCAACCCCGCAACGAACACGAAAGCAACGTTCTCAACGGCGACCATATCGGTCCTACGCCGCTCGGACCGATAAAAATTGTCACTAACCTAATTTATTTTGGTCGGCCTAAACAGTCTGCTGATACGCTGTAAATAGGTTCTCAAGTGGCTAATTGACGCCCCTCACTCGGTTATAGGCCAGTGCTACGATAGTCCCGACGCTGGCGCGCAGTTATTGACAGAAATTTAATATATTCCACTGATACCGTTCACATAGAACGCGCACCGATAGCAACTGCCTGGCCGTGTCGATACACACTCACAGCGACACTGATTCCACGGTTCGGTACGTCGGGCCGTCAGGTCCCAGCTCACTCTCTTTCAGCCGGATTTCCTCGACCTGCAGGCGTCCCACGTCAGGGTCGTCGTTCTCGACGGCGTTCTGTACTGTCTCTTTGCCGCCGGCGTGGTCCATTCTGGCGATGGTCGCGTGCGGCGTAAACTCGTGGTCCTCCGGGTCGAACCCCATCGCGACGGTCTGATCCTCGACCGCCTTGTGCAGCGCAGCCAGTTCCGCGCCACCCTGTCCGTCGCGGACGCCGACCCAGACGACGCTGATGTAGGACAGCGACGGGAACACGCCGAGACCGCCAAGCTCGGCTTCGAACGGCTCGACGCCGCTGTCTTCGACCGCCCCTTCGAGGGCAGTGACGATGTCGTCAACGCGGTCCGGGTCGGTGTCGCCGAGGAACTTCAGCGTGACGTGGGCCTGTGCGGGGTCGGTCAGCCGAAGCCCCGAGACGCCGTCGAATCGGTCCTGAACGGCCGCTACGGCGTCGCTGAGGCCGTCCAGATCGACGCTGACGAACAGGCGTTTAGACATAGCTAGCGGTTCCGGTCGGGTCCGCAAGAAAGCTACGGCAAGGGGTCAGTGACTGCTGTGGTCTTGGGCTGTATGCCACCGCCAGAGGCTATGTCCGAGTCCCAGAGCGACCATTGCGACCGCGACGCCGAAGAGAGCGGGGATAGCAGTGTCAGGAAGGAGACCAAGAGATAGCCGGACGAGAATGGCCGCCACAATCAGGAGGGCTACCCGCGCTCGTGCCCGGGGCGTCTCTGCCGGACTGGGTACCCAGCGCCCGAACGCCGGTAGCTGCGCGTAGTAGCGTCCGGCGAGAGCCGCCAGAACGACCGTTCCTGCAACGCCCGCTCCAGCGGCGGACAGTGACAGCGGGGCCTCGTTCGAGGTGATAGCGGCCCAGCTAACGACCGCAAACACACCCCCGAAAAAGACGAGCAACGCGTCTACTGCCAGTGGGTCCCGCATATCCGAGAATCCGACCGCAGGACACCTAAATCTTCACGAGCCGTGGACGTAGCCCTTAACCGGATTGGCCGTCAATCAGGAGGCATGACAGACCACGACGACGACCACGCCTTCTCCGAGGGCCAGGGGTTCGACGACCCCTACGAAGGGTTCGATCTCGAACCGCCGGAGTTCGAGGTGGACCCGGACAAGGTCGACCCCGTCGACTCCCGTGTCGTCACCGACCTGCTGGACCAGCGGAATATCTCCTCTGACGCCGTCGACCCAGAGCAACTGCTCGACGTCGGCCTGGAGTACATGCACATCAACCGCCACGAACAGGCCGCCGAGACGTTCGAGCGCGTCGCCCAGTACACGGACGACGACCGGCTCAAACAGGAGGCCTGGACGAACAAGGGCGCGGCCCACGCGGAACTCGAGGAGTGGGACGCCGCCATCGGCGCGTACAAGGAAGCGCTCAACTTCGACGAGGAGTCCGACCACGCCGCCACGGCGGAGACGAACCTCGCGTACGCGCTGTGGAAATCTGGCCGCTCCGAGCAGGCGCTGGAACACGCCGAGCGCGCCGTCGAGATCGACCCCCGCTTCGGCGAGGGCTGGTACAACCGTGGCTTCTTCCTGCTCGAACGCGGGCTGGCCGACGAGGCCATCGACGCCTTCGACAACGCCGTCCGCCTCGGCTTCCGCAACGCCGACGTGCTCGAAGAGAAGGCCCGCGCCCTCGAAGAGGTCGGCGAGTTCGACCGCGCCGAGGAACTGGCCGAGGAAGTCGACGAGATGCGCGAGGAGGCCGAACAGCAACTGCTTGAATGATCCTCAACGAACGCGACACCGACGAGGGGTTGCTCGTCTCGGTCTGTGACCCCGACATCATGGGCGAAACGTTCGAGAACGGTCCCGTATCGCTGACCGTCAACGAGGAGTTCTACGGCGGCGAAACGGCTACCGAAGACGAAATCGTCGACAGCCTCGCTCGCTGTTCCGTCGCCAACATCGTCGGCGACGACGCCGTCAGCGTCGCCGTCGAGCACGGCTTCGTCGACGAAGAGAACGTGCTCGACCTGGGCGAGACGCGCCACGCGCAACTGCTCTGGATGTAATTCAGGTCGCTGCCGCGAGCCGACACCGACAGTCTTTGGGTGCGCCCATCGAGAGGGCACGTATGTATTCTCGAGACCACGCCATCGTCTCTGCAGCCGTCGGGGCCGTGGGCGTCACCGTTCTACCGGTCCCTCTTCCGTGGTGGGCCGCCGTCGGCTACGCAGTCGTCGTCGGCGTCGCCATCGACTTCGACCACTTCGCCGTGGCCCGACTGGAGACCGGGGACTGGGCCGCGCTCCGCCGCTGCCTCCGGAACCCGAAGATCGCGGTGTTCGACCAGGACGAGATCTTCGGGCCGCAGGACCTCTGGCCGCTCCAGCGACTGCTCAGCCACCACCTCATCGGTGGCGTGGTCGTGTTCGGTCTCTGGCTCGTCTCCGAGCCGCTATCGCTGTTTACCGCCCTCGTCCTGTACGCCCACGTCCTCGGGGACCTCGTCTGGGACAACTACCTGCTGGAGACCTACCGGGAACAGCACGCAATGGCCGCCGAGTCTGACTCCGAGTAGATCCACATGTTCCCGCTATCGATAGCGGACGACAGCCTGTGTACAGGGTGCCCCGAAAGAAACCTCAGCTGTCTAATAACGCTTCATTACCGGTTTTATTGATAGTGCAGATCCTCTTAGGCGGTACACAACATATTCCGAAGTGTCTGACTAGCGAGAGAGCACGGGCTTTGCTCACCACATCTGTGTGCCGTGGTAGTATTACACATTCATTCGCGGAAAGCAGCCGCTTTCAGGCTGGTTACGCCGAAAGATCTGGTTAACAAAGTATCGTATCACGCAAGGGGAACCATGATCTGGTGGAGGGCAGCTGACGGCCAAACATGAATCTGCCGTCGGTCCCGAAAATCAGTCGCAAGTCCGTTCCGAGAGACGTTGTTATCGCCTGTGTCGGAATAGTTGCCACAGTACTGCTCGCGCCACTGGTGCTGTTCACAACAGAGATATTTGTTCTCATAGTCCCGTTATGTGGTGGGGTTGCTGGCCTGACATATCTGGCGGGGTGGCTACGAACCGACGAAGCACGCACGCACACGACAGCGTTCGTGGGAAAGAACGCGGTACGGGTCGTAGAGACGGCTGTCATCGTTGGAATTGGAGCCCTGGCGTTGCTTGGGGCTCTCCAGAACGGCCGGACAATTCAGTTCCATCTCGTGAGCGGCGTCATTGGCACGGCAATCATTGCGCAGATCGTTTTCGCTGAGACATCGGCATTGCGGCCCCGGGTCGTGCTGGCAGAACTGCTCGGGCTCCTGCTCGTGATCCAGTACACTGCCTTGCTGACCACTCCAGGATTCATTGGCGTCGACACATGGGTTCACGTAACCCAGTTCATCGCGGACATACAGTCCGCCGGAACAACCGCTGCGATCTCCGAGTCGAAGTACTCGGTGGCACCGGTGTATCACATACTCGTCGTCAGCGGTGCGGCGCTGTTCGGATCCGGTCTCCGGACAGCCATGTTTGCGAGCGTCGCGCTCGTCATTCCGATGACGCCACTACTAGTATACAGTACAGCCCGGTATATGCTAGCAGTACGGGGCTCGCTTCTCGCTGCAGCGTTGTTCACGATGAGCGATTATATGTTGCGCTGGAGTATCGACGTTATCCCGAACAGTCTTGGGCTCGTTTATTTCGCCGCTGTCCTGTTCGGACTAACGAAGCTATTCTACACCGACACCCGGCGCCCACTGTATGCGCTTACGCTGTACTGCTGTCTGTCGGTCGTCCTGGTCCATCAGGTGTCGACGTTCATCGTGCTTACACTGCTTGGTGCCGGTGTCGTCGCCAAGCTCGTCACAGACCATACGGACTATCTCAGTGGCGTCGCGGACCGCGTCCCCTCGGAGATTCCAACGGTAAACACGATTGGACTGTTCGGTACGACGACGGTACTGGCAATGGGGTTCTGGTCGGTTACGCCCTATGGAGACCAGTCATTTATCGGCCGGATGATTGTACTGCTCAGCAGCGACCTCTCGGGTGCCGGCTTCCTCAACCTGCGCAGCAGTAACGCCGCCAGTGAAGAACTGCCCGCCTCAATCGTGCAAGATGTCCCCACTGCAGTGACTCTCGTTGACGCAATGGGGTTCTCGATCCTGCTGTGTCTGCTAGTGCTGGGACTACTGGTGTTGCTTCAGCGACACCGCCTCACCCAACTCTCCGCGATATTTGTTGTCGGCGCGGGGATTATGCTTGTATTCACACTGGGGCTCCCACTGTTTGGCGTCAACGTCTTCATTCCGGATCGATGGTTCGCGTTCCTCTATGTCCTGATGGCAATCGTTGGCGTATTTGGCCTGCGATACGTCACACAACAGTTTGGGACCCGTACTGTCGTCGCCTGTATGCTGATTCTCGCGCTTGTGTTCCCCGGGTCAGTCTTCGTCTCACGTAAGGCGACGCTCGAGGACCCTGCCTTTGAGGAAGCATACCCGCGGTACTCACACACGGAGTCTGAGCTGGCTGCGGTGGAATCGATCTCAGCGCTCCGGTCACAGGATCGGAGTACAGTCGTGACCGATCACCCCTACCGGATGGTGTTTCCACTCTGGCAAAACCAGTCGTCGCGGCCGTTAGAGTACGACACCGATAGCGGCGGCTTTGAGAGCAGAGACCGGGTGTACCGGCGCTATCAGTCCACTGGGTCGCCAATCATCACTGCTAACGGTCGGTTCAAAAAAGTACAGCTTGACAGGGAACTCGTCTGTCCGTCCGATTCGGCCGTAGTTTATAACAATGGGGCGGTCCAGTACTGCCGTACTTTCGAGGTGTCAGGGTAGCTACCGATGATTCGCTCACTGTGTAACCGGCTGCTACACCGGACGGGACCGTACGCCGATCTGCTACTCGTCGCCAGCTATACGACCGTGGTGGCTTCGGTGTTGCAGTCTCCGGGATGGCTGGGACCGACGGCACGGATCCCCGTTGCCCTGCCAGTGTTGCTGTTCGCGCCGGGATATGCTCTGGTCGCTGCGATCTTCCCGAGCTTGACTATCGAATCAGTCACAAGCGATGGCCGAGCCCCGCCTACGCGACCTCGTAACCGGCTAAACGGGCTTGTCCCGGTCGAACGTGTGACACTCGCAGTTGTCGCAAGCGCATCGGGACTCCCGATGGTGTTGTACGGCCTCTCGATGGTGACTCGGATTCGCCTCTCGCTGATCTGTGCTGTCGCCGCTACCGTGACAGTTGGGTGCTGTGCCGTCGCTGCGGGCCGGCGGACTGTTACAGGCTGGGAGCCGCCGGTGGACGGCGGGCTTGGACGCGAAGTGCTCGGCATCGAGTCACGTATCGACGTGTTACCGGTTTTGGCCGCCGTCGTTGCAGTGGTACTGGTCACCGCCGCTGGCGTAGTGGTTCTCGATGGAAACGGAGCAACGGCGAACGCCGAACTCGCAATCGGAACTGAGAACGCTGCAGGAAATGTGACCATCGAAGACTACCAGGGCGTCTATTTCCCGGGTGATACGGGTAACTACACAGTCCAAATCGAACACCACGGCGATACGTCCCAAGAGTACACGTACGTTGTCGGCTTTGAGCGCCAGTCGGGGAACGGCTCCGGTTCCTGGTCAGTCAGGCAGCGGACGTCTGTTACCGCTCGACCGTCGATCCCGGTAACGGACGACGTGAGCGTGCAACTCGATGGACCGTCGGGCAACGGCACCGTCGTCGTGCTCCTATATGAGGGACAGGCCCCGGAAACACCCACGCGGGACAATGCACTCAGAGTGGTGTCTGTCCCTGTCGAGGTACGATTACCATGACCCCATCCGCGTATAGCCTCGGACTCTCGACAGCTAATTCGAGTATAAATTACTGGCCATCGCTTGCAGGAATACCAGATCTTATGCACCGATGGATACCGGCCCACGAGGGACCCAGTTCTGAAACTGCAACGTCGACGAGAGAGACAGCCGATGAGTGAGCGAGTCCTGTTCAGCGTCAATCATCCCGCACAGGTCCATCTTTTCAAATATGCCGCCCGGGAGCTCGAAGCAGAGGGCTTCGAGACGCTCGTGGCTGCTCGCGAGAAGGAGATGACGGTTGACCTGCTCTCGGCCGAGGGACTGGACTACGTCACACTTACCACCGAAAGCGACGGGCTAGTGGAGCTGACAGCCGAGCTTGCGAAGCGAGAGCGGCGGCTCTACAACTTGGCCCGTGAGTTTGATCCCTCCGTAATCGTCGCGCGGCTGGCCCCGCCAGCGGTCCACGTCGCCACTGCGCTTGGCTGTCGGAACCTTGTGTACATGGACACAATCCTTCGCCCGCGGACGGTTCGACTGCTGTATCACGGACTCACGCTCCCATTCGTCGACGATATCTGTTCGCCACCGGGGATGGACTTTCACGTTCCCTTTGGACAGTCACACACGGTCGGGTTCCAGGAGCTAGCGTACCTCCACCCCGACCGGTTCAAGCCGGACCCAGAGCGTCTACGAGCCCACGGTGTCAACCCAGATGCGACCTACACCGTAGTCAGACTGGCGGGCTGGGATGCGTACCACGATATCGGTGAAAAGGGGCTCGACGCGGCTACCAGGTCACAGCTCGTTGAGCAGCTATGTGATCGGGGCGAGGTGTATATTACCTGTGAGGGGGACTTGCCGTCAGAGTACGACCGGCATCAGCTCGCTGTCCCGCCGCATCTGGTCCATGACCTCCTCTACTTTGCCGACCTCTATATCGGTGATTCACAGACGATGCCAACTGAGGCTGCCCTGCTGGGGACACCAGCTATCCGAATAAATTCCGTCGTCGGAGACAACGATATGCACAATTTCCTCGAACTGGAGGAGCGGGAGCTGTTGTACTCGTATACAGATGGGACAGCGGCCATCGACCGGGCCGACTCTCTGCTGTCTGACGATGACGCGGAGCGCTGGGAGCGCGAACGTAAGCGGCTCCTGGCACAGCAGCGTGACGTAACAGAGCACATGGTCGAGCTTATCCGAACTGGTGGTAACGATTGAACCGATACAGACACCCTCTATCCCGTCAGTATGCATCGGTTTCAATCGCGGTACGCCTTGCTATAGCTAGATAATCCCCTGCTAACAAATGGATACCAGCGCAGTCCACGAGGTACTGGTGTTGCTATATGGAAGTTAGAACGGCCGTCCTGAAGTTATTCTCCGGAAATATCGCACTCGCGATCATTGAGTTTGCGGCGGTTGCCGGGTTCACTCGAGCTATGGGCACTGGGGCTATCGGGTCGTTCTTTCTTTTTCAGGCAGTCATTGGGATGCTCAATATCCCCGCTGATCTGGGCATCTCGAAGGCGGTTGAAAAACAGCTTTCGGCTGCTGCCCCGATGGGCGAGGTTCTCGGGACGGCACTCGTCGTCAAGACACTGCTGGTGCTGCCGTGGCTGGCCGGTCTAGTGGCATTTGCCTCGTATGTTGAGCAGTATATCGGCATTCCGGGCGTTGTACCCATTCTGGTCACCGGCCTCGTCATCAGACAGGTCCGAGAGCTTGCGCTGCGCCTGCTCGCGGGGGAGCTCCAGGTTGAGCGTAACGCAGCGGTGAAAGTATTCGGAAAGCTGACCTGGGTTGGAACGGGTGCCGTTTTCGTGGTAAATGGAATGGGTGCAAGTGGCCTCGTTCTCGGGTTCGTGCTGGGCGACCTCGCGGCTGCGCTCGGAGCCATGGCACGGCTCGATATCAGGGTGGGCTGGCCCCGACTGGATCGGGCGCGCGCACTCGTTGGATTCGGGCGGTACCTGTTCGTCGGGAGTGTCAGCGGAATCGTCTACGAGTGGATCGACGTGGCGATCCTCCGTCTGTTCGTCCCGGTATCGCTCGTCGGTGTGTACGAAATCGCCTGGCGGGTTGCCGCTGTCGCGCTGCTGTTGACCAACGCTATCCGCACATCGTTGTTCCCACAGATCTCAAGATGGCACGACCGGGACCGGTTTGAACGCATTGAAGACGCCTTCCGAACCTGGGTTCAGCTGTCGCTGTACGCGACTATTCCAGCGTTCGCCGGTGCAGTCGTCCTTGGCCCCGATCTTTTGACCACTATCTTCGGAAGCGCGGCTGCTGCGGGCTATCCTGTGCTGGTTGTGTTTATGCTAGAGAAGATCCTCCGGTCAGTACAGCTTGTTATCGGTCCGGCACTGTACGCAATGGATGCGCCGCAACTGGGCTACCGGGGCAGTGTCGTCGCTATCAGTGCGAACGTTGTTCTCAATCTCGCGCTCATTCCGTCTTTCGGTATCCGTGGAGCAGCGGTCGCAACGACTCTGAGCGCGGCGGCGGCCGCCGTGGTGTCAATCTATTACGTGCGGCAGTTCGTCCGCATTCCACTCCCGCGTAAACGAATCGTTTGGAGCGCTATCGCGGCGACACTGATGGCTGGTACAGTTGCGCTGGTGATTCGTCTCTTCGATCCCGGCTGGCTTCGTCTCAGCGTTGGCCTCGGAGTCGGCGTGTTGAGTTACGCCGGGCTGTTGTTGGCTAACTCCGGTATCCGAATCCAGTTGCGGCAGGCTATGGGGTCGCTTGGTTGGGCGTAGCAGTTGGGAACAGCGCTGCAGCGTGTTTGTCGACAACGGTGCTCCAGTCATGCGCCTCAGCAGTTTCTCTGGCCGTGCGCTCGATTTGACCGGCGAGAGCCGGGTCATCGAGACACTGCTCGATCGCCGAGCAAAGCCCCGTTGCTGTTCCATCGTACAGGAGCCCATTGTCTCCGTCCGTAATCAGGCGCTGGTGTGGCGGAATATCTGTTGCCATGACGACTGCGCCGGCTGCCATGTATTCGAGCAGTTTCGCCGGGTAACTGATTCGATACGACTCGATATCCTCTAGCGGAGAAATGGCCACATCAGTCCGGGTCAACAGCCCTGGGACGTCACTGTGGGGCACTCGTCCGTACCAGACGATCTGGTCAGCCACTCCCAACTTCACAGCCTTTGCCTGCATTGCATCGATGTAACCGGATTGGCCATCACCCGCGATATGGAACTCAAACGTCTCGCCACACTCTGCGAGCGCTTCAATAACGTGTGGGAGCCCCCTGGCTGCGCCGAGCGAGCCGACGTATGTCACGGTCAGTGGTCTAGAGAAGGAGTCACCAGTCTGTCGTCCGTCAGCGGGCTCGAACGTCTCAGTATCAACGCCCATTCCGATGACTGTCGCCGACGAGAGGTCCAGTCCGTACTCCTGTTCGGTGACTTGACGGATCCCCTCAGTCAGACAGGTGACCTGATCACACCGCTGCAAAGCCACTTTGACTGCGGCGGCGTACCCTGCCCAGATCATGACGGAGAGGCGCTCCACGGGCGACATATCTGCCTGTCTAGACGTGACAAAGTCACGCTTCTGTCGGACCGGAACCACCTGAAGCCCAGCGACAAAGCGCGAGTCACCGGCAATAGCACCAACCCATGCCTGAACGAGGGTTCGCTGGAAGCCATAGGTGGCATCGAACCGATGCCGAGCCCCGAGTACGGTCGCGTACAGTGTGGCGATGATGAAGAACGCTATCGTCGAAACGAGGCGGGTGTTGCCGGTTCGGATCGGATGGTAAACGACTGACGTGTTACCGGTATCGCCTGCATCGTGGTCTTTGTCGGCGCTACAGATGACATGAACAGTGTGTGTAGCTGCAAGCTTTGTCGAGATGTAGTGTGGGACAGTCGCGCTGAACGGTGATCTAACATCGCGGTGATGAATCAGTAGGAGAGAGCGACGCTGTGCCATCGGCTCAGGGGTTACAGACCCACCGGTACGGGTCGAATGCCTCGTGTGATTGTTCCTGCTATCATTTGCACCGAAAGTCTACGGTTACGGTCATAAGTAAAGGGGAGTTATGCGTACACAACCCGGAGACCGCACGGGAAGGCAGCGAGAGCTACCCGACTCGTCGACGGTAAGGTGTGTATTATATAATATCTCAGACAGCTACAGGCGGCAATGAATGGAGGCCAGCGGACGCGGCGGGGGTTTCTTAAAGGGATCGCCGCTACGGCCTTGACAGTCGGTATTAACTACCCCGGGACTGTCACGACCCAGTCGCGGTTCGACACTGTCGTCAACGCCATTGCAGCGGGTGCAGACCCCGATGGGTCGGAACGGATCGACAACGTCCTCGAGGGGTACATCGATGATGATACACTCATCGAGTTCCCCGCGGGAAGGTATCGTCTTGGCTCCCTCGACGTCGGCCCTGTTCGTAACTTGGGTCTACGAGCGAAGCCCGAGGCGCGGGTCTTGTTTGAGCCCGCGACACCAGCCAGCGATCAGCGCTCACTCATTACGTTCGAAGGGGTCGAAGACCTCCTTTTAAATGGACTGACATTTGACTTTTCACGGCCGGGATTCGGAAACACTCTCAGGGTGATCGCTAATGGTGACTTTCTGGCTCAGGACCTCAGAATCCGTGGTCAATTGCCGGATCAGGACCGGACGATACCACACGTCGGGTTCCGGTTTGACGTGCGCGACCCGGATTCGACAGGGGTTGTGAGAGATGTCTCTGCCCCTGACGGTGGACATCAAGGGGGGAACAGCGTTGGTATCTTCGTCGGTAAAAACCACGCCGGCACACTTCGATTCGAGAACTGCACTGTCGCTAACTTCCCCAATAACGGACTCTATGCCTCCGCGCCGGGCCGAAGCAGTCGGAACTATAGGGGTCGGGACGGCGTTGTACACGTTAAAGGGGGTCTGTACGCAAATAACAACATCGCTAACGTTCGGCTGGGATCGACCGGATCGACGGCTTACGGAGTCACGGTTCGCGTCGATTCGGTACCACCGTACCCGTCACTGGAGAAGCTAAACGTCCGCGGAATCAGGCTACGTGCCCAGTCCGGACAGTTCATCAGCGACTGCGATATCACTATCACTAGTGACGCAGGCCCCGGATTCGGTGCTATCGTCTATCACCCCGACCACGACTCTTCGACCGTTCGCAACACGACGATCCACGTCGACAAAGACGAGTACAATGCGGTCAGGGCCATCAGTGGGGACAGTGGCGGCACCGGGGCACCACTTACTCTCCAGAACGTTAGTGTGACTGGCGACGCAGCCGGCGGTGCTGCCGTTGTTATCGCTGATCGAGACAGAACAGTACTGCGGGACTGCGTAATCGAGCAGTCGGGAGCGGGGCGCGATGGAGTTAGGTTCACCAGTGCAGACGAGTGCCTAATAACCGACTCAACCATTCAGGTTCCCGGCGAGCCGCTGTCGCTTATCGACTCATCCGTGCGGAAGGTTCGGCTTACTGTCTGAATCTGTTCCTACCAACTGAAGCGTAACTGGTAGTTACTTGGCCCCGAAAAATGCGGTAGTCGTAATCACGCTTTATTGCATTATTAGTAACGTTCTCCTGAATGGTCGAAAAGAATTACATACTACCCCACAGTTATGATGGGGCCAGTTCTAGTGCGGACTCCGCCAAAGAGGGACGGTTACTACTGACGCGAAGGCAGCTACTGGGAGGCATACTGGCTGCAAGTACAGTACCGATGATTCCGAAGGGACTTGGAATGCCATCTTCTCGCACTCTCGAAATAATTTCAACGGATCAGCAAAGCGAGACTGGCTCCCTCGACGTGCGCTACGAGTTTACCACAACAGGCGAGATTGTCCCGGTAAATGACGGCGAGAACGCAGCAGAGGCCAATGATAGCGTGGCGAAAAACGACGACGAAACGTGGACTGCGATTGGGTGGACAGGCAATGGATTCGGCGATAGCTACGAAATCAACGGTATCGTTACCGATTTCAATGCCAGTGGGAACTACGAAATCCGGCTGGACGGAGCGGTGGTTACAGTCTCGGAGCTAGTTGCACCGGCTGACCACGTCGTTGAGATACAGACCACCGAAGACCCCCCTGAACTCGATTACGAACTGACGACGACGGGTGAGCCGATTCCGTGTACTGGTGATACGGAAAACGCCGCTGACGACAATGACAGGATCGTCCGTAACGACGACGACACCTGGATGATCGACGGATATACTGGTAACGGCTACGGCGACCAGTACTACTTTTCCGGCGAGATTATCGACTTCGGGCCCGTTGAGCCGTTCGCTTCGGTATACGTTGATGGGAAGCAGATCGACCTCTCGCCGTTTGAGCGGTCTCCAGATCCGGCTACAGAGATCGGCGGTGGCGGCAGGTATACCAACACGGTTCCTGAGTCAGATGCCAACTACGTAGTCGAGACACTCTCCGAGTTGCTTACTGCACTGGATGCTGCTGGCCGCGGCGATATTGTCTACGTTGCTGGCGACGCTACCATTGATGCCTCGCCAGTTACCGGAAGTGACCGGCTAACTGTGCCTGCCGGAGTAACCCTCGCTTCTAACCGTGGTATCGACGGCGCGTCGGGTGGCCAGATCTCCACTGGCGTCATCGATTATGAACACCTCATGGGCCTGAGCGAGGACGTCCGATTGACCGGACTCCAGATCAGAGGACCCGAAACCGGATATCGCGAGTACAGTACCCCGGTATCCAGTGGCGTCACCGTTGAGAGAACAGGCTGTGAAATCGACAACACCGAGCTATGGGGGTTCAACCACGCAGCACTCAAACTCCGAACGTCGACACATATCCATCACTGCCATATCCACGACAACCCCATGGGCGGACTGGGCTACGGTATCCAATGTTTAGACGGGGACAACACGCTCATAGAGTACAATCGATTCGACTTTAATCGCCATTCTGTTGCGAGTGGGACCGGGAAGGCCGGATACGAGGTCCGATACAATCACTTTGGCGGCACCGAAACACCCTCCTATCAGGTCGGAACACATCAGCCGGGTGGGACGACGCTGCTGATCCATCATAACACCTTCACGCCCCTCCGACACGTTGGTCGACATCCTGGGGAACCGGGAACGCACGTCAGCATCCGTGGCGTCCCCGAAGACCGCGGTGAGATCCACCACAACTGGTTTTACAACCCAA
The DNA here is from genome assembly GCF_000336615.1 of Haloarcula amylolytica JCM 13557. GTDB lineage: Archaea > Halobacteriota > Halobacteria > Halobacteriales > Haloarculaceae > Haloarcula > Haloarcula amylolytica. The sequence goes on from NZ_AOLW01000024.1 coordinate 154,257, forward strand.
AGCAGCCATCGGCGGGTCGGGGTAACGAAGCAGTCATCCAGCCACACGTCGAATCGTTAACAAACCTTCGTTTCGGGAACAACCACTACGGACAGAATATTCCTGACGGCGATGTGGGGTGTCCACGGCGCTAAAAAGTACTCTAAGGAGAACGTTACTAACACCCTAGATTCTGAAGACATCCAATCGATGGGGACCGTCGTCATTTCGCTGGACGCCGAACTCGCATGGGGGTTTGTCGATTTCCCGGTCTTACCGGACCGACGACTCGCGCGCGCCCGGGAGATGTGGCTAAAATTGTTGGACCTGTTTGAAAAGTATGATCTTCCCGCCACTTGGGCGGTCGTTGGCCACTTGTTTCTTGAAGACTGTGATGGTCGACACCCGAACCACCCGCTCGATGCGGCGTGGTTTGACAGAGAACGGTCTTCAGAGCATGAGGATCTGTGGTGTGCGCCGGATCTCATTGACACAGTTGCCGACGCGACAGTCGACCACGAAATCGCTTGTCATTCCTTTTCACACGTTAATTTCCAGTCTAGCAGGGCCTCGAAGTCTGTTGCGGCGGCCGAATTGGGGCGGTGTCACAAGCTCGCCGACCGTTGCGGAATTGATCTGTCCAGTTTCGTGTTCCCACGTAACCGTGTTGCACATCGCGATGTCCTTGCGAGATCGGGTTTTCGTTGTTACCGTGGGCGGCAGCCACCGTGCTGGCACACTGACAATCGATTGACGCCACTGGTTCGGGCCGTCAGTGGCTCGCCGCTAGGAATTACGCCGCCCATTGTCCATCCTCGTGTCGACGAGCATGGACTCGTTGAGATCCCGGCGTCGCTGTTACTGTTTTGCTTCGAAGGATGGGCTCGCCAGATAACTGAGACACTGTGGGCTGACCCCGTTGTCAAAATGGTCCAGCGAGGGGTCAACCAAGTCGACGGTGGTGATGGAATCTTCCACCTCTGGCTTCATCCAAACAATCTCATCAACGACGCGGGGATCAAGCGGATGGAGTCGGTATTATCATATATCGATCAAAAGCGTGGCCCGGGTCTCGCGGTCCGGACCATGGAGACAGTCGCACAGCGGACTGTCGGCTCGGCCCCGCAGCAGACCTAGTAAGTCCATCCTTCTACCGATAATGAACTTATAATTAACTGAGAGTCAGCCATCGCCACACTATCTGTGGAGTTAGCAGAGAGATATGATACTATACATATGTGCTAGGCGGTCGAGCGAGGCCCTGGTGGGGCCAGTTGACTGTCTCAGCCTGATGGGTGAGGATGTATAGAGGGCACACTGTTGGTGTGGTTGTCCCAGCGTACAACGAAGCGGGACTCGTCGGGACTGTCATCGATACAATTCCGGAATACGTCGACCGGATTTACGCTATCGACGACTGCTCGACAGACGACACATGGACAGAAATTCAGGCACACGCAAGACTGGACCAGGCGGATGCCCAGTCCAATCCGGAGCCATCCGTGCAAACAGATGGTGGGTTTGAACAGCGAGTCTGCCCGATACGCCACGAAACTAATCGCGGCGTCGGTGGCGCGATCAAAACAGGGTACCGCCATGCGTTGCGGGACCACATTGACGTGACTGCCGTGATGGGCGGTGATGGGCAGATGGATCCGAGTATTCTCGACTCATTCCTCGATCCCATCATCGACGGCGAGGCGGACTACACGAAGGGTAACCGTCTCCACAGACCGGCGTATCGTGAAGCGATGCCCCGTGCCCGGCTTGTCGGCAATGCGATCCTCACAGCGTTGACAAGGGTCGCGTCGGGCTATTGGGGGATAACAGACCCCCAGAACGGGTATACAGCCATATCACGGCAGGCGCTGTTGGCGATCGACCTTGACGGGATGTACGAGTACTACGGGTACTGCAACGATCTGCTTGTGGAACTCAGCGTTAGTGAGATGCGGGTTGCAGATGTTCCGATGCCAGCGAAGTACGATGAAGCCGAGTCGAGTATTCGCTATCGGGAGTACATTCCAAGGGTCTCGTGGCTGTTGGTGCGGAACTTCTGTTCACGACTGGATCGAGCATACGTCCGAGAGGGGGTCTACCCGCTCGTACTGTGTTACGTCGCTGGTTTCAGTGCGATCTGCGTCGGACTGGTCGCCGGCGTACTGGGGCTGGCACAAGACACTGGACTTACAGCGGCGGCGCTCGCAAACCTGTTTGGCGTCCTCGTCTTTTCGCTCGGAGTGGTCCTCGACCACCGGAAGAGTCCTGGGACAGAGGTGGGTGTACGTGACTGAGTGTCTCTGGCAGGACCCAGCGACCACTCCTGCCACAAAGAGGGAGTAAATCCCGATGGACGTTCTTCAGCTTGTGACAACCCGGCGGCCGTTTTTTCACAAGCAAGTCGAAGCGCTGGAGCGTCACGGCATCAACTGTACGGTTCTGGAGGTGCCCGGTGGCGACGAAGCTACTCGGTCACCGATGGCGTATCTCCAGTTCTACACGGAATCGCTTAGTGCCTCCCCGTGGCAATACGACCTCGTCCACGCTAACTATGGATTGACTGCGCCGATGGCACTGGCACAGCCGACCCGTCCGGTCGTCCTGTCGTTATGGGGATCGGACATTTTCGGCCAGTACGACTGGCTGAGTCGCCAGTGTGCCACGCTCGCTGACGAAGTCGTCGTAATGTCTTCGGCCATGGCTGATGCGCTTGGAGAAGCGTGTCATGTGATCCCTCATGCCGTCGATTTCGAGCAGTTCGAGCCAGTCCCGACCGAAACTGCCAAACAGACGTTGGGCTGGGATGACGGCAAATATCACGTGCTGTTTCCTTACGACCCCGACCGTGCCGAAAAGGACCATCCCCGAGCCGTCCGTGTCATAGATGCGGTCAACGAGCGTCTCGACACGCCGGTCTCGCTTGAGGTCGTCCATGGGGTCGCCCACGACCGGGTCCCGACATACATGAACGCCGCAGATGCGCTCATACTGACCTCGACCCACGAGGGGTCACCGAACGCGGTCAAAGAGGCGCTGGCGTGTAATACACCAGTGGTCTCGGTAGATGTCGGTGACGTCGCAAGTCTGATCGATGGGGCCGCTCGGTCTGCCGTCTGCGCGGACGACGAAGAACTCACGACGGAACTTACAGCGACCCTCCAGTCGTCAGAGGCTGTCCACGGACGGGCTGCTGTCGAGCCGCTACGTCTGAATCGGATGGCAGAGCGTCTGACCGCAGTGTACCGATCAGCTATCGACCGGAGGTGTGCATGACTGCTCACGAGACGACGATCCACAGTACAGTTACAGCCGTCAACGCGAACCAGTGGAACAATCTCGTCACACAGTCGGACCTCGGAACGGTGTTCCACCGGCACGAGTGGCTCCGGGCAGTCGAAGCAGGTCTGGATCGGCCAGCCTATCACGCGGTCGTGACGAAAGGATCGAACCCGGTTGCTGTGCTTCCGACTGTCCTGGTACCGGTTGCAACCCCCGACCCAGCGGATCTACCGGGCCCCGATCGGGTTGTGGAAGCGACGGCTTCGCACCTGCCAACTGAGCGTCTAGTGTCGCTCCATCCCGGCACTGGCGGTCCAGTAATCGCCACAGACCACGAGTCGTGCCTCGATACGATGCTGTCGGCACTCACAACAGCAGCGCCACGGCAGGCGCTTTCGCACAAAATACGGACCGGGAGCCAGGCACAGAACAGATACAGTAAGTACCTCATCGGCCAAGGGTATGAATCGACAGTCACTTCCTGCCGACTCGTACTTGACCTTGCGCCCGGGTGGGACCGTATCAAGTCCGGAATGGACCGGACACGACGGACGGAACTACGCAACGACGCAGTTACCGTCGAACGAACTGACTTCGATGGCCCGATGCTGGCCTCAATCCATGCCGACTACGTCCAGAACATGGAGCGAATCGGAGCGGATAGCTTTCCAATGGCCTTCTTTGAGGCGCTTGCCGAACACATGGACGAACGAGTCGAGGTGTTTACTGCTCGCCGTGAGGGCAATACCCTCGGCCGGCACATCTGCATCGTAGATGAGGAGCAGTCAGCCCTCAGATACTACTTTTCGGCAGTTCCGGAGACGTCAGCCTACGAATACGGGACATCGGAACAGCTCCATGGCGCGGCCATTCAGTGGGCCATTGACGCTGGCTTCGAGAGCTACGACTTCGGCGCGACGGGTGCGGACTTCAGAGACGGATTGTTTACGTATAAGTCACAGTACGGACCAGCGGTCTGCCCGATCGTCCAGTGGGACAGAGGGCTTTCGGCGGTCGCCTGGCGTGCGTTCAAATTCGGACGCCGGCTCTATCGCGGACAGAACTACTGAGATGACAACTGGAACCAAACCACGACAATGAGTATCGAGATTGAGTGCGTCGGGACAGACCGACATGAAGAGTGGGATAGCGCTCTTGAACATTCGCCACACGCTACTGTCTTCCACCGGTGTGCGGCTCTAGAGCAACTGGCAGCCGACTCAGGGACGGAAATCCACCGGCTGATGGGGTTCAAGGGACAGGAGCCGATCGGTGTTCTGCCAGTCTTCGAGCTTCGAAAGGGGCCGTTCAGTGCTGTTTTTTCCCCGCCACCGAACCTCTGGATTCCCCGACTTGGTCCGGCGTTCGTCGTTCGAGGGGACCCCAAGCAACGCAAGCGTGAACGACGTCGGCAGGGATTCATCGATGCAGCATTCGAGTATATCGAAGACACGATTGATCCGAAATACCTCCGAGTGCGGTCGCCAACCGGGCTCAATGACGTCCGGCAATTCAAGTGGAATGGCTGTACAGTTCGGCCGGAGTATACGTATGTCACCGACCTCTCTGGTGGAAAAGACGCCGTTCGAGACCGGTTTACCAGCGAGGCGCGTCGGCGGCTCCGTATCGGGCAGGAGTCGGAGTCCGAGTACACGATCTCTGAGGAAGGACTTGACGCGACTGAGACGGTGATGCACCACGTTGAAAGCCGGTACAACGAGCAGGGCGAGCCGTTCCCCGTTCCCACTGGGTTCCCCGGGCGGCTCTACGAAGCGCTTCAACCGGGGCAAATCCGCCCCTACGTTCTCCGAGTGGATGGCGATGTCGTCGGCGGGCACATTTATTACGACGACGGAGACACAATTTCGGGCTGGCTCGGGAACGTCAAGCCCCCCGATCATGTGGACCTCCCGGTCAATGAGTTGCTCATCTGGCGAGGGATTACTGATGCGATCGAGCGGGGGCGAACAGCCTATGAACTGGTGGGTGCAGGTGACCCCCGTCTAAACAGGTATAAACTCCATTTCGGGCCCGAGCTAACCGGGTTCTACTCTATGGAGCGGAGCGGAGCCGGTATCGATTCACTACTGCAACTGTATCGGTGGTTTGCACAGTACTCCTGATTTTACAGGTACTGTGTATATAATCACTCGTTGAAAAGAATAACTTACTGATAGGTATGGTAGTATTATATAAAATATATACTTTATAATAAAGCCTGTATAGTAAAAATAGCCGCTTGGACATGCCTTCTAACCATAGGGCTTGTTGGTGGTATGGAGAGCAGTACTCGGCCAGTAACACGCTGGTTCCTTTCCTGCTGAACAACGTATTTACGAGCAACAGGGTGAGCGGAGGTATCGAATTCTATGCGAGCTGAGGTGGGTGAAAGCGCAACTATTTCGCCACAGGCGACGGTGGGCTACGAGTACAATGACGATGTCTCACCGACAGTCCTCGGCACAGCGGCAACAGTACGTGCCGGGACAGTCATCTACTGTGACGTCGCCATTGGAGCATCGTTTGTCACAGGACACAACGCACTGGTTCGGGAGCATACAACCATCAGTGACGATGTCGTACTCGGAACGAACGCCGTTATCGATGGGAAGACGGAGATTGGCTCTCATGTTAGTCTTCAGACAGGGGTGTACGTCCCGTCTCAGACAACCATCGGGGACAACGTCTTCCTCGGCCCACATGCAGTCCTGACAAACGACAGGTATCCAGTGCGTAGCGACGGTAGACTGTCGGGGCCAACCATTGAGGACGGAGTCACTATCGGGGCGAACGCCACGGTGTTACCTGATGTGACTATCGGCGAGCACAGCTTTGTTGCTGCAGGGGCAGTCGTCACGACAGATATTCCGCCGAATAGCTTAGTGGTCGGCGTCCCGGCCAGCCACGAACCACTGCCGCCTGAACTAGATACACGAAACAGGCTAGAGCAATGATCAACCTTGCCACACCCGACATCGGGGATGCGGAGCGCGAGCGGGTGCAAGCAGTACTCGATAGCGGACAGCTGGCGGACGGTCCGCAGGTGCGAGAGTTCGAGAGCGAGTTCGCCACGCACTGTGGGGTGTCCCACGCCGTTGCTACCGCCAACGGGACCACAGCCCTCCACGCTGCGCTGAAAGGACTTGGCATCGGAAGTGGCGACCGTGTCCTGACGACGCCGTTCTCGTTCATCGCGAGCACGAACGCAGTTCGCCTCGCCGGGGCGGAGCCGATATTTGCCGACATCGCTCCGGCAACGTACACCTTAGACCCCGACAGCGTTGAACGGACTATTGCGGCCCACGATGGGGCCGTCGACGCTATCATCGCTGTTCATCTCTACGGATTACCTGCCGACATGACCAGGTTGCGAAGGATCGCTGACGAGCATGACATACCGCTAGTGGAGGACGCGGCACAGGCCCACGGAGCGGCTGTCGGCGGCGAACCGGTCGGTAGTCTCGGCGATGTGGCCTGTTTCTCCTTTTATCCAACAAAGAACATGACTACTGGCGAGGGTGGGATGGTTGTCACCGACGATCCTGTGGTCGCGGCTCGGACCGAGCGGTTCGTCAACCACGGTCGTGGCGACGAGGGATACACCGACGTAGGGCATAATTTCCGGATGACGAGTATCGCTGCCGCTATCGGCCTAGCACAACTAGAATGCCTTCCAGAGTACGTCGCGACTCGGCGAGAGTACGCGACGATACTGACTGACGCACTCTCGGCGACTGACCTGACGACTCCTGTCGAACCGTCCGACCGCCGGCACGCCTACAATCAGTACACTGTTCGCTGTCGGGACCGAGACGGATTGATCGACCATCTCACCGCACACGATATCGGATACGGTGTTTATTACCCGACCCCGATCAACGAACAAGAGGCGTACAGCGGTGTTACTGCCGACACACCCGAAGCTAAGCGCGCAGCTGCGGAAGTATGCTCACTTCCGGTACATCCGGCGCTGGAGCAACGTGAGGTCGAGCGAGTGGCGGAGGTGGTCCAGACGTATGGGTGAGACGCTCGATGTCGGTGTTGTTGGCGTCGGAGCAATGGGTCGACACCACGCCCGTGTCTACAACGAGCTGTCCGGTGCGACGCTGATCGGCGTTGCCGACGCCAACGCGGACCGAGCAAAGCAGATCGCTGACGAAAATGGGGTCCGGGCCTGTGACAGCGCGGAACTGTGCAAGCAAGCCGATGCGGTCTCAATCGCCGTCCCGACGCGGTACCACGCCGAGGTTGCTCGACAGTGTATTGACGCTGGGACTGGGATGTTGATCGAAAAGCCGTTGGTCGTGAAGACTGCGACCGGACGCGACCTCATCGACGCTGCGGATGCCGAGGACGTGACCCTTCAGGTAGGCCATATAGAGCGGTTCAACCCTGTGACAGAGGTCTTGGATGAGATCCTCGCAGATATCGATGTTATTTCTGTGTCGGCCAAACGGCTAGGGCCGTCAGTCGATCGCACTGTTGAGGACTCGGCAGTCACCGACCTCATGATACACGACATCGATCTGATCTGTCATCTCCTGCCGTCCGCAGTATCAGATATTCAGGTCAGCGGCGCTGCACAGGGCCGATACGCGACAGCAACGTTAGAGTTTGCCTCCGGAGTCATTGGCTCGCTGACGGCGAGCAGGGTCACAGAAAAGAAGATCCGCCAGTTCAAAATCACCGCGGATTCCTGTTACGTGACCGCTGACTTCATTGATCAGTCACTGGAAGTCCATCGCCAGTCAGTTCCGGAGTACGTTGCGACGGACAACGAGGTCCGGTACCGCCATGAGAGTATCGTCGAGAAACCGGCAGTACGCACCGGGGAACCACTCAAACGCGAACTCGAGTCCTTCCTCGATGCTGTACAGACGAACAGCCAACCGCGTGTCACAGGTGAGGACGGGATCCAAGCCGTCGAGTTAGCACAGACGATTGACCGAAAAGCGTTCGACACGGGATCTTCGGAAGGGGAGTTCACCACCAATGCACAGACAGACTGAGTCAGTAGGTGGCGTTTACGGGAACGACGCCACTGCCGAGCAGGTTCAAACCGCGTTTGAAAACGGAACCCTCCCGGTGGCAGTGTACGGACTCGGCAAGATGGGGCTCCCGCTGGCTGCTGTGTTTGCCGACGTCTGTGGCGCTGTCATCGGTGTCGACATCGATCCGGCAGTCGTTGAAAGTGTCAATGCTGGCAACTGCCACGTCCAGCGCGAACCGGGACTGCCCGATTTAGTGGCAGACTGTGTCGCCGCCGGGAAACTTCGCGCGACGTCTGACCCGGCCGCTGCGGCGGCTGCAGCGAACGTTCACGTCGTCATCGTGCCGACACCGCTCACTGACACGTCTGAGCCCGATCTCTCGATGCTTGACGCTGCTATCGATGGGATTGCGGAGGAGGTCGCACCCGGGGACCTCGTCCTTGTTGAGTGCACCGTTCCACCACGGACGACTGCTGACCGCGTCCAGCCCGACATCGCTGCGGCAGCCGGCTTAGAGACCGATGCGTTCGGTGTCGCATTCTGTCCCGAGCGGACCGCGAGTGGACGCGCTATTCAGGACATCCGCGGCGCGTACCCGAAGGTCGTTGGCGGTGTCGACGATGAAAGTACCCGACTGGCAGAGTGCATCTACACCAGTATCAACGACAGCGGTGTTATCGCTGTCGCCGACGCAACCACTGCCGAATGTGTCAAGCTGTTTGAGGGATTGTACCGTGATGTCAACATCGCGCTGGCAAACGAGCTAGCGACGTTCACCGACGAGCTTGACGTCGACGTTCGGGCAGCAATCGAGGCTGCCAACACGCAACCGTTCTGTGACATCCACGATCCTGGACCCGGAGTTGGTGGCCACTGTATCCCAGTCTACCCCCACTTCCTCATCGAACCGTTTGACACCGAGGCACCGTTGCTCGAAACCGCACGCGAGGTCAACGATTCGATGCCGGTGTTTACAGTCGAGACACTCCGCGAAGAACTGGCCGCCGACGGCGTGGAACTGGCCGCGGCCAGCGTCCTTGTGCTCGGGCTGACCTATCGCCCCGGTGTGGAGGAAACGCAGACATCGCCGGCCCGTACAATCGCAGAGAGGCTGTCAGCGGCCGGGGCCGACGTCGACGGGATCGACCCGCTTCTCGACGATACCGCCGAGTTCGACCTGAAGCAGCTACCACTTTCTCGGGCGTCAGAGCGGGACTACGACGCTATCGTCATGGTCACACCGCACAACGAGTTCGGGGCGCTAGACTGGGCCTCGATGGGCCGACCAGCGGGCTCAGTCGTCATCGACGGGCGGGACACACTGACGTTGTCTGACACCAGCCATCGTGTCTACACCGTCGGGCGCGGACCCGTAGAGTAGACGGAGATACGCCAGTCAGTTGTCCTGCCAGTCAGGTAATCCTGCCAGTCCACGTTCCGGGACGCCACTAATCGTCAACACGGTTGCGGTGGAGCTGAACGCTCGTTTACTGGCCCGTCTGCAGGCTGTCACATGGACTGGCCGCACTCCCGTCGAACCGTTCCGTAATACCTGCGACCGAAGGAATGTTGCCTGTTGAGCCCCTGAACAGAACCAATGGGACACGCTGAATCTGAACTACTAGACGTGGAGCGTATCCGCGAGGACTTCCCCATCCTCCAGCGCGAGTTCGGCGGCGAACAAGTGGTGTATCTCGACAACGCGGCCACCACGCAGACGCCCGAGCCGGTCGTCGAGACCATCGCCGACTACTACCGGACGACGAACGCCAACGTCCACCGCGGCCTCCACCAGCTCAGCCAGGAGGCCAGCGTCGCCTACGAGGACGCCCACGACCGCGTCGCCGAGTTCATCGGCGCATCGGGCGAGCGCGAGGAAATCGTCTTCACCAAGAACACCACGGAGAGCGAGAACCTCGTCGCCTACGCCTGGGGCCTGAACGAACTCGGGCCCGAAGACGAGGTCGTCCTCACGGAGATGGAACACCATGCCTCGCTTGTCACCTGGCAGCAGATCGCCAAGAAGACCGGCGCGACGTGTCGCTACATCCGCGTCGACGAGGACGGCACGCTCGACATGGACCACGCCCGTGAAATCATCACCGACGACACGGCGATGGTCAGCGTCGTCCACGTCTCGAACACGCTCGGGACGGTCAACCCCGTCTCGGAACTGGCGGACATCGCCCACGACCACGGTTCCTACATCTTCGTCGACGGCGCGCAGTCGGTCCCGAACCGCCCGGTCGACGTGGAAGCCATCGACGCCGACTTCCTGGCCTTCTCGGGCCACAAGATGGCCGGTCCGACCGGTATCGGCGTCCTCTACGGCAAGAAACACCTGCTGGAGGAGATGGAGCCGTACCTCTACGGCGGCGAGATGATCAAGAAAGTCACCTTCGAGGACGCCACCTGGAACGACCTCCCCTGGAAGTTCGAGGCCGGCACGCCCGTCATCTGCCAGGGCATCGCGCTGGCGGAGGCCTGTGACTACCTTGACGATATCGGCATGGAACGAATCCAGCGTCACGAGGAGCAGCTCGCCCAGTACGCGCTGGAACAACTGCGGGACGAAGGCGACGTGGAGACGTACGGCCCGGCCGCGGGAACGGAACGGGGCGGTCTGGTCGCGTTCAACCTCGATTCGGTCCACGCCCACGACCTCTCCTCGATCCTCAACGACTCCGCCGTCGCCATCCGCGCCGGCGACCACTGCACCCAGCCCCTCCACGACAAGATGGGCGTCCCGGCGTCTGCGCGTGCTTCCTTCTACGTCTACAACACGCGGGAAGAAGTGGACAAGCTCGTTTCGGCTATCGACGACGCCCGCCAGCTGTTCGCGTAGTTGTTCTCTCAGTTTCCGTCGGAGCTGCGGATCGGTTTATTGACAGTTTTTATATTACCGCGGCGCACGCCACCTATATGACACACCACCGATAACTTTCGGCGGGACAATGACTGATACCGATGAAGCGGAGCGGCCGCTGACGCCGGAAGCGCTCGATTACACGCACCTTCCCGATCAAACGATGTACAAGGTGTCACTCGACGACGCCAGTCACTTCGAACAGGGCGGGGACGACATCCGGACGTACCCTGTGTGTATCACGAACGAGTTCAAGCTGCTGTACTTCGAGATGGACCCTGGCGCAGTCATCGACTGGCATACCCACGCACCCAGTTTCGACGAGGTGTGTCTGTGTCTCGATGGCACCGCCAGATACACGCTGAAACGCGAAGACGGAAGCGAGCAGATACTTCAGGCTGAACCGCGCGAGTTCGTCTATCTACCCGGTGGGGCACGACACAAGATCGAAGCAGTGGGTGAAACTGGTCACGAGGGACTTGTCGCAATGCCGCCGGACTCGGTTGGACGCCTCGAGCTACTCGAAGGGAGTGAACCGTACCAGACAGAGGACTGGCCGGTTGCGCTGTGGGTCGACCGAGTCCGCGACGAAGTCGTCACGAAAGACGAGAACGCCGTCACGGAGTAGGTCCAATAGGTACGTATCGGGAAATCACGGGTCCGCAGCGAGGTAGATGACAGCGAGCTCGTAGAGAGCGGGGTTCGGCGTCGCAATCGGCCGGGCCTCCTGTACAGCCGCCAGCGCGGTCGAGAGCGGGCGATCCTCCTCGGCGGCGATGGCCGTCGCAAGCAGCGTCGAACTCCGGGAGACGCCAGCCTTGCAGTGAATCAGCGCCGGACCGTCCGCTCGGACGAAGCGCCGGGCGGTATCGACGGCCGCCTCGAACGCCGCCCACTCGTTGCCGGGGCCGTCGGTGAGCGGGTGGTGGGCGGTCGTGAGCGGGTACGCCTCGGCCGTCGCCGAGAGGACGTGCTCGAAGGAACGGTCGTGCGCTTCGGGCCGCGCCGCGTGTTTGTTGCCGATAAAAAGCGGCCGGTCGCCGATCTGTCGGATCACCGGCGCATCGCTGACGAACCCCACAGGTCGGACAGCACAGTCGGTTGAAGCCGAAGCGTCGTTCTGCCCCATGTGTTGACAGAACGGACTGCGATAGTAAATACTGCCTACTGATGGGAGAGCGGCGGTCAGTTCTCACAGACCGTCGGAGCCGCCCCGCCGAAGAACAAAATACATGCGAACCGATACCTCGGAACGCTTTTCCGACTGACAGCCGTATCTTAGTTCAATTATGGGTATCGGTGGCTCGGACATGTACCGGCAGCAGATCCTCGATCACTACAAGAACCCCCGGAACTACGGGGAGATCGAGGACCCAACGTTTACCCACATCGGCGAGAATCCGATGTGCGGCGACGAGATACGGATGGATGTCGTCCTCGACGAGAGCGAGGAGACAATCGAACAGGTCGCCTTCCAGGGCGACGGCTGTGCCATCTCCCAGGCCTCCGCGTCGATGCTCTCACAGGAGCTAGCCGGGATGGCGGTCGAGGACCTAGAAGCGATGGACCGCGACGACATCACAGAGATGCTGGGTGTCGACATCTCGCCGATGCGGGTGAAATGTGCCGTCCTCGCCGAGAAGGTGGCTCAGGACGGGGCGGAGATCTACTTCGGCGAGAAGGACATCGACCGGACGACGACCGAAGACGACGACTGAGACGGACTCACACACCGTCAGTACGCTTTTCATGCCACTCGGGTGATAGCCCAGTCAATGCCGGAAAACGAGTGGGACCCCGACGACTACGACGGGGGACACAGCTTTGTCGCCGAGTACGGAGCGGACGTGGTCGAGTTGCTGGACGCACAGCCGAGCGAGCGCGTCCTCGATATCGGCTGTGGCACGGGCCACCTGACAGCCGAAATCGGCGACCGAGGTGCGGCTGTGGTCGGTATCGACGCCGCCGAAGAGATGGTCGCTCAGGCTCGCGAGCAGTATCCCGACCTGACGTTCGAGGTCGCCGACGCCCGGGACTACGACCCCGGCACGTTCGACGCTGTCTTCTCGAACGCCGCACTGCACTGGATACCCAGCGACGGCCACGACGCCGTGTTGTCGATGGTCGCCGAGGCCTTGGACGAAGGCGGTCGCTTCGTCGCGGAGCTTGGCGGCCAGGGGAACGTCTCACAGGTCGAAACAGCGGTCCGTTCGGTACTCGCCGAACGGGGCTACGAGACCGAGAACCCGTGGTATTTCCCGAGCCTCGGCGAGTACACGTCGCGTCTCGAAGCGCACGGACTGGAGGTCACCGCGGCGTGGCTGTTTGACCGTCCGACACCGCTTGAAGGCGGTAGCGCGGGCTTGAGAGAATGGCTCGAAATGTTCGGCGATTCGGTGCTGGCTCCGGTCCCCGAACGCGACCACGGAGCTGTTCTGGACAGTATCGAGGACCGGCTGCGACCGGCGTTATACGACACAGAGACCGAGACGTGGACCGTCGACTACCGGCGGTTGCGGTTCGTCGCCAGTCGATAACGAACAGCTGGCCTGTGATTCAGGCCAGGAAGACGTGGCGCGGTCGGTCGGCCAGTACGTCGCGACCCCAGTCGACCGTCTCCGAGAAGTCGTCGGAGCGGAAGAACGCCATCGCATCCTCCTGTGAGTCCCACTGGCTGGCGATGAACATGTCGTTCTCGTCGTCGTGGTTGAACAGCAGCGAAGTCTCGCGGTGCCCGTCCATCTCTTCGAGCAGGCCGCCGACGGTGTCGAACTTCTCGACGAAGTCGTCGTGGTACTCGGGCTTGACGGTGTAGAACATCCCCATCGTCCCGAACCCGTCGCCCTCTCCGTGGCGGCCGACGACGCCGGGCAGGTCGGTGAGGTAGTCGCTGGCGGTCTGGGCGGCGTCTTCGGTGTCCCACAGTGACGCGACAGCCGAGAGGTCGCCGTCGGTGTCGCCGTACACTGTCGTCTGGACGTGGGTGTCGTAGCGGTCGAACGCGCTCCGGAGGTCCGCGACCTCCTCGTCGAGCGTCGCCGCGTCGGCTTCGGAGTACACGACCAGCGCGTACACGTCTTCACCGTGTGGTTGGCCGGCATAGACGCCCGCCGATTCGAGCGTCTCTCGGATGGACTGCGACGACTCGGCAGTCTGGGCGTCACTGCCGTCCTCGGTCTCGGCGCTCTCGGCACCCTCGCCGAGGGCGCCGCCGAACTGTTCTTCGACGCCGTCGATGTCCTTCAGGAACCCGGCCGCCGTCTCGGCGGCGTCTTTCGCCGTCCAGATGCTGACGACGTAGGTCTGGCCGCTGTCGGCGCGCACGGCCGTCCGGACGTGGCGGTCGTAGTGGTCGAAACTGCTCTCGAGGTCGGACACGTCGTCGACGATGTCCTCCGCATCCGCCGAGGAGTGGAACACCAGCGCGTAGTCCCCGGCGTCGTACGCATCGCCCTCGTGCAGCCCCAGTCGGCCGAGCCGCTGTGGTGCGTCGTCGACCTCTTCGAAGTCGGCCGAGACGTCCGGCCGGCCGCCCGAACTGCTCGACGATCCCGAGTCGTCTTCGTCGGAGGATTCCTCGGAATGCGGATGGTCGCCCTCGCTGGCGCTCCCGGGATGGGCACCGCCGTGGCTATCGGTGTCACCGCCAGCGTGTGCCCCGGCCTGTGCGTCGCTCGCCGTCGGCTCTTCGGCGTGGCTGTGACTCGTGCCGGCATCAGCCGGCGCGTGTTCGTGTTCCGCAACGTCCGCCGGCGTCTCCGGAACCGACTCGTCGTCGGTCGGAACGCGCTGACCGGCCAGGACGGCCGGCAACTCCGACGGGTCGAACTTCCGGCCGACGTAGAACGGACCGAACTCGGCGAACTGCGAGGTCGAGGGGTCGAATCGCATCTCGGTCAGCAACTCCTTGATGTGGCGCATGTCGTCGCTCCAGAGCGTGATGCCCCACTCCCAGTCGTCGAAGCCGATGGAGCCGGCGATCATCTGGTTCACGTCGCCGCCGTAGGTGCGGCCGATGTCACCATGCCGTTTGATATGGGCCGCCCGCTCCTCGAAGGAGGTGTCGTACCAGTTCTGGTCGGGCTGGCGGCGCTTGCTCATCGGGTAGAAGCAGACGAACTCGTCGTCGGGCACGTCGGGGTGGAGTCGGGCCTGGATGTACTGGGCCAGCCCGGAGTCGTCGTCCACCTCGCCCTCGAAGTACTCGCGGGACTTCTCGGTGTAGCCCGACGCCTCCGTCACGGAGACGTAGGAGAACTCCCGTTCGGTGAAGGCGGCGAACTCCGTCTGCTCGAAGTGCCGTTCGGCCGCGTCGAGGTCACCCATCGTCGGCCGCAGGTGGAGGATCATGATGTCGGCCTTGTGACCCATGACGGTGTACACCGCCGTCTGGCCCTCCTCGGCGTCCTCGACGGCTTCGTACGCGTCGAGGAAGCCGATCCCCTCCGAGAGCGCACGATCACGGACTCGCTGGGGGGCCTCGCGCCAGGCGTCCCAGTCGATGCTCCGGCAATCGTGCAGCGCGTACCAGCCCTCTTCCGTGGCTGGCGGCTTTCGTTGGTCCATAGAGATCGGTTGCAGGTCGACAGTAAGGAAACTTCTCATGTCGTTCCGGTCCGGCGACTTCTGACCCAGCAGTTCAGGCTATGCTTTTATTAGGCTAACGTGACAGCGAATCTATGTTGTCGCATGAATAACCCAATCGATAGACGGGTCGCAACTGCCCTCCAGTCGTACACGGTACTTGCGGTTATTGCCATTCTCATTGGTGCCGCCGTCGTACCGTATGCGGCGTCGGTCTCCGAGGGTGACGAACAGTACGTCGCTGTAGTGAACATCGACGAAACGATTTCCAGTTCTAGCTCACAGGACACGGTACAGAAACTCCGCGAACTCCGCAGTAACGAGTCAGTCAAGGCAGTCGTCCTGCGGGTGTCGAGCCCCGGGGGGAGCGCCGCCTCCAGTGAGTCGATGTATCTGGCTGTCAAGCGGCTCTCGGCCGAAAAGCCGGTGTACACGAGCGTCGACCAGTACGCCGCTTCCGGCGCGTACTACACCGCGGTCCCGAGCGACCGCATCTACGTGACGCCGGCCAGTCTCGTCGGCCACGTCGGCGTCATCGGAACCGCGCCGAGCGACGGTCTGAGTTCGTCCGCCACTACTGGACCAGACAAAGCTCATCGAGGTATGACGCGCGACCAGTACTACGCGAGCCTCGAATCGATGAAACGGGCCTTCGTCGGTGCAGTCATGACCGAACGCGGTGACAGGCTCAACGTCTCCCGCGAGACTGTCGCTGAAGCGTCGGCCTATCAGGGCGGTCGCGCGGTCCAGACCGGCTATGCGGACGAAGTCGGTGGACTCGAAGCCGCGATAGCCGGCGCGGCCGAAGCCGCCGACCTCTCGGAGTATCAGGTCGTGTACCACAACCCCGCGGACCCACAGGGGCTGTTCCTCCTCAGTGGCGGGAGTGAAGCCGGTGGGAACGCTACCGTCGCCGCCGAAGGCGCACCGTACACGTTCCAGGGCGTCGACACAGTCCACTTCCTCATGATATACGGCACGCCGGAAAATCAGCAAGTCGTCTACAACAGCAGCGCACAGGGAGGTGCCTGAAATGGCATCTGATAGCTCAAGTTCGAGTTCGATCGCCCGAACCGGGTTTTTCGTCGGGATACTCGTCCTCTCGGTGATTGTCGGCACCGTAGCAATCGGCGGTGGTGGCGGCAGTCAGGCGGCCCCCGATGTAACCCAGGTGAACGCCCCGTCGTTCAACAGCGACGAGTCCGTCGCGACGCCGGCAGCCGAGAGCGGTGACCTCTCGATGTCGGCCGACGCGTCCGGGAAGGTCGTCGTTATCGACGTCGCTCACGCCGGCGACATCGACCGCGAAGCGCTCACGCCGCTCGTATCGACCCTGACCCAAAACGGAGCAACGGTACGGTACCACGTCGGTGAGCGGCAGAACGGGAGCCCGCTCAACGAGTCACTGCGTTCGGCTGACGCCTTCGTCGTTCTCGGCGCGGAACAGCGCTACACCGAGAGCGAACTGAACGGTCTGTCCGCGTTCAGCAACGCGGGCGGTCGCGTGCTCTTGCTGAACGAGCCGTCACAGGCGAGTCCCGCCGGACTGGGGCTTTTCGGCCCGATTTCCTCGGATGGCGTGACCAAGCCGATGGCCCCACTGGCGAGTCAGTACGGCCTCTCGTACGGGAACGGCTACCTGTACAACATGCACGAGTACGACACCAACTACCAGAACGTCTACGCGACGCCGACGGGCGATACGGAACTCACAGAGGGCGTCGACCGAACGGTCTTCTACGCTGCGATCCCCGTTCAGGGCGGCGACACCGCACTCACTACGACGGAACAGACAACGCTCTCGAAGACCCGGCGACAGGACACGTACGGCGTCGTTGCTCGCTCGGGGAACGTCGTCACCGTCGGTGACACGAACGTCTTCACACAGGAGTTCCTCTACCGGGCCGACAACGAACAGCTAGTCGGGAATCTGCTTGACTTCCTCGTCACAGGCGAGAAATCACCCGCAGACGCACCACAACCCGCAGACACCGGCGAGTCCGGACCTGGCGGCTCGCTCCCCGGTGCCGGAACGGGCGGTGGCGGCGCACTGCCGTCCGAGCCGGAATCAACCCTGACGCCCGAACCGAACGAGACGATGAGGGCCGACGAGTAGGGCCGACGAGTAGGGCGTCACCGCCCGCTCTCGTCGGGGATACCGGCAGAACAGGAATAACGCAGCAATTGTCGAACCGCGGCGAGTGCAGTCAGTCGTCGATGTCGAAGACGCGGCGCAGTTCGCGCTCGATCTCGTCGACGTATTCGGAGAGCACGGCGTCGAGTTTCTCGTCGTCGACGATGATCGCCGAGAGCCGCTCGGTCGGGTTCTCCGGCAGTTCGACACTGAACTCGCCGTCCTCGTAGAACGGCTCCGACTCGTTGAGGACCTGCTGGTCGATCGCGTGGACTAGCTCGGAGTCGTACGTGTCGTTCATCCGCTCGAAGGCGTTCTTGTAGGCCTTCTGGAGCTCCGGGAAGTAGTTCGCGTACTTGTCCTCGAACTTCTCGGGGTCGAACTCTGTCATTGTCAGAACGGTACAGGGCTGGGGATAAAGATGGCCCGATGTTCATACTGTCGGCTGTACGTCTGTGACGAATTTCGCCTCCCAGGGGTGTCGACTATCCAGAGATAGTTACAGCCGACAGTATCACCGTTGTATCGTGCGTGCGTCCTTCTGTGGGAGGTACATCGTGAGGTACGCGACGAAGCAGATGCCGAAGATGCCACCCAGGACGAGAAAGACGCGGATGTCTAGCCTGGCGATAGCTGCGATAATCTCTTGCAGCGACGTCCGCGGGTTCGCGAAGCCGAACGTCTCAGTGTAGGCTAGCAGGCCGGCGACGACGACGAGCACGATATCGAACAGGCCCCGAGAGTCCATCGTGGGGTGTTCGGAGAAGCGGACGTATAGCTTTTATTGCTGATACTGGTGGCAGCGTCATCAATCGCTCTGCCGCACAGCTTGCTACGTCTCGGCTACGATACTTGCTCGCTGATAATCTCGTCGGCGGCCTCGATGAACGCCGATTCCTTGCCGGTCGGGATAGTCGCGCCCGCCGCGATATCGTGGCCGCCGCCGTCGCCGCCGACGGCCTGGGCGGCGTCGCGCATCACGACCGACAGGTCGACGCCCCGGCCAACGAGCGGGCCGGTCGCCCGCGAGGACACCTTCGTCTCGTCCTCGTCGGTGCTGGCAAAGGCGATGATTGGCTTGTCCGAATCGACGCCGTCGGTCCCCAGCGCCATCCCGGCGACGATGCCGACGATGGTCTCGCGGATGGCGTCACCGGCGTCGAACCACTGGACGGTCCCGGCCTGGGTGACGCCGCGCTCCTTGACGAGCGTGAGTCCCTCCGAGAGGTTCCGGCGGTGGTTCGACAGCAGTGTCCGCGCCCGCTCCAGCGGTGCGTCGCGCTCGCCGAGACAGACCGCCAGTCCCACGTCCGCCCGCTCGTAGCGGGCCGTGGCGTTCAGGAGCGTCGAGAACTCGCTCGCGTCCCGGAGTTCCGTCCCGCGCGGTTCCGCAGTCAGCGTGTAGGTGGTGCCGACCAGCGTCTCGATCTTGTCCGCCGGCACGCCGCGCTCGACGGCACGCTGGACCAGCCCGCTGGCGACGGTCTGGCGCTCGTCGTCGGAGAGGTCCGCCCACGTCCGCCAGTCTCCATCGGCTTTCAGGTCCAGACCGAGGCCTTCGAGGAACCGCGTCGCGCCGGCCTGGTCGTTCGAGATACCCGGAATCGGAACTTCCGTGGCGTACTCAAGTAGCTTCGGCAGCGGCCGGGTCTGTTTGCCGTACAGGGAGAGGTCGGTGCCCTCCTCCAGCACGTCGGCGGCGATGCCCTCCTCGACGAGACCGGCGTTGGCTCCGACGAGTTCCCCGCCGACGGCCTGCATGTCCCCGACTGCGCCGACGACCGCCAGCGCGGCGAGGTCGCGGTTGTCCGTCTCATCGGTCGAGAGCGCGCGGGCGAGGACGTACGCCGCTCCCGCACCCGAGAGCTCCGACGCCCCGTTGATGCCCTCAAGCAGCGGATTGAGGTGAGTGTCGAAGTCGGCGTAACCGTCGGTGTCGACGACCGCGTCGGGGTGGCAGTCGTCCGGGGCCGCCGGCTGGTGATGGTCGGCGATGACCGCCTCGAAGTCGCCCGCGGCGACGTGTTCGGAGATTACGTCGAGCTGGCCGGACCCGAAGTCCGTGAACAGCACGGTGTCGTACTCCCGGGCGGCGATGCTCTCGATCTCAGCGGCGTCGAGTTGCTTCTTGAACACGGTCTCGACGGGGATGCCGGCCCGCGACAGCGCCGCGGTGGCGATGGCGGCGCTGGTCAGCCCGTCGGCGTCGATGTGGGAGGCCAGCAACACGCGGTCGGCCGCCCGGAGTCGGTCGGCGCAGGCGGCCGCGCGGTCGGCGAGCGCTGGCACGGGGCCGGTCGTAGTCATCGTACCGGGGATAGGTGCGCTCCGGCATAAAAACGTTCAGACGCGCGGTCAGTCGTCCCAGACCGGCGTGCCCCGTCAGGCGACCTTCCGCTGGTCGCTGAGCGTGACGGTCCGGTCGGCCGTCTCGACAGTCGTCCGGATCGTTATCCAGCCGTCCGCCTGTTCGATAGCGTAGGCGTCACCGAACGACAGGTCGACGCGCCGAGTCGTGGTGTAGGACTCGTCAGCTTCGAGCGTCCCCACGTCCTCGGAGCCCTCCCAGACCACGTCACCGTCATCAGTGGATTTCCCGGCGTAAATCCGCGTGTAGACGGTGATGTCCGCCGCCGTACTGTTCTGCTGATTCGTCAGCGTCGAGGTCACGTCGCGGCAGGTCTGGCCACACTCCTCGATAGTATCGACGGTGAACGCAAACGGCGGAGTGCTGGCCGCGCCGCCGTCAGCATTGGTTCCGTCCTCGGTGCTGGCGGTATCGCTATCAGGCGTCTCCGTCGGGAACTCCGAGAGGTCCTGCCCGCTGCTTTCCGCCTGGAACGGACCGAGGCCGGCGACGAACGCGCCGCCGATACCCGCGAGCAGGAGCACGACAGCGCCGCCGACGGCGAGCAGCTTTCCGTTCATCGGTCTACGTCCCGACCCCTGTCGCCGCCCCACTCACGTCCGAGCCGGGGCTGTCGTCGCTCCCACCGGCGAGGAACTCCTGAATCGCTTCGATGATCGTTGTCACAAAGTCAGGGACCTGATCCGGGAGACCGCCGGGCGGGCCGACGGCGTTCGTCCCGTCGTCACCGTCCACCGCGGGCGCAGCCGCGGCCGCCGCTGTGAAGAGTGTCAGCGCGAGCACCAGCGTGCCGACCGTACGCAGTAGGGTTCGTGTCATCGTCGTCCATCGATTGATTCCGGCACCCCATCAAGTAGCCAGACGGTAAGCTCGAATAACCGCGGATTTCCGTCGTTTTAGCCGATTAACCCCGTATTAAATCGAGTAATACCCTGTTATTATAATATCTACAGTCATACGAGATGACATGAGAGCTATCACGACCGAGCCGCAGTCGGAATCGCTTCGAGTTCCTGTCCGACCGGAGCAGGCCCGATGAGTCTGCTCCGACGGTTCGCGTTCGCGATCCGCGCCAAGCTCAACGCCCTGCTAAACCGGACCGCGGACCCGGCGGCAGAACTGGATTACTCCTACGAACAGATGCGGGACGAACTGCAGGACGTGACCCGCGGTATCGCCGACGTGACGACCCAGAAGAAACGCCTGGAGATACACCGAACCCGGTTGCGGTCGAACGTCGAGAAACACGATACACAGGCCCGGGCCGCCCTGCAGGAGGGGCGCGACGACCTCGCGCGCCGGGCGCTGGAGAAGAAGCAGGTGAACGTCAGCCAGATCACGGAGCTGACGGGCCAGATCGACGACTTACAGGAGACACAGGACCGGCTGGTCGGCAAACGGGCCGAACTCAGCAGCCAGATAGAGCAGTTCCGGACGAAAAAAGAGACGATGAAAGCCCGCTATCAGGCCGCCGAGGCGTCGGCCCGAGTCTCGGAGGCGTTTACTGGCGCTGGCGATACGATGGCCGACGTGCACCGCTCCATCGAGCGCGCGACGGAGCGCACGGAGCAGATGGAGGCGCGCGCGGCCGCGCTCGAAGAACTCGAAGAAAGCGGCCAGCTCGAATCGGTACTCGATGACGGTGACTCCATCGACCAGGAACTCGACCGGCTCTCCAGCGAGCGGGCCGTCGATAACGAACTGGCGACGCTGCGGGCCGAGATGGACGAGCGCGACGCCGTCGAAGAGGCCGCAGAATAGCTCCGAAGAAACGCCGAAACCGCCGTCCGAGTGTCGTTACTCGTAGTGTGTCGGGGCCGCCGCCTCGACGGCCTCGCAGGCCAGCGCCTCGAAATCGGCCTGGTCGGGGACGACGTCGACCGAGATGCCGGCGTCCTCGGCCGTCTCCCGCGTCGGCTCGCCGATCGCGCCGACAGTCGCCTCGTTCAGCCCGTCGATAGCGGACTCGCGGACGCCGCGCTCCGCGGCCGCATCGAGGAAGTGCTCGACCGTGAGCGAGGAGGTAAACAGCGCCGCGTCGAGGTCCCCGCTGGCCGCCAGTGCAGCGGATTCGCCCGATCCCGGCGGCCGGACCAGCCGATACAGCACGGTCTCGTGGACGTACGCGCCGGCGGCCTCCAGCCCGTCAGTCAGCACCGCGGAGCCGTGGTCCGACCGGGCGACTTCGACTCTTGCGCCGGCCACCGCCCTGGCCAGCGTTTCGACCAGTCCCGTCGAAGAGTACTCCGCGGGGATGATGTCGACGCCGTAGCCGGCCTCGTGGAGCGCCCCGGCGGTCGACTCGCCGATGGCACACACCGTCGCCTCGCCGGGGTCCCAGCCGGCTTCGGCGGCGAGTTCGACGCCGGTCTTGCTCGTCAGAACGACGTAGTCGGCGTCGGTGCGCGGCGTGACTCGGTCGTCGTCATCGCTTTCGTCACTGGCGCTTGGCATCGTTGCCGGTTCGACCGCCAGCATCGGGTCCGGGACCGGGTCGGCACCCAGCGACTCCAGCAGTTCGACCGCGTCGTCGAGGCGGTCGTCGGCCGGGCGGAAGGCGGCCACGCGAAGGCGGGGTTCCTCTCGCATCAGTACCCCTCCAGGAACTCCACCACCCGCTCGCGCTCGCCGGCTACCTCGCCGATAACAGTGATAGCAGGGGGTTCGATGCCGGCTTCGTCGCGGACCGAGACGATGGTGTCGAGCGTGCCGGTGGCGACCTGCTGGTCCGGCCAGGTCGCCCGTTCGATGAGCGCCACGGGCGTGTCGGGGTCCATCCCCGCCTCGCGCAGCGCCTCGGTGTACTGTGGCAGTTTGCCGACGCCCATCAGGACGACGAGCGTGCCGCCGGTCGCCGCGAGCGCCGCCCAGTCGACAGCGGATTCGTCCTTCGTGGGGTCCTCGTGGCCCGTGACGAAAGAGACAGAAGAGGTGTAATCGCGGTGCGTGACCGGAATCCCGGCGGCTTCGGGGCCGGCTATCGCGCTCGTGATACCCGGGACAACCTCGACCGGAATCCCGTTCTCCGCGAGATGGGCCAGTTCCTCGCCGCCGCGGCCAAACACCGTCGGGTCGCCGCCTTTCAGTCGGACGACGGTGTTGCCGTCCTCGGCGAGTTCGACCAGCCGGGCGTTGGTGTACTCCTGGGGCGTCCACTCGCCGCCTGCGCGCTTGCCCACGTCCTCGCGCTTCTCCTCGGGAATCATCCCGATGATTTCCGGGCCGGGGAGCTTGTCGTGGAGCACCACGTCGGCCTCCTCCAGCAGGCGCTTTGCCTTGACTGTCAGCAGGTCCGGGTCGCCGGGTCCGGAGCCGACCAGGTACACTTTGCCTGTGGTCATTCCTCGTCCTCCTCCCGCACCGTCGAGGCGTCGTCGTCGGCGCCTGTCGAGTCCCGCTTGGCCTCGGCAATGAGGTCGTCAGCGCCCTGTTCGGCGAGTTCCGCCGCGAGGTCCTGTGCCGCGTCGATGTGGTACTCGGCCGGGACATCGCGGCCGACCGAGACCTCCTCGGTGCCGTCCTGTGAGAGCACGCGCACCCGCGTGTGGACGACGCCGCCTTCCAGGTGGGCGTGGACGCCGATGGGCGCGACACAGCCGCCGCCCAGTTCTTCGAGAATCGTCCGCTCGACGGTCGTCTCGACACGCGTCTGGGGGTCGTCCAGCCGGTCTTTGATGTCCAGCGCGAGGTCGCCGTCGACGGCGGTCACCGCCAGCGCGCCCTGCCCCGGGGCCGGAACGAACCGGTCGGGGTCGAGGTCGGACATCCCGACGTAGCGCGTGAGCCCGGCCCGGTGGAGGCCCGCCTTCGCCAGCACGATGGCGTCGTACTCCACGTCCGGGTCCCGCTCCATCGCTCGACGCTCAAACTCGGTGAGGTCGTCGAACCACTCCTCGACCGTGCGGTCGTAGGGGTGTTCGTCCTCTTCGTCGGTGTCGGGGTCACCGGCGTTGCCCTTCCGCTCCTGTTCGGCCTCGTGGCGCTCCTGATGTTCCTGCTGGAGCGACGGGGCCAGCAGTTTCGCGATGCGCGTGTCGACGTTGCCCCGGAGCGGTTCCACGGTGAGGTCGTCGCGCTCGGCGAGCAACTGTGCCTTGCGTCGCAGGCTCGACGTACCGACAGTTGCACCCTCCGGCAGTTCTTCCAACGAGTGGCCGTCCGGCGTCACCAGTACGTCCTCGGCGGCGGCCCGCTCGGGGACCGCCGCGACGACGAGGCGTTCGGGCCGTTCGGTCGGCATGTCCTTCATGGAATGGACCGCCGCGTCGAGTTCGCCGTCGAGAACCTTCTCGTCGAGGCTGCGAACGAACGCGCCGGTCTTGCCCAGTCGGTGGATGAGTTCGTCCCGTATCTGGTCGCCCGTCGTCTCCACCTCGACGAGTTCGACCGACAGCCGGCGACTGCTCAGCGAATCCCGAACCGTCGCCGCCTGGCGCAACGCGAGGTCCGAGCCCCGCGTCGCCAGTTGCAGTGTCTCCCCGCGTGTTGTCATACCCGACACTCCTCGGTCAGCGCGTAAAAGCACACTTCTTCGTCGGTTCGCACGGCCCCGCCAGCGCTGCTCACCACGGCTCGTTTTTCAGCCCGAGCAGGTAGGCGATGCCGTTGGTGACGACGTGCAACACCGGCGTCGCGACGACGACGACGACCAGCACCGGGAGCGTGAACGTCTCGGCAAACCACGACGGCGCAGCCACGAGCGCACAGAGCAGCGCTCCGACGACGAAGTCCAGTTGGTCTAGCCCCGGGAACGCGGCCCCGCGCTCGCGGCCCGTCCGGCGTTTGAGGAAGGACGCGCCGATGTCCCCGAGCATCGCGCCGAAGGCGAGTCCGAGCCCCGCACGGAGCGGAAACGTCGGGAGGTCAGTCCCCAGTGCGGCGCTCACGCTGGGCGCGACCTGTGTCAGTCCGAGCGCGAGCAGCGTCCCGGCGGCGGTGCCGATGAGCGTCCCGCGCCAGGTCTTGCCGTCGCCCAGCACGCGCCGCCCGCCCCACGTTCGGCCGCCGTCTATCGGTCTGCCACCGCCGGCGAGTACCGCGGCGTTGTTCGGGATATACGCCGGCAACATCGCCCACAGCGCCCAGACGACCGTGTCGACCGTCTCCATATCCTCGCGGTCTGGTCCTGTCGTCTTAATCTGTGTGACTCGCTGCTGCAGTGATGGTTGCTTGCGTTGGTTCGGATGCGACGAGCCAGAAAGCCCCCGATCGGAGCCAGTCGGAGCTTTCTGGCTGTTGAGCACAGAGACGGCGACTCAGAGAGACGCTTCCACACCTGCGGCTAGCCACGTTTCTAAAAAAGATCGAGAACTGGCCTCAGAACGGCGCTTCGGGGCCTTCGTCTTCGTCGCCGCCGACGTCGCCGCCGCGGGATTCGCCGGGGAACGACGGGCTCATGCCGCCGCTGCCGCCGGACATTCCTTCCTGCTGTTCCATCCCGGTACGCGCGGTGACCTCGTTGATCTCCGGGATCTCCTTGACCATGCGCGTCTTGATGGCCTGGATGGTCATCGGCGAGATGCCACAGCCGGAACAGGCGCCGCCGAGGCGGATCGTGACGCTGCCTTCCTCGCGGTCGATCTCCTCGATGGCCGCGCTCCCGCCGTGCATCTGGATCTGGGGGAAGTTGCGGCGCAGGAAGTTCGTGATTCGCTCGCGCAGGTCGTTGGCGTCCTCTGTGTCAGTGCTCATAGTGAATTGTATTCCGTCCCGGGAGGGCTTAGACCTTTGGACTAACATCTATATGACGGGCGAGAAACCGCGACCCGCCGGCACCCGCCCGTAGTTACTCCGACCATACCTGAAGCTTCTACCGGCGGGGTGAGTAGCCCGTCGTATGACACCCTCCGCTGACGAACCGCGGCTGTTCGAGTGTGAGACCTGCGGCGGCGTCGGCATCGGCGACAACCGGCCGGAGTGCTGTGGCAAGCCGATGGCGGCGACCGAGACAGGGGAGACGGCGGTCAGCGAGCCGTCACTCGAAACCCTGCTGCAGACCGTCTTCGATATGTCCGGCACTGAGCTGGATGTCTGTCTCTGCGTGATGGAAGGCGGCGAACTGACCGTAACGGCGCTGGCCGAACAAATCGGCTACGACCGGAGCGTCGTCGCGCGGCATCTCAATCACCTCGCCGACCTCGGTGTCGTCGAGAAGCGCCGGCGAATCAGGCCGGAGGGCGGGCATGTGTACGTCTACACGCCACAGCCGCCCGAAGTAGTGCGTGAGCGGCTCCGCGGGGAGTTCCTGTCGTGGGTTCGGCTGGCGACTGCGCAGTTGGACGACCTGCAGCGCGAGAAGGTCGAGGCGATAGCCGACGCCAGAACCGACGAGCGACAGTGGACCGTGTTTCAGGAGCAGTAGCGGCGACCGCGACGGCTCAGGTACGGCCGATCTCAGATGCGGTCCGCGGTCACGGCGTAAACGACCGCGAGGACAGCGCCGTAGACGACGTGCCACAGCAGCGACGGCGGCGCGAAGTTCGGGAACGGCGGCGAGGCGGGCGAGCCGACCGCGCCGAGCCAGACTGGCATCAGGAGCGCGGCAAAGAGCGCCCAGGTGGCGACGCCCCAGCCGACGCCGAGTCCAAGCAGTTCCCCGGGCGATTCCAGACTGAGGAGCCGCGCTAGCCCGGCGAACAGCACGCCCATCACAGCCCCATGGGAGAGGTGGACGACGAGGCCGGCCGCCGGGCTCGGCGGCGGCGCGAGTCCGTACAGGGACGGGATTGCGACGGCGAGCGTCGCGGTGTTCATCACCAGTATCAGCGCCCCCATGACGGCGCTCCCGGCGATACCGCCGAGCACGCCGGCTTTCCAGTTGCCGGTACTGACGTCGTACGTCTGTGTCGTCTCTGTCGTCGTTGACATGCATGTGAACGGTCGCGCCGTCTAGCAAAAGAGCCGGCGTGGCTGTTCGACCTCGTGCCACGTCCCCGGAAGAACTATACACCGGCTCTCGGCAGCCATGGCCAGGCAGGCAGCTAACTTTCAAGCCGCGGCCGGACGGACGTGTGGTATGGCAGACTCCGACACAGTGATGGCTCGGTTCGAAACCCCCGACATCGACGACCTCCCCGAAGACCTGCAGGAACGCATCGAAGAGGAGACCGAACGCGCCGGCTTCACGCCGAACATCTTCCCGGCGATGGCCTATCGCCCCTCGCACTTCCGGGCCTTTTTCGCGTACCACGACGCGCTGGTCGAGGAGACGGCGCTGGAACGCGAGGAAGTCGAGCTGATAATCGTCGCCGTCAGCGGCGTCAACGACTGCCTCTACTGCATCGTCGCCCACGGTGCGCTGCTGCGGATCTACGCCGACGCGCCCAAACTCGCCGAGCAGGTCGCTGCGAACCACCGAACTGCGGACATCAACGAGACGCACAAGGCGATGCTCGATTTCGCGGTGAAGCTGACAGAATCGCCCGCCCGTATCGAGGACGCAGACCTCGAACGGCTGGAGGACCACGGCTACAGCCGCCGCGCTATCTGGGACATCGGCAGCGTCGCCGCCTTCTTCAATCTCTCGAACCGCCTCGCACAGCTCGCCGACATCCGCCCGAACGACGAGTTCTACGACCTGGGCCGCTGACTCGTGGGCCTACTGGCTACCCGACCTCACGTCGCTTCGGCCGGCCGCACCGCCCCAGCGCCACACTCCGGACAGGTCAGGCCCTCAACGGTCGCCACGCGTTGTGCGAACTCGGTCTCGCAGTCAGCACAGCGGAACCGGTAGTGCTGGTCCCCGGAACCGAACAGCTCGGAAACTGTGTCAATCACACCCATACTAGTACACTCAGCGTCGAAACCCCAAAATCTTCCGGCTGAGATACATTTTCGGTGGGGTTTGATACATATAGCATACATCACAGCGCGTATCTATACACCTAGTAGTTCTGGTCTTGCCTATCAGGGGCATCCACAGGTGTATGAACAAAACACTCTATCTGATGCAGAAGGACAGCGAAACCCGAATCGAAGTTGACGACGACGGCTACGACCGGATCATGGAGAACGGCAACGTCGTCGGCCACCACATGAGCAACCCCATCGTCAAGCTGACGTAAGTTGCCCGACGGAGCGAACTGGCTGACGCGCAACATCCGGGAGTTTTTGCCGCTGGCTGTTAAACTGGTGTCCAATGAGTGACGCCGACGGCGGTCCGAAACAGGTCTCGGACCCGGCCTACCACAGTGAGAACCACACGGCCGCCCAGACCTGCGGCTGGACGAAAAACGCCCTTCGCGGTGAGGGGAAGTGTTACAAGTACATTTTCTACGGTATCGAGTCCCACCGCTGCATCCAGATGACGCCGGTCGTGAAATGCAACGAGCGGTGCGTGTTCTGCTGGCGCGACCACGCCGGCCACGCCTACGAACTCGGCGACGTGGAGTGGGACGACCCCGCGGCGGTCGCCGACGCCTCCGTGGAACTCCAGCGGAAGTTGTTGTCGGGCTTCGGCGGCAACGACGAGGTACCGCGCGAGGTGTTCGACCAGGCGATGGAGCCGCGCCACGTCGCCATCTCGCTGGACGGCGAACCGACGCTCTACCCGCATCTGCCGGAACTCATCGAAGAGTTCCACGACCGCGACATCACTACGTTCCTCGTCTCCAACGGGACCAACACGGAGATGCTAGAGCGGTGTGACCCGACCCAGCTATACGTCTCCGTCGACGCCGCCGACCGCGGGACGTTTGATTCGACGGTACAGGCGATGGACGACGACGCCTGGGACTCGCTCATCGACACGCTGGACGTCCTGGCCGAGAAAGACGACACCCGCACCGTCATCCGGACGACGCTGGTCAAAGGCCACAACATGCACCACCCCGAGTGGTACGCGGCGATGTGTGACCGGGCCGATGCGGACTTCGTCGAGATGAAGGCATACATGCACGTCGGCCACTCGCGGGGCCGCCTCGACCGGGACTCCATGCCCGACCACAGCGAGGTCCGGGAGTTCACCCGAGAGATGGGCGAGTACCTCCCCGACCACGACGTGCTGAAGGAGGTCGAGGACTCCCGCGTGGCGATGCTCGCCGAGGACGAGAACACATGGGTTCCGAAACTGGAGAAGTCAAGCGAGTTCTGGGAGCAGGACTCGCTCGTTGAATACTAACGGTATCGTGCGACGAGGAACCACCATCACAGCGGTGTGATAGGGTCGAACGTGTTAGGCAGCGGCTTGAATTGTATCCAGTAGAAACGGTAAGACGCGCTTCTGCTACCAACCCCGTACCAGTTTTTCTCCGTTCCAAAAGTGGAATGCATTCCACCTTCGGTATGCTTATCCGGCGGGAATCCCTACTGCAGTGCATGGCTGAATCAACGGGACAGGGCGTCGGTCGGGACGAACTGGCGACGCTGAAACTGCTCGCCCTCGACGGTGCGCTCGACGAGTCGGCAAAGGTGTCCTGTGCCGATCTCGCGGAACGACTGGACGCCTCGAACCAGACCGCCTCGCGGCGGCTCCAGCGGCTCGAAGACGCCGGGCTGCTGGCCCGAGACATCGTCAGTGACGGACAGGAGGTCGAACTGACCGGGGACGGCGAGCGACGCCTCCAGTCCGAGTACGCCGACTACCGGCGCATCTTCGAATCCGACGCCAGCGTCGACCTGACCGGCGTGGTCACCTCGGGGATGGGAGAGGGGCGGCACTACATCACGCTGCCGGGCTACATGGAACAGTTCATCGAACGGCTGGGGTACGAGCCGTTCGCGGGCACGCTCAACCTCGAACTCACGGCCGAGAGCGTCCGCAAGCGGGCGCGGATGAGCGCCATCGAACCGGTCACCATCGAGGGCTGGGAGGACGACGAGCGGACGTACGGCCCCGCGTACTGCTACCCCGCCTCGATAGAGGGCAGCGACGGCGAGTACGAGCCGGCCCACGTCATCGCGCCCGAGCGGACCCACCACGGCGAGGAGCAACTCGAAGTGATTGCACCGGAAAAGCTCCGCGAGGTGCTGGAACTGGCCGACGGCGATGAGGTGATCGTGCATGTCTCGGAGTGAGGAAACCGCCGTCGACGCCGACAGCGTGGCCGACGCCGTCGCCGCCTTCGCCCGCGGCGAGCCGGTGCTGATCCACGACGCCGCCGACCGCGAAGGCGAGACCGACCTCGTCTATCCGGCCGGTGCCGTCAGCCCCGACGCCGTCGCCCGGATGCGAAACGACGCCGGCGGGCTCGTCTGTGTCGCCCTCTCTGACCGCGTCGCCGAGGCGCTGGAACTGCCGTTCATGCAGGAGGTCCTCGACCACCCGACGGCGGCCGACCACGACCTCGCCTACGACGAGCGCTCCTCGTTCTCGCTGACGGTGAACCACCGCGACACGTTCACCGGGATCACCGACGACGACCGCTCACTGACGATCCGAGAGTTGGCTGCCGCCGCGACGGACCCCGACCCAGAGGCGTTCAGCGAGGCGTTCCGGTCGCCGGGCCACGTCCACCTCCTCCGGGCAGCCCCGGACGGCCTGGCCGACCGCGAGGGCCACACCGAACTCGCGCTCGAACTCGCCGACGCGGCCGACCTGCCAGCGGCCGCCGTCGTCTGTGAGATGCTGGACGATGAGACGGGCGCAGCGCTGCCCCCGGCAGCAGCGCGGGCCTACGCCGACCGCGAAGGGCTTGTGTACGTCGAAGGTGCCAGCCTGCTAGAGCGATTCGACTGATACTGGTGGCTGTAGCTGAGACAGAGTAGTCACCACTCCGTGCCGCAGAATTATTGAGAGAGCAACGTCCGACAGTGTGGGAAGCAGACAGCCAGTGTTTATTTCCAGCAATCACGGGACTGGACCGGTTTGCGAGTCAGAATGGAGTATCCGCCGCCGCTGCAAGTTGTCTGAGACCGCTGGCGACGAGGTACAGCGTCGCTCCAGTGAACAAAGCGATACCCACGGCCCGAGAGAGCCCGGGCACCGGTGATTCGACGACGCCGGAGAGATTTCGCGTGATGACCTCGGCCTGAATCAGGAGCAGGCCCAGCGGAAGCAACAGGACAGCGACGCTGCGGTGGAGCGACCGCTTCAGGGAGGACATGTGCGGTGCGGACGGCCAGATTCCACTAAAGCGTTTGTGCTCGCCGGGGCAGTGCTCCGTACTGGCCGTACGAGACAACACGACCCTGACCCGCGGGGGTATCGTCAACACTCTTAACCAAGGGAATCAATGGGGTAGATATGACACACGACGAGACAGCAGGAGGCATCACCCGCGGGCATCGCGACTGTCAACTCACCGGAGGGGTCGTACGATGAGTGACCGTCCAGAGATGTTCGAGGGGACCGACCGCATCTGGATGGACGGCGAGTTCGTCGACTTCGAGGACGCACAGACCCACGTTCTCACGCACGCGCTGCACTACGGGACCGGCGTTTTCGAGGGCGTTCGCTGTTACGACACCGAGCAGGGGCCGGCCATCTTCCGCTGGGAAGAGCACTTGGACCGCCTGTACAAGTCCGCGAAACCGTACGACCTCGACATCGAGTTCAGCAAAGCGGAACTCACCGAGGCGACGACGGAACTCATCGAAACGGAAGGGTTCGAGTCGTGTTACATCCGCCCCATCGTCTACTACGGCTTCGACTCGCTGGGCGTGAGCCCGAAGAGTTGCCCGACGAAGACCACCATCGCCGCGTGGCCGTGGGGCGCGTATCTGGGCGAGGAAGCGCTGGAAGAGGGCGTCGACGTGATGGTGTCGTCCTGGCGCAAGCACGCCTCCAGCCAGATTCCGACAAACATCAAGACGACGGGGCTGTACGTCAACAGCATGCTCGCCGGCGAGGAGGCCCGGCGGAACGGCTACACCGAGGCTATCGTCCTGAACAAGGAAGGCAACGTCGCCGAAGGCCCGGGTGAGAACATCTTCATGGTTCGAGACGGCGAAATCTACACGCCCGGACTGGCCGAGAGCATCCTCGAAGGCATCACCCGCAACACCGCAATCACGCTCGCTGAGGAGATGGGCTACACCGTCCACGAGGAAGCGACCATCTCCCGCGGAGAGCTGTACACCGCCGACGAGCTGTTCTTCACCGGCACGGCGGCGGAGGTCACGCCCATCCGAAGCGTCGACGACAACGAGATCGGCGAAGGGACGAAGGGGCCGGTCACCGACGAACTCCAGTCGGCCTTCTTCGACGTCATCGAGAGCGGCGACCGCGAAGAGTGGTTCCACTACGTCTGAGCGGGAACTGAACCGCGCGGCTAGTCGTCCGCGAGGTCTTCCTCGTCGGCGACCGGAATCGGCGTGGCGGTACTCCGGTCCGTGTCGCCGAACCCGGCGCTGAGAATGCGCGTCAACGCTTCCTCGACGCGCTCGTCGATTTCCTCGTAGCGGTGTGGTTCGACCTCGACGACGTAGCCGGTCGTGATGTTCGGCGCTGTCGGCAGGAAAAGCACCTCGCGGCCGTCCTCGGTCGTCTGTCCCGTTTTGAACGCGGTCATCCGCATCCCGTCCCACACTTCGATTTTCACCGGTGCCTGAAGTTCTTCGGTTCCACCGACAGCCGTCTCGACCGCCATCTTCGAGGCGTTGTACACCACCCGGAGCCCGGGGACGTGGTTCATCGCGTCGTCGATGGCCCGTTCGACGATGTCGCCGAAGGCCGTCCGCATCAGATAGCCGATGGAGAACACGATGAGGATGAAGATAATCAGCGTCGTGAACACCCGTGCGAGTTCGACAGACGACGTTCCCGAGGGGAGTCCGAGCGTCGCTAGCAGTTCGCCGTCAATCGCCGGGATGACCGCCGCGGACGCGAGGATAGAGTAGAGATAGATGATAACGTAAACCGTCACCAGCAGCGGCAACAGGATAATAAGGCCGCTCGCGAAATCGCGCTTCCACGACGTTGAGGAGGCCATACAGGTACGTATCGGGCGCGGAATATGAGCCCTTTCCTTTGGTGCGTGTCCGTGCTGCCGGTCTCACAGTTGTCCGGTGAGAGAGTGCGAGGGGATAGCCAGTTACCGAGGGGGAGCCACCGGGCTACCACTCGGCGACGCTGCCGTCGTCGTGTCGCCAGACCGGGTTGTGCCAGTCGACGTCCTGCTGGGACTGCTCCCGGAGGAACGCCTCGTCGATGTCGATTCCCAGGCCAGGGTCGGTGGGCACCGTAACGAACCCGTCCTCGTAGTCGAACACCGACGGGTCAGCCAGGTAGTCCAGCACGTCGGTGGTCTCGTTGTAGTGGATGTCGATGCTCTGCTCCTGAATGAGAGCGTTGGGCGAGCAGGCGTCGACCTGGACACAGGACGCCAGCGCGACCGGGCCGAGCGGGCAGTGGGGTGCCATCGCCACGTCGTAGGCCTCGGCCATCGACGCGATCTTGTACACCTCGGTGATGCCGCCGGCGTGGGAGAGGTCCGGCTGGATCACGTCGACGGCACCGTCCTCGAACACCTCCTTGTAGTCCCAACGGGAGTACATCCGCTCGCCGGTCGCGATGGGGATGTCAGTGTGGGCCGCGAGCGCCGGCAGCGCGTCATTGTGTTCGGGCAACACCGGTTCCTCGATGAACATCGGCTCGTGGGGCTCCAGCGCGGACGCGAGCCGTTTGACCATCGGCTTCGTCACCCGGCCGTGGAAGTCGACGCCGATGTCGACCTCTGGACCGACAGCCTCCCTGACCTCTCGGAGTCGCGTCGCGGCGGCCTCGACCGTGGCCGGGTTGTCGACGCGCTCGATTTCGGGCGTCGCGTTCATCTTCAGCGCCGTGAATCCGGCATCGACCTGCTCCCGGGCGGCGCTGGCCACGTCTGAGGGCTCGTCGCCGCCGATCCACTGGTACACTCGAATCCGGTCCCGGGCCTGGCCGCCAAGGAGCTGGTAGACGGGTGCGCCGAGTTGCTTCCCTTTGATGTCCCACAGCGCCTGGTCGATGCCGGCGATGGCCGACATCAGGACCGGCCCGCCGCGGTAGAAGCCGCCCCGGTACATCGCCTGCCAGTGGTCCTGGATGTTCTCGGGGTTCTCCCCAATGAGATAGCTGTCGAGCAGTTCCTCGACGCCCGCACGCACGGTGTGGGCCCGGCCCTCGACGACGGGTTCGCCCCAGCCGACGGTGCCGTCGGCCGTCTCCAGACGCAGGAAGAGCCACCGGGGCGGCACCTCGAACAGTTCGTAGTCGACGATGCGGTTCCCGCCCGCGTCGTCGGCTGTCATACCAGTGGCCTCCTCGCTGTAGTACACGAAGCAGTCCCGCTGGGAGCACTACGCGGCGCATCGAGCCGTGCTCCGTCGGTCTGTGGAGTCATGTGAGACACACATAGGAGACGTGTATATAGTCGTTGTGTGATTCCAGAACCTACCGCTCGCGGTGTCGCTCCCACGTACGGACGAGCCCGGCAAGCGTCTCGTTCACGGGGACCGACCTGGTCGCGGTGTCGGCGACGTACCCGTTGATAGCGGCGATCTCCGTTTGGCGGCCGTCCGAGATGTCCTGGTACATCGACGAGTGGTTGGCGGCGGTGTCGCCGACGACACGTTCGACGAGCGATACTGCACGCTCGTCCGAGAGGTCGATCCCCTGCTCGCGGGCGACGGCGGCCGTCTCACGGGCGGCGTCCGCGGCGATGGCGTCGGCCGGCGAGTCGGCCAGCGCGCCGTTCGCCACGCGGGCGAGCGCGGTCACAGCGTTGATACCGGTGTTGACCGCAAGTTTCTCCCAGAGACGGGTCGGCATGTCCACTGCGACGGTCGTCTCGATGCCGGCCGCACGGAACGCCGCCCCGACCTCGTCGGCGACCGCGGACCGGCCGCCGTTGCGGTCCCCCAGCACGATTTCGCCGCGGCCGGTGAAGGCGACGGTGCCCGGTTCCCGGAGCCGCGCACCGTAGGAACATGTCCCCGCCAGCACCGGACAGTCGAGTTCGGCGGCTAACCGCTCCTCGTTGCCCATCCCGTTCTGGAGCGAGAGGCAAGCGTCGAGGGTGCAGTCCGCGAGGTCCGTCGCAACGGCGGCGGTGTCGTAGGCCTTGACCGTCACCAGCGCGAGGTCGGCACGCTGCGGAATCGTCGTCTGTGCGCCCGGCCGGACCCGGAACTCCTCGGTTCCCACTACCGACAGACCGTTCTCGCTAACGCTGCCGACGTGTGGCTCGCGGCCCACGAGCGTCACGTCGTGTTCGCGGGCGAGCAAGCCACCGACGAGGCTGCCGAGGCTTCCGGCCCCGACGACGACGATATCCATACCGACGAGCAGGGACGGCCGGGACAAAAACCTACCACCGGCGCGCCGGAATCAGCACGCACTTTGCCGCGAGCGACGAACGAGCGGCCATGGGCGACTCCGACGACGCCGAGGCGGTAGTTCGGGCTATCGACGAAATCGGCATCGGCCGGCTGACCGAGACAATCGTCACGGCGTGGGAGGGTATCGGCGGCGGCGTCGAACCGGGGCCGACCTGGCCTGAAGACGAAACCATACGTCGGTTCGAACTGACCGAGCCCGACGAAGCGGTCGGGCTAGACGTACTCGCGGCGGTGCTGGACGCGTCACCGCGGTCCCCCGAAAAGGCCTTTGTCCACCTCGGTGTCGGCCGGCGAGACACTCCCCAGCGCGAGCGGTTCGCTGTCGAGACATTCGCGGGCCACACCGACGTTTCAGCTACCGACACCCACACGACCGGAGCGGTGCCGGTGACGGCAGAAACGTTCGACGCGCTGGCGCGGGTCTACGGGGGGACACTGGTGTACGTAGTCATCGGTGATGCGGACGGGCACGCAATTCTCGAACTCGACTGGACGACGCTGCGGTTCTCGCTCCCGTCGTCGGCCGTTGAGACCGTGCGGGAGTCAGTCGGACCGGCCGTCGCCGAGCGATTCGAGCAGGCGTAAGCGGCCTGTCACGCGGGCGTCGCCTCAATCCTCCTGCCAGTAGTAGATATCCTCTTTTGGCGCGTTGCAGGACGGGCATTCGTCGGGGATGTCCTCTATCTGGCCCATCTCGCCGCATTCCC
The DNA here is from genome assembly GCF_000336615.1 of Haloarcula amylolytica JCM 13557. Classification (GTDB taxonomy): domain Archaea; phylum Halobacteriota; class Halobacteria; order Halobacteriales; family Haloarculaceae; genus Haloarcula; species Haloarcula amylolytica. The sequence continues at coordinate 190,423 of NZ_AOLW01000024.1, forward strand.
AGCAGCGCCACATCAGTTCGGCCTCGCCCGCGGCCCCGGCGCTGAGATGCTCGCTCGACAGCGACTCGATGCCGTCCTCGACCGTGACGTAGAAGCCGTGTTCGTCGAACCCGCGAATTGTGCCAAGTGCGTCCCCGTCCTCGTCGTACACCGTCTGTCCGAACGAGTACTCTTCACTTTCGATGTTCGTGGTCATGTCAGCCATACATAGAACTAGTCGTGCCGATATATGTTAAATGCTAGCGTGGATCTGTGCATGATTAGCGAGCCGAATCGGGGCCAGCGAACCCGCCTGTCGGCGAACGGCACTCGCGTCGCTACCGCGAGAAGAGGCTATTGTGGACCGGTGCGAAGTCACTCTCCTGTGAGTCCTCGACCACCGAATCGGTGACGGCCTTGCCCGCGACGCCGTCGTCGAGGAAGTCCGCGAGCGGCGGCCCGACGTTGTCCGGTTCCACGAGGAACGCGTCGTGGCCGTGGTCGGAGTCGATGACGTGGTGGGCGACGTTCGCGTCGGCTTCCCGGAGCGAGTCGGCCAGCGCCTCCGCCTGCTGGGTGGTGAAGTGCCAGTCGGCGGTGAAAGACATCACCAGCGCGTCGCCGTCGAACGCCGCCAGCGCGTCCGCATCGGACTCGAACCCGGCGGCGAGGTCGTAGTTGTCCATCGCCCGCGTCAGGTAGAGATAGCTGTTGGCGTCGAAGCGCTCGGTGAACTTCTCGGCGTTGTAGTCGAGATACGACTCCACGTCGCGGTACGGGAAGAACGCGCCCGCGGCATCGGTGGGGAACGTGCGGACGGCGTCCCGGCCGGCGGCGCGGCGGCCGAAGCGGCGCTCCATCGACGCCTTCGAGAGGTACATCACATGGCCCAGTTGGCGGGCCAGCGCCAGCCCGTCGTTCGGTGGGTCCTGGTCCTCGCCGTAGTAGTGGCCCTGGTTCCAGTTCGGGTCGGTCGTGATGGCCCGGCGGGCGATGGCGTCGAGCGAGAGGCACTGCGTGTCCAGTCGCGCGGCCGCGGCGATGGGGACGATGCGGTCGACGTGGTCCGGGTGACGCTTGGCCCACTCGATGACGTTCATGCCGCCGACGCTGCCGCCGACGACCGCGTGGAGGTGCGGAATCCCGAGTTCGTCAAGCAGCGCGCGCTGGGCCTCAGTCCAGTCCGTGACAGTGACCGGCGGGAAGTCGGTGCCGTAGGGCTCGCCCGTCTCCGGGTTCTCGCTTTTCGGCCCCGTCGACCCGTAGCACGAGCCGGGCACGTTCGCACAGACGACGTAGTACTCCGTGGTGTCGATAGCCTTGCCCGGACCGACGATGTCGTCCCACCAGGCGCGGGCCTGGTCGGCGCTGTCGACCCGGTCGCGGCCGGCGACGTGGGCGCTGCCGGTCAGCGCGTGACAGACCAGCACCGCGTTGTCGCCGTCGAACTCCCCGTAGGCCTCGTAGGTGATTTCGAGGTCCGGAATCGTCTCGCCGCAGTCGAACTCGAACTCGCCCAGCGAGACTGTGTTGTGTTCGACGTTCATGTGACTCGTTCGATGGCGTCGTCGATGTCCCCGATGATGTCCTCGGGATCTTCGATGCCGACGCTGAACCGGAGGAGGTCCGGCGTCACGCCGCTTGCACGCTGTTCCGCCTCGCTGAGCTGGGCGTGGGTGGTCGAGGCCGGGTGGATGACCAGCGTCTTGGCGTCGCCGATGTTGGCGAGGAACTGGGCGAGGTCCGTCTCCTCGCAGAACCGTCGGCCGGCGTCGTAGCCGTCCTCCAGCCCGAAGGTGACGATGCCGCCGAACCCACCCGAGAGGTACTGCTGTGCCAGGTCGTGGGTCTCGTGACTCTCCAGTCCGGGATAGGTGACCCAGGCGACCTCGGGGTGGTCCTGAAGGTGCTGTGCGACGGTCATCGCGTTCTCGCAGTGGCGTTCCATTCGCAGGGAGAGCGTCTCAGCACCCTGGAGCGTCGCCCACGCGTCGAAGGGCTTCTGGCCGTCGCCCAGCGATCGGAGGGCGCGCTGGCGGGCAGCGACCGAAAAGGCGCGGTCGCCGAAGGCCTCGGCGAAGTTCTTGCCGAAGGCCTCGTTCTCGCCGCCCAGTTCCGGGAACTTCTCGGGGTACTCGTCCCAGGGGAACGAGCCGCCATCGACGAGGACGCCGCCGACAGTTGTGCCGGAGCCGTGAATCCACTTCGTCGTCGACTCCCAGAGGAGGTCCACGCCGTGATCGAGCGGGTTACAGAGCGCCGGTGTCCCGAACGTGTTGTCGACGAAGACGGGGACGCCGTGGTCGTGCGCCACCTCGGCGATGTCTTCCATCGGCGGGACCACGAGCGAGGGGTTCCCGATGGTCTCGAAGTGGACGTAGGCCGTGTCCTCGTCGATGGCCGCGGCGTAGGCGTCCGGGTCGAGCGTGTCGACGAACCGCGTCTCGATGCCCCGCCGACTGGCGGCCTTCGAGAAGTACGAGTGCGTGCCGCCGTAGATGGAGGAGGCCGTCACGATGTTGTCGCCGTTGGCCGCGAGGACGAACGTCCCGGCGTCGAGCGCGGCCATCCCCGACCCCGTCGCGACGGCGTCGACGGCGTTTTCGAGCGACGCAATGCGGTTTTCGAGCATCCTGACAGTGGGGTTGTCGAACCGCGAGTAGACGTTGCCGTCGTCCTCCAGCGCGTACCGGTCGGCCGCGGTGTCGGCGTCCTCGAAGACGTACGACGAGGTCTGATAGATGGGCGGCGCGCGTGCCCCTGTGGCCGGATCCGGCTCCTCCTGGCCGGCATGGACACAGCGCGTCCCGAATCCGTAGTCGTCGGTCATGTGCAGTATGCATATATCTCTAGCTATCTATAACTCAGAGTTACGGCAATACTCTCTTATTGTGATAGGGTAGCACGGTATCAGTCCGCCGACCTGTGGACCCGAGGGAGAGGGTATTTGTCGGTGGCTGTCTACACGCCGGTATGGACCACGACACTGCCGGACGAACCAGCCGACAGATTCTCGACGCCGTCGGCAGTGCCGTTATCGCTGACGACCACTTCCTCGAAACCGTCATGACCGGGATTCTCGCCCGGGGGCACGTCCTGCTGGAAGACGTGCCGGGCACGGGGAAGACGCTCACCGCCCAGTCGTTCGCGACGGCGCTTGACCTCTCTTTCAAACGGGTGCAGTTCACGCCGGACCTGCTGCCGTCCGACATCACCGGCTCGAACGTGTTCAACGAGGCCACCGGCGAGTTCGACTTCCAGCCCGGTCCCGTCTTCGCCAACGTCGTGCTGGCCGACGAGATCAACCGCGCACCGCCCAAGACGCAGGCCGCGCTGCTGGAAGCGATGGGCGAGAAGCAAGTGACCGTCGACGGCGTGACCCACGACCTGCCCGAGCCGTTCTTCGTCATCGCCACGCAGAACCCCGTCGAGCAGGAGGGGACCTTCGGCCTGCCAGAGGCCCAGCGGGACCGCTTCATCGTCAAGACGTCGATGGGCTACCCCGACTTCGGCGGCGAACGCGAACTCATCGACCGGCGGGCAGACCGGACAGCACAGGCTCCGAGCGTCACCAGCGTCATCGACGGCGAGCGCCTGCCGGCGCTCCAGCGGACAGTCGAATCGGTCACCGTCGACGGCACGCTCCGGGACTACGTCGTCGAACTCGGCCGCGCCACCCGCGAGGACGACCGCGTGGACGTCGGCGTCTCCCCGCGTGGTATTCAGCGGCTGTTCGAGGCGACTCGCGCCGCCGCGGTTCTGGACGGCCGCGACTACGCCGTTCCCGACGACGTGAAGAGCGTCGTCGAGGAAGCGTTCGCTCACCGACTCGTCCTGACCGCCGACGCGGGCGTTCGCGGGGTCGACCCGGCGACCGTCGTCGATGATGTGCTGGACCGCGTCGAGGTGCCCGCAGTCAGCCCCGGCCGCTGAGACGGGGGGCCGTCAGTCGGTTCCGGATTACCGCCCCAGCAACGGCTCCGCCTCGACCCACAGTCGCTCGAAGCGGGCCTCGAACGCCGCCGCGACCTCCGAATCGGTGATCCCGACCACGCCGAGCCTGTCGGCGGGCGAGAGCGGGTCCGGAACGTCGACCGTCACCGCCGCGGCGTCGATCACGTCGAAGGAGACCCCGACCGTCGGCACCGCCCGGACCGCCGCGTTGCGGTCGGCGAGCAGGTCGGGGAAAGACTCGGGAAGCACGTCGAGTACCGCCTCACTACAGAGCAGGTCGACCCGCACGTCCTCGCCCACACCGTCGAGGAACGCGTCGACCTCGGTCTGGAGCGTCTCCCACGACGCGCGCTCGTACGGCGGACCGACGGTCGCCCGGACGTGCTCTCGGGCGGTCCTGACGTGCCGGTTCATCGCCGCCCGCATCTCCTCGCTTCCGAGCGATCCGAGCCAGAAACTGCTGTCGACGGGCGGCGCGGGCAGGAGGTCCGCCCTGACGGACGCGGCGACGGACCGGTACCGATCGAACTCCGACGCCAGTTCGCGGGTCCGCTCCGAGAGCAGCCTGTCGACAACCGTCTCCGGGTCGACGGGGGTGTACCGCGTCGGGTCAGTCGACTGGGTCCGGACTATCCCGCGGGCTTCGAGGCCGTTGAGCACGTCGTAGATCCGCCCCCGAGGGACGCCGCTCGCGTCGGAGAGGTCGCTCGCGGACACCGCACCGGTCACCAGCAGCGTCCGATACGCCGTCTCCTCGTAGTTCGAGAGCCCGAGTTCGGCCAGTTCGGTCATCGTCGGGTGGTCGAGCGGCCGGTACAAAGGTCCACAGGACCGGACTCGACGCGGGGTGCGGCCGGCGCGAGGAGCGCCGCCGATGTGGGCACCCTGCCGCCGGAAGCGCCGCCAGAGCCGCCGAGCGGCCGAAACACACCGAAAGTGGCGGGGCGTTTCAGTACGTTCATCCCACCGCCGGCCGGCGTTCTCACTATGAATCCGTACGTGTTGCTCGGAGCGGCAATCGCCTCGGAACTGCTCGGAACGACCGCGCTCAAGCTCTCGGAGGGGTTCTCGAAGCCCGTTCCCAGCCTCGGCGTCGTTCTCGGCTACGGCGCGGCGTTCTACCTCGTCTCGCTGACCCTGGAGGAGCTCCCCATCGGCGTCGTCTACGGGACGTGGGCCGCCCTGGGTATCGTCGGTGTCGCGGCCATCGGAACCGTCGTGTTCGACGAACCGGTCGACCCCGTCGGCGTCGTCGGGATCGCGCTCATCGTCGCCGGCGTGTACTGCCTCAACGTCCTGTCCTCGATGGCCGCCCACTGACTCATAGGATTGGCGGCGAAACCCATCGCTTTCGCCGAGGAAGTCGATGCCCGACATCCGCTCGGACTGAGAACGACACCGACCGGCTACGCTACACCCACTCAGCTCCGCTCGAACTCCCGTTCCCGCTCGTCCCGAGTCGCGTCCTCGGCGTCCTCCAGCGTCTCCGTCTCCAGCAGCCGCTCCAGTTTCCGCTCGAACTGCTCGTCGGTCAGTTCGCCCTCGGCGTAGCGGCAGCGCAGGCGCTCCAGCGGTGTTTCGTCGCCAGTATCGCTCGACGGCGCTGGGTCCGCTTCCTCGATATCTTCCGCCTCCTCGTCCGCATCGCCGTACAGCAGTTCGGTCAGCGGAACGACCACGACGTAGCCGACGAGCAGCGCCACGAGCCACCACTCCTGCCCGGTGAGGAGAGCAACGAGCCAGAACCCGGTGACCGCCAGAGAGGTGAGTTCCGTCACGTTGTCTCTGGCTCGCTCCAGCGGGGACCGGTCGGTCATGCTACTTGCTTGTCACCACACCACAATGGATTGTTCGGTGCGCCCTACCGTATCGCGGCCACGAGTGCCAGCACGGCGACGAGACAGACCACGAGACCAGCCACGGCGACCGACGGCTCGACAGCGATAGAACCCCGGGCGACGCCGGCCAGACCCAGCGTCACCGCCGCGCCGACGCCGCCGACCGCGACGGTTCCGCCGGTGTGGACGAGTTCGGTGCGGCGCGTCGCGGCCCCGGTGCCGACCTCGTGTCCCAGCGTCGTCCCGAAGGAACCGGCGTCCCAGACGACGACCGCACCGACCAGCCCCGCGAGCACCAGCCACGCCGAGGTGTCAAGCGTCGCCGCGAACGCGCTCGCACCGAACAGGCCGGCCGCGGCGAGCGTGACGCCGGCCGTCCGCTCACGCAGATAATTCGTCGCCAGCGCCAGCCACAGCTGTCCAACTGCGCCGACGACGGTAAACAGCGCCACGACGGCCAGTGACAGCGTGACGGTCTCGGGGCCGTACACGTCCAGTATCGGAACGAAGAACTGTTCGGCGGCCGCCGCGGCCGGCGTCGCCCGGAGCGCCGTTTCGATGGCATCGACTGCCGGCCCCGCGACCCCCACCGCGGCGAGCGTGATGACGCCGCCGCCGACGTACGGTGCGAGAACGGTCCCGACGCGGTCGGCCGAACTCTGGACCGTCCGCCGGAGGAACCAGACAGCCACCGAGACGGCCGTCCCAGTGAGGAACAGCCACCAGAGGAGCCCGCGGAGGCCCGGCGCGGCCGTAACTGTGACGAGCAGGTCGTACAGCCCGACAGGGAGCAGTTCGGCCATGGGTTCCTGACCGAGGCCCAGTTCGAACAGGCCGGCGACCGGTGCGACCAGCAAGGCGAGCCGGCCCGTCCACCGGAGCGTTCGCTCGACGGCGGCGACGGCCCTGTCGACGTCGGGCGCGTCGCTCGTCTCCGGGACGAGTTCGGCAAGCGGCAAGGCGTCGAGGCCGCGGGCCAGCGCCGCGGCGGCGAGGGCGAGCAGCAGGCTGAAGATAGCGATGTGCGTCCGCCCGGGAACCGGGTCGAAAATCGGTTCCAGCACCCGAGTGAGCAGTTCGCCGGTCAGTTGCTGGACGCCCGGCGTCCCAGTGTTGGACTGCAGGAAGTCGACGGCCCCTCGCGTGAACAGCACGAGGGCAACAGCGAACGGAACGGCGGTCGTCCGCACGACGAGGCCGCCGTAGGCCCCAACCCGCTCAGTGTCGACGACGCCGCGGGTGGCCGCGGTCGCACCGAAGACGGCGGTCAGGCAGCCGAGGACGACGACCACCTGCGACAGCAGTGTGACGACCGCCGGTCGGACGCCAGTCTGCGAGGTGACGGGAAACAGTTCGGCGCCGAGCGAGGCGACCGTGCCGCCGGTGGCGACCATGAGCCCGACGGCGACCGGCAGCGCGAGGGCGCTGGCCAGAGCCGTCCCGACCGCCTGCCAGCGGTCCCAGCCGCTCAGCCACAGCGACAGCGCCAGCAAGACGCCGGTGGCCACGCCGACGAGCGCGGCCCGGTCGGCGGAGACGGTCCCCAGCAGTCCCGCGACCAGCAGCGCCGTCACGCCGACGACGGTTGCGAGGCTGGTCCAGGGCATCCGGGTCGGGAGTGAGATCGTGTCGTCCATAGTTACACGCTGAACAGGTCCGCGAGCGAGGCACGGAGCGCTACGTCGATGGGGCTGTCGAGGTCCCAGTCGATGACGGTCGCGCCGGACAGTTCGGCCCGCTGGAGCCGAGCAGTGCGTTCGGTGCCGGCGACGGCCGCGCCGAGCGAGTCCCCGCGGGCCAGCGACGGACTGACCAGGGTCGTCGGGTAGTCACGGACCGCAAGTGACGATACCAGCGAGACGGGCCAGTCGTCGGCGGCCGGCGAGAACACGACCACCTGCGCGGTCGGCGGGAGCCGAGCGAGCACGGCGAGCAGGTCCGAGTCCTCGATTGTGCCGCCATCAGCTGTCGTCACCTTCACATCTCCGCCCTGGGACTGCTCTGAGGACTCGTCCTCGGACACATCAGCGACATCGGCCGCGTCGGTATCCGACTGCCGGGCCGCAGCGCGGCCAACGCTATCGAATATCTGTCTCGCGTGGGCGGCCGCGTGGCCGCCCGAGGCGTCGACCCACGCCAGTCCATCGGGACCGAGCCCGCCGGGGACATCCTCCGGGGCCAGTCCGACGGCACAGACGCTCGCGACGACGCTGGTCCGGGAGAGGGCATCGAACAGGCGCTCGGCGGCGTAGGCCGACAGTTCGGCTCCGGTCGGGAACCCGGGCTCCGGTGTCACGCGGGCCGGCGGCCGCGCGTCGACGACCAGCACCGTCCTGACAGCCTGTTCTTCCCGGTAGTCGATGGTCGTCAGCTCGTCGGTCTTGGCGTAGCGCCGCCAGTCGATGCGGTTGACCGGGTCACCGGGCTGGTAGCTCCGCGTGGAGTGGAACTCGAGGCCGCTCCCGCCGGAGTCGGTCGGAAGCGTCCCCGCCCGCGGGAGCGTGGCGTCGGCCATCGGCACTTCGGAGACGGTGTTCGAGCACGTCAGCGTCCCGTCGCCGGCGACGGGCAGGTCGACGGTCACCTCGTCGCTGGCCGACAGCGTCCGCACCCGCACCGCGGCGGCGCCGAACGTGTAGGTCCCGCGCTTGGCCATCACGGCGTACGACAGCGTGGCGCTCTCGTTTGGCCGCAGTGACGTACAGAGCCGCGGCGACCCCTCGACGACAGCCAGTTCCTCGGGCACGCCGTCGATGACCCGCACGTCGGTCAGCGAACTGCTGCCCGTATTGGTCACGGTGAGTTCGACCTCGACCGGTTCGCCGGGCGTCGGCTGGGCGTCGGAGACGGACCGTGCCGCCTGCAAGTCGGTTCCCGCCGGCATCCTCGACAACGCGCCGTAGGCGACGTAGATGAGGGGGATTGCGGTCGCCGCGAGCAACAGCGGCTCGGCGGTCAAAAGCGAGACGCTGACGAGAAACAGCGCCGCCGCGAGGCCGCCGCTCCAGCGCCGCACGCGGCGATGCATCGTCAGCGCTCACCCCCCGACATCCGCTCGATGGCGTCGACCGTCCGGCGGATGCGGCGGCGGCGCTCGCTCTCCGGGTCGAGCCACAGCCGGAGCCGGGCCAGCAACGACTGAGACTCTGTCGGGGAAAGGAGTGCCGCCGCGACGGCGTCGTCGGTCCACGTCCCTGCGCGTACTGCCTGGTGGGCGGACGCCTGCGAGACACTGCTGCCGACAGCGTAGGCCGTCGTCGCCGCCGCGGCGAGTCGCTCGGTGACCGTGTCCATCGCCTCGTCGTCGCCCGCAACCGCGTCGTCGATGGCCGCGTCGATGTCGGCGGCGAACAGCCGACTCCCCGTGGCCGTCACGTCTTCCGGCGGGGTGTCGATAGCCACGTCGAAGGCGGTCGCCGAGCCACCGCCGAAGAGCCCACCGAGCCAGCCGGCAAGAACCGCACAGAGCCCAACGGTCAGGCTCCCGGCGAGGAGGGCGGTCGTCGGGGCAACACTGCCGAACACGGCGACCAGGGACTCGCCGGCGGCCGTCGGCGCAACAATGAGGGCGGCCGCGACGGCGGTCGCCAGCAGCCCCACAGTCCCGAAGACGACCGTTCGCAAGCGCATCAGGGCCGCCCCTCCGTCGCGTCGTCAGTGTCGTCGGTCGCGCTGGACTGCTGCCCGGCGGCCGCCTCGATAGTCCGAATCGCGTCCTCGACGGCCGCGACGTGCTCCTGTGGGTCTCGCTGACCGTACTCGACCGCCCGGAACGCGTCCCGGACCGTCCGAACCGCGGCCGGCGGAAGGCCGTCCCGTTCGATGGCGTGGGTCGCGATTTCACCGGGCGTCCGCATCCAGTACCGACGGAGCGAGACGTGGGTCAGAAAACGCGTCCACGCCTCGCGGATGGTGACGCGGGCCGCGGGCGTTCCGTCGCCCCCGTTCGATTCAGTGGTGGAGACGGCCGCCACCGCATCGCTGGCTGCCTCTTCGGCCGCTGAAAGGCGTTCGTTGACCCACACTCGCAACGCGTCGAGCAATGCCGAAGGGGACCGGCGGCCGGCGAGCAGGTCCCGGAGCGCCGTGACAGTGCGTTCGAGTCGCGTTCGGAGGCGGCCCAGCAGGTCATCGGCCATCACCGCGATGCCGACGAGCACCCCGACTGCGAGTTCGCGTGCGGCCCGAACCCAGTCCCATACCGTCCCCGGCGTGACGTTTCGCCGACGAGCACCGATGACCGTCCCAGCGACGAGAACACCGAGAGCGAGCACGACGCCCGCGGCGTTGACGAGCAAGCCACCGACCGTCGTCGTGGCCGTCTGGCCGTACTTCGAAACGGAAATTTCGGCGCTGGCCGCGAACGGCAGCCCGACCGTCGCCTGACCGGCCGCACCGGTCCGTGCTGTCGGCTCTCCGCCGACGGCAACTGTCGCGTTCGTGACCGGGTCCCCGCCCATCGTCGCGTTCACCGTCTGGCCAGCGACGGGCAAGGCCAGCGGGAGCGACGGCGACGTTGCCACGGAGAGCCGTTCGAGCGCGACAGTCGTGTTGCCGCTGACAGCGTCCCGCTCGACGGCAATCGAGGCGTTGCCCGGTTCGGTCGGGAGCGTGAGCGTTGCCCGCCCCCGCCGGTCCGTCGTCGCCTCCTGCTCGCCGTCGAGCAGCACATCGCCGTCCCGCACCGGGACGCCGTCGACGGTCGCAGTGACAGTCACCTCGCCACCGGTGACCCGCTCGCCGGTGATGCTCACCGATGCACTCGTGTTCAGTTCGTAGCTCGCGTTCGTCGACTGCTGGGCCTGCGGGCCGGCGACAGCAAACGCGCGAGTGCTGTCCCGCGGGACCGACGGGGCGACGAGTGCGTCCTCGTCGTCAGGTGCATCGACGCTAATCGTCAGTTCGTCTTCGTAGGGGACCGTCCCGGAAACGGTGCCGTCCGGCCCCGTCGTTCCGATCGGCTCACCGTTGAACGAGACAGTCGCGCCCTCGACCGGCGCGCCGTCGCGAGTCACCGTCGCGGCCACCGCCGCGCCCGGCGTCGCCGTCCGGTTGAGTTCGATGACGAACTCGCCGGACTGGGAGACCGTCTCGCCGTCGCCCGAGTCGCCGGTTTCGTCGCTGTCACCGGTCCCGTCTGCACCTGTCTCGGTGCCCTCGGTTTCGTCACCGCCAGACTCCTCTCCAGCCCCGTCAGTCGGGGCTTCGGTCTGTGGCTCGTCCGCCGGCGTCCCGACGGCGAACTCTTCGTCGGGGCTCCCGGACTCCGCGGCGCTGTACTCCTGGCTGCTGTTTTGCATCGCCTGCTGCTCGGATTCCAGACGCTCCTGGCCAGGCGTCGGGTCGAACTGCACCCAGCCAACGCCCTCGAAGTACACCTCGACCCACGCGTGGGCGTTCATCCCGCGAACGGTGTACTGGTTCTGACCGGTCCGCTCGCCGGTCGAGTAGCCGACGACATAGCGCGCCGGGATGTCCTGGCTGCGCAACATTACGACCATCGAGGTGGCGAAGTACTCACAGTACCCCTCGTCCATCTGGAAGATGAACTCCGAGGCCACGTCGTCTTCGGGCGGCTGGCTGACGTTTAGCGAGTAGTTCTTGTTCGCCTCCAGCCACCCCTCGATGGTCGCCGCCGTCTCGTAGGGCGAGTCGCTGTCCTCGGTCAGCCGGTCGGTGAACGGCCCCACCTGCGCCGAGGTCGACGCCGGCACGCCCGTGTAGCGCGATTCTATGGCGTCAGGGTAATCGCGGCCACTCGTCCGCAGCACTTCCGGGTCGTCGGGGGGCGTCACGCTAGTCGCGCTGTATGTCGTTCCGGCGGGCAGCGGCCGCTCGGACGTGACCGCGCCGTACTCGGTAACCATTACGTCGCCGCGCGAGACGGATTTCGGCCGCCAGACGGTCGGCAGCGACGTGGCGGACTTGGCCAGTCGCACTTCGTAGTCGACTGTCGTGTCGGCCATCCCGTCGACCGCCATCGCCCCCTCGTAAGCCTGCGGGTCCGCGCGTCCGTCCCACCCTGTGCCGGTGTAGGTTTCGTACGCGCCGGTCCGCCAGTACGCCGGTTCCGAACTCGTGACGGTGAAATGCGGCTCCGTGTCCTGTGACTGGTACGGGCTGTCGCCGCTGTCGAGCGAGCCGCCAACATCAGTCTGGCTTCCCGGGTTCAGCGCGCCGAGTTGCCCCCCGCTGCCACCGGTCGAGGTTCCCCCAGCCTCCCCGAACGGGTTCTCTTGGGGGAGAGGAATAATGGACTCCATCGGGCTCTGTGTCCCACCAGGGGCCAGAATCGGGAGGGTCGCCGTCGCCAGCACCACGGCGACGACACAGACGGCAGTGAGCAGGACCCGGAGGTAGTCCCGGTCTGCCGATACGTCGTCGAACGGCGAGTCGTCGGAGCCCACGTCGGATTACCGTATCGTCCCGTCGCTGTCGGCATAAATCTGCTGTCAACGGTGGGGATAGTGAGCCCGGGTGTCGCGTTCCGGTGATTGGAAACCCGTGTCGCCACCAACCGCACTCCCGGAGATTTGCCAGCTATGTAGGACTGACAGTTCAGGTATGGACGAGTACGTACGGGTCAGACTGCTATTATAAGCGGTTATTGCGAGCGGGCGGGCAGCCCCAGATACATGACTGTTGACATAAACGGAGCTGGTACTGGGTCACAGCAATCGGGCTGGCAGGCGTCACGCCGGTCCGTGCTGTCCAGTATCGGTGCCGTAGCGGGCATCGGACTGTTCAGCGGAACCGGGCAGGCACAGACGGGGGCTGGACTATCGGGGGCAGGAGCGCTGTACCTCGTCACGACGGGAGCCGGACAATCAAACGGGAACGGCAACGGAACGGAGTATCTGGTGCTCGACGGCAGCGGCAGCGTCGCGTTCTCGACCGGCGGTACTGCCGATGAGGCGTTCCAGTATGCCTTCGACAACGTGCCGGACAGCGGCGGGCCCGTTGTCGCTAGCGCCGACACCTTCCGCTTTGGCGGCCCGGCGACGATGGGCGACAACACCGCATTGACCGGACAACAGGGAACCCGGTTCGTCGTCTCGCAGACGGGAACGGCTGAGGACCCCGCGCCGTCGGAGTCCCAGTCGAACCCGCTGCCGGCCGGCCACGACCTCGTTCGCGTGCGCGGTGACAACGTCGCCGTCACCGGCATCGAGTTCGACGCCGACGGAACGCAACTGAACAACCAGGCCATCCAGGCCGACCAGTGCGACGGCGTCTACATCGCCCGCAACCGTACGGTGAACGGCTTCCAGATGGCGCTGTCGTTCACGCGATGTACGGGTGTAACAGTCGAACACAACGAGGTCGTCAATCCGAACTGGTACGGTATCACCAGCCGGGCCGCACCGACCGGCAGCGACCGCGACCTCCGGCAGTCGAGCGACGTGGTCATCGCCGGCAACCGCGTCGTCGGCGTGAAGTTCAACAACATCGCCCCGTACAACGTCTCGAACTTCGCCGTCATCGGCAACGTCGCCGTCGACGGCGGCCACAGCCTCATTGCCTGCTCGCCGGCCCAGCGCGGGACCATCGTCGGGAACGTCTGCCGGGACCTGACCGAGTTTGCACCCGACCCCGGCGGCGAGGCTGGCATCGAAATCGAGTACAAGGAAACTCACCTCCGGGAGGAGGTGGCCGGGACCCCCAGAGCCCGGTCGTCCGACATCACTATTTCGGGTAATCAGGTCGACAACTGTCCGGTTGGCATCCTTGCGCGAACGGTCCCAGCGGATGCTGACAACACCGACGCACGGAGTGCAGAGCGACCGTACAGTTTCACCATCACGGGCAACACGGTCAGCGACGCCTCAGCGGCCGGCATCCGACTCCGGTCGGGCAACGCGGGCGTGGTCGCGACGAATACAGTCCGGAACGCCGGGACTGCGGTCGACATCGACGAGGAGTTCACCGCGGACATTGAGCAAGGACTGAACGTGACCCGGTAACAGCGGTTCGAGAGGGGGTTGTAAGATATAAACCGCCGGCCCGCAAACGACACAGCAATGACCGACGACGAGGAGACGGTCCAGTGCTGGCTGGTCGAACGCTCCAGTTTCGGCGACGAGCGGATGGTGACGCTCATCTACGCGCCCCCGGAGGGCGACCGCCACCTGACCAAGCAGCTCTCACCGAACCTGCTCAGACGGAAACGGATTACGGCAGCGACGGATGTCGAGGTCGACAAGCTCGAACCCGTAACCGACGAGGAGACGCGGGAGCGCTACGCCACGGAGGCCCAGCGGATGGCCGAGCGCCACGACCCCGACGCTGAGGTGTAACCGGCCCTGAGACGGTGTGTGGCCGCGTGCTGACTTTCTTGCGTGATAACTGGAACACGAAAGACTATACAGGCGGCCGTCACAAACCGGCCGTATGGCAGCGATAGAACTGGATGGCGTCACCAAGCAGTTCGGGAGTCTCACCGCACTGCAAGGGGTCGACCTCACCGTCGAGGAGGGGGAAATCTTCGGCTTCCTCGGCCCGAACGGGGCCGGGAAGTCGACAACGATCAACATCCTCCTGGATTTCGTCCGCGCGACCGACGGGTCGGCGACGGTGCTCGGCCACGACATCCACGAAGAACCGAAGCAGATCCGTGCCCGCACTGGAGTCCTCCCCGAAGGCTACGACGTGTACGACCGGCTCACCGGTCGCCAGCACCTCTCCTTTGTCATCGAATCGAAAGACGCCGACGCTGACGCCGACGAACTGGCCGAACGGGTCGGCATCGCCGACGCCATCGACCGCAAGGCCGGCGGCTACTCCAAGGGGATGCAACAGCGGCTTGTGCTCGCAATGGCCATCGTCGGCGAGCCCGACCTCCTCATCCTCGACGAGCCGACGACTGGGCTCGACCCGAACGGCGCACGGCTGATGCGTGAGATCATCCGCGAGGAGAACGAGCGCGGCGCGACCGTCTTCTTCTCCAGTCACATCCTCGGCCAGGTCGAGGCCGTCTGTGACACGGTCGGCATCCTCCAGAACGGCCGCCTCATCGCGAAAGACAGCGTCGCCGGGCTGCGCGAGGCCGCCGCCGGGGACACCGTCCTCCGCGTGACGCTGGCCGACGGCGACGGCACCGACGCCGCGGTCGCGGCTATCGAGGGGCTCGACGAGGTCTCGACCGTGACCGCGGACGGGACCACGCTCACTGTGGGCTGTGACAGCGACGCGAAGATGGCCGTCCTCAACGCCGTCGAGGAGAGCGGGGGCGAAGTCGCCAACTTCGAGACAGAGGAGGCCTCGCTGGATGAGGTGTTCGCCGCCTACACCGAACAGCAAGAACAGGAGCAACCGGAGGTCGACGCATGAGCGCCGAGCAGAACCCCGTCAAGCGCCTCCTCGGCGATATCGACACGAGCATCAAGAACTCCGAGTTCGCCGACTGGTACCCTATCTCGAAAAAGGAGTTCCGCGATACGGTCCGCTCGCCATGGATCTGGGTCCTCTCGTTGATCTTCATCGTCCTCTTCGCGCTGCCGGCGCTGCTTGGCCTGTATTTTAACATCGGGCAGCAATTCGCCGAGTCCGGGGCGTCGCTGACGACAGACGCGTACGTCCGGTTCGCACTGCCCATTGCAGCGCCGCTGCTCCCCGCAGTCGCTATCGTGATCGGCTACGCCGCCATCGCCCGGGAGAGCGAGCGCGGCTCCCTGAAGATACTGCTCTCGCTCCCGTACACGCGCGGCGAACTGCTCGCGGGCAAGTTCGTCGGCCGGAGCGCGATCACGCTCATTCCGGTCACGGTCGGGCTCCTGACGACCCTGCTGGTGATACTCCCGTCACAGATTGAGATCGCGTGGGAGTCGTTCCTGCTGTTCGCACTCACCACGATGGCCTACGGGGTCGTGTTCACGGCATTTGCAATCGGCCTCTCGGCGGCGCTGAAGACTGCACGACGGGCGATGGCGGCGTCGCTCGGGATCTACGTCTACCTGCAGGTGTTCTGGTCGAACCTGGGGACGGGCCTGGGGAACCTGCTGTCGGACCACGCGAATATCGGCGAGGTGACCCAGCTTCACGTCGAACTGTTCGTCTCGCTGCTGAGCCCCATCGCGGCGTACCGCACGCTCGTCCAAGAGATCCTGCAGGGCTCGCCGATCCGCTCGCGGCTCCTCCTGACGTCGAACCCGCAGGCGACATGCGAGAAGATGCTGGGTGGGACGCTCGAAGTGACACAGGCCGGTGGCGAGTGTACCAGCGCCGCGCTACCGCCCCAGTACGGGACGGTTGCAGTCATTGGCTACCTCCTGCTGTGGCTGGTCGTCCCGCTGGTCGCCGGCTACTACGTCTTCGAAAACAAGGACCTGTAGGCCTACAGGACACCAGCGTCGTCCAGCAATTCTTCGAACTCGCTCTTGGTGAGCGTCTTGACGCCGTGTTCTTCCGCGTCGTCCCGTTTTCGCTGGCCGGGATTATCGCCCAGCACCAGATAGTCCGTGTTGCCGGAGACGCTGCTCGTCGCCGACCCGCCGTTGCGCTCGATTAGGTCCTGTGCGTCGCTGCGGGTGTAGCCGTCGAGCGACCCGGTGAAGACGAACGTCTGGCCGTTCAGGGCGTCGCCGCCCGTTTCCTCAGCGGCCTGGGGGTTGACGTGGTCGAGCAGACGGTCGATGACGGCGCGGTTCCCCTCGCCCTCGAAGAACTCTACGATTGAGCGCGTGACGGTCGAACCTACGTCGGGCACGGCCTCGAAGGCGTTGGTGTTGCCCTCGTCGGCAGCGTCCAGTATCGCCTCGAACGTGCCGAACTCCTGGGCGAGATTTCGTGCGGTGACGGTGCCCACTTCGGGGATACCCAGCGCGACGAGGAAATTCGCAAGCGGCGGCTCGCGGGCGTCCTCCATCCCTTCGACGAGGTTCCGGGCGCTGGTCTCGCCCCAGCCCTCCAGGTCGGTGAGGTCCTCAACGGTGAGTTCGTACAGGTCCGCGGGGTCCGAGACGAGGTCGGCGTCCAGCAGTTGCTGGACGGCCTTCTCGCCGAGGCCCTCGATGTCAAGCGCGTCGCGGCTGGCGTAGTGCTCGACGCTGCGCTCGCGCTGGGCGGGACAGGTGAGGCCGCCGGTGCAGAACGCCATCGGTCCATCGTGCTCGACGGGGCTGTCACACGCCGGGCAGGTGTCCGGGAACTCGAAGTGGCCGTCGCCGTCGTCGTCGAGCACTTCGACGACGTCCGGAATGACGTCGCCGGCCCGCTTGATGCGGACGCGGTCGCCCACGTCGACACCGAGGTCAGCGATGAGCGAGGGGTTGTGCAGCGAGGCGCGGGAGACAGTGACGCCGCCGACCTCGACAGGGTCCATCAGCGCGACGGGGGTGAGCCGACCGGTCCGGCCGACCTGCACGACGATGTCCCTGACCGTCGTCTCCTCCTTGCGGGCCGGGAACTTGTAGGCGAAGGCCCACCGCGGGGCGCGCGAGGTCGAGCCGAGTTCGTCGCAGGCGTCCATGTCGTCGACTTTGATGACGACGCCGTCGATCTCGTAGTCGAGGTCGTCGCGGGCCTGCTGCTGGTCGGTCCGGTAGTCGATGGCAGCGTCGATGTCGTCGACGACAGCGGTCCGCTGGCACACCCGGAGGCCCCACTCGGGGAACCGCTCGTGCATCTCGCTGTGGCTCTCGAAGTCGACCGAGGCATCGAGGACGCCGAAGAAGAACACCGACAGCGGGCGTTCTGCGGTCACCGACGGGTCGAGCTGGCGGAGCGTCCCGGCGGCGGCGTTGCGGGGGTTCGCGAAGGGGTCCTCGCCGCGCTCGACGCGCTCGCGGTTGAACGCCGTGAAGGCGTCCCGCGGGATGTACACCTCGCCGCGGACGGCCAGGAAGTCGGGGTAGTCACCGCGGAGCCGCTGGGGGACACTGGAGATGGTCCGGACGTTCTCGGTCACGTCCTCGCCGACCTCGCCGTCGCCGCGGGTCGCAGCGCGCTGGTAGACGCCGTCCTCGTAGACGATCTCGATAGAGAGGCCGTCGAACTTCGGCTCGCAGAAGTACTGCACATCGTCGGTGTCGAGCCCGTCGCGAACCCGCTCGTCGAACTCCTGTACGTCCGCTTCCTCGCCGCCCTGGTCGATAGAGCCCATCCGGGCGACGTGTTCGACGTCGGGGAGTTCGTCCAGTGGCTCGCCACCGACGCGCTGGGTCGGACTGCCGTCGGTGTCGAGGTCGAACGCCGATTCGAGTCGCTGGAGCCGGGCAAACAGCGCGTCGTAGGCCCGGTCGCCGATGACCGGGTCGTTCTCGACGTAGTAGCAGTAGTCGTGATAGCGGAGCGCCTCGCGCAACTGATCAGCTTGCTCGCGGGCCGTCGCTTCGTCGAGAGTCGTTGTGTCCTCGAACTCGGTCGGGGGTCCCTCGACATAGGGGTTGTCCGCGAGATCAGCGTCGTCGGCTACAGCCATTACAGTCTGTTCTGGGTGCCGACCACTAAGCAACTCCGTCTGGGATTGCAGAGTGTTATACCAACAACAGCGGCCCTCGTCAATCAGCGCGCTGAGCGCCAGCCGACTCCGACGTTACGCCGGCAAAGCCGGTCCGGTCGACCGCGATAGCATCGACGTTGGCAAACAGGAACCCGGCGAAGCCGACGCGGATCAGGAGCCCCATGTACTCGCTGATGACGGTCAACACGAACGGGTCGAACACGTCCGCAACCGCAAGCAACGAGTAGGCGATGAGCATCCCGATGAGGAACAACAGGAGGTTCCGGGACTTCCAGTGCAGGAGCCGCTGGTCGTCGGGCAGGTCGGCCGCACGACGCCAGACTGGGCCGAGTAACAGGTACGCAAGCAGGAGCTGGCCGATAACGAGGACGCCAAAGCCGACGAGTCCGATAGCGCCGCCGACGATCGTCCCGCCGTTGAAAGCGATGACCTGTACCGCCGGGATGGCGGCGGCGACAGCCAACGTTCGGCGGGACGCCCCGGCTATCGCGACCGTAAGCGTCCACAGCACCGTGTACGCGACGAAGTCGTCGACGATGTTCGGGACAGTGAGCTGGGACCCGGGCACTGGCAGGACGCCGGCCGCCGTCAGCGCGGTCGTCACGGCTGAAATCCCGACGACGGCCACCACCGGGTAGCAGTAGTGTCGGTGGGACGACGGAATGCGCCTGAGCCACCCAGAGAGCACGACGGCCGCGACGGCCAGCAGGACCGCGGCGATCTCGTAGACGGCCGACCCGCTAATCATCGTCGCCCCCGACGCGCTGTTGTCCGGCGGTCGGTGTCGCCCCGTCCGTTCCACCGTGACCGACTGCCCGCGTCTCGAACGCATCGAGTCGATCGATGAGTTCTCGGGTCCGTGTCGAGAGGTCCTCTGCCCGCTGCCGGACGGCACTCATCGTTTCGGCGGTTTCCTGGGCCGTATCGGCCAGGTCGTGGGACTGCTCGGCGACGTCGCTGGCAACCTCGCCGACGGTGTCGATAGTCGCGGCCAGTTCCTCGGTCGCGCTGGCACCGTCGTCGGTCGCCCGCGAGATCTCGGCCATCGCATCGTCGACATCGTCGACAGTGTCAGTCAACCGCTCGACGGCGTCACCGACCTGATTGACCGTGGTAACGCCCGCGTCGATGCGCTCTCTGGTGTGGTCCATCTCGTCGGCCACCTCGTCGACTTCCCCGCGAGCCCCCTCAACGATACTCTCGATCTCGTCGATCGCCGCCTGGGTTTCCTCCGCGAGCGTCTTGACTTCCTCGGCGACGACAGCGAACCCGTCACCGCCGTCACCGGCGTGTGAGGCCTCGATGTTGGCGTTCAGTGCGAGCATATTCGTCTGCTCGGCGATATCATCTATCAGTCCGGTCGTGGCCGCGACGTCGTCCATGCGGTCATCCAAGTCAGTCACCAACTCATCGAGATGGGTCACAGCGGTTTCGATTCCTTCGATGGCCTCAATGGCCTCCGCCGTCCGGTCTGTCCCGGTCGCGCCAACGTTCGCGGCTTCCCCGGCCTGTCGAGCGACCTCGTCAGTCGTCGAGGCGACTTCCTCGACGGTCGCGGACAGGTCGTTCGTCTCCTCGATGGCCGTTTCGAGCTGGGTTGCCTGGGCTTCGATATCGCCGGCCAGTTCCCGGATATCGACGGCAAGAGACTGGTTGAGTTCCTCGACCTCTGTCGCGTCGGCAGCGACGGCCGTGCTTGCTTCCTCAACATCAGTTGCGAACTGCCGGATATCGACGACAGTCTCCGAGAGGCCGTCGGCCATCTCCTCGTAGGCGACCGAGATCCGTTCGACGGCATCGACACCGGTGTCTGTGTCGAGGCGTCGGGTGAAATCGCCGTCAGCCGCGGCCGTCATTGCGTCACCGATGTCCGTCGCATGATCAAGGAGCGTTTCGTTGAACTCCTCAGCCTCCTGTCGCGCCGCCTGTGCGTCTTGCTTGGCCTGTTCGGCCTCCTTACGTGCGGTTTCGGACTCGTCGAACGCGTCGCTGAGAGAGCGGCGCATACTGTCAAAAGCCGATGCGAGGCGACCGAACTCGTCCGCGCGGTCGACGTCCGGACTAGTCTCAAGGTCGCCGTCCTCGATAGCTGTCGCGGCGTCGGTCAGGCGCCGGAGTTCGACCGCCGCGTTCCCGGCCAGAACAATCGCGAGCAGTCCGAGATTGAGCGTTACCACGAACAGCGTCCCAGAAATAGCCGCGAGTCCAGCCCCCTGATTTGCCGCGTGCGCGGCAAACACAGCCCCGAACGCGAGCGTGACTGCGAGCGTCACACCGATTGCGACCCCGATTCGTCGGCTGTAGTGGGTCACAACCCTCGTTCGCACGTTCGTTTCAGTCATACGTGCGAATTTCTGACCTCCTGACTTATGCCTACCTTTTCGAATTCAAATACTGATAACTGGGGCGTCGAGGCCTAAAAACGGTCTTTTATAGATATTCGGAACTGGGCGTTTCGATCCTGCACAAGCACAATCGCTATCAGGGGGAAAACAGGAGAGGAGGGGCAAAAACTCCGCAAACCGAAAGTTATCGGCCAATACTGGCGCTTGGTGCCTTGATAACGAGTTCCCCGTCGCTTCGGACAGTGACCGAGTGGCCGGCATATTCAAACGAGATACTGACAGGCGTCGAGCGCTTCGAGGAGTCGACGAGTGAGTCGAGCGCTTCGGGGTCGACAGTCTCGTACAGCGGTGCGAAGTCAGTCTGTTCCCGGCCGGTCATGGCGGAGATGTACTCAGTCACTGCCGCGCTCGGTCGCGTCTCGCTCCAGTCGAACTGTTTTCTGGTCACGTTCATCGGTGTTGAGGAGTCGCTGTCCCTACTCCGCCTGTTGCTTTTACTCATATGGTTCGTCTATCTACATCAAAGTAGTCGGCAGTAATATAGTCTTCCCAGCATTATCAAACTGTGAAAACGCCAAGTGGTAGAAGCGAGCCGCCCTAGAACGGCCTATAGCCCCGGCCTCAGTCGATTATTCCTCAATTTACAGATCGGCCACGTCTTCGATTGCGTCGGTTAGCTCTTTGATACTCTCAACGGTGTGT
Organism: Haloarcula amylolytica JCM 13557; assembly: GCF_000336615.1. Taxonomy (GTDB): domain Archaea; phylum Halobacteriota; class Halobacteria; order Halobacteriales; family Haloarculaceae; genus Haloarcula; species Haloarcula amylolytica. The sequence continues at coordinate 211,701 of NZ_AOLW01000024.1, forward strand.
TCGCCCATGTGTCCGATACGGAAACTCTCCTCGCTGATGTCGCCGTAGCCGCTGGAGAACACCATGTCGTATTCTTCGGAGACGGCCTCGACCGTCTCGGCGACGTTGATGTCCTGCGTGTTCTCGATGCAGGTCACCGTCTGGGACTCGTAGCCTTCCTCGGGGTAGAGGTCGAAGTGTTCGCGCGCCCACTCGCGCGTGTACTCGGCCATCTCCTGATGGCGCTGGTCGCGGGCGTCGTGGCTCTCATCGAGCATGTGCTTCATCTGCTTGCGGTACGCGAGCATGAGCGGAATCGCCGGCGTGGAGTGGGTCTGTCCCTTCCGGTCGTAGTAGTCCAGACAGCGCTGGAAGCCGCCGTACCAGGACGCCGAATCCTTCTCCAGTTCCCGCTCGTAGGCCGCGTCGCTGACGGCACAGACCGCGAGCCCCGGCGGCATGGCGAAGGCCTTCTGCGTGGACGTGAAGATAGCGTCGATGCCGTGGGCCTCGATGTCGATCTGGTCGCCGCCGAGGCAGGAAATCGCGTCAACGATGAAGTAGGTATCCGGGTACTCCGCGACCACGTCGCCGATCTCCTCGATAGGGTTCCGGACGCCGGTCGAGGTCTCGTTCATCACGGCCCCGACGGCGTCGTAGTCACCGGATTCGAGCGCGTCACGGATGTCGCCGGGCTTGACCGCCGTGCCCCAGTCGTACTCGATGCGGTCGACGTCCTTGCCGAGGCGCTCTGCGACGTTGGCCTGGCGCTCGCTGAACGCGCCGGAGGTCGGCACGAGCATACTGTCTTCGACCAGGTTGAGCGTCGTCGACTCCCAGAACTCCGTGCCCGACGCCGTGAGCACGATGACATCGTTGTCGGTGCCGAGGAACTCCTTCGTGTCCTCGACGATGGTGGTGTAGAGGTCCGTCATCCGGTCCATCCGGTGGCCGAACATCGGTTCGGCCATCGCCTCGATAACGTCGTCGCGCACCTCTGTCGGCCCCGGGAGATACAGCGTCTTGTCCTGGTACTCGTCTTTGTATTCGCGTTTTTCGGTCACAGAACCACCTGTAGTAGGTGGACTCTCGAATCCGGGAGGCATGGTAGTTTTGATACCGGACGAAGCGAATCAATGCGTGCTCTAAAGCGGGGACCCGCTCACGCAAAGAATACGCAGACAGCGATTGTACCCTTCAGGAAGTATTTACCAATTGAGCAGTCACGTTCGTCCATGGGCAGCCACACCCCGCTCACGGACGCCCAGCGAGCGGCCGTCGCCGATAGAGCGGTCGAGCAAGTCTCCGACACGCTGATCGAGATGCACGCCGACTCGGGTTCGGGTCACCGCAAACCGCTCAGCGACGACGATACCAGCGGACGCCGTACATGACCAGACCGGCGTAAATTGCCGGGCCGAACAGAACTGTGGCACTGGTCGCCACCGCTCCGCTGAACAGATATCCGAGGAACACGTCGATAAACACCAGTAGGAAGGGAGCAAGCGCGAGTGCCTTCCCGCCGGTTCTGAGCGCCGCGTCGAACGTCGACTGTGTCGCGGCAATTGCCCCGACACCGGCGACGACGAGGAGATACAGCGCGGCACCCGGAGGCGAGACGAGTGGGAGGGTAAACAGCGCGATACCGGCGAGCAAGACACCGACGAATGTCGGCCCGTTGTCGCTCTGTGCGAGCGCGTTCTGGATACCGTCGACGTCGCCGGCGTTGAGGGCCGCTTCGAGGTCAGACGCGGTCTGACTGCCGTCGGCATCAAGGACTGTTGTCCCGGTTCCGGCATCGACCGGGCTCTCGAAGTCCCGGCCGCAGTGCATACACCACGTCGCGGTCGCACTGACTTTCTCCGAGCAGTGAGGGCAGCGGGGATCGGCGGTCATACTGTCATGTTCGAGGGCGCACAGTTAGCGGTTACGGGGGGAGAATATACAGGTGTCCGCGGTAAACGGGGTGTATGGATTGGGTCGCACGGGCCGAGAGCCTCCTGTACGATGGCGAGGTGATCGAAGCGGACGTCAGGCTGGACCGTGGCGGGGTCGTCGTGACGAGTCACCGCATCCTCGTGTTCACGCCCGACCGCGAGGGGTCGAACTACCGGCAGGTCGACCGCCCCAACGTCGAGGGCGTCGACGTCACCACCAGCGGCGACTGGTCGTTTCTCGAACTCGGCGTGAAGGCGCTGGTCGTCGGCGTCGTGCTGGTGGCCGCCGGGATGACCGTGAGCCTCGACAGCCTCGTCAGCAACGTCTCGCTGGACAGCGGCGGTGCCGCCAGTGCCGTCGGTATCGGGGGGATGCTGGGGATGCTCCGGACGATGCTGTCGCTGATGGCGCAACTGGACGACCTGCTGCGCCTGTTCGGCGGCCTCGCGCTGGCCTTCGCCGCCGTCGTCCTCGGGGTCTATCTCTGGAGCCGCGACCGACTGCTCGTCGTGCGCGTCGCCGGCGACGACGACATCGAACTTGCTGCGCCGGAGGACGAGAGTATCGTCGAGCGAATCGAGGCCGCCATCGTTCCGGAGGCGGCCCCTGCCGACGCCGGGAACGTCGACCGGCCTGCGCCCGACGACCCGCTCCCGTGACGTTCAACCCCGCCGAGCACCAACTCCGAGCTAATGGACGCCGACGGGGTTCGAGAGCGCGCGGGGTCGTTGCCACGGGAGCCCGGCGTATACCTGTTCGAACAGGGCCGGGACGACAAGCGCCGGGTCCTCTACGTCGGGAAGGCCGTCGACCTGCGTGACCGCGTGCGCTCGTATGCCGACCCGCGGAGCGAGCGCATCGCCAAGATGGTCGAGCGGGCCGAGACCATCGACTTCGCCGTCACCGACACCGAGACGCAGGCACTGTTGCTCGAAGCGAACCTCATCAAGCGCCACCGGCCGCCGTACAACGTCCGGCTGAAAGACGACAAGTCCTACCCGCTGGTCCAGTTGACCGACCATCCAGTCCCCCGAATCGAGGTGACCCGCGACCCCGAGGACGGCGCGACCGTCTACGGGCCGTTCACCGACAAGGGGCGGGTCGAGACGGTCGTGAAGGCACTGCGCGAGACGTACGGCCTGCGGGGGTGTTCCGACCACAAGTACAGCAACCGGGACCGACCCTGTCTCGACTACGAGATGGGCATCTGTACCGCGCCCTGCACCGGTGAGATCAGCGAAACCGAGTACGCCGAAGACGTCGAGTCCGTCACGCGGTACTTCGAGGGCGAAACCGGCGTCCTCGCGGACCCGCTACGCCGCGAGATGGAGACCGCCGCACAGAACCAGGAGTTCGAGCGCGCCGCGAACCTCCGGGACAAGCTCGGGGCCGTCGAGGCGCTCCACGGCGAGGGCGACACCGCCGTTAGCGACTCCGGGGGATACCAGACGACGGACGTTCTCGGGGCCGCCGTCGAGGGCGAGCGCGCCATCGTCGCCCGGCTCCACGCCGAGGGCGGCAAGCTCGTCGAACGGGACCGCCACACGCTGGAGGCCCCGGACAGCGAGGGGACCGCGGGCGTGTATCGGGCGTTCATCCCGCAGTACTACGCCGAGCGGGACCTGCCGGACCGGATTCTCTGTGCCGAGGACCCCGCCGACCCGGACATCGAAGCGTGGCTTGAAAGTGAGGGCGTTACGCTCGGGGTGCCCGGTGCCGGACGGGAAGCGACGCTGGTCGACCTCGCGTTGAAAAACGCCCGCCAGCGCGGCGGGGCTGACGACGAGAGCGGCCGTCTAGCCGACGCACTGGGTATCGACCGCCCGAGCCGTATCGAGGGCTTCGACGTGAGCCACGCGCAGGGCCGGTCAGCCGTTGGTTCGAACGTCACCTTCGTCGACGAGACGCCCGAGAAGAGCGACTACCGCCGGAAGAAGCTCACCGAGCAAAACGACGACTACGCGAACATGCGCGAACTCCTCCGTTGGCGGGCCGCGCGCGCCGTCGAAGGCCGGGACGACCGGCCGGACCCGGACCTGCTGCTCATCGACGGCGGCGACGGCCAGCTCGGGGCGGCCCGCGACGCCCTCGCCGAGACTGGCTGGGACGTGCCGGCCATCGCGCTGGCGAAGGACGAGGAACTGGTCATCACGCCCGACCGCGTGTACGACTGGGACAGCGACGCCCCGCAGCTCCACCTGCTCCAGCGGATTCGCGACGAGGCCCACCGCTTTGCCGTCCAGTACCACCAGACGCTACGGGATGAAGTGTCGACGACGCTCGACGACGTGCCCGGCGTCGGCCCCGAAACGCGGAAGCGACTGCTCCGACGCTTCGGCAGCGTCGACAACGTCAGGACGGCCTCCGACGAGGAGCTGACAGCTATCGACGGTATCGGCGAGCAGACCGCAGAGACGATTCGGACCCGGCTACAGTGATTTTGTATAGCGTTTAGTAGTTTATCGGGCCATAGCGCTCAGATTCGCTAATCTGTCGAGAAGAGGCTAAAGAAGGTCGCTATATGGCGATCCCAGCGTCTTAATGCCGTTATAGCGAAACGACCGAGTTCCGGAGCGTCCCGACACCCTCGTAGGTTATCTCGATTGTGTCACCGGGCGCGACCGTCCCCGGGTTGGCCGGACTGCCGAACGCAACAACGTCGCCCGGACGGAGCGTGAACCGCTCGGAAAGGTACGCGACCACCTCGTGGGGACCGAACAGCATCTCGCTGGTGTTGGCAGACTGCCGGCGCTCGTCGTTGATGTCAGTGTACATGTCGAGACCTGTGGGGTCGACGTCAGTCTCGATCCACGGCCCCAGCGGTCCGGACCCGTCGAAGGCCTTCCGTGCGGTGCGGCCCTGCTGGTCCAGCGCGTCGACGTCGTTCAGTACCGTGTATCCCTGGACGGCGTCGGAAACGTCAGCCGGGTCAAGGTCACGACACCGCTCACCGATGACCGCAGCCAGCTCACCGGCGTAGGTGAGTTCGTCGGTGAACGGCGGGTAAGGGATGTGCTGCTCGTGGGCGAGTAGCGCTGTCGGGGGTTTGATGAAGAAGTCCGGTTCCTCGGGCCGGTCGTAATCCATCTGGTCGTTGGTCGCGGCGTAGTTCCGACCGACGCAGTACAGCGCGGTCGGTTCACACGGCGGGAGGAGTCGTCCATCGCGGCCGACCACATACTGGCCATCGTCAGCATGGACGACGCCGTCAACGTATTCGCCAGTGACCGGTCCATCGTCCGTTAACAGTCGTGCGGTTCGCATACGCTGTGGTCCGAAGGCCGGTCAAAAAGGCGTGTCGCCCCACACTGCTCGAAAGACCGTTTTGAATGGGATGTGAGCCGTTCTCGGGTCGCTTCGTCGAATGAGACTGCCACTGGAGCAGTATTAGATAAATTCCATCGCGCTATATGAAATGGCCGCTAGCGACAACCCCATTCAGAACCTGGGGGTCAGAAACGCCGTGCTGACCACCGAAGTGACTTTTTCGGGCAACGCGTATCAGCAGATATGGCTGTGACCCGACGGCTCCTCATGGCCGTCGTCGGAGTGTTGTCGTTGCTGGTCTATCTCTCGGCGGCATACGTGGGGTACGCGCTGCTTCTACCAGTGTGGGACAGCCGTCCGTCGCCGCTGATAGCCGCCCTTGTCGTTATCGTGACGGCAATTGTTCTCGGCATCGTGAACTACTGGGCTGCTACGGCGCGGCTCAAGCGGTCTCTCGACGCAGTCGAACTCTCGCGAGCGCGTGTGCCGGAGGTCTACCGCCGCCTCGACACGCTCGTCGATCAGATGGACGTCGAGACGCCGACGTTGCTACTGGCGGAGCTGCCGGTCCCGAACGCGTTCGCCATCGGCGGCGGCGCTGGGGTTATCGTCGTCGACCGGCGGCTGTTCCAACTGTTATCCGCGACGGAGTTCGAGGCGCTGCTGGCACACGAACTCGCGCATCTGGAGACCCGGGATGCGCTCGTTCAGACTGTCGCGTACAGCCTCGTCCAGACGGTTGTCGGGCTTGTCGGCCTTGTTCTGTTTCCCGTCGTGGTGCTAACCGGTGGCCTCGCGCGCTCGTTCGCATTACTGCGTGGCAACCCCTCGTCGTGGTCGCGCTCCTGGCTCGGGCGGGCACAGCGGTACGCGCTACAGGTCGTTGCCGGTCTCGGATTCGCGGTAGCGCTGCTGATACTCGGCTACTCCAGGCGTCGCGAGTTGGCAGCCGACGACCGCGCGATCGAAATAACGGGGAACCCCGTTGGACTCGCCCGAGCCCTCACGAAAATCGAGCAGGCGTCGAAGCCGGACACCGGTCTCCTGCGACAGCTATACGTTCACAGCGAAGCGGACAGCGAGCTTTCACGTCTCCTGTCGACGCACCCGCCGATGGATGAGCGGATACAGCGGCTACAGGAGAGCGCAGCACGGAGTTCCGCGAGGGTGAGCGAGGCGTCGGGCAGCCGTCGGTAGCTGCGTCGTTCAGCGACGGCCGGGAGCGCCGTAGTATATGCAAACGATTGCTTATAGAGATGGACAACCTCATTCAACAAACATATAGGACATATATGACCAGGAATCGGTCTTCTTCGTGGTAGATACCGCTCGAAACACGTCGGTTTTGGCGGGCGTGTCTGACCGACGACAGTCTCGTTTGAGGCGTGAGAGGGGACGAACATTGTACACCAATCTCGTCAAGGTGAGTGAGCAGTAGGATGTGTCGCGTCCGAGGCCGACACGGGGAAAGTCTCTATATGCACATTGAGAGCAACATAGCGGTCCTAGAAACCGCTATGTTCGGCAAGGCGCTTACATCCGCATATGCAAGCCAGCATCCCGCAGCGAGCGACCGAGGGGGCAAAGAGCCACACATACGGATGCCCGCTGTGTAACTGTGGTGCGGACAGTGAAGACGACATTTACTGCCATCTGCTGGTCTCACACCGGAAGAGCGCACTTGTTGACGCGCTTCTCGAAAGAGTGGACAGCGACGAGTTGGCCCGGGTTTAATTTCGGTACGGGCGTCAGTATCGTCTGGTAGTACCAAATAGTTAATTCTGGAGAGAGTAGTACGGTATTTGTGTTCATACTTGTCCACTTGTTACCCATATTCTGAAATCGAAGGGTAACACTGGCACCGCTCGCGTGGTAGATTCGACTCGGTTCGAGAGCCCTGGGCCGTACTACAGCGCATTGACTGCTATTTTTTCGTCGGTGCGGTTTATCGCTATAAATTGAATACTGCTATATCAAATGCTGGGAGACGACTCGGGCGACGGCCGGTCCAGCAACTACCAGCAGCGGGTCAATAACATACATACACATGTTAGACTATGAGATGTATTTATATACTAGGAGAGGTCGCAGCAGCGATCAGTCGTAGCGACACGGCAACAGAATGCGAATAGCTCTGGGATACCGGTACGGCCGACCAATAGTAATTTCCAAGGAACACAAATACCGCAACGCGGCCACGTCCCACGTTGTGACAGATCTGGCAACACACAGATCGTGTTGGTGCTATTTGACAGCGGTAGCTATTTTAGTGGGCTTCAATTTCGGTTCCGCTGTGAGTCGGTCATCGCGAATTCGGGGTTGGACCGGCGACGCTGATTACACTGGCTACGGTGCCTGTTATCCAGCATTGCCTCCGTGACCCACCAGTCGTTCCATACCGTCGAACGACGCGGCACAGCGAAGGATGGGAAACGCGTAAGTATTGGGAATGAGATGAATTAAACGTATGACGCAGACGTATGAGAACTATATCGGCGGTGAGTGGACCGGGAGCGGAGAGACACAGGACGTCACGAACCCGGCAGACGAGACTGACGTCGTCAGCACGGTTCCGGTGGCCTCGGCGGCGGACGCCGACGAAGCGGTCGCGGCCGCGGCGGAAGCAACAGACGAATGGGGCGGGATGCCTGGCCCGGAGCGCGGCGCGATCCTGCGTGAGACCGGTGAAATCCTGAAGTCCAGGAAAGACGAGCTTGCGGAGACGCTGACCCGCGAAGAGGGGAAACCGCTCGGCGAAGCCGAGGGCGAGGTACAGCGTGCGATTGATATCTTCTATTACTACGCGGAGAAGGCCCGCGACTTCGGCGGCACTGTGAAACAGCCAAGCGGCGGCCGCGCCGGTCTGCAGACGAAAAAAGAGCCGATGGGCGTCGCGGCGCTTATCACGCCGTGGAACTACCCCATCGCGATTCCGGCCTGGAAGATCGCCCCGGCGCTTGCGGTCGGCAACACCGTCGTCATCAAGCCCGCGATGCAGGCGCCGACCGTCGGCGCAATGATCGTCGAGGCGCTGGACGAGGCCGGTATTCCGGACGGCGCTATCAACCTGGTCTGTGGCCCCGGTAGCGAGGTCGGAGAACGGCTGACCACCCACGACGACGTCGACGTGGTGTCGTTCACCGGCAGCGCGGCCGTCGGCGAGCACGTCTACGAACAGGCGACGAGCAACGGGAAGCGCGCACAGGCAGAAATGGGCGGGAAGAACCCGACCGTTGTCATGCCGAGCGCCGACGTGGACAAAGCGGCCGACATCGTCGGGGCAGGGGCCTTCGGCGGGACGGGGCAGGCCTGTACAGCGACCTCCCGGGCTATCGTCCACGAAGACGTGTACGACGAGTTCCTCGACGCCGTCGTCGACTACGCAGAGTCGCTCGAGATCGGAAACGGCCTCGACCGGGCCGGCATGGGACCCCACGTCAGTGAAGACGAGCTCGCGGGGAGTCTGGAGTACATCGACATCGCACAGTCGGAGGGAGCAACCCTCGAAACGGGCGGCGAAGAACTCACTGGTGGCGAGTACGACGCCGGGAACTTCATCTCGCCGGCCGTCTTCTCCGACGTCGAGCCTGACATGCGTATCGCACAGGAAGAGGTGTTCGGGCCGGTGCTCGCCGTGATTCCCGTCTCCGACTTCGACGCAGGTGTCGAGGTCGCCAACGACATCGACTACGGGCTCTCGGCCAGCATCGTGACCGACCGAATCGAGGAGGAAAACGAGTTCATCGAGCGCTCCGAGTCCGGTGTGGTCAAGGTCAACGAGAAGACGACCGGACTGGAACTGCACGTTCCCTTCGGCGGCCTCAAGCGCTCCTCGACGAACACCTACCGCGAGCAGGGTGACGCCGGACTGGAGTTCTTCAGCTACATCAAGACGGTGTACCGCAACAGCTAATGGAGGCGGCCACCGTCGCTGACGGTGGAGTGTAGTTTTTATTACAATAAAGTTATATAGTATTATTCTTAATATCCTGTTGCTCTTGTCCACCGCAAGAGCAAGCGTGCAAAGTCATGGTCGTAGCCCAACCGACCGACGATGGTGGAACGGTCCCAGCATCAACACTGTCTGTCCCGTACAGGCGTTCCACTCTCGTTGTTAGCGCCCCGGCATCCGAAGCAAGTTTCACTACCGCGAAGTGCCACTAGCCGGTCAGAATGCGGCGAGAAACGAAAGCGTCATTCGAATGGGCGCAGCGCCGTTCTGTCAGTGGCAGTCATTGTAGACACCTCGTGTGAACACAGCGAGTGCGACAGGGCTTCGAAGTTGTCCCTGTCAGACGAACCGTGGCGCTCCGCCCTCGACAGTCCGTTCAGTATTATGGAACGTTTTCCGTAACGGTTGTACTGTCGTTATTCTCGATACGGAAACCGGAGAGCGTAGACGAAGACAGTCCACAGACGGCCCGTGAAACAGTATTTTCCGCCCGGATTATCGACGGGTCGCTGTAGAATATCTGCGGGTGAGACAGTCATATGGTTCCATAATACCAAACATCTATGTCATCTGCTGGGACTAGTTTACTTAACAGACGAACTACCATTCGCCACTCTAGAACAGCGGGAGCTGACACGGGCGTGCCAACACAAAAGATAATATCCAGCCAGTCGATGGCAGCGGCATGAACGTTGACGCGCTCACGGGAGGATTCGACCGTCGAGACTGGCAGGAACAGACAGAGACCGACGATCCAGTACGGTTCGCGATGATCGGCGTCGGCTGGTGGACCACCGAACAGGCGATGCCCGCCGTCGACGCGGGGGACCTCTGTGAGACGACTGTGCTGGTCAGCAGTGACCGCGAGAAGGCGGCCGATGTGGCCGCTGATTCGGAGACAGTCGAACACGCGATCACCTACGAGGAGTTCCACGAGGGGGCCGCGAGCGACGCGTACGACGCCGTCTACATTGTCACCCCGAACGCGCTCCACCTCCCCTACGTCGAGACGGCGGCAGAACTGGGGAAGGCAATCCTCTGTGAGAAGCCGATGGAGGCCACCATCGAGCGCGCCGAGCGAATGGTCGAGGTCTGTGACGAACACGACGCGACGCTGATGATTGCCTACCGGATGCACACCGAGCCAGCCGTCCGGCGGGCGAAGGACCTCATCGACGAAGGGTACATCGGCGAACCGCTGTTCGTCCACGGGAATATGACCGAACCCATCCTCGAACTCGTCCCCGACCCCGACCAGTGGCGGCTGGACGGGGAGCTTTCCGGCGGCTGTGCCGTGATGGATATCGGCCTCTATCCGCTGAACACGAGCCGATTCCTGCTGGATGCCGACCCCGTGGCCGTCCGGGGGACTGTCGCATCGGTACAGGAAGAGTTCGCCGACGTGCCAGACGAACACGGCGCGTTCCAGTTAGATTTCCCCGGCCACATGTACGCGGTGTGTACAGCCAGCCAGAACGCCCATCTCGACAGTCACATATCCGTACTCGGAACCGAGGGCAAGGTCCGCATCGAACCGGCCTTCTATCCCTGGGACGACCGCGCGCTCCAGCTTTCCCACGAGGGAACGACGGTCGACATCGACTTCGAACAGATCGATCAGATGGAAGAGGAGTTCGAGTACTTCGCCCACTGTCTGCTGACCGACACTGAGCCCTACGCCGACGGTGAACACGGCCTCGTCGACATCAACACGATCAAGGCTATCTACGAGGCCTCCGAGACGGAGTCGACAGTCACACTCGACTGAATGCGGTGCGAGATTTTTTGACCCGGCCAGGCGTAGTTCGGCGCATGGTTCAGTCAACGTGGGACGACTGGTTCGTCCGTGACGAAATAGAGGCGACAGACCCCGGCGATGGCGTCGTAATCTGGTACCTCGGTTGTAACGGCTTCGTACTCCGGTCGCAGTCGACGACGCTGTACATCGACCCCTACTTCGGGACTGGCGACCCGCCGAACCTCATTCGCATGATTCCGGTGCCGATAGACCCCGCCGACGCGACCCAGTGTGATGCCACACTCGTCACACACGAACACATCGACCACATGCACCCGCCGTCGTACGGCCCGCTGGTCGAGGACCTCGGAGCGGACCTGTACGCCCCGTCGGCATCGTATGACTCCCCGGACTACGACGGTGAGATGCGGGTCCCCGACGAGCAGCGCAACGAGATCGCCGTCGGCGACGAGTTCGCTGTCGGTGATTTCACCGTTCACGTTACTGGCACCAACGACCCCGACGCCATCGAACCGGTGGGGTACGTCATCGAGCACGACGCCGGGACGTTCTTCCACGCCGGCGATAGCCGGCCTGCCGAGGCGTTTACCGACGTCGGCGAACGGTTCGACATCGACGTGGGCGCGCTGGCGTTTGGCACCGTCGGCTCTATCTACGAGCCCGAGCCGGACTGCGGTGTCAGAACGAAGTGGTACATGGACGAAAACGAGATTATCGAGGCCGCAAATCAGCTCCAGCTATCCCGGTTGCTCCCCTCACATCACGATATGTGGCAGGGCGAGGCCGGCGACCCGAAGGTGCTCCACGAGCACGCGGTGTCGTTCGACTACCCCCGAGTCATCGAACCGCTGTACATCGGCTGTTCGGTTCGGCTGGGGGAGGCCGGTATTCGTCGTATTGACGCGCTGGACTGAGTGATACTGCCGGCTGTAACTATTTCAAGATATTCGCCACCCCGAGATGGCGAGATTCTTCACAGACTTACAGCTGGCAGTATGAGACCGTGGTTCCGGTAGCTGCTGTGTCGGCCGCTCAAACAGAGACGGCGTATCTGTCGCGGGGTAGCTTTAATATCCCCACCACAGTATGTCCGGCAAATGTCGCCAACGATAACGAGGATCGAAAGCCGAGAGTTCGAGTACCCCCTTAATGACGTCGGGACCGATAAACACGGCTTCAATCTGGTCTATGCGCCGGGCGAGACAACCACGCGGAAACTGTTCGGCGTACAGATTCACACTGACGAGGGAATCACGGGCGAGTACGTCGGCGGGAACTCGCCGGCAGCCGCCCAGTACAACATCATCGCGAAGTACCTCATCGGCAAGGACCCGCTGAAACGCGAGAAACACTGGTCCGAATGCAAGCGCGCGCTCCGGAAGTACGACCGGATGGGCATCGGCCCGATCGATATCGCGCTGTGGGACTTCGCCGGCAAGTACTACGACGCCCCGATTCACGAACTGCTGGGGACCTACCGCGAGCGTATCCCCACCTACGCGTCGACGTACCACGGCGACGACGCGGGCGGGCTGGACTCACCCGAGGCCTTCGCCGACTTCGCCGAGGAGTGCCGCGACGAGGGCTTCGGCGGCTTCAAGATTCACGGCTGGGGCGGCGGCGACGACGCCCGAAGTCTCGACCGCGAAGTCGAGGCAGTCCACGCCGTCGGCGAAGCGGTTGGCGACGAGATGGACCTGATGCACGACCCCGCCTGCGAACTGGAGACGTTCGCCGACGCACTGGAACTGGGCCGGGCGCTCGATGAACAGGGCTTCTTCTGGTACGAGGACCCGTTCCGCGACGGCGGTATCTCACAGCACGCCCACAAGAAGCTGGCACAGAAACTCGACACGCCGATTCTCCAGACCGAACACATCCGTGGACTGGAGATCAAGTCCGACTTCGCCGCCAGCGAGGCGACCGACTTCCTCCGGGCCGACCCCGAGTACGACGCGGGCATTACCGGCGCAATCAAGGTGGCCCGGATGGCCGAAGCGTACGGCCTCGACGTGGAGTTCCACGCGCCCGGCCCGGCCCAGCGCCACTGCATTGCCGCCTGCCGCAACTCCAACTACTACGAGATGGCGCTGGTCCACCCGGACTGCCAGAACACCCAGCCGCCGGTGTACGAGGGCGGCTACTCCGACCTGATGGACGCCGTCGACGACGACGGGACAGTCGATGTCCCCGACGGCCCCGGCCTGGGCGTGGAGTACGACTGGGACTACATCGAGGACAACACCACCGGGAGCGTCCACATCTACGAATAGCGGCACTGTTTCTCCCGGTAAGCGCACTCCGTCCGTTTTGACCGCCGCAGTAGCGAGCCGTCTCGTCGTTCGCGGAGTCAGGCCGCCGAGCGTCATCCTGTTGGGCCTCAGGCCAATACTTATGCCGGAATCGTCCGAACGGATAGTAGTTGATGACAGACGGAGACAGGACCCTGACCCGCCGGGAAACGCTCCGCGCAGCCGTCGCCCTCGGAGGGTCGACAGGGCTCGCAGCCTGCCTCGACCTGGAGGGGCAGCCAACGGAGGCGGGAGGGACAGACCGCGGTACCGACCGGCCGGCTGGCACCGAATCGGAGGCTGAACTACCGAGTCGACAGCACGCGTGGAACGAGTTCTCTCGAACCGACGAGCACGGGAATCCGGTGCCGGCTCGGCACCATGTGTTGTTGCTGGCCGACTATGTTGGCGACGGACCGGTCGATGACGGCGACCGGACGCAAGCGGAGAACGCGTTTCGCGAGCTAGAGGAGACGTATCGGTGGGAGTCTGACGGGCTTCTGTTTACTGTCGGCTACTCCCCGGCGTACTTCGACCGGTATGACGAACCGCTCTCCGAGTCGGTCGACCTGCCACAGCCAGCGGCGCTGGCCCCTTTCGAGGACCCGTCGTTCGATACCCCGGACCTCCTCGTTCATCTGGCAAGCGACCGCGCTTCGGCGGTGCTGGAGGCCAAGCAAGCGCTGTTCGGTGAGCTGGAGACCGCAAACGGGAGCGAAGTCACCGAAACCATAGACGGGACGGTCGAGTTGGTCGACCGACGGACGGGGTTTATCGGTGCGGGGCTCCCGGCGGAACACGACGACGTGGATGGCGTTCCGGACGGCGCGGTCCCCGAAGATGCACCGCTGTTCATGGGTTTCAAATCGGGGTTCCGACAGAATCAGGCGACGGAAGACAGCGTAACGATCGCGGAGGGGCCGTTCGCGGGCGGGACCACGCAACACCTCTCACTGCTACGCACGGAACTGGACCAGTGGTACAACCAAGACTCCCGGGAACAGCGCGTCGCCAAGATGTTCTCGGCGACGCACGCGGCGGAGACCCTGGTCGAGGGCGTGGGCGACAACCTCGGTGATTCGTCGCTCGTAGCGGAGACTGGCGTCGCTGACCGAGTCGAGGACGACGCATTTGAGAAGGGAGTGGTCGGGCACGCACAGAAACTCGCGCGTGCACGAGATGAGGGCGGTGACCCACGGCTCCTCCGACGCGATTTCGCGACGGTAGACGATGGCCAAACCGGAGTACACTTCCTCAGTCTTCAGGAGGGCATAATGGACTTTATCCGGACCCGGAACGCCATGAACGGCGACGACGTTGCGAATGTCGGCGGCGTCGGTACGAAGAACAACAACGGGATACTGCAATACGTTACGACGGTTCGACGCGGGAACTACTTGCTCCCGCCCCGCTCGAAACGCTCGTTCCCCCGTCCGTCGTGACCCGGCCGGCCCCACAGTCCGCCCGAACGACGGCGACGGTCTATCCCTGACAAGGTTTTTTATCCTTTCCGAGAGCAGAGGGATACCATGTCGCCCAGGAGAAACCCGACGCGCCGGGACTTCATCGCTACGAGCGGGGTAGCACTTGGGGTGAGTGTCGCCGGCTGTGCAACGGGGGATGACGCCGCGGACGAGACCCCGTCCGAGGCTGCACCTGGCGGTACCGAATCGACGCCCGAAGGAACCGAACAGGGACGGGGAAATGAGCTCCCGACAGCGTCTGCCCAGGAACGGCCATTAGTGCACATCCCGGCACATCAAGACGGGATGCGGATGGTCGGTATGGAGGAGGTAGGACCGTATATGGTGGCGATGTCCTATACACTGCTTCACGACTTCTGGATACTAACTGGCAAGGAGAAGATTTACGTACAGATCGAGGACGGGCAGGGACTGCATCTCATGGCAACCGTGTGGGACCCTGAGTACAACCAGCGCATCCCGCTGGGTAGCCCGCCGGTCGAGGTTCGAGCCGCCGAAAGCGGCGACAGTGTGACCAAAAAGTCGCTGTGGCCGATGCTGTCCCAGCAGATGGGCCCACACTTCGGGGACAACGTCGCGTTTCCGGAGGAGGGAGAGTACACGGTGCAACTCTCGTTTGACCCGGTCTCAGCGCGGCAGTTAGGGGAGTATCGCGGGCGGTTCACCGACGCGGTGGACGCCGAGTTCGACCTGCTGTTCAGAACCGACATCACGAACAACATTCGCGAGCGGTTCGTCGACGAGGCGGGACAAGCGGGGGCGCTCGAACCGATGGAGACGGATATGCAGCCCGACGGAAGGCTGGCGGATGCAGCGTCGCTACCGGGTGAACACGGCGGGATCGTCGAAAGTGGTGCTGCGGAATTTGTGGTGCAGGTGCTGCGTAGGGCTCCGGCCGGAATCGACAGCTCTGGCCCGTATCTCGCCGTGTCCGCTCGAACGCCGTACAACCAGTATCCCCTCCCGTTCATGGGTCTCCGAGCAACTGTGGCCAACGCCGGCGAGGAGGTCCGCGAGCCACTGAAAGCAGCCGTTCACCCCGAGCTGGGGTATCATTACGGTGCCCCGTTCCCTGCTATCGCGATGGGTGACGAGGTGACGCTTTCGGTCGGGGCCCCGCCACAGGTCGCGCGACATCGCGGCTACCAGACTGCGTTTCTGGAGTTCGACGACACGACGCTCACGCTCGGAGACGGGACGTAGGGGGGCTACTCGGGGACACAGCGAGGAGACGACAGTTCTCACGCCAGACGTGGCCTGGCCGTGTACTGTCAGCTACGATCGAGATGCAACTCCGGGTCAGAGTGCCACATCGGGAGAGAGTCTGCTACCGCCGAGACGACGGAACCCAGCTACAACCATCGCACGGAAGGCGGGCGCTGGGATGCCGGACGACCGACGACGAGAGAGCGCACGACGGCGATGCGGCCCAGTGTAGGACACGCCGCACACAGCGGCGAGACAGTACCGGGTAGCCCGGACGAATCCATGTTTGTAGCTACTCTGTCTTGATTCGGCCTTCGACCGACGGCGAAATCGTCCCGTCCTCCTCGATTGCGTCCTCGACGATGACCGACAGCAGTTCGCCCTCGTTCGCGTCGATAATCCTCGGGGCGTCCTGGAACATCGTGTAGCTGTCGCCGCCTGTGGCGGTGAAGCCGTTCGTTGCGACGGTGTAGGTCGCTTCGGTGTCGAGTGGCTCACCACCGACTGTTACCTCCGTGACGCGGTCGCCCTTCGATTTGTCCGGGTCGTATGTGTAGCGCATACCGCTCACCTGCAGGAATCCGCCCCCGCCGGTCGAACTGAGCTCCAGTGCCTCGACCAGCGTTTCACCGGTGACCTCGATGGTCACCTGGTTGTTCCCGAACGGGAGGACGCTGTAGACCATCCGTCTCGTGATATCCCCTTCGGGGTAGAGTTCGTCGGTCCGGATACCCCCACCGTTCTGGATTGCGACGTCCGCGTTACCGTGGCTGCGGAGCGCATCGGCGATGTAGTTCCCGAAGTTCGACTCCTCGGAACGCACAGTGTCTTCGCGGGCATCGAGCGGGACGGTTGTCTCGCCGACGACGACGTCGAGCTCGTCGCTGAGCTTGCTCTCGTAGCTTTCCGCGACTTCGAGCACACCTGGGTGCGGTTCGACGCGGCCCTCATCAACCGCGGCAGCGGTGTCGTACACCGTCAGGCTGTGGTCGGTTCGCTCCCCGTCTTCGACAGTGAGCGTCAGTTCGCCGAGGTAGTCGTACTCGTCGTCAACAAACGAAAGCACCGTGTCGTTCACGACTTGGGGCTCCTCGGAGAACGTCGCGGCGTGGTCGCCGACGATGGCGTCGATGCCGTCGACAGACTCCGCGAGCTCGACGGCGGCCGGGCTTGCCACATGGGACAGCACGACGACAAGATCAGCGCCGTCGTCCCGCATTTCGGTCACGACTGCCTCGACCGGGGCTTCGAGGCCCGGGACCTCCGTCGTCTCGCCCATGGTGGTGATTGTCGGCGCTTCGACGTTGATTATGCCCGTGAGCCCGACAGTCACATCGCCGGCCGAAACGAGTTCGTACTGGCTCGCTCCCTGTTCAGCGCCGAACACGTCGCCCGTTTGTGCGTTGCGGGCGTTCGCGCTCACCCACTGGAACTCGCTGTCGGAAATGCGGTCCCGCAACACGTCCGGCCCTCTGTCGAAGTCGTGGTTCCCGAACGTGTCGAACTCCAGCCCGCCCTCGTTGAACGCGTCGACGATGTGTTTGCCGTCGAACTGTGCGGAGAGAATAGAGGTGGCCAGGTCGTCGCCGGATCCGACCTTTATTGAGTGGTCGTTGTTGTCCGCGATCTGATTCATCAGGTCGAAGTAGGTAGCGATGTTCGCCGCCTCTTCGAGGTCGCCATAACTGCCGTGGACGTGGGTGTCGTGGACGAGCGTCACCTCGCCCGTTGCAGGTTCAGATGTGCTCTCGGCCGTGCCAGATGAGGTCGTGGTCTCCTCAGCATCTGTAGATGCTTCGTCGGTCTGCTCGGTGCCGTCGTCGGAACTGGAAGCACAGCCGGCGAGTCCCGCAACGCCGAGTGTAGCAGTAGCCGAGAGGAACTTCCGCCGGTCGACTGGTGTGTTCGTCGTATCGTTCTCCGATCGGTCCGCTGAAGCGGCTTCTAGGTCTTCTTTGTTGCTTCGTGACACAGCATACATTAGATTGAACGTTTATATAAAATATTTGCTGGGTGCTAATGTGACGGAACTACAACAATTAATCCACACAGACGCTGGTGTGGTAATATGGCGCAAAGTGAATCACAGACTTGTGCCATATTGGCATTCGGTCGGCAATAGCACAGTAGCGCAAGTTCGGACACACTCGTGCTGCAGCGGTGGAGCAGTCCGCGCCTCAGTGGTCTGGTTTCCGTGGCTTCAGGCTGTCGGCTCATCGGATTTTCGCCCCGAAGACAGTTTCACGGGTGTAATCAGGGCGTTGTAATAGCAGAACCGACACAGCAAGCGGCCGCTACTGCGTCGCGTAGGCCTGGAGGCCCGTCTCAAGGATGTCCCGGTATCGGTCGACGTCGATGTCGACAGCGACACGGCTGTTTGGCTCGTTGTCGGTCGTGCCGTGCTCGTCACAGATGACGGCCCCGTGGCAGGGGCCGCCGGTCGTGTCTACCTCAATGTGGTACTCCTCGAAGGTGAGTACCGATTCGTCGATGAGATCGGCGACGACGGCGGCGTCGTGGATAGCCGGCGCATCGGCCAGCGGGTAGGTCCCGGAGTCGGGTCGGTAGTCGAGCCACTCGGCGATGGTTCCGCGGACGCCGTCGGCCGTGCGGAACTCCTCGATGAACTCGGGGGAGACGGTGGCGCGGTTGGTCACGTCCAGGCCGACCATCCGCGTGTTGGCGTCCTGCAGGACGCGGCTGGCCGCCGCGGGGTCGTTGTGGAAGTTGGCCTCGGCCATCGGCGTCACGTTCCCGGTCGTCATTGCCGCCCCACCCATGAGATAGATGTCCTCGACGAGGTCTGGTAACCGGGGCTCCTTGGCCAGTGCGATCGCCAGATTCGGAAGCGGACCGACGGCCGCGATCGTCAGTTCGTCCCCGTACTCGTGGGCGGCTTCGACGATTGCGTCGGCCCCGTGGATGTCCCGCGTGTCGCCCTCGGCGTCGGGGATGTCGCCGTGGAGCCCGTTCTCGCCGTGAATCCACTCGGCGGTCGTGAGATCGTCGACGAGCGGACGCCCACAGCCCCGGGACACCGGAACGTCGTAGCCACCGAGGTCCAGTATCGCGTGGGCGTTTCGCGTCGTGTTCTCGATAGTCGTGTTCCCACAGACAGTTGAGAGACCGACAACGTCGATCCCGTCGTGACCGAGCGCCATCGCCAGCATGACCGCGTCGTCGCAGCCAGGGTCCGTATCGAAGAAGACTTTGCGTGACATACCTTCGAAGTTCCGCCCATCGGGTCTTAAAAGCTGGTACGTGCCGGTTGTGACACGGACACCGCCGGAGACAGACCTGTGGGCGATCTGTCGGGCCGTCGTCGCTACCACAATCCGTGTGTCGGAATGTGTGGCCGACAGACAAGGTGTGTCCGCCAAAGCCGTCTTATACTGGCCAAGCGGTGCGATACTGGGGGGACAGCTGAGGGTTCATCCATCCCCGAAGTCCGGGCCACAGCTCAGGGGGAAAGTCAATCATTCGTTACGGAGAACAGTCAGTATCCGGAAACAGTGCGTCTATCATAAATTTTAACTATATAGTCACAATACCGTACAGGAAGTGATGGATAGAAATCACATACGGCCAGTACTACTCAGCGTACTACTCGTTTTGTCGGTTGTCAGCACCGGCTTCCTCGGAAGCGCCGCTGCTGCGCCGAGCGAACAAAACGAGCTGGCAACGGCGAACAGTCAGACAGCAACACAGACGGCCTCGGCTGGTGGAGCGACCTGTCAGCTCGACGGGAGCTGTCCGGTTCCTGATGATTCGGTCGATCTCAACAACAGCGGTGCCGGCGTCGACGTGTTGATCGACGGGAGTCATCAGGGCTCGACGTTCACGAAGTTCGCAAACCGACTCAGCGAACGCGGGTACGACGTCGACACGAAACGGTCGACGACCGGCGGGCTGACCTCGTGGAACAGTTCGGCCGCGAGCGGGCTGTCGGACTACGACGTGGTCATCATTCCCGTCCCCCAGACGGCCTATAGCGAGGCCGAGCAGGATGCAATCGACGAGTACGTCAGAAACGGCGGCAGCCTGTTCGTCGTCGGGGACTGGACCTCGCCACTACAGGGCCACGCCGGCAAGCTCAACGACATCACCGACCCGTACGGGCTCCACTTCAACGGCGAGAGCGACAAGTGGCTCCGGAACGTTCAGGATCCGACCAACAAGACAGTCGAGGACTACGAGTGGCGGGTCATTCTGCACAACACGGGCCGGCATCCGATAATGAACAACGTCGACACCGTGGAGTACGACGGAGTCAGTCTCAACGTCACCGACACCGAAAACGGGACGCAGGCCCCGTTGCTGTACGGTGACAGCGATACTTACGAGTACACCTACTCCACGACAGAGAAAGAGTACCCCCGTGGCGAGCGCATCGTCGGTGCGGCCGCGACGTGGGACATCGGTGACAACGGCCGCGTCGTCGCCTTCGGCAGCCAGAAGTCGCTCACGACGTATCTCACCGACGAGTGGCAGGCCGAACACCAGCAGACCGACACGCGGCCGTTCCTCTTCCGAACGGTGAAGTGGCTGGCCTCGTCGGGCCACGTCGAGCGACCGGACAGGCCGGTCGCCGTCACCGGCGAGCGAATCAAGGGCGGCGAGACGCCGGCGAACGAGACTATCGTCCTGAAAAACAGCGAAGTCGCCGCCGCCATCGGCACTGAAACTAACGGTCCTTTCGGCACGCTGCCGGGCGGTATCTACGACGCCAACGCGTACGGGCTGACGACCGACCAGATCGGCGTCGCCGAGTTCGCGTTCAACAACTTCGGGACGTGGCCCGTCTACGAGTCCTTCGAGCGCCAGAACGCCACCGGGCCGGACGGCGCGGCGGTCGTCACCGCGACCGGCCACGTCAGTACGAATCCGAACGTCTCCGTCACGACGACGTACACGCTGCCGGCCAATTCCAGCCACATCTGGATCAACACCACGATGGAGAACGGCGGCGATCAGCGCCTCCCGGTCAACGATTCCGAGCGCCTCCAGAGCGGGGCAGCACTGAGTTCCGAGGGGCAGTCGACCTGGCTCCCCGGTTCGGGGAGACTCGAGGAGACGCGCTCGCCGCCAGTGAGTGCCGACACACTCGACCAGCCCTGGGCCGCGCTCACCGGTGACCGCGTGAGCTACGGCGTCTGGGGCGGGAACGGCTCCTTTACCTCGTACACGGGTGCCACGACCTGGATTGACCCGTGGCTCGAACACCGTCTCGACCCCGGCGAAACGCGGTCAGCGGAGTTCGCTCTCTTCGTCGGCGAGGACGGTTCAAGTAGCGCGACCAGCGAGTACTACAACCAGCAGCAGGGAACCGAGACGGGTACTGTGACTGGCAGCATCGAAAGCACGGACAACGAGTCTGTCTCACAGGCCACAGTCACCGCCTCGAAGGGCGACCGCGCGTTCACCTACACCGTCGGGTCGGAGACCGGAACGTACGAACTCGAACTCCCCGCCGGTGAGTACACGCTGACGGCCGATGCCAGCGGATTCGCGGCATCAGAGCCGAAGTCCGTTACCGTCAGCGGCGGCGAAACGGCCACTGCCGACTTCGACTCGCTGGAGGGGCCGGCCCCCGTCAACGTCACCGCAACGATAGACGACGAGGGCGAGGTCAGTCCCGCCGACGCCCGGATTACGGTGCTCGACGACGGCACCGCGGTCGAGACCGTCTACACCCAGACGACGCCGGCCGGCACGGCCTCGTTCCAGCTCCCGCCCGGTAACTACACGCTGGTGTTCAACCACGGGACCGGCTACATCGCCGAACCAGTCGAGAAGAACATCTCAGTGACGCCCGGCGAGAAAGTCAGCGTCAACGCGACGTTCACCGAGGAACTGGACCCCAGCGAGCGCAACTGGGTCGGCATCGACCCCCACGCCCACAGCAGCGTCAGCTTCGACGGCAAGACGCCCATCGATAACTTCGTCGCCATCCAGAAATCGGCGGGCGTCGACGCGGTGTTCATCTCCGACCACAACGCCATCGGCGGCTGGGGCTCGATGGAGTCACAGGCCGCGGAGCGCGACATCATGTTCATCCGGAGCGAGGAGATCACCACCGGCGACCTGGGGCACTTCAACCCCTACCCGATGCACGGCGAGGAGATGGTCGACTCCGACGGGACCCTCGTGGAGTTCATCGAGGAGTCCCGCAGCCGACACAACGCGACGGTGTTCCAGATCAACCATCCGGGTGACCGCTTCGTCAGCCTCGACAGTGCGCCCGGCCAACACGAGGAGTACCTCCCGATGGTCGACGCCATCGAGGCGTACAACGGCCCGTACGGCGAGTCCGACACCGCCAGCGTCCAGGGGCTGTTCACCCTCTGGAACGAGGGCTACGAAATCACGGCGACCGGTGTCAGCGACGATCACTGTTCGCAGTGCTTCCCGGCGAAATACGGCACCGCCCGCACGCGGGCATACGTCGAGGGACCCGTCACGCCAGAGAAGTGGGCTCAGTCCGTGAAAGACGGGCACACGTACGCGACGTACGGTCCGTCCGTCGAGTTCACCGTCGACGACAGGATGCCCGGCGAGACCGTGAACACGACCGCCGGGTCGTCCGTGGAGGCGTCCGCAACGGTCCGAAACCTCGACGAACTGGCCTACGCCGAGGTCATCCGGAACGGCACGACCGTCTCGAACGTCACGCTCGACGGGACGAACGACACTATGAGCACTGACGTGGACATCGACGGGAACGCCTGGGTCGCCTTCCGCGTCGTCGACGAGGACGGCGACCGAGCGCTGACCAGCCCGGTCTGGATTTCGACCGACCAGCAGGCCGAATCCGGGACTGACGGCAACGGCGAATCCGGCGGCACTACGGGGACTGCGACGCCGGCGGACACCGAGGGCGAGTCAGCGACCACGGCGGCGGATGACACTGCAACCGCGGAGTCGGAGACGACCGCCGCGTCCGGACCCGGGTTCACCGCCGTCGTCACGCTGCTCGCACTCGTCGGCGCAGCGCTGCTCGCAACGCGACGGAGGACCTGAGCCATGACAGACGCCAGCCAGCGACGGAGTCGGCGTGGGTTCCTCGGAACCCTCGCGCTGGCTGCGGCGACCAGCGCAGGCTGTAGCAGCCTCGGCGGCACGCAGAACAGCCAGTCGGACGACATCGGAGCCAGCGGCTCGACGGCAACGCCCGAGACGGGTGAAACGCCCGCGAGGGGAGACGATGGGGCACATCACGACGAGGCGCACGGCCACACGCACACAGACGGCGGTCACGACCACGGCGAGGGACACAGCCACGACAGCGAACACGCAGGTGGCGACGACGAAGCCGGCGGTGCTGCCGACACCGAGCTAGCCGCGTTCGAGTCCAACCTGCGGAAGTGGTTCGTCGACATCGACTCGCTCGCCGTCGAAGACAGCCGCGTCAGGCTGACGTACGTCACGAAGAGCACGCGCGGCCACGAACTCGCGGCCGGCATCGAGACGGTCGTCGTCTCGTTCATTCAGGCGTACACGGACGACTGGGGGGTCGAGGGCCTCGACGCGGAGGTGATCGAACCGTCCGGCGACGTGATGGGCTACTGGCGAACCGAATCGCGGTGGGTCGAACCGGTCGTCGAGGGCCACGAGACGCGGACCGCACTCCTCGAACGGACGCTCGACACGTACCACGGCCGCCTCACTCGCGATCACGACCACGCTGGAACCGACCACAGCGGGAACGAAAGCAGTCACCAGCACAACGGGACAGAACACGCGGACCACTGACGGCAGCAGTGTCATCACTGCCGTCACTGTCGTTCTGGTAGCGAGAAGATGGGACGCTCAGGTCAGAAAAGCGCTCTATCGTCGTCAGACCTTCAGCAACGACAGCAGGCTGACGCCGACGTCGAAGTACTCGATGAGGCGATAGCCGACGAGGATTCCGAGGATACCCATGACACCAGCGAGGTTCGGTGGGGCCGGAATCGGAACGTCAAGCAGTCCGAACACGACGCCGGTTGCGACGCCAGTCATCGTCGCGACGATAACGAGTGAGAGATTCATCGGTCAGTCACCACTGTCACGCAGCGAGGACCCACGCAGTCGCGTGTCGGAACGGCCCGAGAGCGACCAGTGGGTGTGTTTGATGTGTGTGTCATTGGTGGCGTAGAGAACGGGTTCGAGCGGTAAGTATGCTCCTCATCGAGCCAGCAGTGGTGAATAGTAGCACACACCAATCCCGGACAGTGTTGCAAGGCCGAGAAGGACGCTCGGATATCTGAATTAGCGTCTTTTGTATTTTTATCTCCAGATATCCACAGTATCTCAGGCTGATATGGCTGCATATACGATAGATAATAATAGAAGTCGGCTAGATAGGAAGAAGAGGTGTATTATGTAACCATATAGTGCATAGGCAGAATAGAATAAGCAATAGACACAGATTGAGCGGCGCTGGTAGGCCGAACACTGGCGACGACAACCAGAATAGCCTCCGGGAGGCTGGCGTTTATAAGCGAGCCACGGGAAGTGATGACGATGCAAGCCGTTCAGTTCGACAGTCACGGCGATCGTGATGTGCTCGAGTATGGCGAGTTTCCCGACCCCGAACCGGGCCGCGACGAGGTCGTCATCGACGTGAAGGCGGCCGCGCTGAACCACCTCGACATCTGGACCCGGCGCGGGCTCCCCGGCATCGACCTGGAGATGCCACACATCCCGGGCAGTGACGCCGCAGGCGTCGTCGACGAGGTCGGCGACGGCGTCACGCGGTTCGAACCGGGCGACCGCGTCGCCGTCCTCGCCGGCAAGAGCGGTGGTGGCGACGAGTTCACGCGGAAGGGCGACCCGACGCTCGCGCCTGATTTCCACATCATCGGCGAGCACGTCCGGGGTGTCCACAGCGAGTACGCCGCCGTGCCAGCGGAGAATCTCACGCCAGTCCCGGAGGGCGTCGACTGGGAGACGGCCGCCGCATCGCCGCTGGTGTTCCAGACCGCCTGGCGGATGCTCCGTGACCGCGGTGACCTGAAGGCCGGCGAGTCCGTTCTCGTTCTCGGTGCCTCCGGCGGCGTGGGCCACGCGGCCGTCCAGATAGCCGACCACGCCGGCGCCGAGGTGTTCGCCACCGCCAGCAGCCAGGAAAAGCTCGACTACGCCGAAGAACTGGGCGCGGACCACACCATCAACTACGAGGAGGCGGACTTCGCGAGCGAGATTCGGGACCTGACCGACGGCCGCGGCGTCGACATGGTCGTCGACCACATCGGCGCACAGACATGGCAGGACTCGCTCAAAAGCCTCGTCAAAGGCGGCCGGGTCGTCACCTGCGGCGCGACTACCGGCGGCAACCCGGAGACGGACATCAACCGCATCTTCTGGAACCAGTTGCAGGTCATCGGCTCGACGATGGCCACCCCGGGGCAGGCCGACGAAGTGCTTGACCTGGTCTGGGAAGGGGAGCTGGAGCCGCGAGTCCGCGAGACCCTGCCGATGAGCGAGATCGCCCGGGCACACGAGATAATCGAGGACCGCGAAGGCTTCGGGAAAGTCGTGGTCGTTCCCGACAGCGAACTGTAGGACCGCCCCCACATTTTTGTCGTTACTCCGCCCCGAAGCGGGCCGTTGCAAAGTCCTCGAAGGGAGCAGAGTACTGCATCAGCATCGTCCCGAGAATACTCATCACGAGCACGTAGGCGACGGTAAAGGAGTAGACGGCGTTGGCTAGCTCGGACGACAGCGACGTGCCTGCGCCGGTCAGTGCGACGGCGGCGATGATCAGAGAGAACTCGCCGCGAGTGACCATGCCGAGGCCGACGCGCATCGACCGACGGGGATCGAGGTCGTACGCGCGGCCGCCCAGATAGCCCGACAGGATTTTCGTCGGCGTCGTGACGACGACAGCGGCGACGACCAGCCCCGCGACGCCGGCGAACAGCCGGGGGTCGGTCTCCACGCCGATCCAGAAGAAAAACACCGCTGCAAACGTGTCGCGGACGGGCTCCAGCAGGTTCTCTAGTTTGTGCGTGTGAGTGGTCGAGGCGAAGGCCATCCCGACGAAGAACGCGGCGACGGCTTCGCTGACGCCGATAGCGAGGGCGATGCCGGAAATGAGGACCGTGATGCCGACGGCTCGTATCACTGTGAACTCGTTCGAGTTCGTCTCTAAGGCCCGCTCGAACCACGGCGTCCCGTAGCGGGCCAGGAGCAGGAGCGCGACGATGAACGAAAGCGCGATGCCGACGGAGGTCGCGGCGGCCCCTACGTCGGACCCGCCAGCGACGAGCGCGGCGGCTATCGTGAGATACACCGCGATGACCAGGTCCTCGAACACGAGCGTCCCGAGCAACGGGTCCGCCTCGTCGTTGGCGATCCAGCCGAGGTCGATGAGCGACTTCGTGATGATGGCCGACGAGGAGATGTAGACGATGCCGGCGATCAGGAAGGCCGCGAGCGGGTCCCGGAACAGCGCGAACCCGAGCAGGAGACCGACACCGAAGTTGATGCCGAGGTCGATGGTCCCCGCTCTGGTGATGCGCTCCCACCGATCCAGCAGCCGGTCGAGATTGAACTCAAGCCCGAGGAAAAACAGCAGGAAGACGATACCCAGCTCCGCGCCGAGTTCGATAAACTCGGAGGACTCGACGACTGGGAGGCCGTAGCCGGCGACGGAGAGCTGGCCCGCGACCGACGGCGACAGCACCATCCCGATGATAATGTACAACGGGATCACCGACTTGTTCAGCCGCACGGCGACGAGCGTGGCGGCCGCGACGGCGGCGAACAACACACCGATACCGAGCAGGTCAGCCATGGCGATGGACCCCCAACGAGCCGGTTGTCGGCATCTGTCTACAGCTCTCCAGCCAGGAGCTTCTCGAATCGCTCACAGTTGTCGCGTTCGCCGATGACGACGATCGTGTCGCCGGCCTCGATCTCGGCGGTGGACGTGGAGCCGGCAATGACGTCGTCGTCGCGCTGTATCGCGACAACAGTGACACCGGTCCGCTGGCCGATGTCGACGCTCTCCGGAGTCTCCCCGACTAGCGGCGAGTCTTCTTCGACTGCGTACCACTCAAGCAGTGTCCCCTCCGACAGCATCGTCTCGACGTGGTCGGATTCGACCGGCTGAAAGTACGCGCCTTCGAGTATCGTGCCGACCATCCGCGCCATCCGGTCGGAGAGTTCGAACAGTTTCTCCGAGTCAGCGTTCTCGTTCTCTCTCAGGAACAGTTCACGGGTGCCCGTGTTGTGGGTCACGACGACCAGTTGCTGGCCACCGCCGATGTCCACCTCGTGTTTCTTCCCCACACCAGGCAGGTCGCTCTCGGTCACGTCCATGGCCCGAGATTGCGGTCGAGCGTGTATAAGACACGGTGCCCGGTGTCCTGAACGGACGGTCGCCGGTAGCCGAGCGAAGGGGGACCCAAAGGTATTAGTGGGTTCCTGCCAACGTTCAGGCAAGCCAACTTTCGCTAAAACAAGTTAGGTTGTTTTAGCGTTGGGAGCTACCAATGCCACACGACACACTCCTGCTCATCGGTCGGGACACGTCACGCGCTACGCCCTACGAGACACACGCTCGCCGTCTGCGCGAGCGCGGGGTAGCCACCGACGTGACGGTCCTGACCTACGACCACGAACCCCGTCGGGAGTTACGCGACGAACTGGTAGCCATCGATGCGGACCGCGTGTTCGCGCTTCCGATGACCGTCGCTCACGACCACACGACAGTCACGGACGTTCCGGCGGCACTCGACGAGGTTGACGCCGAGACGCATTACTGTGAACCGGTTGGGCGAAGCCCGCTGCTGACCGAAGCGCTCCGGGACCGCGCCGCTACTGCGGTACCGGAAGCTGCCGACTCCTCCGTCGCACTCGTCGCCTTCGGCTCCAGCGGCAAGCCGTATCAGCGGCAGGTGACGGAGTACCACGCCGAGCGCCTGCGCGAGCGCTCGGCCTTCGGCGAGGTCGAACCGTGCTATCTGCTGCAAAACCCCGCCGTCGAATGTGTCAGGTACAACCTCACCCACGACCACGCCGTCGCCGTGCCGCTCTTTCTCGCGCCGAGCGACGCGACCGAGGCGCAGATCCCCGCTAAACTCGACCTCAACCGGGGCGGGCTCGCCTACACTGACACGCTGGACGACCACCCGCTCGTCACCGAAGCCGTCGCAACCGCCGTCGAGACGGCACGGACGATGGCCGACACGCGCACACCACGGACGTTCGAGGCGACGCTGGCCGCGACAAACCGGCCGATGGCGACCGACGGCGAGGGCGATTAGGGCTGTCGCGGCGGCAGTGCCGAGCTCCCGTCGACGAGAGGAAGCGATTTGTACCCACGGTACATTCTGGCACGTAGATGGTTCGCCGACGAGTAGCGCAGACGCGAGACCAGGTCAAAGAGAAGCTAGTGGCCGCGCTGATAGAAGACCACTCTCCGCAGGAGGTCGCGATGAGCTTCAGCGTCGGCGTGTTTCTCACCGCGCTACCGACGCTTGGCACTGGGTTCATCGCCTTTCTCGTCCTCGCGTACCTGTTCAGACAGCTCAGCAAGGTCGCGCTGTTTGCCTCGGTGCTGATACTCAATCCGCCAGTCAAGTGGGGCGTGTACGCGTCGAGCTTCTGGCTCGGCAACCGGATTCTGGGGCCGATACCCGGGCTGTCATTCGACGGTGTGTCGATGTCGATGGGCGGCGACGTGCTGGTCCGACTGTGGACGGGGAACATCATCCTGGCCGTCGTGTTCGCTGCTATCGGGTACGTGCTGGCGTTCCGTCTGATAAACGAATACAGGCGGCGGCAGCAAGAGCCCGCCGCAGTTAGCTGACCGCAGTAAAACAGCTCAGTCTCGCCGCACGACGAACACCGACAGGTCCGAGAACCGCGTGTCGTCCCTGCCGTCACCGCCAGCATCTTTGGCAAGGTCGCCGAGCGTCGTCGCGGTCCTGTCCTCGTCGTCGTGGGTTAGTCGCTCGTAGACCAGCGCCGGCAGCTCGGGGTCGCCGCCAGCGTCCAGCAGTTCGGCCGCGATGTCTTCGGGCATCAGGTCGAACGGGCGCGGCAACACGAGCAGGTGTCGGTCGCCCACGTCGCTCCGAAGCCGGTCGAGGTCGGCGGAGAGGTCGCCGCTCTTGTGCAGCGTGACAAACGTCGTGTCCTCCATCGGCGTCCGGGCGCGACTGGCAGCGATCTGGAGCGAGGAGATGCCCGGCACGATACGAACCGGCCGGTCGACGGCCCGCTGGACCTTCCCGACGAACTGGTAGCCCGAGTGGTTCGGATCACCCATCGCCACCGCAGTCCCGCGCTCGCCGTCGGCCACGCGTTCGGCGAAGGTCTCCAGCGTGTCGAGTTCGTCCCGGTAGCCGCAGGTCAGCAGGTCCGCGTCGGTCCGGTCGGCGACGAAGTCGACCACCGTCTCGAAGCCGACGACCACGTCGGCCTCGCGAATCGCCTGCTCGCCACGCGGCGTCAGGAAATCGAGGTTCCCCGGGCCGATGCCGACGGCGTGGACCGGCCGGTCGGCGTCGGGGTCCTCGGGCGCGCTCGCCGCGATGGCCGCCGGGTCCGGTCCGCTATCGAGGTCGTAGTTGTCGTCAGTCATCGAGTGAGACCGTCCCTTCGCGCACGTCCGATGCCACATGCACCAGTTCGTTCGTCAGCCCGGCGGCCAGCCCGCTCCCGCCGCGGCGGCCGACGTTCGTAATGGTCGGAACGCCGTGCTCGGCGGCGACCTTCCGGAGCCGTTCCCGGCTCTCGGCGGCCTTGACGAAGCCGACCGGCGTGGCGACGACGACCGCCGGGCGCGTGCCGTCCTCGATGCAGTCCGCCAGCGCGAGCGCGGCGGTCGGCGCGTTCCCGACGACGGCAATCGCCCCGTCGTAGACGCCCTGCTTGTCGAGTTCGAGCACCGACGCGGCCGTCCGGGTCATTCCGGTTTCGGCGGCCAGCTCCGCGCCGTTGCCGATGGCCTTCTTGACCGGGCAGTCGTGCCCGCGGCCGGTGATACCGGCCTTGACCATCGTGATGTCGGTGACGATGGGCTGTTCGTCGAGGACGGCCCGCGCTCCCGCGCTGACCGGTTCGTCGTCGTCCGCACCAGTGAACCGCATCAGATACTGGAACTCGGGGTCGCCGGTCGCGTGGACGGACTTCTGGCGAATCCGGTCGGCCAGCGTCTCGTCCGGCACGAGTTCGCGCACGCGGTCCATCGACGTCTCCGCGATGTCCATCGCGTTCGAGGTGGTCGCGCCGAGGTCGGCGTACTCCTCGAAGTCGTCGTCGCTGTTCGTCTCGTCGTCTGTCGCGTCGTCTGTGTTAGTCGTCATCTGAGGTCACCTCCTCGTCCTGCTCGCGGGTCGCACTGCTCCCCGCTCGCTCGTCCGGAGAGCCTCGCTCCGGACCGCCCGTCGCTCGGCTCTCCAGGTCGCCATCCACCTCCAGATTCAGATCCCGCAGACGGTCGCGGGTCTCGTCGTCGGCGTCCCAGAGCCCGCGGTCGATGGCTTCCAGCAGCGTGTCGGTAATCGAGTCCAGCGCCCAGGGGTTCACGTCCCGGAGCCAGTCCTGGCGGTCCGCATCGAAGGCGTAGCGCTCGGCGACGTCCTCCCACAGCGTGTCGCTGACGACATCAGTCGTCGCGTCCCAGCCGAGAACCACATCGACCGTCGTCGAGAGGTCCCCGGCTCCTTTGTAGCCGTGTTCCTCCATGGAGTCGAGCCACGAGGGGTTGAGGACGCGGGCGCGCATCGCCTTCCGGACCTTCTCCTCGTTGGTGTAGACGTCGACGTTGTCCGGGTCCGAGGAATCGCCCACGTAGGAATTGGGCTCCTCGCCGGCGATTTCCGTGACTGCGGAGATGAAGCCGCCGTGGAAGGCGTACCAGTCTGAGGAGTCGAACTCGTCCTGCTCGGCGGTGTCCTCGATTTTGACCGTCGCGTCGACCGAGGACAGGCGGCGCTCGAAGGCGTCGTGGGCGTCACTGACCCGGCCCCGCGAGCCCATCGCGTAGCCGCCCCACTGGACGTACACGTCGGCGAGGTCCGAGCGGTCGTCCCAGTTGCCCTCGTCGACGGCCTTGTTCGTCCCGGCCCCGTAACCGCCCGGACGGGTCGTGAACACACGGTGTTTCGCCGCGCTCTCGGCGTCGCCCTCGTCCATGCCATCGGCGACGAGGTCGTCGGTCTCCTCCTCGACGTGTTTCTTCACGTAGTTCATCTCGTGGGGTTCGTCCAAGTCGACGACGGCGTCGACGGCGTCGTGGACGACCCCCGCGGCCGCCGGGAAGGCGTCCCGGAACAGGCCGGAGACCCGCGTCGTCACGTCGATGCGCGGACGGCCGAGTTCGTCCAGGGGAATCGGTTCCACGTCTTCCACGCGGCCGGCGTCGGACCAGACCGGTTCGACGCCCATCAGCGCGAGCACCTGCGCGATGGTCTCGCCGCGGGTTCGTACCGTCGGCGTGCCCCAGACGACGACACCGATTTCCTCGGGGTACTCGCCCTCGTCGGTTTCGTGGCGGTCCAGCACGCCGTCGGCGACCTCGCTGCCCACGTCCCAGGCCGTCTTGGCCGGGACTTTCCGCGGGTCCAGCGTGTAGAAGTTCCGGGCCGTCGGGAGCAGGTCGACACCGCCGCGGGTCGGCGCGCCGGAGCCGCCCGGTGGCACGTACTCGCCCGCCAGCGCGTCCGCAGTTCGCGGAATCTCGTCGGCCGCGCCGGCCACCCGCGGGGCCGCTTCCTCGCAGATGTAGGCCAGCGCCTCGCGGAGGTCCTCGTGTGCGCCAGACCGCACGCGGGCATCCCCGAGCGGTTCGATGTCGACCACGAGAAGGTTCATATTCACCTCCGAGGTGTTGTCTTCGAGTTCGCTCTCTGGCACGTCGAAGTCGTGCTCGGCCAGCGTCCGGACGAGGTCCTTGCTGGTCTCGTGGACGTGGTCAGCGGCCTCGGCGTAGGTCATCCCCAGCGCCTCGTCGTACTCTCCAGGGGCGTTCCGTAGTTTGTCGTAGTCGACGCCGAGCACGCCCGCGACGCTCTCTCGCAACGACGGCGCGCCGGGATTTTCAAGCCGAGTCAGGGCGACTAGATAGTCGACGAGTCGGTCGTCCCCGGGCGGCTCACCCATCGTGTGCAGACCCTTCCGGATCTGGGTCGTCTTCACGTCCGTGAGGTACTCGTGGACGCGCTCGACGAGGGCGTCAATATCTAACTCATCACCGTCCACATCACCTTCGGCCAGTGTCGACCCAGCTTCGCCCGGACCGCGCACGTCGGCTTTCTCGTCGATTTCACCGGCAATCCCGAGTTCGACGGCGAGGTCGAGTTCGTCCACAGTCTGGCGGATCTGTTCTGCCAGGTGCTCGCCGTCGTCGGTCCGGGCGTCCTCCATGCCGGCCTCGCGGTAGCGGTCGGCCAGCTCCTCCAGGTCGGCCAGGTCGTCGTAGGTCCCGGCGTTGGCCATTACCGGCGTCAGGTAGTCGACGATAGCGGCGTAGGACCGGCGCTTCGCCTGTGTTCCCTCGCCGGGGTTGTTGACGATGTAGGGGTAGACGTTCGGGATGTCGTCGATGAGCTGGTCCGGCGCGCTCTCGCCGTCCAGCCCGACCGTTTTGCCGGGGAGCCACTCCAGACTGCCGTGAGTACCGAGGTGGACGACGGCGTCCGTCTCGTAACTGTTGCGGAGCCAGCGGTAGAAGGCGACGTAGTCGTGGGGCGGCTGGAGGTCGGAGTCGTGATACACCTTCGAGGGGTCCATGCCGAACCCGCGCGGGGGCTGGACCGTCACGAGCACGTTGCCGAACTCCACGCCGGGAATCGCGAACGGGCGCTCGGGCGGGTCGCCCCACTCCTCGATGACGTTCTCGCGGAAGTCTTCGTCGAGCGTCTCGAACCACTCGCCGTACTGGGTCGGCGAGACGGTGTCGACGCTCATCTCGCGCACGTCCTCGGGCGCGACCCAGCGGTCGTCGAGGGTAAGCTGTGCGGTGAGGCGTTCGACCAGCGACTGGCCGCTGTCGGGCATCGTATCCCCTAAATCGTACCCACGAGCGTCCAGTTCCTCCAAGAGATTCACCGTGCTCTCGGGCGAGTCCAGCCCGAACGCCGTCCCGATGCCGTCGTCGCTGGGCGGGTAGTTGTGCAGGACGACGGCGACCTGCTTCTCGTCGTTCGGGGTGTGGCGCAGTTCGGCCCAGTTGACGGCCAGCCGTGCGACGTGGTCGATACGGTCGTCGATTGGGAAGTGCTGTTTCGGCGCGCTCCCGATGCCAGCGTCGTCGTCGGTCCGCTCCTTGCCCGAGATAGGGTGGGTGATGACGTTGCCGTCGAACTCCGGTAGCGCCACGGAAAGGGCGAGTTCGAAGCCCATCACACCGGTGTCGCTACTGTCGTACCGGGACCGGGAGCGCATCGTCGTCACGGTCTGGATGACCGGGACGCCGAGTTTGTCGAGGAACACGTCCTCGGCGCTCTGGCCCTCATCGTCGGCGCTGCGGCCGCGTTCGTCCATCGACAGCGAGAACATGAACGACGAGCAGACGGCGTCCACGAGCGGGTTGCCGTCAGCATCGAGGAGCCACTCCTCGGTGACCTGCTCGGCGTTCCACTGGCGCTCGGCGTCGGTCGCCGGCTCGCAGAAGATGGGGAGCGCGTTCGCGCCCTGGGCCTCGATGGCCTGGACCTGCGCGTCGACGTAGCGCGTGTTCTCGTGGGTCCAGTGGGACTCGTAGAACCACACGGCGACGGTCGGTTTCGCCGGGTCGAACGTCGCCCGCAGGTCGTCGATGCTCGCGCCCGGGTGGTCGGGGTGGTAGACACCCTCCGTGGGCAGGGTCACCGGATCGTCGTACGAGGGGTCGGCGTCGCCGAACTGCGCCACGAGGTAGCGCAGGCAGTTGGCGACGTTGCTCGCCCCGCCCTTCTCAAGGTAGTCGTAGACGGTGTCGCGGTGCTCGTCGGGAACCGACGTGTCCTCGAAGGCGAAGGCGTCGCCCGTCGCTTTCACCACGAGCGGGATGCCGGCCTCGCGCAGGCGCTCGACGGCGAGGTCGTAGCCGGGCATACTGTCCTCGGCTCCGTGGAGCCACAGGATTACGGCGTCGGCGTCTGTCAGTTCGTCGACGAACGCCTCGACCGCTGGCTCGTCGTCGAGGTCGCTCTCCGAGCGGACGACGAGGTCGGCGTCCACCTCGCCCGCGGCCCGCTGGACGGCCCCGAGTTCGTTCTCTGTCGCGGTGTAGAGTCCTAGCTGTGGCATAACGTTATTAAATCTCCGTTTGCACTAATACAAGTATGGTTGTATTCGGCGACGGCAAAAAAGCTTCGCAGGGGGCCTCGTTCGCGGCCGTGGTGGGCCAGCGAGACCTCAAGGACGGACTGCTTGCCGTCGCGGCGGACGACGACCTGGACGGCCTCCTTGTTCGTGGTGAGAAGGGCACGGCGAAGTCGACGGCGGTGCGCGCGCTCGCCGACCTGCTGCCCGAGCAGCGCGCGGTCGCTGACTGCCCCTACGGCTGTCCGCCAGACAGACCGGAGGCTCAGTGTGAGGACTGCCGGACGCGCTCGGACCCACCGGTCGAAACCCGGTCGGTACCGCTCGTCACGCTCCCCCTCGGAGCCACGCGGGACCGCGTCGTCGGGACGCTGTCGGTAGCCGACGCGCTCGACGGCGACCACGAGTTCGACCCCGGCCTGCTCGCCCGCGCGAACCGCGGCATCCTCTACGTCGACGAGGTGAACCTGCTGGACGACCATCTCGTCGACGTGCTGCTCGACGCCGCCGCGAGCGGTCAGAACCGGGTCGAGCGCGACGGCGTGACGGTCACCCATCCCGCCGAGTTCACGCTCGTCGGAACGATGAATCCCGAGGAGGGCGATCTGCGTCCTCAACTACGGGACCGATTCGCCCTCCAGACCGAGGTGTCGGCCTGCGAGGACCTTGACGACCGCGTCGCTATCATCGATCAGGCGCTCGGGGATGGGGACGGAGAGACACGGACCGACCCCGAGTCCGACGAGCGCGACCCGGGCGAGCGCCTCCGAACGGCCCGCGAACTGCTTCCAGAGGTCGACCTCGCCCGCGAATTCCGCGAGCAGATCGCCGAGCTCTGTCGGGACGCCGGCCTCGACGGCCACCGAGGGGACATCGCCACGGCGCGGACGGCCCGGACCTTCGCCGCGCTCGACGGGCGGACGACAGTCCTCGAATCGGACATCGAGCGCGCCGCCGAGTTCGCGCTACCCCACCGGCTCACCTCCCGGCCCTTCGAGGACGCGCCGGACGTGGACGACGTGCTCGACGACCACTTCGAGGACGAAGACGGCGAGTCTGAGGAGGAGTCCGCCGAAGATGGTGAGAGCGGTAGTGAGAAAAGCGGCGCAGACGGCGACGACGGGGACGAGGCAGGTGGCGAGTCGGCGGACGACGGAGCCGATTCTGACGGCGGTGAGGACGGCGAAAGAGAACAGCAGGAGCAGCGCCCAGACGACAGCGGAGAATCCGGCGAGGACGGCGACGACGAGTCGGGTGAGCACGGCGAGCAGCCGACGCCTGCCTCCGCCGACAGCGACGGCGAACGGCAGGAGACAGAGGCCGACGACGGCGGAGGAGCGACTGAAGACGATGGCGACGAGGGTGAACCCAGGCAGTCCGACGACCCCGAAAGTGCTACCCCGCTGCTGCCGGGCCAGTCCCGCGCGGAAGTCGGTGACAGCGGCGCGCCCGACGTGGACGCCCCGACGGTCGACACGGACGGCGGGAGCACAAGCGGGCGGGCGAGTGCCACAGACACCAGGCGCGGTGCGACGGTCCGCACCGAGCGCGCCGGCCGCGACGACGAGGTCGACGCCGCGGCCTCGGTCCGGGCGGCGGCCAGCCGCGGGAGCGGCCGCGTCGAATCGCGGGACCTCCGCAAGTCCGTTCGCGCAGGCGACGCGGAAACGCTGGTCGTGTTCGCCGTCGACGCGAGCGCGTCGATGCGTCCGGCGATGAAAGCCGCGAAAGGTACCGTGCTGGAGCTCCTGAAGGACGCCTACCAGGCCCGCGACCAGGTCGCGTTCGTCACCTTCGCCGGCGAGGGCGCGGACGTGGTGCTCCCGCCGACCGACAGTGTTTCGCTGGCCGCCCGGCACCTGAAGGACCTCCCGACCGGCGACCGGACGCCGCTACCGGACGGGCTGACGGCCGCTCGGGAAGTGCTCGACCGGGCGGACCCGGACGCCGGCGTCGTCGTCGTCGTGACCGACGGCCGCGCGAACGCCGCCGACGGGAGCCCGGTCGCGGCGACCAGAAGCGCGGCGCGGACGCTCGGCGAAGCGGCTGACCGGACCGTCGTCGTGGATGCGGGCGAGGGGAGTCGCGCCGGTCTGCTCGACCTCGTTGCAGACGAAACAGACGCAGCAGTCGTCCCGCTGGACGCGCTGACCGCCGAGCGCGTCGACGCCGTCGCCAGCGAACGATAACCCCCGTCGGAGCTGTCTCAGGCGGAAGTTTTACAATCTTACTTGTTCTTAAGACAAATGAGATTTCAATGCAGGACGACACTGACACCACACGCGCTACGGACAGCGTGTACGACCGTATCGAACGCGCCAGAGCGTCGCTGACCGGCCCGCAGATAGCCATCGCCGTCGCGCTGGTGGCGGCGCTCGGCTTCACGCTGCTGTTCGTGCAGGACCCGATGCTGCACGACTCGCTGCACAACTTCCGACACAGCGCCGGGATCACCTGCCACTGATGGCGACTGACTACCTCGAACGCGGCGCAGTGGCCGGCGTGGCAGGCGGGCTGGTCTACGGCCTGTTCGTCGCGACTGTCGGCAACGCGTTCACCGCCGGTCTGGAGACGTTCGAACACGGGCACGGCCACGGCGGCGGCCCCGTCGTCTCCGGACTCACGACGGCCGTCGCGAGCATCGGCGGCGGCGTCCTCTGGGGTATCCTCTTCGGCGTCGCAGTGTTCGGGATGGCGTATTTCTTCCTCGAACCCGCGATTCCCGGCTCGGGCGCGACGAAGCGACTGGCGCTCGCCGGAGCCGGCTTCCTCACCGTCTCCGGCGCGCCGTGGCTCGTCCTGCCGCCGCAGCCGCCGGGCGTCGAGCAGGCGCTCGGAACGGAGACGCGCCTCGCCTGGTACGCCGGCCTGATGACGCTTGGCGCGCTGGTCGCGGTGCTCGCCGGACTCACGTATCGACGGGCCGAGGGACGCCACGCGGCAGTTCGACTCGGGGCGACGGCGCTGCCGCTCGCGCTGCTCGCGGTTCCAGTCGCGCTCGCACCCGCGAACCCGGTCCACGGCGACGTGCCCGCCGCGCTCGTCGCGGCCTACCGCTGGACGGTCGTGTTCGGCCAGTTGCTGCTGTGGGCCACAATCGCAGGGGTTCACGCCTGGCTCGGGGACAGTGATACCCCAGTCGCGGACGACCTGGACTATCCCGCGACCGCGGACTAACGACGACGCGGCTCAGATTTTTCCGGCAACCGTTCCGAGATTCAGCGCCAGGCCGACGATAGCGACGACGGCGGCGATAGCGAGGTTCGTCGTCGTCCCGCCGACGCCGAACGACGCCGTACCGGCCGAGACCAGCGCGCCGAACCCGATCCCGGCAACGACGAGCGCGACACCGGTCAGCCCGACGAGCATCGTGCCGGTCGGGCCGAACCGACCGCCCGACCGGTCCGCCTCGTACTGGTCTAGGGCGTCGTACATGGTCTCCCCGACGGCCTCCTTGACTTCCGCCATCTGCCCCGAGAGGTAGGTGTTCAGTGTCTCCTCGTGCTCGTCGAGTTCCGCGGCGCGCTCGGATAACTGCGCGTTGTACTCGGTCAGTTCGGCCTCGCGCTCGTCGAGCGCAGTCTCCCGGTCGTCGAGAGCAGCCTCGCGTTCGTCGAGCCGATACTCCCGCTCGTCCAGTTCCGTCGCTCGCTGGTCGAGTTCCTCCTCGCGGGCGTCGACTTTCTCCTCGCGCCGGTCGAGTTCCGCGCTCCGCTGGTCGAGGCCCATCTCCCGCTCGTTGAGCCGGCGCTGCATCTGCGCGAACTCCCGCTCGCGCTCGGTTGGGCGGTCATCGACAGCAGTGCTGTCGTCGTCGGCCTCGGAGTCCGCGTCCGACGGTCCCTCCTCGTGATCCGCGTCTGTGTCATTGGCCATACTCGGCTCCCATACCGAGGCGCTACGACTAGCGAACGGTTAGTTTGACACCCCATAACACAGTAACCGGAGCCAAACCGGGAACAGGACATCTGAATCAGAAATCGTTCGCCCGGACCGTTACCGGCCCAAATCGCTACCTCGGCGCGTCAACGACGCGGTCGGCCGGTGTCGGTTCCCATCTCGACTCGGTGCAACCGGTACGCCCCGCGCTCGCGGCCCTCGTCGTGGTAGACGACCGGCTCCTCGACGGCGACAGCGGTCCCATCGGAGACTGCGGCCGCCGTCACGACGCCGTCGGTGTCCAATATGTCGATGGGGCCGTCTGCGACATCGAACAGCCGCAGTGCGTGGTCGTCGGCGTCGCGGTCCCGGAAGTTCTGCGCGCCGGGGACCGCGAGTAACGAACCGTCGGTGCCGAGCCCGCTAGCGAAGCCGCCGACGGGCGCGTCCCAGCGACGGTCGCCATCGGGCGAGACGCCAACGACAGTGTGCTCGGTCGGATGCCGTGCCTCTGTCTCGCGGCCCTCCTCGGGGTAGGTGTTGCCGGTCACAAACACCGCGCCCACCTCTGTCGCGTGAACGTGGTTCGGGTACGCGTAGACGATGTCGCCGTCCACGTCGGTCGGCGTCGCCAGCGGGACACGCCAGCGCTCCCGGCCGCCGCTGTCGAGCCGGTAGCCACAGTAGTCGCCGTGGCTGGAGACGACAGCGCCGTCGTCCAGCAGGGCAACGTCACCGACACGCCGCTGGCCGTCGGTGCCGGGGTCCCACATCCAGCGCGGGTCACCGTCGGCGGCATCGAGGACGACGAGGCCGTGCTGGTGGTCGCCGGGACAGCGGTTGTACGCGACTGCGACGCGGCCATCGTCGGCGTCGAGGGATATCGGCGAACCGTCGGTCCGGTACGTCCAGTCGACGGTGCCGTCGGGCGAAAAGGCGTGGACGACGCTCTCGAAGTGGCGGAGGTCGTTCCCGTCATCGTCAGTCCGTCGCTCGTACCGTCTTGCGGCGGCGTACAGCCGGTCACCGTCAGTGGCGAGGGACGCGACAAAGGGGAGCAGGAAGCGCGTCTCCTGCTGAGCCGCGCCGAGGTCCGTCCTGGTTTCGTACCGCCAGCGCAGCGTCCCGTCGGTGTCATGACACCGAATTTCGCCACGGGCGCTGCGTTCACCGACGACGACACCGCCGTCGAACGGTACCGCCGCGACGACGCTGGGCTCCCCGTCTGTTTCGTACTGCCAGCGCCGACGTGGAGGGCCGGAACCTGTCGACACGTCGAACGCCTGCAGGTCCCCGTCGGCGGTCCCGACGACCGCGAGCCCGTCGGTCAGCGTGACCGCCGAACGGCGGCCCTGATGGCGCGAGCGGGCCGGTGCTACGTCTCCGAGGTCGGCGGTCGGAGTGCCCTGGCTACTCATCGACCGGGAACGCCTCGTGGAGGACGTCGTGGGCCTCACCCAGCCCGTCGAGGACGTCCTCGCCCTGCATGGTGATGCGCGACACCGCCCGCTCGGCGTCGCGGACCGCCACGAGTCGGCCCCGGAGGTAGTCGTACTCGGGGTCGTCTTCGGGGGTCGCGGCGATGTCTTCTTCGAGGTCCACAAGCGCGGCATCGAGATGCCGCTCTATCGCGGCCAGCGTCTCCGCGCCAGCGAGGGCCTCGATGGGGCCGGTCATGTGGCCCTCCAGCTCCTGTTCGGCGTGCTGGCGGGCGTGGTCGTCTTCGGTACCGAGAACGTTCATGAGGCCCAGTCGGAGGGCCTCGATTTCGTAGCAGCTCATGGGTATCGTAGTGTTGTAAGGGTGTACTCTCAAAGCGTCTGGTCGACGAGTTCGCTCACGATGCGGTCGCGGTCCAGATGGGAGGAGACGATATCGGCGGCGTCCTCGTCCTCGACGCCGCCGTACCAGACGCCGTCCGGGTAGACGGCGACCATCGGCCCCTCGCCGCAGCGGCCGAGACACGACGACCGCGTGATGCGGGCGTCGCACTGGTCGCTGTCGCGGGCGGCCTGGCGCAGTCGTTCGAGGACCGCGGGTGCGCCGTCCTGCGCGCAGGTCTGGTTCGTGCAGACGGCGACGTGTTTCTCGGGGGCGTCGTGGACGTGCGGGTCGTCGTCGACGTTCTCGCGGTCGGCGTGTTCGGCCTGGTGGGTCAGCGCTCGGAGCATCGCGCGAGCGCCGCCCTGGTCCTCCTCGTAGCCGTCGAGTTCGACCTTGTACTTGCAGGTGTCACAGGACATCTCGACGCTTCCCGTGCGGGCCTCCTGCCAGCGGTCGCCCAGCACGTCCAGCAGGCGCGTGTCAGTCCCGAGCGGCTCGCCCGGCGCGGCGTCGACGTAGGGGTACTCCTCGTCGAACTCGCGTGCGCCGTCCTTGATGCGGCCGGTCAGCACGCCATCGCCGAGCATATACGGAATGACGACGACAGCGTCGGGCCGGGTCTTGGCGATGTCGTGCAGCGTCTCGTCAAGCAGCGGCTCGGTGACGCCGATGAACGACGCTTCGACCCGCGAGAACTCGCGGCCCTCGTACAGCAGCCGGGCGAGCTTGTGCACGTCGGCGTTGGCGTCCGGGTCGCTGGAGCCGCGGGCGCAGACGACGGCGGCCACTTCGTCCTCCTCGCGGTCGACACCGAGTTCGGCCTCGACGGCCGCCGCGCGGTCGTCCAGCAGGTCCAGCAGCGCCGGGTGGACGCCCAGATGTGCGCCGTTGTTGATTGTCAGTTCGGGGTGGGCCTCTCGGGCCTGCTCGACGGCCAGCGGCACGTCGTTTTTGACGTGGCTGGCGGCGAACAGGGAGAGGTGGACCACCGATACCTGCGAGACGGCTCTGGCCAGCCCCGCGATGGCCTCGTCGATGGCCGGCTCCGCGAGTTCGAGGAAGGCCGCGTCGACCGGGATGCCGAGCCGCCCTTCCAGTTCGACCGCGAGGTCGCGGACCTGCTCGTTCGACTTCTCGCGCCGGGACCCGTGGCCGACGAGCAACACTGCTTCGTCGTCCAGCGTGTCGGGTGCGGTAATCGCTTCGCTCATCGGACTCGTTCGATGCTTTTCCGGAGCTTGCGCCGCCGGCTTGGCGCGAACAGCCCCGTCTCCTCGCTGCCCTCGTACAGCCAGTCGCCGAGGACAGGTGCCGCGTCGTCGTCCACGCCGAACCAGTAGCCCGACGAGGTTTCCGAGAGGTCGTCGTACGGCGCGTCGACCGGGCAGCGGTCGAGAAGCGTCTGAATCGTCCGGAGGAGCCGTTCGTCTTCGTGAACGAACGAGATGCCGACCGCGTCGTCGTCGGACTTGAAACAGACGGTGCCACAGCTTTCGAGCAGTCCCCGGAGGAGCTGGCGGTCGTAGTCGGCCAGCGCGTCGAAGCGGTAGCCGCCCGAGTCCCCGTCGAAAGGCAAGCCAAGCGCGGCGCTAGCGCGGTCCGCGAGCCCGCCGACGACCTGCACTGTGAATTCCTCCTCCTGGCGGGTGATAGAGGTGTCGTGGGCGTACGCGCGTTCGACGATCCGGCGGTCGGCCCGCTCCGCGCCAGCGATGGACGCGAACCGTCGAGCGGCCGTTTCGTCGTTTGTCCGGACGGTAACGCAGCCGTCCTCGCACTCGCCGTCGCCGGCGACCCGTCCCCAGAAGTACGCCGTTTCGGGGTGGGCCGCGAGCATATCGTTCGGCGCGCCGGTCTCGACGCTCATGGCTGGACCTCCTCGGTGTCACCCGCTGGCGCAGCGTCTGCGGTGGCGTCCTCCTCGACGGTTTCGACGTGAATCGCGTCCAGCGGACAGGCCGCGGCGGCCTGCTCGGCGTCGTCTCGCTGGTCGTCGTCGAACGTCGCCGCGACGGCGTGGGCGTCGTCGACCTCCAGTTCGGTCGGCCCCGCGGTGTCGAGCGTCGCCAGTCCCTCGCCGTCCTCGGCGAAGCGCCCGTCGCGGACGAGACAGGCGAACACGCCGTCGCAGGCGTCGCGGTCGATGGTGATTCGGTACATTAGTAGTCGTACTTGGTCTCGTAGCCCCGCGGGGTCACCATCCGGTCGTCCCAGACGTAGGTGTCCTCGTTGCCCACGAGCAGGGTAGTGGTCATGTCGACGAGGTCCGTCTCGCCGAGTTCGGGCAACTCGCCGAGTTCGACGATCTCGACCTGTTCGTCCTCGCGGCCGGCGGCATGGACGACGCCGACGGGCGTCTCGGGGTCGCGGTGTTCCAGCAGGATTTCACAGCACTTCTCGTAGTTGTCCCGCCGTTTCCGGCTCCACGGGTTGTAGATGGTGATCGTGAATCCCTCCTTGGCGGCCGCGTGGAGCCGCGACTCGATGGTCGGCATGTCGGTGAGGTGGTCCGACAGCGAGATGGAGACGGTGTCGTTGACCAGCGGCGCGCCGACCCGAGCCGCACAGGACTGAGCCGCCGGGACGCCCGGAACCACGTCGAAATCGAGCATCGTTGCCGTCGCGCCCTTGGATTCGATAATCTCCAGCGCGAGGCCCGCCAGCGCGTACACGTTCGGGTCGCCGCTGCCGATGATGGCCACGTCGTTGCCCGCCAGCGCGCGGTCGATTGCCTCCTCGGTTCGGGACACTTCACCGCACATCGGCGTGTTGTAGATGTCGTCGGCTCCGTCGGTGATCTCGTCGGGCAGCAGTTCGACGTAGGTAGTGTAGCCGACGATGTGCTCGGCGTCCAGCAGCGCGGAGCGCGCGCGGGCGGTCATCCCCTCGGGCTGGCCAGGGCCGAGGCCGACGGCGATGAGCTGACCCGGCTCGGCGTCGAAATCGTCAACGGTCGCGCCGACCTCCTCCTCGTCATCCGAAGAATCAGACGATGAGGACGCCCCGCAGGAGCTACTGCTGGAGGAAGACGAGGAGTCGGATGACGACGAGGCCCCGCACTTCGAGGCGGTGTCGTCGCCCGTGTCCGGCGTCGTTTCTGTGGACGAACTCGCTCTCGCGCCACATTTCGATTCTGTCTCGGTACTCGCGTCGGTGGTGTTGTCAGTGCTCATTGTCAGAAATCGTCGACGTCACGCCCGCCGCGCGGGGTGACGAGGAACTCCTGGTAGTCGTTGCGCCACACTTCGGTCTCGTGGGTGCCGACGACGATGGACGAACCCATCCCGCCGACCTTGTCGTCGTGTTCGGACAGTTCGCCGAGCGTCGTAACCGTCTCCGTCTCGTCGTCAAGGTTCCGGCCGGCTTCGCCGCGGCCGGAGTCGTTGACGATGGCGGCGGGCACGTCGTCGGCTCGTTCCTCCCGCAGCACATCGACGGCTCGCTCGTAGTCGCGCCAACAGTTGTAGAGGACCACGACGAAGCCGCTGATCGCGGCCGCCCGGAGCTTCTCCTCGATTTCCTCCCAGCCGCGCCACTTGTCGGACAGCGAGATGGTGCAGAAATCGTTCGACAGCGGCGCGC
Source organism: Haloarcula amylolytica JCM 13557 (assembly GCF_000336615.1). Classification (GTDB taxonomy): domain Archaea; phylum Halobacteriota; class Halobacteria; order Halobacteriales; family Haloarculaceae; genus Haloarcula; species Haloarcula amylolytica. Next base: position 255,105 of record NZ_AOLW01000024.1, read on the forward strand.
CGAGGTTCGCTGCCCCCGACAGCGCTGCGGTCACACCGGGGACGATTTCAATGGGGACATCGTCGGCGTCGTCGGCGTCGGCCATCGTGAACAGCAGGTCGGACTTCCCGTAGACGTTCGGGTCGCCGCCGGAGACGTGGGCGATGTCCTCACCGGCCCGGACCCGTTCGAAGGCCTCGCGGGCGAGTTCGACCTGCTTACCCATCGACGACCGGATGAGGGTCTGCCGGCTGCCGTCGGGTCGCTCCAGCACCGCCCCTTCCTCGTCGGCGATCTCGCCGTCATCGGATTTCCCATCGACCTCGGCGGACTGGGGCGGGAGCGTCCCGTCCTTCCGCAGGAACTCCTGGTAGAGGTTCGAGGCAATGATGCAGTCAGCGGTCTGGATGATGTCTTTCGCCCGCTGGGTCATGTCGTGGGGCAGCCCCGGCCCGATACCGACCACGTACAGCGTCCCGTAGTCGGCTGGACGCGTTGCCTCGGTCGCGGCCGTTGTCGACTGGCGTCCGTCGCTGCTCATCCTGGCGCTCCGCGACTCGCCGGTCGATTCTCGATACTATGGCGCATGATGAGTACAACGCCGCTTTCGCATAAAACAATTGTGCTTGTACTAGTCCAAGCGAAGGTGTTGGGAGACCATATTCCAGTTGTATTCGGATTCGGGAAGAAGTCGAGAGCGGTCGCTGTTCAATCGTACTCGCGTCCGCGAATCGCACCGCAGACAGTTCGATACCCTCTCGGTCAGGTGTTCGACAGCCCGCCGTCGACGACGAGGCTCTCGCCGTTGACGTAGGAGGCCATGTCGCTGGCGAGGAACGTCGCCGCGTCGGCGATCTCCTCCGGTTCGCCGAAGCGGCCGGAGGGGATGAGTTCCTTCAGCATCATCTTCGTCGTGTCGTCGATGCGCTCGTCCTCGAACATCTGGGTCTTGCTGTAGCCCGGGTGGATGGCATTGACCCGGATGTCGTAGTTGCTCAGGCGGTCCGCAAGCGCGTACGTGAACAGTCGGACCGCGCCCTTGGAGGTGCAGTAGTTGACCAGCAGCCCAGTCCCGCGGATGCCGCCGGAACTGGACATGTTGATGACGGTGCCGCCGCCGTTCTCGCGCATCCGTTCGGTGGCGACCTGCGCGCCGAAGAACACCCCCTTCATGTTCACGTCCATCAGCCGGTTGTAGTCCTCCTCTGTAGTCTCGTAGAAGTCCGCTATCTCGGAGATGCCGGCGTTGTTGACCATGATGTCGATACCACCCAGTTCCTCGGCCGCGGCGACGGCCACCTCCAGGTCGTCGGGGTCGGTCACGTCGCACTCGACGAAGTGTGCTGTTTGGTCTGTCTCGGCGTTGACCAGTTCGTGCGTCGGTTCGCCGCCCTCGCGTGGTTCTTCCTGCAGGTCCGCGACAATGATGTTAGCACCGTGCTCCGCGTACCGTCGGCAGATGGCCCGGCCGAATCCGCTCGCGCCGCCCGTAACGACCGCCGTCTTCCCTTCGAGTAGTGTTGTCATGCGTCATTTGTCACCACAGGCGCACATAATAAATAAGTTTAGAGTTGTACAGTGACATGAACGCGAAACGGCCGTACAATCATCGCCACAGATAGTTCAGCGGTCGCTCGGTGACAGGAAACCGAAGCTGAGAACATGACTCTCGGAAAACGTCGAGGTTAGCGCCCGATAGCGACGGTAACGGCCTCGTCGTAGCGGGTCTTCTCGGCAAACAGGTCGTGGTCGCTGCCGGCAGCGATGGCCGACGCCTCGGCGATGCCGGGCCAGCCGATGAGTTCCTTCGACCGCGAGGGGGTCGGTCCCTCGAACTCCTCCAGCGTCTCCTTCTCGAAGGCGATGACGCCCAGGCCCCACTCCTCGGCGGCGGCGAGCATCCCGTCTTCGTCGGCTTTCCGAGTCCCCGTCGCAATGAACTCCACGTCGTCGCGGTCCAAGTCGGCCTCGTCCAGTGCCTGTTCCCAGGCGGCGTGGAACTGCTCGACATCCGCGCCAGCGACGCTGCCGCACCCCAGCACGACGCCGTCGTCCTTGTTGCGCTTGAGCACGGTCACATCGTCGTCGACCAGCACGGCCTTCGGCCCGTCGAGGCGCTCGACGGGGCCGAGTTCGTCGTCCAGCACGGCGAGATTCGTCGCCACCGTCGAGTCGCCGTTGACGACGTGGGCGTCGAGCGCTTTGGCCTGCTTCTCGACGCCCTGCTTGTCGGCGGCCTCGCTCGCGGTCGTCATCGCCGGCACCGCACCCATCGACGCGAGGTCGTCGGCGACCTGGTTCGCGCCGTGGTGGCCGCCGGTGATGGGGATGGCCCAGGTGAGTTCCTCGTCGACGACACAGATGGCCGGGTCGTCCCACTTGTCATCGAGCAGGTGGGCCGTCTTGCGCATGGCGATGCCGCTGGCCATCAGGCCGATGAAGCAGTCGTACTCGCCCCAGTACTCCTCGAACACGTCGCCGTGGTATTCGAGGATGTCGATGGACTCGTAGCGGTCGCCGATGCCGTCGACGATGTCCTCGGCGGTGTCCATCTTCCGCTCGAAGGCGACGATGGCGATGTCTTCGGCTACTTCGCCGTCCGAGTCGGGCGCTTTGCAACTGTTCGAACTGGAATCGTTGTCTGTGTCAGTGCTCATGGGTTCGCTCCGGCCAGTGAAACTTCCCCAGGCGACTGTCGGCCAGGAAGCGGCCTGGGTCCTGTCTGCGATTCGATTCTCGACTGCTGTCGGCGCGCGCTGGCGCGCTCGGATGGCGCGCCAAAACTGTGCGAGGGATGAGCAGCACAGCGAGTCCAGCGAGCGAGCAGCGCAATCGGGTGGGGAGGTGTGTGGCTCGCGGTGGAGTGCGGTGCTGTAGGGTGGACTGAAAGGGGCCGGTCGCTCCGGGAAGACGACCGACGCGAGCACGCGAGGGCAGCGAGCGCGCGCGGCGAGGTCCTCGACTGGAGCGACCGGGGGCTTTCTGGCTGTACTCGATACGGACGAACCATCCTAGTCGTCAGCCTCCTGCGAACTGTCACCCGAATCACTGCCCCGGTTCGCCCAGTCGCCGTAGAGGAACGAGCGCTCGTAGTCCTCACCACCAACAGCGTCCCCAATCACGACCATCGCGGAGGCGCGATATCCGGCGTCCTCCAGTTTCTCTCCGATGGTCGCAATCGTCCCTTCGATGACGTCCTCGTCGGGCCAGGAGGCGTGATAAATCGCCGCAACAGGCGTCTCGGGGTCGTGGCCGTCCTCCAGCAGGCGGTCCATCGTCTCGGAAACGGCGTGGGTCCCCAGATAGATGCAGGTCGTCACGTCGCCCATGCCGACGAACTCTGAGATGTGGTCCTCGTCCGCGTCCAGGGTCTTGCCCTGCGGGCGGGTGAAGGCGACGTGGTTGGCGACCTCGTTCAGCGTCAGTTGGGTCCGCATCGTAGCACTGGCAGCAAAGGCGGAGGTGACGCCGGGGACGATGTAGGTCGGGACGCCCTCGTGTTCGAGCGCGTCCATCTGCTCCAGCGCGGCTCCATAAATCGCGGGGTCACCGCTATGGAGGCGGACGACCGTGTCGCCGTCCTCGTAGGCGTCCCGCATCAGCGGAATCAGCTCTTCTAAGTCCTTGCCGATGGAGGACACCGTCTCGGCGTCGGCGCAGTACTCCTCTAGAAGTTCGCTGTTGACGAGCGACCCGGCGTGGACCACGAGGTCGGCGTCGGCCAGTAGCTCGCGGCCGGCGACGGTCAGCAGCCGGGGGTTGCCCGGTCCGGCCCCGACGAAGGGGATGCCCTCCTGTTCGTCGCCGGCGTTGTGCTCGTAGACGCGGTCGTCGCGGTTGCCGGCGACGGAGTCGATGGCCGTCTGCGGGTCCGTCTCGCCAGTCTCATCAGTCTTCTCAGTCATGTTTCACCTCGTCGCCACAGAGGGCGGCTTCGGAGCGCTCCTGTCGCACTACCGCCCCGGAGCCGTTCTCGCCGCCGTCGGTCACGACGCCGCTCTCGTCGGCCGCTTCGAGGAAGGCGTCGGTCGCCTGCTCGACGCGGGTCTCGGGCTTCTCGGCGTAGGCCAGCGTGTAGTAGTCTCGCTCGTCGATCTCGCTCGGGTCGTCGGTTACGACGGTCTCGCCCTGCTCCATGAACAGCCGGCGGCCGTACACCACGTCGTAGCCGGCCTCGACCAGCCCCTCGTGGGTAGCCGGCGCGTCGGTCACCTTGAACAGAATCATCCGGTCCGGCCCCGTCGGGGACGCGCCGCGGTCGGCCTCCCGCAGCGCTAAGCTCGACCCCGCGGTGATTTCGACGCCCAGCGCCGTCGCGAACGCCGACATGGCGCTGACGCCGGGCACCACTTCGAGGTCGACCTCGGGGTGGAACGCTGCGAGCGTTCGCCGGAGGTGGCCAAAGGTCGAGTAGACGTTCGGGTCCCCCAGCGTGACGAAAGCGGCGTCGCCGTCGCGGGCTGTCGGCGCAATCTCGGCAGCGGCTTCCTTCCATGCCGTTCGGAGTTTCTCCTCGTCGCGTGTCATCGGGAAGTCGAGGTCGCCGATGCGCTCCTCGGGGACGTGCTCGGTCGCGACCGAGCGCGAGAGCCGCCCCGGCGAGTACACCACGTCGGCGGATTCGAGGGCGCGCTTGCCACGCACCGTCACAAGGTCGGGCTGTCCGGGGCCGAGACCGATGCCGTAGAGGGTCATTGCTCGCCCCCGTTCTCGGCCGCAGCGTCGTCCGCGTGGCCGTCGCTCGGCCCGCCCGCGCCGTCGGCCGCCACGTCCTCGCTGGCGCTACCGACGAGCATGTACACCGGATTCTCCGAATTGAAGCTCGTCGCGCCGGCGAGTTCGTAGCCGTGGCTCACCTGGAACTGGACGACCTCCTCCAGAATGTCGCGCTCGCGGAAGGCCTCGGTCGCCGCGCCGGCGACCTCCAGCCGCGAGACGTTCATCACGATGCGGTCGACGCCGGTCTCGACGGCGTGGTCGAGAATGGCTTCGTAGTTGCGGGACCCGCCGAGGAAGAGGGCGTCGGCGTCGTCCGGCAAGCCCTCCGGGGCCTCGGCCTCGCGCAATTCGACATCAGCGTCAACGTCGTTGGCGGCGAGGTTCTTGCGAGTCACGTCGAGTCGATTCCCCTTGCGTTCGAGCGCAGTGACCCGCCCGGCCCGGCGCGCCGCCGTGATAGTGACGGCACCGGTACAGGAGCCGACCTCCGCGAAGTGATCGGACCCGGTGAGGGCGAGTTTGCTAGCGAGGACGGCCCGGACCTCCGGCTTGGTGGGACCGGCCTTCGCATCGTGTGGGAGCGAGACGCGGGACATCACGCTATACAACTGCAGTAGCGCGTAAAACAATTTTGGTTGTATTAGTCCAAGTCGAGATGACAGCGGCATCGGTGCCGGACAGGGGCGAGTCAGCGGGCCGATTGACAGCAGCGCGAGCGGGCAGTATCAGAGCGGTGCCCAGAATCCGGGTCAGAGCGGTGCCCAGATCTAGATCAGAACTCCGGTCCGGGTGCCGGAACGCCGTCGCTGTCGTCGCCGCCATCGAGGTCGAACTCCTCGCGGAGTTCGCGGATGCGGTCCCTGATGTCCGCAGCCAGTTCGAACTCCAGATTGTCCGCGGCCTCCTGCATCCGTTCTTCCAGTTGCTCTATCTGGTGTGCGGCCTCGTCGGCGTCGCTCGCGCCGTCACTGGAAATGCCGCCGGTGTCGGTCTTGCTCCCGGGCAGGTTCGTCTCGCCGACTTCTTTCTCGATGGTCGTCGGCTCGAAGCCGTGCTCCTCGTTGTACTGCTGCTGGATGCGCCGGCGGCGCTGGGTCTCCTGGATGGCCGACTGCATGGCGTTGCTGCGCTCGTCGGCGTACAGCACCACCTCGCCGTTGACGTTCCGTGCAGCCCGGCCCATCGTCTGGACCAGCGTCGTCTCCGAGCGGAGGAACCCCTCCTGGTCGGCGTCGAGAATCGCGACGAGCGACACTTCCGGGATATCCAGCCCCTCCCGGAGGAGATTGATGCCAACCAGCACGTCGATGTCGCCCAATCTGAGCGACCGGATGAGTTCGTGCCGTTCCAGCGTGTCCGTCTCGTCGTGCATGTAGGCGACGCTCACGCCGGACTCTTCGAGGTACTCCGTGAGGTCCTCGGCCATGCGTTTCGTGAGTGTGGTCACCAGCACCCGCTCGTCGCGCTCGACGCGCTCGTCGATGCGCTCCAGCAGGTCCTCGACCTGTCCCGTCGCCGAGGCGATCTCGACGGCCGGGTCGACGAGGTGGGTCGGACGGACGATCTGCTCGACGACCTGGTCGCTGTGTTCGCGCTCGTAGTCGCCCGGCGTCGCGCTCACGTACAGCGTCTGGTCGGTCTTCTCCTCGAACTCCTCGAAGGTGAGCGGGCGGTTGTCGAAGGCCGTCGGCAGGCGGAAGCCGTTCTCGACGAGACTCTCCTTGCGGCTCTTGTCGCCCTCGAACTGGCCGCGGATCTGGGGGAGCGTCTGGTGGGACTCGTCGACGACCGTGAGGAAGTCATCGGGGAAGTAATCCAGCAAGGTGTAGGGGGCCTCGCCCGTCTCCCGGTCCGAGAGGTGGACCGAGTAGTTCTCGATGCCCGAGCAGTAGCCCGTCTCCTGCATCATCTCGATGTCGAACGTGGTCCGCTCCTCGATGCGCTGGGCGGCGACGTGGTTACCCTGGCGCTCGAAGTAGCTGATACGCTGATCCAGCAGTTCTTCGATCTCGTCGATGGCCCGCTGGAGCCGCTGTTCCGGAATCGAGTAGTGCTCCGCCGGGTGGAGCAGGGCGGCTGGCTCCTCGCTTTTGACCTCGCCTTCAAGCGGGTCGACCTTCAGCATCCGGTCGATCTCGTCGCCCCAGAACTCCACGCGCAGAGCGTAGCGGGCGTACATCGGGTAGATTTCCAGCGTGTCCCCGCGCACGCGAAAGGTCCCCTGCGTGAAGTCCACGTCGTTGCGCTCGTAGTTCAGGTCGACCAGTTGCCCGAGCAGGTCGTCGCGCTCGATCTCCTGGCCCACCTCCAGTGAGAGGGACATGTCGATGTAGTTGCGCGGGTCACCGAGCCCGTAGATGGCCGACACGGACGCGACGACGATCACGTCGTCGCGGGTGAGCAGCGAGCGCGTCGCGGAGTGGCGCAACCGGTCGATCTCGTCGTTGATGGAGGCGTCCTTGTCGATGAAGGTGTCCGTCTGCTCGACGTAGGCCTCGGGCTGGTAGTAGTCGTAGTAGGAGACGAAGTACTCGACGGCGTTGTCCGGGAACAGCTCGCGGAACTCCTCGTAGAGTTGGGCCGCGAGGGTCTTGTTGTGGGCGATGACGAGCGTGGGTTGCTGAATCTCCTCGACGACCCACGAGACGGTGTTTGTCTTCCCGGAGCCGGTCACACCGAGCAAGGTCTGTCGGTCCATCCCCTGGCGATAGCCCGACGCGAGCCCTTCGATGGCCTCGGGCTGGTCGCCTGCGGGCTCGAACGGGGCGTCGACGCGGAACTCGCGGTCGACATCTGGTCGGTCGATAGAGAGTGGGCCGCCGGTGTCGCTCATTACCCACACATCGGGCTGGACGGACTTGAGCCGCGTGGTTCGTGAAGGGTTAGCAGACCGGTTTCGGGTTCACGCCGAGGTCTTCCAGTGTCTCGAAGTACTCGTCGTAGGCCGTCGAGATGACGTCGATAGCAGCCGCCGCCGCGGCGTCCCAGTCGTCGTCGCTCTCACACACCGCATCGAGCAGTTCGGCGGCCTCGTTGCGGAGGTCCACCACGTCGCTGCCAGCGCTGCGGAACGTACTCGCCGTCTGTGGGTCCGCCTGGCCGGTGAAGAAGCCGGTGTACTGCTCTTTGACCTTCTTGTCGACGAGCGACCAGCCGACGAAGCCGCCGAGGCGTTCGACGGTCCCGTCGAGGTCAGCGAGCACGTCGTGCATCGCCGGCGTCCGGTCGACCGGGTCGGCGCCGAGGCTGTCGCGGCGCTCGGCCGTCTCGCCCGCCGCATCGGCAAACAGCGCCGCCGCGTCGTCGTGGTCGTCGTCGCTCCAGGCGTCGAACGTGTCGTGGGCCGCCTGCTCGCGGGCGGCCGCCGCCGCCAGCACTACGTCCGGTTCCATCTCGCCGCGGGTGTCGGCGTACAGCGTCTTCGAGGAGCCCAGTCGGGAGAGTTCCGTCTGCTGGTCGTCACGAACGTCGTCGATAAGGTCGGCTGCGGTCATACACGGGCCTGCGGCCGGCGCGGGCTTGTAACCATCGGACCCGCCGCTATCAGAATCAGTGGCTGCGGGGAGTAAGCCCCCTTCTGTTCGGGCCAGCATTCGGCTGAGCGGCCACGTCCAGCGCTTGCGCGCGGCGTCGGACTACCTGTCGACGCGGCCTTGCACCGGTGAGGTTTCGCCGTTCCATCGGTCCGTCGCCGGAGGCGTGGGGCGTCTGCGGCCCACGGAATGCGTGGGGCGTCTGCGGCCCACGGGTGGAGCACGGATGTGGTCCACAACTGCGCGCCCCGGAGTCACCGGGTCGCGACTGCCCTCGGTGGGTTACCTCTCCCTCGCTTTGGCCGCGTGCCGCACCGTCTGGTGGGGCACGACCAGCCTCGCTCGGGATTCGCACACCTCATCGGTCCGGCGACGACGTGTCGTTGCTGTTCCAGAGCCGACGGTCTCCCGCCCCGGGCTTGCGCCCGGTCACCTGTCCAACAGGTGGGGGGACTTTCCTCATGGCTTGCGCCACGGGAGCCGGCCTCCCGCTGCCACTTACTGCTATGCCAGTGCGGCGAATAAGGCTTACCAACCACCTTTTTTCACCGGGGCATCGCGCTCGCCGATGGCGAGCGCTCAACCCCGGCCAAAAAACGTCGATGAAAAAAGCGCGAATCGCGCCGCGATTCGCGTGAAACCGCTCGCTTCGCTCGCGGTATGCCCACAACAGCGACTGCAAAACTTGTGTACCCCTTCAGAGGTAGACCTGCCTTTCCCCGTCTTCGTGAGCGAAGCGAACGAAGGCTCGTCAGAGCAGCGCTCTGACGGCGGGTCGCGCGACGGAGCGCGCTCCCGGCCACAGACAAATGCGACAGCTAATCAAAACCCGGACGACCGCACGATTCAGCGAAAGCCGAGGTGCGAATGCCCAGTAGTACGCCTTAGTCGTCAGAGGGCAGCGGCTCGCCTTGCCCGTTCGTGGGCGCGGGCGAGGCCTGCATGTCGTCGTCCTCTGCGTAGGGGTACCACGTCATCTTCGTGTTGTGCATGTACGGGTCGTGGTAGTCCGTCTCTTCGGGGTCGACCATCTCGGCCAGCGTCTCCTCGTCGCGGTCCTCGACGAAGTCACGGAAGGTCTCGCCGCCCTCGCGTGCCTCTTTGAAGTTGTTGACGAGGTTCTTGATCGCGCCGGGGACTTCGTCGGCCGGGACGCGCATCTCCACCCAGTCGGCGAAGCGCGGGTCGTCGCCGAGGCCGCCGCCGAGGCCGATATCGAGCGCTTCGACCGGTTCGCCGTCCTTGCGGGTCTTCATGCCACGCAGGGAAACGTCGGCGATCTGGGGCTGGGCGCAGGAGGCCGTACAGCCCGAGAGGTGGATGTGGAAGTCCTTGTGGTCCTCGGGCAGTTCGACGTTGTCCTTGAGCCAGCGGGCGTAGCGGACCTGGCGGTTCTTCGTCTCGACGATAGAGAGCGAGCAGTACTCCGTGCCCGTGCAGGCGATGGACCCGCGCATGAACGGCGACGGGTCCGGGGAGTAGTTCTCCAGCAGGGGTTCGCTGGTGAACTCGTCGAGGTTCTCCTCGGGGACGTCGGTGACGATGATGTTCTGGCGCTGGGTCAGTCGGACCTCGCCGGAGCCGTACTCGTCGGCGAGTTCCGCGAGTTCGAGCACGTCGTCGGCACCCATCCGGCCGACCAGGACGTTCAGGCCGACGTAGTAGTTGCCGTCCTTCTGCTCGTGGATCCCGACGTGGTCGTTGTGCCCGTCCTGGGACCCGGTGTTGTAGCTGTACTGGTCGCGCATGTCCTCGCCGGCGGTCTCCAGTTCGAAGTCGACGTAGTCGTCCTGGAGGACCGAGCGCATCTTTTCCGGACCCCACTCGTCCATGAGGAACTTGATGCGGGCGTTGAAGCGGTCCTCGCGGTCGCCGTGGTCGCGGAAGAGCGCGGACATGCCGTGGGCCACGTCGGCGGCCTGCTCCGGCGGGACCCACACGTCGATATCGCGGGCGAGGCGCGGTTCCTTGCGGGAGAGGCCGCCGCCGATGCGGACGTTAAAGCCGAGTTCGCCGTCCTTCTCGGCCGGCTCGAAGGCGAGGTCGTTGATGTCGCCCTGGCCACAGCCTTCGTCACAGCCAGCGATGGCGACCTTCCACTTGCGCGGGAGGTTCGAGTAGTCGTCGTTGCCCTTGAACGTCTCGTGGAGGTCCTCGGCGACGGGCCAGGCGTCGACGTGCTCGTGTTTGTCCTTGCCGGCGACGGGGCAGCCGACGATGTTCCGCCAGGAGTCACCACAGGCCTGTTGCGTTCCCAGGCCGACGGCTTCGAGCTTCTCGAAGATCTCGGGGATGTCCTCCAGTTTGATCCAGTGGAGCTGGATGCTCTGGCGGGTCGTCCAGTCACAGTAAGCCTCGCCGAACTCGGGGTTATCGACGGGGCCGGTCGCGTACTCCTTCGCGACTTCGCCGATGACTTCGAGCTGGCCGGGCTTGATGACGCCGTTTGGCGTCCCGATACGCATCATGAAGTAGGACTCTTGGCCGGAGCGCTGGTGGTACAGGCCCCACCACTTGAAGCGCTCGAACCAGGCGTCGTGCTCGTCTTCCGGAATGGCGTCCCAGCCCTTCTCTGCGAACTCCATCAGATGCTCCCGGATTTCGTTACCGTAGACCTCGTCCTTCCATTTCTCGACTTTACTGGGCATAGCTAATGTGTTCTTCCACAAGTCTCACAGACTTATACAACACACTTTGCCGTCAACCGTCGCCACCACTCCCCGAAACAAGAGATTGTTGCCTATTCTTCGGGATGGGCAAGCCGGGTTCGCTTCTCCGGAAAATGGACGCTCTCGTGGACGACGCCGTAGAACTCACCGGATTCGGGGTCTACGACGCGGCCGACCGTCAGCCAGTCGGTAACACCGCTTTCACCGCAGGCGATACACTGACCGGCAATTCGCGCCTGAATATCCGGGTAATCCACGCCCACTTTTACGAACCCCTCGGCGAGGAAATCCGTCGTCTCACACCCACAGAAGTCGCTTCGAGCTAACAACCACAGGTCCGAGACGTTCACTTCCCGCGAGTCGTTGACGGAAATCCAGGCCCCGTCGTCGAGCTGGTGAACGTCGGTCGTCATTACATCTCATTAGATTCCAGAGATACCTGAGAGCATCGGCGGTCGCAAGTATCACCGGATCGGGACGAATCCACCGCAGTCATGCGGTGAGTGTATCAGAACATAATGACCCACTATTTGATGGGATCTGTACGAGATACAAACATATGTTGCCTGTAAGTCGCAGTGCGGGCCAAGCTTACAGGAGAGTCCGTGTTTAAGATAGTGGGGGCGTTACGAAGGAGTACGACACCACGCGGCGGCCACGCAGGTCGCTGCTGTGCCAGAAACGATGACGAACGCACAACAGACCCACGACGACGACGCCGAACGCGAAGAGCCGACCACAGACCACCTCGACAACGTCGAGGATGGCTGCGGTTGCACAGAAATCTGGGAGCACATGAGCGAAGAGCGCGAGAGCGCCTCTGACGACTGATACAGACTGTTGTGACTGCGTATTAAGTGCGCCGGCCCGGGTCGGCGAAATCCCGGAATGACTTACAATAGCCTGTATGACACCCCTGTACGGGATACTTTTGTGCAGTGCTCCCCAAGCACGTATCGATGCCTGAGGGGCCCGACAATTACGTTCCATCGACCGACCGTGAATCACCGGTCGGTAAACCGGTCATCCGCGGGGACCCGGCACTCACTGGCCAGCGGCCCGAGGAGGCCATCGAGTTCGATCCCGACGACTCCGAGAGCCTCGAGCTCGCCGCCAGAACGGTCGAGAAGTTCTCCGAGAACACCGCCGGCGCCGACGACAACGTGTTCATTCTGCGCGGCGCAGCCGCGTGTGCAGCCCTGGTCCGTGGTGAGGGGTCCTACAAGGCCGCTGCCGAACGGGCCGGCGGGGAGGCGTCGGTCTCGTTCATCCGGAAGTGGTCCCGCGTACACGACCTCCCGCGGTCCGTCCGTATTCACGTCGCCAAGGGAGAAATTGCGCCGACGGCGGCCAAACACATCGCCAGAGTCTCCGGCGAATCCCGCCTCCTACTGGCGTGGGCCGCCCTCGACCACGACCTCACCGTCCGCCAGATCCGGTCCGTTGCCAGCAGTGTCAACGACGGCGCGTCCGTGGACGCGGCGCTCGCCAGAAACGGGTACGCGCTGGGCGAGTTACGGACACAACTCGGCCGCGACGCCTACTGTCGACTCCGCCGACAGGCCGCACTCGATGGGGCCTCCCCCGGAGAAGTCATCAGCGAGGCTATCGAATCGTACTTCGACGACGGACCGTAAGGTCTTAATCGCCGCTCCCCCGAGCGAATAGCGAGGGCCGGTAGCTCAGTTAGGCAGAGCGTCTGGCTTTTAACCAGATGGTCGGGGGTTCAACTCCCTCCCGGCCCGTTGCCCTGTGAACAACAGTGAGCAGTGGCAACGCGATGGAGGAGTTGAACCCTGGAAGGCACGCACAGCGAATGAGTGTGAGCGAGCATGTCTTCCTCTGGTTCAACTCCCTCCCGGCCCGCTGTTCTGTGTACAAGAAGCAGCGCGACAGGACAGAGTTCGAGACCGGTTCATTTACCACCGAGACGGCGGATGGCACCAGTATGGACGGAACTACCGGTACGGTTCAGCGCGTACTCGCACAGCCGTTGCGCCCGCTAGGTGTCACTGTCGGCGTGTTGCTCGTCGTCGCCACGCTCGCGGCGGTGGCCGGCACACCGTGGCAGACGCACGCGTCGATGGCAGCGGCGATTGTACAGATGGTCGCGGCGGTCCTGATGAGCGTGCTCGGTGTCGGACTAGCGTACATCAGCTGGGCGGCCGACGCATAAGTCAGTCGCCGAGAACAGAGCCGAAAACAGACGGCTTGTTATCCGCGGACGGGCATGTACGCCATCCCAAGCATCAGCACGGCCGCGATGCCCGAGAGTATCGAGACGCCCCAGATGCCGTTCTTCCGCTCGTGGAAGTAGTCCTGCTGGTCGAGTGTCTCCTGGTACTGGCCGTACTGCTGAATCGGGACGATCTGGACGGTGCTATGGTCTGGGAAGTGCGTGAAGAACTGCTGCTCGTTCAGCGTGACGTTCCCACCCTCCGAAAGTTCGATTGTGTTCTCGCGCGGTGCGAACCATTCGAGGGTCGCGCCGTCGTCGGTCACTTCGGAGATCGTGGTCTCCTGGGTGCCGCTATCGGTCGCGTGCGGGTAGGTATCGCCGGTGGTGAACGACACCGTCTCCGGCTCTGGGAGCCATTCACTCAGCGGGACTTGCGTGTTGTTCGACTGGTAGACCACGTACTCGGTCCCGTTCTGGGTCGCCAGCGTGTTCTGGACTGAGGAGTCCTCGACGAGGAGTGCGCTGACGTTGAGTTCTTCTTCGAGCGTCACCGTGCTCTCGTTACCGTCAGTGTGGACGCGATAGGTGTCGTTCTGGTAGGTCGTCGTGGCGTTGTGCTCTAACGTCGCTGTATACCGTGACGACTCGTTCGTCCACGAGAGGTCAGCTGCCATGCTGCCACCGCCGCCGCCGTGGCCGCCACCGCCGCCGCCGGACATGTGGATGTTCGTGGCTGTGTATTCCGTTCCGTCGACAGTGAACGTACTCTCGTTCGTCAGTTCGGCGTCAGCGTCGAGCGACACCGCCGGCCGCTGACTCTCCGCGACGCCGATGTAGGCGTACGCAGCAACACTGATAACGAGGAAGAACGCGAAGTACGCCGCCGCGGCTCGTCGTTGCATATCAGGAGGGTCAGTCGCCGCGCCGTTTAATGATTACTTTTCGAGTGTCTTGATAGACGGGTGGTAGGGGCGTCTCGACCCGGCAACGGCGGTGTCGATGTATCGGGTCAGGCTGTATCAGACTCGCCAGCGAGAACGTCGTAGCTGTCGAGCGTTCCTGCCATCGACGGGGCATCCGAGTCGTCCTTCCGCTGCGTGCCGTAGTCCATCCACACGCCGCTCGTGTAACTGTACATTTCGAAGGCAGCCTCAGTCTCGACGACAATGTCGATGACTGCGTCCTCGGGGGCGTCATCGAGAACGACGGCCGACCGAACGTCGTTGTCGTGGTGCATCACCCAGACCGCGACAGCGCCGTCGATGTCATCCAGCAGGGCACTGGCTTCCGTCGGCGAGAACGGGCGGTTGGGCCAGTCGTCGACGGGTTCTGGTTCGTCCATACTAGTCGGACGGGCCGGAACGGCATCGGTGTTCCCCCGTCCAGAGAGTCACCGGGCGTCAGTCGGCGAAGTAGCTGGTGAAAAAGCCGGACAGGAACGACGAAATAGCGACGGCCATGGCCATGTCAGTCAGGCTCCACGGCGCGTCCTCGTCGTCGGCCAGCCAGACAGTGATACCGACGCTGACGACCAGTGAGACGATCCCGTTGAGGAGGTGCTTGTTCTTGAGCAGACTCATACGCCTGCTCGTTGGTACGGGATTCGTATAGAGATTACCCACGAGCGACGTGTCGCTGACTGAAACGTGGTCACTGAATTCGCTTGCTGGGTAGTTCTGGCGCTGGGACAGTTAGCCGTCACAGCAAACCGTGTACCGAGCGTCGGAGTGGGCGAGCGATTCGACCCGCTCGACAACGCTATCGACCGTCTCGAACTGCCCGAACTTGCTCACGACCGCACCGTCCGCGCGTAACACGACTGTCCACCGGTACCCATCCGGGCTATCGTTCCGCTCGAACGCGAACTCGCGGTCTGGCAGTCGAGCGACGACTGGGCCGTCAGTAGTGACCGTCCACGACACGCTATCGGCAAGCGCGCTCTCCAGTACTGTTTCGAGTCGCCGGGCGAGTCTGGGCATCGGTTCGTCCCGTGCGTCCATACAGAAACGTAGAGGGGCAGAAGCATAAGCCGTTGTGACACTACACAACGTTCAAACGGCCCAAACCCGTACAGGGGGTGTGACTCAGTCGCTTCTCGTCTACGACGGCAGTACCGACCTGTTCCGGCGCGCTGCCGAGACGGTAACCCGCTGTGCCACGGACATCACGCCGGTCCCCTGGGAGTCCGATGCGATTCAGGCGTTCCTCCGGGCGCAGTTCGACGACCCGCCGTTCGCGTTCATACTGATCGACGGGGAGTCCGTCCACGTCGGCGAAGCGGCTGTGAAGGAAGCGCTGGAAGGCCTCGATGTCGCGGCCCCTGTCGCCCGGTTGGCCGAGCAGGTGTATCCCACCGCCGCCGCGCCGTTCGGGCGTGTCGTCCACGGCCAGGTCCCGGCCGACATCCACGGGACCTTTCCACTGGACGAGGCGGCGAAAGCACACATCGCGCCGCTCCGGCAGGTCCACACGATCCCTGTCGAAACAGAGTGATCGAGACGGTCAGTGATATGGTCGACCAGAACTGGCCTGCCACGCGGTCACCATACGACAGTGCGTCGCGCGCAGAGACCCCACGCGCCGATTTCGTACGCTTCGAATAATGAGCGACTGCGTCGACTGCTCCGCTGTTCGGAGGGTTGAAAACCTGTGACCGGCTACTGCAGGTATGCTGCGGCAGGCCGTCGAGGACGCGTTCACCCTGCTTGCTGTCCTCGTCGTTCTCTCCCTCGTTATCGGGCAGCTCCTCGGACAGCCGATCCTGCTGGGGTACGTGACTTCAGGGAGTATGTCACCGACGCTGAACACGGGCGACGCGTTCGTCGCCGTTCCTGCACCCGTCGCTGGCGAGATCGAGCCGGGGGACGTCATCGTGTTCGAAGCGGTCGAGTTACAGGGCGGCGGACTGACCACACACCGGGTTGTCGCGGAGACCGACGGCGGCTACATCACGAAAGGGGACAACAACCCGTTCAGAGACCAGAGCGGAGGTGAGCCGGTTGTCACGGACGACCGAGTCGTCGCGACAGCACTCCAGATCAACGGACAGGTCGTCCGGCTCCCCGGTCTCGGCACCGCCATCAGCTCCGCTCGAACGGCGGCAGAAAGCGGCTTGGTATTGATTGGCGGGCCGGGCAACAGCGACCTGACGAGCGGACAGGGACTCAGTGGACTGTTCATCTCTATCGGGCTCGGACTGTTTCTGCTCGTCTTCGTCGACAGCTTCCGGGCCAGCGAGGAGCGGACCAGAGAACGGACTCGTTCGCGCGACGGGGACGCCATCAATGGCTGGACGGTTATACTCGCACTGGCAGTGTTGATTCTCGTCCCAGCCAACGCGGCGATGGTCGCTCCGAGCGGCACTCACAGCGTCACCATCGACAGCACTAGCGAGGATGTCACGCCCGGGGAGACCGTCGAAAGCGAGTTCACTGCCGAAAACGGCGGACTGGTAACGATGCTCATTATCCTAGAATCATCGCACTCGGACGCCGCGATGGACCGTAACCGGCTTGTCGTCCAGCGCGGCGGGTCCGCGACGGCAACGCTGTCGGTGCCCGCCCCACCACCGGGCGAACAGGCGGTCGTGACCGTCGAAGAGCACCGGTACTTCCTGTTAGCACCGCCGGGCGTCATCGCGGGGCTGCACGGAGTCCACCCGCTGGTGGCCCTCGGAGCGTTCAATCTCCTGGTGTTAGGAAGCCTCACAGCGGCAGTTGGGGCGACCTTCGGGTTCGGAACAACGCGCGAGCGGAGCCGGGACCGGTCGGTCCCGCTGAAGCGACAGGTACGCCGCCTGCTTAGGCGTGAATGATCGCGGGTTCATCCGGTGATATCGCCGCCGCCACCACCTGCACTTGCCGTGCTTGAATTGTAGAGATTGCTCACCTGCTCGGCGGTGAGCGCGGCGTCGTACACCTTGGGTTCGTCCATGGCACCGTTGAATCCGTAGATAGCGTTCCCACCGGGGTTGATGCCGGTGCCGATTCGAAGCGGTTGTTCGGACGCCTGCGCATCGGGGAGCGAAAACGTCGGCCCCTTTTGCGCCCCGTTGACGTACACCCTGTCCTGTGATCCGTGGGTCCAGACGACGTGTGTCCACTGGTACTCCGTCAGCGAGACACCTGTGAGCTTGTATTCGTCGGTAGTCTCGATGAGCAGTTCTCTGTCGTCCGAACCCTTCCAGCCACCACCGAAGCCGAACTGATAGCTATCGTCGCCACTAGAGTTCCATTTGCTGAACAGTCGTGTGAGGCCGCCTTGGATTCGAGGGAATACCCAAGCAGAGAGCGAGAAGTCGTCAGTCAGGTCAAGGGAATCGTCGTCAGGAACGGTGACGGCATCGTCACCATCGAAATTGAGAACTTCGCCGCGTCCCTGACTGGATGTCGCTAGATCCGGTTCATAAAAGAGGTCACTGTCCGGGTCAAGACTACGGTCTCGCTCGCCATCGTTGCCAGCGGCCCAGGAATCCGGGATATCCGTTCTGCTAACATCTTCGAAGTGCCACCACGACACCCTGGGGTCGCGACACTCAACTGAAACCGATCGGCTCAGTTCGACACGCTGGTCGGTACCGGTAGCAGTGATATCAAGGTTGACAGTGGTACTCCCTTCTGAGTCACAGGCGAGCGTCGTTGTGACATCGCCGCTCTCGCCCGGCAGAAGCCTGTTCGGCGTCTGGACAGTTTCGAACGGTGGAGCGGGACCGGGGCTGACACGAACACTCGTAAGTTGCTGGTCGAAGTTGTTGGTGAGCGTTGCCAGTGTCACCTGCTGGCCGTCCGTGCCACGGACCTTCTGGTCATCCGTGTCACTGTCCGGCCCGATGTCGATACCAAGCAGTGCATCGCTGCCGTCGGTCGCTTTCAGGTTACTGGACCGCTTTGCGTCGATGGTAGTGACACCGGCTGTTTCGGCAGCGAGCAGTCCTGCACCGGTGGCGATGAACGCGAGTGCACCACGTCGGGTCCACTTCTTGTTCATTCCGACAACTCCGGTGGCTTATCGGCTGCGCCGAGTTGCAGCCGGCGAGTCTCCTTGACGTGATACGCCGCAGAGACGAGAAACAGCAGCGTGATGACCGTCGGCCACACGAGCGACGGAACCGACGGTGGAAAGACACCGACCCAGACAGCGACGACGAGCGCTAACGAAACAGCGGCGAGCCCGAGATAGTACTCCGCCCACGGAATCGAATCCCCCGGGACGACGTCAAGGTACACGTCAAGGCTGTCAGCTGTATCGGTCATCGTAACTGTCCCGTTGTCGTGCGTGATGACTCCCGCGCGTTCAAGCGTCGGGAGATGTGTCTGCTGCATCGACGTGTACACGCGGTGTCGCTCCGTGGACGTGATCTCCTGAATGCACTTGTCGTTTTCCCACGCAGCGACTTGCTCGGCAAGGTCAGAGAGTTCGGCGCACTCGTCCTCCTGTTTTATCGCGTGTAAAGCGTACCGGCGCCGTTGGTTGCTCAGTATGTCGTATACGTCATCACGCGATAGCTGTCGCTCTTCTGGCCGGCTAACCCCCACCTGTCCCATGTTCCTGTTTAAACTGCACTACTTGATAGATTTTTTGTTCGTATTTGATTGTAAATGGTAAGTAACTGTATTTTCTACGCTAGACATCCATCGCCAGAGGCAGGCGTCTGCCGACAGCAGGGCATGGGTAGGTGAGGGAGTCGGACAGCAGAGCCAACCCGTTATACTTCAGTGATTGTGATTGTCAGGTCTTCGGTTTCCTGGGCGCTGTCGCCCGTTTCGAGGGTTGCAGAGAGGTTAGAAACCGCGCCCGCAGACACCTCTTCGCTGTAGGTATCCGTGCTCCCGTTGATGTCGGAAAGAAGGTCGCCATCGGGACTCAGCTCAACGTTGAACGCCGTCGAGATTCCGTCGTCGTTGTTGACCAGTTTGAAGAACCCGTTCGAATAGTCGTACGTGCTGTTTGGCATCAGCCGCTCGTCGCTCCCACCATTGCCAGAGTTGTCGTAGCCAAAGACGACAGACACATCGTTCGCGATGAGGCTTACGTAGCTATCTGACAATTGTGAGTTGTTGCCACCTTCTGGAGTAAGCGTGTCATTGGAGGAGTCACTGTCTGAATTCGGAAATAGTCCTGAAGCGTCGGTAACGAGAGCGCCATTGCTATTCCGAAGCGCAACCTCATCGGCGGACGCGTCGACAAGCACGTCAGTAAATTCGGTTGCGATCTCGGAGCCGTTGCCGTCAGCGCCAACGACGTTGACTTCGACTTCACGCGTTGCGCTGACAGTGCTAAATGCACCAGAGCCGAACGCCGCACCAGATCCGATACCGACTGTCCCGATGAGACCGAGTACGCTTCTACGGTTCAGTTTCATGTTCAGTTCGCTTATCGAGAGGTTACCACTTACTATTTTGTTGCATTAGCCCGGCTAAAGCACTCATTGAAGCCGCTAACGCTGTTCAGTACTAAGCCGCTATGCCGTGAACTAGCTTCCAATGAATCGGCGTGGCTTTCTCCTTAGTATTGGTGCGGCCAGTGTGGGGACGGGTGCGGTGTTTGGTTCCGGTGCGTTCACCTCTATCGAAGCAGACCGGAACGTCAATCTCCAAGTCACCGGCGATACCGGGTCGGCACAGGTGGGGTTCAGCCCGGGGAGCGGTGCCACGAGCATCGTCGGGACGGACACAAACGAGTCGGTTGATATCATCAACTTCGAACAGACGAATCTCAACGAACAAGCGAAGACCAGCTTCGAGAACGCTTTGGAGGTCGACAACAACAGCCAATCCAAGGTCAACCTCTATATTGATGACAGCACTACTGGGGTTGGGGATGACCCCACAAACGGTGAAGTTCTGGACTTCCGGGAGGGATCCGCTGGCGTCTCGATTGTCGGCTCGGACCAGGCTATCGCGCTCGACCCCGACGGCGGGAGTTCAGACGGCGGCTACAGCGACACCGTGGAACTGGACATCGTTGTCGACCTCCGAGATGACGGCGTCGATGGCGACGATCTCAGCGAGATCAGCGACGTGACCTTCGTCGTCGAGGCGGTCCAGCAGTAAGTGAAACGCGATTCCGGCGCTGGCCGCCGACCAACAGGCCCAGATACAGGCACACACGAAGATCCAACGCAGTCGGCACGACACAACCAACTATGAATCGCACTCTCGTCGCCGTCATGGCAGCGGTCGTCCTCCTCGCAGGGACCGCTATGGCAACAGGTGCCTTCATCGACGGCGACGAGGTTGCACCCGACCGGAACTCCGGCGTCTACTTGGCTCCCGCTGACACGGTAAACGGGGACCAGTACGCCGAATACGACGAGACAGGGCAGCTACGCATCAGTCTTTCACCAGTGCTCCCGAACGGTCAGACCCGCGTCGATGACCTGTTCGTCGTCGGGTTTGCGGGTTACGAGGGAACTGATAGTGCCGCTACCGTCGAACTGGACAGCGAGCCGGAAACAGTTCGCATGTACCGGATGGACACTGGAGCACAAGTCGCCGGCGACACCGTCTCGTTGGAGCCCGACGAATCAGTTCGCTTTGGGCTGGCAGTGACGCCAGCGGAGCGCAACTTCACTGGCACGATATCGATCACCGCCCCTGTTCCCGAACAGCAGTCAACCGAAGGGGACGAGAGCAACGGTGGGAGCGGCGGTGGGTCAACCGGTGGCGGTGGTGGCAGTGTGCCACCCAGTGACGATGATGGGAGTGGTACGCAGGACGGGGGCGATCCCACGACGCCGACGCCAACGCCGACGGACAGTAACTCGACGAACGGGACCGCAAACGATGACGGGAACGAGACTGAAACAGCCGCTGGCGGCGGAAGCGGTGGCAGCGGTACTGGTGTCGGGACGTCGACCGACGAACGGGCTGAGACACCCACCACCAGCGAAGAAGAACCCGAAACCGTGGCCGGCGGTGGCGCTGAGCCCGTGCCGACGACACCCGAAAGTCAACAGTCAGCCGAACCGAACGGATTCACGCTCGGCTTCGAGCCGGCATTCGGAATTAGCTGGGGGCCGTGGGCGGTCATCGCTGGCCTGCTCGCCGTAGTGACGAACTACCTCGTGCAGACGCGATATCACGATGTCCTCCCGGTACTCCAGACGCAACCGAGTGACCGCCGTCGCCGGTTCCGGCGCGTCGCTGTCCGCGAGACCGCGATCGGTCTTGCCGGAATCGTACTCACGGTTCTTGTCGTGGCAGCTGCCTCAGGCGCTGGCTTCGGCCCAGTCTCGCAGCTGGTTGCGGCGCTCGCGTTCTCCGCTGCAGTCGGCACGGGGACCGGGTACCGGCTGGTCCCAGAACTCGATGCACTGCCCGAACTGCAAGCTGCCGACGGCGGCACCGAAGAGCAGTAAAACAACTCGGTCAGTCCGGCGTCTCAGCGCCACTGTTTCCCACAGTCGAATCAGTTCCGGGTTCTGGCGGAGGCGCGTACCGAAACAGTCGGTCACCAGTGTACACGATGAGTTCAGAATCGCTATCTGACTCGATGATACGTTCCTCGGTGTCTATTGCGACGTCCACGAGCCCGACGAGCGAATCAACTGAAGTTGTCCAGACGTCGTCGTCGACTGGATCAGCCCGGCCGACGGTTATCCAATCGTCAAACTCCTCACGGGCGGACTTGTATGCGAGCCATCGGCGCTCGGCGTCGGTAAGTGTGAGATAGTCGGTCGTGCGCCCGTAGACGAGGGCAGCAGCACCACTAAAGCTACCAAGCAGGAGCACTGGGCCACCGAGAGTCCAGATCGGTCCATACGCTTTTTCGACCTGCGCTTCGACGGTTCGGTCACCACTGTTCGGAACCGGGCCAGCGTTTTCGACCCGGTAGCTGCTCTGACTCGGGATAATCGGGAGGCGATACGTCCGAGTCGTGTCGACCGACTGCCCGTTTCGCGTCCCCGAAAGAGCCACCTGAGAGACCACCGCCATCTCAAGTCGACCGGACGTCTGGCCGTGTTCCGAATCGATACGTCGAACAGTTTCGGCTGCGCGACTGACATTCAGCGAGAACGGAACCGTCAGCCGCTCACCCGCGGCCAGCGACTGCACAGTGCCTTGTGTCAGTGGTCGTTTGACCTCCCAGTAGACGAGCTCTCCGTTCTGGGTTGATTCGACGGAGCGATACTGAACGAACACGTCAGCCGAGGCCGTAAGATCGCTTTCGTTGCTGGCGCTGAACGTGTACGTGAACGCGCCGTCCAATACGGGGGCGACCGTCCGGAGATACACAGGTTGATCTTCGAGCACTTCACCCTCTGGAAACGCCGAGGTACCGTTGCGAACTGTCGCATTGTGGGAGAACGATCCGGACGACTGCCACGACGACACCTGACGCGTAGTTGTGTCCGTTCCCGGAGCAACGTGGCCCGTATACGTGAGATATCCGCCAACCGCAGCGATGGCGATCAGACAAATCAGTAGCAGTTCGTAGTTGTCGACGACTCTCCGCCGTGTTTCCCGTCCCAACAACCCCATTGCAACTGTAATACTGGTGCCGACAAATAAGAGTTGATACCGGGTCAGCAGCGGCATCCACCTTTCTCCGCCGCCCCATCTCTGCTAACTCCAGCTTCGAATGTCCCGGGAACCAGTTTGTGGCCGTAACAGTATAGTAACAATTGAAACGATTTACACACTGATCGCACTGCCGTCGTGCGATCAGGTGTGCATTGACTTTCAATGGCTACTATAGTTCGTGCGATCCCACTACGTCGGGCGTTGCCCCGTCGAAACGGATTTCATGAGCGGACTGTCCGTACTGTATTCTTCGATAGAGTCTTGATCCTGTATGCAACCGTTTTCGAGCAACAGTTCACAACGTCGAGTCTACAGAGAAAGGCAGGTAACAGTTACGTACCGGCACTTCTCGGGGGTGTAAGAGACGAGGAAGCCAAGGGCCGGATTTGAACCGGCGATGGGCGGCTCTGCAGGCCGCTGCGTTAGGCCAGACTCTGCCACCTTGGCACGAATAGGGGTAATCAACTCGGTCGTTTAAGCGTAGCGAATTCAGTTAGCCCTCACCCTCAGACTGGCCCGGTTCACCGACTCCTTCAACTGGGATAGTACTGTAGATGGATGATTGTGCCTCGTCCGGTGAGTCGAACTGCTCATCATTGACCCGATCCAGTAGCGCAGCTAACGGTTCGGAGCCGTCTGCGTACACGAGCTGTACATCGTCGAACTCCGCCTGGGCGGTCTCAACCGGCAGGGGGTACGTCGCTGTTTCGAGAAGCGCCGTAAGTTCGTTTAGCTTGACCTCGCGAGTCATACAGTACCCTTTCGGTCAGACCACGTAGTTACGCACTGCTTATAAAAATCGAAAGCCCACCGGAGAGAGATGCCTCTCTTCGATGAGTGAATAAGGTATGAATGGTGGCGGCGAACCGGATTTCCCAGAGGCTCGCGCACTCCAGTACTCCCNGGTACGGGAGGCAACCCCGCCGCTGTGGCCGCCTAACGCCGAGTCGCGGATTCGAACCACGAAAGTACCAGTCTCGGTCGGTCGTCTCTTTCACCGTGTGTCCGTGCGATCCAGATTGCGCCTGGACTCGTTCAGCGACGAGTTAAATCGTCGGTGAATGAGTCACAGTGCGTATGAATGATGGCTTTGGTCTGTTAGTGCTCGTGGGCTTAACGTCTCGTT
>NZ_AOLW01000024.1:278840-280171 GCF_000336615.1 Haloarcula amylolytica JCM 13557
GCGGTGTCTCTTTTCCAAGTGGGTTTCGAGCTTAGATGCGTTCAGCTCTTACCCCGTGTGGCGTGGCTACCCGGCACGTGCTCTCTCGAACAACCGGTACACCAGTGGCCACCAACCGTAGTTCCTCTCGTACTATACGGTCGTTCTTGTCAGACACCATAACACACCCAGTAGATAGCAGCCGACCTGTCTCACGACGGTCTAAACCCAGCTCACGACCTCCTTTAATAGGCGAACAACCTCACCCTTGCCCGCTTCTGCACGGGCAGGATGGAGGGAACCGACATCGAGGTAGCAAGCCACTCGGTCGATATGTGCTCTTGCGAGTGACGACTCTGTTATCCCTAGGGTAGCTTTTCTGTCATCAATTGCCCGCATCAAGCAGGCTAATTGGTTCGCTAGACCACGCTTTCGCGTCAGCGTTCCTCGTTGGGAAGAACACTGTCAAGCTATCTTTTGCTCTTGCACTCTTCGCCGGGTCTCTGTCCCGGCTGAGATAGCCATAGGGCGCGCTCGATATCTTTTCGAGCGCGTACCGCCCCAGTCAAACTGCCCGGCTATCGGTGTCCTCCTCCCGGAGTGAGAGTCGCAGTCACCGACGGGTAGTATTTCACTGNGCGTACCGCCCCAGTCAAACTGCCCGGCTATCGGTGTCCTCCTCCCGGAGTGAGAGTCGCAGTCACCGACGGGTAGTATTTCACTGTTGACTCGGTGGCCCGCTAGCGCGGGTACCTGTGTAGTGTCTCCTACCTATGCTGCACATCGGCGACCACGTCTCAGCGACAGCCTGCAGTAAAGCTCCATAGGGTCTTCGCTTCCCCCTGGGTGTCTCNCTCCTACCTATGCTGCACATCGGCGACCACGTCTCAGCGACAGCCTGCAGTAAAGCTCCATAGGGTCTTCGCTTCCCCCTGGGTGTCTCCAGACTCCGCACTGGAATGTACAGTTCACCGGGCCCAACGTTGGGACAGTGAAGCTCTGGTTAATCCATTCATGCAAGCCGCTACTGATGCGGCAAGGTACTACGCTACCTTAAGAGGGTCATAGTTACCCCCGCCGTTGACAGGTCCTTCGTCCTCTTGTACGAGGTGTTCAGATACCTGCACTGGGCAGGATTCAGTGACCGTACGAGTCCTTGCGGATTTGCGGTCACCTATGTTGTTACTAGACAGTCCGAGCTTCCGAGTCACTTCGACCTGCTCCGTTCCGGAGCAGGCATCCCTTCTTCCGAAGGTACGGGACTAACTTGCCGAATTCCCTAACGTTGGTTGCTCCCGACAGGCCTTGGCTTTCGCCGCCATGGACACCTGTGTCGGTTCTCGGTACGGACA
>NZ_AOLW01000025.1 GCF_000336615.1 Haloarcula amylolytica JCM 13557
GCGTTGAGGCGCATCAGTCTCCAGCAGCCGGCGTCGTGGTCAACGTCAAGCGAGCACGCCACATCGCTCGCGAGTACCACGGCTGGGATCTACCAGACGAAAGCGAGCTCCGTCACCAAGCGATGGCGGGCGAGACGTGATGTCCAGTGACTTGTCCCACCATATGACCTGCAGAACCGACGAGTGCGACGCGCCGATCTTCGACGCCAAGCGCATCGCATCTGTCGACGGAGAGTACGGGCCGTACATGGCTGTCGGGCGTCACGCCGGCGTCTGTGCCAGCGGTCATCTCTCTGTCTGGGACGTCGCTGAGGCCTGAGTCCTGTCGGTCGCGTATTCGCACTGCCAATTTTGTGTCCCCCGGTGGGGTGAGGGGTTTCCCGAACATGAGCACCGAACAGCAGCCCGTCGACGAACAGTCTCCAAGCACCGAAGNCCCGGTGGGGTGAGGGGTTTCCCGAACATGAGCACCGAACAGCAGCCCGTCGACGAACAGTCTCCAAGCACCGAAGCCGACGACCGACCAGATATTCGTGCCCAGCACCGGCAGGCACAGACGAGTGGCGAGGTTTTTGAGGGTCGTCCCCAAGGTGGGCAATGAGTTCCCAGATAGTCAGTGAATGTCTCTGTCGACGTATCCCATCTTGATAGGTTGATTTACACCCGATCTCGTAAGGCGAAGACACACGAACTCTCATTCGATTCGTGGTCACTGGCGGTCAGTACACCGGCTCATGAGACGACCAGCGACTAAAAAGCAACAGGTAGATAGATATGTGTCGATAAAAAATAACGACTCTGAATGACTGCCCTCCGTTCCCTCCAGAACCGAATCCGTCCGGGAGCTACACTACTGATGCTGGGGGTGATCGGTGCAGCCACCTATTTTGAATTCATATACAACGGGCCACCAACGGTATATTCTATTGTCCTCTGGATAGTTGTCGTTCCAATGTTGCTCGCAACGACGGTGGACGGTGTTCAAGATCATCCACTCTATCAGCCGCTTCTGTATGCTGGTTTTGTTCTAGTCGGTACGCTACAGTATCTTGATGGTCATTGGTTCCTCCTCGCTGGGCTGTTTATCATCTGCGGTGTTCTCGGATTGCTCTCCGTATTTCGTCAGAAGAGGTCTCTCACCGGGTCAGGATAGCTGGCCCAGTCACCCAGACGACAACAAAATTGTTCACCCAATCGCTGGTCAGTATACCAGAGTCCTCAGTAGTCGCAGAATGTAATCAATCCATCCGTGGCACTTCCTACGTCAAATAGTACACTCCACTCCCCCCCAGATGAGTGCCCATAGTATGTCATAGGCGGTATTCGGCTCGATAGCATGAACGGTTGATACACTTGAACACACATCCGTCGATGAGGCTGAAGCATAGGGACATCTGCTTTCAGCTTCCAGCACAATCTTCAGCTCGTGGTCAAGACAGTGGACTACTGCTTACCGGGGGTTCGTAGTCGTCCGAGAGGAAGATACTGTCCTGTTCCGGATCAAAGTGAACCGCCTCGGGGTCAAGCCCCGAGGCTTCCCGTGGGTTAGTCGGACACTCCCATCCGACCATCGGCCTGATAGCCTCGGGCGG
>NZ_AOLW01000026.1 GCF_000336615.1 Haloarcula amylolytica JCM 13557
AAGGACTGGGCAAGACCGGTGCCAGCCGCCGCGGTAATACCGGCAGTCCAAGTGATGGCCGATATTATTGGGCCTAAAGCGTCCGTAGCTTGCTGTGTAAGTCCATTGGGAAATCGACCAGCTCAACTGGTCGGCGTCCGGTGGAAACTACACAGCTTGGGGCCGAGAGACTCAACGGGTACGTCCGGGGTAGGAGTGAAATCCTGTAATCCTGGACGGACCACCAATGGGGAAACCACGTTGAGAGACCGGACCCGACAGTGAGGGACGAAAGCCAGGGTCTCGAACCGGATTAGATACCCGGGTAGTCCTGGCTGTAAACAATGCTCGCTAGGTATGTCACGCGCCATGAGCACGTGATGTGCCGTAGTGAAGACGATAAGCGAGCCGCCTGGGAAGTACGTCCGCAAGGATGAAACTTAAAGGAATTGGCGGGGGAGCACCACAACCGGAGGAGCCTGCGGTTTAATTGGACTCAACGCCGGACATCTCACCGGTCCCGACAGTAGTAATGACGGTCAGGTTGACGACTTTACTCGACGCTACTGAGAGGAGGTGCATGGCCGCCGTCAGCTCGTACCGTGAGGCGTCCTGTTAAGTCAGGCAACGAGCGAGACCCACACTTCTAGTTGCCAGCAACACCCCTGCGGTGGTTGGGTACACTAGGAGGACTGCCATTGCTAAAATGGAGGAAGGAATGGGCAACGGTAGGTCAGTATGCCCCGAATGGACCGGGCAACACGCGGGCTACAATGGCTATGACAGTGGGATGCAACGCCGAGAGGCGACGC
>NZ_AOLW01000027.1 GCF_000336615.1 Haloarcula amylolytica JCM 13557
GCTGAGTGAGGCTACAGGCGAAGCTGCCGGGTTGTCGGCTTCATCCACACCCCTGAAGGGGTGGGCTTTCGCCTTGCTCCCGCTGTAAGAACGGCAAGGTTCTCACCGTGCCAGGATTGGCATGGCTCGCTGGTCGATCCCACTACTCTTCACTGCTGGGGGCGATACCGAGCCAGACCGCGATATATCGATACGCAAAGACAATGACGAGGATAATCACCATTTCAATCCAGAATGAAATCTCACCCACAGCCGCTTGAAGCACTTCAAGGATGAAAAACACCAGAAGTAATAACGCAATATAGTACAGCGCGAGTTCCGGCAGTTGGTCTTTGTCCATGCATTCCATACAACGGGACCCCTCTCAAACTCTTTCCTCTACGCCGACAGGGTCAGCTACAATCGAACACAGTCCGGTCGGAAGGATCGAAAACCGGCGATGAGGGTCGATCGCCTTCCGTGCGTCACCGTGACTTTGTACAGCGAACGCCGCCACGAGCGGAATCACATCGGCTTCGAGAGCATCTCGGTGGAACGCATCGCGTCGATTTTCGGGAATTTCGCGCAACTGGTTCGCATCGCAGTTGCGAGTTCTCGACGGACACTAGAACCTGGGAGTGGTCCGCACAGTCGACCAGTGGTTCTCTAAACCGCTGACCCGAACGGTCGTCCCCTCGATAGATGTCGGCTCAAAGCCGAAGAATTTCTGCTCTATGACCGTCGTGACGCGAAACAAGGCGCTGTGAATCACCCGGCTTTGTGTCCGGGTCGTGTGACGACGTACCCCGTCCGGGAGACCTGTTCGGTCAGCCTGTGGTAGCTGAGAGCGCTGTAGTAGCTATTGTTGATACTCGCTGACGCAGAATCCGTTACCCTCGGGATCTGACATCACTGTCCAAGTGGCGGTGTGCGTTTCGTATTCTTCGGTCTTGGTTTCGCGGACAGACCCGCCTATGTTACAGAGTTGTTCGACTGTCTCCCTTCGATTCTCGGTTGAGACATCAAGATGAATGGGGAGATCTCGCTCCGTTCCTTTCGGTTGTTCTTTGAACAGCAAATCCGGACCATCTCCAGGCAGGTCAACGATTTCAGGTTCAAGCGATTCTGGTAGCTCTCGTCGTGTACCACCGAGAGCGACTGACCAGAACTCTGCCAGTTGTTCCACTTTATCACAAGCAAAGGTAATAAATCGTATACCTGGCATGCATTTAGGTTATATTTCGGAGGGTAAAAACACCTATTGGATACGGAAAGTACTACCACGACTATCATCGGGAAATCTTCTGGGAGATCGATAACCTCGTTTATCTTAATGAGGTGAAAGTGGACAGATTGTGTGGTCTTATTGACGATCCGAATAGTCCGCTGAATGAATGGTTGACTGACGCAGGAATAGAGTATAGATAAGGGTGAAGGCATTCCCCTCGGGTAACAAGATACCGTAATCTGCCGTGTTGAAT
Source organism: Haloarcula amylolytica JCM 13557 (assembly GCF_000336615.1). GTDB lineage: Archaea > Halobacteriota > Halobacteria > Halobacteriales > Haloarculaceae > Haloarcula > Haloarcula amylolytica. The sequence continues at coordinate 1,461 of NZ_AOLW01000027.1, forward strand.
AGATGCTGAGTCACGATTAGAGTGGTTCACAGAGCGGTTCTATGTTCGAGATGGCGAACATCAGGACAATCTCACGGAACTGTCGATACCAGCCGAGCGCTCGCACGGCGTCGCCGAGCGAGCGCTTCGTTGTCGAGTACGATGTTTCGGCCATCCCGCACTGAGAGTAGCCTTTTGCCCGGATGAGCGCGTTATGCCCTAGCGTCAACGGTCTCGATTGGAAGCCGGTATCCGAGGAGTCGTTACTTCGTCGAACGGTTTGGCGAGTGCTGAATCCGGAGAGTGCCACTTCACCAGCACACGTCGAGAT
>NZ_AOLW01000028.1 GCF_000336615.1 Haloarcula amylolytica JCM 13557
GTCAACGCGGACCCAGCGCTCACACGGTCTTCCGAGACTGGGGCAATCTTTACCGTACGACGAAGATATGACGATTTTGACTCCTTCTGGATGTTTGAAAGTGACATTATGAAAGCATATATAAGAAAGTAATAGTTCCTCCTGTAACCAGCGGAACCACCGATCAGCGGTTCTACCTGTAGATCGTCCTCAGAGCGGCTATCCCATTCTGANAAAGTAATAGTTCCTCCTGTAACCAGCGGAACCACCGATCAGCGGTTCTACCTGTAGATCGTCCTCAGAGCGGCTATCCCATTCTGATGAGGTGGACAAAAGCGGACTCTCATAAACGCTACGAGTCCGAAAAGATGCAATGTTCTCCATAGCGGCTTTCTTGGACCATGCCAACAAATCACCCAGAAATCCTTCTCAAAGGACTACAGCAAAACACGATGCTGAGCCTCTGTGTTTCTCGTAGGGAATACGAAACATCCCTGAGTTGTACT
>NZ_AOLW01000029.1 GCF_000336615.1 Haloarcula amylolytica JCM 13557
TTTGTGACACGACGAACCGAGCACCGCTGGAAATTGGCTTTAGAATTTCGCTTGCTGACACAACCCTCTAAACTAAACACTACCGGTTGACTGTCCACAGCAAGCTTACACTGCTTGCCGTTGAACTCAGTACTTCGGATATAGTAACAATTGAAACGATTTACACACTGATCGCACTGCCGTCGGGCGATCAGGTATGCATTGATTTTCAATGGCTACTATACGAACGTATCGGGTGACGCTACCGCGGCACCCTTCTACAGCGACAGCTCGACGTGGCCCACAACTCTCATTACCAGTTGAACCCCTCACAGAGGTACTGGCTCCGGGAACCCCTCTTGACATATAATAAATAGTAAATCGAAGAATTTTACTTTTAGGCCAGCCTAATATATTCATGCCGAAGGAGTCTCGAAAGGTAGTGACTGGAGAATACGACGTTGTTATTGTTGGCGGAGGAGTCGGGGGAATTACAGTTGGTGTTTTTACGAGTCGGTACGGACTCTCCACACTAATCCTAGATCGTGGTCGGTCATCACTGGGCCGGATCGCACATCTGGAGAACTTTCCTGGCTTCCCTGCCGGAATCGATACGCCAACATTCCAGAAACTTTTGCACGCACAAGCCGAGCGAGTCGGCTGTGAAATCACGCGTGAGAAGGCTGTAGAAGCAACCCAGACAGAAGACGGCTTTCGTATTGAGACTGAAACGGGAGACGAGTATGCAACTGAATCGCTCGTCGCGGCGGCGAAGTACGGGCGACAGTGGCTCGAAACACTTGACGAGGGAGAATTTCTGGGGGACGACGGGGAAGTCGATATCAATTGGGAAGAGCACAAACGCTACGGTCGAACATCGGTAGATGGACTCTATTTTGCTGGTCGACTTGGGACGGCTGAGGACCAAGCTGTGGTCGCCGCAGGACAAGCGGGCGAGACTGCGCTCGGACTGATCCATGACGTGCGGCGTGATGAGGGCTTGCCCGAGGATCTCGCAACTCACTACACTGACTGGGTGTTCATTGAAGGGTCTGTCATCGACGGTGATTGGGAAGCACACGTCCGGAAGGAGTTCCCAGAACGGGTTGGAGACGCCGACCTCTCCGAGGCACGCTTCGATGAGCTACAGTCACAGTACGTCGAGCGGAAGGTGGAGCAAGCGATCTCACCATCCGAACAGCGCAAGCGACGTCGGGATGGTCACCGGCATCTCGTAGAGCACATCGACGACGATGCGGTACTCGAACGGGCCGAGGAGATCAAAGCGGAACGATCGTCTGGACTGGACGACGAGCAACAGTAGTTTGAGACCGGACTCTAGAAATCCCCGTTGACGATGTCCGCGACGCGCTGCCGGTCAAACAGTTTCGTGTCGTCCGTCACGTCCCCGAATACGTCGGGGTAAATCTGTTTCGCGGCCTGTTCGGTCAAAAACAGGTTGTGGATCGGTCCCTGATGGAGGTATCCGCCACGATAGACGCGACCGTTCTTGACGGCCGTCAGTTGGCTGCCGACTGGATGATCTTCCATATATGCGAGGATGGTATCTCGGAACTCCTCGACCGACATCTCGGCGAAATTCCGGAACAGAATCACGTCCGGGTCCAAATCGAGTAGCCCTTCGTAGTCGAGGTCCATGTTCCCCGTAGTGCTCTGATTCTCGATGTCCGTCCCGCCGAGTGCGTCGCTCACGCCGAGGTCACGCCACTGCTTCTTACTCGTCCCCTGGTCGTTGAGCCGATACGGTGTGAACTCGTCTGGTTCCTGCGTGACACCGTACGTAAGGAAGACATTCGGTCGCTCATCGGCTGTCGGGAGTTGGCTCTGTATGTCCGCGATGAACTCGTCGTGGAGTTCTTTGAACGCCGCATAGCGCTCTTGTTCTTGGAACACCTGTGCGACCTTCTCGAAGGCCTCGTACAACGTGTAGTATCGGTAGTCGTGCCAGTCGTCCGATCTACGGAAGATCAAGTTCCCCACGAACGGGGCAACGTTCGTGGTGATTTCCTCGATGTCCGACTCGTCCCAGTCGAACCAATTAATGAGCATTTGCGGATCGTATAGGTGGACATCGTTGTCAAGTTCGTAGAATTCTTCCTTTGTCCGGACCTCTGGATAACTCTCGATAGGTTCGGTATCGATCTCCACGCCTGGTATTTCGTTGTACAGATGTGTGTAGTATCGGTCAGCGCCTCCGATACCGGTCATGCCGTCGGCTTGGCCCAGTGCGACCCCCATATCAGCGTAGCTACCGTCGTAGGCAATCCACTGATCAGGAGTTGAGTCGAACTCTACCTCACCCATCGGTTCCATCGTTACCGAATAGTTAGTAGATTCAGTAGCGGTCTCAGTTGATTCCTCCGTTGTATTATTGGCCGGAGTGGATTGAGAGTCAGATCCAAATACACCGGCACAGCCCGCCAGCAATCCGCTACCTGTAGCAACTCCGCCGTACTTGAGGATATCCCGCCGCGTTGGTGTTTTCTGGGAACCGTTATTGTCGTCCATACTTTTAGGCCAGCCTAATCTCACTTAACGTTGGCGTTTTAGGACGGCCTAAAAGGCGTTGTGAGTGGATTCGCTATTTCGACGTAGACCGACTCGTCATCTAAAGTCGAATCCAGTTCGTCATATCCCTCGAACCTCGTAAACAGGTTCCCCTTGCATGGTATTTGATCGCTGTCGAGTAGTACTGAGAGAAGGTCAGAAGTTGCGGGCTCGATCTCCACAAGAGACGCTATCTCTTCGCGGAGAACCTTTAACAGCGTAGTTTCATCAGCAGCCCGGCCGACGCCCAGTGCGTTAATCACACCGAATGCATTGTTGATGAATAGATAGTATCTCAGGCAACGGTCAATAATTTCGTCGGAGCAAACGGTTTCTACCCGATTTTCCAAGCCGGGAATCCAGCTATCGACCAGATCGTACCGTGATCTGGGGAAGCAGTATCCACCGTTGTCTCGATAGAACCCTTCCTTTGGCCAGCCGTCCTCATCCAGTCGAACTACAGTGTTTTGCTGATGAGCTTCCAGTCCGACACCAAGCTTGAAGTACGACCACACAACAGGGTGAATTACGGTTCTCAGATACTGACGGAACCACTCCCGGGCTACTTTTGACGCCGGACGACCCTCCCGCTGTGCTATTCGCTGGATGATCTGTGAGACCCACGGTGGCTCAGACGGTCGATCCTGACAGAGCGCAACGACGGTAGCAGTATTCTCTGTAGAAATGCCTCTAAATGGGTTTTCTCGAAGAATCATCTCGAACCCCGATTTGCTTCCGGAGCCGACATCGATTGTTGCAGCAGCAGCGTCTGCCAATATCGAGAACTGCGGGTGAGCATCGCTGAGCCGATCGGCGTACTCTGTAGTGAGAAGCTCGGCAGCGGCGACTGCTAACCGAAGTTTCGACCGCGGTATTGTTCTCTCGGCGTTCGTTATCTCTATGGCTACCGAGGATTTGACCATATAGGGAGTTTCGGGGCTCCATAGCGTCCGAACAGAAGAGGTAGGATAGAATGTGGGACCGAATTCGCCAAGATCGATCAGGTGTCCCGTGTCGATTGCATCCGCCACGTATTGTCGTGAGCGTAGGGCGTCAGCCTGCCACGGATGGACGGGAATAAGTAACCTTCCATCGTTCAGAGCAGACGCCGCTCGCTGCGGGATCATACTGTTCGCTTCGCGGAGTCCCGACGAGATCCACTGGGTTGCACTCTCGTCGTGTGCCGACCATTGTGAAACGATCTCGGCATCAGCGGCAAAATAGTCGAGCTGAAACGAACCACGGAGTTCTGGTGCATACTCGGCAACCTCGTGCTCCGCGATTCCCTCACGGCTCTTTGGAGTCGGATGGAGGAGGTGACCGTAACAGAGCGACTGTTCTGCTCGAATGAAAGTGGGGAGTTTCTCCAAGTGAGCAGCGTTGTCACTGCGTTCACGAATGAATCGCTCTATTTCGCGCTGTGAGACAAGGATACGTCGCAGTAAATCGGTCGCCTCGGTCGTATCTGCTCCCGTTGACAACATAATCTCGCGGCGGATAAACGCAGCCAGCGTTCCAGCGTCTACTGTAGAAGTCTGGCTCTTTTGACGGACGTGTATCGGAAGGTCAAATATGTGTCGACCGGTTTCAGAGTCGTATCGAAGCGCTGCAAACACCGCAACCTCCTGTTGTGTGAATGGTACGTAAAGGATGGATTCAGTACTGTGAACCGACATGGGCGCCTCCACACCGGAAATAATCCGTCCATTACCAGTCTCCCGGTGATAACAGTTCAGTAGTGCATGCAGGGTAGCTGATTCAGCGTGCTCTGCTGGCGTTTTGCAGTTTGCTCCGAGCCCCTGTGACCTCTTCTTGTCGCTCATAATTATACTCCGGCTGTTTCGTCTATCGCCGCTTCGACGGCTTCGGTGAAACGAACGGCAATCTTGTTCACTTGGTTCTGGTCGATAGTGAGTGGTGGCAGGAACCGTGCGACAGCTGAGTCACGGCCACCGGTTTCGATGACGAGTCCGCGATCAAAACACTCCGCCTTCACCGTCGACGCAAGTTCGCTGTTTGGCGGGGGAACCTCTCCATCGTCAGTGTCCGCCGTCTGGTCGACAAACTCTACACCGAGCATCAACCCACAGCCACGTACGTCACCGATCGCATCGAAGCGAGCGTTTAGCGAGTCGAGTCCCTCTCGAAGCTGCTCGCCCATCTTCGCTGCGTGCTCGTCAAGGTCGTTCTCTAATACGTGCCGTATTGTTACTCGGCCGGCGGCCATTGCGAGCTGGTGCCCGCGGAACGTTCCGGCATGAGCGCCAGGTTCCCACACGTCGAAATTCTCATCGTAGACAACAAGCGCCAGTGGGAGACCGCCGCCGACCGCTTTCGAGCAGGTAACGATGTCCGGAGTGATTCCTGCGTGTTCGAACGCCCATGTCTCACCAGTGCGGCCCAGACCGGTCTGTATCTCGTCAACGATCAGCGGAACGTCGTTTTCACGCGTCATTCGGCGGAGCTTCCGCATCCACTCATCGGGTGCCGGATTGACGCCGCCCTCTCCCTGAACGGGTTCGACGATCGCCGCCGCCGGGTCGGTGACGCCGCTCTCGGAGTCAGCGATCACTCGCTCTACAAATCGGCTGACAGATTCGTGTTCACCTGCCTTCAGCCCGAACGGATGACGGTATGGGTCCGGGTATGGTAGGTGGTGGACGCCTGGCATAAGCCCCGGAACTGCCTCTTTCGCATCGGTGTCTCCCATAAGGCTGAGAGAACCATTAGTCATCCCATGATACCCGCCCTGAAAGCCGAGGACGCTTCGGTTGCCGGTCGCAGTTTTCGCCAATTTCAGTGCGGCCTCGACGGCGTCAGTTCCTGCCGGGGAGCAGAACTGTACTTTTGCCGTGTCCGAGAACTCGTCCGGGAAGCTCTCGAATAGCGCGTCCACGAACGCTTCCTTCTCCGGGGTCGTGATATCTAATGTGTGGAGGGGCCGGTCCTCGGCTAGCACTCGCTCCACCTCCGAAACCACGTCTGGATGGTTGTGTCCGAGGGCTAGCGTCCCGGCTCCAGCCAAGCAATCGATGTACTCGTTTCCGTCGGCGTCGACAAGTATCGCTCCTTTGGCTCGTGCGACTGCGAAGGGAAGTGTTCGCGGATACGTCCGCGCGCTGGACTCTCTATTCTCTTGGCTCTGCCGTAGTTGGGTATTAGATTGCTCGTATCTTCGGTGCGGGATTCTCCCTGAACGGCTGGATTCTCGATGCATGCGTGTTTTAGGCTAGCCTAAAAACACAAAAGCCTGTCGGGGGATTGAACAATGGCGGTGAAATCTGACAGTGGTAATTCTATTCTACATCGTTACAGTGAATCAGGTGGCAAGGGTCTGTCTTAAGCGGTAAGAGCCTAATACACGCTTCGTAGGTGCTCCATCTCCCACGATTGTGCGCTGTCGTACGCGAACTCACGCCAGTGACTGCGTTTTACCTGTATATATGTTTCGAACAACGCGTCACCGAGCACGTCCCGCAACACGTCGTCGGACTCAAGTTCGTCAAGCGCCTGGCCAAGCGTCCGGGGCAATCGCTCGACACACTTTTTAGACCGCTCCTCCGCAGTGAGATTCCCTGGATCAACGGAGAGTGGTTCGGGAACATCCAGACCCCGATCAACACCGTCGTATCCAGCCCCGAGAAGTCCCAGCAAGCAGAGATAGGGGTTCACCGCATTGTCCGCACCACGGAATTCCAGTCGTAACGAGTTCCCACTCTGATCGCCCGCGGTAAGCGCCGGGACGCGAACCAAAGCCTCTCGGTTCTCCTGTCCCCAGCAGATGTACCCTGCTGCACCGTTCTGCGGTCGTAGTCGGGCGTACGAGTTGGCAGTGGGGGCTGCAAGGGCTGTAAGTGCTGGTGCGTGCTCTAGCACACCGGCAATGAACTGCTTGCCTATCCGGCTCAGGCTCCCCTCCCCAGAGTCGTAGAACTGGTTCGTCTCCCTGTCCCAGAGTGAAACATGAAGGTGGCAGCCATTCGTCGCGTTATCAAACGGCCTAGGTAAGAACGTGGCCCGGTATCCATCAGATCGGGCGACGCTGTCGACCGTCTCACGGACGAGGACGTGCTCATCGGCCGCACGGAGTCCAAACTGGTGACCTGTCACGATCTCGTGCTTTCCGGGGGCGTACTCTGGATGGTACTTTTCCACAACGACGTCTTGTTCCTCGAGAGCATCGATAGCTCGGAGGATCGTCCCGTGTGTTTCGCGCGTGCTTTCTGTGAGATACGCGCCGGGCGAACCGATAGTCTGGTCGCCGCCTTCTGGGTTCCGCTCGAACAGATGGAACTCGCTCTCGAAGGAGACTCGTGGCGACAAGCCTTTACTCTCGAGGGTGCGCGAGAACGAACGGAGGGACGAACGAGCGTCAATAGTCCAGGGATTCCCGCCGAGCGTTTGTATGTTGCAAAACATTACTCCTGTTCGCTCCGCGTAGGGAAGGGCTCGAAACGTGTCTGGGTCCGGACGGAGCCGAACTTCCCCGACAGTCGTGAGATGTCCGTCCTTGTTTCTCCGCCCGACCGCGTTGTACATCTGAATCAACTGTGATACGGTCGTTCCGTTCTCGATTGCTTCGTCCAGTTTAGCCGTGTCAACAGTTTGCGCGCGAACTGCGCCGCTCTGTGTGACGAAGAGCAACCGAACAAGATCGATATCCTCCTCTGCACATCGGGACTGGATAGCTGGTTCTTTTGTCATCAGCACTCCTCAATGGGAGATATTATTAGGCTAGCCTAAAAAAGTAGGCGCTGTAGTGTGTAATGTGCGATGCTAGCCGTCCATACAACACACCGTTCTTGCAGGACAAGGTTTATATATACTTTAGGCTAGCCTAAAACTAGGCGATTACGATGTTGGTACTCAGTCACTGCAAGAGCGACAGACGGATTGCAAACACAAAGAGCGGGGAGTACAGATAATGGAGTACTCAGACACGGTACGCTCCACATTCGGAACCGACTACTGGAGGCGGGCGAACGAGGCTATGTTACGGAAGATTTTTGCGGAGTTCACCCGCGAGGGCCTTTTAACTCCGACGGAGATACGGACCGTCCCCGCAGAATCCGACGAGCCCACCGAGGAGTGGATTCGATACGTGATTCGGTTGACAGATGGTATCGAGTACCAGTTCGACGCGCATCAGCGCGCGCTCGGAACCTATCGAGTCCGTCGTGCCTCGATCATTCGACGTGACGGTCTTGCAGGGACTGAGCCGGAGCCGGCAGACGACCCGATTCAGTTCCTGGTCGACGCCCAGGCGTATTTGGGAACCAGCCAGACGACTCTCGCACGCCTCCTCAGAGAGTACTACAACACACTCGTCGCCGACACACACGTTCGCGCGTCGAAAGATAACCGTGAGCATGAATCGATTCTTGACCTCCCCTACGCAATGGTCGAAGGAGAACTGGAAGGACATCCCAAGTACACGTATAACAAAGGCAGGGTCGGGTTCGATTACGACGACTATCATAAGTACGCCCCCGAGACGAAACGTAAGCGGACACTCTCCTGGGTCGCGGCACATGAGAATCGGGCCACGTTCACGTCGGTTGCTGGGATATCACAGAGAGAACTCCTTGAGAACGAACTGGGGGACCAGTATCAGGCGTTCAGGTCACGGCTTTCGAGTGACGGGCTCGATCCGGACGACTACGTTCTCTTTCCTGTTCACGACTGGCAGTGGACGGACAGCGTTATCCAACTGTTCGCTGGCGACATTGCGGACGACTTGCTCGTCCCTCTCGGTGAAGGTCCCGATACGTACCTTCCGCAGCAGTCCATTCGTACGTTCTCAAATGTCTCGGCTCCCGAGAAGAAGCATGTGAAGCTCCCCATACGCGTGCTGAACACCAACGTGTACCGTGGGATACTCGGTGAGCAAGCTGAAGCCGCCCCTCAAGTGACCGAGTTCGTACAGTCAATCCTAGACGACGATCCGTATCTTCGAACCAATTGTAACCTCGTCCTTCCCGGAGAAATCGCAGGTGTGAACTACGAACACCCCAAGTTCAGCCAACTCGAGGACGCTCCGTACCAACTTCACGAGCTACTCGGGTGTGTCTGGCGAGAGAGCGTCACGCCTTCAGTAGACTCCAGCGAGTCCCCGATAGCTCTGGCTGCAGTGTACGAGGATGACTTCGATGGGACGCCGGTCGTGGCAAAACTCGTCGATCGATCGGGGATGACACCGGAGACGTGGCTCACCGAGTTTCTGGAGACTCTGCTGAATCCAATTCTACACTGTCTCTATCGCTATGGTCTTGTATTTATGCCGCACGGTACGAATGTCGTCCTGATACTGGAGGACGACGTTCCCACCCGGATTGCGATCACGGACTTCGTTGACGAGGTTGCGGTCATAGACCGGGACTTCCCTGAACTGATCGAGAAGCTCCCCGAAGAACTCCGCGACGATGACCGATACACGCACAGTATCGTGAAGCGGAAACCACCGATTCTCCTCTGTCATCGAATCGTGGGAACGCTGTTCGACGGTGTGTTCCGGTTTGTCTCTGACGCGCTGGAGCGAACCCACGGACTCACCGAAACAGCCTTCTGGCAGCACGTTCGGGACACCATCGAGAACTACCACAAAAAGTTCCCGAGATACGAGGATCGGTACGAAGCAATCGACCTTTTTAGACCTCGGTTCCGGAACTACTGTCTCAACCGGAATCGGTTGCTGGATCACGGCTACACGAACACCAATACGCGCCCGAAAGTACGCCATCACGGTACCGTTCCCAACCCACTCGCTGAGTTCACATGATACGCATTGACCAGACTTGCGAGAACCAAGAGTTCAATAGCAGCAGCGTTTTGAATACATGACAGAGGAGAACACAGGTGGGGACGGGTCCACTATCGACGAACTCGGACGGGACATCGAACAGCCTCTCCGTAGTCTGTTCGTTCGATATGGACGGACGAAGCAGCGACGGTTAGCACTCGGATTGTTCGCCAGTGTCGTCTCACGCGGAGCAGGGCTCGTCACGCCGATAGTTCTGGGAACAACCATCGACGCCGTCTTTAACAATGAGGGAGCGTATACACTTCCTCTCGTCCCCAGTGCCTGGTTGCCATCGGACGCAACGAGTCAGTTTTGGCTCTCAGCCTTGCTTGTTGGCGGGTCGCTCGTACTGGTCGCTTTAACGGCATGGCTCCGAGACTATATGATGAATGATTTCGCCCACGGTGTTATGTACGATATTCGAGCGGACAGCTACAGGAAGTTCCAAGAGTTAGACACGGTGTTTCAGGAGGAGGTAGACACTGGGGAGGTCATGTCCATCCTGAACAACGACACGACCAATTTGGAACGGTTCTTCGACAACGGACTTCAAGACATGGTACGGATCGGTGTCATGGTAGTCGGAGTTACGGGAATTCTTCTTCATCTCAACTACCAGCTCGCAGTGATTACACTGCTCGCACTCCCGCTTTTCATAGGTTTCACATGGTGGTTCACCCAGGCGGTTGAGCCACGATACGCCGGCTGGCGGTCGTCAGTCGGGCATCTAAACACTCGTTTGCAGAACGCGATCAGCGGCAGCTTGCTCGTCAAAACAGCGCCAGCAAAGGGATACGAGGCTAACCGCATCGATAACGCGGCGAAAGATCTGTACGACGATGCGATCAGTGCAATCAGATTGAGTGTTGTTTACCGGCCTGGCATGCGGTTTTTAACCGGATTGATACTCTTCGCAACGTTCGTCGTCGGAGGAACTTGGGTGTTCACCGGGCCACCAGGTCCGTTAACGGGTGATCTCACTGTCGGTACATTCGTCGTATTTATGTTACTCACCCAACGGCTCACCGCCCCACTCGCGAAGCTTTCCGATGTCGTCGACCGGTACGAGAACGCGAAAGCCTCTGGGAAGCGGATCTGTGGACTACTACGAGCACCCACGTACGTAACCGAAAATCCCGACGCAGCGGTGCTCGACAGCATCGATGGTCACGTCGAGTTCGATACAGTGTCATTCGCTTACGGGACTAATAATCCTCAGTCGAGCGCTGACGAACCTGTACTTGCTGACATCTCGTTCACGCTGAATCCGGGGGAAACCGTTGCACTCGTCGGCCCGACTGGTGCAGGAAAGTCGACGATAGCGAAGCTCCTCTTACGATTATACGATGTGACGAGCGGAGAGATACGAGCGGACGGGCACGATATTCGGGAAGTGACGCGAGGGAGCTTGCGCGAGTCCATCGGATACGTCAACCAAGAGCCATTCCTATTCGATGGCACGGTAGCGGAAAACATTCGATACGGGCAGTCACAGGCGAGTGACGAAGCCGTCCGACAGGCAGCACGAGCGGCACAGGCACACGAGTTCGTCGAGAATCTCCGAGACGGGTACGGGACAGAAGTCGGGGAACGCGGTGTGAAGCTCTCTGGGGGACAACGCCAGCGAATCGCGCTTGCCAGAGTATTCCTTCAGGATCCGGATGTCGTCGTTCTTGACGAGGCGACGGCGAGTGTTGACACGGAAACGGAACTGCTGATCAATCGGAGTCTGACTGAACTTGCGGAGGAACGCTCCACGATAGCAATCGCGCATCGTCTCTCAACGGTCTGTGATGCAGATCGGATACTGGTCATCGAAGACGGAGAGATAGTCGAGCGCGGCACCCACAAGTATTTGTTGGAGGAAGACGGGTTGTACGCGATGCTGTGGAGAATTCAGACTGGAGAGATGGACGAACTCCCCGAGCGTTTAGAGCGTCATGTTGCGACCGACTCTGTCGTAACTAGGTAACCGACCCTACCCAAAACGTCGCGTTTAGTCAAGGGTCAGGTAATTACTCTGGTGATCCGGGTCCGAGATCCTGCTTGGCGATGGGGAGAAATCGAACATCCCGCGGTCGTTGCAATAAGATTCCGTGGAACTACCGGCTCACAGGGGCGTTTTTAGCGACAGTGTCTGTTGGAGAAACCGCTAGAAAGAACCCTAGAACCGATTAAATCACCGTATCTTACAGGTGTACGCTTGTTATATCATGATGGTGGTGTTTATACTTGTAAATCCAGGCTATAGTATGCGGAAATATTGTATGTCATTACATAGCACCGGTGCAGCGTTTGGGTCTATTACACTATCGGCCACTGCTTCTCATCCATTACTAGTGCCCGAGAACGCCCCGTTTGCGTGCTTTAGCTGTCCCAACCCGGAAGACAAATAGTCCAGCCGCTAGGTAGGCAACCGCCTGCCCGACCAATACCCCACGGTCGCATACCGGAAGTTCCCACACGCGGAGTTCGCGCTTCCGTTCATCGGTCAAATAGTCATTACACACGACTTTGGCACTCGCGCTACCCTGCTCGTCAGCGATATCTTGAACATGTTCCAGTAGATCCTGCGTGGTTCGCGAATACGCGTCGTACCAGAATCGCCGGCCCATGTGCGGCTTCCGTGCGACGCCGTCGATCTCTTCTGGAACTCCGGCCGTATCGGTGAGGTCATGGATCCAGCCCCCGACTGTGGTTCCGTTGACGTGTCCGGTTTTTGAGCGCTCCGAAGGGGACAGATAGCCGTCGATGCGGGAGACGTGTACTGGACTTATGTCTCTACGGTGGTTGGTAAATTGTAAGTTGAGACTACAGGGGGTTTAGCGGGGCTATGATGCGTAGTTTCGAGCGAACCGACGAGCGGTATCTGTTTCAGATCTCTCTCCAAACGAGGATTCTCGTTGAACTAGAAACTAATCTGAGGCATTTCCGAGACTTTGGATAGTGTAGCCACTCAGACGCGGCGCTAACACGGAGAGAGCCCCTCACTATCCGATTCCCGTTTTCTTCTTCAACAGCGTCAGCGTATTGTCGGCTGTTACGATCGGCGAATGCTCGTATTCACCAGTCAATTCGACCTGTACCAGTAAATCGACTGCTCGCCAAATCGAGTACAACAGACACGCGAATGCGAAGTAGAAGAATCGGAGGCCAAAATCTTTCGATGTCGTAGCGGCCATGAATCACTTGATCGATTTGTAACCGCTTTCAATCTCCCACCGATACCCATACTCGGTGAGATAGGCGCTGCTGGTATTTGTCATGAATACCGAGTACTGCCGGTGATCATCATGTTCAGAGTCCTCCTTTCGTCGGTAGATCAGCGTTGTCTCGTGCCACTCGTTCTTCCCGAGATGGAGCTTGCGGTCGGTCTCGTATCGGTCCTGACCCCGCTGGAGCAGTCGCTTTGCTTGGGCTCTCTCGCTGGTCTGCATCCGCTTGGGCACGACATACGACAGTCCACGCTGGCTGAGCATCTCCAGAATGTGTTGGCTGTCGAACTCCCGATCCATCAGTACGTTATCGACGTGAACGAGGTCCTCGGCAGAGTTGAGCAAGTCTTCGACGATTTCCTTACGAGCCTCACCCTTCCGAACTGGTCTCGCATCCAGTACGATTGGGGCAGCGTTCCCGACCAGCTGGACTGTCGCCCACTGATAGGCATACTCGTCGGTCTTCTCCTTCGTGCCGATAATCTCATCTTCGTGCCCAGTCCGATCCCCAGTAAATGGTTCGGCTTCCGTAATATCGATAGCAACGATCCCTGCTCGGAAGAACTCCTCCGTCTCTGCCACTTCACCCAGTAATCGATTTATGGCTCGTCGGTACATCTCCCGAATCTGTTCAATCGACAGGTCGCGGATGTGCTCGCGATGGGCGTGGCCCAACGGCGTTCGACCCCGGGTTGATTCGTAGACAAAACTCCGGGCTCCTTCGTTAGCAGCCAGCCCCTCACGAAGTCCGAGATGCGTTTGTAAGGCCCAGTACGCGTTCTCGTGGATCTCACAGCCATTGTCGCGATTCAGTGAGAATGCCGGGAAAACGACGTGACTGATGTAGTCCGTAATAGATCCCGCTTCATTGAGGATAGCTTGATCGTCTGGCTCTGATTTATCCGCTCCGTCATCCTGTGATGGAAAATTCCGTTCTGGCTCGCGTGGAACAGCAACACCCGAATCCTGGGCTTTGATCAGAATCGTCCGGGCGGCTGCCTCAATTGTCTCACGAAGCTCTGAAGTGAATCGTTTGTGCCAACTGCGCCACAGCGTCGACTGGTCTGGGACCGTCTCGATCCCTAATAGCTCACGGAGTTCAGGATGGTGGGTGAGGTACGTGAGGAGTGCCGTTTCGTGGGTCCAGCCGTGAAGTTCTTTGAGCAGAAACAGTCGGAACAGTTGGGCCATTTCGTACTGAGTAGCTCCATAATACTGGTCATGTGGCCCAAACTCGACATACGCTACTGGGTAGTGAGATACGAACTCGTCGACGGAGTCGTGAGCCTCGTGGTCGAACCATGTGGACGCAACGGTCCAGATGTCTTCTTCCAGACCGGCGAGAGAATTCCGGTCATAGAGTGGCGTCGAATCATATGCTGGCCATTCCGCGTATGACTGCTGTGCGATTCGCCGAAAAACACTGCGTTGAGAGTCAAAACGGGGAACCACTACGAGAGACTGGCCACGACAGACTCAAGAATCGCATTAACGGATCAGTTCATAAATATATAATATCGGCCCTATCGGTCGGGTTCAGTTAAGCGTGAAAACTGAGGCGAGAGTGATTTCAGCTGTCCATGGCAGAAATCACACGCCTCAGCGGATGTAGAGACTGGATTGATTTGGATTTTGTGGAGCGCGAGCGGACACCCAAGCCAGCGATGGTTGGGTATTCAAGCGCACGTTGCGGGGCTGTCGCTGTCGAATACCGTCGATTTACTCGACTCGCTGGGCGTCCAACGCAGTCGAAAGGCCGTCCATAATTGGGTTCACAAGGCAGATTTACAGCCCAAAGATGGTCGATCACCGGATCACATTGCGGTTGATGAGACCGTGATCCAACTCAATGATGAGAAATATTGGCTGTACGCCGCTGTCGTTCCATAAACGGATAAATTGCTTCATACGAACCTTAGACCAACTACAACGACGGTTCTAGCCCATTCGTTTCTCACCGAACTCAGTGAGAAACACGACGTCGACGACGCCGTGTTTCTCGTCGATGGCTCCAAATCGTTACAAGCTGCGTGTCAACGGCATAGCTTCGATTTCAGATACGAAAAACATGGAAATCGGAATGCTGTTGAACGTGTCTTCAGAGAGATAAAACGCCGAACTGTCTGTTTCTCAAACTGTTTCAGCAACGCCGAAGCAGAAACAGCCGACGATTGGGTCAAATCATTCAGCTTCGCATGGAATCAGCTTATCTGAACACGATGATTATTAGGCGGTTTGAGATTTTTGTTTGTGCCTGAAGCTTGTTTTTCCGCGGCGGTAATTCTTGTTTATTTCATCCCGTAACCCATCTTCCGCAGCTCGTCTGCGACTGTTCGAGAGGGATCGTTGCCAGCCAGGACGATGGCTTCGAGCACATCGATCTTGTAGACCGTTTCAGATTCGAAGGTTTCCTCCATCGCATCCACGACATCCTCAACATGCGCTTCGGCTTCCTCTCGCAGGAACAGATTTGCGTGACTCCGGCCGTCTTGGACGCCATCACGGCGGTACTTGTACGGGAGTGAGTTGCTGGAATGGCTTGCCTCCGAGGTCGTGTCGGATTCCGTCTCCGTATCCGTGGTGATGGGTTCGGTTTCGGGTTCGACCTCAGCTTTGTCGAGTTCCTCAGTGTCCTCTTCCTCGTCGAAGTCGTCCTCAAACGGTGAGCCAGCGCCGGATTTCATGCGTCGAACGCCTCCTCAATCTCCACTGCGAGGTCGTCGTACTTTTCGAGCGTCTCGTGCTCCCGATCGGGGACACGACGAACGCCCTTCTCGCCGTCCTTGTACGCCTCTTCGACCACCTGATAGGCAGTCGCCCGCGCGTCCCACATCTCCTGCATCAGTGACTCACGCTTCCGGAATACCGCCGGAACGTCGTACTTGACCTCCTCCTGCAGCGTTTCGAGATGTTGCTGCTGGCCCGTGGTGTCCCCGAACGCGACGGGGACGACTCCGAGTACGCCAACTTCGATGTCGAGGCTACCCTCAAGTCCGTCGACGAGTTGCTCCAGACCGTCGATACTGAGCGATCCTTTGCCCGAGAGTTCGACCGGAATGAGGACCGTTTGCGTAACCATGACCGCGTTATACAGTCCCTGGCCCTCGGATGCCTGCGGGTCGCAGATTATCGCGTCGTACTCTTCGTGGATACCGTTGCGACCGAGTAGTTGGTAGAGTTGCTCTTCTTCGACCCACTCGGCATCGGGATTCATCTGTTCCTCAGTCTCTTTGGCGCGACGCATCGCCGTGTCCAGGCCTGAGAGCATGTTGTGGGCAGGGATGACATCCAGATTGTCGACGCCTGTGTCCTTTCGAATGAGATCCTCGAACGGGCCTTTCGCCCGCCCAACCATATGCCGGACGAGGTTGTCAGCTTCGCCGTCATCGCGATCGTCGTCGACGCCGAAGACGTAGGAAAGCGAGGCCTCCTGCGGGTCGAGGTCGATAACCAGTGTTTTGAGTCCGTTTGACGCGTGGGCGTGGGCGAGATTTGCTGCGGTCGTCGTTTTGCCGACGCCGCCAGCCTCGCTATACACCGTATATGCCAGCATGTGTTACATCTGCGTGTTGCTACTACTAATAATTATTGTATGTTACTAATCCTCGTTACTAGTATTCGCTAATAACGGTAGTAACTATTTTTAGTGACTACTGTTAGTAGCTAATGTGAGTAATTAACATTTATAAATAAGATTAGTAACATTTGGTAGTACTGCATTGGAAGTGGTAGGGTATGAGAACAAATCAATGGCGGCGTGTCTGGCTAACCAACACAGACCCTATTTGGTCCGCTGTTGTTGGTTAGCGTATGAGCGACGAAGACTACGCCCACCAAGCCCTGTCGGTGCTGGAGCAAATCGACATCGAGGTAATCGATCAGGACGCTCGGGATGCACACGACGACGCGGTCACCGCCGTCAACGAACTATAGTAGCCATTGAAAATCAATGCACACCTGATCGTACGACGGCAGTGCGATCAGTGTGTAAATCGTTTCAATTGTTACTATAGCCGAGGCGCTCGGGGAGAGCAAGACAGAGGACGCGGTTGCCGTCGACGCGCCCGAGGAGTGGGCCGAGGATGCGGACGAGTGGAACGAGAAGATCAACGAGGCGTACGAGGCAGCGGAGATCGCACGCCCGAAGGGCACGCTGACTGTGAAAACTATCGACGATCGGGAATACTACTACCTGCAGTGGCGCGAAGGCGAGCAGGTAAAGAGTCAGTACGTGGCGCCGGTTGGTCCGTCATAACGCGGTTTTGCTCCGGAAACAGTGGTGTTTGAAATCGGTCAAACAATCGTTGCGGGTCTAGCTTGTTGTTAGGTGCGGGAGTTATCCTCGAAAGAGGTTCAACAGGGCAATAAATTCGATATCGGCACGTATATTCTACACTACTGGGTACACCTGCGAGAGGCTCAAATAGGAACGAAGGCAGAACCTGCCTCACTGACAACCTAGTTACGTAAGGACGAACGTGTAGAGTCGGGCCAAGCGTGGCTCTTCCAGCAGTTGTGCAATCGACAGCAGACCATTGATAGCCCGTTCTGGGTCCCCGGCGGCTTTCGACATACAATTCATAATTCATGTATTGAGTAATAACGGGTAGGACGATACCAACCAGCGAGCCAGTCACTGATAGTTGGATAATTACCAGCGTGCCACAGACGACTCACAGAGTGCGAAAGCTATCTGTTCATTGAGTGGGTCAGTTGCTTAGAAATACGGAAGGCCCACTCGAGAGAGATGCCTCTCTTCGATGAGTGAATAAGGTATGAATGGTGGCGGCGAACCGGATTTCCCAGAGGCTCGCGCACTCCAGTACTCC
>NZ_AOLW01000030.1 GCF_000336615.1 Haloarcula amylolytica JCM 13557
CGGGGGCGTGCGGATCGGGCGGCCCTCGAGCCGGGTACGCCGGCTCTCGGGCAAATCAAGATCGCCCGATCCTTGCGGTGGATCGGCGCTTAGTCGTCCAGACCGAGCGTTTCCGTGAACCGTCGAAACACTTACTGACTCGGCTGAGAGAGGACAGAGCGAGGACGAACCCTCCGGCCAAGAGGTTTCCACCGGGCGATTCTGCCACAAATCGCGTCCGGTGGAATCGTCCGTCGCCCGGGCCTTCTCCGGGCATTCACTCACGTTGCGTAGCTTTGACTGCGACGAGAACGACTAGCCCCTTAAAGAATACTGACCTTTCACCCCGGCAGAACATCTACCTATCCCGATACTACCAACACGCCCACATATTGTTATTAGCAGTTCTAACCATAGCCAGACAGAACCCGAAACCGCATGACAGCGCAGGGGTCGCCGATCGCCCCGGAGTATCACCCATCACAACTTACCGCCGTCTTGCGATTCTTCCCCCTGTCGAATCCCGGCCCTATCCGTACAATCGCAGGACGGCGTAAGGATACCCCTGTCTGAACCGCCACAACTTACCGCCGTCTTGCGATTCTCCCACCACAATCACTCGCCCCTCCGCTCCCTAATCGCAGGACGGCGCAAGGGTCGCCGAAAATCGAACCGACCCCACCACCCACCACAGGGACCTATAACGGTGTCTAGGGGGACCCCACCCGGCACCTCTCACCTCGCGGTGGGACCGACCGATCTAGTCTGGTGGCGGTCCTCTATCCTCGTCGCGCCGGAAGTCTCCCGACGCAGCCGACACCCAGTCCTCGACGATCGGATCCCACGCCATCAGTGACCAGTCCTCCTCGAGCGCACTGCCGTCACGATCGTCGCCGCCCGGATCGCGTGGATCGAGATCGACGTCGGCGCTAGATCCGTACCGCCGCGACCCCGACGGCAGGAACGACAGCGAGCCACGACCGAGGTACGCACTGATGTAGTGCGCCGCGTTCCGTGCGTCCACCCGCCGGATGTCCACCACCCGGCCGAGGCCGACGCGCTCGGCCAACTGCGACAGTTCCCGCTGCGGCAGGAACCGATCCACGAGCAGGTGCAGGTGCGGCCGGTCCCGCTCGTCTCCCTCGTGCCGCACCCACAGATACGACAGGTTTGGATAGCGGTCCCTCAGTTCCGTCCTCAGCGCGTTCCACCGATCGGTGATGTACTCGTGCTTCTCCTCCTTCGACGCGGGCGCTCTGCGGTCCACTGTGAGCGTCAGGAACCGACGCATCTCCGGGCGCTCCTCCGTGATCCGTTCTATCTCCTCGATCAGTCCCATCCTCAGCCGGTGGCCGCAACACTCGCAGTCCCACGAACCGCAACGGTACGACGCCTGTTCCCCCGATTCTGTCTGGTACTTCAGGTGCGCCAAGTCCTTCCGGCAGTCCGGCCGCTCCCGATCCGGCCCGCAATCCCAGTCCCGACCGAGCCGTGACTGCTCATCCAACTCGACCTCGCCGTCGACGGGATCCGCGCTCACTCCGACCACCCCGACCGACGCGATCGCGAGCTGCTCCACGAGTGGCCCGACAGCACGTCCGGCCCAGCTGGGGCGGCACTATCCGACGACCGCGACGAAGACGAGCCGGTGGCACCGCACCGCACCATAGCCACCGGCACGTCTTCTACCGCACCGCACGGTGGAACGCCTGAATTGGCGAAGCATAGCGGCTCTTGAGTTGTTCTAACTAGCGTCGAGTAAAGACCGCACCGCCGCCGCACCGCCACCGCACAAGATAGCCCCCTCCCGCCGGTCGGGGGCTGTCTCTTATACACATCTCTGAGCG
>NZ_AOLW01000031.1 GCF_000336615.1 Haloarcula amylolytica JCM 13557
CGAAGATCGACCGCTACAGACGGCTCATCGAGACAGAAGAAGTGACTCAGATCGGATTAGTGGGTGACGCTTTGTGAGGTACTGAGTCTCTATTACTCTGTGATCAAGAGTGTTCGACCCAACTGTAGCAAGAAGTTGTTTAGGAGTACAGAGCCCGCCAGCATTATTGTCTGACTCTTATATTCGCTAATCAGATGGGTTCTGACGACGAATTCGACCAGTTGAAATTCCGAGACGGACATCTGGTCAGCAACGACGAGAGCACTCCGGAGACAATCGATCCCGATCCGATACTCCCGAACGAGAACAGCGGGTTCCTGCTCGAAATCAAGCCCGGGGCGCTCGAAGCGAGCGAACCACTCAACCAAGTCCACGAAGAACACGGTGAATTACTGTCGTTTGGCTCCCGGGGAGATGCGGAGCGGTTCGCGGACCAAGTCTCGGCCGAGTCTGATGCCTTACGCGTTCAGTCCGCGGCCCCGAACGACCCGAGCGACGTCGATGGCTACCTACTGGCAGCGTACGACCGATCAGTCAGGGAACCCGAATCAACGGACGGCAAGACGTGGACGTTCGACATCGGGGCGAACCTCTATGGCTCACTCGGCGAAGCTGTCGTGAAATCCGGTGGCAAACCTCCCGCATTGGAGTACTTCGTCAGGCGGGACCTCGATGGGCGACTCGACGACCTCGAATTCGGACTCCGACTCAATGTGGCCTCGGGGAAAGCGCTCCCCGAGGACGTCGGTCGCCTCAACTGGCACCCGGACTGCTGCGTCATCGCGCGGGACGGCTGGAAAGACGGACTGATAGAGCGTTACTGGTGCGAGATCAAAACCGGGAACGCGTCGTTCGAGCGCCGGCAGGTCGAATCGATGCGCAAACTCGCAGCAGAGGAGCGAGTCCTGAAAGTCAGAGTCCTCATAGACGACCTCCCCGATCAGTACTCGGTCAGAATCCACGAAGTCGAGGCAGGCGAAGAGTAACTCTCAGATTTCGTAACACCGACCCTTCGAGATTACGGCGGATTGTTCTGCGAATTCAACAACGACGGATCCCCCGCCTCCGCTACGGCGAACCAACACGAAATGACCGCCAGTGTCACTCGTTCAGGCGGGTGTCCCGAGTCTATACACGAAGGGAGATGCTGTGACGGATCACTTGGCGGGTGAAAGTGCCGGACAGGGTGGCCAGAGGTCGCATTGTCGGCTTCGCGTCCGAATCTAAACTCCAGCCCCTGCTCCCGGTAGTGGTACTTGTAGTCCCCGTTTTGCCACCACTGGATGTCGAAATACCCGCCTTTCTGATGGATGCCGGGGCTAATCGTCACTCGCGCTTCCCGAGGGGTGATCGGTGATTCCTCGTAGGGACCGTTCCTGGAATTCTTGTACCGTACTTTCTGGACGCAGTCCCCCAAGCGCTTCTGGAGCACGTTCACTGCAGAGAGAATCGCGTCTTGGTCAATCGGACTCCCGCTCCCCATCGCCATGAATTACCGTGGCTACACTCAGGCGGAGTTTAGTTCTTTGTCTTCGCCGCTGTCGTCGTCGAAGATGACCTCTTCAGACTCCGCCAGACTGGCGTACTGTAGCGCAATCCGTAAGTACTCGCGGTCCACAGAGGCAGTACGCCAATGGGAGATGTCTTCCCATGCTTCATCGTCGAGGGACTCATCAGAGAGAATTAGCTCCTCCGGATCGTCGACTCCGTGCGTGTCTTTGTACTCCTCTATCTCCTCTTCCAACTGTCGGAGCGTGGTTTCGAGAGCACGCTGCGGTTTCTCCGAGAGCTCTCGAATCCGTTTGATCCGATACCAGTCGGGATCACGCTGGTAGACGCGTCCGCCGTCAGTCGACTCAGCACGCACTGTTCCCTCCTCCGCGAGCGCGTTCAATTCGTCCCGCGCTGTCGGCGGAGAAACGTCAGCCAGATCTGCGACCTCTGCGGCCGACCGGGGCTTGGTGGCCCTGACGATGACGTCTTTCACTCGCTGCCTGGCCGTCTTCGACTCGGACCAGTCGGCCTCAACGAACTCGTTGATGTCCCCGTAGTCGGACGGGTCCTCCTCAAACGGGTCGATACCGGTCAGATCCGGCGCTTCATCCGGTAATTCATCGTCTTCAGGGAAGGGGTTCGAGTCGCTCATGTGTCCCACACTACCGACTAGACAAACAAATATTTTTCGAGAGAATATATTTTTTCTTGGGTTGCTGCCGGAGGCCGCTCGCCGAACGCACTATGCTGGACTCAACGACTGTTTTCGCCTCTGAGTCGAATATTCCCGAACTCAATCACAGAGGACAGTTAGGCCGGAACCAATCCCATCATCGCTAAGTTGAATGCCAGCAGGACAATGCAGAGACTGTATCCGGCAGCACCCTTCACCGCTCGCGTAGGATCCGGGACCGGAGACGGCTCTGAATCGGGAGCTATGTCTTGGAGTTCTCTCTGAAGTCGGTTTGGAATCCACGCTCCGAGGGAGACAGCGCTGACAACTGGAACCGCAGCAGGGTGGGCGAATGCGTTCGGTCCGACGCCGAAAGACTCCAGGGAAGTTTGATTCTTGTTGCGCTCCGGGTCGTCTCCGTTCTCTCGCTCTCCGGGATTCTCATCGGTGTTGTCGTCGGCGGAGTCGCTCTGCGCTAACTGCATAACGGCCTGCGGGTCAATCATCCCGTTGTCGTCGGAGATGACGTCGACGAGTTCCTCGGTGGTGAGTGTCTCCGCATCCCTGCCGTAACCCTCGAACAACTTCGCGTACGTCTTGAGACGGTGCTTCTGCTGACGCTCTTTCGATCTCGTGTCGTAGTGCTTGTTCAGCACGGGAACCGATACGTCCACCCGATCACAGAGGAGTTCTTTGGCCACCCCTCGGTCAATCTGATACTCGATGGACCACCGTCGGAGCGGATGCGGGCTGTGACTCGACGGGCACTCCGACGCGTGATGATTGTGATACGCCTCACAGGACTCAATCTCTCGATCGTGCGGGCATTCGTTCGAGTGTTCACACGGCCGAGTTAATTTGTACAGGTCCCTGCGGATTGTGTCCACGGTCGGCCGTCCGGACGGTGTGGTCAGCAACGGTTCCCGTCCGAATTTATCCGTGACGTCATGACGATCAGGGCTGTTTAGATACGACCGAATGAGCTCTGCCAATTCGTCCGAAATATTGACGTTGCGCTCACCGTCAGACCCGTTCTTCAACGGGGTGCCCTTGATATCGAATGAGTCTGCCGGGCGGTGTC
Organism: Haloarcula amylolytica JCM 13557; assembly: GCF_000336615.1. Taxonomy (GTDB): domain Archaea; phylum Halobacteriota; class Halobacteria; order Halobacteriales; family Haloarculaceae; genus Haloarcula; species Haloarcula amylolytica. Next base: position 3,249 of record NZ_AOLW01000031.1, read on the forward strand.
GGAACTTGATAACGCGTTCGTCCAGTTTCAGGTCTTTCAGGTCAATTGCCCTGACAGCGCCGACACGGGACGCGATTTCTTTAATTATTTCAAACTCGACGCGCCGACGGGAACTCGGCTCGTTCACCTCCAGATACTCCGAAACGGCGTTGACTAATTCATCGCTCGGCTTCGCATAAGAGATGTCTTTATCATCAGGAACATTCGGCACAGGAGTTTTGGGCGGTAGGCCAACGGGCACGGCCTCTATCTTCGTACAGTAGACGAGGAACCGACGCAGTACGCCGAATATGCCGTTCAGACTCACTATGCCATTACCCGTCGTTTCCCTACACCAGCTCTTGAACTGTCGGAGCTTGCGACCAGTCAACTCGTTCATATTCTCAAGCGAGACTTCCTCACTCCAATCAGAGAACGGACGCAACCCCCGGTCGATTGTATCCCACGTGGAGTACGTAGCGTCTTCCTTGCGCTCATCCAGGTACATTTCGATTGCTTTCTGTGGCGCGATCGGATCTAAATCGGTTTGCATTTTGAGTCACACCGGCAAAAGATCCAGGTTCTTAAAAGGGTAAGCCCTGAACAGGGCTTGAACTTGACTACCGCACTTCCTTTTTGTTTCCTTCTATCCTACGCTGTTGGCAGCACTGCAATCAGGAAAACGAGCCGATATAGCTAACAGTTCAAGCGCCGGACTAATACCCCGGCCAGGATAGTGAGTCCGTCGAGATGATGGACATCTCGTATCAATATCACCATCCTGGCCGGCGACTGTTTCGTCGTTACGCCCGTTCATCAGAATCGGTATTCCTACAAACGGTTTGTGAGGTGCCGAGAATCACGTCATATCGATATTAGCGCTTCAGACGGGTTTTTGGGACATTTCCAACGGTTTTGGCACGGTTCTATTTCTTAGAAGATCAAGATTCTTCTGGATTATGCTGGTGACTCTCTAAGAAGCATTTTTCATACAATTTAGCTGTTTTTAACTCGTTATTCTGAGATAGTAGAAAACCAGGCTATTAACGAATCAATCTTCGCATGTTCAAACAGAAGCTAAGCAAACCAAATGCGCCAAAAATTCCTGCTGTGCTGTCATCCGAACTCAAAATACGGTCACCAAATCCACATACATGTACACCCGGGGACTGATGTAGTCACCCACTTTTTCGGCTGTTCGTTGGTGGTTGTGTGTTTGTATTTTGATTGGTGTAACTCAGTGGGCGATAGTGGGTGGTGAAGCAGTGGGTGTCGGGTTAGGCGTGGCCAATGATTTTGCTTAGTCGATCGTTGGTGTCGGGATTGAGTTTGTGGTTATTGAGGGTTCGGTATGTGTGGAGTTCGTCGAAGTTGCTGTTGAGAATGCCTTTGTCAGTGAGGAAGTCTCTCCAGTTGGCGGGGCTGTAGTTGTCAGCGTCGGAGTTTGGGAAGCTAGGGAAGTTGAGGTGTTTTGGATGGTGGAGTTGCCGCATGAGTGTCCACAGGTGGGTGTTGTTCGGGGCGACGAACCTCGTTTCGAGGGTGTCGGTGAGGGCGGTGAGTTTCTTAAGGGTGCGGCGGGGTTTTTCGGGCTTGTTGGATTCGGTTTCGATGCCGGCGGCGTACCGTGGCGTGTTCTTATTGAACGCGATGACATCGATGCGGGTGTTGAGGAGGTCGTTGGCTTGGAGAGCCTGCTCGCAGGCGGTGTTGCGGAGTCGCCACGTGTCGCAGTACCTGATGACGCGCGTGACGTCGTCTTTCGCAGCGAGTGCGGCGGCGACATGGTCGACGCCTTTCCGATGTAGTGCTTTTTCAGCCGGCGTTTTTTCGCCGTACCCGTCGTGGGCGATGTTTTCGATGCCGAGTCGCCGGCGTTTGTCTGCGGGGACGTTGTAGAGGACGCTGTTGGTTTCGTCGTGGGATTCGAGCCAGTCGGTGTCGATGAGTTTCGCTTCGTCGACGTTGAGTTGCGTGCCATCGGTGTCACGGCGGAGTAGCCGCATGCTTTGCGTGAGTGTCGCGTCGGTGAGTCGGCGTTCCATGGCGAGACTAATTTTGGTGAGGAAGATGATTTCGTCACGGGTGAGTTGTGGTACTCGCGCCGGGTCTACGCGTGGTTCGACGGCGCATGTGGAAACGGTTCGTGGTGTCGTGACGGCGGTTTGCTGTGTCCGTTGCCGTATTGTCTCGTGTGCTGTGAGTTGTGTTGGTGCGTGTTTTTGTGGGAGAACTGGTCTGGTTCGCGTGCGCGTGAATCGTTGGTTGCGGTGTTGCTCGGTAGGTGGTGTGTCGTGACTGTGTTTCGCAGTGGTGTAGCGGTACGTGTCCCACGGGTTCTGTCGGCAGGTCGGGTAGTACGGATCGAAACCGGGCGACGGGATAGTGCAGGCGGACTCGTCGGTGTCGGAGTGGCCTGTGAGGGTTATGTTCGTGTGGGCGGCGTCACGGAGTGCATTTCGGAGCGCGGGTTTACTGGCGATGTCGTTTCCGGGGCGGTGTGGGGCGGGGAAGAACGAGCGGAGTGCGTGCCACAGCTTGTCGATTGGAATCGGGTCGTCGAAGCGTAAGTCAGGGGTGGCTCGGATGCAGTCGACGACGGTGAGTAAGCGTTTATCGTTGATGCGCAGCGGTTTGTTGTTGAGCGCGTCGTCGCCGCGAAGGTTCCAGTCGCGCTTCGGGTTTTCCGTGCCGGTTGTCCCGTAGTACGGAGTGAGAACGGGGTTGTTGCGTTTAAATCGTCCACGGAGGAGTTCTGTGACGCCCGGCGTGGCATCGATGAGGCGTCCGATCTCGGGTCGTGAGAGCTTGTTGTCTGCAATGTTGACGATGCGGTTCCAGCCGTGCCACAGGTACTCGGCGAGTTTTAATCGGACGTGGTGTTGCGGGATAACGAGCTCGTTATGTTCGTACTGCAGGTACGGGAGTTCATCGCCGAGTGCGTCGGCGATGGGATTAGCGTGTTTCGGGAGGAGTTGACACGCTCGCGTAACGTGGCCTGTCGGGATGCGAACATCGCCGTCGTCGGTGACGCTCACGCGATTAGTGTACTGTTCGTGGACGGTTTCGGCGGCAGTCCCATCGTACGCTCGGCAGGCCTCCGGCGTAGCGGTATCGGCAGGTGGTGGGGCTAAAAGCACAGCTGCAATCTCGGATTGCATCGCGGGGCCCATCGCTTCGTAGAAGGACGTGACCGAGGCAATGTAGAATCGCCGTGCGTTTCGGTCGTACCAATTCAGTCCCGGGTGTTGTTCGAACGGGCGCTGTAGCATGCGTTGTTCGGCGCTCCCGTCTGGCTCCCGGGCTTCGTATTTCGTTCCGGTCAGCGGGTCAGCGTATCGAATGCGAAGCGCGCAACCAGCTGCGAACGTGATTAACTCGTGGATGTCCGTGGCACCGTAGCCCGGTGTTGGCGTGATATCGTGTTGCTCGACAGCGTGTTCAACGTACGTTTCGAAGCCATCAGCGTCATTGAGAATCCCTGCTGGTTCGTTCCCGAAGAGTGTCGATAATACATCCTCGGGGCAATCTAACGGGAGGCACGCGACCCTGGCGGCGTCTCGCTCGTTCGCTCGCAGAGTCATTAATCCTCTCCCGCGGAGAGCGTATCACCAAGGGCGTCTGTCGGGGTACGGGACTTGTCTAAGAGTTTCTGGAATGTTGTGAACGCAATTGGTGAACCGAATCCAAAGTCGTCTGTTATTGTCTTGATAGCGGCATCGAGACTCGGTTGTTTGTTATAATGATCAACGGCTTCGTCCGGGGCTGGTGCGTCGTCGACGGAGTAATCTCTGAGGAAATCGGCGATGAATTCTTGCAATACGGTTCGAGTCGGGACAACAACCAAGCGCGTTGCATCGGTCTTTGCGCCCACCCCTAATCTCACAAAGTCTTGTATGTCATAGCTATCAACCACCATTCCGAGGACTTCCAGCTTTGGAGAGGAGTCGTCTGAAAACCCGGCAAAATCAAAGGTGTACGCGGGTTGAATCGGCGGGTCGGCTTCGTGATTCTCAGTTAGTGACTCAGCTTTGCACGTTAGCTTCAGCAGTTGAGTGAACAAAGAGATGATCGATCTCTTCCATGAGGTCATCAACGCCTCGGTCATCG
>NZ_AOLW01000032.1 GCF_000336615.1 Haloarcula amylolytica JCM 13557
CGCGTACACGAAAGGAAGTCCGTGATCGGCATCATCCTTCTTTGTCAACGCCTACGTCACGCTACCACTTCAACGTGCAAAGCTGAGTTAGTGAGTGGACTTCCGTTGTTGCCTCCAGCTTGAATGTGCCGGTCCCGATTCGATATGGTGCCGTGACCATATCGATATGAGGGTGACGGATCAGTTGATTCCGGGCTTCAATCGTCATGGCATTGTGCGCCGTACCTTGATTTACGATGAGATTTGTCTGGAACTCACCGAGGCTGTTCACGAGTTGAACGGTTGTCTCCCACTCGTACACGGGCGAACTGGTTTTCACCCCGGGACTGAACGTTCTGTGTGTAGTTAGTGGCGTGAATCGAGCCAGCGGGTCTTGCGTAACTACCCCTGATCCGCGTGCGCTTGACTTGCTAATGTGGCCGCTGAGTTCATCCCGTTCGTTACAGTACTCTCGAATCGTCGGGAGATCTGAGTCTCCTGCTCTCGCTTTGACCGGGTAGCCAGGCAGAACCTGTATCTCTTGCAGGAACACGAGATAAGCAAATATTTGCTTCAGTTCGGTTTCTCCCGTCCCTGTTGCTAAGTAGTCTTGCAGCACATCGATAGCCACCGGTAACGGGTTATCCGTCTCAACGGCCGCGATAGCGTCCCGGGTACGGCGAATCAGTTCTGTCCACTCGTCTGATACGTGTGGTGGCACGGCGAATCCAACGTGGGGATCCTCAGAAGATGTGATAACACCCGCGTGGTTCCGGTCTAACTGGTCGGACGGGCAGCACTGCTTTGCAGCGCTTTCGCTTTCTCGTTCAAGCCCACAAACAGGGCAGTCTATACTCGCGTCAGACTGATTTTGTTCGTAGTCGCAGAACGTTCGTTGCTCCTCATCCGGATCTTGGTTGACCATACTAACCTTCGAGGGATAGTCATAAAGTAGATTCGCAAAAGGGGCCCGCCGCATGTGACTCATCCACACACTATTGCATATTGCATGTCAAAATAGTAGAACTGGTTCTATATGACTTGAGAGTCCCTTTACGACCGATTTAACGATCCGATTCTTGAGATGGGATGACGGAGATAAACACTGGTAACCTGGCGGTGCCAATACTTGATTTAGAGAGTTTCAAGGGTAGGTCCGGGATTTCAGTCATGGGAGCGTGTCAGACACGCATCCGCTCCACTAGCAACCGAGCAGGTACTCCCCGTACTGCTGATGTATCGTAACCAAGTCAAACATAGTTATCCAGCCAGACAGCCAGTACAGCGCGTCTGAGGCGCGTAACCTGCCGTAAATCCTGTGCAGTTGGATTAGTTGACACGACTCACCTGTCGACACCCTCCTAATCACTGAACCGGGAGCTGCACGGAGGTTCCGGATCTTTCATTGTTACTGCGTAGCCGGTCCGTTCGTGTAGTCGGACAGTGCTACAGAGAGCCTCGCTACATATTGCCACGCGTGGTTACGTTGAAGTAGCGGATCGCTGACTGACAGTGTCGCTCGCGGCGAAACTGACCGGCGGAGTGACATCGACCTGTAGGTACTCGTCGAGGACGACCAGATGGCCAAGCAACGCACAGCGAATCGCGTCCGGCAAGACCTGGAAGACCGAGAATTCGACACCGGGCGATACGCCTACGAAATCGACGTCAAAGCACTCCCCGCCACACCGAACAACCCGAAGAAATCAGGACCACTCTCAGTGACAGGCTCGTCCTCTACGAGACAGAGAAGTTCGACACGTGGCGCGCGTTACAACGCGCGACCGATAAGAAGCGCGCGGACATCATCTCCGACATCGCCGGGCATCCGCAAGGCGCGCCAAGCGTTGAGGAACTCGACTACATGAACCTGCTGCTCAGTAGCGACGCGATCCGCCGGCACCTCAACACACTCGAAGACGCCGGCGTTGTTCGCGTCCGCGAGTTCGAACCCGGGAACCGACTGCGGGACTTCCCGTACCAGTTCTTCGAAAGTACTGAGGGAAGGCATCCGCACATGAACTCAGCGTCGCACTCCACTAAGCGCACGCAAAGAGGTCGATCTAGTATATGAGTGAGTTAGCTATTCTAATATAAACTTTAAGTCAATAGGGCGTCGAAGTCTTCACTATGTCGAGGAACTCGAATACTAAGTCCGAGCGCGGGTCGACTGTTCTTCTGGATGTCCCGGCTCAGAACCCCGATTTATTCCGAAGTCAAGCAGTACACGACCTCCTATCATTTTTATCTCGGCAGCATTCTGACGCGTTCTCCATTACTGAACTCGCTGACGCTGTGGGCTACTCTCAACCCACGATTTCGAAGGCCGTCGATGTCTTAGCGGCAAATGATCTCGTCGTCGAACAACGAGACGGCACCACGCGTCTCGTGCACATCAACACGGGTCGGTTGTCCCGGCCGGATGACCCGTTTCTCGACATCCCGCAAGCAGAGTTCTACGAGCCAGTTCGAATCGCCGTCGACGATCTCCTCGACGAACTCGACGGCGTCCTCGGTGTCGTGCTGTACGGCAGTGTCGCCCGCGGCGAAGCTGACCGGCGGAGTGACATCGACCTGTGGGTACTCGTCGAGAACGACCGGATGACGAAGCAACGCACAGCGAACCGTATCCGGCAAGACCTGGAAGACCGGGAATTCGACACCGGCCGGTACGCCTACGAAATCGACGTCGAAGCACTCCCTGCGATACCGAACTACGCCGAAGAAATCAGGGACACGCTCAGTGATGGGCTCGTCCTCTATGAGACGGAGAAGTTCGATACTGTCCAGCAAATGATTTTCCACGGAGATCTCGATGAGTAACTCTGACCCGACAGCTGTCACGGACGCGCTCGACGCAGCTATTGACGCGTTCAACGAGACAGGTCACGGCGTCCCGAACCGCGAAACTGCAATCGACACTGACGCTGACTGGAAAACCCAACTCACGAAGGCTTGCCGCCTCCTCGCAGCAATTGATGACCTCGCCGGGAATGGGTACTACACGGCGAGCATCGAGTTATGTTTCGGGGCTACGGAACGCTCCGTTGAGGCGTACGCATTAGCCGAAGGAGGTGATGAACTCCGGGACTTCCACGACCACACGCACTGTTATGACCGCGCTGCAACACTCGGGCTCCTCACCCGCGAAACCATAGACGACCTGCAACACTTGTACGACACCAATCGAACGGACAGTTACTACGGTGGTCGCCGCCCCACTGCGGAACAAGCGACTACAATGCGTGACCTTTCTCACTCGCTCCACACGCACGTCACGAACCAGATCCGCGAAGGCGGCGTCTGCATCTGCGATTAATCCGCTGCAGACAACTCATGCAGTCACACGGTGATGTGTTGGTCTCACAGAGCTTCGAGGGGTTAGTAGACACGGTTACTCCGACGACGAAAGTGAGAAGTGACGGGGTTTCCCGGGTCTTACTCTCCAAGTTGCTCAAGTTTCTGCTGTACCTGCGAGTATACTTTCGGGGACAGGTTCATACCAGCATCCACGAGATCGTACAGGACATCGGCCCACGCCGACTCAACGTCGCCCTCTCACGCGCCAAACAACGCCTCGTACTCATCGGTAATTGGGACACACTCACTACACCCGAACCAACCCGCGACGACTGCAGCGACGTGTACGCCAACCTTCGCAGCTGGCTCATCGAGAACGACTGTTTCGAGGAGGCAGCAGCGATGACACATTAACCACACCGCTTTGGGTGGAATACCGCCGAACGAAGTGACCTACTATATCCAACGACCCAATGTAAACACGCCCGACAACCCTGACGAAGAGATCATAATCGACGATGCCGAAGCGGGTTTCGTCAAAGGACGGGACCCGGCCGACTACCTCTCGGTACTGCGAGTCTCAGCCGACTCCGAAGAGGCATATCGAGACCAGAAGTACTTCCTAGTGTTGCGATTCGTTACGCTTCGTCGTTGAGTTTGTTGTACCAGTCTCGTTCTTTTTCAATGTCGATCGCGCGGATCTTTTCAGCATCGTCTTCAAAGACCTGATTCAGGAAACTTGCAAATGCAGCGGCATCGACCTCGTCGCTGAACCACACCGTATCTAACTCTGCTGCGTTCAGACTCTGGAATCCGTGCTCTTTGACTCGCTCAAAGATTTCTTCAGGGTCGCTGAGTTCTTCGCGGTGAATTTCCATGGATAGCGTTGCTCGATGCCCACGAGTTTTCTCGACGTGTTCGATGGCCTGTGACAGGTATGCTGTTAAGTTCAGATCGATATGCTCGGTGTCTTTCCGTGACCGTGCCAGTGCATCGTACAGGAAAAAGTACCCGCTGGAGAACCCGCCTGCGAGCAGATCCCGGCGTTCTTCGCCTTCGAAAATCTGGTTCCGGTCCCGCGCTTCTAACTCTTGGAGGATCCGAAAATCCAGCATAGCGTTCGTCACTCGCTCTCGAATCTTCTGTCGTCGACGACGCGCACCGGACGAACTCGTATACTCTGTCTGCCCTAACAGGAATTTCCGATCCTCCGTACTAAGAATGCCCCGCGGCCGGTCAACGTCGTACGCTTTGCGCTCAGAATCCGCCATATCTTCTCTGCTCAGTCAGGGCGTATAAACAATAGTACATATATCGTTACGGAAATTAGATACGGGTTGGCACTATGCTTTTTATATCACTTCTCGACTCTGTTTTCTCGTGTCTTCACTGAACGATGCGAAACTGACGGTGTCGGGACGCGGCAACCGCTTGGTAGGGAGGGCGAGTCATGACTGAGAGTCACGGACTGCCGTTGGTCAATGATCGCCGGACGCTTCGTCACCTCGACGTGTGCTGTACAGGGAAATCATCGAAGAACACGTCTACGGACGTGTGTGACTCACATGACCACTAAGCCCGCTCTCCTCACCTGTAACACGCTGAACCCTCGTTGCCAGTCACTGCACTATCCCGTCGCTCCCACGCCACAGACACAATGACACGAGAAAACTCGCGTCGAGCGTTCCTGCACAGTGTCGGTGCGGTGAGCCTTACCGGCGTCACCGCAACTAGTTCCGCTGCCGAGACGACTCTCACCGCACCGGACCTAGTGATTCCCGAATCAGCAGCCCCGAACGACTTCGATCCGCTTCCATCGGTCGAATCGAACCGGTTCACTGACGCGCTTCACGCCGCCGCCCCGGGACTCACAAGCAGCGACATCGCCGTGGCAGGGTACTGGAACGGCGCCACGCAAACCGACCCGGAATGGGTGCTATCGTCCATGGCCGTTGTCGCTGACGAGTCGCTTCCGAGAGCGCCCATCGAAGCCGCCGCCGAGCAAGCATACGACGAGTACGTCGCAGAGTACGACGCTGAAACCAGTTCACTAATCGACTTCGAGCAAACCCACGTCCGCACCGACCAGACAACAGAATGGGGCGTCGATATGCACCGCGCACCGATGTTTTCCGACCGCACAGACGGCGGGGAACTCGTGTTCTCCGAACGCATGCGGTACCAGTTCTTCGACACTGCCGCGGTCGCTACCCTCGCGTTCGGCCCGCACAAGCAGGACCCACCTGTCGACGCGCTCGTCAACGAGTACGCAGCCCTGCAACGAGACCGGTACGAAACCCGAGGAGGCACGCAGTGACAGACACACCGACCCATCCCGCCGGGCTACTGACCGATACGGAAGCCGACCTCCTCGCCGACCCGGACACCGACCTTAGTGACCACCCGGACGTGCAAGACCGGATCCGGACCCGCTTGACGAAAACCCTGCACGACTGCACCGTCCTGTACCCCACGCTCCCTACAGCAGACATCGACGCCGTGTTCAACCCTGCCGACGACGCCGAGCAGTCAGCCGTCAGAGCCGCAACACAGGACTGCCTAGCGCTTTTGACTCTCGGAATGCTGCGTAGCGACGACCTGCTCGAAACCCGGCTTCACGACGCCGTGCAACACGCCGGGCTCAGCGACGGCGAAGAAATCGATGTGACCGTGGAACTCCGCCGCGGTCCGCTCCCGACGCTCGAACAATTCGCCGCCGATGTCGCCGGGCACGGCGTCACCGATCGCGCATTCCCACTGTTCGAACATTTCATCGGGGACCCCGACGCGGACCTCGACATCCTCGCCGACATCGCCGAGGACCTCAACTTCAACTTCGACGTGGACGCGGACGAGCACAACGCACATCGAGCGCAAGTCGCCGCGCTCGAACGCGCCCCGCAAACCGTCATTACTGGCGTGCGAGCCGTGACGGACACCGACGAGACGGAGCGTGACCCATGACCGCAGCACTAACCGGGATTACGCCGCGCCCGTACCAGGACGAAGCGCACGAGTTTGCGACGCGTCGAGACGAGGCCGTCGTGTGTCTCCCGACCGGGACCGGGAAAACTCTCGTCGGCTGCATGTGGGCCCGCACCCGGCTGCACGAGAGTGCTATCGACCGGATTCTCATCCTGGAACCATCCCGGTTCCTTGTCGAACAAACCCACGCGTACTACGACGAGTACACGACCATCCCGACCACGAAACTCGACGGGACCGTTCCCCCGAGCACCCGGTCTCGGCAGTGGCACAACGGTGACATCGTCGTCACGACACCGCAAACAGCGGTGAACGACGCTGCGAACCTCGATTTTGACGCGGTCATCATCGACGAGTGCCACCACACCACCGGGCAACACGCCTTCGCACAACTCCTCGACCACGTCGAGTACCGGTACAAACTCGGACTCAGCGCCACCATCCCCGCCAGCAAAGAACGAGATATAACGACCGCCATCGGCCCAATCCACAGACGGTCTTGGACCGACCTGCCCGACGAACACGTTCCGGAGTGGATCGGGGAAATCTACGACACGCCGTACCCGGACGCCTACACGGACGTCGTCGACATCCTCGAAGATGCGCGGCGTGAGTTCGCCGGAACCAGACTCGCTGGCCTCCCGACGCTCGGCATCCGCATGCTGTGCCGCGACGGCGCACTCGCCCTCGAAGAAACCCTGCGGCGAAACACTGTAATGAGCGACATCCTCCGCGACGACACACTCCCCGTGCTCGATACCTGCCCGGCGGTCCACAAACTCGACGCGTGCCGCGCCGCACTGGACGAGCACGACTTCGAGAAAGCCGTGCTGTTCGTCGACCGCGTCACCATCGCCAAACAACTCGACGCCGAATTAAGCGAGTACACGACCACGACGCTGCTTGGCCGCGTGCACACAAGCAGCGACGCGCAACAAGCCGCCGTCGAAACCGCACAGGCTGAGGAGACGGACCTCATCATCTCTACCGCCGCCGGCGAAGAAGGCATCGACCTGCCCGCCGCCGACCTCCTCATCGTCTGGAGCAACGTCGTCAGCTCCGTCCGCTTCATCCAACGCCTCGGCCGCATCATGCGCCCCGACGGCACTGACGCCCCACGCAACGCCATCTACCTCGCCACGCCGGACAGCCCGGACTACGAAGCCCTACGACGCGGCATCGACGAAGCCCACCGCGCCGGCCTCGACATCACCAACATCAACACCGACACGCTACTCACCCGCAGCAGCGTTGGCCGCGTCAAACACGCCCTCGAAGGCACACCGCAACAACGCAGCGACCTCGCCAACACCCTCAACCAACCAGCATCGAAACTCGACAACTGGCTCCGTACAAACGTCCGCGACAGCAACGTCTTCTACCTGTACCGCGTTCCCGAGGACCTCAACGAGTGGCGGCAAGCTTCGAACGGCCTCAAGAACGCCTTCGGATTCGGCTCCGACGATGACTCGGGCGAAACACAACTCGCAGACTCAGTCCGAAACAACTTCTCCCCAACCAAAGACCACCGATACTACCTGCAAGAACCAGACATTCACATCCTCGAAACCGACCATCCCGACCTACTCACCGGCAACGAAACAACGCGCCTCTCCGCCAGCTACGGCCCCTCACACCAAGACAGCGGAAAACACAGCGAGTACGGGAACGTCGACACCGTCACAAACACGATGACCGACAACTTAGCTGATGCCGATAGTTTCTACGCCACCATCTCCACCGACTCCCGAAACCCACAGTTCTCCTTCCAAATGCAGTACCAAGGTACAGCCACCAAGCCAGTAATCAACGCAACCGTCCGGAACGCCGCGGCCGTCGCCACCACGCTTACCGACCGACTCACTGAGTAACCACAGCTGTAAGAACACCAATGAACACTCACCGACACCACGAAGCTCGACGAGGACCTACCGCGACAGTACCCCGACAGACTTCTCTCACGCCACGGCATCTCCTCTGCCGTACTGCGCTACCCACTTCGAGAGGAGTGCTGTCCTCATGAACCCGCTTGCACCGTACGAACACCCTGTCGGAAAGTATCAGTACCTCACAAAGCGTCACCCACTAATCCGATCTGAGTCACTTCTTCTGTCTCGATGAGCCGTCTGTAGCGGTCGATCTTCG
>NZ_AOLW01000033.1 GCF_000336615.1 Haloarcula amylolytica JCM 13557
CGTGGATTTCACCGTCTGCTTGCTTGGTATTGGACACACCTTCAGCAAGCAGACCTCTCAACTAACCGGCTTTGTGAAGTACTGAGACTAATGAGCAGCTCTTCGGCCCAAGACGAACACGAGTAGAGCAACAACAATAGCTCCAAGCAGGGTTTCTGTAATCGCCAAATATTCTGCGACACCGATGGGTTGAATCTCACCATACCCCGGGTATATGAATGATGTTAGACTAAAATGTAGACTCTTTTCCAAAGTCGACCAGATACTTGTTGAGGTATCATATGCGATACGGTGTGTTTCCCCATTTTCTGTTCTTTCAATCAGGCCGTAGTAAGGATATAACAGAGAGAAAACGCTAATAATCGCACTTGATACAAACCCAAGCCTCCAAGGGCTTTCCCCGTGGTACGTAGTCCAACGAGCCAACGATAATTTAAACCATTGCCACAGGTTTCCGGATGACCATGCCAACTTTCGCCGTGCGGCTTTTTCACGCAGGCTGAAATTAAGTTGTGCATCTGTTTGGGGCGTTCCATCTAAAATCGATTGATAATTCCGATACGTCCGTATGGCGGCCTTCAAATCCCGTTCGTTGTCGCTTCTAAATGCGATCTCTGGAGATAATCGATTATAAAACCGCCAAGCAGACTGAAGTTTATTTATGATATATTGTATCGCAGATTGAATCAGCCCGCCTTCTTTACTAGAAACTAATTCTGATGCCGAGTCACTCAAATCAAGGTTGCGGTCTATATGTGGGGGTCCTGGCAGAGAACTCGGTATTTTGCCATACAACGAAAGTATGAATAGAGGGAACCGGTGACGACACTGTTCCGATGTCCCATCGAACTGTCTTCTGAGCCAAAGATACGGGGAGTATAGAATGGTGGGGCTCTGTTGAATCACTAGACAGCGTCGGGATAGGTCGCTAAATCAAAGGAGTTGAAGCGGGATGATTCGGTTGCCTATGACACAAAT
>NZ_AOLW01000034.1 GCF_000336615.1 Haloarcula amylolytica JCM 13557
TTCCGAGAAATTGCTCTGATGTGTGTCGTCTACAACATCAAACGTGCCGTCAAACAGTGAATTCCATCGCCTTATGGCGATTCAACACAGCCCTTTAACACGAGTCTACGGCAACTACAGTGCGAAATCGGGGTGACACACAAGACGATCCACCGGCGCATCGAGCGCTTCGCCAGAGCGCTCGATGCGCCTTCCCTCGATCTCGTCGGACCGGTCGAAATCGACGAAGTGTACGTCTCTGCCGGGAAGAAAGGCCGCGAGCGCGACCGGGAGTCGCGCTCGCGTGGCCTGTCCACGCGNGTCGAAATCGACGAAGTGTACGTCTCTGCCGGGAAGAAAGGCCGCGAGCGCGACCGGGAGTCGCGCTCGCGTGGCCTGTCCACGCGTGGACGAGGTTCGTATGGCGGCGACAAGCCACCAATTTTCATCATCGCTGACCGTGGGACCGGACAGCGGTACGTGATCCCGTCGAAAGCCGCAGACGAGTCGACAATTCGACTCCTGCTGGCCGAGCGCCAGCAGGAGTCGCTCACTGTCTATACCGACGGCTTTCGAGCATACGAACCGCTTGAAGAGGGCGACGCATTCGACCGCGAATACGTCGTCCATGGCGACGGTGAATACGCCGACGACGAGGTGCACGTCAACACGTGCGAGAGCCACGCGTCGCAGGTGCGACGGTGGCTCTCGCCCCACCGAGGTATCTCCAAAGACAAGTTGACACAGTATCTCAGGGCGTTTCAACTACGCCGGGAGTTGTTTCGGAAACCCGGCCGAGACGCTCTCAAACACGCTGTTCGAGCGACGCTGTAAATCAACAATGTGCTACGGATGAGCGTTCGCTAATAATCATCAAACAACTGGCTTCGGTATTCGTCGATAATCTGCCGCTCCTCCACTGAGGGGATGCCCGAGACGAAATACGCTATTAAGAACACAAGCAGGGCAAGGAGATAGACCGAGAGAATCAGTCCGAACCCGCCGAACACTGAACTAAGGGCAGTATATGATATACCAATAATAGGTAAGTATATGAAATATGTTAGCAAATTATCTATCGTAAGTGGGGTGATTCGATAGTCCCTGTACAACTGAATTGAGACTAACGAATTTCCGATGGCGTACGACACCGCTGTCGCAACTGCTGCCCCCACGATCCCTATTCGGGGGATGAGCCAGATATTGAGGCCGACATTAATCACGGCGTTCACCACCGTACTGAGTAGGAAGAAATCGGATTGGCCGAGCATCTTCAGGGTCCCGCCATTAATTCCGAGGCCGACGTGGAAAAAGAACCCGAGCGCCAGTATCACTAATGCTGTTGAGCCAGTGCTGTATTCGGTTCCAAATATAAAACGCAGAAAGATTTCGGGTTCGATTACCAGCAGAATCAATCCGGGTAATGTCAGGATGACGATCCATCTGGCGACGATCGCGTATATCTTGGGTATCTCCTGCACTTTATCGCTCGCTTGCAGGTCCGATATAACTGGTGTGAAAATCACGCCCATAATAGTTGGCGCAATAAATACGAGCCTGCCTAATGGATATGCCGCACCGTAGATACCCACTTGATCAGAGGTAAGGAACGCGCCAATCAGAATCGTGTCCAACGAACTGTTAATGAATGACATACTATTGGCGAAAAGCAGCGGAACCGAAAACCGCAACAGGTTCCTGTACTCAACATCGGGCGCGTTGGGAATCCCGAAGACAAGATATACGTAGGACGCACCGAGGAGGGTCATAAATGCATACCCGCCAACATATGCCCACCCGATACCAATCGTTCCGAACCCAAGAACGATTGCACCACCAATAAACAGGACCCGTGAGACCGGAAACGAAATGTTCTCGATGAGGTTTTTCGACCTCGCGTCTTTCATACCCCGGGCAATCGAGGCACCAAGCTGACCGAGAACAGCTAACGGTACGCCGACGGCAACTATCTTCAGAAGGGGTGCCATCTGGGGGTCGTTAAAAATACGCATGGCCAGAACATCGGAAAACAAAAACAAGAGTACGGCAAACACGGCACTGGCGACGCCAGTCAGACGGACTGACGCGGTAACGACCCTGAGCTGATCGCTGTTATTATCGTGTCGTGAAAGGTATCGAACCACACCGGTTCGGAGCCCTAACGATCCGACGACCGTAACCATACTCAGCAACGAAATCGCTAAGATAACCTGCCCATATCGACTTGGATCGAAGAATCGAGCAATCAGGACTTTCTCACTGAGCCCAGCAAGCCGCATTATGATAATTCCAAGGAAAGAGACTACAGCCCCCGTCAGAATATCGCGCAGCGGGGCCCTGATAGATCCAACCGTGGCGTCAAGTTTGTCAGGCATAATGGCTGAGAACTATGATAACGGTCACTGTTCTCTTCGCATAACCACTCTTACTTCAGGCAGTTTGAGGGCTAGCAGTACCAACGGGAGGAGAAGGATGAGTAGGTATTTAATCCTGTTGATAGGTGCGAGGAAGCCCTGAATCAAACTCCGGCCTAACAGTCCCGAAGACACTGCAAACAACACCACGGTCAGTGGTGCCTTCTGGATTCGAACGAACGCAATAAACACGGTTTGTAATAGAACACCCCAAATGAAGAGGCCAACTAGACTGAGGCCACCGAAGGAGAGATACAGTTTGCCGATAATTGTAGGCGGGAGAAATCCGCCATCCCCAGCAAACACCGTATCATACAATTTCCCGCCGAATGATTGGTTGTGTCCGTATCCGGGCAAGACTGAAACAAATCGATCCAGAACGAATTCTACACCGAAGTAGCTGTAGGTTCTCGGGAATGCAGTAAAAATGTAATTCACACCCGTTGCCTGCGACAAGAAAATACGATTTCGAAGGTGTTTCGCGCTCGCAATGAGCATACTTTCGAACGCACCGGGTCGTGGATTCCGAATAAGCGATATTCCAAGAAAGAACGGAATGACAACCAGTGCACTCACTAACAATATGCGCGTCATCTCGGAGTATTTCCTGAATTGCAAATAGGAGATCAGACAAATAGTCCAGATTCCAAAGTCAAGTACTGGATATCGGCGAGATGTCAGTATCATAAACGCCAAGGTAGCTCCGAGGGCGACAATTCCGGCACGCCAGATGAGCGATTCCTGCTCTGCGTACCCATATACCAGCGCAAGAAGGGTGACAAACGGCAAGAAGAGCGTTATGCCGACCATCGGCCAGGAGTGAGCGGCAGCCCAAGCTTGGAATGAGATAGTAGACAGTAGCGGTGACCCGGAACGTAGATACACGACTGCGATCCACAGTATCAGTACACCGGCTATCGCCAGAACCCCTTTATGTACATTGCGGTTCATATAGGGCTCCGGTTTTTTGCTCGCATATTTCTTGGTCTCTTTGAATGGTTCAAATTCCAATAGGTGATTTGGAATGACTGTCCCGAGTGCGAACGCGAAAATCGCTCCGCCCAGAATGAGGGGATGGCTCTCTACAGGAACCGCATACGATAATGTGACACCGTAGTGGATGAGAATAGTCCCAACATATATAAAAACGACAAACAATCCATAGAAGATCCCGGTGGGGGAAACGAAGCCAAAGAATCCACTGGTACTCAGGACAATCAGTCCGGAAACGACGACAAAGAGTATTCCAAGTACTAATTCCAGAGACGGTAACATCTATTACTGCGCAAGGAATCAAGTGGGTGTAAACGTTGTCCTTCTTGAGAGGGTATCATAGAACTCCTCTCACACCGTGATGATCGTGCTTCCCGGATTGTCTCCGCGTTCGTAGTTGGTGATAGCGACAACGAGCCGGAGGCAAAGAGCGAGGAACACCTGCGCTCGTGCGTGGACGCGGCCTCGGGCGTGCGTTCGCCCGAGGCCGCAGTCCTTCACTGATTCGTTGGTTCGTTCAACTCCGGTACGGCGGTTGTACGTCTCATCCAACGTCGATTGCTTGAGTTGTATGTCTTCGCTGTGTTCGGTGATGCGGTCTTCGACCCTGTACTCGATATCGAGCGGGTCGTCGGTGTTTCGCGCGTTATACGGAGCGACTGGCACGACCCCTGCGGCTAATGAGTACGAAAACTTTTGTTAGTTAAGCTTGATAGATGAGTAATGGAGCGCTCACGTCGAAAAGAGATTGAGCATCACTTGACTGA
>NZ_AOLW01000035.1 GCF_000336615.1 Haloarcula amylolytica JCM 13557
GGCTGTGTTGAATCGCCATAAGGCGATGGAATTCACTGTTTGACGGCACGTTTGATGTTGTAGACGACACACATCAGAGCAATTTCTCGGAATTCACGGAACCAGGAACGCGCTCGCACGGCGAAGCCGAGCGAGCGCTTCACAGCCGAATTGACGGTTTCAGTCATAGAGCGCTGATTGTAGCGTTGTTTGTCGATCCTGGCGTTGTGAGCGTGGTCGTAAGGAGCGAAGATGCGGTGCTTGATGAGCGGTCTGATGCCGAGTTCACGGAGTGCTTTGCGGAGCGCTTGCTTGTCATAGCCTTTATCGGCCGCCAGAGACCGCAGATCGCCCGCGTTCCGGCGGGCGATCTGCTCAGCGAGGTCTGCGTCACTTCCCTCCCGAGTCGTCGAGCAGTGTACGTCAAGGATCGCTTGGGAGTCTGTATCGACGAGTTTCGCGACTTTCAGCTTCTGCACGCGGTAACTGATTCGCTGGCAGTAGTGGCGGCTCGCTGCTGAGCGTTCGTAGAACGTGGCATCGATTGCAGCGTGTTTCGATGGGTCGTGTAGCTGCGCCGACTGGCGCAGCAACACTCGACAGATGCTCATTTCGATCCGGTCGAATGCCTTACACAACGTGGATGGAGAGGGGAGATCGGCCGCTTCAAGGCCGACCTCCCCGGTTATTTGTGGCATCTCTTTGAGCAGGTCAATCGTCATTCGGTAGGACGCATCAAGGTAAATCCGCAGACAATGGAGGGAAACAAGGGCATAGTCGGCGAATCCGCCGCCACCTTCCGGGGCGGCGGATTCGTCTCCATCACCGGTAACAACTTGAGCAATCGGCACAATCTCACCAGTGAAGCGGGAGATTTGTGTCATAGGCAACCGAATCATCCCGCTTCAACTCCTTTGATTTAGCGACCTATCCCGACGCTGTCTAGTGATTCAACAGAGCCNGATTTGTGTCATAGGCAACCGAATCATCCCGCTTCAACTCCTTTGATTTAGCGACCTATCCCGACGCTGTCTAGTGATTCAACAGAGCCTGTTAAAGCGTAGAAACGCGTAGATCGAGAACAACCACCGCCGGAGTGCAACCTTCGAGTGAGCAAAAATCGTGCCCGTTTTGTCGTTGAACGTGCGGTCGCAATTCTTACAGAGATACCGTTGAAACTCTCTGTAGCTGCCGTTTCTGACCGTCCGGTCAGAACGGCAGCGAGGACAGGTAACACCGTCACGCCAGCGAACCTGCTCCAACAGGTCCGCTGCGACCGATTCCGAACCAAACACATCTAGCGGAATCATTCGTGTCGGGCACCGCTGCCGCGGTGCCCTTGTCCTCTTCGACTCCAGAGCTACTGCTCAACAGTATCCACAATCTCCTACGCAAGAGCGATTAGCGTATCGGCAGCAGCAGAGGCCATTTGGGTGTCAGGAGTGTGTCAATTATCTATCTCTGAGTATATCTGGGACTTGTATCCGTTGAACACCTTCTCAAAGACCACTGTCTTCTCCTAACGTAGCACGCCGAATGCCTTGTTGAACGCAAGACAGCGTTGGGATAGGGTCAATTTTCTACAGTTTCACAGCGCCAGAGGCGAGTTTTTGAACTCAGAAGATGCAGTAGCCGCCACTCACGGTGTCTGCTGAAGGGTCAAAACTATATCATCTTGCTCCATTGTTTCCGACGACGGCGATGCCTCTCCCGGGTACGTCCGGAGAAGGGGAGCAGGCGGCGAGCCCTAACTCGCCGCCTGCGTCAGGTTATGGACGATACACTTTCGTGTCAGCTCCCGGAACTGGCCGTGCCAGCTCCGGGAGCGGAGCTTCTCGCCGTCGTCTTCCTTCAGCTGCGAGAAGCCGGTTTCACTCATCCAGCGCTGGTTGTAGTCATCGTTCATTCGGGCGTTGTGAGCCTTCTACAACAGTGTCTGCTCCCTGTGCTTGATCAACGGTCGCGTTGAGTTGGAGCGACACTCCTCGCGGAGGTCGCTCCACGAGTAGTTCGCGCGGTCGCGGTAGTGGTAGCTGGTTTGATCGCGTTGGAAGCCGATTGCGTCAATTGTAGCTTCACCACTCCAGTCCGCCTGCTCCGGCGAAGCGCGGAGCAGGCGGCGGAGTTCACGTATCCGGTACTCTTGTTCCCATCGGCAGAGCGAGCTATAGTGGGGTGCCTCGTCGAGATCGAATACAGCAAGAACACCGGGCATCTCGTTGAGGTAATCTCCCGTCTCGCGGAGACTCTTAACCAGTTCGACTCGGTACAGAATTAACGCGATCTGTACCCACTTGGCGTACCCGTCCGCACCGTCCGGCGCGGCGGGTACGTCCGGATCGTCAACGTGCTGTTTGGCAAGATTTCGACACATCCGTGCGAGCCGTCTGGGCGATGCCATATCGTCAGACGGCGTCCATTTCCCGGTTAGTCTGACGGAATCTTTCTGTGAGAGGGTCTGAAGCTGCCGTCAATCAGTGGCAAAACAAGGCATATTATATTCTTTGAGGAAGACGGTCAAAGTAAGCGTCCGGTCGTCTGGTTCGACAAACTCGTCATCAACCTCCCGTTCGATCCAGAGGCTGACGACACGGCCACTGCCGTGCCGTAATAATTCGGAGTTATCGGCTCTGTCGCTCTCAACATACGGTTTATTGTTACGCGCCACAGACTGATCTC
Source organism: Haloarcula amylolytica JCM 13557 (assembly GCF_000336615.1). Lineage (GTDB taxonomy): Archaea > Halobacteriota > Halobacteria > Halobacteriales > Haloarculaceae > Haloarcula > Haloarcula amylolytica. The sequence goes on from NZ_AOLW01000035.1 coordinate 2,659, forward strand.
ATAACAGGTTTCAAGAGTTCGCCAATACCGGCAATTCTTAGGTCTATATTCAAACTATTATCACAATAAGACGATGATGCGCCAGATGTTCGGATAGAACTGCCAAATGTCTATACTTCTTTATTTTATCAACTACTAATAAGCCGTTATTTTGTCTCCAATTTTCTTCACTACAGGGTTATCGGCATGACCCATGTCGCCACGGTCCGAATGTGATGGCAATCCCTTCTTCACGACGCCCGGACTGAGCCGTATTGGATCGTGAGCAAGCTACTTCTAGGCGGCTATGGGTGCGCGATTGCGGCTAAGATCTTGAGGAGCGATGTGTGCTCTGTGCCGTGAACGCTCGCCTCGCAGACTGAAATAACTTTGTCGGTGAGATCGCCGAACCGATTCTAGGGGCAGGTATCATGGCGTCCGTATCGACGAGATAGGCCAGGAGACGCCCCAATCCAGCGTCCCCGTGCTGTCATGTGCGCCCTTGGAGAGAACTCTCTCGACGCTGCCGGCCCCTATGAACTCGCCCAGAAAGAGAGTCGATTTCGTGTGCTTTTCGGCTCGCATCCACTTGGGAGCAGTTCGGTGAGAGTGAGAGTCCGTTTCGTATGCTTTCACTCGCTATGTATGGCCATTTCTGTCCGGGCCTCCAAGACGATTTTCGGGTCGAGATCAAGTTCGTACTCGTAATACTGTCCACTACTCAGTCCCTTGATCGTGGCGACAGAGAAACCCAAGCATATGGAGGTCCGAAAGGTGATCCTGAATGCTCTTCAGGGTAGACAGCGGCGAGGCGGCGTGTGAGTCGGCGACTTGCTCGTACGTTTGTTGGAGCTCTTTCGACCGTGCCGGGACCTCATCCTGGGTCTGCAAGTTCGCAATCGCTTCTAAGATGTACTGTGCGTGTTCGGTTTGGTCCCGGATCTTGTCCTCCAGCCGACCGCGCTGTACCTGCTCCCGTGCGGCCTCAATATGATCGTCCATGACAGACGTCTCACCGTTCCGTTCGGCTAGCTCTGCTCCGACACGGAGCAGATCGAGCGCCTGCCGTGCGTTCCCCATATCTTGTGCGGCCAGCGCGGCCGCATTTGCGATCGCCGATAGGTCACATGCCTCATCCACGAAGGCTCGTTCCGCTCGGTGCTCCAGAATCGTTCGCAGTTCCCCAGCATCGTACGGGCTGAAGGAAATCTCGGTTTCCATCAACGTATCCTTGACCTTCGGCGATAGCGTTCGCCGAAACGTGTAGTCATTGCTGATCCCGATCACCCCGACCTTCGCGTCCGTGATGTGACCGTTTGCTCGTGCGCGTGGTAGCTCTGTACAGCAGCGTATTCGCATCTTCCAGGTGGTCGATTTCGTCGAACACGACAAGGTACGTTCCGCCGATGCGATCGAACTGTCTGTATAGCTTGTCGAACGGGTCTCCAGTCCCGAGGCCCTGCTGTGCAGGTTCTCACCAACTTTTTTCATGAGCCCCTTCAGCCGGCTATCGAAGCGGTCGCCGAGTCGGCACTTCTGACCCGAGGCAGGGACGACTGTATCTGGGTCGGAGGTGGGCCGCAGAACACCTGAAGCTATCTGCGACGACTTCGGCGATACCATCTGATCCAGGGTGAGAGAGTACGTTTCGTCTGTCTCGACTCTTCCGGTGTAATCCTCGGAGGAAGTCCATAGCCCGTCTCTTGACGACCCCGCTCCAGTGTGCTGACCATTGATGAACCTCCTCGGAGTCACATGGTTCGCGATGTCTTGTCAGCCCAAAAGAACCCGTCTTTCAGACAATCGTGAAGCACTCAGCCTGCTCTGTCTGGAAAGAGCCGCCCTCGGAACGGGAGAGAGTACGTTTCGTTTGTCTTCGACTGCGACGCTGGGTACTCCACGGTACCACTCAGCCTCTCCTTCAGAGAGGAGATTTCGTTTGTCTCTTGACGCCCGACTATAGGCAGCAGTTCGATAGCTGAGGGGCGACCAATGACTAGTAATAGACCAAGACAAACGAGACAAACAAAAGCAGGTTTTATATATAATCGATAACTCATGGCAAATAGACATATGTCCGGACCGTTTAGCGACGTCGAACGCTCTCTCTTTACTGCAAAGGAGGTTCTCTCCGAAGACTACCAACCTGATCAGATCCTTGAGCGTGACGAGGAAATCGATGAGTATCGCCACGCGCTTGAGGACGTCCTCTTCGGCCGGACGCCACAGAACATCATGCTCTATGGGAGGGCGGGACTCGGGAAAACTGCGGTGACGACATACATGATGGAAGCGCTTCAAATTGAAGCCGAAGAGCGCCCCGACGCCGACGACCTGTTCGTCCACGAGTTGAACTGTAACGGAAAAACAGTCTACTCGGTTGTCCGAGCGCTCGTCAACGAACTGCTCCCGGAGACTGCGAGTGACTTCCCAAAACGAGGGCTCAGTACAGCCGATGCGTTTGAGGAACTGTACGCGCAACTCGACCGGCAAGGCGGGACACACCTTATCGTGTTCGATGAGATTGATCATCTCGGCGACGCCGACACGCTCCTGTACGAACTCCCCAGGGCACGCTCGATCGGCCACATCACGGAGTCGAAGATCGGCGTCATCGGGATCAGCAACAACTACAGATTTCGACAAGGTCTCTCGCCAAAGGTCAAAGACACCTTGATGGAAGCTGAGATTTCGTTCAGCCCGTACGACGCCAGTGAACTCCGAACAATACTCGCCAACCGCGCCGATCACGCGTTTGCCGACGGCGCCTGTGACGACTCAGCGGTCGCGCGAGCAGCAGCGATCGCGGCGAAAGACCGGGGAAACGCTCGACAAGCGATCGATCTCCTCAGGGTCGGTGGTGAGGTGGCGAAAAAGCAGGAGGCTGATAGCGTTGACGATTCGCATATCGTTGCGGCCCAGGAACTCGTTCAACGCGGTCGGTTGCGAAATCGGATCCGCGATCAGACCCAGCACGCCCAGCTACTTCTCGAAACGCTCGCGTATCTCGAGCAACAGGAGGAGACACTGGCCCGTTCGAAGACGATCAAGACCCGATACGAGCGCGTCGCGGACTCACACGCCGTGGAACCGCTCACGACGCTCAAGAGTATTCAAAACCATCTCTCGGACCTCCATATGCTCGGATTTCTCCATCGAACCGATCGGAATCGTGGCGAGAGCGGCGGCCGGTACTACGAGTATGGCCTCGATCTCGATCCCGAGATCGTCCTCGACATCAGAGCCGAGATCGAAGCGGAACGCGCCCCGTGAGACCTCGGCGCGAAGACAGACGAAACGTCCTCTCTCATTTCCGGTTTCGTTTTCTCACACTCCCTGATCGCGGCGGAGATATCGAAAGCAAATCTGGTGAGAGTCGCACTGTCTGGGCACCCTCCAAGACAGACGAAACGAGGTGTGTCTCTTCCACCTGCTTCTATATGCAGAACTACGCCGCTATCGCTGCCGACTACGTCACTGTCCACCCACGCTGGTCTGCCACCACAGGTCCGTCACCACCGCACGGCCGACGGGCCGCCAGTGACAGCCCGTCCATTCTTCCTCATGCCGGTCCCACCCAGGTCCGTCCGGGCGCGGGTCGAACTGCAACCGTCGCCACACCCCACTGCGGTCTCTATACCGAATCTCAAGCGATTCGCCGGTCGATGCATGGTCAGTTGCTGTGCCGTCTGTGCCCGGGTCGTCACCGAGCGTACATTCGTTTTCAGACATGGTTCGTGACACCAGGAAGATTTTCCATGCGCCGCTCCGCCACGCGGCTGAATACCGTCCGAATATTCTATCTGTATCCGATAAACGGTCAGTACGGTTCGTACACAAGCCGCTTGTGGTCATAGTCCTGTTATAGAATCAGAGTAGTCTCAGAATCTGTAGCGGTCGTGGGCTTCGTCAATCGGGAGCATTTCGAGCACACGAACCTCTGTCTCATCTTCTGCAATCGTATAGAAGGCTGTGTACGTCCGGGAGATATGCATCCGGTAACGGCCTCGGCGGCCGTCGATAGGCAGTTTTTCTTTATCCTCCCGACCCTGACCAGAATACGGTTTGCGGCGAGATATCCGAGTTTCTCTTTGCAAATACGTGTCGTCTTATCGTCGGCGGCTTCGAGGAAGACGGCCAGAGTAAGCGCTCGGTCGTCTGGTTCGACGAACTGGTCATCACTCTCCCGCTTGATCCAGAGGCTGGCGACACGGACACAGCCGCGCCGTGAACCCGCGGTTCAACTCATGCGGTAACGCGGAATTTCCTTGCCCAGGGACCGAGCGAAGCGAGTGTGTAGCGAGGGGAAAATGCGTTCGTATAGGCTACGAGCATCATTCGTAATCGTAACTAAACGTCGCAACTGTGGCAGGCGACGTGGATCGGGCGGAAAGAGAGATTCTGGAAAGTCAGGACGGTTCGTCTTCGTCAGGCTCCGGATCATCCGCTACGGTGCGTTCTCGTTCCGGAGGCTCCGGTGGTGCCAAGACCGAGACTGCGAGTTCGTAGCCACGCGTCTCGGCAAGCGGGTCGAACACCTCCTCACAAAGCCGTTCAAACACTCGGCTCGCGGCAGACTCCACACGCGACTGATTCCAAGCGTCTTCAATATGTGGAATAAGCGTATCCAGCAGCGTAAGAAACGGACCGACAGTGTACGTCTCCCGAAGATCGATAACGATGATGTCTGGATCAGGTTCCTTCGTGAGCCAGCGATAGCAATACGATTCCTGAACGAACTCACTTACACGAGTGCCGATCGCTCGCCCGGTGCTGATGACCTGTGACCCGTCGCTAATCGCGCTGATTTTCTCTCCGACAGTGTCAGGGTTTAGCGACCCGGATTCCTCGGACATCCGATTACATACTGGTTTGAGTGATCTACCATACCGTTTATGATGTTGTTCAGAGCCCAACACTCACGACCGTCGCTTCAATAGTGATTGTCCCCAGATTGATCACAACTGTCGAGCCCTGCTGGAGAGACTCGCCTTTGAACTGGACACCGCTTGTCGACTCGCGGACCCGGAGTTCAGTCGTGATGGTGATATCACGCAAGTACGGATGATCAGCGACGTTTACCGTGCCGTTATCGCCCGTCGTGATGATGACAGATGGCTCGGTGTTGACGCGGCTGACGCGAGCGATTGTTTCGCCACCACTGGTCTCGGTCATGCCGGGTTCGATCGCATCCGCCATGTCCGCACGCATGTCGGTCATTCGCAGGGTTACCGTCCGATTGGTGAGCGTTCCACGGGGTTCGAGTGCGCCAACACGTTCGATGGTGCCGGAGAGTTCGTAGCTTTCGGTCGAAATAGTGATGTTGTTCCCACGCTGGACGGCGGCGCTACCGAACTGCTGACGACCGGCGTTTTCCAGAGTGGCCAACGAGAGCCCCACGAGCGCGCGTTTGCGGTCGGGGTTCTGGGTCGCGTACGTGGTGACCGTTCGTACTTCGGCTGCCTCGTACCCGGCGACGGTAGTGACGTCGCCGGCAGCGATACGGCCAGCCGTTTCTGCATCGACGGTTGTTTCCAGGAGCACATCAGTAGTCGTTGGCTGGAGGCCGCTATCCACCTTTTCAATGCGACCGTCGAAGGTGTAGTCTTCGGCCGGGAGCGTGACCGTCTGCCCGCGCCGCATCTGTGTGCCGCCGAACCGACGGTCAGACTGCTGTCTGTGTGTGTCGAGTTCTGCTTCGACGAAGACGGTCTGTTCGGTTGAATTCTCGGTTGTGTATGCAGCTACGTCTTCGATAGTCGCGACAGTGCGTCCGCTGAGTCGGATCTCATCACCGGGAGTGACGTCTCGCGCTTCGGCGGTGGCCATGGTGTCTCTGAGAACCACCGTCGTGTCTTCCTGAGTGAAACTGTTGTCACCACCCACTGCACGGATCTGACCGTCTACTTCGTATCGACTCGTCGCGATGGTCAGCGGTCGCCCGAGGCGCGGGGGCGCATTCGCATATGTGAGACTGTCCCCGTCAGGCGGTCCCTGAAGCGTAGCGCGTAAGATGACACGTGTCTGGTTACCCTGCGGTGTCAGATGGACGTCTGTGATCGTGAGCTCCGAATTACCGTTTGGACTGTACGTGTCTCCCTCGGTGATTTCTGTGACGATGTATTCAGGTTGTGTCCCGAGATCGAGAGTGACGTTGGTTGTGTTCGGAGCAGGTGGCTCTGGCTCCGGTTGGAGGACAAGTGCGGCGCCTGCCACAACGACCGCAATGACGAGCAGGGCGGCCAGTGCATCGACGACGTTGACGAGGCCGAAGAGGTTTCCATCCTCGTCGAGGAGGGCCGACGAACGACTATCTGCCATACTGTAGGCATTTTTTCGGAGTGGTTTGGCTGTTTCGTTGTACTACTATGACTGTGCCCCTCTCAATTTGCACTTCTCTAAGTAAGTACAGTCCCTCAGTCAAGATTCCGCTCTGACTGATCCCCCATCTCCCGGACCGAGTGTGGTTAGTCGTCACAATCATTCAGGTCTCGCTCCAACTGAACTACGGGCTCCCCACGACGAGTGACATCTCAATCGGTTCTACGACCCGACGACTCTAAGCTCGTGCCACAGTCCGGACACTCACCGTCAGTAATCGTTACCTGCGCGTCACATGCAGGACAGTAGTCGCGGTAACACGCTGGGTCGCCCATAATCGTCTATACATTCCAATGGATTGAGAACGTTGCCCCGGCTGCGGCCAGTCAACGCAGCGAAGTTGCAAGTATAGCAACTGGTACCCAACTGCTTGACTGCACCGACCCCTCCGTTTCGTATGACTTGCAAGGTTGGAATAGACCAGCTGAGACCGACAAACCGACCGAACACCGTCCTTTGTCAATCTGCGGGTGTCCACCCCACGTCAACACCACCAGAACAAGATGAATGACCGCTGTCGCGCCTGACTAGGTTGGTGGATGACCCAGCTGGTGTATGCCGTATCTGACCGGCCAATACGGCTGATTTCGTGGGACAGTACCCTACTCAAAGCCAGTCCGGAACCACCGTGAAGTAGGACTTATTTCATTCAGTTTGAGTTGTCCCGGCGAAACCTGTTATTGGAAGATACTGTTCTGTCTTGAAAAGTGATCAAACACCGGACCCACAGAGTGGCTATTAGTATAGCCCCTCGATTTTCAGACACTATCTGTATAGTGATAATGTCCTTGTGCCCGATTCGTCTGGTGTCCACATGCGCAACACCGGCGACCAGGGGTCGGCAACCGAGGCAGACCAGCCAGTCGATGGTGCTGGATACGGGCCGGCAAGCCCATCGGAGACGGATGGGTCACCACGGGAGAAAAGCCTCGGTGTCGATCTGTGTCTGAGTCATCCGGAGCTGGTTCTGACGGAGGCAGTCGAGAGCAGTCCGGACATAACAGTCCGTCCGGAACAGATGGTCGACGACGGGACGTCGAGTTTTCTGGTGATAGAGGCCGTCGGTGAGGGTCTTGACCAGTTCGAAACAGAACTGGAGGGAGACAGCACGGTATGCGAGCCCGTCGTGTTAGACTGGACGGAGACGAACCGCGTCTATCGGGTTAAGGTGGCCGACAGCGCCGTCCGACTCACACCCTCGCTCGTCCGCGCCGGTGGACGGGTGCTCGACATCGAAGGAACGGGTGGACAGTGGCAGGTACAGGCGCAGTTTCGGTCGCGAGCAGCACTGTCGCAGTTCCGATCTGAGTGCTCTGAACGGAATATCACGTTTCGACTTGATCGACTGTACTGGACCTCTGGGGAGGCAAACGCCGGCGTATGCGGACTGACCGCAGACCAGCAAGTCGCGCTCGAAACGGCACACAGAGAGGGGTACTTCGACGTGCCCCGTGGCATCTCACAGGCTGAGCTGGCGGACAAACTCGACATTTCGCCATCGGCGATGTCACAGCGGATTCGGCGGGGGATGGATCAGGTCGTTGGGTCGGAGCTCGGATTATCCGATGAGTAAGTAGTTGGGACGCAGCGGAAACCATCATTGAAGTATCAGGTGTGGCTCGAAGTGACAAGGAGACTATATGCCAAAAAGGATATTGTCCCGCTGTGACACTCGTACTGTATGAGACACCGGATCGTGAGCGGGATCTGCGCTTTACTCCTCCTCTTGACAGTCGCGTCTGTCTCCGTTGGTGTCGCTACCGCAGCGGACGCCGGGCAGTATGCTGAATACACAGCGGCGGGCAACGAAACAGCGCCGGCGATACAGTCGGTCGAGCCCACACAGGCTGCTGCGGACAGGCCGAACGGAACCGCGTTCGTCTGGGAACGGATAGACGGCGAGCGGGTCAGCGGGTATCGGATCGCAGTGACCGTCAGTTCGCCGCATGAAAACCTCTCAGTCTGTGCGCGTGCGAACGGGTCGGCCTGTACGTCGGTCGGCCCGAACGGGACCGCAGCCCTCACAACCCCCGGAGCGGCGGGGCTCGATGATCTCTCTATCTCGCTCTCCAACACGAGCTCTAACACCACGCTAGATCGGCAGTCGGTGTCTCTACAGCCGATTCAGCGTGCCGGTGATACTGACGACGACGGGCTCAACAACAGCAACGAGGTCTCTCAGGGGACAAATCTCACTGATGCTGACACTGACGGCGACGGGCTGACGGACGGTGCGGAAGTCCACCAGCACGGGACGGACCCAGCGGCCGCAGACACTGACGAAGACGGTGTCGCCGACAGGACTGAGCTTCAACAGGGTACTGACCCGCGACAGAGCGACACGGACGGCGACGGGCTGTCGGACGAGCGCGAACTGTCACTTGGGACGAATCCGACCGTCGCCGATACTGACGGCGATGGGCTGTCCGACCAGCGAGAGGCGTCCGGCAAGACCGACCCGACCGACGCAGACACGGACGACGACGGTGTTCTCGACGGTCGGGAGCTGGAGATTGGCACGAACCCAGTACAGGCTGACACTGACGCCGATGAGGTCGCCGACGGGCGAGAGCTGGCCATAGGCACGGACCCGACAGTCGCGGACACTGACGGAGATGGGGTAACAGACGGGACAGAAATCGAAACGGGCACCGCACCTACCGAGAGCGATACGGACGACGACGGCCTCGACGACGGAAAGGAACTGGCGGCTGGCACGTCCCCGACCACCGCTGATACGGACGGCGATGGTCTCAGCGACGGGCGCGAGGTTTCGGACCTCGGAACGGACCCGCTCGCGGCCGATTCGGACGGTGACTTCCTGACCGATCGCCAGGAAGTCGCCTGGGGAACAAATCCGAACAGCATGCTGACGCCAGTCTGGGTGACGAGTTCGCTTCTTGGGTTCCTCATTGGGACCGGGGTGGCAATCGCGGCGATCAGGCGTGGCTGGGTCACGGAGCTTTCCGTGGCGGCCAGACTGTACATCTATCGCCGCCTCGAACTGGACCGAGAGATTATCGAGGTCAACCGTGAAATCGAGGCGACGGACAGAGTGGCCGGAGCTGACCGTACAGATATCGACGCGGACACCGCGGCTGAGGCCTTCGAGCAAGCCGACTGGGAACTCACCCCTGACGCGCGGCTCGTGAAACTGATGCTGCAAGTCGAGAACGGCCGTATGCATCAGACCGACATCGTCGAGGCGACGGACTGGTCGAAAGCGAAGGTCAGCCGCCTCCTTTCGCGGATGGTCGACGACGACGAGGTCGTCAAGATCCGTCTCGGCCGGGAGAACCTCATCTGTCTGGAGCGGGCGAAACCCGCAGCCGCGAACTCGCCACACGCGGGCGATATCAAGCCACCGACGCCCGGCGGATAAACTGGCTCACGGCTCGGATAGCCGGGTCGATAGTGGCATCACTGTTCGCTACCGGCGTTTTGCGGGTGTGTCTCCACCAAGTGAAACTATTCGCCACTGTCACGACAGTCGTAACTGAAGCCACACCGATAGCCGACAGGCACATAGAAACGGTAACTTTCGCCCTCTGATCCTTCTATGGCCGACAAACAGCAGAATTAGCCCGAGAAACAACGCCTACCGCAACTGCACATATGTGTATTTGTAGACATTATTTGCCGTCGTAGTGATGAAACAATTTAGTATGCTGTGTGAAACAGCCGTGGAACAGAGTTCTTGACCCGAAACCCCCAGCAAATAGGTGTAGGCACTTCAGAACGCTGTTTTATTGCACGTTGGCCCCGGGTAAGTCGGCCATTATCGACCCGTTAAATCGGTGAAACAGTCGCAATCGGCGGAACAGTCGACCCGGTATATGTCGGTTGCTGGAAAAGGAACGAGCGAACATGTCCATAGCTGAAACGACTTCCGACCCCACGACAACTGAGGCCGAGGAGTCCGCGACAGAGGAGTCGTCGTCTTCGGAGTCCACATCGGGCGACGAACTCACCCGCGACGACCTCTTCCACGTCCTCCAGTGTCGTCGCCGCCGCCTGGTCCTCAAGTACCTCCACGAACACCCCGGCGACGAGCCGGCCGATATGAGCGACATCGCAGAACACATCGCGGCGCTGGAACACGACACGACGGTCGATTCGCTCCGCTCGAAACAGCGTCAGCGCGTCTACATCGCGCTGTACCAGTCCCACCTCCCGAAGATGGACGACGCAGGCGTCATCAACTACAATCAGGACCGCGGACTCGTCGAAGCGACCGCACTCGCGGACTCCTTCGACGGGTATCTCGACGAGGAACCATCGCTCCTGTCGACGCCGGACGCGGAGTCGACGCCGTCGACTGAGTCCGTCATCGATCACGACCGGACAGGTGCTCACACCTCGGCCGATGAGCGGTGGTCAGGTCGGTATCTCGGGACCGCGTGTGCCACACTGATTACCGTCGGCGGACTCGCACTTAGCGGGGTCACAGTGCCGGGCATCGCCGTCGCGCTCGTCGTGAGCGTGGTGTTTGTAGCACTGGCGATGAGCCATCGGCTCTCACTGTCGGCACCACAGTCACTTGCTGACCGTCTGCGGGCCGCTCTCGATACGGAGAAATAAGCTACGTACTGGAGAGATGCGTGACACAGTGGCACATCCGGAGGGCGATAACGCTTGCTGCCGACAGTCGGATCTAGTGCAGTCCATCTTCTCGTACTCGCGTCCACAGCCACGTCTACAAATAGTCACTAAGCTGCCAGCGTGACGGTGAGTGGCAGTCACGCCGACTAGCGACGGGAGAGTAGTCACCTGCTACTAAGCGAACGGTCCGCCAAGTGTCCGCTACGCGTTGGCCAGAACCCTAGACAAGAGTCTGTGTAGCTATCGCGTCACAGTTGCTGCGGTCGGTTCGACGAACGGATCGGCGCGAGCGACCGACAGAAGTACGCGTCTACCGGGTAGATAGCAGGCGTAAAGAAGCATATAATCAAACGGTGGGGCGACAGATGAAGTGTGTATGACCGACTACGCCAGTATGCGAAAGGCGATCGAAGAGACGAAAGAGTCGTTCGATTCAGTCGAACGGTTCCAACGTCGGTCAGCCCTCTGTCCCTGGTTAGACGTGCCGCTCCGAGATGAGCCGTAAGCGGCTCGAAGGTTACATCTTCACCGATGAATCAGCCCTCGTTCATCGCCGGGTTCGATAGCCCGGCCGCCCCGATGGGGTTGGCCCGCCGGCCGGATGAAAATACACTTCACCCATCGGTGGAAAGCTGATGCACATGTATCAGGCGGAGGCGCAGCCGTGTATATCGTAATCGTCGGCGCGGGCGAGGTCGGTTCGAACATCGCCGAGAGCCTCGCCGAAAGCCACGAAGTCGCCGTCGTAGATATCGACCCTGACCGCGTGGAGGCCCTGATGTACGAGGCCGACGTCCTCGGCGTCGAAGGGGATGGCGCGGAACTCGACACGCTCGCGGAGGCCGGTATCGAGAAAGCCGACGTTCTCATCGCCAGTACCGACGACGACGAGACGAACATCGTCACCTGTGGGACGGCAGTAACGGCGGCTGATCCGTTCACCATTTCCCGCGTCAAGAGCGCGAAGTTCCTCCGGACCTGGGAGAAGTCAGAGGGGGCCTTCGGTGTGGACCACATGGTTGCGACGAACCTGCTCACTGCGGAAAACATCGCCCGTGTCATCGGGCTCCCCGGCGCGCGCGATGTCGAAACGTTCGTTGACGGACAGGTCCAGATGGGGGAGTTCGAGGTTCGCGAATCCAGTCCTATCACGGACCTGACCGTCGCGGAGGCTGACCGCTACGAATCTCTGACCTTCGCTGCCGTACTGCGCGACGACGAAGTCATTATCCCGCGCGGGGAGACGGTGATCAAAGCCGGTGACGATCTCGTCGTCATCGGCAGCCGCGAGAGCGTGCGTCTGTTCGCGACTGAAATCGCGCCGGAGTCAAAGACAACCCAGAACGTCCTCATCGTCGGCGGGAGCGACGTCGGCTATCACACTGCGCGACTGCTTCAGGATCGAGGGATCAAGCCCCGGCTTATCGAAAAGAACCACGATAGGGCACGCGAACTCGCGGAGGACCTGCAGGGGACCACCGTGCTTGAGAGTGATGCAACGGATAGCGAGTTCCTCGAGCGCGAACACGTCTCAGACGCCGACGCCGTGGTTGCGACGCTCGACAGCGACGAAAAGAACCTTCTGGTGACGCTGCTGGCCAAGCGACTCGGTGCGGAGCGAACCGTCGCCGTCGTCAACTCCGGCGAGTACGTCGACCTGTTCGAGGCCGTCGGCGTCGACGTGGCCGTCAATCCCCGCGAGACGACCGCCGAGGAGATCACGCGGTTCACCCGGGAGTACGACGCGACGAAGGTCGCCATCATCGAATCCGACCGCGCCGAGGTGCTGGAAATCGAGATCTCCGCCGACAGCGTCCTCGCCGGGCGGCCGATCCAGGAATCGGTGCAGGAACTGCCGACCGGCGTGGTCATCGGGGCCATCAGCCGCGGCGGCGAACTGGTCATCCCCCGTGGTGACACCGTCATCGAACCCGGCGATCACGTCGTGGTGTTCGTCGACGCCCACTGCTTGGAAGCGGTCAACGACAAACTGTAGCCGCGCCGAAGAGGGCGCTCCCAAGGGACTAAGCCTGTCTCCCGCCTCAGCCAGTGTATGGCTCCCGTTGCGGACCGTCTCGTGCTCTCGTTTGCCCCCAGCACCGCCGATGGGAACCCGTGGTCCGGCGTCGACACCGAGTGGATAGCCGACGAACTCCGCGGGGACACCTACCAACAGTACCTCCGACGCGCCCACGGCGGCCCAGTGGCTGTTGGCGATGAGTGGGACGAGTTCGTGAGCTGTGGTTGTGCAACGCCACAGGACGTGGTGTTGCGCGTCGAGCGCGTCGAGGGCGGAACGGCACTCAGCGACGCGACGACGCTGGACGTTCATCCCCGTAACGACACCGAGGCAGTGTCACAGTAGGCGGTTTTCGCTGTCGAGCATGCCTGTCCCTGCATAGTACGCCCGCTGCTACCGTCGCGCCGGTCGGTATCGGGAGATATTGGGAGAAGGGAAAGGCTGATGCATACAACCAGCACATTCCGGACTATGCCACGCGATTCCTATCAGGAGAGACTGAACTCGCTCCGCGAGGACGTCCTCTATATGTCAGAGATCGTTCTCGAGCGGCTCCGGCTCGGTCTGGATGCGCTCGAACAGAAAGACGAGGAGATGGCCCGGGAGGTCATCGAAGGCGACCACGAGATCAATCAGCTGTATCTCGACCTCGAACAGGACTGTATCGACCTGCTGGCGCTGCAACAGCCGGTCGCGTCCGACCTCCGCTTCATCGCCGCGTCGTTCAAGATCATCACTGACCTCGAACGCATCGGCGACCTCGCCACGAACCTCGGCGAGTACTCGCTCACTGCTGAACGCGACGTGTACCCCGAGGTCGACATTCAGGACGTCGCCGATGTGACGATCGAGATGGTCGAAAACGCCATGGAGGCCTACGGCGACGAGAACGCCGACCAGTGCTACGCTATCGCCGACATCGACGACGAGGTCGACGAGCGCTGTGAGGCCGCCTCCGAGACGGTCGTGCGCGACCTCATCGAGCGTGAGATCGACGCCGACTCCAGCGAGGAAGAAATCGAGCAGCTGATGGCCGACGTGTCCCGCCTCCTGCTGACGATTCGGGACATCGAGCGGGTCGGGGACCACGCTGTCAACATCGCCGCGCGGACGCTGTACATGGTCGAGAACGACGACGACCTCATCTACTGAGAGTACCTTTTTACGTCACCCCCTCTCCTCGCGCGCTCAGAGAGCGCGCTGCGGGGAGTGGGTTCGCAAAAATCTACGCTAAAAACGACCTCCGAGTCGCGCTCTGCGAGCGCGCTCGGAGTGAAACCGCGCTCGCTCCGCTCGCGCGGTATGCGTTCGAGTACCGACACCAGCCACAAAACCGCGACAGCCACACGCCTCCCCAGCCGACTGCGTTGCTCGGCTCGCTCCGCTCGCCTGTGCGACTCGTCCCTCGCGCTTGCGACGCGGCCGTCGCCGCGACGGCGCGCGCCTGACAGCAACGCTTCTCGACGAAAAGCCTACTTCGGCGTCTCGGGTGTGTCGTCGCCCACGAGTCCTGCATCGGTGATACGGAACTGGGCCGTGTCGCCGGCCGGTTTGGCGCGGTGTTTCTCCAGGGTGGCGCGGCGGTTGCCGCCGCGGAACCGATCCAGGCGGACGATTGCGCCCGACCAGTGATTGAGGGTATGGCCGCCCAGCGCCGTCGAGCGGTCGCTGTCCGGGTCAGTGAACACCTGGTTCGTGTACAGGACGGCGATGTCGTGTTTGCGGGCCAGCGAGAGCAGATGGGTTATTTGGCGGGCCACGTCCCGCAGCGTCTCGCCGCCGTCCTCGTCGTCCCGGCGGAGCCGATAGAACCCGGTTGCGCTGTCCAGCACGATGAGTTCGACCTCGGCGGCGAACTCGGCGGCGTCCTGGACAGCCTCGGCCTGCTCGTCGTAGTCCAGCGCCTCGGTGATGATGAGTCGGCCAGCGAGGTCGTCCACCGTCTGGGCCGTCCCGCGTGCGCGACCTTTGGCGACCTGCTCCATGCGGTCGGCCGAGAGGCCCTCAGTGTCGATGTACAGCGCCGCGTCGCCTGCGGCGGCGACTTCCATCACCGCCGAGAGGGCGAAGTTAGTCTTCCCGGCCGCTGGCGGGCCGTACACCTGCGTGACCGCGCCGCGCTCCAGCCCACCACCCAGGAGGTCGTCGATTGCATCACACCCGGTCGGGACGTACTCGCTCACGAGCAAGGGTTGGGCAGGTTCGGATAAAAACGCTGGTACCTGATTGGGCTGCTGTCAGTCGTCCGAAAGCCGCTCGGCCAGCGTCCACTCGACGAGCGACACGTCGTCGATGTCAGCCGTCGCAAACCGCAGGTCTGATCCCCATCTGCGGGTGATAACGAGCGATTCGGAGTCGAGGTCGTAGGATTCCAGTTCGTTCCAAGCGTAGAACCACCTCGCCACCGGAAGCCTGATTTCCAGACCGCGCTCAGTCGCGACGGCGGTTCGGGTCCCGCCCGTCGGGAGGAGAACGAACCCGGACGGGAACAGCACCTGACCGGTGTACTGGAGCAGGGCGAGATCGAACACCGCACCGACTGCGACGCCGACGGCCGCGACGCCGACAACGGCCCCGCCGACGTACAACCGCCGCCGCCGCGCGGACTCGGGCCAGCTCGCCCGCCAGCGAGTCACCTCCTCCGTGCCGGCGGTGACCGCGGCGGTGTACCGCGTCTGTGCCATGACTGCGATAGCGCCTCCGAGTAGAAAGGCCAGCAGGCCGAGGAAGAACGCCAGCACGCCGACGACGCCAGTCGTCTCAAGTGACGCGAAGCCGATGACGGCGTACGCGAACGCAATCGCCGACGGAAGCCAGCGTGCGCGAGTCGCGCCGAGTGTAACGGCCACTGGTGGTCGACTGGAGAGTACCCAGCCCGTCACGGTAGTCACGAGGCCAACGGTTCCGATCAGCGCCAGATATTGCGTCCCGGCTTCGGTGACGCCGACACGCTCGATGAGCGGTATGACTGGCGGTACCAGCATCGAGCCCAGATAGGCGCCGCTGACTCCGCCGAACAGCGGGTCGGACTCCGTCTCCCCCCGGTCGGTACTGGCCGCCGAACGCATCACTAACAGTCCAGCCACCTGTCATAAAAAATCTATCAAACGTAGTAGATGCACAGACGGCCTCTATCTAACTGCATCCTTATCCTTCTCATAACTATCTGAAACACAGATATGGACCACCGGACTCCCACATCTGTAAGTGATCGGCGTCCGAAATCCGGCCGTGATTGTCGTCGCCACCGAGGATTTCGAAGTGTACCACGGCGTCGTGAACGAGCTACGCGACCGCGGCGTAGCGTTCACGACTATCGAACCGGGCGACGAGTGGCCAGAAGGGGCGGACGTCGCGGTCATCGCGGCGGGGGAGTCGGTCGAAATCCCCCACGGTGTGGATGTCGTACAGGCGGACCCGGACGCGCCGCGGCGGGCCGTCGAAGCCGTTATTTCGACACTCCGCGGTGGCGACGGTCGCACCGTCATCGGTATCGACCCCGGCGAGCGACCGGGCGTCGCGATTCTCCACGGCGACATGGTCGTCGCAGCGTTTCAGGTGCCCGCGGCTGAGGCCGGCGAAATCGTCCGCGAGGAGGTCGAAGACGCTGTCAATCCAGTCGTTCGCATCGGCGACGGCGCGCGGCTCGTCGGCGCGCGCATCATCGATGACATCCAGTCCGTGCCGGTGGAGCTGGTTGACGAAACGGGGACGACGCCGTACCTCGGCTCCGGGGCGCGCGGGATGGGCGACGTGCTGGCCGCGGTCAACATCGCCCGCCTCGACGGCGCGGAAATCGAGAGCCGAACCATCGAGCCCACGGCCGGGGAACTCCAGAAGATCAAGGACCGCTCGCGGGAGGAAAGCGACACGAACCGGGCCATCAGCGAGGACCTCGCCCGGCAGGTCGCGACCGGCGCGCTCACCGTCGAGGAGGCGCTGGCCGAACACGACAGCGATAGCCCGGCCGGCGGGAGCGAGGCGAAAAGCGGTGAGGAAGCGGCCCATTCAGAAGACGAAACAGCCAACGAGAGCGGTTAACGCGAAACCATCCGCTCGGCCCGTTGCATCACTTCACGAACGGGAAGGCCGGTCGCGTCCGCGACGGCCGCGGCGTCGTCGTACTCCGTGCTCACGTCGAACACCGTGCCGTCGGTGTCGCTTGCGATCTTGACCGTGACCTCGAACTCCTCGCCGTCGACGGAGACCACAACCGTCTCGTACTCCCGGTCGGCGACCCAGCGGTGGCCGGCCCCGGACTCGCGTACGCCGAGCGTCCCGGTCGCTTCAGCGAGGCGACGCGCGACCCGCTCAGCGTCTTCCGGTCTGCAGATGACTTTGACGATGTGGCCGGGCCGGGACTTCTTCATCGTCGTCGGCACTATCGACACGTCGCGTGCGCCGACCTCTGCAAGCGAGCGCTGGAGGTCGCCGAGCACCTCGGGCGGGACGTCGTCGACGTTCGTTTCGAGGACCGTGATTTCGTCGCGACGGAGCCGCCCCGCGCCGTCGCCGACCATCGCCCGCAGGACGTTGGGGCGGTCGTCGAGGTCCCACCCGCCAGCGCCGTAGCCCGACGCGTCGATGTCGAGCGACGGCAGCGACTCGGTGCCGTCCGCGACGTGGGCGAGAATCGCCGCGCCGGTCGGCGTCAGGAGTTCCCTGTCGATAGGGCCGCCTTGCAGCGACCAGTCGGCCCGCTCGGCGATCTCGACTACCGCGGGAGTCGGGACCGGGTAGGTGCCGTGGCTCATCTCCACGCTCCCGCCGCCCGTCGCCAGCGGCGTCGTCACGACCCGCTCGGCGTCGAGGTCATCGAGCAGGAGGCAAGCCCCGACGATGTCGGCGATGGCGTCGTCGGCCCCGACCTCGTGGAAGTGCGTGTCGTCGAGGTCCGTCCCGTGGACCGACGCCTCGGCCTCGCCGAGTATCTCGAATATCGCCAGCGCGTCCGTTCTGACGGCCTTCGGGAGGTCCATCTCCTCGACGAGTTCGACGACCTCGGCGTACGTTCGGCTCGGGCCGTGGCCCTCAGCGGGGGTGTGGTCGTGGCCGTCGTCGTGCGTGTGTTCGTGAGAATGGCTGTGCGGGTGGTCGTGGCCATCGCCGTGCGTATGTTCGTGTGAATGCCCGGCGTCGCCTCCGGAGTTGTCGTGAGACCCGTCGCTATCGGTCTCGGCGTCGGTCAGCAGTACCTCGACGCGCGTGGCGGCGATGCCGCATCGGTCCACTTCGGAGACGGCGTACTCGATAGCGAGTGCGTCCTCGACCGGTGATAGGGCTTCGCGGTCGGCCCCGGCAGCCAGTAGCGCCCCCAGAAGCATATCGCCGGCTGCGCCCATCCGGCCGTCGAAAGCGAGTGTTCGCATACACGGGGCGTCGCGCCCCGCGAGTAAAAGCCCTCATACTACGATTCCACCCAGCGTGTCAGGTCGCTGGACCGCTCAGGTCCGTCGGACGATATGGACGTCGTAGGCCTCGCCGTCCGTGACCTCGCCGATAGGGACGACGATGTCCTCCGTGTCGTCGCTGCCGAGGAACACGACGCTGGCGTCGACGTCGCGGGCAGTCTGTCTGATCGTCGTCGACAGTTCGCTGGTGGAGTGGGCGCTCACGTCGTCGTACCGGAGTTCGGAGTCGTCGGTCGCCTCCTCGATTTTGCGCCGGAGGTCGTCCGCGGCAGTTTCGGCGGCGAAGTCCTCGGTCGGGTCGACGCGACGGCGTCGCTCGGCGTAGTCGGCCCCGGTCGGGATGAACGCGACGGCGACGACGCCCTCGTCGAGGGCCGCGGCGTAGGAAACGGCACGGTCGAGCGCGGCGTCTGCGAGCGGTGACCCGTCGAAGGGAACGAGAAATACCATACCGGCGCTATCGCGTCCAGCCTTATGAAACGCGGCGATGGCGGCAGCCTGTGTTACCGCCACTCAAGCCGGAGGGTATTAGCCCCTGCTGTGCGGTGTGTTATTAGGTGTCATATAAACCCGTCGCCGGGCGTCTTGCCCGCCGGTAGCATAAAGCATATCTCCGGGGCTACCCGAGTTCGTTGTAAGCAGGCTCTACTATGAACGAAGTCCAATTGGAAGTGGCGAAAGCGTACCCGAACGACTCGGGGCGCGGTATCGCCAGACTCGATCCCGACACGTTGTTGCACCTCAAGCTCTCTCCCGGCGATATCATCGAGATTGAAGGGAGCGACACGACCGCGGCCAAGGTGTGGCGGGCCGACCGGCAGGACTGGAACACCGACACCGTCCGCATCGACGGCTTCACGCGCCAGAACGCCGACGTGGGCATCGGCGAGCGCGTCACCATCCGGAAGGCCGAGGCCGAGAAGGCCGACAAGCTCGTCCTCGCGCCGCCCGAGGAGGCCTCGGTCCAGTTCGGCTCCGACGCCGCCGGCATGGTCAAACGGCAGATTTTGAAACGGCCGGTCGTCGAGCGCGACATCGTCCCGGTGATGTCCTCGACGAACCACCCGTTCATGCGCTCGCCGGGCCAGGCCATCCCGCTCATCGCGGTCGAGACTGAGCCCGAGGGCGTCTGTCTCATCACCGAAGATACCGA
This sequence comes from Haloarcula amylolytica JCM 13557, assembly GCF_000336615.1. GTDB lineage: Archaea > Halobacteriota > Halobacteria > Halobacteriales > Haloarculaceae > Haloarcula > Haloarcula amylolytica. Next base: position 22,205 of record NZ_AOLW01000035.1, read on the forward strand.
AGTGGAACTCCGCGAGGAGCCGATCTCCGGCTTCGAGAAGACTGGCGGCGGCATCACCTACGAGGACATCGGCGGCCTCCAGAACGAGATCCAGCGGGTGCGAGAGATGGTCGAGCTGCCGATGAAACACCCCCAGATCTTCAAGAAGCTCGGCATCGAGCCGCCACAGGGGGTGTTGCTCCACGGGCCGCCCGGCACCGGGAAGACGCTGCTTGCGAAGGCTGTCGCCAACGAAACCTCTGCCAGTTTCTTCTCTATCGCCGGTCCCGAGATCATCTCGAAGTACTACGGCGAGTCCGAACAGCAGTTACGCGAGATATTCGAGGACGCGAGCGAGGAATCGCCCTCGATCATCTTCATCGACGAGCTGGACTCCATCGCGCCCAAGCGCGAGGACGTGACCGGCGAGGTCGAGCGCCGGGTCGTCGCCCAGCTGCTGACGATGATGGACGGCCTCGAATCGCGGGGCCAGGTCATCGTCATCGCCGCGACGAACCGCGTCGACAGCGTGGACCCGGCGCTGCGCCGCCCGGGCCGCTTCGACCGCGAGATCGAGATCGGCGTGCCGGACGAAGTGGGTCGCGAGGAGATCCTCCAGATCCACACCCGCGGCATGCCGCTGTCCGACGACGTGAACCTCGCCAAGCTGGCGACGGACACGCACGGCTTCGTCGGGGCCGACATCGAGAGCCTGACCAAGGAGGCCGCGATGAAGGCGCTCCGGCGCTACCTCCCCGAGATCGACTTAGACGAGGAGGACATCCCGCCGAGTCTCATCGACCGGATGATAATCAAACGGGACGACTTCAAGGGCGCACTCAACGAGGTGAGTCCGTCGGCGATGCGGGAGGTGCTGGTCGAACTCCCGAAGATGTCCTGGGACAACGTCGGCGGCCTCAGCGGCCCCAAAGAGCAGGTCCAGGAGGCCGTCGAGTGGCCGATGAACTCCCCGGAGAAGTTCGAGCGCATGGGCGTGACGCCGCCGTCGGGAGTGTTGCTGTACGGCCCGCCCGGAACCGGGAAGACGCTCATGGCGAAAGCCGTCGCCAACGAGACCGACGCCAACTTCATCTCGGTCCGTGGCCCGCAACTGCTGAGCAAGTGGGTCGGCGAGAGCGAGAAGGCCATCCGGCAGACGTTCCGGAAGGCCCGGCAGGTCGCCCCGACCATCATCTTCTTCGACGAACTCGACTCGCTCGCACCGGGTCGGGGCGGCGAGATGGGGTCGAACGTCTCCGAACGCGTCGTCAATCAGCTCCTGACTGAACTCGACGGACTGGAGGAGATGGAGGACGTGATGGTCATCGGCGCGACCAACCGGCCGGACATGATCGACCCGGCGCTGATCCGCTCGGGCCGGTTCGACCGGCTGGTGATGATCGGCGAGCCCGACGTCGAGGGCCGCGAGCAGATCCTGAAGATCCACACGGACGACACGCCGCTGTCGCCCGACGTGAGCCTGCGCGAACTGGCCGAAGTCAGCGACGGGTTCGTCGGCTCGGACCTCGAATCCATCGCCCGCGAAGCCGCCATTGAGGCTCTCCGCGAGGACGACGACGCGGAGGAAGTCGAGATGCGCCACTTCCGACAGGCGATGGACAGCGTGCGCCCGACCATCACCGACGACATCCGCGAGTACTACGAGCAGATGGAAGAGGAGTTCAGAGGCGGGTCCAGCCCGCAGCGGCAGGCCGGAACCGGCGGCCGGATCGGCTTCCAGTAACACCCCGTCGCTCTCAGTTCCTGTTTCTCGCTGCGGTTCGAACGCGCTTTACGGTTTCGACAGTCCCGATCAGCGATGCCCCTGCCGCCGGCCGCACAACACCCGTGGATAATTATTAGATAAACTATACAACCGGTGTTTGTTTCTCCTTTCGAAGCCCCCTTTCGGGTCCCAAGTGTATAGGGGATGATGTCGAACACTAACCGCGTTTACAGGCTAGCAAAGCGGCCCGAAGGGACCCCCGACCACGATACGTTCGAGCTTTCCGAGGAAGAGATCCCGGAACCGGGGCCTGGCGAGGTGCTCATCAAGACGTTGTACCTCTCTGTGGACCCGTATATGCGCGACCGGATGCGTGACAGCGAATCGTACGAGGAGCCGTGGGACGTGGGCGACGCGCTCAAGGGTGCCGTCGTCGGTGAGGTCGTCGAATCCAACGGTGCGCGGTTTGACGAGGGCGACGTCGTCACCGGCGAGCTAGAGTGGGCGGAGTACGCCACGGCACCCGGACCGGTACTGACAGAGGTCAATCCGGAACTCGCACCGATCTCGACGGCACTCGGCGTTCTGGGGATGCCGGGTCTGACAGCGTACTTCGGCACCCGAGACGTGGCACAGCCCTCGGCCGGCGACACGTTCGTCGTCACCGGGGCTGCCGGGGCCGTCGGCTCCGTGGCGGGTCAGCTCGCCAAGCTGCAGGGCGCACGCGTCGTCGGCTTCGCCGGCTCCGACGAGAAGGTCTCGTTCCTCGAAGACGAGCTGGGCTTCGACGAGGGGATCAACTACAAGACGACCGACGATTATCGGGCCGCGCTGGACGAGGCCGCGCCGGACGGCGTCGACGCCTACTTCGACAACGTCGGCGGACCGATTACCGACGCGGTGTTCACGCGACTCAACACCGACGCGCGCGTCGCCGTCTGCGGACAGATCTCGCTGTACAACAGCGAGGAAGTCCCGATGGGGCCGCGCAAGCTGACCCAGGTCATCCAGTCCCGGGCGACCGTCGAAGGGCTTCTCGTCTCCGACTTCGAGCCGCGGTTCGAGGAAGCGACGAAGCAGCTCGGTCAGTGGGTCGCCTCGGGTGACATCTCCTACCGAGAAACCGTCACCGAAGGCATCGAGAACGCGCCCGACGCGTTCCTCGGGCTGTTCGAGGGCGAGAACATCGGCAAGCAGCTCGTGCAGGTCGCCGAGCGATAGAAAAAGCGAGTATCCGGTTATAGTTCGCCGAGCTTACGGAGGAGTTGGCCGCGGTACTCCTCGTCGGCCTGGACGCCTTTCAGTTCGAGGACGTTGCGCTCTAGCTTGTCGAGCGCGACGTTGAACGCGGTTTCAGCGCCGTAGCCTTCGCCGGAGCCGGCCGCCTGGCCCTTGTTGGTCCGCAGGCGGATCTGACACTGGATGAGCGGCGTGCCACGGAGTTTCTCCTTGTGCTCGTGGAACCGGACGTGGGCGTGCTGGACCTGCATCGCCCCGTACTTGTCCGCGACCGCCTCGATGTCGGCCCGGATGTCCGCACGGGAGATGGTGTCCAGCAGTTTGATGTTCGTAATCTGAACGTCCATGTGTTCCTCCTCGGTGTAGGTCAGCGCGCGGAGCACGTCGGTTTTCGTGAGGATGCCGGCGACGTGGGTGTCATCGTCTTCCGGCGTGACGACGAGCCCGGCGAAGTCGTTTTCGAGCATCCGCGCGACGGCGTCCTCGACGGAGTCGCCGAGCTTCGCCGTCTCTACCGGACTGCTCATCACGTCGTAGACGGGCATGTCGAGCACGCGCTCGATCTCGCCGGAGCGGTCGCCCCGCGTCGTCTTGTTCATGTCCCGGACGACGACGTCGACGATGTCGTGGCGCGTGACCATTCCGGTCAGGCCGTCGTCGTCACCGAGCACCGGCAGCCGGGAGATGCCGTGTTTCCGGAGGAGATTCACGACTTGCCCGACGTTGGTGTCTTCGGACACCGTGATGACATCTCGCGTGTAGATGTCCTCGACGCTCAGCGCGTCGAGGTTGTCGAGAACCGCGTCGAGGATATCGTCTTCGGTGACGATACCCCAGAGCTCGTCCGCCTCGAACACCGGCGCGAGCTTGACTCCACCCTCGACCAAGACGCGCGCGACCTCGCGCACGTCGTCGGTGCGCTCGACTTTCGGTGCCGAGCGCGTCATCGCCCCCGCTTTCGCGTTGTCCTCGACGTGGGACTGGACCAGCTGTTTCTGCGTGATAACGCCAGCGTAGTCACCGTCTTCCGTGACGATAATGCCCTTAGGGTTCTCGCGTTCGAAGATAGACCGGACTTTCCCCAGGCGCTTGTTGGCGTCAACCTCGACAAACTCTCTGGTGGCGATATCAGCAATATCCATCGTTCTTCACAGTTCGTAGATTCGACGTGTGGGGTTATCAAGGTTGGTTTAGTCCCCGGAAACCGAGAGACGAACTAAGCTTTAGGCCCTTGGGTCTAAGGTCAGTGTATGCTGTCCGACATCGGCGTCTTCGGTCCCTACACCTATCTGGCCACAGAGGTGGTCTGGGGGAGTATTGCCCTCGTGCTGCTCTGGCGTGCGAACGCCCTCCGGATGGCGGCCAAGACCATCGTCGTGCTCTATCCGATTGCCTACGTCTGGGACTGGTACACCCTCACCGTCGGTGTCTTCGCGATCAAACTCCGGACCGGTGTCGACCTGCTCGGGATTCCCATCGAAGAGCACATCTTCATGATCGTGGTTCCCGCACTCATTCTCGGCATCCACGAGAACCTCCACGGTCTTTCGTCCGGGTCAAACGCCGAATAGTCAGTAATCGAATACTGGTTTCAGTTGTTAACTACTCCTGCGTTAGCGTTACAACTGGAAGTAGACCCCCTCCCACAGGAAATGGTGATTTCGTGCGTATCAGGGTCTGAAGACACAATCTGTCCTATGCAGACATCTCTCACAGTACCTATATGTGTCAGCCGGGAGTGCTGTCTGATAGCTATGAGTGATACTATCCCGACACCTCACATCGAGCTGTACGTTCGGTCGATGCTGCCCGACGGCGCACACGAACGACAGGAGGCGGTCATCGACCGTCTCCAGACGCTCGACGAGAACGACCACATCGACGGGTTCAACGTCATCGTTTGGGGCAAGCAGATCGCACCCCAGTCGGCCGCCGCACGGACGGAGGAAGGCACGTACATCCTGAACCGCGTCGCCGAGTTCAAGCAGTGGGCGCTGACCAACAACGTCTCGCTGGACTCCTTCTATCAGGACACGACCGTTGACTCAGAAGTGGCGGAATCGGCGTACGACACCATGGCGCTACCAGTCATGGGGCTGGCTGAGTACGACGGCAACGAACTCGTCCACGTCGCACCCTGTACGAAAGGCGATGTCGTCCACACGATTATGGACCGGCTCGAACGCCTCGAAGCGGGCCAGCCACCCGCCCTCGATCAGGAGCGCGGCGGCGTGAGCGTCGTCTAACGAGGGATCGGTTACGAGGACCGGACCGTTTCGATATACGACGTGAACTCGTCTGTCGCCGACAGCACTTCGAGCACTTCGTCCGGGTCTCCGGCCAGTTCGTACCCAGGCCGTCCTTTCCCCGTCGGTGACTCCGTCTGTTCGGTTCGTAACAGCCCCTTGTCGGCGAGTTGGCCCAGCGCCGAGATGACCTTCTGGCGCTCGACGCCGCCGAACGGCTGTCGGTCGATATCTGCGAGATGCGCCTTCGCCGTCTGGGTCACATGATAGGAGTGGGCCGGCGTTTCGCCAACCGTTTCGAGTTCTGCAACCGCCAGTAGCACGAATTGTTCGAACGCATCCGCCGACTGGACCTGATCTCTCATATAGATGACTCTAAACCGGTTGGGGCAAGAAACTATGGGACGACTCTGTCAGTCCGGTGGTCTCATCCCGACTCTGTTGAAACACACATCCGTCGGAATCACTTACTCGACGATAGTAGAGACAGACGACGAACGCGACTCGCTACGCTCGTCGGTTACGTCGTCAGAAATGGGTTCGGGCGGATTGTGAACCAGAGAAAGACTCACTTCGTTCGCCTTTCAGGGTTCAAATCCGCACTCACGCGTAGATTCGTCGCTCGCGGTTTGCTTGCGACAGAAGTAGTGGGTTCGGGCGGATTTGAACCGCCGGCCTCCTCCATGTCAAGGAGGTGTCATAACCGACCTAGACCACGAACCCTCACTGCGTGGTACACCACATTGTTTCCGGTGGGTGTAATTGAAGGTTTCGGATTCCGTATCGCCACGTTGTCTGTTGATTGCCCACACAGATACGGCAGCGAGTCGGGGTCCCGATAGGCTTAAGTCAATGTACGGATTTGTACATTACAACACGAAAAAGTCCATTGGTGAATACAATGAAAGAGTACATCGAACGCGTCACTGACGGTGACGACCTGACACAGGACGAGGCCCGAGCCGTTGCGACGACTGTCTTCGAGGATGCGACAGAGGCACAGATCGGTGCGCTCCTGACGGCACTGCGGGCGAAGGGGGAGACGGAGGCCGAGATCGCCGGCTTCGCCGAGGGGATGCGTGACGCCGCACGGACCATTCGACCGGACCGGGAGGGGCTTGTCGACACCTGTGGGACCGGTGGCGACGACTACAACACGATTAACGTCTCGACGACGAGCGCCATCGTCGCGGCCGGTGCTGGCGTCCCCATCGCCAAACACGGTAACTACTCTGTTTCTTCATCTTCGGGGAGCGCCGACGTGCTCGAAGAGGTCGGCGTCGACATCGAGGCCGAACCGCCGGCCGTCGAGGAGACTATCGAACGAGACGGCATCGGCTTCATGCTCGCGCCCGTGTTCCACCCGGCGATGAAAGCCGTCATCGGCCCGCGTCAGGAACTCGGAATGCGGACCGTCTTCAACATCCTCGGCCCGCTGACGAACCCCGCCGACGCGGACGCGCAGGTGCTGGGCGTCTACGACCCGGACCTCGTGCCCGTGATGGCGGAGGCGCTGGCCCGACTGGACGTCGAGCGGGCGCTGGTCGTCCACGGCGACGGCCTCGACGAGATCGCTATCCACGGCGAGACGGCTGTCGCGGAGGTCACCGGCGACCGGATCGAGGAGTACACCATCACTCCGGAGGATATGGGTCTGGAAACACGCGACATCGAGGCTATCTCCGGGGGATCGCCCGAGGAGAACGCCGCCGACCTCCGTGGCATCGTCACTGGCGACGTGACCGGTGCAAAGCGGGACATCATCCTCGCAAACGCCGGCGCGGCCATCTACGTCGCCGGCGTCGCCGACACGCACGAGGAGGGGGTCGAGCACGCTCGGCAGGCCATCGAGTCGGGCGCGGCGGCCGACAAACTCGACGACCTGATCGGTGCATGACGCGCGTGAAGATCTGTGGCGTGACGGACAGTACGGACCGCGACGCCGTCGTTGCGGCCGGCGCTGACGCGGTCGGCGTCATCCACGGCGTCCCGGTCGACACACCGCGGGAAGTCGACGAGGAGACGGCCGAGACGCTCGCCGGGGGCGTCCCGCCGTTCGTGACGAGCGTGCTGGTGACGATGCCAACAACGGTCCAAGAGGCCGTCAGGCGCATCGACAGGATCGAACCCGACGCGGTGCAGGTCCACGACGGGCTCTCACCGGCCGAACTCGGGGCTCTCGATAGCAGAATCACCCAGAACATCGTGGCTGTGGTCGAGGCAGACGCGCCAGCCATCGAGGACTACGCTGCCCACGCCGACGCCCTGCTCGTCGATTCGGTCGACGCCGACGGCGGCGGTGGCACGGGCGAGACACACGACTGGGAGCGCACGCGCGACCTCGTCGACTCGCTTGACGTCCCCGTCGTGCTGGCCGGCGGATTGACTCCCGAGAACGTGGCCGAGGCTGTCGAAGCGGTCGACCCGTTCGCCGTCGACGTGGCGAGCGGCGTCGAGTCCTCGGGCGGCACGAAAGACCACGACGCCGTCGAGCGGTTCGTCCGGAACGCCACGCGAGCGTCGGAGGGTACGGTATGACCCTCGACATCTCCCGCGAGGAGTTCGTCGAACACGCCAAGGCCGACCGCCCGGTCGTCGTCAGGGCGGCCGCGGAACTGGACGTGGACGTGGAACCGTTGACCGCGTACGCGGCGCTGACCGGCCGCACGAGCGACGTGGCCGCAAACGACTACACGTTCCTGCTCGAAAGCGCCGAGAAGGTCGCCTCCAGCGACCCCGACGGCGCGTTCGCGCCGGAGACCGACGACCGCCACGCCCGCTTCTCTTTCGTCGGCTACGACCCGCGCGCCGTCGTCACTGTGACCGGCGACGACAGCGAGGTCGAGGCGTTCGACGACCGCTACGCCGACCTCGTGACGACCGACGGCGGCGACGTGGTCGACGACCTCCGGGCGGCGATGCCCGACGTGGCGTTGCGGAACTTCCCGGATATGGACCGGCAGCACCTCGAAGGCGGCCTCGTCGGCTTCCTCTCGTACGACGCAGTCTACGACCTCTGGCTCGACGAAGTCGGGCTGGACCGGCCCGACTCGCGGTTCCCGGACGCCCAGTTCGTCCTCACGACGTCGACGGTCCGCTTCGACCACGTCGAGGACACTGTCTCGCTCGTGTTCACACCCGTTGTCAGGCAGGGCGAGGACGCCGGTGACCGCTACGACGAACTGGTCGCCGAGGCCGAGCGCGTCGAGGGCGTCCTCTCGAACTTGTCGCCGCTTTCGACTGGCGGCTTCCGCCGTGCGGACGAAGTCGCCGGCCCCAGAGACGAGTACGAGGACGCCGTCGAGCGCGCCAAGGAGTACGTCCTCTCGGGCGACATCTACCAGGGCGTCATCTCGCGGACCCGCGAGCTGTACGGCGAGGTCGACCCGCTCGGGTTCTACGAGGCGCTCCGGGCGGTGAACCCGTCGCCGTACATGTATCTGCTCGGCTACGACGACCTGACTATCGTCGGCGCGAGCCCGGAGACGCTCGTTTCCGTCGCCGGCGACCACGTCGTCTCGAACCCCATCGCGGGGACGTGCCCGCGCGGGAACTCCCCCGTCGAGGACCGCCGCCTCGCCGGCGAGATGCTCGCCGACGGCAAGGAGCGGGCCGAGCACACGATGCTCGTCGACCTCGCGCGCAACGACGTGCGCCGCGTCTCCGAGGCCGGCAGCGTCCGCGTCCCGGAGTTCATGAACGTGCTCAAGTACAGCCACGTCCAGCATATCGAGTCGACGGTGACGGGGCGACTGGCCGAAGACAAGGACGCCTTCGACGCCGCCCGCGCGACGTTCCCAGCGGGAACGCTCTCGGGCGCGCCGAAGATTCGCGCGATGGAGATTATCGACGAACTGGAGCGCTCGCCGCGTGGCCCCTACGGCGGCGGCGTCGGCTACTTCGACTGGGACGGCGACACCGACTTCGCCATCGTGATCCGTTCAGCGACGGTCGAGGACGAGGGCGACCGGGACCGCATCACGGTCCAGGCCGGGGCCGGCATCGTCGCGGATTCGGACCCGGAAAGCGAGTACGTCGAAACCGAGCAGAAGATGGACGGCGTATTGACAGCGCTGGACGAAATCAAAGGCCAGCCGGTCGACACGACTGGGAGTGCTGACGACGCCGAGGCTGCGAGCGGAGCCGACGGCCCCGAGGAGGTGTCCCGATGAGCGCATCTCAACCCGCAGGCCAAGCCGCCGTCAGGGACGACCTCCGCGTGCTGTTCGTGGACAACTTCGACTCATTTACGTACAACCTCGTCGAGTACGTCTCCGAACACGCCGAGACTGAAGTCGTCCGGAACACGGCATCGCTCGAAGACGTCGAGGCGTTCGACCCCGACGCAATCATCCTCTCGCCGGGTCCGGGCCACCCGAAGAACGAGCGGGACGTCGGCGTCACGCTGGAGGTCCTCCGGGCGGTCAGCCCCGACGTGCCGACGCTGGGCGTCTGTCTCGGCCTCGAATCGGCGGTGTACGCCTACGGCGGTACCATCGGCCGCGCGCCGGAGCCGATTCACGGGAAAGCGTTCCCCATCGACCACGACGAGCAGGGCGTCTTCGAGGGACTGGAACAGGGGTTCCAGGGCGGGCGCTATCACTCGCTCATTGCAGAGGACGTTCCCGAGGAGTTCGTCGTCAGCGCGACGACGGAGACCGAGGACGGCACGGAACTGGTGATGGGCGTCCGCCACCGCGAGCACCCCATCGAAGCTGTTCAGTTCCATCCGGAGTCAGTCCTGACCGCGGTCGGCCACGACGTGATCCGGAACTTCCTCGCCGGACTCTAGATCACCTGGAAGCCGAGCATTCCGAGTATCCAGAGGACTGCGACGGCGATGATAGCGATGATGATGAGCCGCCACGCCACCTTCATCACGAGCCGACCGACCAGTAGCACCACGGCGATAGCCAGCAAGCCGACGAGTATCGCCGGCGGTGAGGGAAGCGATCCGAGCTGGAGGAGTGGCAACATAGTATAGAGAGGAATGCCCACGGGGAAATACTTCGTGGCCACTGCGCCAAAGATTCAAACAGCCAGCTATGCTAGCTACCCGCATGAGCGTAGCCGGACTGTGTGAAATCTGTGAGCGCCCCGACGTGGACCACACCTGCGATAGATGCGGGCGACTCGTCTGTGACCGCCACTGGGACGAGGACATCGGGATGTGCGTCGAGTGCGGTGCGGAGGTCGGCCAGCCGAGCGACCGGACATCGCCGGAGGATATGCCTGACGGCGTGGACACGTACCGGTTTTGATTAGCGGAACTGATTCAGTCGCTGTTTGAGCTGTTTTGCGGACTGTCCGGCGGCCTTGAAGAACGCGTCGCCGGAGTCGTCCCGCCGCGTGTCGGCATCCTCGCCGGCGAAGATGATGCCCCGCGAGGAGTTGACGAGGCCGACGCCGTCGGCGAGACCGTGCTCGACGGCGGCCTCGGCGTCGCCACCCTGTGCGCCGACGCCGGGGACGAGAAACGGGATGTCCGGGACCAGTTCGCGGATGTCTTCGAGTTCGTCGGGGTTGGTCGCACCGACGACGAGGCCGACGTTCCCGTTCCCGTTCCAGAGGTCCGCGAGGTGGACCACGCGCTCATAGAGCTTCTCGCCGGAGGCCAGTTCGAGGTCCTGGAGGTCCTCGCCGCCGGGGTTGGACGTACGCCCCAGCACGAACACGCCCTTGTCCGCGCGCTGGAGAAACGGCTCAAGCGAGTCGCGACCGAGGAACGGGTTGACCGTGATGGCGTCGGCCGCAGGCCCCTCCTCGTCGTCGAGAATCCGGGCGTACTGCCGCGCCGTGTTGCCGATATCGCCCCGCTTGGCGTCCAGCAGCACGGGCACGTCCTTTCCGTGTGCGTAGGCGATGGTCTCTTCGAGGACGCGCCAGCCGTCGGCGTCCTCGTAGAAGGCGGCGTTGGGCTTGTAGCAGGCGGCGTGGTCGTGGGTCGCGTCGATAATTCGCCGGTTGAACTGCCAGCGCGGGAGGTCGGCGTCCAGCACGCTGTCGGGCAGGCGGTCGGGGTCCGGGTCGAGGCCGACCGACACCACGCTGTCGGCGGTCGCGATGCGGTCCGCGAGACGGTCGAAGAAGTGCATAGATACCGCGGCGGCTGGCAGCGATACAAGCGTTTCCTTCTCGCGTCGTGTCCCGCTTCGGCGGAATCAGATCTGATATTTTCTCCCCTGTCTATTTTACACCGCAGGTAGAAGCGCGCTCATGGACCGTTTCATGGATGTCGGCCATGTGGCCGAGACCCTCCCAGACCTGAGCGAAGCCCTGGACGACCCGCGGCTGCGGCAGTTCGGACTCGTCGGCGGTGTCCTGCTCGTGGCCGTCGGCGCGCTTTTGTCGCTCGCGCCCGCGTCCGGTCAGTGGCTGTTCTGGTCGTACGCTGTCGCGGCAACGCTGGTGTTTATCGGCGTTCCGCTGTTGTGTCTCGGCCTCGCCGCTCCCGACCCGGAGCCCGGGTCGCTGTTCCATCTCGGCATCGAACTAACGACGACACAGCGCCGGGCCGTCGCGCTGGGCTCGCTCTGTATCACGGCGACACCGATTGTCATCGCCGTCGGAACGCCGCTCGGCCTCCCGACGCTGGTGCTTGCTATCGCTGCCGCGACAGCGGTACTCGGCTCCGTGCTCGTCCTCACTGGCTTCGTCGCATGGACATCTGCGGCTATTGCCGAGCCGAGCCGCCACTGATTGCAGATATTTCGGCCGCAGTCCAATCGTCTCCTTCGGTCGAAAAACCCGTCTTACTCCGAGAGGGACTGCTCCAGCACGTCGACCGCGGCTTTCACCGCTGCGCCGCTGTGAACGACAACTGTCGTCCCGTCGACGGTGAGATCATCGCGCTCCGGCACGGTTGCGGGCTCTCGCTCCAGGACCAACCGAGCCGTCGCCGACGTTACCTCGACGACTGCCACTTCGGCGTCGTCGGCCGTCACGCGGTAGGCGAAGGCCCCGTCCGGCGTCGGGTCCACGTCCCTGTCGGCATCGACGACAGAAACGCCTGAGAGCGGCCCGCGTTGGAGGCCGGTCAGCTCCGAGGCGAGTAACTGTCCGATCCGTCGGCCGTCAGCGATCCTGTCTTTGACCATTAGAGCTCCTCCCGAACGTCCGCAGCGATGGCTTCGACGTCGACACCCTCACTCCGCGCGTACACCACGGCCGCGGCCTCGAGCGTGACACCGATGTCGGACTGGAGCGCGTTGATGCCGGCGACAGCGGTCTGTTTCTCGATGCCGGCCTCGACGACCGCGTCGAGCACCCGCTCGAACGTCGACCGCGACTGTAGGATTTCCTCACCCGGCGTGAACCCGTCCGGAATCGCGGTGTGTGTCGCGTCGAAAGCGACGACGAGGTCGTCCTCGTCCCGTTCGACCAGCCCCTCGCTCGCGGCCACGTCCACCAGCGTCTTGGCCTGGTCGGGCGAGAACCAGTTCCGGTCCAGCGAGAGCGCGACGACGAACTCGCTTTCCGCCATCCGGTCGGTTCCACGCTGGCGGAACGGCGCGGCGACGGCCGTCTTCAGACTCATCGTCAGAGCAACCGGTCGGCGCGGGGGTAACGATTACGATGGCGAGTCGGCATCGAACGGTTCAAGTAGCCGCTGGGTCTTCCTTCCCGTATGAAAGACCAGGGACGCTCCCCTCGCAAGCGGACAGGCGGCCGCCGACGACCGAACCACAAGAAGAAGAAACACGAGCTCGGCAAGGACACCGTCGAGACGCAGGTCGGCGAGCAGCGACTGAAGACCGTCGACTCCCGCGGTAACACCCAGAAGGTCCGTGCGGTCAAGACCGACGTTGCGAGTATCGCCGACGGCGCGGAAACCATCGAAGCGACCATCGAGAACGTCGTCGAGAATCCGTCGAACCCGAACTACGCCCGGCGAAACATCATCACGAAAGGCGCAATCCTCGACACCTCCGAGGGACAGGCCCGCGTGACCTCCCGCCCCGGGCAGCACGGTCAGGTCAACGCCGTGCTGGTCGAGTAATCCGGCACGCAATCAGCTTTTTCGGCTGTTCACGGACTCGGAGCGACAGCGTCAGCTATGGCCGGGGAGCGGCCTTCTGGAGCGCGCTTTCGGCGATGTTGCCGCCGTAGTCGGCGGTTCGGGACAGCGAGTCGACCACGCGGCCAAGTAGCTGTGCGCTCTGTGGGTCTAGCTCCCTGACTTTCCCGTCGACCTCGCGGGCGGTTTCGTCGACTTCGGGAATACGAGCACGGGCCTCGTTTGCCAACTCGACGGCCTCGTCGTTGTCGTCAGCCAACAGCGCATCCATCGCGGTTTCGGGGACGGCGATGGCCTCGGTTTCCAACTGGTCGAGAAGGTCGGCAGTTTCGCCGGTGATTTCACCGATCTCCTGAGAGAGGCTGGCGATCTTGGTCGCGTGGTCGGCAATGCGCTCTAGCTGACGGGCGCTGGACTGGTAGTCGAACACTGTCTCACGCGGGAAGCCGATTTCGTTGGCAGCCGTCGGATTGCGAAGGACGGTTCGGAACACGCGCGAGACCATGTACCAGAGGCGGTCCACGTCGTCGTCGCGTTGTATAACGTCTTCTGCGAGGTCGTTGTCGTCCTCGATGAGCGCCTCGACAGCGTCGGAGAGCATCGTCAACGAGACCAGCCGCATACGCGTAATAGCGTTGAGGACGGACAGCTCCGACGAATCGAGCAGGTCCTGCAGAACGACTCGGTCAGCCGTCTCTTCGATCATCTCCAGGCCGACCAGTCCCTGTGTCGCATCGCGGATGATCCGTCGCTGCTCGGCCGTTATCCGAGCGGCCTCCAGTCGGATGATGTCGAAGCCGCTGACGTACATCGTCATCACTGCCCGCGTGAGTTCGTGCCTGTTTTCGAGGCCAGTCACGTCCAGCGTTCCCTCGACGTGATCGTCGCCGTGCTGTGGCGAGACCAGTAGCAGGTCGTCTTCGGCGTAAAACTCGACGATACTGCCGCTCTCGACACCATTCTCAGTCGCCCACTCCTTCGGTAGTGAGACAGTGTACGTGGACCCGCCCGTCAGCTGTACTTTGCGCGTCTCCATAGTACTACGAATACGCGCTGTAGATTTATAAAATATGCTGTGACTATATATTACGGGTTGGGTTTCTGACTTATGCTGTTATGAAATAACGACACACGGTGAGGGCGGTGAATTATGGGGTACTGTGGCAATTTCTGACCCAGTGACTTGTTCACTGGCTTGGCCGCTATCGGGTTCAAACACCCGATATCCCGTTTTAGCCCCGTGAAATAGTAACGGCCTCGGAAAATATATAGAGGTATATAGTATTTATACCCGGATATAGGGCTAATAGTAGGGTACTTATCCGCTCTGTAACTTCCATCAGGTGATGACAGATTCACCGAGCGGTGGTTTCTCACGCCGCCGATTTTTAACAAGTTCTGGTGCGATTGGGACGCTGGCACTGGCCGGTTGTACGCAGAACACGAGCAGTGGCAACGGCGATGGCTCCGGTAACAACAGTTCTGATGGGAGCAGTTCTGACGGCCTCTCGGGACAGGTCATTATCAAGGGCAGCAGTACTGTGTTTCCCATCTCCGACGCGATGGCCGAGGAGTTCATGGAAGAACATGAAAACGTCAACGTGACCGTCGACTCCACAGGAAGCGGGGGCGGCTTCGAGAACTGGTTCTGTCCCGGCGACTCTGATATCAACGGGGCTTCCCGCCCCATCAGCGACGCCGAGATAGAGCAGTGTTCTGGCAACGACGTCGAGCCTGTCGAGTTCGAAATCGCGGGCGACGCACTGACCGTCGCGGTCAACAACGACGCCGACTGGGTCGACTGCATAACCTTCGACGAACTGCGCCAGATCTGGAGCGACGAAGCGGGCGTCACGAACTGGTCGGACGTGCGCGACGAGTGGCCCGATATGGAGATCGAACGCTACGGCCCGGCGTCGACCTCCGGGACGTTCGACTACTTCAACGAGAACGTCGTCGGCGAAGACACTGAACACACGACCGAGTACCAGCCGACCGAGGAGGACGAGACTATCGTCCAGGGAATCCGCGACAACGAAGGCGGCATTGGGTACTTCGGCTTCGCCTACTACAACTCGAACTCCGAGGCGGTGAAAGCCGTCGAAGTCAGGGCTGAGGAGGGTGACGAATGTACACCGCCGAGCCTGGCAAACGCCAAGGACGGTTCCTACCCGCTTGCCCGGCCGCTGTTCCTCTATGTGGCCGAGTCGGCCCTCCAGACGGAGGAAGTCTCCGAGTTCGTCGAGTTCTACCTCGAACAGGCCGAAACCGATGTCGTCCAGGAAATCGGGTACGTGCCGTCGAGCGCCGAGCAGCGCGACGAGAACCTCGAAAAGCTGGACGAGATCGCCGGCTAACACGGTCGAGAGTCGGCTTACTCACATGAGTACATTATGAGAGACAACACAATGAGTACCGAGACGCCCGGGCCGAATATTACGTCCAGACCGAGCGGGCGTGCAGCACGCGAGCGTATGTACCGATACGTCTTGCTCCTGTGTGCTGCCACGTCGATTCTCGTCACCGTCAGCATCGTCGTGTTGCTCGCACGCGACGCGATTACGTTCTTTACGCTGGTGAACCCGGTCGACTTCTTCACCGGAACGGAGTTCCTCATCAGTCGGAACGTCTACGGGTTGCTCCCGCTGTTGAGTGGCACGCTGTTGGTCACAGTGATCTCCGCCGTCATCGCACTCCCGACGGGTGTCGCGGCCGCGGTCTATCTCAGTGAGTACGCCAGCGACCAGATGCGCTCAGTGCTGAAACCGGGCCTTGAAATTCTGGCTGGTATCCCGACCGTCGTCTACGGTATCTTCGCGCTCGTGTACGTGACGCCGTTCCTCCAGACCATCGGACTCCCGGTCAACACGTTCAACATCCTCAGCGCCTCCATCATGGTCGGGATCATGATCATCCCCATGGTCTCCAGTCTGAGCGAGGACGCGATGAGCGCTGTCCCAGACTCGTTGCGACAGGCCGGTTACGGGATGGGCGCGACGAAGTTCGAGGTGACAACCGGCGTCGTCGTCCCCGCGGCGGCCTCGGGCATCTTCTCCTCGTTCATCCTCGCCCTGTCGCGGGCTATCGGCGAGACGATGATCGTCGTTGTCGCGGCCGGCAGCCGGCCCCGGATGCTGAACCTCTCGGACCCGCTCGCGAACCTCTTTCAGGGGTATCAGCCGATGACGGCAGCGATGGTCCAGATCAACAGCGCCGACAGCGTCAGTCAACTGGGCTTTACCAGTCTCTTCGCTATCGGCCTGACGCTGTTCGTCATCACGTTCCTGTTGAACCTGCTGAGCAACCGAATCGCGGCGCGCTACCGGGAGGAGTACGAATGAACACTGGAGGACTGAACTGATGGCAACACGAGAACCTGAAACGGGCTGGCACGGGGAGGACAGCGATGTCAACCATCTTCGGGGGCGTGCCTTCGAGGCGACCTGTCTCGCAGCGACTGCGTTCGGACTCGTTTCCGTCCTGCTCCTCCTGCTGTTCGTCGCCAACGACGCGTTCCGGCCCTTCTCGGCCGACGCGGGATGGCTGGCGACCTACGCCGCCACCGTGCTGGTGCCGCTGGCCGCACTGGCCGTCTACTACTATCGACTCGACGAACCGGCCGGCGAGGTCGCCTACGTCACCAGCGGGCTCCCGGTCGTCGGACTCCTGCTGACAGGCGGGTTTGCGGTCCTGTTCATCGAACTGCTCTCCGTGCTCGAGTGGTTCGCGCTCCTCATCTCGCTGGTCGTGGCCGGCGGCCTGATCGCCGCACACGGCCGACTGCGGCCGAAGGCCGCGCTCGAACGCCTCGCCGTGGTGCTCCTCGCCCCGATAGTCACGGTGTTCGGGCTGCCACCCACCAGCTTCAATCGGTTTGTCACCGACACCGCCGCGGCGCTCGGCCTCGACTTCGGGCTGTACTATCGCGTAATAAGCCTCCGAGAAGCCATCATGATGCTCCCGTTCGTGCCCACGGACTGGGTCATGTTACTCCTGACGCTCGTGCTCCCGGTCGCCGGTGCCGCAGGCTGGTTCGTCGAACAGCGACGTGAGTCGCGGCGAGACGGCCTGGCCGTCGTCGGGCTGACGACGGCAGTTGCGGTGGTGGGCGTCGTCGCCGGGCCGCTACTCGGGATCGGGACTGACGTGTGGCTGCTCGTAGTCACGTTCGCCGTACTCCCGCTGGGTGTCTACGTCGAAGGCGTGCTCCGTCGTGGCGAGGGCGTCCGCGGCCTCGCCTTCCCGGTCGCCGCCGTGCTTGGCGTGGTCGTCGGCAGCGTCGTCACCGGCGCGCTCGGGTTCGCCGGCCCGGACCCCTGGCTCGACTGGGGGTTCCTGACGAGTGCGACCTCGCGGACCGCCGCCGATGCCGGTATCTACCCCGCGATGGTGGGCTCGGTGATGATGATTATCGTGATCGTGCTCACCACGTTCCCGGTCGGCGTCGGGGCGGCGATCTACCTCGAAGAGTACGCTCCCTCACAAGGACTGATGGGCAAGTTCGTCACGCTCATCGAGATCAATATCGGGAACCTCGCCGGTGTGCCGTCGGTCGTGTACGGCCTGCTCGGACTGGCGCTTTTCATCCGGGTTCTCCAGTGGCCTCAGGGGTCAGTCATCGTCGCCGGCCTCGCCGTCGGCCTGCTGATACTCCCGATCGTGATCATCTCCGCCCAGGAGGCGATTCGCTCCGTTCCCGACTCGTTCCGACAGGCCTCCTACGGGATGGGGGCGACCCGCTGGCAGACGATTCGGCAGGTCGTCCTCCCCGAAGCACTTCCGGGCATTCTGACCGGGACGATACTGGCGCTGGGTCGGGCTATCGGCGAGACGGCCCCGCTGCTGATGATCGGGGCGGCGGCGTCGGTCCGACTCGCGCCAAACAGCTTCTTCGACGTAGCGAGTATGATGCCCCGCCAGATCTTCTCGTGGTCGTCGGAGCTGGACCCGTCGTTCCGCCACGGCGTGCTGGCGGCCGGCGTGATTACACTGCTTGCAGTGTTGCTGGTGATGAACGCGACAGCGATTGTCATCCGGAACCGGTATCAGCGAACAGGATAATTCATGACAGAGAACGAGATGACGAGCAACGAGAGTACCGAGCCCACACCGAGCACTGAAACGGCCGCGTCGTCGCCGGACCCGTCCGGCGACCCTCTCATCGACCAGTCGATCGACGTGGAGGGAACGGACGCGAACGCGGGCGAGACGGGGAAGCCAGTCATCGAGTCCCGCGACCTGAACGTGTTCTACGGCGAGACGCAGGCGCTACAGGGTATCGACCTGGCTATCCCGGAAAAACAGGTGACGGCCATGATCGGACCCTCCGGCTGTGGCAAGTCCACGTTCCTGCGGTGTATCAACCGCATGAACGATCTCATCGACGCGGCGCGGGTCGAGGGAGACCTCTACTTCGAGGGGAAAAACGTCTACGATGCCGACGTGGACCCGGTGGCGCTGCGGCGACGCATCGGAATGGTGTTCCAGCACCCCAACCCCTTCCCGAAGAGCATCTACGACAACGTCGCTTACGGCCTCCGGATTCAGGACCAGACGGAGGACATAGACGACAAAGTCGAGACGGCGCTCAAGCGCGCCGCGCTGTGGGACGAAGTCAAAGACCAACTGGACAAGAGCGCGCTCGACCTCTCGGGCGGCCAGCAACAGCGGCTCTGCATCGCCCGCGCTATTGCCGTCGACCCGGACGTAATCCTGATGGACGAGCCGGCGTCGGCGCTTGACCCGATTGCCACCTCGAAAATCGAGGACCTCATCGAGGAACTGGCCGAGGAGTTCACCGTCGTCATCGTCACCCACAATATGCAGCAGGCGGCCCGTATCTCGGACAAGACCGCCGTCTTCCTCACCGGTGGCGAGCTGGTCGAGTTCGACGACACGGACAAAATCTTCGAGAATCCCGACAGTCAGCGCGTCGAGGACTATATCACCGGCAAGTTCGGATAGCCGTCGCGGCTCGCTTTTGCCGTCGCCGCCTACCGCTCTAGCGTCGCCTCGGTGTCGATGCCGTACGCGTCTGCCGGCGTCTCGACGTGTGCCGTTCTGACTGCGTCTTCGTGGCCGTTCTCCAGTAGCCAGCGGACGCGCCGTGGCACCGTTTTCGGGCCGAGCACTGCGCCGGGACGGTCCGGGTCGTCGATGTAGTCGGTCTCCATCAGGAACGGCTCGTCCGTCTCAACCGCAATCTCCAGTTCGTCCTTATCCGCAAGCACTGATTTGACTGGGCCACGGAGCCGCCCGCCGGAGTAGTGTTTGACGACCTGCATACGGTCGAGGCCACGGTCTTCGGCCCAGCCAGCCACTGTTTCGAAGTCTTCGCCGCCTTCCGTATGGAGTTGTATCGCACAGCCCACGTCGGCGGCGCGTTCGAACCCGTGGCACATCACCGCATTGGAGGCCTCCCAGACGGCGTCGTCAACGTCGTAGTGCGGTCGCCCGGACTTCATCGCGAGCGCGTCACCGTTATCGACGTACTCCGCCGCCACGTCGAGGCCGGTCTGCATGATGTCCCGTGCTTCCGGCGGCGTGTAGCCGTCATCAACGAGTTTCGAAATCAGCGCCGGGTGGACGCCGAGGACGGGCCAGGCGCAGCCATCGAGCACTTCGGACGCCGCTGTAGCGGCCTCGACGGTGAGGTCGAACACCTCGCGGAACGTCTCCGCCTCTGTCGCCTTCTCGACGAGGTGCCAGGACGGCTTGTTGAGCACTAACAAGTGTGTGCCGCCCTGTGAGGCGAACTCCTCGGCTGCCGCGACGTTCCGGCCGTTGACCGGATCGAGATGGAGGTGGTTATCCAGTACCGGCGTGTCGTCGATGTCCATACGTGGCCAATGCACTGGCGGAAAAAACAGTTGGCGTCACGGAGTTCGGCCCTCAGAGCGTCACTGCGTCTTCGGCCGCGTTGCGTAACGCGTCCGAGCGGCCGTATTCTCCCGGCGCGATGGCGACCGTTTTGACCCCTTCCCGTGCAGCCACTTCCAGCGCCGGCTTGAAATCCGTGTCCCGCGAGGCGACGACCAAGACGTCGATCTGTCCCGAGGCGACGGCATCTGTCGCGTCGACGGCGAGTCGGACATCAACGTCACCGCTGGTGGTTCGGACCTCGAAGCCCCGGGCCTCGGCGGCCTGAATCAGCCCCGGCGAGGCGTTCTGGTCGACGTAGAGGCGAGTCAACGCCATCGGGCCGTATTCGACTGCAATGTCCCGGACCTCGTCGAGGTCGACATCGAACTCAGACCTGAGCACGTTCGGACCGTCGACGAACAGTCCAACGCGCTGTTGCGAGTCTTTCTCCCCGAATATCCGACGAAACAGCTCCATGCGCCCCTTTCCCTTCCCGGCCCGCTTATGCGTGCCGTTTCATATCGTAAATCAGTAACCGCTATATCAAATGTGACTGCACAACACTTAGGAGGATCCCCTCCTCACTTCATGGATAGTCTTTCCAGACAGCGGCGACTGGCGGCAACTGCTCGATATTCGGTACTATGAGTAAGGAATCTCTTCACAATCGAGACGTCCTAAACGGGCTTTGCGAGATAATTTCCGACCCAGCGATCGTACTAGATGCTGATGGCGTCTTTGTCGACGTCATCCATAATGCCCACAACGGGGCACTATTCTTCAGACAGCCGGAAACGTTGTTAGGATCAGATCTCTGGGACGTCTTCTCCACAGCACAGGCTGACCAGTTCTACACAGTCATCGAGGACGCTCTGCAGGCAGGCGAACAACAACACATCGAGTACCACCTATCGCTCGACGATGGGGATCGGTACTTCGAGGCTCGCGTCACGCCGGTTGGCAGTGACAGTACAGAACACGTGCTATGGCTGGCCGAGGATATCACGCAGCGAAAGCGACGCGAGGAGAAGCAGGTCCTCATCGAGCGAGTGTTCGAGATAAGCCCGGTCGGTCTCGTCGTCGTCGAACCGTCAGGCAAGATTTTGTTCGCCAATGACCGCGCTGAGGACTTGCTTGGCCTCGAACGCGGTACAATCACTGGGAGGCGGTACGACGAAGCGGAGTGGAATATCTTCTACGAAGACGGCACTCCGGTCCCTGAAGCGGAGCATCCGGTTACGAGAGTACTCGAATCCGGCGAGCCAGTGTTCGGAT
Source organism: Haloarcula amylolytica JCM 13557 (assembly GCF_000336615.1). Lineage (GTDB taxonomy): Archaea > Halobacteriota > Halobacteria > Halobacteriales > Haloarculaceae > Haloarcula > Haloarcula amylolytica. Next base: position 43,548 of record NZ_AOLW01000035.1, read on the forward strand.
TCGAGCACTGGATAGAACTCGCCGACGGGACCGAACGGTGGCTTTCGAGCAATGCCGCGCCGATACTGGGTGATGACGGGACCGTCGAGCGTGTCGCCGTTGGCATGGACGACGCAACGAGATTGAAACAGCGGGAGGAGCAACTGGAGTGGCTTATCGGGACGGAGATGCTCGCCGACGTCGGCGGATGGGAACTGGATCTGGAGACAGGTCTAATAGAGGGAACCGCGGGGATGAAACGCCTGTACGGGCTCCCGGAGTACAATCCGACGCTCGAGGAGGCACTCGAGCAGTACCATCCCAACGATAGAGCGGCCCTTCGTGACGCTATCGAGACCTGTCGCGAAACCGGCGGCCCGATGGAGCTGGAAGCGCGCCGCCAGACCGCGGACGAAACCGAGCGCTGGTTCCGACTCCGGGCAGAAAAAACCGTCCGGGGCGGGGAACCGAAACTGCGAGGCATCGTTCGCGACATCACTCAGGACAAGGAGCGAGAACAGCGGATAATGGTCATGAGTCGGATTCTCCGGCACAACATCCGAAACAAGTTGACCGTGATACGGGGTAATTCGAGGCTCCTCAAAGAAGAACTCGGCTCGTCCGAGTTCTCAGTCGACGCTGCCAGAGGACACATCGACAGAATCGAGAACGCGTCGAAAGAGCTCGATTCACTGGCCGAACGAGCACGGACGTTCGACCGGGTCATCGAGCGCGACCTCCGAAGCGGGACAGTCCACCTACGGCAAGTCCTCACCGATGTCCGTGACGATCTTGTAGACCAGCATCCCGAGGCCGCAATCGAGGTGACACCTACCGACGCGGAGGTGGCTGGTGATAGGATGGCTATCGACCTGATGCTGGAGATTCTTGTCGAAAACGCGCTGGAATACAGTGATCTACCTAGCCCGAGGGTCAAACTTACGGCTGAAGAGACCTCGTCGGGCCAGGTGACAGTCAGCGTCGATACCGACGGGTCCGGTATCCCCGACATGGAGCGCAAGGTCCTGGCTTCGGAGACGGAAGGGCCAGTGGCACACAGTCGCGGTCTCGGGCTGTGGGCGGTTACATGGCTTGTCCGACGTCTCGGCGGGTCTGTGACGCTCAACGAAGACGCCGATGGCGGCGGAACGCGAGTTCGACTCGCGTTCCCGCTGGCGCGGAGCGAGTAACGAACGACAGCGTATTTTCCGTCCCGGTTCTGTCGCTCCATCTAGCGCAATCGGCGATTTGATATCGCCACATATGATTTATCATGAGGCCACAGGCGGTCAAGGGCCAAACGGTAAGACCACGCGGTACGAGAGGTCCGCGTATGACACTGCGGGCACCACCGCTCTCTGCGGTTCACCAGCGAGCCGACGCTTCGTTCACCGATTTCGGCGGGTGGGAGATGCCGGTCGAGTTCGAGTCGATCCGCACAGAACACGAGGCCGTCCGGAGCGAAGCCGGGAAGTTCGACGTTTCGCACATGGGACAGATAACCGTGGCCGGTCCGGACGCGGCGACGCTGACACAGCGGCTGACCACCAACGACGTGACCGTGCTGGACCCGGGCGAGGCCCAGTACGGGGCTATCACAGACGAGGACGGAATCATGCTGGACGACACCGTCGTCTACCGATTGCCCGAAGGCGCGGCCGACGAGTTCCTGTTCATCCCGAACGCCGGGCACGACGGGGAGATGACCGAACGGTGGCTTTCTGAGCGAGACGAACGGGGTCTGGACGCGACAGTGACGAACCGGACCGAGGAGTACGCGATGATTGCCGTTCAGGGGCCCGACGCGCCGGACCTGCTGGCAGCCGAGACAGCTGTCTCGCTCGCTGACCTGTCGCGGTTCGAGGTGGCTGACGGGGCTGTCGCCGGTGTCGACTCGTTGATCGCTCAGACGGGATACACGGGCGAACGCGGCTTCGAAATCCTCTGTCCGCCCGACGAAGCCGAGGCGGTCTGGGGCGCGCTTGAGTGCCAGCCCTGCGGGCTCGGCGCGCGCGACACCCTCCGCCTTGAGATGGGCTTTCTGCTCTCCGGTCAGGAGTTTCACCCGGTCGACGAGCCCAGAACGCCTTACGAGGCCGGTATCGGCTGGACCGTCAAGCTCGATACGGAATTCGTCGGCCGGGACGCACTGGAGGGCATCGCCGCGGACGGTCCCGAAGAGAAGCTCATCGGCATCGAACTCATCGACCGCGGCGTCCCGCGCCACGGGTACGACGTGACGACGCCGGACGGAGAGCCGATTGGCCACATCACCAGCGGCACGATGAGTCCGACGCTCGGAGCGCCGATCGCCCTCGCCTACGTCCCGGCGGCGTACGCCCAACCGGACGAGTCCGTCCGCGTTGTCGTCCGCGGCGAACCGAAGAAAGCACGTACCAGGAGCACACCATTCCTCGATAGATGAGCTTCGACGTTCCCGACGACCTGCGATATCTGGAGTCACACGAATGGGTACGCGTCTCCGGCGACACCGCCGAGGTCGGCATCACGGCGTTCGCACAGGACGAACTCGGCGACGTGGTGTTCGTCGAACTGCCCGAGGAAGGGGCGGAGCTGACTGCGGGCGAGGACTTCGGCGTAGTGGAGTCTATCAAGGCCGTGTCCGACGTGTACGCCCCCGTCTCCGGTACCGTCACAGCAGTCAACGACCGGCTCCGCGACGAGCCGGAACTGCTGAACGAGGACCCGTTCGGTGACGGGTGGATGCTTGAGGTCGAGATCGCCGACGAGAGCGACGAGCTGCTCTCACCCGCCGCGTACCGCGACCAGATCGAGTAACCTCCCGGTGGCAGTGATCTCTTGCGGGGGTGAAAGGAGTAACCTAATGTGGACACGGTCGCTAGCTGCCGATATCATGTCACCCCGGCGCTACTGGGTGGTTCTCCAATGAGCAATAGTGACTCACACGCGACAGGCAGTCCGTACGCACCGCAGACGGCCGCAGAGACCGCGGCGATGCTCGATGCAGTCGGGGCCGACGACCTCGAATCGCTGTTCGACGTTCCCGAGTCCGTCGCCTTCGATGGCGAGTTCGGTATCGACGCCCGGAGCGAACGGGCGGCGCGCCGGGAAGTCGCCGGCCTCCTGGGCCGCAACGCCGACCTCACCGAGTTTCTCGGCCGTGGCCACTACGACCACTACGTCCCGAGCGTCGTCGACGACCTCGCCAGCCGCTCGGAGTTCCTGACCTCCTACACGCAGTACCAGCCAGAGGTCGCACAGGGCTTTCTCCAAGCGTTGTTCGAGTTCCAGTCGATGCTGGTCGAACTCACGGGACTGGGCGTCGCCAACTGCTCGATGTACGACGACGCGACGGCGCTGGGCGAGGCGGCGACGCTCTCCCAGCGAGTGCGCTCGGTCTCGGGCGACCGGATTCTGGTTCCCGAGCACCTCCGGGAGGGCAAACGCACCGTTCTGTCGAACTACGCCGATGGCCCGGACCTTACCGTCGAATCCTATCCGATGACCGACGGCGTTGTCGACGTGGCGGCGCTGTCCGACCAGATCGGCGACGACACTGCGATGGTGTACGCCGAGTCGCCGACGGTCCGGGGCGTCATCGAAGAACGGCTCGGGGCTGTCGGCGACCTGGCCCACGATCACGAGGCGCTGTTCTGTCTCGGCTCGGACCCGATAGCGCTGTCCCTGCTGGAGCGCCCGGCCGACGTCGGAGCCGACGTAGTCGTCGGCGACGCCGCGTCGCTGGGGACCGGCACCGCCTACGGATTCGGCCTCGGAATGTTCGTCACCCGCGAGGAGTACCTTCGGCAGGTCCCCGGCCGGCTGGTCGGGGCCAGCGAAGACGCCGCCGACCGCCGCGCGTACACACTGACGCTCCAGACGCGGGAGCAACACATCCGCAAGGAGCGGGCCACCTCCAACATCTGTACGAATCAGGCGTGGGTCGCGCTTCGGACCGCAATGCACGCCGCGTGGCTCGGCCCGGACGGGCTGATCGACCTCGCCGAGGACTGTGTGACCCGCGCCCGTGACCTATCTGACCGCCTCGACGACATCGTCGGGGTGCAGGCACCAGTCCACGACCGCCACCACTTCAGGGAGTTCCTCGCCCGTACGGACCAGCCGGCCAGCGCCATCGTCGCCGACCTCGCAGCCGAGGGCTTTGCGGTCCACGCGGTCGGCGACCATCTGGTGCAGGTGTGTGCGACTGAGACGACCGCCGAAGCCGAAGACGAGTTCGTCGCGGCGCTCCGGGAGGTGGCGAAATGACACTCGCCTCGCGCTACTCGGCGAAACACCGTGGGACAAACCACGTCCCACGAGTTTCACGCTCGACACGGGGGTGTCTCTTCGCTTCGCGCTACTCAGCGAAACACCGTGGGACAAACCACGTCCCACGAGCTTCACGCTCGACACGGAGGTGTCTCGCGTGAAATACGACCAGGCGCGCTGGACCGACGACAGTGACGACCGGTACGAGCCGCTGCTCTCGGAGAAAGCCAACGAGACGGTCGAGGTTGAGGACTCGCCGCTACCCGACGATCTGACACGGGACTCGCTTTCCCTGCCGGACCCCGCCGAACCCGAACTGGCCCGGCACTACACGCGCCTCTCCCAGATGAACTACGGCGTCGAGAGCGGGCCGTTCCCGCTTGGCTCGTGTACGATGAAGTACAACCCCTCCTTCACCGAGGACGTGGCCGCACGGGCGGATGCCGCCATCCACCCGGACCGGCCTGATTCCACAGTGCAGGGGACGCTGGCGCTGTGTCACCGCCTGCAGGACTATCTCGGCCGCATCGGCGGCATGGATGCTGTGACACTGCAGCCGCCGGCCGGCGCGGCCGGTGAGTTCACCGGCATCCAGATCGCGAAGGCCTACCACGAGAACAACGGCGACGAGCGCACGGAGGTCGTCATCCCGGACTCCGCCCATGGCACGAACTTCGCGACGGCGGCGATGGCCGGCTACGAGGTCGTCGAGCTCCCGAGCGGCGACGACGGCCGGGTCGACATCGAAGCGCTGGAGGCGGCCGTCGGCGACGACACCGCCGCGCTCATGCTCACGAACCCCAACACGCTGGGGCTGTTCGAGCGCGACATCGAGCACGTCGCCGACATCGTCCACGACGCCGGTGGCCTGCTGTACTACGACGGCGCGAACCTCAACGCCCTGCTCGGGCGGGCTCGCCCCGGCGACATGGGCTTCGACGTGATGCACTACAACGTCCACAAGACGTTCGCGACGCCCCACGGCGGCGGCGGCCCCGGGGCCGGCCCGGTCGGCGTCCGCGAGGAACTGGCCCAGTTCCTCCCGGACCCACACGTCAGAGAGCGCGGCGGCAACTACGAACACTACGAGCCGGACAACACGATCGGGAAGGTCCACGGCTTCTACGGTAACTGGCCGGTACTGCTCAAGACCTTCGCCTACATCGCCAGACTGGGCGACGAGGGACTCCGGGACGCCAGCGCGAAGGCCGTGCTGAACGCGAACTACCTCGCCGAGCAGATCGAGTACGAGGTGCCCTTCGGCCCGTTCCACCACGAGTTCGTCGCCAGCGCGGGCGAGCAGGACGCCGCCGACGCGGCCAAGCGGATGCTCGATTACGGCGTCCACCCGCCGACGACGAAGTGGCCCGAAATCGTCGACGAGGCGCTGATGACCGAGCCCACGGAGAGCGAAACCAAACGCTCGCTGGACCAGCTCGCGGCCGCGTTCAACGCCGTGGCCGGCGACTCCGACGCCGAACTGGCCGACGCGCCGTCGCGTCCGGCGGCGAAACGCATCGACCAGGCGACTGCGGCCCGAAATCCGCGGCTCTCCTGGCAGGCGCTTGACGACACGTAGCTGCTCGTTTCGACAATTGATACTCCCGCCCGAGCGTATATGCCACCCCGTTGTATAGCAGTTACAACGCAACGCTATGTCCGATACGCCGCACCTGTTGTACGTAGGTCCTACCGACGATGACGCGGACACAGCCACACCAGACACACCGGCCCCAGCCACACTAGTCACCAGCGCGGCAGACGCGCTGTCGGAGCTGGCCGACCGCGACTACGCCGCCGTCATCTGCGAGCAAGAGCTCCCGGGGGACGAAACGGGTCTGGACGTGCTGGCGGCGATACGCGAGCAATACGACGCCCTCCCGGTCGTTCTCTGTACGGCCGAACCGGACGGCGAGGTCGCCGCCCGTGCGACGCAGTTGGCCGTCACTGAGTACGTCCCGCGGAGCGACGTGGACCTGGCGACACGGGTCGGCGACATCCTGACAGGGACCGACACGAACGCCGACAGTCCAGCCGATCCCATCGAGCGCAAGCACGAGCTACAGACGAACAACGCGGCGCTTCGGAAGCTAGCACAGCTCGCAACGGAAGACGGGCTCACGGAGACCGAAACGGTCGAACGAGTCCTCGAAATCGGATGCCAGCGGCTCGGCGTGTCACTTGGCTTTCTGAACCGGATCGCGGACGGGACACACGAGGTCGCGGTAATGGTCGGCGATCACCCCCGCTTCGAGCCCGGGACCACGACCCCGGTCGAAGAGACCTACTGTGATCGGGTCATCGAGACCGGCGAGATGTACGAGGTCGCCGACGCTACTGACGTGGCGGGCGGTCCGCCAATCGCACAGAAATCCGGGATATCCTGCTATATCGGGAGCGAACTCAGCGTCAACAGGACGACCTACGGGACGCTGTGTTTCGCCGACAGCGACCCGCGTCCGGAGCCGTTCTCGGACTCGGAGCAGGCATTTCTCGAACTGCTGACCGAATGGATGAACCGCGAACTCGAACGCCGCCGCCGCGAGGACGAACTCGAACGATACGAGAACATCATCGAAGCGGTCGATGACGGCGTCTATGCACTCGACTCAGAGGGGTATTTCGAGTTCGTCAACCAAGCAATGACCGACCTCACTGGCTACTCCGAGTCGGAGCTGCTCGGCGCCTACACCGGGTTCATCAAGAACGACGCTGTCGTCGAGCGCGCCGAATCAATCGTTCAGGAGATGATATTCGGGGACCGCGACGACGAGGAATCGTTCGAACTGGAGATTCAGCAGGCGTCGGGGAACTCGTTCCCCGCCCAGGACCACATGACGCTGCTGTACGACGACGACGAGCGATTCGCTGGGACCGCGGGCGTCATCCGGGATATCACGGAACAGAAACGGCGCGACGAGGCGCTGTCCGGACTGCTTGATACGACTCGGTCGCTCATGCAGGCCAAGACACCCCAGGAGGTCGCCGAAACAGTCATCGAGGCGACCGAGTCGGATCTCGGGTTCGACCACTCGCTCGTCAGGCTGTACGACGAGGAGGCGGACACGCTCCGACCGGTCGCAGCCAGCGACAAGGTCCCGGAACGACCGGTGTACGACGCCGACGAAGGGTTCCCCGGCGACGCGTTCCAGCGCGACGAGCCGCTGATCGTTGACGAGTTCGAGCGGATCGACAACTACGACTCCGACGTGCTGACAGCGGTGATGTACCTCCCGATGGGAGACCACGGAGTCGTGAGCATCGGTGCGCGACAGGGCCACGAGTTCACCGAGTCGGACGTCTCCGTCGGCAAGATTCTCGCGTCCAATGCGGCCGCCGCGTTCGACCGCGTCGAGCGTGAGCGAAGCCTGTTACGGTACGAGTCAGTGTTCGAAAACGTCCGTGACATGATGTACGTCCTCGACGACGAGGGTCGGTTCCAGCTGGTCACCGAACCGCTCGCGGAGTGGCTCGGCTACGAGCGGGCGACGCTTCTGGGCCAGCACCCGCGCGTTGTTCTCGACCAGGACACTATCGACGAGTTCGCCTGTCGTATCGGCGACCTCTGCCGCGCGGGCGGAACCGGGGCGGTCCAGCTCGAAGCGGCGCTGGAAACGGCCAGCGGAGGGACGCGTCCGGCCGAAATCGAGGTATCGCTGCTCGACGCGGACCAGTTCCGCGGCACTGTCGGCGTCGTCCGGGACCTGACCGAACTCAAGCAGGCGCGGGCAGAGCTGAAAGACGAGCGTGACCGGTTCTCGTACCTGTTCAACACGCTCCCAGACGCCGTCATCGAAACGGAGACGGTCGCGGACGAGTCGGTCGTCAGGTCGGTCAACCCCGCGTTCTCTGACGTGTTCGGGTACGGTCAGGATACGGCTGTGGACAGTCCTCTGTCCGACCTCCTCCGACCACCGGACACTGCACACGACGAACTGCCCCAGTTCGACGACAAGCAGACGAACGGCGACCCCTTCCAGACCGAACTCCGACTGATGACCGAGACGGGGTTCCGTGACTTCCTCTTCCGGGGCGTGCCGTACAGCCGGGACGGTGACAGCGTCCGCGGGTTCGGTATCTACACCGACATCACTGAGCAGCGCGAGCGCGAACGCCGGCTGAAACTGCTCAACCGCGTCCTTCGGCACAACCTCCGGAACGACCTGACTGTCGTCCTCGGGATGGCTGACGCGCTGGACGAGCGTATCGACGACGAGGACCAGCGGGCCATTCTCTACAGGCTTCAGCGAAAGGCGGAGGAGATGGCGTCGCTGAGTGAGCGGGCGCGCGACATGGAGCGTTCCGTTCGCCGCGACCAGTACGGCGTGGACTCGGTCGACGTGCCCGCAACCGTTACGGATACCGTATCCTCGTATCACGACGAGTACGCCGGTGAAATCAAAACAGACCTCCCGGATGTGTCGGTTACGGCGGGTGATGGGCGGCTACATCGAATCCTCGGTGAACTCCTCGAAAACAGCCTCGAACACGCCGGCGACGACCCGTCGATTAGCGTCGACGTGACGGCCGACCAGCGAACCGTCTCAATCACTGTCGCCGACGACGGCCCGGGGATTCCACAGCACGAACTCGACGTCGTGACCGGCGACGAACCGATTACACAACTCCGTCACGGGACGGGACTCGGCCTGTGGCTGGTCGTCTGGGTGACCGAAACCTACGGCGGCACCGTCGACTTCGCTAGCGGCCGGGACGGCGGGACAGTCGTCACGCTAGAACTGCCTCGGTTGGATACCTAGATGGCGTCGCGGATCCGGTCGGCGAGCACGCTGTACTGCTCCGTGCCCGTCCCCTTCTGGACCACGGCAGTGACGCCGTGCTCCGCGGCAGCATCTGCGACGTCGTCGTACTCGCGGGCCGTAAACAGCAGGAACGGGATGTCAACGTCGTTCTCTCGGAGCGCAGCACACAGCTCCATCCCGTCGAGTCGGGGCATCTTGTAGTCACTGACGACGGCGTCGAAATCGCCGTCAGTTGCCAGGTCCAGTGCCGCCTCTGGGTCGGCTTCCGTCGTGATCTCGAACCCGTCTTCCTGTCCCAGAAACGTCCCGACGATGTCCAGAACGTCTACATCCTCGTCTACCAGTAGGACCTCGATACTCATCGGTTCTAGGTCCGTGGTTCCCCGATAAAAACTCTCGGTCACCGCATCGTATTCAGGTCGACGACGACCGCCTTATCCACGGTAATCCACGTCGACAGTTTGGCAATGCCGGAGAGCCCCCGTGGTGACACGGTACAGCGGTCCGGTTCGCCGGTGTACTCAACCACGGTCATCGACAGGTCGTGCGGGGCCTGCGTTCGCTCGGCGGTCGCGTTTCCCGCACCGTCCGGGTCGAGACTCATCGGTAATGGATATCTCTCAGGGACGATGTAAAACGGCTGCTAAGAGGTCTCTATACCGCTCCGGAGAGCTATGCCGCCTGGCCGGTGTCGACTTCGCCGTCGATGCGGACGAACCCGTAGTCACACTCCGGGCAGTGCCACTTGATCTTGGTCCCCAGGTGCATCGTCGTGCTCGCGACCTTCCAGAAGTCGCGGTACTCTTCGCATTCAGGACAGTAGTGTTCGAGTTCGAGGCCCATATCCAGTTGTTTCCGCGGGGGTACAGTTGAATTTCCCGGTTCCACTCGGGGCGTCGAAGCAGGCAAACCGCTCGAACCCCTGTATCCCAGTATGATTCCGAGCGCGTACGAGCCGACCCATCCGACCGAACTGGCCGTCGACGCTGAATCGCTGCCGCCGTCGGCGACCGAGACGGCGACGTTCGGCATGGGCTGTTTCTGGGGGCCGGACGCCCGCTTCGGCGCGACACCGGGCGTGGTTAGGACACGAGTCGGCTACGCCGGCGGCACCGACCCGGACCCCAGTTACTACTCGCTGGGCGACCACACCGAGGTCGTCCAGGTCGAGTACGACCCCGAGGTAGTGCGCTATGAGGACCTGCTGGACGTGTTCTGGGCGAATCACGCGCCGTTCTCTGCCCCTCTGAAACGCCAGTACCGCGGCGTGGTGCTGGCTCGTAACGATCAGCAGCGTGAAACCGCCAAGCGGACGCGCGAGGAACTCGAATCGCGGACGGGGAAGTCAGTCGAGACGGCAATCGAAGCCCTCGACCGGTTCTACCTGGCAGAGGGGTATCACCAGAAGTACGAGCTCCGCTCGACGCCGGTGGTCGCCGACGAGCTCGAAGACCGCTACGGCGACACGTTCGTCGATTCGACGGTCGCCGCCCGGCTCAACGGCTTCGTCGCTGGCCACGGCGAGGGTGACGAACGCGAGGCGCTGTTCGCCGAGCTGGATATCTCGCCGGCTGCGCTCTCGGAAGTGCGCCGCCGGCTCTGAACGCGGTGTTGGCGGTCTCCAGTCGCCACGGGCTGCCCGCGCGCCCCAACGATTCGCCCACGGCTATAAGACGCTGGCAGTGCCAGATTCAGCTATGACTATCTATACCGGCCGCGGCGACCAGGGCCAGACGGATCTCCGGAACATGGAGCGGGTATCGAAGGACAGCCGCCGTATCGAGGCCTACGGGACCGTCGACGAGGTGAACGCGCTGGTCGGGGTCGTGCGGCCGACCGGCCACGACGACATCGACGAGAAGCTCCGTGTCATCCAGAACCACCTCCACATCGTCCAGGCCGACTTCGCCAACCCCGACCCCGACGAGGGCGACCCGCGGATACAGGAGTCCCACGTCGAAACGCTGGAGGACCTCATCGACGAGGCCGATTCGGAGCTTGACCCGCTCGAATCGTTCATCCTTCCCTCCGGTTCCGAACCCGGGGCGAAGCTCCACCACGCCCGTGCGGTCTGTCGGCGCGCCGAGCGCCGCTGCGTCTCCTTTGCTGCCGAGGAGGCTGGCGTCAACGAGACGGCGATCATCTACCTGAACCGCCTCTCTGACGCCCTGTTCACGCTCGCTCGCCTCGTCAACAAGCGCGAGGGCATCCGCGAGGAGAATCCCGACTACTGACGCTGTAGGACGTTTTTTGTCGGGTAGGTAGCCGTCGTGACTTGACTCCATGCTAGCGCCGGCGGTTCGCAATAGCAAAGTGACCGGCCCGGAAGGGTGAGGTATGAAAGCGACCGCGAAGGCACATCCGATTCAGGGGCTGGTCAAGTACCACGGGATGCGCGACGAGGAACTGCGACTGCCGTACCACGACAGCATCTCCGTCTGTACCGCACCGAGCCACTCGAAGACGACGGCCGCCTTCGACCCGGACCGCGAGGAAGACGTGTACGTCATCGACGGCGAGGAGGTCACTGGCCGCGGTGCCGAGCGCATCGACGCCGTCGTGGACCACGTCCGCGACCTGGCGGGCATCGACCACGGCGTCCGCTTCGAGTCGGCGAACAACTTCCCGACGAACATCGGCTTTGGCTCCTCCTCCTCGGGCTTTGCCGCCGCGGCGATGGCCCTCGTTGAGGCAGCAGGGCTCGACATGACGCGACCCGAGATATCGACGGTCGCCCGGCGCGGCTCCTCCTCGGCCGCTCGCGCGGTGACGGGCGCGTTCTCCCACCTGCGGACCGGCATGAACGACAAGGACTGTCGGAGCGAGCGCATCGAGACGGACCTCGAAGACGACCTGCGGATCGTCGCCGGGATGGTCCCATCCTACAAGGAAACCGAGGAAGCCCACAAGGAGGCTGCCGAGAGCCACATGTTCGAGTCGCGGATGGCCCACATCCACGGCCAGATCTCGGACATGCGCGACGCGCTGTACGACGGCGACTTCGACGCCGTCTTCGACCTCGCCGAGAAGGACTCCCTGTCGCTGGCCGCCGCGACGATGACCGGTCCCGCCGGCTGGGTGTACTGGCAGCCCCGCACCATCGAGATTTTCAACGCCGTCCGGGAGCTCCGGAACACCGAGGACGTGCCGGTGTACTTCTCCGTCGACACCGGCGCGAGCGTCTACATCAATACGACTGAGGAGTACGTCGGCCGCGTCGAAGAGACGGTCGCCGACTGCGGCGTCGACACCCGCGTCTGGGATGTTGGCGGCCCCGCACAGATTCTTGACGAGGACAAGGCGCTGTTCTGAACCGGCACTGATCGAATCGTCGCTCCCGAGCACAGGGTTAACCCGACGCCGTCCTAACCGGAGAACACAATGCGCGTCGCCGTTCTCGGATCCGGATACGCCGGGCTCACGCTCGCCAGAAAGCTCGAACAGACTCTTCCCGATAGCGTCTCGCTGGTCGTCGTCGACGAGGAGCCCGAACACCTCGTCCAGCACGAACTCCACCGGGTCGTCCGCCGGCCGTCGCTGGCCGACGAGATCACTGTCGACCTCGACGCCGTCCTCGACTGCGAGGTCCGACAGGCGACGGTCACGGACGTTTCGCCCGACGAAGGGACGGCGACGCTGGATGGCTCCGAGACGCTGTCCTACGACGTGGGTGCGGTGTGTCTCGGTGCGCAAACGGCCTTCTACGACCTTCCGGGCGTGCGCGAGCACGCGGCGCCGCTGAAGCGCCTCGACGACGCCCGCGAGATCCGCGAGCAGTTCCTCGACCTCGGCGACGGCGACCGCGTGGTCGTCGGCGGCGCTGGCCTGTCTGGCGTGCAGGTGGCCGGCGAACTGGCCGAAATGGCCTCGGACAGCGATATCGAGGTGCTGCTGCTCGAACAGGAAGACGCCGTCGCGCCGTCGTTCCCGGCGTCGTTCCAGTCGGCCGTCCACGACGCGCTGGTCGACGCCGGCGTGACAGTCAGGACCGGAACGGGCGTGGCCGGAGCCGATGCCGACGCGATTGCGCTCGAGGACGGCACGGACCTAGCGATGGACCAGTTCGTCTGGACCGGCGGTATCGAGGGGTCGCCAGCGCTCGATGCCGACCGCCCCGTCGTCCGGGCGGACCTCCGACTCGGCGAGTCGACGTTCGCCGTCGGCGACGCCGCCCGGGTCGTCGACAGCGACGGCGAGGCCGTGCCGGCGAGCGCGGCGGCGGCCATCCGCGAGGCCCGCGTGGCCGCGGACAACATCGGGACGCTCGTCGACCAGCAGCAGGGTGGCCCCGGCGATTTCCAGCCCCGACTGACCCAGTACCAGTTCAACGTCCCTGGGTGGCTCGTCTCGGTCGGCGACGACGCCGTGGCGAAGGTCGGCCCCTCTATCCTCACCGGGCGGGCCGCGCTGGCGCTCAAGACGACTGTCGGCGCGGGTTATCTCGGAACGGTCGGAGCCGTCCAGAACGCGGTCGACCTCGTCAGCGAGGAACTGGACCTCCACGACGAGAAGCCGGACAGTGAGTAAGAGGCAGGAAAGCGGCCCGGGTGACCCTCTCAAAGACGAGAGATTTTCACGGGCGTCAGCACGAGCGGGTACCTGAAACCCACGGCGGAGCGGAAGTTAACACATATATCCGACACCCGTGTATCCCGACGTTATATGCAATTCTGTGATGAGTGTGGTTCGGTAATGCACACGGAGGGCGACACCTGGGTGTGTCGCTCCTGTGAAAACGAGGCGCCCCGGGACTCGCAAGCAGAAGCGGCGATGGCGACCCAGGATGCACAGCGGGATGACGGGGCACCCGCCGTGGCCGACGCGACCCAGAGCACCTCCGAGACGATGCAGGAGCCCTGTCCGGCGGACGACTGCGACAGCGACCGGGCCTACTACGAGATGCTGCCGAAACCGGGCGGTTCCTACGAGGTTCGGCTGTTCACCTGCGTCGACTGCGGCCACAAGTGGCGCGAGTCCTGACGGCGTATCTCGCGAACCCCGCCGGGTCAATATGCAGAGACCGATTCAGCCCCGCAACTCCCGGTGGTACTCGGTCTCACGTAGGACCAGACATCGACTTCGAACCAACTCTCACACCGTTCTTGTCGGTCAACGAGCGGTTGGTTCAACGTCTCCGACACGAAAGGAACGGAGCCTGTGCTGCGTGGAACCGCTCTATGCAGCACGGCAGTTCTGTCCGTTACGAGGGGATGCAGTCAAGCTGAAAACAGTACAGCGGCGCGTCAGTCCTCGCTGTCCGCAGTTGCGTTCCCGAGTACGTCGTCGGGCTCGATCCAGATGACGAACTCGTCCTCGCCGTCGCGGTCGACGACGCCGTTGATGTACTCGCCGTCGACCGGGGCGGTGTTCACTTCGGATTCGGCGACAGGGACGACCTGCCGGACCTCGTCGACGATCCAGCCCATCGCGCCCTGTTCCTCGAACACACCTGCGTCGAAGACGACGATGAGGTTCTCAGTCCCGTCGCTGTCGATGTCCATCATCGCCTTGGGGTTGAGAATCGTCGTAATCTGCCCGCGGAGGTCGACGACGCCCTCGACGTAGTCCTCGGTGTTGGGCACGCGGGTGACCGTCTCGCGTTTGACGATCTCCTCGACGTAGTCGATGTCGAGACAGTAGTACTCGTCGCCGAGCGCGAACTCGAGTACCCGGACCATCTCTTCCGTCTGGGTCGCGTCGTCGTCGATAGCCGCGGCGCGAGCGCCGCCTTCGGTCGTGGCGGTGTTGTCCGACGCCATCGCCTCCTCGATGAGTTCCTGGTCCGGCAACTCGACGCCGGTCGGCCCCTGCATCGGGCTGGCCGACGCCGAAAGGTCGTCCGTCGGCTGGTCGGCAACACCGGTGTCGTCGTTCTCAGTGGACACCTGGGCGGAGGCCTCAGCCGCTCGCTGTGCGGCGGCCATCGCGTCAGTGTCGCTCTGATCAGTCGCTGCGCCGTCGGCGCCAGTGTCGCTGCCGCCGTCGTCGGTGGCCTGTTCATCGGCAGCACCCGCTTCGTCAGCCGCGTCACCGCTGGCGGCCGCTGAGTCCGTGGCGACTGCCTCAGTTGCTGTCTCCTCGGTTTCGCCCTCGTCGGTGGGCTGCTCACCGGAGCCGTCCGCGGAGGCGTCGTCTGTCTCCTCGGTGTCGTCGGTGGTTTCTGCCTTGTTCCCCTCGCGCATCTGCCGGATGCGCTCCGCCCTGTCCATGCGTTCGTCGTCACTCATGCTGGTACCTCTGTGTCGGTAAAGCCGAACTGCTCGTCGAGTTCAGCGGCGATGTCCTCGAAGACGGCCGCCATGTCACACGATTCCTCGGTCGCGAAAATCGATTGGCCGGCGCTGAACGCGCGCTGAAGCGCTACCCGTTTGCGGACCTCCCAGACCGGGCTGTCCGGGAACGCCATGTTGAACCATTCGAGCATCGTCTCGTCCTCGGACGTGGTCTCGACGCGGTTGGCGACGACGCCGAGCGTGTTGATCGACGCGTCGGTCTGGCGCTCCATCGCGGCCATCTGATCCATCAGCAGTTCGATGGCCCGCTCGGAGGTGGCTTCTGTCAGTGCGGGGATGAGGACGTTCTGTGCGGCGTACATGCCAGTGTCGGTCAGCTTCCCGTAGAACGGCGGGCAGTCGATGATAACGTAGTCGTAGTCCCCGTTGAGCGTCGACAGCGCCCGGTCGAGCGTGTCGAGCGCATGTGACCCCGTGACCATCTCCGGCGTGATGTTGATCGCGAACGAGGCCAGCGCGGCCTGATCGATATCCCCGCCCTGGGTGTTGACCCGGGCGATGAGGTCGGCGATGGTCAGTTCGTGCTCGGCCTGGAGCATATCGATGCTGGAGGGGATCACGTCCATCTCCTCGCCTTCGCAGATAAGCTCACCCAGCGCCGATGGGTCGCCGGTCAGTGCGTCGAACAGCGTCGGGGGGTCGGCGTCGTACGCCTCGACGAGACCCACGCCTTCCGTGGCGTTGCCCTGGGGATCGAGGTCGATAAAGAGGACGTCCCGGCCGCGGTCGTTCAGTGCACCGGCTACGTTGATAGCAACTGTCGTCTTTCCGGTCCCGCCTTTCGCGTTGGTCACACAGAAGCGGGCTGGACCGGTTTCTGATTGCCGGTTCATCATCCAAGTGTCCACAGGTCGACTCCGAGTCACTATAAAAATGTGGTCCCGATTATCAACGTCGCAACTGGGGGACGGAACGCGGACGAGACGGAAACGCCCGCGAGCGTGTGCATGACGGCCGTCTGACGGTGTGCAAGATTTATGATTGTGTAGATTGAAGGGTCAGTATCATGACCATCAACCCGCGCGACTACGACCTCGACGAGTTACGGAAGATGGCTCGTCAGCGGGGGAACGGGATGAGCGACGAAGACGTCCCGGACCCGACGGGCCTCGACATGGGCCTTGACGACTCCGACGAAGAGGTGCTTGCGGGGAGTTCGTTCCGCTCCGGGCTGTACCGTGAACTGCTGCCGTTCCTCGGCGGCGACGCCAACGAGAAGCCCTATCTCGAAACATTGCCCGAGACCTACGCCGCGGAGTTCGTGGTCTTCGAGTGGCTGGAGTTCCTGCTGATGCACTCCGGGTATCAGGGGGCCGACGAAGCGCTCGAGTACTACCGATCCATCGACTGGATCACCGAGGACGTACAGGACGACCTCTCAGACTATCTGCTCGGCATCGACGAGTCGGCGACGAACGACGACAACGAACTGAGCGTCGACGACCACATGCTGAGTCTCGTCTACGTCGCGAAGCTCACTGCGATGACGTAACTCTCGTTTTCAACACCAGTTTTTCGCTTCGAATCCCCGCTACGGAAGGGGTTTCAGTATCAGCCACCTGAGAGGACAGCTATCAGTCCTGAATACTAGGGAGAGGATATATATCGGGCGGTCGACAAGGACGACCGTATATGAGTGACGAGGATGCGGACGACGGCACCGGGTCCGAATCGGACGCCGGTGTGTCGTCGGACGGCGCTGCCGCTGTTCCGGTCGGGGTCAAACTCGGGAGCACCCGGACCGTCATTGCCCTGCCGGGCGAACACGGCACGGAGAACCGGATCATCAAGACACTGACGTGCATGGCGACGTACGAGGACGCCCTGACCGGCGAGGAGAAGATCCTCTACGGCGAGGAAGCGGCCCGCGAGTATCCGGACCGCGTCGAGTATATGCTTCGGTCGGGGCTCCCCGAGGACGCCGACCGGGCCGAGATGACCAAGACGTTCTTCGAGGCGATCATCGAGGAGCACGACATTCCGGCAAACAGCGGCGTCGTGTACGCCATCCCGACTATCGACAACCCGACCGGGCTGGAGAACCTCCAGAACGTCATCGAGAACTCCTCTATCGGGCTGGAACTCGTCGAGAGCTATCCGGAGTCCCTGTGTGGCTCCATTCCGGCCTTCGGCGACGACCTGGAAGCCATCGACGAGATCTTCGTCGCCGTCAACATGGGGTCGACGAACCTCGAAGCCTCCGCGTACCGCCGCGGTGAACAGCTCTCTCCGTTCACGACGGGTGCGGTGACCGGGAACGAAGTCGACCGGATGATCGCCAACTACGTCGAGGAGGAAACGCAGGGCCGTGTCAACATCGACAACCAGACCGCCCGCGAATACAAGGAAGAACACGCCGACTTCGTCGATTTCGAGCCGTTCACGGACATCATCCAGCAGCCCGGCGGCGGCTCACACGAGTTCACCATCGAGCGCTCGGTGATGGACGCGGTCAACGAGTATCTCGACGATGCTGTCGACGAACTGGCGAACACGTTCCTGCCGGAGCTGGCGAACGATTACATGAAAGTGTACCAGCTAGCACTGGACCGGCCGATCGCCATCACCGGCGGCATGGCCTGTATCCCCGGCATCGTCGACGAGTTCGAGGAACGACTCAGTGCGGAGCTGAACCGTGACATCGAGGTCATCGCCGCCGACGAACCGGACGTCGCGCCGACCATCGGCGCACAGCGGATCGCGGCGCGTCTCGTCGAGACCAACTAGGGGTTCCGCCAGCAGTTCAGCCACCGTTCGATTCTGGGCTCGGACTGTGCCATTTCGTGACCACGATCGGTCGAGAGCAGTTCGAATACGTCAGTGTCGATTCCAAGGCGGGTCGCGTCGGTCGAGAGACCACCACCCTGTCGCTCCTGAGACGAACCCCCGCTGAGACGGGTACGTGGCATGTGACCGAGTACGGAGACATGATACCTAAAGCCAAGTCAGACAGCCGTCTGCCGGCTGACGTACGGTAGGGGGTCACGGCGTAGTCGACAGGGCTGCCGTGACCGAAGAACAGCAGCACGATATGCTCTCGAACCAGATTAATTTACTACAACGATATCAGAATAGATACGTGAATATCAAGTCTTAAGGCCTATTCTACCCGGTAATGGGAAAAATTATCAACTTAGATAATTTCGATGGAGATCCGCCCGACGTTCTCACCGGCACCGGTTCGGGCGGACTCCTCTCGGCCGGATATCTCCACGATGGGCCAGCACTGGGAGCCGTCGACGACGACGAGACGGCACAGTTCGCCCTCACCAGTCGCAAGCACGGCATCGAAATCGGCACGTCGGAGTCCGGCGAGACGGTGCGACCAGGAAGTAACTACCGGATGATCGGGATCGTGACTGACAAGCGGTTCCTGTTGCTGGTGGGCGACGACGACGGCGACACGCGGTTCGCCATCCCACACGTCGATATCGACCAGATTTCGGGTGACCGGTCGCTCGGACACGGCCGGATCACGTTTCGGCGGTGTGGCGACACGGAGTGGCAGGTCCACTGTGGCAAGCAGGGGCTGGTGGACCTGACGGCGTACCTCTCGCACGCGTCACAGGCGTGGGTCCGCGTCGAGAATATCCTGGACGAGGTCAAGCGGCTCCTCGTGACGGCGACCGAGCAGCGCGACCGCGGGGACCACGAGCAGGCACTGGAGACGGTACTGGAAGCCGGGGACCGCCTCGACGCGGCCGGCGAGACGGCCACCGAGTTCGGGCCGCCCGGAGACGCGAACGCGCTCGAAGGGCGTGTCACGACGGTGCGGGAGCGCCACGTTGCGACACTCGCGGAAGTCCGCCGGAGCCGCGCCCGGCGGGCGGTCGACACCGGTGAGCGGCACTGGCGGGAGAACGAGTTCGAAGCGGCGTACGACGCCTACGAGGCGGCGCGAGCGGAGTACGACGAGCTCTTTTCGCTCCCGACAGAGGCCGTCACCGATCTTCCGGATATCCGCGCCGAGCGGGACCGGCTCGACACAGTCATCGAGGACCTCGAACAGTCGCCGCTACGCACTGCGGTCGCGGCCGACAACGAGGCCGTCGCGGCGGAAGACCCCGCTGTCGCCGCCGATCACTGGGCCGAGGCGCTCGAAGCCTACCGGGACGTCCTCGAACTCGACTGGGGCGCGGACGAGCGGCGGTTCGCCGGCGACCCCGAGAAGGTCCGGGACCGACTGGGGGCCGTCGCGGAGAACCTCGTCGCCGCGCGGCGGACGGTCGCGACGGACGCGATGGAGGCCGGGGACTGGTACGCCGACGCCAGCCAGCCAGCCCGACGCCGCGTTAGCGGAGTACGAGACGGCGCAAGCGGCGTTCGAAACTGCGCTGGCGGACGCCAGAGACTGTTATCCGGACGCCACCGACCACCTGAAAGCGGAACTGGATGCCGTGGAACAGCGACTCTCGCGGACGGAGGCCAGACTCGATGGCGAACCCGTCGACGTGGACGACCNATACCGTTCTCGATATCCGAGAGGTCGGTCGTGTCAGTCGGTGACGGCGAGCGTTCGTCGGCGGTCGTGATGTCCAGACTCGATGGCGAACCCGTCGACGTGGACGACCGCTTCGACGAGACTGGGACAACGCCGGACCTGGACATCACGACCGCCGACGAACGCTCGCCGTCACCGACTGACACGACCGACCTCTCGGATATCGAGAACGGTATCGACGGCACCGATCCGAAAATCGACTCGACGGGACACAGCGGGTCGTAGTCCCCACCAGCCATCCGTTCTCGGCTGGCCGTCCATTGCCTGTGACCGTCCGCGCTCTGCAGAAACTGTGTAGCGGTGGCGCTATCGTCACAGAATGAGGGCTTCTAATCAGTGGCGTGTGATGATATAGCATAATTCAGCCGTGTCAGGCCGTCTCCCGGCCGGGCCGACTATGGTCAGGAGAAAATTTATATCCATTAGTGGAATATATACAATTATAATGGATTGCACCAACTGTGGCACGCGGATGTCATACAACGATCAGACGACAAAACTCACCGAGTTCGTCTGTCCCAGTTGTCACGAAACCGTCATCGACTGGAAGGACGAGGCCCGCAACGCCCGCGTTCACTGACCGGTCCAGCCCACTTTTCCACCGACAGTCCCACTCTCAGCCACTGCTCTGGCTACTGACGGCGTTGCCGATATCTCTGCCTCGTCGCTGACTCGTGTTGCGGCCACGCTATGGGCCGCCCACCTGACGCTTCACTGGCCACTCAGCGACGTAACCTACAAGAGCGTGCAAATTCGTTCAGGAACGATTGCCGAATGTTTTTATATTTCAGGAGGGGATAACCGAGCAATGGGAAATTCGCCACGCATCGGCTGTCTCTACGCCGACGCCTGCACGGACGAGCAGGCAGCGGCGTACGACTGGTGTCAGGAGACAGTCGACGATGCCGAGCGATGCGCGCTCTCGTCGGTCGATCCGACCGAGTACGATGTCCTCTGGTGGCATCGGGACGAACTGTTCGACGAGCGAGCGCTGGCCGACGCGCCGGCCCTGGCCGCGTATGTTCGTGACGGCGGTTCGCTCCTGCTGACACTGAGCGCGCTTTCGGCCGTCGAGCCGCTTGGGTTCGACGCCGTCGCGCCCGACGCCACCGGCTGGGAGGAGATTCCGGAGCCGACCGGCCACCTCTGGCAGGCCCTGTACGAGGACCACCCGATTCACGCGGACTACGACACCCTCCGCGTGCATACGCGCGGTGCCGGCGTCACGATCCCCTACGCGAGATACGAGTCCATCGCGCCCCAGTCCGGGGACGTGCTCGCGAGTACGGTCCGTGGCGACACCGACGTGGTCAAGCAGATGTCGATTCTCTCCTGGAAGCCCGGGGCCGGGCAGGTGCTGGGCATCGGGTCGTCCGTAGCGTTCGCCCAGCCGACCCACGACGTGTGCCGGGGCAACCGCGAGACGCTCATCGAGAACGCGCTGGGATTCCTGGCGACGGACGAACGGCACCCGCTGACCGGCCGTCCGAAGGACGTCGACACGTTCGGGCAGTTGCGCGAGCGGCTCGGCGATGACCCGAGTCGCCCGTCTTACCACGTAACGCCGCCGGCGAACTGGCTCAACGACCCGAACGGCCTTATCCACTGGAACGGTCGCTATCACCTGTTCTACCAGTACAACCCGGCCGGGCCGTTCCACAACACGATCCACTGGGGCCACGCCGTCAGCGACGACCTCGTCCACTGGGAGGACCGCCCGGTGGCGCTCACGCCCTCGCCCGACGGCCCGGACCGGGACGGCTGCTGGTCCGGCTGTGCGGTCGACAACGATGGCGTCCCGACCGTACTGTACACGGGCGGCCGGGACAAACGCCAGCTTCCCTGTATCGCGACCGCCGCGGACGACGACCTCACGACTTGGGACAAGGACGCGGACAACCCCATCATCGAGGAACTGCCGACGGAACCGGAGGTGCTCCGCACCGAGGACTGGGAGGGGGAGTTCCGGGACCACTGCGTCTGGCGCGAGGACGGGACCTGGTACCAGCTCATCGGGGCCGGCATCGAGGGTGGCGGCGGGGCGGCGCTGCTGTACGAGTCTTCCGACCTCCGGGACTGGGAGTATCAGGGACCGATCCTCGCCGGCGACCGCGACACCGCCGGGACCGTCTGGGAGTGCCCGGAGCTGCTCGACTTCGGTGACCGACAGCTCCTCCACATCTCGAATTACGAGGACGTGGTGTACTTCCTCGGGACATACGATGACGGTGAGTTCGACGTCGACCGCCGCGATAAGCTAGACCACGGCGACTTCTACGCCCCGCAGTCGATGTGGACCGACGACGGCCGCATCCTGACCTGGGGGTGGCTCCCGGAAGCCCGCGACGTGAGCGGGCAGTGGGACGCCGGCTGGTCCGGCGCGATGTCGCTCCCCCGGGAGCTGTCGCTGGCTGACGACGGCGGCCTGTGCCAGCGGCCGGCCCCCGAGCTCACCGAGCTACGGGGCGAGAACACCGGCTACGACGTGGTGCGCCTCGACCCCGGCGACACCGAGCAGTTGCCGGTCGAGAGCCGGTCGTTCGAACTCCGCGCCACCGTCCGGCTGGAAGACGCCGAAGCCGTCGAGCTGTCCGTCCTCGAATCGCCGGACGGCGAGGAGCGGACACCCATCAGATACTCCTACGAGAGCGAGATCGCCGTCGACCGGTCGGCGTCGAGCATCGACCCGCAAGCGACCGGCGATACCCAGTCGATGCGAGTCCAGCCGTACGACGCGCCGCTGTCGCTGCGTGTCTTCGTCGACGGGAGCGTCGTCGAGGTGTTCGCTAACGAACGGCACTGCCTGACCAGCCGCGTGTATCCGACCCGCGAGGACGCGACCGGTATCTCGCTGTCGGCCGACGGCGGGCGCGCCACTATCGCGTCGCTGGATATCTGGGAACTGGACTCAGTCTGGTAACCAGCCCGACTGGATTCCTGCGAAAAGACGGATTCCGCGCTCGTTACTTTGACTCGGTGCCAGTCTCGGTTCGGGTGCCGTAGCTCCCGGCGCTGGTCTCGTTGCCCTTTCCGCGCCGGATCAGTTCCCTGTCCGTCAGCGGCAGCGTCTCGCCGTCCAGCGGGATGTGCCAGTGCCCGAGAGTTCCGATGATACGCGTTCGGCTCCCCTCGACATCGAGCCGGAGCGTCGGGCCGAGCGAGCCGCCGAACCGACGCATCTGCTCGGATTCGGACAGATGGGCGATTTCGTCCAGCGTGTCGCCGTCGAAGTCGTAGTAGTTGAAGAAACTCTGGACCAGCACCTCGTCGCCGTGGGGGAACGCCATCCACGAGTAGGACTGGAACGGCGCATTCTCGGGATTCGTGGCGACGAGTCCGGACTCGTTCAGCGGGACGTACTCGCCGCGGAGGTCCGTCGCGACGAAGCCATACAGCGCGTCGAAGCCCTCGACCCCCGGCGCGAACGTGTGGAGGTGGCTGGAGATGAACAGGTAGTACAGGCCCTCTCGATACACGACGTGGGGCCGTTCGAGCTCCTGATTGACGCCGACGGCGTCCAGCAGCGGGTCTTCGAGGTCCCACTCCAGCGGGTCGCCCGTCGGCGAGCGGGCGACGCCAACGCTCCCGTTGAACTCCTGTAATGCGGCGTCGCCATCGCAGACGTCGCTCCCCTCCGGAACCGGCGTGTTCGCTTCGAACAGGAGCCAGGTCTCGCCCGTCTCGGGGTCCTCGAAGAACCACGGGTCGCGGAAGGTGTATATCATCCCGCGGGACTGGTCTTCGCGCTCGTAGCGGTCGCCGTCGGGCTGGAGCAGTTCGTGGTGGGTCCACGGCCCCGAGAGCTCGAACCCGTCCGTCGTGTCGATGCTGCCGCCGCCCGCGCCGACGATCCGCTGCGTGTAGGTCAGGTCGTCGGCTCCCTCCTCGCCGGCCGCCGTATAGAACAGATAGACGCTGCCGTCGTCGTCGTACAAGGCGGACCCGGCCCACTGGCGCTGGCCCAGCGCGTCCTCGAACACCGGGCCGGCGTTGTGCCAGTTCCGGCCGTCGTCGGAGTAGAAACAGCGGATAGTCGCCACGTCGTGGCGCTTGCCGGGTAGCAAGTCGGACGGAGCCGTCAGCGAGAAGCAGACCCGGTAGCCGTCGACCGTCGCCAGCGTGCCGTCGCGGTTGCGGAGGAACCAGGTATCCCAGATGTGGACCTCAGGGATCTGTTCGGTCGCGGGCGGGTAGACGATGGGGGCAACGGTGTCGTCGGTCCGCTCGATCCGACTCGCCTGCTCGCGTGTCCACCCGGCGCGTCCCTTCGTCCCGGGACGACCCTCGCCGAGCGCCTCGTTTGTCATAACTCACGTTGGGCCGACCACGGGTATAAATGTTGTCAGGCGGGTACCACAGGTGTTGTATGAAAGATATTCAACATTCCAGTTCTTGCGACGTGGCTGGCTGAGAAAATTGATGGCCGGTAGTCAGGTGCGGCCGAGCAGCGCGTTACTCGCCCGAGTCCTCGCTTCGGCTGACGCCCTCTGGACCGGTGATATCGAGCGGCCGGACCCACTCGTGCCAGATGAAGACGACGCCGAGGCCGTACCCCAGCGCCCAGGCGGCGCTCCCGATCCAGGGGTAGCCGAGCGTGCTGAACCCCCAGTTTGCGAGGCCCGGGAGGATGATCGCAGCGACGACCGTCAGCGCCAACACTACTGCGTCCTGGCTGTTCACGGTCGCGGCCTCCCCGTCGCTGTGCCGTTCATACTTACAGTTAGACTCGGACACTGGTGAGTCTGTCGAAACATCGAACCGTGACGGGGATCGAACTGACGCCGTAGCCGTCCCATTTTTATCATCGTATGCCCTACCCCGGATGTCGGGAATGTCTCAGAACCACACAGACCGGTCGTCTTCGGAAGACATCGAGTGGTGCTACGATGCCGTCCATCGTGTGTCACGGACGTTTAGTCTCACAATTTCGGAACTCAACGAACCGATGGCCCGGGACATCTGTCTGGGCTATCTTCTCTGCCGTGTGGCTGACACGATAGAAGACGCCGGTCATCTCCCTCCAGCGGTGCAGACCGAACTCCTGCAGACGTACAGCCGCTCGCTCGAACCGTCGAGCGGGACGACCGTGTCGTCGTTTCACGACGCCGTCGAGGAGTGGATTCCAACGACGACGAACGCCGACTGGGAGGTCGTCGAGAACGCGGGCCGCATCGTCGACGTGTTTCACACCCTCGACGACCACTCCACGCAAACGATTCGCGGGCCGGTCCGGGAGCTCGTCGACGGGATGGCGATGTTCGTCGACCGCTACGCCGACGCCGGCGGACTGCGAATCAAGACGCTCGACGAACTCGAAGAGTACTGCTGGTACGCCGCCGGCACCGTCGGCACGCTGGTGACCGGGCTGGTCTCCCACGAGGCCACCGACGAGCAGGTCGCCCAGATGGAAGAAAACGCCCGCTCCTTTGCCCTCCTGCTCCAGCTCGTCAACGTCGCCAAGGACGCCGCGACGGACATGGAAGAGGAGAACAACGTCTACCTCCCGCTGGAACTGCTCCACGAGCAGGGGCTCGACCACAGCGACGTGAGCGACACCGACAACGTCGACTCGCTGGTCCCCGTCATCGAGCAGGTCACCGAGCGAGCGGAGGGCTACCTCGACGACGCGCAGGCGTGGCTCGAAGCCATGCCGGAGACCCGCGGCAACACGCTCTCCGCGTGGGCGATTCCGTTCCTGCTTGCCGTCGGGACGATCCGGGAACTCCGCGAGCGACCCGCCGACGTCATCGAGCAGGGCAACGTCAAGATCTCCCGCGAGGAGGTCCACTCCGTGACACAGCAGTTCGGCGGCGACGGCGACCCCTCGATCGGGGAGCTGCGGGCCAAAATCCGCCAGCAACCGCTCCACCAGTACTGACGACCAACAGAGACATTCCTCTTTTCGAGGCTCGCTTCGCCGTTCACGCGAGCGCCGATTGCTCCGAACCGCGTTTGTCGTACCGCTGCACGATCTCTCTGAGCCACCAGAGCTTCAGCCCGCTCATCGCCAGCGTGGCAACCGCGGCGCTGACCGGTCGTCGACGCCAGGCGGCGTACAGCGCGAGAGCCGACGCCAGCGCGCCGCCGGTGTTACACACGTTCGGATAATCGAGGCCCATCGTTCCGTTGTCCTGCTCCCCGAGCCACCACCGCTCTGCCAGCACGGCGCGGGTCATCCAAGCATCCTCGGTGTCCGGCGGCGCGAACAGGATTGGGTTGATAGCTGTCCATAGCAGCGCCGCGGCCAAGAGTCGCCAGCGACGCTGATACACTGCGTACACAATGACAGCGCCGGTCGGAACGCGCGACCAGCCGCTCTTGGGATTCGAGTGGCGGCTCCAGAACCAGTCCCGGACGCTGTTCGGTAGTGGTGCTGTCATATCTACCTATCGACCGTGGCAGAAGATAACACTGCTGCCGGGTGGTGTGGCCCAGAGCGGCGGCCCCGATCTGATTCTCCGGGGACAGAACACTCATGTCCGCCCTGTGTGAACGCCGCCTATGGCCACAGCGGCGTCGGGACTCTCCGAGCCACAGGTACTCGCCCGGACGAAAGACCGGCTGTTCGCGGACCGCGAGGACGCCTACGTCGTCGCGGACACGCAGTTCGCCCAGCGGCGCTGGCTGGACGAGACGCCCATCGAGGCGTCCGTGCAGGCGACGCTCGCGCCGTTCAACCACATCCAGGTCGGAACGGGCTATCCCGACCTCGTCGGCGTGCAGACGCTCTCGACGGACCTGCTGTCCGTCGACCGGCTCGGCGACCGGCCGCCGCTGATCGCTGTCGAGGCGAAGGGCTACACGGGCGGCGGTGGCGTCGACGCCGAGCGCGGGGTCGTCCAGGCCCACGACCGGCTCAACGAGGCGAACGTCGCGTTCCTGACCGCCCCGCGAAGCGGCATCTCCACCGCCGCGCGGACGATGGCCCGCGAGCTGAACGTCGGCGTGCTGGGCGTCGACCCCGACGGCTCGGTTTCGGTCCTCGAACGGCCCCGCGTGGTCGGCCACGGATCGATGGACGCCGCCTCGGCGATCCGGTTCCAGGCCAGTGCCCAGGGCGTCGCCGACCAGAACTTCGGGCTCAACCATCCGAAGAACTACATCGCTGTCCCGCTGGCCGTCTACCATGACGGCGACGCACGGGACCTGCTTGCGTCTCATGTCGTCGGGGCCGTCGACGGCGCTCTCGCCGGTGCGGAGTTCTTGAACCTGATCGACGCCGGCCAGGGATCGCTCACGCTGACACCGCTGGGTCGGGAAGTCGTCCGGTTCGCGCTCCGGACGGTTGGCAACGTTGAGGCTGCCCTCCGACGGTTCGAGGACTGGCAGCGCTCCCGCAAGCGATTCATCGACGTCGCGCCACAGTGGGGCCAGCTCGTCCGCCGCGTCGTCTCCGACTACCCGGCCACGGAGCTGCTCGTCGACGGGCTCTACGCCTGCCACCGGGACGGCTTCGACTCCCCGTCGCTCGTCGAGTTCGTCGAGTACCTCCACGCCCTCCACCCCGAGTTCACCGTCGAACTGTTCCTCCGTGGCGACGAGACCGTTCGCCAGCGAGTGTTGACCGGCGACGGCGAACTCCGCCGCTCGGAACTCACCGACGGCAGCGTCTACCACTCACCCACCGTCTTCCAACTGAAGGCGATCTACTACCACGCCGGCATCGTGACCGACCGCGGCGCAGAACCCTCGAACCTCGACCCCGAGCGCGACGAGTGGGCGCTGTGTGACCCGCTCGTGTAGCGGCGCTGCTCCGGTGGCTCCGGTATTCCTACCGACGCATAATCCTGAAACGTGGGTAGCCCCTACAGTAGCGTAATGTCCCGAACCCTGGAGCTCCCCAACGGCGACGTCGTCTCGCCGGACGACGTGTTCTGTTACAACGACTACCCCTATCGGGTCGTCTGGCTGGAGGACGACACCCACGAGTTCGCGCTCTCCCCGCTGTACTGGGGCGACAGCGGCATGGACATCCCGTTCCGCGACCGGGAGGCGCTCGTCGACCAGTGGGAGGTCGATTCGCAGGGCCGGATGACGGCCGAGGAGTGGGCGGACTGGCTCGACGACGCGACGGCGGACCACCGCTACAGCGACGACGAGGTCACGTCGCTCGCGGCCGAGCTACCGACGGAGTGGGGCCCTGAGGGCGAGGATTCTGACGCCAGCGGCGGCGGTATCCGGGACCGCCTCGGACTGTAAGTTCTGTCGCCGGAGTCTGAAAGGTATTAATCCGTTCGTCCTGCAACCCTTGGCATGGAACTGATCTGGCTCGCCGCCGGCGGAGCCGCCCTCGCCGTGGGCCTCGCGCTGGCGTTCGCGATTACCCGCCGTTCATCCGGCAGTGCGTCGAAACGCGCTCACGAGGCCGCACAGGAGCGAGACCCGCCGGTCGAACTCGGCGAGACCTACGAGTTCGGCATCACCGAATTTAGCGACCATCACTCCGGCGACCGCGTCGCTGTCGGGAAAGTCGAGGGATTCGTCCTGTTCACCGAGGACGTGCCGTCGTCTGTGTCGGCCGGCGACGTGATCCGGGCGAAGGTGCTGTCGTTCAACCGAGATCACACCTCCGCCGACGCTCGGTTCGTCGAACGCGCGTGAGCGAGGGGAGCGGGTACAGCCTCGAGGCGAGGCACGTCCCGCTCGACGCCGGATCGCCAGTCCCGACGGAGGGAGAAACCGATATGTGCCTACCACGATAAAACAGACCATGAGCGAATCGGACGGGCAGAGCACGCCACAGGACACCCGCGAGGTCATCATGGAGGCCACCTTTCGGGCGCTGAGCAAGCACGGCTACAAGGACTTGCGGGTCCGGGACATCGGCGAGGAGATGGACATGTCCCGGCAGGTGATCCACTATCATTTCGACGGCAAGTACGACCTGATATCTTCGTTTCTGGAGTACATCATCGACCAGTACGAGGGTAGCGTCGAGGTCGACGACGAAACCGATCCCCGCACAGAGCTCGATGTACGCATCGACCGATGCCTGTTCGGCCCGGAGTTCGACGACTTCTCGCACTGGGACCGGATGAAGGTGTACCACGAACTGTACGCCTACGCGCAAAACGACGCGGAGCACCGAGCGCTGTTCAACGAGCACTACGACCGCCTTCGAGAAAGCATCTCGACTGTCATCGAAGACGGAGTTGAGCAGGGCACGTTTCGCGACGTCGACGCCGAACTGATGGGCCAGCTCGTCACGGACGTGATTCACGCGGCCCGGGGCCGACGGATCGCCCTTGGCCACGAGGACGCACCCGACGAAGCCAAGCGCGCCGTCAACGAGTTCATTCTCGACTCGCTGTACCCGCCGCAGTAGACGGGACTGGAAAAGACAGCGTCAGACGGGGCTGATACCGACGCTGAGCGCCCACGTCCCGGTTGCGGACGCCGCGACGACGAGCGCGCCGCCAGCGAGCGTCACGTTCTTCAGGAAGCTGTTCAGTTCGTCCTGCCGGTCCTCATCCGGTACGGCCCAGAAGTCGTGCATCGCAACCGCCGAAACGATGAGGAACGCGGCGAGGGCGACCGCCGCGACGACCGGGAAGACGCCCACGGTCACACCGAGTCCGCCGAGGATGAGGAGCCCGCCGGACGCGAGGACGGAGAATTTGGGCGCCGGGAGGCCCTTGTACTCGGCGTAGCCGGCCATCTGTTCGGTCTGCGTGAAGTGGCTCAGGCCGGTGAAGGCGAGCACGCCGCCGAAGAGGACGCGGCCGACGACGAGCAACACGACGTCGAGTCCGGGTGCCATCACAAACTCACCACCGAGGTCAGACGAGTGTTTCCAACAGTACAATTCGGGATAGTAGCGGGATTCATTGTGTTTGTAGATTCCGGCTGCATCGTTAGAGCTCCGGCACGTCCGACGGCATGTCGAAGTCGTGGTAATACTCGCCCTTTTCCTTCGAGAGAATGTCGAGGACGGCGGCCGCGCCGTCGCCGGCTGCGATGACCGCCTGCCACTTCTCCGCTCGCCCCATTGCACCGGTCGCGTACACGTTCTCGACCGACGTTTCCATGTCGACGGTCACGTCGACGACATCCTCATCGGTGAACGCACAGCCAAGGTCCTCGGCGAGGCTGCGGTCGCCACCAGTCGCGAGGACGACGTACTCCGCGGTGTACTCGTCGTCGTCCGTCGTCAGGACGAACCCGTCGTCAGTCTGCTCAATGTCGGTGACTTCTGTCTCGTGCAGCGTTGCGCCACGGTCGCGGGTCTGCCCGCGAGCGATGGTGAGGAACTCGTCGCCGCTGATGGATCGCACGCCGGGGTAGTTGAACAGGTGGGCCTTGTGCACCCACGACTCGTCCGTGTCGAAGGCGACCGTTTCGAGGTCGTTTTTCGCCGCGTACTGTGCCGCACTCAGTCCGGCGGGGCCGCCGCCGACAACTGCTACATCTGCCATGTCTCAAGCCAGGGGCCACCAATAAAAGAGTTTTACCATCTGGTAAAATTCGGCCGGAAGGTCACATATGTCTCTCAACCGGATAACGCCGGCCACTCATAGAACGTACGGCCCGCGCTGTCGGATCGGCTCGCCGTGCGGACGGCCCGAGACGGCGACGACACGGAGCGACTCATTGCTCCGGAGTGTCACTGACCGCGCATCAGTGACCGGCAGAACATCACCGTCAGTGAACGAATGCCCCTCGACCGTTCCGTTCCCACTGACACCGTAGAGGAACCCGGACCACTCCTCCGGAACCGACCACGTCCACGCGTCGGTCACTAACACGTCCAGATACTCCATCGGCGTATAGAGGCTGATCGGCGAGCCCTCGCCGACAACTGTCGTGACCGTCGCGCCGTCCCGTTTCTCCGTCGGAAGCGCGTCGGCCGTCGCGTCGACGTAGTCCGGCTCAGCGTCCTTCTCCGCCTGCGGCAGATTCACCCAAAGCTGGAGTCCGGTACAGGCCTGCCCATCCGCGGGGAACTCGGAGTGGCGAATCCCGCTTCCGGTCGTGATTCGCATCGCATCGCTCTCGTACGCGGTGTTTGCGACGCCGAGCGAGTCCTCGTGTTCCATGCCGCCTTCGATCATGTACGAGACGATCTCGAACCCCCGGTGGGGGTGCATCGGGAACCCCTTGTCGGGGTCGATATAGAACTGCTCGAACAGGACGAACGGGTCCAGATTGTGCGGATAGCCGTCCGTCGGAAACGCACGGTTCGAATTCACACCCGTCCCATGGCGGACCGACTCTCCGGAGATGGGCCTGTCAGTCGACGCCTGCGACTCGCTCTCAGTCATACTCCTCCTTGTTTACCGAGCGGTAAAAACTGTCGGGAGTGAACTGCAATCACTCTTTGGTCTTGGTTCGGTGACACTGCCGTCACCGGTATCGAATCTGCTCTCGCGGGTGGAACAAAGCCCTGCAGACGGGCAAACCCCTCGCTCTCCGTGTACTACTGGCCTCGATGGAAACTGCCGTAGCACAGCCTCATACAGTGGTATTCTGTCCTTCAAAGGTGTGAAGCGAGCGTATGGGTTGGGGCGGATTCTCACCGAAGCGAGACTCACTGCGTTCGTCTCGCAGGGTCCGAATCCGCCGGACCATTCTGCTCCTCACGCCTGTTCGTCACAAGAATGGGTTGGGGCGGATAAGTCTAGCAGTGCGCCTTGACTCTTCGATGCTGGTTTCGCGCGCGAGAGGGGTTCTCCAGGCGGCCCGTGACAACGATGACCACGGATAGAGACGAATTAGAACCGTTAGATCCGAGTACAGCTCAGGAACTATTCCTCGATCACAAGGAGACCGGTTGCTCAGAGTCGACGGTCCGGAACTATCTCTACCGGACGAACCACTTCATCGAGTGGTGCCAGGAGGAAGGGATAGACAATCTCAACGCGCTCTCAGGCCGCGACATTCAACAGTACCGGCTGTGGCGGAAGGGCGACGGCGGACTCAACAAGCTCACGCTCCGCATGCAGATGAGCTCCCTTCGCGTGTTCCTGAAGTGGGCCGGTACGATCGAAGCGGTCCCGGAGAACCTCTACACTAAAGTCATGATTCCGCGTGTGCGCCCCGAAGAACGGCAACGCGACGAGACGCTCGACTCCGACACGGCCCAAGAGATTCTCGACTACCTCACGAAGTACGAGTACGGGTCGACCGAGCACGTCATCCTCAGCCTGCTGTGGGAGACCGGGATGCGGATCGGTGGGGCGAACTCTCTCGACGTTCAGGACGTCGACTTCGAACAGGGGCGCATCCGCTTAGTCCATCGTCCCGAGGAGGACACCACGCTGAAGAACGGGAAAGCCGGGGAGCGCTTAGTGGCGATGACGCCGGCGCTCGGTGAGTTGCTCGAAGATTACATCGCCGACCGGCGTCTGGACGTGACAGACGACTACGGACGTGACCCGTTGCTGACGACGAACTACGGTCGGATGCACCGAGGGACGATACGCAAGAGGATATATCGCGTTACTGCACCGTGTTACCGCGGGGAACCCTGCCCCGACTGCGAGGGCGATGAGAAACCGAGGTGCCCCGAATCGGTGAGTCCGCACTCGGTCAGGCGAGGCAGTATCACGCACTTCCTCTCAGAAGACGTGCCCGTCGAGATAGTCAGTGACAGGATGAACGTTAGCCGCAAAGTGCTTGACCAGCACTACGACAAGCGGTCCGAGGAGGTGAAACTGGAGCAGCGCCGGGGCTACCTCGACCACATCTGACGACTACGGAAACAGACCGTCTACGAACGCATTTCAATTAGAAGGCAGCCAGAAGGGTCCGTGTTAGACCCTCAGCGCACCTTCGTCGAAGCGATCCTCGCATGGTCTGAAGAGAACGGGCGAGAGCAACTGCCGTGGCGAGAGTCAGACTGTACGGCCTTTCGGGTACCCGTCGCGTAGATACTGCTCCAGCGAACCACCGCGAAACTGGTGGTTGGAGCATACCGGCTTTTTTCCCGCCATCTCACGGCCGAAGGTTTGGGCGTGAGTGTCACTGTTCTGTGATTTTACAACTATTTCCACAATTTAATACACCACCAAGGATACGCTACCAATATGCTGGCTACCGTCTCATCTAATATTTTTTCTAATAAATATCAACCAATCTATCGGTTGGCTGGCCGTGCTAAGAAGATATGGACATATCTCACTCAGAATTCTTCCTCATCGAAAAAGGTTAAATCAGAATATACTGCCACTAATTCTGCGCCCAACTCTTCAAATCGCTGCGACTATGTGACTCCTCATGATGATATACGGGATGAATTAGGTGGTGTGAGTTGCTGGCGCGAGACCTGGAACGGAACAGACTACTGTATTTGGCACGCCGAAGAATATGGCAAACCGACCAATGAGCTAGCAGATAGAAGATTAAATCGACCTGAGAGAATAGATCAACCCCATCTTTGTGGAGTAACCTCGGGAGATGATATTAGCTTTGAAGATTGCCAGTTATGGAAGGCGAAATTCAACTCTTCAAGACTCTCAGGGGCGATTTTCACTGGTTGCTTTCTCCACAGAGCAGATTTTACGGGTACTCATATCGATGATGCTGATTTTACAGATTGTCACGCCGACCATGCTGTTTTCCAGAATATAGAAGGGCGTGGTGCACAATTTACCGACGCTTCCTTAGTTCATGCAGATCTGTCAACTGAAACTCGGGTAGCAGGCGGCCTTGGGTTTGCGGATTTTGAGAATGCCGACTTGTTTGATGCTACGTTTCGCAATACATATTTACAACAGGCTGACTTTTCTGATTCGAGACTGACTCACGTTACATTCGTTGATCGCTCTTGCGTAGGAGATTGTTGATACTGCAGAGCGGTGGCTGCGGAGTCGAAGAGGACAAGGGCACCGCGTCAGCGGTGCCCGACACGAATGATTCCGCTAGATGTGTTTGGGTCGGAATCGGTCGCAGCGGACCTGTTGGAGCAGGTCCGCTGGCGTGATGGTGTTACCTGTCCTCGCTGCCGCTCTGACCGGACGGTCAGAAACGGCAGCTACAGAGAGTTTCAACGGTATCTCTGTAAGAATTGCGACCGCACGTTCAACGACAAGACGGGCACAATTTTCGCTCACTCGAAGATTGCGCTCCGACGGTGGTTGTTCTCAATTTACGCGTTTCTCCGGTTTAACACGAATCTTCGCCAACTACAATGCGAAATCGAAGTGACATACAAAACGATGCACCGGCGCATCGAGCGCTTCGCCAGAGCGCTCGATGCGCCTTCCCTCAATCTCGTTGGTCCGGTCGAAATCGACGAAGTGTACGTCTCTGCCGGGAAGAAAGGCCGCGAGCGCGACCGGGAGTCGCGCTCGCGTGGCCTGTCCACGCGTGGGCGTGGTTCGTATAGTGGAGACAAACCACCCGTTTTCATCATCGCCGACCGCGGCACCGGACAGCGGTACGTGATCCCGGCGAAAGCCGCAGACGAATCGACGATTCGACTCCTGCTGGCCGACCGCAAAGAGGAGTCGCTCACTGTCTATACCGACGGCTTTCGAGCGTACGAACCGCTCGAAGACGACAACGCATTCGACCGCGAATATGTCGTCCACGGCGACGGCGAATACGCCGATGACGAGGTGCACGTCAACACCTGCGAGAGCCACGCGTCGCGGGTGCGACGGTGGCTCTCGCCCCACCGAGGTATCTCCAAAGACAAGCTAACACAGTATCTCAGAGCGTTTCAACTACGCCGAGAGCTGTTTCGGAAACCCGGCCGAGACGCTCTCAAACACGCTCTTCGAGCAACGTTGTGAAATCAACAATGTGCTACGGATGAGCGNCGAGAGCTGTTTCGGAAACCCGGCCGAGACGCTCTCAAACACGCTCTTCGAGCAACGTTGTGAAATCAACAATGTGCTACGGATGAGCGAACATGGATTTCAGATATATGAGAGGCACTGATACGGGGACACTCAAAAATCTCCGAATGAACTTGATCCGATAGTAAATTCGAAGGCTGTACCCAGTTCATCTGCTCCTCCGCGCTATGCCACAAAACAGTGATATGTCCCAGTCTAGTTCATCGAATGTCGGAGTAATTTTATCCTACCATTGGAGATTAGTCTGTTTTCACCGTATTATTGGGGGGAGACGGTAGGAT
This sequence comes from Haloarcula amylolytica JCM 13557, assembly GCF_000336615.1. Classification (GTDB taxonomy): domain Archaea; phylum Halobacteriota; class Halobacteria; order Halobacteriales; family Haloarculaceae; genus Haloarcula; species Haloarcula amylolytica. Next base: position 78,420 of record NZ_AOLW01000035.1, read on the forward strand.
AGATTGGTAAGTAAATGGAGTATAAATGATGTGTAGATGCTGGGTATAAGGACGCAATCTTTAATATAGTAATTACACCTTTCCGAGATATGCTCGATGTAAGTGCAGTAGAGAGACAATTTAAAGATTGTCTTAATCTAAGAGTAGGGCTATGGGGCCAGGGTCAGAGTGCGCGGTTTACACACAAGCGATTGAATTTGTCAAGACCGGGAAATTTGAATGGAGTGGCGGCTGAATGATGTCCTCAGAGGAGTGGGAAGACGTACCGACAGATCCAGACTGGGAATCGGACCTAGGCTACGAGATGGAAGAACTAACTGTTGTCAAATCTTCGACTGATTCACAGTTGATATTTTTGCCGGAGCATGAGTCACAACTCGGTGAAGAAGAGTTCATCGTTATCCACTCGGATTCGCTTCGAGATCTACGCCGATAGCTGAACAACGTTACCAGCGGAAAGAATAGTGGTTTACCCACCGATGACAGGGCCGATTAGTAGCAGCATTACAATGTGGTATCTGGGAAAGCGTGTGAGTGATGAAAGCAGTAGTTCTCGCGGCCGGGAAGGGCACACGACTTCAGCCGCTGACTGATGACCTCCCGAAAGCGTTAGTTGAGGTAGACGAAAAACCGCTTCTGACCCACTGTCTTGACGAGCTCGTTTCACTTGATGCAGACGAGTTTGTTATCGTCGTCGGATACCGAAAAGAGCAGATTATCGACTATTACGGAAACTCGTATAACGGCGTCCCGATAACATACGTCCATCAGGAGGAACCTGCTGGGCTAGCGCACGCCTTGTTACAGGCCGAACCGGAAATCGAGGACGATTTTATGTTGATGCTGGGAGATAATGTGTTTCGAGGAAACCTCGACACAGTCGTACAACGACAACGAGAACAGCGTGTCGACTGCGCATTTCTGGTAGAGGAGGTTCCGGAAGACGAAGCGTCTAGATATGGCGTTTGCGTGACGAATAAATATGGTGAAATAACCGATGTAGTTGAGAAGCCGGACGACCCTCCGTCAAACCTGGTCATGACCGGCTTTTACACGTTTTCGCCAGCAATATTCAAAGCATGTAGTCTGGTTCAGCCCTCTGACCGTAGCGAGTACGAACTTAGCGATGCCATTGATTTACTGATGGACAGCGGAAGAACGATCGACGCTGTTCGTCTCAACGGGTGGCGTGTCGACGTTGGGTATCCTGAAGACAGGAAGACTGCAGAACAGCGCCTTTCAGAAGAAGCGGCTACACTAACCTGACATCGAAGGTTCACTCAAAAGATCTGTCCACTAGGATCACGACGATGTGGCACTGAGAGTTCCTATCAGTTAGCTATATGATTTATCGTGAGTTGATGGCGGATCCCAACGTCAGTTACTTCATTGGCTTCGAAATACTGTCCATTTCATTGCCAGTTTTCTATGGCAGAGATTGTGCGCCGGCAGTTACCACACGGTGGCTGCCGCTGTAAGGAGATCCAAACCACCTTCAAATAGTACGCGCTAGTAGTAGCATAACAAAACGGGAAGACCATGTATTGATTGGCTATGTGCGCTGGATGGGTTCGACAGTTCGTGGGAGTCTTCATCATCTGGCTCTCGGCGACGTTGGGGGGGATGATATTTATCGGCCGTTGGAACCCGTTGTTGTATTACCTGCTCAGCTACGCAGGCTTTCTGTTTGCGGTCGAACTCAGTAACCCAGACGGTGTCCGCCCAAAAAATCACAAACGACTACGCTGGGTTTCCATGGGTGGGTTTGTGGTGTTCATCTATGGAGTTGTATCGTGGGTACAGGCAGTCATTGCAACCATGCCAGGGTAGGACAGGTGAATGCGTTGCCTACTAATGACAGGATGCCTATACTAATGTCTTGAAGGGGAGTTCTACTTCATAGAAGAATTAATGGTATCGGTCAGCGTTGTTATCGCGACATTGAAGCCGCGGGATGAGATTGAAGCAATACAGTGCCTCAAAGAGCACGCGTTCGACGACTTTGAGGTTATCGTGTGTGATGAGAGCCCTGTGACTAGAGCCCGAAATGAGGGGATCAAACAAGCCACAACCGACAAGATCGTATTTCTGGATGATGATTCCCGACCTCGCCCAGAATATCTTCAAAAAGCGGATGAACTCCTCGAAACAGAGGCGGCATACGCCGGTCGAACCATTCACCCAGTCAATGATGTGTTTGCTCGCCATTTCACCACCCATTACGACTGGGGGGACGATCCTTGCTACGTCAACCACTTCTGGGGCTGTAACATGGGCGTTCACAGGGACGTGTTCAAGGCGGTCGGTGGGTGGGACGAACAGATGGGGTGGGGTCACGAGGAAAAGGAACTCGCCAGGCGAGTTAGAGCCGAGTTTGATATTCGGTACGATCCCGAACTCATCGTTGACCATCCGTACGCGTCGTCTATTACTGAATACTGGAAGAAACAGTATAAGCTCGAAACAAAGAGTCCGTACTACTGGTCAAAATGTAACGTCTCGCGATCAGATCAACTCAAGAATATTTTCTGTGAGGTACTTGACCCGCTGAATTACGTCAGAATAACGCCGGTAGCTACCGTTATAGAAGCGGGCAGTACTGTTGCAAAGACAGCTGGACGTATTCGAGGATTCCTCAACCACACCCACTACGAAGAGGACAGAGGCGAAGTACCTAATATTGACCGACCCTCGGAATCCGCGGGACCGTCAGACTAACTGTCTCTGGGTCTCTTCGGTGTTCTGAATTTAGGCAAACTAGCAGCTGCTGGCCCAACTCTTTCCTCAGAGAGAGTCGTGATATATGCCGTACTAGTTACTCGCCGAACCCCTGTTCACCATACCCATCTTCGCCGTACCCACGATACAATATCTCCCGCTTCAAAAGCACTGCAACTCCGAACGAGAGTCCAGTCGCAACAAGGGATAGAATGGTCCGTCGGGTCGCCTGCTCCGACTCCACGGTTCTAGTCTCTTCATCTGAAGACATCAGTACGGTGAGATAGTCCCCCTCGCGACCGTAGCTACGCTTTGTCGGCGACGAATGTGGTCCATCGTTATCAAGAATCCAACGACGGAGACCGTTTTAGTAAACAGGCCATACCGGCAGCCATGCTGCAGCGTATCCCATCATTGATCACATATGATTTGGACAGAGACCCGGCTACTATACAAATAGGGGCATCCCGGGATTAAACGCCAACTGGTTTAGCTGGCTTCATATATTCGATCAAGAAGCGACCGTGGTCAGTTCACGAGTGAACAGATGCTTAGCTGGTGGTCTGATTGTCCTGGTTGGAATCCGCCAAGATCGCAGTAGTTAAGAGTCATATAATACACTGTGCGTGTTCTAAAACTACACGAGATGGCTGCGTACACCCTCTCTGATAGAAGGAGGCCAGAGTTTCAGATATATTGTCACGGTAGCATTGGTAGACCAGCCAGTCAGCGTGGACTGTCTGAATGAATCGGTACGAGGTTACTACTATTGAGGCTACTATCCCACCTTCCATCGATGACTTACACTGTCGCAGTCATTGGGACTGGTGCAGATCCGGACGACCCGGATACCGACGGGTTCGCAATGGCATATAGGCACGCAGGCGCGTACAGGCGGTTAGACTCGTGTGAACTTACCGCCTGTGCCGACGTCGTCCCTGAGAATGCGAGAAATTTCGGAGAACAATGGAACCTCCCTGACGGAAACGTCTACACGGACACTGAGAAGATGCTCACTGCTGTCGAGCCCGACATTGTCAGTGTCTGCGTTCCGCCCCATATCCACGCACCTGTCGTGATGACGTGTGCTGAGAGTGGGGTAATGGACGCGATCCACTGTGAAAAGCCGATGGCAACGAGATGGGAGGACTGTCAGAAAATGGCATCGGCCTGTAAGCGGGCCGGAATCCAGCTTACGTTCAACCACCAACGACGGTTCGGAAAGCCGTTCCGGACGGCCAAGTCGCTGCTTGAAAACGGAAAAATAGGCTCATTAGAGCGAATCGAACTCGGTGGAAAAAATCTATTTGATTACGGGTCGCACCTGTTTGACCTCTGTGGGTACTTCACTGACCAAGCGATGTCGAAATGGGTGATGGCTGGGATCGAATACAGCGAGGAAAACGTGCAGTTTGGGGCCCACAACGAGAATCAGGCCATCGCGCAATGGCGGTATACGAACGGTGTCAACGGGCTCGCATCGACAGGGGACGGTGGCATTGTCGACTGTCATATGCGGTTGCTGGGCTCAGACGGAATGATAGAAATAGGTGGTGAGGTTCCGCTACGGGTCCGGACCGGGAAAAACTGGACAACGGTCGACACTGGGGGAGAGGACGTACATGGTCCCAACGAGACAATATTCGACGCTGCAAAACAGAAGATCAGCGCTCGTATACCGGGAGCCACTGTAGAAAACGCGAGACCTGAAACCTATATCGACCGTGCCATAGCGGACACCGTCGACGCACTGGACGCGGGTCGTGAACCTGAACTTTCAGCTGACAATGCTCTGCAGGCAACGGAGCTTATATTCGGGTGCTGGGAGTCAGCTCGGCGGTGTGGGCGAGTCGATTTCCCACTAGAAATCGACGACAACCCGCTGGAGTCGATGGTCGAAAGCGGGCAAGTACTCACTGCTGACAATCGATAAATTCCAGTACACCCCGAACAGTTGCACACTGAGACTGAGTGGCAAGATACGCCCTGATAATGCGGCTGCGTCACAGTTACCCCGCCCATAACAAACAGATGGTATCCGAAGTATGTAGCAACGGAGAGTCTATGCAGGCACAGCAATATCGAGTACTGAGTCGGAAGAACACACTGGTGTCCGTCAATCGGCCTAGTGTTGTGGCTCGTCACACACGCAACAGGGAGTTCGAACGGCGATGCTAGATAAACTGAAACGGTTGATAAAGAGGCTGCTCCCGGCCAGTGATGACGTGATGGAGCAAACCGTAAAGAGTGGCGTGTGGGTCGGTGTGATGAACGTCACAGAACGGGGACTAGAACTGTTGTTGCTAGTCATCGTTGCCTCACTGTTGTCCCCGCGTGCAGTCGGGTTGATGGGGATCGCGCTGTTGACGCTCTCTTCACTCAAGAAGTTCTCCGAGTTGGGAATCAAGTCCGCTCTGATACAGGCCGAGGAGGACAACGTCGACGACGAGCTCAACACTGCTTGGACAATCGAGACAGCCAGAGGGACTGTAATTGCCGTTATTCTGTTCCTCGGGGCCCCGTTTATTGCGTCGTTGTTCAACGAACCTGCGGCGACCGATCTATTTCGGGTCATCGCCCTCTCACCGTTTATTGTTGGGTTACGAAACCCTGCTGTCGTCTATTTCCAGAAGAGTCTAGATTTCCACAAAGAGTTCGTGTATAGGGTCAGCGGCGCGGTGGCATACTTCGTCGTCACCGTAGGCATAGCTCTGTATGACCCAACTGTCTATGCACTGGCAATCGGATTTATCGCCGGGGACGCCGCCCGGTTTCTCGTCTCGTATCTGGCAGACGGGTACCGTCCGTGGCCTTCGTTCGATATCGATGTCGCGAAGAAGCGCTACAGTTTCGGAAAGTGGGTTACGGCCAATTCAATCCTGTATTTCCTGTACAGTAGAGGAGACGACGCGTTTGTCGGCTGGGCGCTCATGGCAAGTGCACTGGGATTTTACCAGCTCGCCTACCGGCTCTCGAACGCGCCGGCGACCGAAATCACACAGACAATCTCCAGTGTGACGTTCTCGGCGTATTCGAAAGTGCAGAACGACGTCGAGAAGCTGCGGTCCGGATACTTCCAGACGCTCAGAATGACCACATTGGCTTCGTTCCCAGCGGCAATGGGTATCGCGGCAGTCGCACCCGCGTTTGTCGAGGCGTTTTTTACCCCCGAATGGCAGCCGATGATACCAGTGATGCAGTTGTTGGCTATCTACGGACTGTTGCGTTCGATGGGTGCGACGATGGGACCGGTCTGGAAAGCAGTCGGGCGACCGGACTATATCGCTAAACTCTCTGCTGTACGTGTGGCCCTCATTGCTGTATTCATCTATCCGGTCACGATGATGTATGGAATCGAAGGTACTGCAGCTCTCATTACGGGTATCTACATTTTCCCGATGATGCCGATCGACATCTATCTTATCGCCCGGACCGTGGAAGCGTCTCCGGTTCGAGTCCTCAAGGAGGTATCGTATCCACTGGTGGCGAGTCTTGGGATGGCAGTCGCAGTGGCCTACGTCTATCAGACGGTGACCCTCAATGCGCCGGTATTGGAGTTTATCCTGTTGGTCCTCGTTGGTATTGGAGTCTATGTGGCCCTGGCCCTGGCTCTCATGTTTAGTTTCAATTGGGAAGTCAAGCAGAACCTCGAATCAATATTCGATGCGTTGGCGTGATCGAAATGAGACAGACAATCCAAATCAATCGACCCGGCGAAAAGAGGAGCACAGCGCGATGAAGCGACGAACAGTGCTTGCTGGCGTCGTCCCGTTCTTACAGGTCGGGCGGTGGTTAGATCAGCTGCTGCTCGTGAATCAAGGTGAGATAGTTCAAAAGCGGTTCATCGGCATCGCCGAGGGGGAGACGACTGAGATCACCGTCACTGACGATGACGGGACAACTGTTTCATCCGAACACGAGGGACAGCTTGGGCAGTCACCAGCAGAGATATCACCTGAGGTTGCAACCTCCCTGCGGGAAAGGTACGACTCGATACGGTTCCACGTCACAGTAAACCACCACAACGACAGTCCCAAAGCGTTCAGTCGGACCGGAACGATAGAATACCGGACATCCAGAACGCTCTACAGCGGGATTGGAGTGGGCGACCACATTTCGTTTCAGACATCTCTCCTGAACGCTGACACCATCATTTCGCTGTCGTGCCTGGCAAACGAGAAGGAGTCCCTACAACGTCGGTGTCGAGTCGGAGTCGAGGACCCGACCGCGGAATGAGATAGACCGCTCCAAAGTAGAGCCTCATTCAGAAATATCGCGTGGAGCGTGGGACGCATTTTCCCAGAGAATATCGCCTTTGAATACACTCTGCGTTAGGTCCAGCAACAAGGTTGTTTTCGAGAGAATTCATCGCAATCGAAAATGCCAGTACCGAAGTATTGCACGAGGTGATTCACAAATGTCAATCCGCATCTTATGAGCAGCCCAATAGTACGGCTGCTGAACCGAATATACTCCGAGAGGCTGTAATGGTTCACAGCTACAGACGTGAGTGACAGCCATCTTGTACTCATTGCTGAGAATAGCATGTAAATCGGACAGGACTGATAGAGACCACAAAATTACTCGCAAACGGCTTGAACATCTTGCCACCACAAGAGAATTTGAGCGACGAGGTCGTGGTCTCTGAAACAGGACTCGGTGACCTAGGCCGATTGACTTTCAGATCGAGCGGATCTGCTGGTCACGAAGTAGAGTGATATCAGATGGTAGTACCTTCCTAACATTACAAAGATACCGTAATGCTACCATACTAAACGAGTATTAGTTTCCCAACTGCCATTTTCGATTATAATATTTGTTCCAAATGTGGTATGCAAGAAAGTATCGCATGGTCAGCAAGTTATGCAAACAAGATTCAACCGGTAACAACGAATAAAATAGTAAATAGGGATTACCGGAGTGTGACCAACGAAGAACAGAATCGCTCGCACGACAGTGGTGAGGTGTCGCGAGATAAAAGTAGTACGACGGGAACAACCGTCATAGACCGCCGCACGTGCATGAAATTAGCAGGTGTTGCCGCTGCGTCTTTGGCAGGATGCGCCGGTAAAGGTGATCCTACCGCAGGAGGATCGGCAGCAAAATTCGGATACGGTGGTGAGCCTGCAGTTACGACACAACTCAGCGCAGTCGATGTTTCGAAGGTGGCCGAAGACACCAGTATGGCAAGTTCGGTCAGCAGCCTCAGCATCGATTCTCCGCTCTCAACAACACTGTCTCCAAGCTCCTCTGATCTCTTTGCGTTCAGGCCCGACAGCGAAAATGTAGCGGTTAAATTCACACCGGGTACAGACACAGGTGCTGCTGCGGTCGGACTGTTCAATCCGGATGGTGAATTACTCTCCCAGGCGTACGCGAGTTCAGATGTCCCGGTGTATCTGCCGGAATCACTCTCAGCCGGTAGTACACACTACCTGCAAGTCATGGACGTCAGTCGAAGCGGTGGCGATTACTCACTCACCATTTCGACGGATAGTACGACGCAGTCTCAGTCACCGTACAAAGGGACAGTCAGGGCAATTCCCGGACGTATTCAGGCCCAGAACTTCGACATCGGTGGCGAAGGCGAGGCGTACCACGACACGTCTAGCGGAAATATCTACGGTTCCGCTAACCGAGATACTGACGTTGATATCCGACCAACAGAGGACGAGTCAGGAAAGTACAATATCGGCTACTTTCAGGCCGGAGAGTGGCTCGAATACACAACTGATGTCTCGCCGGGGACGTACGATATTAGAGTCCGAGTGGCGTCAGCACTCTCTGATGGGCGACTCGAACTGTCTCTTGGAGATCGTACCCTCACGACGGTCGCTGTCCCTAATACGGGCGACTGGACCTCGTGGGAGACAGTCACAGTAGAAGACATCGAAATCGAGTCCGAGCAGCAATCGACGCTTCGCGTCGAAGCACTGGATTCCGGTGTAGAATTCAATTGGCTTGAATTCGATAGAGTCGATGCGCAGAAACCGTACAATGGGACTCTAGCAACGATTCCCGGGCGCATCGAGGCACAAAACTACGACACGGGTGGCGAAGGAGTATCGTACTCCGATACGACCGCTGGGAACGAATACGACACCAGTTACCGTGACACCGATGTCGACATCCGGCAGACCCAAGACGACTCTGGGGAGTACAACATCGGTTACTTCGAAGACGGCGAATGGCTCGAATACTCGGCTGATGTTTCGCCAGGCCAGTATGATCTAAAAGTCCGTGTCGCCACGACACAGGACGACAGACAGCTCCGGTTCCACTTGGGCGACCGAGAACTTGGAACGGTGGACGTGCCGAACACCGGCGGCTGGACGACCTGGGAGACGGCAATAGCTGAGGACGTGACCATCGATGCCGATGGACAGCAAGTGCTCCGGGTCGAAGCTATCGGGTCCGGCATCGATTTCAACTGGGCCGAGTTCGAGGTCGCCGGGAATCAGCCGTTCGACGGCGTCCCGACGCTTCCTAGCAGGGTACAGTCACAAGCATTCGACCTGGGCGGCGAGGGCGTGTCGTATCACGACACTACTGCCGGCAGTGAGTACGATCTCGGTTATCGGGACTCCGACGTCGATATCCGGGAAACGCAGGACAATTCCGGGAAGTACAACGTTGGGTATTTCGAGGACGGCGAATGGCTCGAATACACCGCGGAGGTGCCGGCCGGAACATACGACATCGACGTTCGCGTCGCGACGACACGAGACAACAGGCAACTGCAGTTCAGCCTCGACGGCGAGCAACTCGGGACAGTGGATGTACCGAACACCGGCGGCTGGACGACTTGGGAAACGGCAACGCTTCCTGACGTAACGGTCCAGGATGGTGGCGAGCACGTCATCCAGGTGAAAGCAGTTGGCTCCGGCATTGATTTCAACTGGTTCGAATTCCGCGAAGCGGCCGAGACGGAAACATCGACTGAAACTGAGACGGCGACACAGACACCGACCGAAACGGAGACGCCGACAGAAACCGAGACCATGACGGAGTCAGACACTGACGACTTCGGCAGCGACGGCTACGGAATGGGTGGGTACGGGGGTACCCAGTAATACAACAGAACAATGGCAGAACGATACAACACACCCGCGGAGGGCACGCTCGATTGGCACGTACCACTTAACGAAAACTTCGAAAAGCTCGACAGCCACGTCGAACTCCGGGACGCTGAGTCCAACATCAGCCAGTACGAACCGAAGACGGGGTCGAAGTTCCTCGCGACCGATACCGGCACGGTATACATTGGCGATGGCAGCAACTGGAACCGCGTCGGGAGCCTCAGTGCGTCCGACGACTCAGTTTCCGAGGCCGACGACGGTTCGCTCATCGCACCGCCGGGCGAAGTACAGTCCGTGATCGATCAAGCGTCCAAGTCACACACATGGGCACAGGGACCGAGCCGAACTGTAAAGCTCGTCTCCGGGGAGAACTACTTCCCGTCGGATACTATCAAACTGAAACGTAACATCCGACTCGAATGTAACGGCGCTCGGATCATGCCGGAAGGTGACTTCAACGTCATCGAGATGTACCGCGGGACGCAACTCATCGACCCGTTCATTGACACCCGATCGGTCAATTGGAATTCGACGCAGGTCGTCGTCGGCGCACCGGACGCAGACAAAATCGAACTGGCGAACCGCGCAACCGTCGAAAATGCCTATCTCTGGGGGACTCCCGGAGAGGGCATCGGACTCCAGTTCTTGGGCGGCTCGAAACCCTGCTCGATGCAGGTCGCCAGCGGAACAATACACGGATTCGATATCGCGATCGACCTCTATGCCAGCGGTGACGATTACAGCGGACAGGGCGACTGGTCGAACGGGAACCAGTTCTACGGCTCACTGGAAGCCTTCCGTGTTGGCGTCAACCAGCGCTCTGAGGGCGCCGAAGTTTCCGGTAACGTCTTCAAGTTGATGGTCCAGCCTGACAACGACGTGAGCGAATGGCTCTGGTACATGGAGGACGACCCCCGATCCGAAAGCGACCGAGACGACAATATGTACCGGAAGTCTGGGAACACCATGATGGTGTATCCGTGGGACAACAACAATTATATCGACAACAATCCCTTCGCTGAGAGTAGCGACCGTAAGCCGCCGGTGTGGTATATCGGCGAGGGAATAAACTACGGTAATTCACTCGTTGACCAGTCCGGAAAGCTCGGGAACCAGTATATCGTTAACAATTCGGATTACCCAGATCGGAACGGGATTTTCACCTATCATGGTGGCGAAGTCACCGGCACCAGGCAGTTCTCACACCCGCCTGCGTACCAGCGGAATAGCGAAAGTCGTATGTGGCACGAAGACTCAAAGAACTAAGGTCTGAGCGGCCCTTAGGCGATAATAGCGTGGGAGTAACTATCTACTCCGCATTGCGCGACTGCGGGTGCCAATGTCGGCTATCGTTTCGCTGATATGCCGGGTTTGTCTCAAACTCTGTTGTACCAACGACGAAGCCACCGTGTGCAGTGAAGATACCGTTTCGGTCGGGCGTATCTGAATCGTTGAGTACGTACTGGTTTCCTCGTACCCCGCTCAGATCCATGAGTGAATTTCCGTACCGACGACCACGTCCGATAAACCAGAATGGCGCATCTCGATCACTCTCTGAATAATATGAGTTGTTCTGCTTGAATGACGATACGTCCCACGGATAAGCCATTACAGTATTGCCTTTCATCACGAATTTGTTATCACCGCGAGACTCTCGGGGGTCGTCCTTCATTTTCCAGAGCCATTCACTTACTTCTGGGTCAGGCTGAGTCTGTACGCGGACGGTATTCCCGCTCACCTCCGCACCGTCCGACCGCATACTAATCCCGATCCGGAAGTCCTGTATCCGCCCCCAGAACTGATTCCCGTTCGACCAGTCGCCTTGCGGATCGCGGTTCTCCCCAGCAGCGTAGAAATCTACTGCTCGATCAAACCCGTCGAGGGTCCCATTAGCGACCTGCATCGAGCAGGGTTTCGATCCACCACGAAACTGAATGCCGATACCCTTGCCTGTGTCTCCAAGGAGATACGCGTCCTTTACCCAGGCGCGGTTGGCCGTATCTAACTTCTGTGCGTCTTCGGGACCAATAACAATCTGTGTCGAACTCCAGTTTTTGCCGCGAGTATCGACAAACGGGTCAATCAGAACGGTATCACGGACGAGTTCGAAAACATCAAAATCGCCAGTCGGGACGACTCTAGCCCCATTACACTCCAGTCTAACACCTCTCTTGAGCCGGACCGTCTCGGATACTTCGTACGTCTCTCCGGAGACCATCTTGACTGTCTGTGCAGGAGCCTGTCCGAACTCAGATCCAGTAGATGCGGTATCGATAACGTCTTGTAGTTGTCCTGGTTGGGCGATGAACGTTCCGTCACTCATTACCGTGGCTCTCTCACTGGTCTCACCAAGCGAAACGGAACGTGCGCGGCCTGCCGTGCTTCCGAACTCCAGCCACTCTTCTCCGCTTCCCATAAATATGCGTCGCGAATCTGTCGCGAGGAACTTGGCCCCCTCTTTTGGTTGATACTGATCCAGATTTTCGGCAGCATCCTTGATCTCGACCTCAGTATCGATACGAGAGAAATTCTCGTTCAACGGGATATGCCAATCCTGTGTTCCGCGATCCGGACGCTGGTAGCTATGATTCGGCGTCTCTTCAGCCATATCTGTCAATTTACACAAACCAAGTAAAATATACTGTTGTTACTCTCCCGGTAAGCTTGCGGGGGACCGTTACCCGGTCAGCGGCTGTACGTAGGGGGTCTCTTCGGGCTCTGTCTCGATTTCCTGATACAATCGCTCGAACCCGTCCACCATCGATTCGATCGTAAACTCGCTTGCCGCCCGCTGTCCTGCGGCGGTTCCAAGCGTTTCAGCGAGTGGCTGGTGCTGATGTAGACGGATGGTGGCCCACGCAATTTCGTCGGGTGCCTGCACGTCGACGAACAACCCCGTCCGGTAATTCTCCAACAGATCGCTAGTACCATCCACAGGTGTCGCGACGATCGGAAGCTCCGCGGCCATCGCTTCGATCACTGCACCAGGGAGCCCCTCGTAATGAGATGGGAAGGCGAAGACATCCATCGCACCGAGAAGCGCTGGGACATCCTGTCGCGTTCCGAGGAAATGAACCGAATCAGCACATCCGAGTGAGTCGACCCGTTCCGCCATCCTCTCCCGATCGCGACCGTCACCGACGAAAACAAGATGTGCATCGGGTATCTCGGAGACGATAGACGGCCACGCATCAAGCAGATCGAAATGGCCTTTCCGCTCGACGAGACGACCGACGGTTCCGACTACAGTGGCCCCCATCGGGATGTCTAGCTCTGATCGCAGCTCCGCCGAGTCTGTCGTTCGGTACTGTTCGATGTTCCGGCCATTGTAGACCACTGCCACGTTTTCTTCCTCTGCACCGCGTTCAACAGCGTAGTCCCGTCCCGCTGTGGAGTTCGAAACGATCACATCTGAAAGTGAGATCGTCATCCGATCGATAACGCTGCGTACGAACGGTTCCTCGTTAGGTACTTCACGAATGCCGGTAATAATGGATGCAGAACAGAACACGCCGGCGAGCCTGGCAATTACGTTGTCGTAAAAGAGGAATGACTGTATGAGATCGGGTTGTTCACGACGGGCGGCGAGACAGAACTTGAGCGGGGCGAACAGATAGACGAGCGGGCTTTCGACGCCCTCTATCGCCCCGTTCGCAACACGACCAGCGTCCGTAAGCGACCGAACGGTGACCTCCGGTGAGAGTTCTGTTTCGAGCGGGTTCGTAGAGAATATTGTCCAGATGGTGACGTCGTACTCCTCTCCGTTGACTTCGTTCGCCAGGTCGATGAGTGTGCGCTCGGCACCACCGACGACAAGTGCACCGATAAAGTACCAGAGAGTCTTACGCTCCGCTGTCATTCTTGAATCACTCCATAGGGCTGTCTGCTATTTGTAAGATGAGGTGTGGACTCCGTGTTCACGGGAACGGTCATGCTCAAAGGTAACCCATGTTTTCGAGCTGTTCTGTCGTCTCCTCGTCGATGTCGCGTACTGTCTCCTCACTCTCCCCGGAGAGGATATCCGCGATCTCCGCCCGCGCTTCGTCCTCAGTAAACTTCGGGGCCCCATACGCCTGATGTCCCGGCAGGAACCGACAGTATGAATCTCGAAGCTTCCTGTTGTGGAAGACCTGTCGACCGAAGGGTTTCTGCAGTAGCAACGCCAGAAAGACAATCGATGATGTCGTTTTGTGTCCGTCCACGAACGTGTGGCCACCGTGTTCGTCCCAGAGGCTCCTGATTGTCCGCTCAAACCCGCCAGTGAGACTGACGAACGTCTCGGCGGGCCCCGGTAACGAGCCGTATCGAATGTGGTTCAGGTGCGTATAGCCCGTCGTCCGACCCTCTCCCTCTGTGTTCCCATCCACCCTACCGAAATCAGGTCGCGAGGACATCGCACTGGTGACCGTCGGTAAGATGTCCACATGGTGTAAGAGCCCGTTCTCGCCAGAGGAGTCCAGCTCCGGATGAATGAACGACGTCGGAACGTATACGACCTCAGGCGTCGCGAGGTGTGTGTGTCCGAAGTACCCGTACTCTCCGAGGACCTCACCGTGGTCACTGGTATAGATAACGAGGGTATCTTCACGAAGGCCTCTGCGTTCAAGCGTCTGGAGGACGCGCTTGAACTCTTCGAACGACCGGTCTACACCATTGTAGTAGTCTTTTCTCGCCGTTTCCGGGTCCGACGATACGCGCCAGAGATATTCGAGAGCGGTCTCGTTGCGGTATTCGTAGTCGTCCCAGTCGAATCCGTCGTACGGCGCGTGGCCACCGGGCCGGCGCGCAACGTGGACGAATGGTGGCTCGACATCGTCAATCGATTTCCGTGGGGGATTAGCAAACATCTCCGCAATACTGTGATTCATGCCGCCCTGAGCAGCTATCGAAACCTCGTGACTCTCAATATCGAATACTGAGCGGACGTTTGCAGGCACAGAATGCTTGAAGCTGTGGATGTTGCTGTTCGGTGGTAACAGCCCGGTCAACAAACTCCCGAACGACGTGGGCGTGTGTGTTGATGCTGCAATCGTCTTATGGGTCTGCCCGAGTTCCGCGAGATCATCGTTAATTGCGTTATATCTGACAGCGTCGTCAACGTATATGAGGACGTTCTCTACGTCGATCTCCATGCTATCAGAGGGTGGCTACTACAACAATATAGTAAAGACACACCTACGAGGTATGAAACAGCACATAAAAAAAACAGTACCCGGTGACTGGACGGGATATCTACCGAAAACATCTCATTTCGTAATTGTTTCAGTTTTAATCGAGTTGAGGGCCTTCATGGCGTTTTTCGCCGGCTTGTAGCTAAATCTGCCCCCAAGCGCAGCGAGTGCAAACAGCCACCTGTCGGTTCGAAACGGCCAATAATACACTGATTTAAGCAGTTGCGTTCTCGCATCAGAGTATGCTCTGGAACGTAACGCTTCTTGTCCAAGAATGAACAGCAGTGACGCGAGGAAGGCCCGTTCGTACCGGCGTCCGTACCCTGCAGCGAGTTCTCGGTGTTTCTCTACCATTAACGGGTAGGAGATATCCCGCTTCTCAGCGTAGTTATTGCTGATTCGGTCCGCTTTCTCAGGACAGTTCCGATATGTCAGTACTTCGGGGATCACGCGAAACTCACTATGTAGCGAGAGTCGTATCAGCCACTCTCTATCTTGCCAGCTGGGAAACCGGTCGTCAGGCAGCCCGGCCTGTGGGATGATATCAGCCGAAACCATCAGTGTCGAGAATTCACCGAACGACTCCCCCAGGAGGAGGTCTTTGGTAACATTCCCTTCCGCCGTGAAGATAACGTCCCGTGTGTAGTCCCCGTAATCGTACTCACAGCCGGTGTAGACTACGCCGACGCTGTCAGCGCTCTCTGCCATCTCAGTAACCTGTCGAGCAATCTTTTCGGAGTCCCAGGCGTCGTCGTCATCTAATAACGCGATGTACTCGCCTTCTGCCCGCTCAATGCCTGTGTTCCTTGCCTGGTTCGCTCCTCTGTTCTCTTGGTGACGGACACAGTTGACTTCAATACCCCGTAGCGGCTCTCCGGCTAGTGTATCGGCTGCCGGCTGCGGGGAGTGATCGTCGATGACGATGAGTTCGATGTTTGGGTACGTTTGCTCTGCGACACTCCGTGCTGCACTCCGAAGTCTGTCCGGTCGTTTGTATGTCGGGAGGACAACGCTGACGAGCGGATTTGGCATATGGCTGGTGGTGGTTTGCGGCATCTAAAGTTAGTGTCTGGCTATGCGTGGCTCTGCTGGCTAATTTTGGGGCGCTACGGACCACCCAGTGAACCCACCGTTGGTATAAACCTTGTTTGCCGTTGGATCGTTGTGTATTCTCGCCAGACTGTCTTCACCGTATCGGAATAGATATTCCTGTTGGTCTTTTGTATAATACGAGGCAGTGTGCTGTTTGACATCGTGTGTCTTCGTGACAACGTAACTTCGGCCAAACGTATCAGAGGCGATAACATCCTGGCTGAAATAGCCGAGGTTCCGAGGCAAGTTATTGTTCATACCGAAACTCTGTGGGTAGTAGCGGGGATGGTTTGTGCCTAAGACGAACGCTTCCATCTTATGTGACGTATCCATTGCATGGATCGGAACCCCTTCGTCAATATTCGCTGCCATGAATTGAGACCCATCGTACTCTGCGTAGGTCATGTGACGGTTTGGCTCGTAGGCAGCACTTGCAGCGAGACAGGCACTTAGGAGTACGAGTACGGTCAAAGCAACGGTGGTTACCGAGTTGCGCTTGGTGGCGCTATGGATGAGTGCCATCCCCACGAGGACTGCAGCGAACAGGAGTGCGTATCTGTTTACTCTTATTATACCTTTCACGATGAGATTGCTAAGGAGGAAGATCGCTGCGATACCGAGTCCTGCAACGAAGTGAACCGAACCGAAGCCCCAGTCGTACCGCATCCGTTCGGAGAGAAACCAGTATAGGGTCAAAAGGACGAATGTCCCGGCGATAGTGAAGTAAATTGTGGTCGAGCCGTACAGAGTGATGAATTTCTCGGCGAGCTGTAGAGGTGAAAACTGGACTGAGCCGGCTCGTTGTACCTCTCTGGCTGCTGGGTTCATATCATCCTGTGCCGCAACGACTTTTATTATGGCCTGGCGTGTCTGACCGAAATTGGTGAGCCAGGCGAATAGGAGCGGAAGAAAGGCCACACCAAGCCGCGGACTGAGTTGCGGAGTGGACGATAGGGAAAGCCGTCCGAACAGCCCGGAATACACCGAGGTTAACAGTAATATACCTAGCATAAACAGGGTTGTCATCGGGTGTGAGTAGATGATGAACAGGCCAACCAGAAGAATCAAGAGCAGGTACTCGTTGTCGTTACTCCGTCGGTACAGTTCTGTGAGCGTGAGCAGGACCGGAACGATCATGAATGAGTTCATCGCCGGGTGGTTTGAGAGATGGAAGGTCGTATAGATGAGAGTGCTACCGGCTGCTAATCCGGCCGCGAGACTTCCCCGTTTACCCGAGAGCGTCTTCACAAGGACTCCGATTCCGATTATCTGAAGCGTCGTAAACAACAACGCTACCAAGTATGGCATCGCGTCAATCGGGACACCTAGCATCGCCATCTCGGCCATCAGCACATGTTCACCTGGATACCAGATTCCGGGAAGTGTTCCCGTTTCGAGAATCGCCCTAACATCGCCGAAGTGTTGCAGTGCATCTGCCGTTCCTTGTCCGTAAAACCGATAGCCGCGAGCTTTTGGGAGGAAGAAGTACAGCGCGTAGTTTGAAAGGACGAGGCCAAGACCATGTCGCCAGTACCTCGTTTGCGTAATAGCCGCTGCTATCAGCGTCAATATTCCACCGATCATGACCGAATAGAAAGTGAACCAGAACAGCTGGGACAGTCCATCTACCAGCGAAGTTTCATATCCGGTTACCGGTTGAATGGACAGGAAGAGCGCACTCTCGAGGATAAGGATACCGGATAGGAGTATGACCAGATATTCCTGTATGTCACGGTTGGCGAACTCGAAGCTGTCGAACGACTCCCGGTCGAGATTTGTCTCGTGACTCATTTATTACCCTTCTGGCTCGCGATGCAGTGTGAGGTCCACGTCTTTCCCTGCCTTGCATACGGTAGATATTAAGTAATCAGCGACTAACGCGCAGTGGATACACGCCCTCACCAAAGTCAGGCCTCGACCAGCTTCAATAGACCACCTGAACCGCAATATCGATTGGGCCACGAAAACGCGACAGTGGTGTGGAACTGTGCAACCGGAATCAGTCGAGGCTCGATTCGCCATTCGTTCAGATCTCGTCCTTGACCACAGGTGTGGGACTGCTGGTCGATTCCGTCTTGTCTCGAATCACGGAGTCACCGATTTCAGCCACTTGGCCCAGTATTTCCGTTGTCTCTTGCACTGTCTCTTCCCAGTTGTAACGCGTCGTGACGATTGCTCGGCCGTGTTTTCCCAGTTCTGAGAGGGCGCGCTGATCGCTGAGCAAATCAGAAATCGCCGTCGCGAATCCCTCGACGTTGCCAACTTGGACTGTTTCTCCCGTTTGGTTGACTATTTTCGAGGTCTGTTCGAGATCGCTGGCAACAACTGGTGTTTCACAGGCTAAAGCTTCGATAACTGTCCGTGGAAAGCCTTCAGTCCGACTCGGAAGGACGAACAGGTCCGCTGCTCTGAACACCGAGGGCATTTTCTGATAGGGGACCCGCCCCAGGAATTCTACAGCATCTGTAAGTCCCTCGTCAGCGACCGTCGATTCGAGACTGTCTCGAAGCGGGCCGTCGCCACAGAAGAACAGCGATGCGTCCGGACAGCGCTCTCGTACCGTATCGAATGCAGCTAACACGTCCTGAGGTCGCTTTCCGTCGACTAAGCGGCCGACAAACACGATTGCCTGGCCGCTCTGGTTCGCGATATCGGGATGGGTCTGTCCAGCAGGGGAGAAACGGTTGGTATCGATTCCGTTGTTTACAACCGCGATGTCAGCGTCGACACCGAGGTCACGAAGTTTGGATTGCTCGACATCGGTGTAGCAAAGCGTGACGTCGGCCGAGTCATACGTCCACTTACCCAGCGTACGAAGGTGTGCACGCGAGAACCAGAACGGACCTCGTTGTGAGTTGAGGCCGTGACATGTGATTGCAATCGGGATGTTGGCCATTCGGCAGTACAGCGCGGCCACGTTACTCGAGAAGAACAGGTGAGAGTGGGTGTGAACCACGTCGAAGTCTTCCAGACCACGTAGATCACCGACAGTGTTGGCGAAGATCTGATTCCCGAGGAGCTCTAGCTTCGGCGGTTGTTTGATCAACGTATACCCGTCTTGATCGGTAACCTCTCGCTCTTCCACCTCTTCCGAGACAGTCAAGACGGTGACCTCGTGCCCCATCGCAGCCTGATCACGGCTCAGAGCATGTATGTGATATGGCGCACCACCGACAGTTTCAGGGAAGATGTCTTGGGCGACCCGGAGTATGTGCATTTATTTCGCCCGACTCTTACAGGTAGAGGGGTATAGTTAATAGTCCGATTTTTTGAGTAATAGGCCTCTATAGCCAGTACAAGACACCAGATGGTGGTATGTAGTCACACCTGCTACCGTATTCCTATTCGAGGACCCCCTGCTCTTGCATACGCACAGCCCAGTGCTTGAAGACGTAGACGGTCCAGAGGAACCGCGAGTGATCGTGGTTTCCATCAAGGTGTTCATCGAATAGTTCTAAAATCGCCGCGGTATCGAGAATCCCCAGATCAGTAGCACGGACCATCGAGACGAACTCGTCAGCAAGCTCGTGTTTAAACCACTCACCGATCGGCATATCGAACCCGTGTTTGTTTCGCTGTAAGATAGACTCCGGCAGTACATCATCGAAGGCTCGTTTCAGCACACGTTTTCGATCGCGGCCAGTTAGTTTGTGGTCTGTTGGGAGACTGAGTGCGTACTCAACGACATCAGTATCGAGGAACGGAACGCGTACCTCGAGTGAGTTGTACATACTGGCCTGGTCGACTTTCATGAGCATCTGATCTGGGAGCGATAAGCGGGTATCGACAGCCTGTATCCGTGCCAAGCTCTCTCTATCGGCCAATTCTGGGGATATCGCGGCGTGCTGTGTCCGGAGGGCGGTCTGCCCAGCTTCGATTGGGTCAACGTTCGTCACGGACTGGATAGCTTGGTCATCGGAGACACGCATTAAATCGAAGTGACGCTCCGGAACGGATCGTTCTCCGCTCCGATTTATGAACCACTGTCCTTTGTAAACGGCGTCGCCGACCGCAGTCCCTCGTGAGGCGGGTAGTGCATTCACAGCCGGCTCGACGGCGTATTTCCGTATCTGGGACGGAAGCGCTCGGTAGTACTTTGACAGGGACTCGACTCGGTACTTATCGTAGCCGGCGAACAGTTCGTCAGCACCGTCACCAGAGAGTGCGACCTTGACGTTATTTCTCGTGGCGCGAGACACAGCGTAACTCGGCATCAGTGCCGGATCGGCGAAGGGTTCCCCCAATTTATTCAGTACGTCCGGTACGGACTCGCGTACGTCATTCGCTGTGAGTGTGATCTCGTGATGGTCGGTATCGTGGAAAGACGCCACTTCTCGTGCCGCCCAGGATTCGTCGAATCGATCCTGATTGAAACCGACGGTAAACGTCTTCACGGGATCATCGAGTAACTGTGCCATCGTCCCGACGATTATCGTCGAATCGATCCCCCCGCTGAGGAACGCTCCGAGGTCAACGTCGGCCATCAGGCGTTTTTCGACCGCCGATTCGACGAGCGAGCGTAGGTGTGAGGCAGCGGTATCAATGTCGGGATCACGAGGCGTGATCGATGGCTCGTGGTATTTGTCGCGGTCGATACCATCGTCCGATATGAGTATCCGCTCGCCGGGTCTGACCTTCGAAACGTTACGGAAGGCCGTTTTCGGTGCCGGAATATATCCGAATGCGAAGTACTGAGCCAGTGCGTCCCGATCTATGCCGCCGAGGTCAATGTCGCTCTCGAACAGCGATGGGAGCTCGGAGGCGAACGCGAGCTTGTCGTCCGTTTCGGCGAGAACGAGAGGTTTGATACCCATCGGGTCACGGGCCAGTAACAGACGTTCTCGCTCACTGTCCCACAGAGCGAACGCGAACATTCCGTCGAGTTCGTCGACGAAACTTGGACCTTCTTCCTCATAGAGATGGACCAGTACTTCGGTGTCGGTTTGAGTGGTAAATCGATGTCCTGCGGACGTGAGTCGTTCCTTGAGAGCCCCGTAATTATATATCTCTCCGTTGAAGATGACGGTTACGGTACCGTCCTCGTTGTGGATCGGCTGTCCCCCGTTCTCGGGGTCTATAATGCTGAGCCGGCGGTGTGCAAGTCCAACACTTCCATCTCTGAAAACCCCATCGTCGTCAGGACCTCGGTGACACTGGCAGTCGTTCATACGCTCAAGAACGTCGGTTTCAGGAGAGCCAGATCGAACATACTGACCACAGATTCCACACATTGTTCGCGTAATCTACATCGATGCTCAAAATTATACCCTCCCTACATGGGCGAGTCAGACGGGCTATCTTCCGCTCAACGCTGCCTATATGGGTCTGTCAGTCCGCTGTGGAACGTCCCCAGAGAAATTCTGGGCCGTTACGCTGCCTGAATGAACGATTCGAGCTATTCGAATCGACCAAAGCATTGCGGGAAGTCAAAAACGTGTCCCGAGAATCGGCGTAGGGTGAGTATAAACAAGCCCTTTCACACAGACTGTGAACTAATGGAAAACACTGGACCGATAGCGTTCTTCGTTCCCTCTCTGACAGTCGGTGGTGCCGAGCGTGTGACAGTTTCTGTCGCGAACGGGCTCTCTAAGCGCGGATATGACGTAGACCTTGTCGTGTCGTACAACGAGGGGGATTTCCGGACCGATGTCGCCGGAAGCGTAAACGTCGTCGACCTCGGAACACAGAGGATACCAGGGATAGGAATCGGTGCGAGCGTTCCCGCTCTCGTACGATATCTGCGGCGACAATCTCCCCAGATACTCTTCTCACAGATGACGTATGCCAACGATATGCACATGATTTCGCAGATTCTATCGGGCGCTGACACTACCGCCATCTCGACGATCCACAACACGCTCGGGATGCAAGAGGAATCGAAAGAGAAGCTCGTCCAGTGGCTGCAGCGTCGCCTCGCCGGTCAGTCGGACCAGTTCGTCGCCGTTTCAGAAGGTGTCGCTAAGAGCATCGTGGAACACGTCGGTGTCGACCGCGAGAAGGTGTCTGTCCTCCACAATCCGATCCCTGTCGATGAGGTCCAAGAGCGGGCAGGGAAGCCGGTGGATCATCCATGGATCGAATCGGCAAACATTGACGTCGTTCTCGGTGTCGGACGCCTGGAGAGAGCGAAGAACTTTGGATCGTTCCTCCGCGCTTTCGAACGGGTCCATGCCGCTCGACCGGACACGCGTGCGATTATTGTCGGCCGCGGGTCGAAGCGAGCCGAACTCGAAACCCTCGCGGCCGAGTTAGGTATCGACGCTGCGGTTTCGTTTCCCGGCTTTGTCGACAACCCTTACGGCTACATGGCGGGTTCGGACGTCCTCGCGATGTCTTCGGTCCACGAGGGACTGCCGACCGTGCTCATCGAGGCCCTTGCCTGCGGATGTCCGGTCGTCTCGACCGATTGTCCCAGCGGCCCGGCAGAGATCCTCAAAGATGGTGAGTACGGCCCACTCGTCGATGTCGATGACGACGAGGGACTCGCAGCGGCCATCCGGACGACGCTCGACGAGCCACTCCCGAGCGATGTGCTGATCGAGCGTGCGAACGATTTCGCTCCCGCGGCTGTGATCGACCAGTACGAAGCGTTTATTCGAAATTTCGTATCGGTGGAGACCACCGATAGTGTCGATAAACGATCCGAGCCGCTCACCCCCTCGTGACTATAGTAGCCATTGAAAATCAATGCACACCTGATCGCACGACGGCAGTGCGATCAGTGTGTACATCGTTTCAATTGTTACTATAGCTCCGGTCTATACCATCCATCAGAACTGTCCAAAACCTACTCCCAGACTCCTGTCGTTGTTAGCTCACGTTATGTCGACCCAAATGTGAGCCTCACGGTACGCGTTCTCAGCTGTGGGTTGATCCGGCGGACTTCCCCTGTACAACAAATACGTCAACCGCAGGCGCTCGCCCTCCAGTACCGGCGTCACCGTGTGACGCTGCAGCCAGCGGTCTCCAGCCGCTGTCCGGTTGCTGTAAGTATCGAGACGTATGCGCTCGATGACCTCTCCTGTCGGTGCGGTTCTGGCCATCTGCACGACGACGACATACTCGGTTGTCTCCATCTCGTGATTCGTGGCGGTGAAGTACATCTGTTCAGGCTCGCCCAACGCGATCTGCTCCGGATAGCCGCTTGCCTCCAGATCGCCAGTCTCATTCTCGGTCAGCAGCCCGAATTCTGTGTACGCTTCGCCGCGCTGTGGCTGAGCCGCGACCAGCGTCACGCTGGCAAACGTCACGAGGATCGCCACACCGACAACTACGGTCCCCAGCTGGACTCCCTCCCCATCGGAACCACCGCTGGCCGCTCGTGAGTTTCCGAAGGGCATCGAGGTCTGGCTCAGGCCCGTCTGTGCCCTTTTGTAGCGCCGATACCACGCGATTCCGGTTGCCCCAACGGTTACGATAGCAAGGGCAGTGACAACCGGAGTCGGGCGAATCGGCCAGGGCGTGAACTCAAGATTGACTCCGACGATAATTGCCAAACAGATACTTGCTACAACCGAGTACAGCATCCGTTCTGTGGTAATCAGCCGGTGGTGTTCATCCTCCGGGTTCCGAGTTGGAAAAAGGGCCGCGACTACAGCATAGCCCGGGACGAACAGCAAGAAGGGTAACGCGACGGCCGCGAGGAGCACCCCTTCAAGAGACGACAGCGTTGCGAAGAGTACAACCGCTGTGTACCCCCCGGTAACAAGCAAATCGACAGTCGCTGGCGAAGTATCCGACCACCTGCCCATAAGTTCCGCTCACGCCTACGCCATGATAAGTAAAAACTGCATAACGGTCATTGACGGTGTCGAATGTGGTGTCAAAGAACGATATCCAACCGTTCAGAGTGATCACTCTGATTCTGTTCGGGAGAGATACTTTTGCTGTAACCGCCAGACGTACCCACGAAGTAACAGAATCGATAGTTTCGGAATGAACGAGCCGTATCGAATCCCGCTCGACTCGTCGCCGTAGAGTGCTTCCATCGGTACGTCCTGAACAGTCATCCCATTCGCATCTAAGTGAATTAGCATATCGTTCAGAAATCCGTAGTCGTCAAACAGATCGTTCAGCGAGAGCTGGTCAAGCGCCGTCGCAGAAATCGCGGTGTATCCGTTCTGTGGGTCGCGCATTTGCCAGTGTCCGCTCGCAATCTTGGTCAGCATCGTGAGGAGCGCATTCCCGAATAGCCGCCAGTTAGACATCTGAGTACAGTGGCGTCGCGATATGAGGCGGTTGCCTTTCGCGTAATCCGCATCCCCCTCAACGACTGGGTCGAGTATCTCATCGAGGATGTTCGGATCCATCTGGCCGTCGCCATCAAGGACTGCAACCGTATCCATGCCGCTCATAAGCGCTAGCTCGTATCCGGTTTGTACGGCAGCCCCGCGACCGCCGTTAGTCTGATGACGGACTGGGACGATCCGCTTATCGAGAAACGTCTGGCTTTCAGATACCGTTGTCCCGGCCCCGTCGGCGACAACTATTTGTTGTGCGGAGTCACCAGTCACACTTGCGTGTTTCACCTCAGTATCCACGTATTCCTTGATTTCGGTCCATGTGCCATCTGTCGAGCAGTCGTCGATAACGAACACCTGATCGACGTACTCCGGAAGTGAGTCGACGACCTCACCGATGAACCCCTCTTCGTTGTGTGCCGGAACGACGACACCGACGGTCGAGCCTTTATACACTCTATGTCCCCCCTGTTGGTGAGTGGAATGGGTCCGCTACGGTACGCACAGAGTTACCGAAAAGGGAGCTACTCATCTCGGGTCGGCTTTCATGCCAGACCCACGCGCCAATAGCAACCTCTGATTCAGTGATAGTCATGGTAGGTCGTAGGGCCGCTCACCGGCCACCAATAGGGCCCTCTCTGTCGCCATGTTGGACAAATCGATCTATTGTTATTCCTTACTTTCCAGGGTTAGCGGTCATATACAGTGGACTGTCGGATCGATAAATATCTCGTTAGGCCGATTCCGAAAAGCGCCCACGTACGGCGATTACTACTGTTAGAGGGAGTGGTTATTCGAATTGATCCTGATACGTCGTCCTGATGTCCGCCTGACGACTATCGGTTAGGTTCTCGTACGACTTCCCGTACGTGTCGTTGGCCAGTTCGTCCCAGGACTCGATTCGGTCACCGGAATCAGTCTGGAACTGTGCATCGAAGTCCGCTTCGACCTTCTGTTGGGTTTCGATTTCTAGTCCTGTGAAATTAAACTTCTCCCCAGCTTTCACATCGGCCCCGTACTCTTGCCGGGCGATTTCCTCACGCGTCCGCACCTCTACGGCCGCAAGACTGTCCGCGAACGGTTGGCGTTCGTGAATCTCTTCGATCTGGCGCTTCGTTTCACCGCTCACCTCATTATAGTAGCGTCCGTACTTGTCCTGGGTTATTTCATCAAGCGAAGCGCGGTCACCATCAGAGACACTGGTACTTCCGTCGGAACCGCTGGACCCGCCGTCTTTTGCCCATGACGGCTTGACCGACATAGCTGTTGACGCACGCGCGTCTTTTGAGTAGATGCCATAGACGTACGTCTGCAGACTCAGTGGTTCTACGGGGTAATCCGTCGAGTCGGTTACCGTGTATTCAACCTCGAACCGAACGCGAGTCGACTCGCCGGGTGCGAGCGTGACATTTCTGTCGACTCCATAGGCTTCCGGTCGATCATCGTCATCGCTGTCGATACGATGCTGGATCGATTGAGTTCCGGTGGTTTCACCGGTGTTCGTTACGTCCGCGAAGAACACAGCCGTATCACCGACGTACAGGACATTCGGTCCAGCCAAATCCGACACCTCGAAATGACTGTCCTGTACCGTCATCGAGACGGTATCTATGTCGTCAGCAGTTCCAAGCGAATGGTTGTGTGTCCCGCGGCTCAAATTCGTCGTATTCACATCAATAGACACCGTTGTCGTTTCGTTGGCAGCAAGTGAAACGGTGCGGGAATAGGTGGTGTTCATGGAATTACTCCGGAGCGTGACGTTGTCGATCCCGTCCACGTCACCAACGTTCTCGACGACTGCTGAGACATTGGCAGTTTCCCCCCTCGTTACGTTGGCCGGTGCAGTCGTGTTCTGCACACGGAACGTCGCCGGTTGCTGGACATGGAGTGTTCCGGTCGTTGTCGTGTTTTCGGTGGCGACCCTGTATTGATATCGGCCAGGCTCCAGATCAGCAGTTCGGACCGTGGCAGTGCTCATCTGGCTCTGGCCGCCCGCAAGCGAGTGGACACTCTCGTTCAGCGTTTCAGCATCGGAGTACTGGCCGTTTTGGTCCGCATCGACAGCGATTCGCACTGTCTGGACGCCACGATATGCACCGACATTGGTCAGGTTTGCTCGGATGGAGGCGTTCGTTCCACGGACAATTGTAGCGTTTTCAGTGGTATCGGCGAGGACAAACGTAGGCGGGGTGAGGACAGCCACATTCCCAGTTGACTCCGGGGACGATGACTCACCGACGGCAACGGCGTGCGTGTATTCCCCGGGACTGATTTGGTCAGGTTCGACAGCGAACGTCACGTCCGTCGGTTCTGCAGCCGCAACCTCGACTTGTTTTGTTGCCACCGTTTCAGGAGACTGTCCGTCCCTGTTCAATCGTAGCGCTACTTGTTGTGTTGTCGTTTCCGACCCCGCATTTGTGATTTGAATATGCACACGCAACGGCTCATCCGGCCGAATTTCGGTCGGAGACTGCACAGTGCGTATCTCCAGTTCGTCCTCGCTCACAGTGGTCTCCGTATTTGCCGGTCCATCGGCGAAACCACCGATTCCAAGCCCCAGCGTAGCACCTCCAATGAGTAACAGTCCAGCGACGCACCCAATCAGTAACTTTCCGTAGCCTATGGACAACATGCGTACGCAGGTATGTTACAAATCATTATTGTTACGGCTGCTATACCCACCGTTAGACACTCTTTGCATTCAATATCGAAGAGCGGATTTCTACAGGGAGGTCTCAGAATGGGTAGCATACGTTTACCACCAGACACGTCCCCCAAAGTGGAGCTTTCAGCCATAGTCGTAGTGAGTCGATACCGTTCGTTGGCGCCTCAGTTTAACGACTACCGTTAGCTGAATCTATGGAAAGCACACCACCTTGTGGTGTAATGGAATATCGCATACGCGAGAGACCCACATCAAATTACAAGTTCAATTCGAATCGAAAACAGGGAGAGAGATGGTTCTAAGTCGACGCGACTGTGCAATCCTATCAGTTCGAGGCCGAGACGCGACAGTTACGCCATGTTCTTCCGTTCGATTGTTTCCCAAATATCGACACCCTTCTCAGTGATGTCGTACACGCGCCCTTTCTTCCGATCTTCGGAAACTAATAGGTCAACCAGTTCCGACTCACGGAGTTCCTGTAGGGCGCGCGAAACGTGAGCAATGCTCATTTCCCTGTCGTCCGCAATTAGCGACGGTGTCGCAGGGCCTTCTGACAACCGGCGGAGAGTCTCGACTCGATACCGTGAACTGATTACGTAGCTCACTTCGTCCCACTGATCAAAGTCTGCCATCGTATCTATTCGTATGCACGAGTGTACCAGCTACCTTCTTTGGACACAAACTCGTGTACAGTGATATTCCATGTGCCTGTGGTTAATTGTTTCGCTCGTGTCTCTTGGTCTCGCTTCGTAGCCATACACGATTCCGGTTGAGTACCCTGCAT
The DNA here is from genome assembly GCF_000336615.1 of Haloarcula amylolytica JCM 13557. GTDB lineage: Archaea > Halobacteriota > Halobacteria > Halobacteriales > Haloarculaceae > Haloarcula > Haloarcula amylolytica. The sequence goes on from NZ_AOLW01000035.1 coordinate 106,169, forward strand.
ACTGAGTATGTGGTGAGTAATATCGCTCTTCCGCTCAATTCATATACCGCGCATTTCACCTACGTGTTCGGCAATCAGGCGACAACCGATCAACAACAGATACCGTGGAGATCGTAAGGCTCCAATTCCCGACGATAACCCAGAAGAGCATCTTATCGAGGACTTCGTTCCTCCAGGGACCTCTGTGCGGTCCAGATAGCTGTTTAATTGATACTGATAAGATTGCGTTACTTGCATGACTGATAGAAACGGTCCATATACGCTACGATTTACCCTGTGCGATTTCGAGGAAGTGAATGACGTGTAACCGTAGCAGAGGAGTGCCTCAGCGTTTTTACGGGTAGTCTACGTATTTTGCGTATCTCAACACACACTGTAGCGGACATTTATTATCGATCACCGAAAATTGATTCAAAGAACACTGTTACTCCCGGAATACCCAAACAACTACTGACTACCCCGGCGGTAATCAAAGAAAAATTATCTAATCGATTACATAACAAAGTATTAAGTGGCAAGGTGATGTTGATTTGAAATGCTGGCTGACAGCGTAACGCTCCGTCGATACAGCCGGGGGGCTGTGTGAGCGCGATTCCAGACGGGTGGACGATGTCGCAGCACACAGGAAGTGGGTAAATATGGGAGTCAAAGACACCGCACAAACGAAAGCAGAACCGAATAATAAACTAAGCGACGAATCTGTCCCATCGCCAAAAGGGAAAGAAAGCAGTGCGGACCAAGCGACGTCACAGGAGCAGGACGACTCAGGTGCATCTCTAGACGTTATTTTTGAAATACTGAAAAACAGCCGCCGCAGAGAGGTCCTCCACTTTCTTCGAGAACGAGGCGAACAGGTCTCTCTTGGAGAACTCGCAGAACACGTCGCGGCCATTGAGAACGAGACCACAACTGATGCGTTGACATCAAGTGAGCGCAAGCGCGTGTACGTAGGACTGTACCAGTGCCATCTCCCGAAGATGGACGACATCGGTGTCGTCGATTTTAACCAAGACCGAGGGCATATAACCCTTACCGACAAGGCTGACGACTTCGAAAAGTACCTCAACCGTTCTGAAGAAGAGGCGGAGGGCCGACAGTGGTATCAGTATTACGCGGCCGTCTCGGTGCTCGGTGCGATGGTCCTAGCCGCCTCTGTCGCCTTCTCACTTCCCGGGAGCATGGTCTTAGGTCTGCTCTCCCTGGTAGTGGGTGTTGCAGGCGCATGTTCGGTGTATCACTGGTCAGTTGAGCGCGAAGAGTCGGACAGCGAGTAGCCCGATAAGAACGGTTTGGTTCCGCGCGCAGTTTTTACGCAGTACGCGTCACGAGTAGGCTATCCAGAGCGATACACTTCGTCGCCGGCAACATATGTTCGTGCTATCGATGGAACCGGGTCTGGGTCGACGATAATCAGATCGGCCCTTGCTCCACACTCCAATCGGCCACGGTCGTACAGGCCGGCAGCGGCAGCTGGTGCAGTAGAGACACGTAACACCCGGTCTTTGAGAGGGTCACCGTTTTCGATGAAAACAGAGCTAAGCAGTGATTGCGGACGAAAGTCGCTACAGAGAATGTCGACAACACCGTCTTTGATTGCCTGAGACGCATCGGGCCCGTCCCACAGACTCCCACCGCGAACCACATTCGGCGCACCCATCGCAACGGCCAAGTTTAACTCGGTTGCCCGCTGGGCAACACGGTGGGAGAGCGGATATTCGCTTATGTCTACCCCGATAGCAGCGGCGTTGTCCACGCTCGAAACGGTTTCATCGTCGTGTGAGGCGACTGGGATATTTCTATTGCTTGCTAGCTCTGTAATCTCTCGTGCGCGCGAGATTAATTCTTTTTCGGAGACACCATTGCGGCGTGTTTCGAGGGTCTGAAGGCTTGACTCTGAGACCCCGTCCGGAAGATTATAGCGTTGTGTAAGTGTATTTTCGCCAGCGAACTGGCCCGTTCCGGGAATGTGTGAGACAAGGGAGACGAGATCTCCCCCTGATTGGATTTCTTGCGAGACGGCGTCGACAGCCGTTTCGTTGGTGAGTTCACACCGCATATGGAGTCTGTTATCGACCCTGGCGCCGGTTTCGCAGTTGAAATCTCGGATATGCTCGGCCAAGCGACGGGCTAATTCGATACTCCGGTTATCATCTGGGACGTCTTCGAACGCAATGGCATGATACTTTGTCGTAACTCCCGCGCTGGCATTGGCAATATCACATCGGTCCAGAGCGACAGTCGTGTTGACGCGCTCACCAGCTCTCGGAAATAGGTGCCGTTCGATATCATCACCGTGAAGATCAACCAATCCAGGTAGGACATACTTCCCCGTCGCATCAATGTCCGGGGAGTCATGAGATTCTGCTTCCACCGAGACTATTTTTCCATCAGAGAATACTACTGTCCCGTTCTCAATTTCGCTGGTCGGCGTAACAACAGTTCCTCCCGAGATTAATGTTCGATTTGCAGTATTTTTCATTCAGCTTGGCACCCTGTAAGATTTTCCAATGTGTTTACAATCGACTTCCCAAAACATGAATATGCGCTTACTACGGCTATGCTACAGTCGGATATAGAGTACATATTTATATGTAATTGACAGCCGTAGCTGTTGTGCTTAATGAAATAATGGGAGACGAGGCCGTCAATCGTCACTATCAGTTGCTAAAGACGGACCTAGGACACTCCAACAATTCTCAGGGTTTGAATAGAGCCCCAATCCAGGGGATTTAAACCTACGCAGTGTTTCAAATAGTACATACAAATGTCAGCCTAACCTAATTTCTAAGTTATGATTATATAATACCTTCATAGAGTAGACAATTTGCGGGTAATTCTGGCGGATTCATATCCATTAGGATACACCTACCCGCATAATACCGTATTAACTGTTTGAACGAGTGCGTTTGAGCAGTAATTTCTTTCTATTTTTTCCATAGTGAGAAAGAGTATAATAGCACTAGCTGAAGAAGAGAGCCAGTAGTAACAAGATTACAGCATAGTACAGTGACATACTCCGGCGACGTCACCCCACCCACCAGCATGGTGTTTGCGTGTTCAGAAACCGAAGTTTTTAGCGTCAAGGTTTAAAACATATTTGTATGAAAGACTGGATTGATACGTATAATGAGCGTGACTGGCAAACCACCACGGACGGAACGGTTCGATACGCGCTGTTAGGACTTGGCTGGTGGACAATCGACCTAGCACTTCCCGCGATTCAGGACTCTGATCTGGGTGAAGTTACAACGCTCGTCAGCAGTTCTTCGGAGAAAGCGAAACGTCTCGCCGACGAGAACGGTGTGGACTACGGGATCAGTTACCAAGAGTTCCACGACGGGGAGGCAGCCGACAGGTTTGATGCCATCTACATCGGGACACCGAACGCCTTGCATCTGGAATACGCCGAGACAGCCGCAGAGTTAGACAAAGCGATCCTGTGCGAGAAACCGATGGAGGCAACAGTCGAACGGGCCCAGAAAATGGTTGAGGTCTGTGCGGAGGCCGCTGTGCCGTTGATGATTGCCTACCGGATGCAGACTGACCCCGCTGTTAGGCGTGCAAAAGAACTCATCGAAGACGGATTCATCGGTGAGCCAGTATCCGTATACGGAAACAATAGTCAGCCGCTGCTCGAGATGAATCCGGACACGGACCAGTGGCGGCTCGATCCGGAACTCTCAGGTTATGGCACCTCAGTGATGGATTTGGGGATTTACTCGATCAACACGACTCGGTTTCTGCTCGACCGGGAACCACTGGCGGTGCAGTCACAGATGGATTCTCATGGAGAGGCCTTCGACGACGTGCCTGATGAACGCTCCGGGGCATTGCTTGCGCTGGAAGACGGTATCAAAATGGTCACGACTGATAGCCAGAACGCCCACAGTGATACGCAACTGAAAATAACTGGGACGGACGGACAGATCGAACTCCGTCCAGCGTTCCATGGGAAAGCAAAACTCCACCTGTCCCGAAACGAGACGACAGTAACTGTCGAACACGAGAGTTTTGACGCGGAGGACGAAATGCGGGAGGAGTTCGACTACTTCGCTGACCGCGTTTTGACTGGTACTGACATTGGCCCGGACGGCCGCCACGGCCTCCAGGATATGCGAATCATCCGGGCAATTCACAAAGCCGCGGAGAGCGGCGACGTCGTCAAACTGTAACTGATTCGTTCGAATTTATCTGGTCCCAGCGCTGTCAGATTGGTTTAGATTTATTCAGGTGGCGATCACGGCTATCGCGTTATCCCAGTCAAAACGGAGTACAGCGTGATCACAGTATAATACTCAAGATCTGTGAACAGAAGCGACCCTGACATTGGTTTTACACTCACTGTATTGGGTGATCAATGATCAACAGCGGAAAATGCTATAAGCCGTCCGATTGGTTTGTTTGGGTAGACGTGACGAAACCACATTTGAACTGGTCGGCTTTGTTTAGACGCGGAGTAACAGCCAGTTCGTTTCGTTAATGACGATAAATCAGCCACTCAGTTAAACTGCAGATGCACCCCGACAACAGGATACAAGTGGCTAATGGTGCTACAAAATAGTATGGTTTCTGAACAATTCGACGCGTTCTTACTTGACCTCGACGGGGTAGTGTATCTCGGGGATGAGGCCCTACCGGAGGCGGTCGAGTCGGTGAATCGTCTTAATGAGCGGGACAATAAACTACGATTCCTGACGAACGACCCACGCTTTCAGCGTGAGACGATCGCGAACAGGCTTCGCAAGCTGGGGATCGACGCCGAAAAAGACGAGATCATCACGTCAGGCTGGGCGACCGCCCACTACCTCTCCCAACAGGATGAGACCACCGCTGCTGTCGTCGGTAGCGCAGGGCTGGAAATCGAACTCCAAGAGGAAGGCATCGAAGTCACGGACGACGATCCCAATGCGATGGTCGTCGGCGCGGACGAGAAGACGTCATATCAAGACATCCAGCGGGCGGCGAGACACATCCAGCGGGGAGCGACGTTCGTGGGGACGAACCCGGATGGGTCGTTCCCGACCCTAGACGGGCCTGTACCCGGGGCCGGGGCCATTGTTCGAGCAGTCGAAGCTGCGGCGGGAACAGAGCCAATGGTCGTTGGCAAACCCGAGCCGCTTATGTTCGAGATGGCTCTCGACGGGCTGGCTGACGACGTGCAAGCGGCCGCGATTGGCGATAATCCTGCCACGGACATTCTCGGCGCCCACCGTGCGGGGCTCACCGGGATTCTGGTGGCCGAGGACAAACCGACTACCGCATCTGCTCGTGATCTTCAGCAACCTGATTTGACGATCTCGTCTCTTGCACACCTCTTCACGGACACAACCGACACATGGGAGGCACCACCCTATTCGTGGCCGGATGAGTTACGTCCGGGCGTCGCTGCTGTCGTAGTGAATGACGTAGATGAGGTGCTGTTGCTGAAACGCGCCGACAAAGAGCAGTGGGCGCTCCCGACGGGCACGGTCGAACGGTGCGAACCAGTCGGGGACGCTATCACACGAGAGGTTGACGAGGAAACGGGACTGCAAATAGCGGTTGAGCGGCTGATAGGCGTCTATTCACACCCGGAACAGCAAGTGTTTTCGTATCCCTCAGGCAAGGCAGTTCACTTCGTCACGAATTGCTTTCGGTGTTCCATCGAAGGGGGTACACCCGAGGCCGACGAGGATGAAGCCCTCGAGGTCGGATTCTTCGACATGAACGATTTACCGTCGGATATCCTTCCGATGCAACCGCAGTGGATAGCCGATGCAAATGACGCAGATGGCTCACCTGCAATTCGATAAATTCACAGGCTGTACTGACCGATGTTACGGAGCAAGTTCGATATTTCTCAGAGTCGCTCTCAGAACGAGTTCACGGAGCTGGGCGAACCACGTCCGTGGCCGAAGCGTGTCGCCGTACCGCTGCTCGAGCGAGAAAACCACAGCCTCGACGAGTGACCGTCGATGATCGGTATCGTCGTCATGGCGAGCCTCACGCACCATATCTATAGTAGCCATTGAAAATCAATGCACGCCTGATCGAACGACAGCAGTGCGATCAGTGTGTACATCGTTTCAATTGGTACTATAGCGGGGAGAACTCTCAGTGTTTGTTCACTGGCCCAACGTGGGGCTCCAGAAGTTCTTCCGGAATCGTCTCAATCAGACCTTCCTCAGCGGTCACCGTCTGTAGCCGGTCGAAGTTCCAATAGGTCTCTGCCCTCCGCTACCCAATCCGGAACTGGAGATCTGTTCTGGTAGTCATATTTGGGTGATAGTCGTGCGAAGGTTTACACTGTACCGCACCAGGTATCACTTAAAATGGCTGTGTCTCAGAGCTGAAGCAAGGAGGGTAATAACATCCGTACAGATGTTATTATTCGACGCCGGCGAACTCGACAGGCTCTCAGCGGCCGCTGGTATCAAAAGATCGTGTTTAGAATGGCAACTATCTGATTGGATGTCGCGCATATCACATCCGGATTGAAATTGAGTACGTTTTATTATCCAAGAGATGTCAGTCACAATGTAGAACCATATAGTCGTAGGAGTACGTTTTCACACTGTTAATATTGATCTCAGAGATAAGATCGAGCTTCCTGTGTTACGATCACGGTTTTGATGTCTAGATATTTTACTGATATATTCATAGTTGCCATATTTGACCAACGATGGGTGTATAGTAGTATATCTATAACCAATTAGTTCATATAGATGGGATCCACAGACAACTCCGAAGAATCTGTCATAGAACAAAGTTGGTCGAGATTCACGGCGGTGATAGAGTGGTCAGTCCTTCGTCCTGCAAGCGAAGTACACTGGTTAATCCGAAAGCCATATACGCCATATTAGGCCAACCTAAACCATGGACGGGACAGACGGGACAGGTAGTCTCACCAGACGAGACTACCTCTCCGGCGGTGGTCTGCTGCTCGGCACGTCAATCGTAGCCGGCTGCTCCAGTAACGGTGGGGAACCGCCCAGTACAGCAACATCGAGTGACAAGGAAACGGGCACATCAACCCCGTCAGATGGGGGGTCCTACGTTGCCTCGCTTTCTCCTGTCGGAGAGGTCGAGTTCGACTCCGTACCGGAGAGCGTCTTCACGATGTACAATCAGTATGCAGATATGTTAGTCGCACTTAACCACGGTGACGCGGTCAATTCGATGTTCGTCCCAGATATGGCTGGGCCATCGATGAACCACTACTACGAACGGCTCTCTGGTGTCTCCTTTGAGTGGGAGAACCTTCCGAACCCCTACGACAATTTCAGCAAGGAGTTCTGCTACAGCCTCGGTAGCGACGTTCACTTCCTCGACCCCGCATGGGCGATTACCCAGGAGAACTGGGATATGGCCGATATCGAGGAAATTGTCGACAATGTCGGCCCCTTTTTCGGGAATTTCTACAGCGGAACACACGGTGACCCGCAAGAACCCTACAGTGAGAACTACCACTATTACACGCTGTGGGAGCTGTTCGGTCGTGTCGCCACCGTGTTTCAGGAACGAAAGCGTTACGAGCAACTCAGAGCCGTTCATCAAGAACTCATCGAGACCATCCAGACGAAGCTTCCACCCGAAGAAGATCGACCGACCGCGGTTCGGGTTACACTTGGCGACGGCCAATTCTGGACGTATCACCTGAACCGACCGGGGTTCTGGCTCGCCGACACGCGTCCGCTCGCAGCCAACGACGCCTTCGGGGACGAAACGTGGGACGGTCTCTGGGGTTCGGTCGGCTATGAAACGATGCTGGACGCGGACCCTGACGTAATCCTCCATCTCTGGGGGATGACACCTCGCTACGACATGGACGATGTCCGCGAGAGGCTCGCGTCACACAGCGTTGGAAAAGAACTCGCAGCGGTCAAAGACGACCGCGTATACGCACACGGAATGCGATATCACGGCCCGATCATGAATCTCTTCCAGATCGAAATGACCGCGAAACAGCTCTACCCGGATATCTTTGGCGAGTGGCCACCCTACGAGAACGGGAATCACTATCCAGAGATTCCATCGGATGAGCAGCTTTTCAGCCGCGACCGCGTTGCCAAGATCGTTACGGGCGGATAACTTCGGCTGGTTTCAGCAACGCTGTCGCCCGAATGGAGCAATTCGCCCGATCAGCGTGGGATTCACGACAGGATGACGACGTTGCCGACGCCGCGCCGCTTCCGTTCGATGAGGTTCTTGGCTTCGAGCGTATCGAGGGTCCGGCTGACAGTCGCCTTCGAGAACTCCGTTCGATCGACGATTTCGCTCTGTGGAAGAACCCCATCGGCATCAAGCATGATTTCATAAACGATCCGTTCGTTGCTCGCGAGGCGACTCGCAGTCTCTTCCCATTCCTGCCGACGGGCTTCGAGTAGGTCCGCTGTCGGTGCGTGGTCATGGTCAGCGTCCGGCGATCGAGTGTCCGGCGAGTCCGTAGCAGAACCCGATGCACCCCAATCGACACGGAACAACGCCACGGCACTCGCACCGGAGGTGAACGCAGCCACTGTGAGTACGGCGATATCGACTGTTCGGATGGACGGCCCCGGAGATCCTGATTGGACAGTGGTCTCGCCGATTGTGACTGTGGCTACTGTCGGCGTGATGAGATGGCCGGCCAGCAAAAGCATCAGGGCGGTCGAGATGACGAAGACGCCTGCCGCGACGGCCTCGCTACGTTGGAGGGTGTTTTCGATCATTGTTGAGACCAGCAATGTATCCGGACTACTCCGGTACCCCACGGAGTCGGACGAACGCGTCTATCCTCTCGTTTCGGATATCGACGACGACACTGTATCGGGTTTCCCGATCGATCGGTTCAACGACGACCAGTACACGGCGATCACTCAGTCGCTGCTCCGTCCGTTCAATGACGACGACCCCTGCAGTCGTGCCGTTCCGAACGGTGAAGGCGGACTCGTTGACTGCGGCGAGATCGTGCCACGACGCTGTCGGATCTGCACCGACGACCGCGGCTCTCTCGCTAGCTACCCCGCGTGGAACCGGCCGCATCGTGTACACTGCGTCGGCCGGTGATGCAACGGTATCGGGGACCGACCCGTCCGTCGTGATAATCCGCTTGGCTCGCGCTCGCTTCGAGCGGGACAGTTCGGGCGGTTCCCATGGTGTGGCCCGCACAACGGGGCTCCGGTTGAGATTCGTAATCTCTATATAGTTGACAGTTCTGACATCCGATACCAGAACCTCAGTGGTTCTGCCGCTCGTTTCGACAAGTGCATCGTCTTCAATAGCGAACTCGTATCCGGTATCAGCTGTCGCCGTCGCGGCGATACCAGTCGCGGTTGCGAAGACGGCGATACTCACACTGAGGACGGTGAGCGAGAGGACGAACACCAGACGGGACCGTCTAACCGACTCCATGTCCGTCGTGACCGGACGTTTTCGTATGAAAGTGCTGGTTTTCAGTAAACTGAAACGAATGGAACAATCTCTGAAACGCGTTTCAGATCCGTTTCACTCCCGTTTCCAACGGGGCTTTACAATGGTTTTCGTATAATCTCCTGATGCCGTGATCGGGCCAGCGCTCACAGCGAGCACACCGGCCCACAGCATATGCTCGGCCCGCCACTGCGAACTCGGCCCGCCGCTACGGGCCCGGCTCTACTGTACTGTGCTACCGACCGCACTCGTGCGTCCTGTCCGATCACCCCCAATACAATGAAACGAAAACTTCCCCGCCAACGGAGTGATGCAGATGCATCGTGACTACCGACTCGCAGCGTACGCGGTTGCGGTATCGGCACTCCTGCTCACTGCCAGCGGCGCAGCCGTCGTAGCCGATGGGAGTGCCGGAAATGCCCCATCCGAATCGTCCCCCTCTGAGACCGAATCCAATGAAACGACCGGTAGCATCACAGTTACGAATTCGACGGCGTTCGAGGTGACAACGGTTTCCAACGATAGTGGCACGGTCACGTTCGATCAGGGCGACCAGACCTGTGGTGGCGGGTTCCGTATTGACACCCCGAACCGAACTCGGACTGACATACAGGTCCGCGGTGTCACCGTGACACTTGTCGAACAGCACAGCGGCGAGCCGTTCGACGAAATCGGCCGCGAGCAGTTCGCGTCACTGGTCTGGAAGGAAATATCAGGATACGCGGGGCTCGGCGCGTATGATCACATCGAAGTTCAGGTCAACCAGTACTACGAGACGGTCGCCCGGGACGAACCGTTAGACACCGTCGGCATCCACGCCCGTCCCGTAGACAATTGCCTCCCAGCTGTCGAAGGTGAAGTCGCCCTCAACAGTCAGTCGGTAGCTGTCCGTTCGAGCCACTCGGAGCTCGAAGGCCTCAATCTGAACATTACAGATACGATCGGCGCTCTCAACGAAAGCGAACGGGACTCCATCGACCGGCTCATCGAATCGAACGAACGCACCAGCTACGCCATCCAGACGGAGTTCGACGATCCGGACACGCTGGACGCGACCGTCGTCGAAGCAACGGACGACAGCCAGGTCAAACTCGAACTCACACGGCCAGGCGGCGGTCGCACGGTCGTCGTTCGAATCGATCTCGAATCGGAAACCGTCGAGCGTACCTGGACGAGGGTCGCAGTTGAGCGGATTGACGGTACCGATTCGCTGACCGTCGGTAACCACGGTGAGAATGAAACGACATCGTTCGAAGTGAACTACACTGAAGCTGCGTCGTAAAATCCGAACTGGTCTTCCAAGACACTATTGGGTTTCAGCCACACCGAACCGGAGCGGCAATTACATCGGGGCCGAAGCCCCACCTCAGGTACGTAGTCCGAATCGTACGGTCAAGTCCCCGTAACGACGCAGTAGGTCAGGTCGAGCCAGTCCAGTCGTACCGCATGACGAGGTCGTCCTCGTCGATCTCGCTGGCGAGTTTGTCCACGAGCTCGTCCCGTTCGAGGGCGTCAAACTGCTCCAGTTCGTACGGCTTGACCGTCACCGGCGAGGACTCGCCCTCGGCGATGCGCTCCTGCAGTTTCGCGACGCCGTAGATCAGCGCTTCGGGGCGTGGCGGACACCCCGGGACGTGAATGTCGACCGGAATGACTTGCTCCGCACCTTTGATGACGTTGTATCCTTCCTGAAACGGCCCACCGGAAATGGTACACGACCCCATCGAGACGACGAACTTCGGCTCGGGCATCTGGTCGTACACGCGCTTCATCCGCGGCGCGAACTTCGAAACGATGGTCCCCGGGACGATAATCAGATCTGCCTGCCGCGGTGATGCCCGAGGGACTCCGGCAGCAAAGCGGTCGAGGTCGTGTTTCGTAGCGAGAGTGCCCATCATCTCGATGGTGCAACAGGCGATGCCGAACTGCAGTACAAACATCGAGGAGCCCCGGACCCAGTTCATGAACGCGTCGAATTTCGTGAGAATGAACGGGGACGAACCGAGCACCTCCCGAAGTGTCGAATTAAATCGGGTATCCGTGTTTCTGCCGCAGCATATCCGCTCATCAGACTGTGCGTCGTCCATATTCCGCCGATCACTGCTCATGAACAGCTACGGATAGATATTGGGAGCGGATACGTGAACTGTCGTACACACTAGTGTCTTTATATGGGAGCCGCCACCAGAGCTCGTCCGTGAGATATCTCCGCTTAGAGATCCAGTATGCACCGGAGTATCAGCGTCCGATGCACCGCTTTATGACCGAAAGCGATGCAATCAAACGCGAGTGGCTCGTTACGTGGAAAGTCGGGGTCGAGGACGAGATCGCCTATACGTTGTTTTATATCGTCGGCGATCGCGAACCCTACGAATCGGCGCTTTCTGCGGTCGAAACCATGGAAAGCTACGATATTACACCCGTTCGGGACCAGGCGTTCTACGCGTTCGTCCGTGGCCGGGAGACTGAACAATCACGACAGTTCTACGCGGCGTTCGAACAGCCGACGCTAATGGTGGTCCCACCGGTTGCCTACCGACCGCACGGAGTCGTGTTGTTCGATGTCGTCGGCGAACCCGCCACTCTCGAACAGGTCCGGGATGCACTTCCCGACGGAATCACGGTAAACGTCCGGAAGATCGGCGAATACGATGCCAGCCCTGGAACATTCGACATCGGCCTCACTTCACGTCAGCGCGAAGCACTCGCCGCAGGACGGGAAGTCGGTTACTACGACGTCCCGCGAAATGGGAGCGTCGAGGACGTCGCCGAGGAGCTCGGTTGTGCTCCGAGTACCGCATCGAATCATCTCAGAAAGGCGCAGGCACGGCTTGTTGAACGCGTATTCAGATGACAGCTAGCGTAGAAGGTATCGATGCACCACGACTGTGTTTGAACCGCTCGAATAGGAGGAAACAGCAGAACAAGATGGAAGGGAACAGCAGAACCCAGCGGGTGGATTGTTGGTTATCGCGATAGCTGGCAGACTGGGCTGTCGCTGAACAGTGTGCAAGTAGTATTCAGTGATCGGTTGAGTACAGTAACTGTCGCGGCAGATGGGCAGGAGCGTTGCGACGACTAACGTGACCAGTGCGGCGCGAACAGTGAATCCCGGACCAGAAGCAGAACCCGAATCGTTGAGCGGGCAGGATGAGACAGAGAACACCACAGTGTCTGCAGTAACACTTCGTTAGAGAGTTTCTAACGCCATATTACTGCGGACATTGTGGCGTCTGACGGGGAGGTCTGGTGCATAATCGTGAATAGACACCACGATGTCCGCTGTTCTATTGGGGCAGTTGAGAAATCATGCGTCGATTACTGCGGACATCGTGGTGTTATTTCGCTTGGACCACACCACGATGTCCGCTGTTCTGGTGGGGTAGACACGAGAACAGCGGACACGGCGGTGTGTGCTTGAACAATAGAAACGCGATAAATTGTTCACAGAGGGTCTGAAGACCGTAAATTAGGCGAGCAATGGGAGAGAACACTCCCACCCCACTTTGTCCGCTGTTCTTCGAAAGAGAGGGGGAGGGGGGAAGGAAACAGCCACATTTGATTCGAAGGGTAGTCAATTTAGAACGGTCTGGATACTATCTGAACTTTATCTAGATAGAATCTAGACAGCTTAGATGTCACCTAGTCTCAACTAGATTGTGTCTGCATACTACCTAGATCTTATCTAGGCTAGAGATAGCGTCAAGTATTGCTATAGCGTCTTTCTCTATAGCTATTAAACTGCACTACGGTCCAGCTCTCAGCATACCAATATAAACTTTTCCTTATTGAATAGTTCTCTGTGTCACCCCCACCTACCGTTTTCTAGTTACTGCGGACATAGTGGGGTGGGAGGGTCCCACCATTCTTTTATAAGCAGCAGAACAGCGGACACTCCGGACACTGCGGACAGGGGTGGTTTTATGTATGTTCCTTCCAATACATCAGGCAACGACTATGGGGATGTTCGAACGCGACACCGAGATCTACTTGGACCGGGATGCCCTCCGGGAAGACTATCAGCCTGAGAACCTCGTCGGGCGTGACACTGAACTAAACCGGTATCGAGCGGCTCTCCAACCCGTAATCAACGGTGAACAGCCCAACAACATCTTCTTGTACGGGAAAACGGGGGTCGGCAAGACTGCTGGTACGCGGTATCTAATTGACCATCTCGAAGAAGACGCAGCGAAATACGAGGATATCGATCTCACAGTGAAGATGCTAAACTGTGATGGCCTCTCCAGTAGTTATCAAATTGCGACCCGGCTCGTCAACGAATTCAGGGACGAAACGAGCCAGATCAGTACGACAGGGTATCCTCGTGCAACGGTGTATGACATGCTGTGGACCGAACTCGACTCCTGTGGCGGGACTATCTACATCGTGCTCGACGAAGTCGACCACATCGAAGACGATAGTATTCTCTATCAACTCCCGCGTGCGCGAGCGAACGACAACCTAAGTTCAGCGAAGATCGGTATCATCGGTATCTCGAACGATTTCTCTTTTCGCGATGACCTCTCCCCGAAAGTCAAGAGTTCCCTTTGTGAAGAGGAGATCCAGTTCCCCGCATACGACGCGAAGGAGCTGATCCAGATCCTGCAACAGCGGGCTGACGTAGCGTTTCACGACGGCGTCCTCGAAGACGGCGTCATCGAGCTGTGCGCTGCGTACGGAGCGAAAGACGCCGGTGACGCGCGGCAGTCCCTCGACTTGCTCATGAAAACGGGCGACCTGGCCCGCGACAAGGATACGGATACGATTTCGGAAGACCTCGTTAGAGAGGCCCGCGACGTTCTGGAACGAGGCCGGATTCAGGAAGGTATTTCGGGACTGACCCAACACGGTCATCTGGTCGTGTACGCAATGGTTACGCTCGACCAGGAAGGGAAGACGCCAGCCCGGACACGGGATATCAGACCTCGATACACGAACTTCGCCGAAAAGGCAGGGATCGATCCGCTTGTCCCACGCCGGATGCGTGATCACCTCGGCGAGCTGTCGATGTTAGGTATCATCTCGGCAATCGAGCGGAACGAGGGACGACGTGGGGGAACCTATCGCGAGTACTCTCTCGAAATGGACCCGGAGATGATTCTCGCAGCGCTTGAGAAGACTGTCGACGATGTTGGAATCCACAAATCCGTCACTAACCTCGTTGATAGCGAAGCGACGCTTTCGGACTTCCAGTCCACTTAGGAACGGCGGACATGGTGGTGTCGAAACCGATTGATACGTAGCGGTTTTCAGGAGATAGAACAGCGGACATGGTGGTGTTGCCGCCGGTGATTGGAAGCTTCCGTCTTCACTTCAAGAGCGTGTAGAACTACGGACACGGTGGTGTCTAATGGTACCGACGCTACCTTTGATGCCATAATAACTACCGCGGAAGCTACCGATATATCTTTTGAGAATCAAATTTGTAGAATATGTTTGCAGCTACCCCCCTCTTTCAGGAGAGCCATACTGGATACTAGTTTTCCGGGTCAAACGATAGCTTGTTCGAAAATCGGGGACTCTCTCGTCCATCACTGGGAACGAATCTCTCATTTAACCTATCTCGTAATCCCCTCCCGGCACAGCCCAATCGGACCGATTATTGTAGACTGTCGTGGTCTGGGCCTCCGGTGGTAAGAAGTATGCAATTCAGGCGGTGGACCTTTTGGGATATATCGGCAGTGGAGTGCATATGCAAGGAGGCTACCAACCCAGACGAGATGTCCTGTACCCCCGCGATTAGTTCTTTCTTGCACGGCTGGCGTTAGTGGCCGACAGCTGGATCACACCGTCAGCGCGAACTGTGACGATAATGTTGCGGTATCGAAAGGTGATGTTCTGGCTCGCTGAGCCGATTGACTGGTCTGGCTGTGTACCGAATAGTAGTGTCTCAATGGCATCGACATCGATGTAGTCGTGCAACGGCGACTCACGATATGGTTCTGTTCCCGACTGATCGGCAACGGCCTGAACAATGACCGTAGCAAGCTCCTGGTCGCTGGTTGGATCGTACTGAACTTCAGTTAGAGTGCCACTCGCTCCCGCAAATCGTCTCTCATCCCCATCAGCCTCGTCGCTCTGGCTGTCGTCAGTCATCTATCTAGTAAACAACTGGAACGTACATATAATACATGTATGAATATTCGGGCATAATCACAACTCTCTTCACTCCAATCTTGAACAAGCAAGTAGCTATTTTGCTGAGCTATGCGGTATAGCTATTTCACACTGCATTGACCAGTCTATACGCATACGATGAATTCATTCGGGAGCAGAGTAGTATGTATATGATAACAATAGTCATGAAATGGTCGGTAGTATTTGCCCGTTGAGGGTATCCGCCTCCATGCATCAACTACCCAGACGGCAGTTACTCGGAGCCGTGTGTTCGGGATTGACCGTACTCGCCGGTTGCAGCAGCGATCAAAATAGTGGATCAGACGAAACAGAGAGTGGCGGCGGAGGCGAACCGTCTCCTGAAGCAGGTGGGACAACCGGCACGGATGCATCGCCGGTCAGCGGAGCCGACGACAGGTCAGCACAGTTCGGACAGGTCACGCGGTTTCCGGAATCGTACGCGATGACAGCTACAATGCAGTCCGGGGGGCAGACCGTCGAGATGACTGGTCGTTTCTATCAAGGGGATATGTACTGGTCGTTTGACCAGCAGGGACAACAGATGGAAATGTACCGTATCGGGAACAGCACGTACACCGTTACTGGAGGGCAGTGTCTCCGGGGAACGATGCAACAGGGGATGGACCGTGACGAGGTTGATCCGGGTCAGTTCTCCGACCAGCCGGAGGAAAACCCAGACATCACGCCGGTCGGCCGGGATACCATCGATGGCGAGGAAGTGTTGGTGTATGAACTCTCTCAGGACGGCTCTCAGGAGCCGGTCACATACTACATCCTCGCGGACTCCGGGTATCCGCGACGCATCGAAGCCGAGTCAATGCGGTGGGACTTCCACTCGTGGGGTTCGGTCGAGCCGATCCGGAAACCCGAAGGAGAATGCCAGTCGATGCCCGGCGGCGGCATGACGGCTGACGGGGGCAGCTAATCTCTCAGCAGGACCTGACTTTGACCGGCTATTCAGAAAGTAAACAGTTCTCGACATACCGCCGAAACTCGGCTCTCACGTCGTCGATAGTCTCCTCGTCACTGGTAATCCGTTCCGCCTGAATGCCGACTAAAACCGTGTGGAACAGCGCGGCTGTCTGAGATGGGTCTTCGACATCAAATGCGCCTGCATCAACACCCGCCCGGATGACACGGGCGATTTGTTTTCGAATAAAGTCATCACTTCTGCGAAAGAGGCGGTTGTAATCGTCGTCGTGTGCCGCTTGCGCTCGCAGTTCAATTACAGCCTGCGAAAACTCGACATCACTGTTGCTGCTGGTGCCAAATATTTCGTCAACGATTATCTCGATATACTCTTCAGGGGACTGGTTGGGCAGCGGGACCTGATTCTCGACCTGTTCCAGCATATAATCTAGGAGGTCTACCAACAACTCGTCCTTATTGTCGTAATGATGGTATATGAGCGATTGGCTCTTCCCAAACTCGTCACCTATCTTTGAAATAGTAAGATCCGCGTACCCGTGCTGACGTAACGCATAGAATGTAGCTTCAAGTATCTCCTCGCGGGTTCCATCTGGGTTCTGGAAAAAGGATATCTCGTTAGTCATCTTTACCTCGACCGTTTCCTGCTTGTCTGCTACGGTTCAAATGGCTCACGGTTTCTCCACTCTCTCTGTAGAGTACTAGACCAATCTGGGTGATATTTTCTATCATTGAACTGAGTAGCGGGTACGGTTACAGATAACTATATGATTGATTATACATTCAATAAACTTAAGCGTATTGTGGTCCGCTGTCTCAACGGAGCGCACTGGACTGTCTTCACGTTCACTGTACTCGTACATACATTCCTCTGCTGTCTCACCCTCTAATGTCCCATAAGATCTGTAGAACCTGTGTTGACATCGGTGGATAGCGAGGTAGCGGTAGCTTTGACTGGACACCAGTTTCTCTCTGGCCCCGAAAGATACGAAAGCACTATATGTGATTGAACGTTTAGTCAACACCACGAAATGGCTACTCACAAACGAAGAATTCCGAGACGGTTGATCGATAACGACGAGACGGAGCTTGGATGGGCGCTCAATTAACATGGTTTCTACAAAGTCTAAACTGCTACTTTTGGCTGTAATCGGGATTACCGTCACCAGCGGAACGGCAACCGCTGCGGTCGTTGGGAGCCCCGATATTGCGGCAACGCTTGAAGATGATACCGTCGCTCCGGGTGAACAAAAGACCATAGAAATTTCACTGGTCAACAGCGGGGAACTCGATAGCGGCTCCACTCGAAATCCGGCGTTGAACAACGAGGTAACAACGGCAAAGGGGCTTACTGTGTCACTCGGTTCTGGTGACGCTCCCATTTCAGTGAAAAACTCGAAACGAAGCCTCGGCACGCTACAGGCGGGGCCGAAGACGACAGTGCCGTTCGATATCAGCGTGGACGAAGACGCTAGTTCCGGTACGTACGACGCACAACTGAGGCTCAATTACAAACACACAAGCTACATTTCCGAGGGAACAGGGGCACGAGACGAAGACAGAAAAACTCGTTCCGTTGATATTGAAATCGACGTCACCGATGATGCCACCTTCAATGTGACTGATATTGACTCCAATGCACGCGTTGCCTCAACAGGTACGGTGGCAGTTAGCGTCGAAAATACCGGAGAGAGCGCCGCACGGGATGCCGCGGTAACGCTCCAATCACAGAATCAGGACCTCGCTGTCAGTGGCGGCGATGCCACCTCACGATTCGTTGATGAGTGGGAACCGGGAGAAGTCCGGACGTTCAACTACCGTGTGAGTTCTGCCGAAGCCGCGGAACCGGAGTCGTACGGATTTAAGCTGTCGGTTGCATTTGATAACGAGGATGGCCTCCGGACACAATCCGTGGGACAGTCCGTCGCAGTCTCACCTGACCCGGAACAGCAGTTCTCGGTTGTCAATTCAAGCAGTTCTGTCGCCGTTAGTAACACAGGAACGTACGAGGTTCAACTCCGCAACACAGGCCCGTTGACCGTGAATGACTCCTCTGTTACGTTTGTCTCAGAGAACGCGGATATAACGTTTGGAAAGAGCTCCTCAACAACCGCCTATGTGGGGGAATGGGAACCCGGAGAAGTTCGGACTGTTCGCGTCGATACAACAGCGAGTCCCGATGCTGAGGAACGAAGCTACGCGCTGTCGGCTAACGTACAGTATGAGGATCAAGAGGGCGATACCAGTACCTATGACGATGTCCGGCTAAGCCTCAGTCCTGCGCCTGAGCAGAACTTCGACGTGTCTAACGTCGAAACGTCGCTCCAGGCCGGAGAGGACGGGTCACTGAGTGCAACCCTCACAAACACTGGAACGCGTGACGTCGAGAACGTCGTTATCGCATGGGAAAGCCAACAGTCGACACTGTCGCCAAAAGAATCACAGTACGCTGTTGGAGATCTCGATGCAGGCGAAACGGCCAACTTCAACTTCGGCGTTGACGTGTCCAACAGCGCGGAGGCAGGCGCTCGGCAGTTTGACTTCGGAGTGAGCTACCGCGACGATAACGGCGACAGGGTTGAAGCAGATACACTCGAAGTTCGCTCACAAGTGGCTGGCAGTCAGGACGAATTCGACATCGAAGTGGAAAATTCAACGCTCGGTGTGGGCCAAGACCGGTCAATTACGTTTACAATAACCAACACAAAGAACAAAACACTGACCAGCATTGAGGGGAAGGCGTTCGTCAATGATCCGCTCAGTAGCAGTGATGATGAAACGTTCATCGCTGAACTGGCCCCCGGAGCGTCAGAAACGGTCTCAGTCCAACTCTCGGCGGGAAGCGACGCGCTAGACAAGACCTATCCGCTCAATCTGGACTTCCAGTATGAGACGCCTGACGGCGAAAAACGGGTTTCGGATACCTACAGTCTCCCGATAGAAGTCACGGACCAATCCGGGGACGGTGGGACGCCACTGTGGCTGGTTGGTGGCATTGGACTCCTTGCCGTTGTTGGCGGCGTCGTCTGGTACAGGCGGCAGTAACCGTCTGAAGCTAACATCTATGTCACAATGCTAGAGTATCAGAAATACATCGACGTATTAGACGATTGGATTGTCAACCGTGACAAGACAGTCGTCGCTGTGTTCATCGTCACAACGCTCATTCTGTCGGCGGGGTTCGGCATGACTGCGACCGACTCAGGGACATCACAGTTCACTGACGGCGTTCCCGCACAGGAGGCGTTCGACGAGGTCAACGACAACTTCGAGCGTGAACCGTTCGGCGAAGGTACTGGCTCTACGACGCTTATCCAGAAGGATCAGAACGTCCTGTCGAAGCCAGCTATTCTCAATATGCTGAAAGCACAGAACCGGCTTACGCAGCGCGAATCACAGGACGTTGTCGGCACGACAAGCGTCGCACAGGCCGTCGCCCAGACGCTGAACCCGGACGCAGAGACACTGCCCGAACAGATCGATACCGTAGAAGCAGCCTCACAGACGGAGATTAAGTCCGCGACCCGAACCACACTTGAGCGCCAGCCGGCAGTTGCAGGGCTACTCAGCAACGATCTAAACCGAGAGGAGCCGTCGGCATCTGCAACACTGACGACTGTCACACACGAGGTTTCAGGTGTTTCAAGCAGTGCTGGGACAGAAGGGTCATCACCACTGACGCCCATTCAGCAGGAAGCGGAGTTCATTGTCAGCTCGGTTGACGGTGATATCTCTGTCTTCGGCAGTGGACTCATCTCTGCGGAGCTGAGCAGTGTCATCTCCGACTCGTTGGGACTCGTCGTCCCAGCTGCCGTTGTCCTGATACTGTTCTTCCTCATTATCGCATACAGGGACCCGTTTGATCTGCTGATTGGCCTCGTCTCCCTTGCGATGGCGATTATCTGGACATTCGGATTCATGGGATGGGCCAGTATCCCCTTCACGCAGATGCTGATCACGGTCCCGCCGTTGCTCCTTGCCATCGGGATTGACTTCGGGATTCACGCTGTGAACCGATACCGCGAAGAACGGATCGAGGACGTCGAACCAACACCCGCGATGCGGACCGCAACTGACCAGTTGCTCCCAGCGTTCTTCATCGTGACAGGAACGACAGTGCTGGGATTCGCCGCAAACGGGACCAGCCAGCTCGGTCCGATCCGTGACCTCGGGTTCGTGGCCAGCGTCGGGATCATATTCACCTTCCTCATTTTCGGTATCTTCCTCCCGTCGTTCAAGCACTTCATGGACCGGCAGCGTGTGCGATACGACCTCCCCGAATTCAGTATCGCACCGATCGGCTCTGAGGACTCCGCAGTCGGCAAGTCGCTAACTGTCGGCGTGACAATCGCCCGCCGTGCCCCGTACATATTCTTTGCCCTCGTCCTGGTGTCTACGGCGGCCATGGGGGCGTATGGAACTGGGATTGATACCCGGTTCACCACTGAAGATTTCCTCCCACCGGAAGAGAACCCCGGATACGTCGAGGTTCTGCCGGAAGCTGTGGCTCCGAGCGAGTACACAGTCACGAAGCAGATAAATTACCTTGAAGACACGTTCGAGAGCGGTGAGAGTGACACCGTAACGATATACGTCGAAGGGTCGTTACAGGACGGAACGGCGCTCGAGGAGATCCACCGGGCGAATCAGGACCCACCCGACTCCTTCGTTACAGCCGGCGGGAGTGCAGATACCACAAGCATACTTACGGTGATTAACCGGTACAAGCGTGCTTCACCCGAGTTCCGCCAGCTCGTCGAACAGAACGATCAAAACGGTAACGGTGTCCCCGACCAGAATCTCCCGACCATCTACAACGCGCTGTATGATTCGCCGTACGGCGACCGGGCGGAGTCGTACATGACTGATGACTACGCGCGAACGCGCATCGTGTACTCCGTTGAGTCCGATGCGAGTCAACAGGAAGTGACGGACGATACGAGAGCCGTTGCGGATGAGTTCCGAATGGAAGCGACCGCAACCGGCAGTGTTGTAGTGTTGAAAGCGGTCTCGGACGTAATCGCTGAATCCGCGTACATAAGCCTGGCTCTCGCAATTCTCGCGTCCGCAGCGTTCCTGTTTTTCGCCTACTGGCTACTTGAACGGCGTCCCGGGCTGGGCGCTGCGAACCTCGTGCCGATACTGCTCACTATTGCCGCCTTGGCCGCGACAATGCGGTATCTGGATATCCCGTTCAACGTCCTCACCGGAACGACGTTATCAATCGGAATCGGGCTTGGTATCGATTACTCCGCTCACCTCGTGCATCGGTTCTCCGAGGAGTATCGTGGCGATACCGGCTTGCTTGAAGCACTCGACATTAGTGTTCGAGGAACAGGTGGTGCGCTGGCGGGAAGTATGGTCACCACCACATCTGGAACCGGCGTGCTCGTCCTCGCGGTTGTCCCGATCTTGGGCCAGTTTGGATTGTTAATTGCAGTCAGCGTTCTCTATTCGTTCGTGGCGTCCATACTGGTCCTCCCGACGTCAATCGTCATCTGGGACCACGGTCGTGGAACGCTTGAGACACTGCTCTCATCGCGCTCGACACGGAGTGTGAATTAATGCGGCCCGCTCGTTTCGGTTTCCGCCCACCTGTGGCGCATGATGATCAAAGTGGGCGGCTTGACCGGAAACGCTCCGAAGCAGAGCCTGAGGAATTGGCACTGTACTGTCAACCTATCCACAACCGGAGCGGAGGACTGTCTGTATGACTACAGATAGTGACGCTCTGGGTACAACTGAAAAGGAGATCATGCACGCAACCCATCGAGCGCTGGTAAACAGTGGATACGCTGAACTCTCCATCTCGCTTATTGCAGACGAACTCGACAAGGCCAAATCGACGATATACCACTATTACGACTCGAAAGACGACCTGCTAATTCGGTTTCTCAGATTCACTCTTGACCGATTCGAGGCGACAATCAACACGAGCATCGGTGACCACCCGAAAGAGGACCTCAATCACATCATTACGACACTCCTCCCGTGCCAGCTAACCGAGGAGAAACGGCAGCTTCACAGCGTTTTAGTTACGCTCTCCCCGCAAGCGCTGGATCAGGAGGTGTTTCGCGAACAGTTCACCGAGATTGATATTCGACTTACTGCAATCATCGAGAACACTGTTCGTCGAGGGATAGAGGCTGACGTGTTTCGCGACGTGGATCCGACACACATGGCCGAGCACATTCTAGCAATGATTAAAGGAACGATGTATAGCCGCCTCACGACCAATCGCGAAGCCGCAACAGGAGCAGCGAAAGCCTCCCTTTTTTCGTATATCGATTCGCATTTGATTTCGTAGCGCCTGTCGCCATGGTCGTCGCCGAATTTCCGCTCTCACACGGTTTGGACCAAGCCGGTCAATAGCTCTTTCCGGCGGAGTGCGGAGCACAGAAACGTACCCCGGGCCGCTAGTTCTCCGATACTGTGCTTAGATCGGCAACGCAAGGCGGCGGAACCGATTACCACCCTCTGTTGTACTGCAGTCAGTAGCCGAGGTGCTCGCGGATGAGGACAACGGTAGTGCGATCCTCTTCGAGCTCCTGGCGGAGGATGAGCTGTTTGGCAATCGCGGAGTCGACGCCGTAGGCCTCCTTCGCGCGCTCGTTTTCGAGTGGGTACGCGACGTTTTCCAGTCGGTCGAGCGCGTCTTCGAGTGTCGGCACGATCTTGTTCACGCCACTGACGATGACGACGTTACTGGCAGCGAACGGATACGCACCGATACGGCTCCCCGAGCGGTCTGCCGCGACGAGTTCGCCGGTCTGGGAAATGCCGTTGATGCCACCGAGGAAGTAGTCGGCCGTTTGCGACTTCCGGCGGGCGGCCTGCCGCTCTGCGTCGTCGTCGATACTCCAGATCTCGTCGGGGAGGCTCTCCCACTCGTGGTCCCCGTCACTCAGGTACTCGACGAACCCGATCTCTTCGAGCGTCGTCGAGTGGCCGTTCATCACAGACGCCTCTGTAGGGATGAGTGACTGAAGTTCTGCGAGCGCATCATCAGTCGAGTCAACGACGATGACATCGAACCCGTTTGCCTCGAGGTTCTCGACGGTCTGCTCAATGGTCTCTTCCGAGGCCAGTTCGTCCAGTGATTCGTCAATATCGGCGTCGTCCGCGTACTCTGATTTCTGTTGAGACATATTGTTTCGCGGTAGGTGTATCAGCGTCAACATGAAGGCGTAGCTAGTACAAAAGTGCTCGCGGACACCGATGTCTGGTAGTTACATCGGTGATACCTCGATCACCTGACAGGGTGTGACACATGGCTGTACTTTGTCCGGAAACAGCACGAGGTCTCTGATTGCTGACTGCGATATCAAATGCTGAAAACCGGGGGGTAGCATATATTGCCCTCCATTCATCATGTTACGCTATCAATGCAAATGGCTCGTAAGGAAACTACAGACGCTATCGGGACACCCTCGAAAATGGTACTGTTCTGTCCGGACTGTGATTTTGAGAGTGGTATGATCGGGGGCGACTGGGACGTTTCGAGCACCGGATATACGACAAGCTATCACTGCCCGCAGTGCGAGCACTCGTTCAGCGTTTCCAATCGCCGGTGACGCCTGAGCAGAGTACGGACGACGCATAGCGGCTCGATATTTCACGGCCTGAACATCGTACACACCGTGTTACGTCGAAAGGGAGGAATCACTAATCTGTTTTAGGTCCACCTGAAAAGCGATGACACGTAGACGCGAAGTACTTGCAGGTAGTGTCGGATTGGTGGCTTCCCTCGCCGGTTGTTCCAGTGGGAGCTCCGATGATGGAGGAACCACCGGGGATGGGGCCGCGATTTCCCAAACAGACCAGGCCGAAGCCACGGCAGGTACCGAGCAATCGACTCCGGAAAATTCAACGCCGGACACTGTCGAAATTGAGCCACACGGCGAGTTCACGTTCGAAGAAGTTCCCGAGTCGTACTCGGTCATTCCCAGCGTCTACCTCGATATCGGGATGGCGCTCGGCATCCAGCCTACCGCCGCGACCGACATGGCACGGGCGCCACGGAAGTTCTACGACATCCTCCCCGACGTTACGTTCAACGAGGACGACATCATGGCGCTGGCGGCCAGCTCCGAGTCCGGCTACGACAAGGAGAACTTCTACGCTGCTGGCCCCGCTGTCAATCTTATCGACCCTCGGGGATTACGACGTTTCACCGACTGGGCGGACTCCGATATTCAGGAAATCGAGGAGGCCACCGGTCCGTTCGTCGCGTCCTCGATCCGCTTCGGCCCCGAACATCCCTTTGGGTACGAGCAGGAAACCTACCACGAACTCTACGACGTTTTCGAGAAGATGGCGGCGGTCTTCCAGCGCCAGGCCCGGTATCGGGCCTGGGAGTCGCTGCACGACGAGTTCATGGCGAACATCAGGTCTGATCTCCCCCCTGAGGACGAACGCCCCTCCGTCATCGCGGTGTGGCGCGGCGTAGACCCGGCTTCCGGCCAATTCTATCTCTCTGATATCCACAAATACCACAACCAGACCAAGCCCCTCTCGCGGCTCGGGCTCAGGGACGGTTACGATGCTGAGATCCCCGGCGGTGGTACCGTCGGTTACGAGGAACTCCTCACCCACGATCCAGATTACATCGCTGCCGTGGGCCGGCTCACAACCGCAACTCACGAAGAGTTCGTGAACAACGTCGTCGAGCCGTTCGAGAACAACCCGAACGGTCAGGACCTCACCGCCGTTCAGGAAGGTAACATCATCCGCATCGGCGGCCAATACCAGGGTCCTATCGTCGATCTTTTCGCCACGGAGGCCGCCGCCAAGCAAGTCTGGCCCGATCGCTTCGGCGAGTGGCCAGGTCCTGTCCGCGACGTCCCCGACGAAGAGAAACTGTTCGACCGCCGGGCGGTCAGTGACATCATCAACGGAAACGTCTAACGCGATGGCGAAGGTATTCGACCGGCTCACGAACCTACGCGCAGGAACGACCGACAGGTACGAGGTCTCAAAGCTCGCCCTCATTATCGCCGGCAGCCTCGCCGTCCTGCTCGGGTCAACGATACTGCAGGTGAGCTTCGGCGCGTACCCGTTCACGCTGGTCGAGGCGTGGCAGACGGTCTTCGACCCGGCGGTATTGTCCAGCCTCGAAGTCTGGCGGTGGGCGTTTCTCGGTGCAGCGGTCCCGGAGTGGTTGACCCGCCAGCAACTCATCGTCTGGAACCTCAGGCTGCCCCGTATCCTCGTCGGCGTCCTGGTCGGCGCGAACCTCGCAGTATCGGGAGCGCTCTTTCAGATAATCACGCGCAACGAACTCGCGAGCCCGTACATCCTCGGTGTCAGCGACGGGGCTGGATTAGTCGTGTTGCTCACGCTAACACTCCTCTCCGGACTGGTGCCGTTCCTACCGATACTCGCGGCTGCCGGTGGCGGACTCGCGTTCCTGCTCGTGTATGCTATCGCGTGGAAGAACGGCACCAGTCCCGTCCGACTGGTGCTTGCAGGTGTTGTGGTAGGCACCGTCTTCGGGTCCGTCCAGCGGGCGCTGTTTTTCTTCATCGACGACCTCGGCGTTGCGATGTCCGCGCAGGCGTGGCTCTCCGGGACTCTGATGAACGCTGGGTGGGCTGAGGTACGAATCGCGTTGCCGTTCACCGTCCTTGCGATGGCGCTCGCGTTCGCCGTTACGCAGGAACTGGATGTACTGGCACTCGGCGAGGACCGAGCGGACTCACTGGGGATGCCGGTCGAGAAAGTCCGGTTCGCTATCGCGGGGATCGGCGTTCTCTCGACGGCGGCTGCAATCGCTGTCGCCGGCCTCATCGGGTTCGTTGGGCTCATTGTTCCCCATATGGTCCGTAATCTCGTCGGTAGCGATTCGAAGCTGCTGCTTGCGGGGTGTCTGTTCCTCGGACCGGCGCTGCTGGTCAGTGCAGACGTGGGTGCACGGCTCGCCTTGAGCCCCGTCCAGTTGCCGGTGGGCGTCATCACCGGCATCGTGGGCGGCCCGTACTTCCTCTACCTGATGCGGAAGAAAACCGACCTGGGTGAAGTCTGATGGCTGACGGTCGGCCCTCACAGATGGACGGAGAGACAGTCGAACACGGGTCCGAGGCCGGAACACGAGCCGTCGATAGCGCCAGTGAAACGACATCGGAGTCAGCCGCAGAAATCGACGGGACCGATCTCGTTGTCGGGTACTCTGGACGGGACGAGCCTGTCATCGACGGCGAGTCGATCGCCGTCCCACCGGACGAAGTGACCGCGCTCATCGGCCCGAACGGGAGCGGGAAGAGCACGCTCCTGAAAGCGATGGCGGACAAGATTTCGCCCGACGACGGAACCGTCTTTGTCGATGGCCAGACGATCGACGAGTTCGGGTCCAAGGAACTCGCACGCAAACTCGGCCTGCTCTCCCAGGAGAACGTCGTTCCGACCGGTATCTCGGTGGGTGATCTGGTCGAGCGCGGACGGTACCCACATACTGGGTTCTTCGAGTCGCCGTCCGACGAGGACCGAGCCGCCGTCGACGACGCGATTCAACTTGCCGGCATTGAGAACCTCCGTGACCGCGATGTCGACAGCCTGAGCGGTGGCCAGAAGCAACTCGTCTGGATTGCGATGGCAATCGCTCAGGACACGGACGTGTTGCTGTTGGACGAGCCGACGACGTTCCTCGACCCACAGCACCAGCTGGAAGTGATGCAGATAGTGGAAACGCTCCGGGATGAGAGTCAGATAACGGTCGTCCTCGTGCTCCACGATATCGCACAGGCAGCGCGGTACGCCGACAACATCGTCGCACTCAAGGACGGCTCGATGTACGCCCGCGGCCCGCCAGAGGAGGTGGTCACGAAACAGTTGCTTGCTGACGTCTTCGAGATCGAAGCGGCGGTTCTGGAAACCGAGTACGGGCTTCAGGTAATTCCGATTGACCCGGTCACCGACGCGCAGGCGGCACACACCACTGTAGGTCCTGTTCCCGAGGACGTTCCGGATACTGATCGGGAACCGTGACCGGTGGCAGCACCACCCAGACATCCAGACTGCGTCAGAATCGACATCACTGATCTTGTCGTCAGATGGTTCGGGGGATACGATTACTCTGTTTGTTGAGATAGCCGAAGGGGTCCCCCGCTTCCTGGCTCCTCCATGTCCGTACGGCCTGGTCGCTCACCACTGGATGAGCGGATTTGATAACACCGAAAATCGGGTTACCGTGGGGAGCGAGCCTCAGTCGTCGCTTGGCACAGCCTCGACGGATTTCTGTCCGTCGTCCTGCCAGCTAAAGAAGCTTGCCAGCGCCGGCCCGGTGATGTTGTGCCAGACGCTGAACAGCGCCGGAATGAGTGCGGCTGCAGGCTCGAACAGCGTTGTCGCCAGCGCGACGGCTAAACCGCTGTTTTGCAGCCCCACTTCGAACGCACAGGTCCGAACGCGGTCTTTCGACATTCCAGTTGCCCGCCCGACACCGTATCCCGAGCCAAGCCCGATCGCGTTGTGGGCGACGACCGCCACGAGCACAAGCAGACCAGCCGTGAGGATGTTGTCCACGTTCGCGCCAACAACGCCAGCGACAATCGCAACAATCGCGGCGACACTGATAAGTGGGAACACGTCGGTGCCGATTTCAGCGGCTTTGGGCGAATAGCGGTCCAGCAAGTACCGGATTGTGAACCCGAGCAACACCGGAATGATGACGATCTGAATGATGCTCCGGAACATCTCCGCAAAGGTGACGTTGATCTGTTCGCCGAGGGTAAACACTACCCAGGCCGGCATCACGATCGGCGCTGCAAGGGTGGTAAGCGTCGTGATCGCGACGGACAGCGCCACGTCACCCCGACCGAGATACGCCATCACGTTCGACGCGGTCCCACCGGGAGCGGCACCGACCAGAATGAGACCGATTCCGACAGCGTCCGGAAGATCAAGGAGGACATACAGCCCGTACGCAGCGGCAGGCATCACCAGCCACTGCGTGACAGCGCCGATACCGATATCGACCGGTTCTTCGATTAGCCGGCGAAAGTCCGCCGGTTGGAGCGTCAACCCCATCCCGAGCATGATTAGCCCGAGCAGCGGGGACACGTAGTCCAACACTGGGACGAACGGGTCCGGCCTGACGAGAGCGATCCCTGCCAGAAGGATTACCCAGACAACGAAGTACTTGCTCGCAGCCCGACTCACCGCTCGAAGCGTCGATGTCGAAGTCACATCTCTGGATGATGAACAATGTAAAAAAAGCTTACTTTGGATCGCTGTACTGTCGGACGACGAACACACAATGTGGGACGGCCGCTGGTTCTCTGGACTATAGTACCAATTGAAAATCAATGGCTACTATCGCTATTGTTGGGTCGAGATTGATATCGACGCACAGTGAGTCTGTCCGAGAGCGAACAGGGCCTCCCGTAGTGAACTGCTCACGGAGTGGTATCCACCTGGCCATTGATAGTATCCCCCAACCCGTCTCCACTCAATCTATTCCATGGTCGCTTGCTCAGACAGCGCTTGGATAGATACGAAGATGTTCCGCACGTTTGACTATACTCTCATCCACGACGAAGCCAAACCAAACTTACTTCGACTTTTGAAGATATTTAATATAGGGTAGGACTTTACTGTATAGTTCGCCGATATTCTACTGCAGCTATGCCGACTGATGCACAAAACCCAGGCAAGCAGCCTGACATAGAGTCCGTGAGGAACCGCTCTTTGATTACAAAACTAGCTACGCTGACGAGACCAGTCAGGAATATATTTCTCTACAGTTCCGTGTATCTCGCAGTTATTGCGATGGCGGAAGCAGTCCTTGTGAGTGAACTACTGGCGCTCCCACTAACGCCGGCTCCGATTGTGGCAGGATTGCTCACGTTCGCAGTGTATGGCAACGACCGGTTGGCAGACTTAGAAACTGATGCGAAAACGTCCCCCGCACGGACTGCCTTCGTGCGCCGATATCAGAACGGCTTCTACGTTCTGGCGGCTATCGCATACGGCCTTGCTGTGGCCCTGTCTGCATTGGGTGGGCCCATCAGCTTTGGTCTATCGCTGTTACCGGGTGTGTGCTGGATTCTCTACGCCTGTGACTGGATCCCTACCCTTCCGAGCGGTACCCAGCGACTGAAAGAGGTCTTCCTTCTCAATTCAACTCTCGTCGCTGTAGTCTGGGCGCTCGTCATTGTGTGTCTGCCGATAACGTACGTTGGTGCGCCCGCTTCTCCGGCGGTCGGTGTCGTGTTCCTGTTTTTCGTATTGGCGACGTTCGTCAATACAGAAATTCCGAATGTGCGCGATAAGGAGGGTGACAGCGAAATCGGTGTCCGGACGCTCCCGGTTGTGGTCGGTGTTCGCTGGACTAAGTATATCCTCTACGGAATCACGGGTCTGACAGCGGTTCTGCTCGGTGTTGCGTTTGTTGCAAATATCATCAATCTCAGGGAAGCACTCGTTCTCTTACTTAGTTTGCTCTTCCTGAATGGCGTCATCTTCTGTCTTAACCGAACCGAAAACGACAGTGCACTTGCGGTCGCAGCAGAGTGTACTCGCTTACCAGCGTTTGTTGTTGTGGTCTTCCCACTGCTCGGCCAGTAGCACTATCATATAAATTACCTTATTTGTAAAGTACCTTCTCTTCCGCCAGTATTCGGCCCTCTGATGGCGGTTCTGTCAATCTTAGATACTTTCGAAGGCAAATAGGTTATAACGATGGCGCCCGATTAATCTTCAACATAGTTGTGTTCTCACTGACGCTGATGAAGATGGTGTTGGTCGCCACGATTGCGGTCGGCGTTACGGGCGGCCTCCTTGCCTGGAAAGAGCGCCCAGAACCCGGCGCTGACCCACTTATTCTGCTTTTGGCAGGCCAGTGCTGGTGGTCGGCCACGCTGATCTTCCGGATTGATGCAGCGACGCTGAGCTCGAAGGTTTTCTGGGTCGATGTCTCTTGGATCGGTGTTGCAATCATTCCGATAGCGTGGCTGCTTTTTTCGCTCGAATATGCCGGCTATACCGAGTATACGGCCCGCAAGCACATCCTGCTCTATTCGATCGTCCCTGCAATTACCGTCTTTCTGGGACTCACGAGCCACTCCCACCAGTTACTGTACACTAATTCGGTCATCATCCAGGAACACGGAATTGCGACGTTGAACAGAACGCCGGGTGTCTGGTTTTGGATTATAGCCGGCTATACGTATTTGCTGGGCCTTCTCGGGGCACTTCCGCTGTTGAAACTCGTTACGAGTCAAGTGGACCCGTTCCGCGGCCAGAGCTTAGCGCTCCTTCTCGGTCTGCTGGCACCCTGGGTGACGAACGTCCTCTTTTTGAGGGGGTCACTCCCATCTGCCGGTGTCGATCCGACACCGATTGCCTTTGCCGTGTCCGGTCTCGCGTATCTAGGCGCACTCACCAGGTTCCAGCTCTTCGGTGCAAATCCGACGCCGATACGCCATGCTCGCAATTCGCTGTTTCAGCAGATGCAGCAAGGGGCTCTCGTGTTGGATACGCACGACCATATCGTCGATATGAACGACCAGGCTACCACTGCCCTGCAGACGACGCCGAACGAAGCCCTCGGCCGACCACTTGAACAAATCAGTCCGGATCTATCGGCGCTCGGTAGCGCAACACAGGCCGGGCAAACGATTTACCGTCCCCAGGGGGCGTCCCAGTCGTACGACGTCTCCGAAAGTCTCGTAACAGATATCCATGATCGGACTATCGGCCGGGTCATTACTTTACACGATGTGAGTAACCTTCTCCGTGACCAGCAACGGCTAGAGGTTCTCCACCGGGTCTTCCGGCACAACATCCGAACGAACGTGCAAGTCATCCTCGGTAACGCTGCGTATCTAGCCACGCACAATAGTGAGTCGAAGGCCGCAACCCTGCAAGAACACGCCGTCGAAATCAATGAACTCGGGGAAAAAGTCCGTTCGGTTATCGATATCTTTGAACAAAGCCGAGAGGAACGAGATACTCTCAGCCTGAACTCTATTCTCGACGAGTGTCTCGATTCGACCAGCGAAGCGTATCCCGAGGTCACGTTCGAGTATGCTCCCGAGCAGACAGATTTCGCGGTGGATTGCCTGTTTGATGTCGTCTGTCTGAATATCATTCAAAACGCCGCTCAACACAATACCTCTCCCGACCCTGTTGTGTCAATCAAGGTCGAACGGGACGGCGAATACGTTCAGGTCACTGTCCGGGACAACGGGCCCGGTATTGACTCCAACGAGCTCGCTCTCGTAGAACATGGCTCGGAAACGCCGCTAAAGCACGGGAGCGGATTCGGGCTGGCACTGGTTGTGTGGGGAACTGATATCGCAGGTGGGACAGTCGATATCGAGTCGAGTGAGACGACGGGAACGACTGTCTCCCTACGGATTCCGATTCTCTCATCAGGATAAGTCACCGAGACGTTGAGAAGGTGGACGATTCTCCCTCTGTGCCTGAGTGAGTACCGTCCCATAGTATTCAGGATTTAGTCCATTATTACGCAATTTAAACCCTCTAAAACTCCAAAACCTATCCCGATTTACCCTCCATGAATGCTTGTATATGGCCTATCGCCTTCTGAGACACTACCGTTGTGCTTTTATATGTGGCTACAGTATTGATAGTAGAGAACAATACTATGGCCAACCACGACCTACTCAGATGCTGGGTGTCACAGGGGAGAACTGTCCGATGCCGGTCGTCAAGGCGAAACAAACCATTGACGAGCTATCGTCGGGGAAAAAACGGGCACGGACGTTCTCAAGCACTACGTCCGCACAACGGAGTAACACGATGATTACGGGACCTCAACAGGTGGCTACTGCAGATATACCCCCTGACTACGACAGGAGCGACTCCGACAATAGTGTCGACTCGGCGATAGCCGCTCAGCACACGACCGAGTCGAATCTCCAGCCGCTCATCTTCCACTCATGACACGGGTCTCAAACAAGGACGTCGACGCGGGCGACTCGACACATCGGGAAGTCGGTGAGGGCCTGCTAGAGGAGGATATGGGTCCGAGTTCAGCCATGGCCCATCTTTACCGCGGCGAGATCCACCGGATGAAGTTCTGGCGCGAGCGCCTCGACCGGACAACCAACTGGGCAGTGTTGGTAATCTCTGCGATCCTCACATGGGCCTTTTCGCGGCCGGACATTCCTCATTACATCCTCTTGATCGGAACGGCCACGCTTGCAGTGTTTCTGTTCATCGAGGCCAGGCGATATCGAGGTTACGACATCTGGCGAAGCCGAGTCAGAACACTACAGGCAAACGTCTTCGCCTACGGGTTAGACCCCGCTGCAGGCGTGGCCGATCCGGACTGGCGCAAGTCACTGAGTGCCGATTACCGACAGCCGACGATCAAAATCAGCACCGAAGAAGCTATCGCGCACCGACTCCGACGAGTGTACCTGCCGCTTTTCACTGTCTTACTAACCGCATGGCTCATACGAATTACCGTGTTCAGTTCCGGTTCGTGGACAGATAGCGCTGCTATCGGTATGCTTCCCGGCGTCGTCGTCATCGGCACTGTCGGACTACTATACGCCGCTGCAATCGTCGTCGCCGTCCGCCCCAGAACATGGCACGCAAAAGGAGAGCTTCGGTCCGAAGATCTCCGCCAATAGGGTATTCTGGAATTCACCGAAGTCCCACGGAAATTATGTGACAGTGGTGTATGCTGTGGGTAACGCCGATCACGGACACGAAATAATCGGTCAGTTCGTCTAGGTTCTACACCAGTGTCGATGCACTATTGGAGATTCATCGCTATCCAAATGCAACCAACTGGGAACTACGATTAGTAGCACATACCAATCAGGCAGGGACATGATGACTCAACCTTCGGTACTGTTGCACCGGGACAGGCGCCAGTACAATACTCAGGCTACAGCAGAGGAGTATCACCGGTGACCACGCTTGCACGCAATATCAGTTCCTGGCTACTCGTCGCTACTGTGGTGGCCACCAGTGGGACAGTCGGGACAACAGTTGCATTTCAGGATTCTGCACAGGACATACAAACAGAGAACGAAGCCCTCCACGCTGAAAACGAGGAATTGCGTGAAC
This sequence comes from Haloarcula amylolytica JCM 13557, assembly GCF_000336615.1. Lineage (GTDB taxonomy): Archaea > Halobacteriota > Halobacteria > Halobacteriales > Haloarculaceae > Haloarcula > Haloarcula amylolytica. Next base: position 139,667 of record NZ_AOLW01000035.1, read on the forward strand.
AACTGAACGAGACCCGGGAAGACCGAAAGGCGGAAAAATCCCGTGCTGAAAACCTCAACAAACAGTTAGAAACACGCAACGAGGACGTAGACACACTTCTTTCGGAACTAGAAAGGAAAGAAAAAATGTTAAATGCCAGCCAAGCCCGGCTCGCGGAGTCCCGTGAAAACCAAGCGGGCATGTCACGGTCCGAAATGGAAAAACGGCTCGATTATCTCTGTGCACAGCCAGAGAACATTGACCGATTTGGTTGCCAGGAGTTCGGTCCCGATGAGTGACAACTGAGAGATTGGCCCTTGAGTAAGCCACATTTCAGAACCGCTGGATCTGTTCTATACTGTTGGCTCGGCCATTGCACGATATCCATCCCGTGTGGTGAAATTCTTCACAGATGGCCGGCGATGACGGTTACGGGAGCTACCGCAGGCCCGGAATATCCTATCCTGTAGTCGGTCTTACCTGCTCATTGGTGCTCTTGGAAGAGCGGTGAAGGGGCTGGTCTCAGCACAGACGAGAAATCTGTGCTTGACTCCGCTACAGAATATACGGAATTTGAGTGGAGATGAGCCCTAACCGGATAAAAACTGCAGTGGACCACTTCTACCGAGCCTGTACAGCACAGAATTTGATATAGCGTTATATGATTTATGTGCTGTGGTAATGCGACCGTTTGTATTTGTCTTGTTATGGGTTTCTGCATGAGAAAACAATACAAGACAAACTATTAGTCGTACGATGGAAATACGCTACATACGAAAACTCGGTGATTCAGACGAACCAGCTAGAACAGTTCGTCAGTTACTGCAGTTCACACCCAAAATCCAATGACTGAAACTCGCTACTCAACGATGGACTTAGCCGACTGTGAGTCTTTCTATCACGAAACCGTCGTACCGACGATGGAAACCGACGGGCTGGACCCGACCGCTGAAGCCCCCACGTACACCTGGCTGAACGGACAGTTCCCGGGATTCGTAAAGCATCTCCAACGGCGATTTGACCTGTCCCCGGGGCAGTTCTACGACGAGATCGGAGTCCCAGAAGCCACGACGACATCGGGATCATTTGACTTCCTCTCTGTCAACACCCAGCGGGCCATCGAGGGGTACCTCGACGAACTTTCGACTCGACGTGGGCGTGCTGACGCCACAATCGATACACGGCGGTCGATTCTACGACGCTACGCGAAAGTATATACCAATATCCACGATACAAAAGATTTGCTCGTACCGCTGGAGAATCCCGACGAACGCGTTGCAGAGATGGATCGGGTGGCGGCGACGTTTGATGCGCTGGACCAACTGGACGATGCCCTGACGACGCTTGCGTCACGGCGTAAATACGTTCAGGACACGCGGCAGTTCTACAAACACCTGGTGATGTTCGGAAACGCCGCGTACAATCCACTCGCTGACCTCGAAATCCGGTTTGGATGGGATAGAACCCCGTCCTGGGACAACAAAGCACTCGATAGAAGCGCCGTCCAACGCTTGTATGGAGCAGCGAGTGAGCTACGGGATCGATTCATCGTGGTCGCGTGCTGCGGTTGGGGGCTTCGCCCGAGTGAAGTCGCATCGCTACATATTCGACAGCTCAACCTCGATCCGGACGATGACTCGCATCCGTACATAGAGTTCGGTGACGGCGAGCGGAAAAACGGTCCTGGGACCGTGGCTCTCTTGGCTGGTCTGGAGACGGTAGAACGCCGTATAGAGACGCTTTCCGATCCAGAGTGGAGTGGCTACCTCTTGCCTTCTCCGTCCGCAGCCACTGGCCATCTAACCGCCGAAACCGTCCGACGACGGTTCAAATCAGTGGCTGAGGCCGCAGATGTCACTGTCGACGGCGACACGCCAACGCCAAAAACCGGCCGTCGATTCTGGTACACTACGTACGGTGCTGCTGTCAGGCGGGTTGCGGAACGGTTCGAAGACGTCGCAGCGGAGCAGGGCTCGGCGTCTGCACAAGTCGTACTCGATAACTACCTCTCGGAGTCTGAAGCCCGGTCTCACCGGCGGGCGGAGATGCGCGAGACGCTCGCAGGGCTGTTCTTTGAGTAGTCCGCGTTTTGCAAGACCGCTTTAGAGATACCAGCCGGCTATACCGTATAGCTATACCGTCTGACTAATCTTTATATCTGTGCGGTGAATGCGATACGGTATGCTGACCTACACCGTGTACAGCGAGGCCGGCGGTGTCGGCAAGACAACGATGGCGGCGAACCTCGCCGTCGCCGACGCCCGTGCTGGTCACGACGTACTGGCTATCGATATGGATCCACAGGAGGGGAGCCTCTCGTTCCTGTTCGACGTCGCGGACCGCCGAACGGACTCGGAGGCCGACAGTTTAGTACGACACCTCGTCGAACGGCCACGCGGCCCGTTCGCTGACCTCATTGAGGCCTCAGAGGGTGTCGATGTCCTTCCCGCACACAACTCTCTGGAGGTCCTTTCGAAACATCTGCGGCGTCGTGAGGAGGAAGCGGCGGACTTCGGTGAGAACTGGAACCCGAACGTCCAGCTCCTACGTGTGCTAAAGGACGCGGGCGTTCCGTCCGAGTACGACACTGTCATCATCGACCCGCCTGCGACCGCGGACGTGAAACTGTACAACGCATTGCACGCGACGCGGAACCTCGTTATCCCGTTTGAACCCAGCGGCAAAGGCCAACAGTCTGTCGAGGGCCTCGCAGACCTCGTGACCGGGCTTGAAGACACGCTAGATATCAATGTGGGCGTATTAGCTGCTGTACCGAATCGGTTCAAGGGGACCAACGATCAAGAGGAGATGCTCAAACGGCTTCGTGCGGAGTCGTACGATATACCTGTCGTGTTCCGGGAGCGGACGTCCTTGCTTGAAGGCTGTTGGCGCAAACAGTGTTCGGCGTTCAAATACATTGAAGACCACCGGAGTCGGGAACGTGACTACGAAATCGAAACGCTGGAGCAGTTCGAAGAGCTAGCTGCGCATCTCCGACAGACTCGCGAACAGGAGGCAACAGCATGAAATCCGGCTCCGGCGACGATCCGTTTGCGGAGACCGATTCGGATCCAGAGCCAGAACCGGACGAGCAGCAGGATGAGGTGATGGATGTTGAAACTGAACCCGCCGACGTAGAAACGGCGGCCCAACCGGACATCCCATACAAATTCCGGCGTGACTCAGTCAAGCAAGACCGCAAGCAACGGCCGATCTTCATACGCCCCGAGGTCGAGGAGCGCGAATCCACTTTCCTCCGTCATCTAGAAGACGCGGTCGGTGAGGATGTATACAAGACCGACGCGCTGGAAGCCGCTCTCGTCGTTGCTATGGACAATCCGGACCTTGTCGCCGAAAAGCTCCGTGAGTGGGGGTACGACTGGGAGCAATCGGCCACGTCCCGCTAAGTACACAACAGTATTGAGCGCGCCCTCGCGATCCGCCCGTGGTTTTGTCTTTTTGTGCTTGCAGTCCTCTCCCGATACCTAGCCGAACGAAACTGGAACTGTTAACTGTGTCAACTGCCTACCTTCATCCGCTACCACATATAGCTATCTCGTCCAACTATCTCTTTTGAATATGTGGATGGGCTATACCGTATAGCTATACCGACCAGCCATATTATGTGGGTATACAGTATGGCCAATTCGATTAGCCATGCGGAATGGCTATGGGGTGTCGATAGGTCGAATAGCTGACGAGCTCGATTAGCCGCTGTACGTGCTGAGACGAGCTAATACGTATAGTTCTCTCTTCGAGATATCTCGACTGTTCCGACGACAACAATCGCTGTGGCCGATACCTGTTGGACGGTTCACCCTCTCCCCGAAGACGATTACAGATCTGCCGGTGGCGGGTGTCGAGTGCTTTCGAGAGTCACCACCGATAGGTCAAACCGGCACTAGCGGTTTCCGAATCGAACAGGTGTGGCCACCCAGATGCGCCAATAACTGGCTCAATACGCCAAATAAAGGCCCGAACAGCGCTTACAATATCTCCGAGCTGGTGCGGTTCGAAGCTCTCCTGATACTCGATGTCCCCCTTCGATAGACTGGCTATTCCCTCCAGTCCGATGCTGTCATGAATAGGTGAGACCACACCAGTGACAGCTTTCGTCCAGAAGTTCTGGCCCAACGACCTGCGTCTATACGACTTCTGCTGTACGAAGGCGCTCACAGCCGCTCGGCCGGACCGTGCCGCATGTACCATTCCGAAGCCAGTCAGGCGGTTCGCCAGTCCGATAGCATCACCGACGATGTGGACCGGACGTGACTCTAGATTGGTGATTCACCGTCGTCTTTCCGATTACTCTAAACAGATTAAACAGATATTGTTTAAGAAGCGATGTTCTATCTATAGAAAAGGGCTGATCTAGATACTCAAGTAAATTCTCTCCATCAAGTTTGAAAAAGCCTTTCTACGCTCTTCAAAGTATTTATATAATCGCGAACTTTGACCTTCGATCTGCTAATCCACTCTTGAATTGGTGTTCGGATATCTAAGATATTGTTAATGGGTGTTAACTAATAACAAGGGTATCGAACCCCGCAAATCGAATTCCGCCTGTCGCGTGAGAATATATAACGATTGTACCCGTGTTATTGTCTTCAGGAACGGGTACCTCTGACCGTTCCGACTGCTTGGCCACGCATCACAGTCACATCTATCAATTTGACCGCATACATCGGCTATCCTGAGTCAGAGGTGTTGCTGTTGATGAGTAGGATCGGGACTGCTGACAACGATGACGATCTCGACGTGTGAGTAGCGGTTGACCAATCAGGTCATGACCGTCTGACCCGCTGGCTGGGAATGAAAGTGAATATACAGACCATGCAGCAGATCTGGTTGCCCCTCCCTGGCGATACTTTGACTATACCGAATGAGATTTCAGTTGCCTTGCTCTCCCGCTGCATTAGTTGATGCGTGACCGAAGCGTACACACAGAGGAGACAAAGTTTGTCGACGGCGATATAGCGCCTCTGGCGTCAGCAAGCAGACTTAGTTCGGAATAAACAAATAAGACTGGAATTCAAGCCGACTAAAACGCTCCAAGACGGTACAACAGCGATTGAAACTGGGCGTATAGTTCACAAGCGGAGATGAACCGCTGACCGAAGGGGCCTCAAACCGATGCATTAGCCACTCTAACAACGGAATCTGATAGGCGAACTCGACACGAGCGTCAAGCTATCCAGCCATTCAGATTGCTACAGAAGGGAGCGTATCACAGGGTGTCCCTGAGAAGGACTGGATGCCCGTCACCGCTCGAGTATTCAGATAGAGCGCATCTGAACTACAGTTCCGTATTAATGGCCTTTTTGTGCCATTTCTAGGCTAAACCATATCTCCACAACGTAGTGCAGCAGCGATAGTAGCCTTCGATATATGTGAACACTATTTACTCCGGGCGGCCGCAGACTCTAAATTGACCTCGATGATGTTTGCTGCCTCCATCACTAGCTCCGGAAGGTCACTGTTGAGGTATTCACCGGACAGCCGCATTTTCGGTGCGGTTACACTGATCGCACCACAAACTGCTCCGTCCACGTCCTGTATCGGAGCGCCCACGGAGCGCATACCCCGGATTTCCTCCTCATCGTTTATCGCGTACCCCTTCCTTCGAATTTCTGCGAGTCTCTCGCGCAGTTCGTCTGGATCAGTAATCGTTTTTTCTGTCTGCTGAACGAGTTCTTCACTGGCCAGTATATCAGTGACTTGGGCTTCATCGAAATGTGCCAGCAGCGCTTTTCCCGTCGCAGTACAGTGGAGATATTGTGGGGACTCTCTGGTCCGCCGTTGATAATCCATGGCTACAGTTTCTCCTCCATTATGCTCGTACAGTGTTACCTCCCTGTTCCGGTACGCAACTGTGAGGTGGACCCATTCACTGGTCTCTTCGGCTAACCGTTCTACTTCCTCCTTTCCGATTTGATAGAGGTCAACCCGATTCCGGACGCTTTCACCGAGTGGGACGAACCGCAGTCCCAACCGATATACGCCGTCTGATTTGTCAATAAAACCCTCTGCAACAAGTGTCTGTAGATACGTATGCAATGTACTTTTGGCAACGTCTACGTCATCACAGAGGTCCGCAAGTGTCACTTCAGACTGAGACTGAATCTCGCGCAGGATATCGCTCGCAGTCTGAATCGACTTGATCTGTCGAGTTGCAGTCGGCGGTTCGCGTTCAGTCATATGTTGAGTCTCGTTTATCAGGTTATATGATTTTGGTATATCGAACGTACCGTTTGTCGGTGCGACCGCTTTCGACAGCACATACTGATCCGACCGGTATGATCGCTCAGTAAGGTGGACTCCGCAGTCCAGCACAATCTGACCCAGAAACAGTTTCGCGACCGCTCTCTACATGAACTTTTATTAATGACGCTGTCAATGGAGCAAACGATATGCGCTGTTGGACAAGTCGGCATAGTCGCCAAGCTAGCCGTATACCGACTGAGAAGTCGCTTCAAAGCATACAAGTCGGAAAACTGAATGCACACGCCCACTGCTGGGAAGAAAACGGTACAGACAATAAGTAACCGACCCAATAAGAATGAGCTCCGAATTCGACATCAAGCTGTACGACGATATTGATCCCGAAGACCGACCCTCTCTGGGAGAGGCGCTGATACCGATTATCGGGATGCTAACCGCGCTGGGCATTGGTATCGGCATCTATGGACTTGACCCGCAGTTCCCACTCCTCTGGGGCATTGCATTCACTGGGCTGTTCAGTTACTACCGGTTCGATATATCCTGGGACGAGATGTACTCCGGGATTACACATACGCTGCTAATGGGCATTCAGGTCGTGTTTATCCTGTTTATCGTCTACGCTCTCATCTCGACCTGGATACAGGCCGGAACGATTCCGACGCTCATGTACTACGGGCTTGACCTGCTGCACCCGATAGTGTTCCTGCCGCTCACGGCGATCATTACTGCAGCGATAACGTTTGCCATCGGCTCATCATGGACCGCAGCGGGGACGCTCGGTGTTGCCTTCATAGGCATCGGATCGGGACTCGGACTCCCTGAACCGATGACCGCGGGCGCAATCCTCACAGGTGCATACACGGGAGACAAACAGTCACCACTCTCGGACACGACAAACCTCGCTTCGGCGGTGACAAACACTGACCTGTACGACCATATCAATGCCATGCGGGCAGGGACTTTCCTGGCCTTCTCTATTGCCGTCGTCCTGTACGCCGGTCTCGGCATCCGCGCGTCAGGAGCGATTCCCGTGGACCGCATCGCCGAGATACAGACGGCGCTCACGGGCTCGTTCACGATCTCTCCGCTCGCTTTCTTCCCGCTTCTCGTCACATTTGGGCTGGCGATATACGGTATCTCCGCGATTCCAGCTCTTGGTGCTGGTGTCTTTGCCGGTGCGATTACATCGGCCGTGCTTCAGGGGAACTCGTTCACATCGGTCTGGACCGTCGCACAGAGCGGAACAAGCCCGGAAACAGGGATGGAGCTCGTGAACGGCCTCCTCGCAAGCGGTGGGATGGTCGGCGGTGCATGGGCCGTAACAATTGCCATCGCCGCACTCGCACTGGGTGGCCTGTTCGAATGCACTGGGATTATCGCTGTCCTGGCACATCACCTCGGCCAGCTCAGTGACAGCGTCGGTAGCCTCACCGGAATCACGGTCCTGTCATCAGTCTCGATGAATGTCCTTGCGGCAGAACAGTATATCAGTATCGTTGTTCCCGGCGTGACGCTCGGGAGCCTCTACGAAGAGAAGGGCCTCAAGACCGAAAATCTCTCCCGGGCAATTGAGTCCTCTGGCACCGTCACGAGCGCGCTCATTCCGTGGAATAGCGGCGCGGTGTTCATGGCCGGAACGCTTGGCGTCAGTACGTTCCAGTACGCACCCTACTACTTCCTGGGCTTCCTTTCGCCGCTTATCCTCATTCTCATGGGAGTTACCGGCTGGCAAATCACGTATACCGAAACCGAGGCTGACAGCCAGACACCGAGTAATATGGCTGCGCCGGCAGATAGTGACTGAGCGCACCGCTCGGCGATAGCGGGTAAGTACCCCGGACCTCACTGTGATTCGGAATCACAGGCACCATTCGAGTCCACCGAACCAGATATACTCACTCATTGGTGACAAGGCCCGACGTCCTCGAATATCTAAACCGAAATAGGTGGAAAAACCTTTAAAAGCCCGGACACAAATATAAAAATAGCTATTTATATACGTATACTACAAAACTATAGAAAATAACCATCGATACAAGGTTATTCAGCCCAACTCTGGGTGCATACTCTTGCCAACGCTGGGAGACATGGATGCGAAAATCCCTGCATGGGGGCGTACGACTGTCACATCGAAACGGCTGAACACCCGGAATTGGGGGGCGATTAACCACTGAAGCGCAGTTCACGATGTTCTGTAACGCTAGGTCCTCTCGTTAGGTGAGCTCAGACCACTCCCACACGGTCGGTCTGCCAGCAGCCCCGGAACTCGCCGACGGACTGCACTGATAGACCGAACTCGTACGTGGTCGTTCGTCCATCCGGCCCCGTAATCGTCACCCGCTGTTCAGCGTAGTTTTCGTTTCGCTCGACAGAGCCTCGCACAGCCTCTCCGAAGTCGATTATCGGGCGGTACTGCGGTGACTCGACCATGGCTATAAATCGGTCCAGTGGCCCAGTCGAGCGGCGGTTGGCTGGGGAGGCGAAGTTGTACGCCGTCATAATACCCGCGTTCTCAAACGGGTCGTCGTTCGTTTTTAGCGCATCGACCTGGAGGGCAACAGCATCACCAGGGCTGTATGTCTCGCTGGACGTTGGAAGGCCAGTCACCGGATGCTCGTCTTCAGACATTGATATCGTAGGTGCCGTGTGTCTCTGAAACAGGGGCTATACCAGCATGAATGGCACGGCTGATCGGCTACAAACCCGGATATCGACGGGAGTTTGTGTTCCCGGCAGCTAGAACTGGCGACTGCGATCATGGCCGAACTGAGGGACGTACTTATCGAAACCATGTTGCTCGACGAGGAGCGGTTTCGCCAGCGGCTTCCGGGCCTTGTCGAAACACACCAGCTCCGGACTGTCGATCCACACCCTGCCGACGAGTCGCCGGCAGACATTCTTCAGAACCTCGATACGCTCAAGCTCGGCTCTGTGACGCCCTTCGAGCGAGAGATTATCGCGAAAATGGTGCGACTTGGGACGGCACCGATGGGCCTGACACTCACCGGGCCTGCATACCAAGATAATCCGCTCAGATATGCGACACAGACGTTCAGAGAAATGTCGGGCTACTCGCTGACCGCACTCCGCGGCGAGAATCTCCGCCTCCTGCAAGGGCCGGCAACGGACCCAGAGTCGGTCGCGACACTTCAGGAGGGGATCGACATCTGGGAACAGCGGACCGTCGAACTATGGAACTACCGGGCGGATGGCACACGCTTCAAAAACCGAGTGACGATAGTGCCACTCACCGGTCCCGACGGCTCCATCACGAACTGGCTCGGTGTACAGAAAGCAATCGGCACGGCAGATAGCTAACCGTCGGTGGCACCCCTTCACGACGCGTTTCAGACCGAGTGGACGGTCAGCTTGCACTGTGGGAGGTACACCAGTGTCGCCCGCATATGAGTGTGGCACGCGCAATACCCACTTCACGGGTCGGTCGCGTTCTGGTAGGGAGCGACCGAACCAGCGTCACTCGTCGTCTACCTTTCCGTCGCGTCGGTCACGGTCCCTGGCTTCCGGGTCCCGCTCTGCCGGCTCACCGTGCCCGCCGCCACCAGGCGTTCGGACGGAGACAGTCGTCCCAGCCTTGACGTCAACGGAGGCCTTCGCAGGGACCGGCTCGCCGTCGACCAGATTCTCCCCTGTCGCGCCGTCTTCGCCGCCGTCGATTCCAGCGGGGGCCGTCCGCCGGCGCTCCGTCAGTAGGGACACGGTGGCGTCTGTCTCGACGGTGACGGTTCGTTCGAGGCCCAGGCCGCCACGGTATCGGCCGTCGCCGCCGCTCGACGGACGCAGCGCGTACCGCTCGACCCGGAGCGGATACTCGGTCTCCATCGCTTCGACGGGCGTGTTGAGCGTGTTCGTCATTCCGACCTGCACGCCGTCCATCCCGTCCTTATGGGGCCGGGCACCGAACCCGCCGCCGATCGTCTCGTAATACGTGAAATCGCCGGTTCGGTCGCCGATGATGAGGTTGTTCATCGTTCCCTGCCCACCGGCGGGAACCCTGTCGGGGACGGCCGTGGCGAGCGCCGCCAGCGTGACATCCATGACGCGCTGGCTCGTCTCGACGTTGCCACCGACGACCGCCGCTGGCGCGTCCGGGTTGAGCACTGACCCTTCGGGTGCGGACACGGACACCGGCTCGTAACAGCCGTGGTTCGGCGGAATCTCCGGGTCGGTGATCGCTCGAACGACGAAGTAGACCGCGCTCTTCGCGACCGAGAGCGGCGCGTTCAGGTTGCCTGTCACCTGCTCGGCAGTCCCGGCGAAGTCGACAGCTATCGAGGCCCCATCGATGGTAACGGCCACCTCGATCGGGATGTCATCGTCGGTCACGCCGTCGCCTTCGAGGATATCCTGCGCTCGATACGTCCCGTCCGGGAGCGCGTCGAGTTCAGCCTCGACCCGCTCGCGGGAGTACTCGATGACGGCATCGAACGCGTCGAGCAGGGTCGGCCCGTGTTCTGCCAGTAGTTCACCGATGCGTTCCTCGGCCCGGGCGTTCGCGGCGCGCTGGGCTCGGAGGTCCGCCTCGCGCTCGTCCGGCGTCCGGACGTTGGCACGGATGAGGTCGTGAACCGCCTCGTTGGGCTCGCCGCCGTCGACGAGTCGAACCGCCGGCAATCGGAGGCCTTCCTCGTAAATCTCCTGTGCGCCCGGTGGCATGCTCCCCGGTGAACTCCCGCCCACGTCGGCGTGATGGGCTCGCGAGACGGCGTACCCGATCACCTCGTCGCTGGGTGCTATCGTCGAGACCAGCGTGATGTCCGGGAGGTGTGTCCCACCGGCGAACGGGTCGTTGACGATGAAGACGTCGCCCGGCTTCGGGTCCTTCTGGAGAACGATATCCACCGCGTCGGGCATCGCACCGAGGTGTACCGGGATGTGTTCCGCCTGTGCGATCATCCGACCGGACGCGTCAAAGAGCGCCGTCGAACAGTCCTGTCGCTCCTTGATGTTCGGGGAGTACGCCCCGCGGATGAGCACATGTCCCATCTCGGTTGCAACGCTCTCCAGTTGGTTCCTGAGGATCTCCAGCGTTACGGGGTCGATCACCTCCTGTTCGTCACTCGGTGTGGTAGCTTCGTCGTTCATTCGTCGCTCACCTCTGCTGTCAGCGTCCCGTCATCGCGAACCCGGACGTTCCAGGCCGGTGGGATGACGATTGTGCTCTCATCGCCCTCGACAATCGCGGGGCCGTCGATTTCGTCCTGTGGTGGCAGTTTCGTTCGCTCGTAAACCGGGGTTTCGCGGACATCGCCGGCGAACACCGCCTCGCGGGACCCCTTCCGTGGGTCGCCACCGGCATCGTACTCGACCGGCGGCGCGTTCCGTTCGACGGTCGTCGTCACGCGACAGTTCACCAGTTCGACGGACTCGCCCGCTCGATAGCCGTACGCGGACTCGTGGGCTGCTCCGAAGCGCTCGCGGGCGTCTGCGTTGTCGAACGGCCGGTCGACGTCCACGGTGAGTTCGAAGCTCTGGCCGGCGTACCGGAGGTCAGCGGAGTGTCGCACTGTCGCCGCCTCGCGGTCGCTGACTTCAGCCAGCAGTTCTTCGGATAATTCTTCGTAGACGGCGTCGACATCGTCGGGGTCGACCGCGTCGAGTGACCGCTGATACGTCCGCACCGCGTCGCGCTTCTCGTCGGCTGCGAGCAGGCCGTATGCCGACAGCACGCCTGAGGCGCGCGGAATCACGACCCGGTCGATATCGAGGCTGTCCGCGATGGACGCCGCGTGCATCGGCCCGGCACCCCCGAACGCAGCGAGCCCGAACTTCCGCGGGTCGTACCCGCGCTCGACGGTCACAGAGCGGATCGCCCTGGTCATGTTCGCGTTCGCGACGCGATAGACGCCACGGGCGGCTTCCAGTGGGCTGTCGAGACCCGCCTCGTCGGCGAGGTTCGCAAGCGCGTTGTACGCCGCATCCGCATCGAGCGACAGTTCGCCACCCAGACTGGTGCTTTCTCCGATGTAGCCCAGCACGAGGTTCGCGTCGGTGACGGTCGGCTCAGTGCCGCCCTTCCCGTAGCAGGCCGGGCCGGGGTTCGCTCCGGCGGAGCGTGGCCCGATGCGGAGTGCGCCCCCGGCGTCGACCCAGGCGGTGGACCCGCCACCTGCGCCGACTGTCTCGACGTCGACCATCGGCGTCTTGATCGGCCGCTCGTTGATGACGCCCTCCGTGGTCCGTTCGGCCTCGCCGTCGCGGACGAGACTCACGTCGCTAGAGGTCCCGCCCATATCGAACGTGACCAGCCCGTCCTGTTCGTCGGCCGCCATCGACCCTGCCCCCACGACGCCGGCGGCAGGGCCCGAGAGAACCGTCGTCACGGCGTTCCGCCTGACGGTATCGGCGTCGGTGATGCCGCCGTTGGCCTGCATGATACGGGGCTGTGGGACTCCAAGCTCCCGAGTACGGTCGGTGAGGTGACTGACGTAGTGGTCGATCGCCGGCCGTACGTACGCGTCGACGGCCGTCGTCGAGGTTCGTTCGTACTCGCGGAACTCGGCGAGGACTTCGTGGGAAGCCGAGACCGGAACGTCGAGTTCGTCCCGCAGGATGTCTGCGACGTGCTGTTCGTTTTCGGGGTGCGCGTACGCGTGCAGCAGCGAGACGGCGACGGATTCGACATCTATCTCGCGTAACTGCGCGGCGATTGCCCGGACTTCGGCCTCGTCGACGGGCTGTTCGATACCGTCGGTGGTCGTCCGTTCGGACACTTCGAAGCGTCGGCGTCTGGGAACCAGCGGTGTCGGCTTTTCCGCGGACAGGTCGTACAGCGACGGGCGGTCCTGACGGCCGATTTCCAGCACGTCCCGGAACCCTTCGGTCGTGACGAGCGCGGTCTTTGCGCCGTCCTCTTCGAGGAGTGCGTTGACCGAGACGGTCATCGCGTGAGAGAACTCGGTCACGCTCTCCGGGTCGATGTCGGCCGCTTCGCAGGCCTTCTCGATCCCGGCGATTACGCCCTCGCTCTGGTCTTCGGTGCTCGGGACTTTCGCGGTCACGAGCGTGCCGTCGAGCGACAGCGTCACGTCGGTGAAGGTTCCACCGACGTCGACACCGATTCTCCGATCTCCCATCTACAGTACCCCCGCGACGCTGAGCAGCGTCCGAACCCCGAGCCACACGACGATGAGCGTCACGATAGCGCCGAGGGCGTTCGCTATCGACCCGTTCGTGTACTCACCGAGGAGGTCCCGCTGGTTCATCGCGTATATCAGGAACACCGCGACGATCGGCAATAAAATCCCGTTGACCACCTGTGCGAACACGATGATCTGGACGGGACTGCCACCCAGCAACACCGAAAGCACTCCGACACCGAGGATGGTCCCCCAGACGGCACGGAACTGTGTGCTCTGCATATCTGAATCCCAGCCTAACGCACCTGTGGTCGCCCACGCGCCCGCAAGCGGTGCTGTCGTTGCGCTCGTGAACCCAGCGGCGAAGATGCCGATGCTGAAGAACAGTTCGGCGTACGGCCCGGCGATGGGTCGGAGCTGTTCGGCCATCCGGCCGATATCGCTGATCTGCGTTCCGGGCTCGAACGCTGCGGCCGCGGTCACCATGATCGTAATCGTGATGACGCCGCCTGCGACGATAGACAGCACCGTGTCGATACGCGAGTGGCCGATATCCTCGGGACCGCTCCACCGCTCCTGAACGTTACTCGCGTGCAGGAACAGGTTGTACCCGACGATGGTCGTGCCGATGAGGCCGGTGATGAGGTACAGCGACCCCGAGGGGATACCGGGGACGAACCCCATCGCAATCGCACCGGGATCGGGACCGATGAGGATCGCCGACGCCACGAACGAGACCGCCATCACGGCGACCAGCCCAATGAGCGCTCGTTCGATCAGCTTATAGCGCCCAGTGTAGAGCAGGAGTCCGGCGACGAGTCCCATCACGACGCCCCACACCGTCGAGTCGATACCCGTGATTGTCGCGAGCCCTGCGGCACCGCCGAGGATGTTTCCGGCCTCGTAGGCGGCGGTCCCGACGCCGATCGCGCCGACAACGAGGAACATACTCACGTATTCGACGATCTGATTGTCGAACCGCTCCCGGAGTGCTTCACCGAGTCCTTCGCCCGAGACGAGGCCCAGTCGGGCACTCATCTCCTGGAGAACGATCGTCGCAACGATCGAGAAGACCATTGTCCACAGAAGCGCGTAGCCGAACTCCGCCCCGGTGACGCTCGCAGTCGTGACCGTGCCTGGGCCGATGAACGCGGCGGCGACCATCGCTCCCGGGCCGACGGCTTTGAGTCGTTTTGTAATGCTCATGATTGTTGGTTTTGATAGCCACTGTCACGGTCCCAGCAGGTAATCAAAAACATTGTTAAGACCTGTGTGTGACCGGAACATCGGTCGTATGAACTCTGTGTACGCGTCACTAGATGTGTGAACAAGTATGCAACACTCCACCACCGGATTCGAGTCGGTTTGCGTCCCGGGCGGGGGGTATTCACGGTTCCCGCTCTCGCAACAGTACTTTCGAAACGCTCTCTTCGATTTCGATTTCGAACGGGAGGTCGGTGATGCTACCGCGGATGAACCGGATCATCAACCATCGCACCGACTCGGATGGGAAAACAACGTGGAAACTCCCTTTTTCGTCCCGTCGAACGGTCAGGAACCCACACAGCGAGAGCCATTCGAGAACGTCTTCGAGCGAATCGAACCGCTCGGCGTACTCCTGGGCGTGGTATTGGGCTACCTGATCGATCATTTCGAGAACCCCCTCGTCACGTTGTGCTGGATCACTAAACTGGCTCAGGAGTGCGTGCAGCAAGTCGATGTCCAGAAGCACATGTTCGCCCGTCGAGAGCATCTCGTAGTACGTCTGGAGGTGGTCGCTGTCGCTCGCGTGCGCCGAGTCGAAGTTCGCCGCGTAGAACGCGATTGCCTCGCGGATCAGTTGGCTTTGACTTTCCCCAGTTCGGTCGGTCAGCCCCTCTAACGTCTCCTTGGTCTCCTCGTCGAGAGAGACGGTGACGCGGTCGGTTGGCATAGTGCCCCTCGTCGCTGGACGGCCTTAATATCGTGTCGTTTGGTGACAGAGCGCTCTCGGACCCGTCAGCGACGCGTGACTGGCCGTGTCTGAGACTTTATGGCCAGGTGCCGCTCTGCTCGCCGGCGTTCATGACCCGCTGGAGTGCGACGACGTACGCGGCGGTCCGGAGCGACGGGAGGTTCCGTTCCTCGTAGGCGTCGACGAGGTTCCCGAACTGCTCGACGATGATCGAATCCAGTTCCTCGTTCACGCGCTCTTCGGACCAGTAGAAGCGCTGTCGGTTCTGGACCCACTCGAAGTACGACACGATGACGCCGCCTGCGTTCGCGAGGATATCTGGAATGACCAGCGTCTCGCGGTCGCTGAGAACGTCGTCCGCTGCGGGGGTAATCGGGCCGTTGGCGGCCTCAGAGATGACATCGGCGGAGATGTCATGTGCCAGGGACTCGTCGATGGCGTTCTCGAGTGCGGCCGGGATCAACAGGTCGACGTCGAGCGTGAGCAGTTCCTCGTTCGTGAGTTCCTCCGCTGCGTCCGGATAGCCGACGACGCTCCCGGTTTCGCGTTTGTAGTCCTTGACTGCGACGGGGTCGAACGACGCTTCGCTGTAGATAGCCCCGCTCGAATCGGACACGGCGACGACGTTGGCACCCATCTGGTGAATGAGTTTCGCCGCGATCCAGCCGGCGTTCCCGTAGCCCTGGACCGCGACCGTCGCGCCTTCGAGGTCCTTGTCGAGATACTCGAAGGCTTCACGCGCTGCGACGACCGTCGAACGCCCGGTCGCTTCGACGCGGCCTTCGCTGCCACCGCTTGCGAGGTCCTTCCCGGTGATGACGCCGGGTTCGGTCGTGTTTTCGAGTGTCTCGTAGGTGTCCTTGATCCAGTTCATCTCGCGCTGGCCCGTGTTGACGTCAGGTGCGGGCACGTCGCGGTCGGCCCCAATCAGTGGCGTCAGTTCCTTCGCGAACGAGCGCGTGACCCGTTCGAGTTCGCTCTCGGAATAGTTGCTCGGGTCGATGACGATGCCGCCTTTCCCGCCGCCGAGCGGGATATCGCCCGTCGCCGTCTTGTAGACCATCCACCCGGAGAGCGCCTTGACCTCGTCCCGGTCCACCTGCGGGTGATAGCGGATTCCGCCCTTGTACGGGCCGCGGTCACCGTTGAACTGTGACCGGTACGCACGGAACACCTCGACCGACCCGTCGTCCATCTCGACAGACAGGTTCGTTTCCAGTATCCGCTCGGGAGTTTTCAGCCGTTCCAGCTGTCCCTCTGAAATGTCTAAATATTGTGCTGCTGCATCTATCTGTGTCCGTAGACTCTGGTACGGATTTACATCAGACATATATCCACGGGATTCATCGAGATACCAAAAGCTATCTATTTCTACCAGGAAAATTACTATATCATTCGATATAGTAGGAACTAAAAGAGGGGCTTACAACCGCGCTTGAATCCGAATCTCTTATCCTATCTTCACATTCTTATCAAATTCTGACACAACTACGTTTCCTGTATTGTCCGTCACCCGAACAGCGGTGTTCGTATCGAGTGCCACAGCATCCGCAACCTGTTCCGTTCCACGTACTGGAACGTCGACCCGGTCGACGTCCGGGATCAGACAGTCACGACGTTCGGCACGTTCGAGCAGGACGTCTCCGCTGGGGAAGTGCCAGACCCGCGTCACGGAACGGAACACTGGCATCGACGTCGGCGCTTCGACGTGCCTGATAGCTCTCTTCTCCGTCAAGCGACGTTGTACATCCATCATAGCTGAGCTGAATCGGCGGGAGCTATTGTCTCGCGACTGCCCGAACGACGGGCAGGGACCGACCGTGTCAGCGTCTGTGTGATGTCCGTCATGTGTCTCCCCGAGTACCGGCCGTCGACCGATGGCACTCTATCGGAACGACCGCGGGAATAAGCAAATACTAAATTGTTTAGCAACGAAGTCCACCAGACACCAGGTGTTTACTATTGAACCCACCATACAGAACACGGCAACCGAAACACCCCGTTCCCGACGGGTGGCGACAACTCGAACGAGCGGCCACGCGTGGCGCCACCGGTCACAGTGATAGCTTTGTGCCCGGGAGACGCAGATGAGCGTCAGCGAGACGCCCCTCGATACGGCCCGGGTTCTCGTTGTCGGTTCGACGGCCTGGACCGAGCCGTTCACAGCGGCTCTCAGCGCCAGCACCGAGGCCGCTGTTCGCACCGTTGCGACGACATCGGACGCCCTGGATACCGTTCGGGAGCGCTCGGTCGACTGTCTCGTCACGGGCGAGACACTCGACGACGGGAGTGGCACTGATCTGGTCCGACAGCTCCGGGATTCGGCTCCGGACCTCCCGGTTGTCCTCGGAACCACGGACGGCAGCGAGGCCCTGGCGAGCGAGGCAATCCAGGCCGGCGTTTCCGACTACGTCCCACTGACCGGAGCAGACGGCCTGCGAATAGACGAGTTAGTTGAGCGAACTGGGAACGCGCTCCAGTCCGCTCGGCGAGCGATCACACAGCGCGAACGGGCGCGGCAGTTCGACGCCGTCTTTCACGACACACAGACGGCCACCTGGGTCCTCGACCCGGATGGCTCGCTCGCCCGTGTGAATCAGACGGGACGGGCGATGATCGACGAGGCAGTTGACGGGGTCATTGGTGATCTGTTCTGGACGCTGCCGTGGTGGGCACAGTCCGAGGCGACCGAACGCGACATCCGGCAGCTCGTGGAGGCCGCACGCGACGGGCAGTTCGGTAACGCAGTCGTTCACCGGCCGACCACGGCCACGGACCGCGTTATCGAGCTTTCGGTTCGGCCGGTCGAGAACGACTTCGGCGACGTCACCTCGATCGTGATCGAAGGGATAGACATCACGGAGCAGGTCACCCTCGACCGTGACCTCCGCCAGTCCGAGGAACTCCACCGGGTCACGCTCAGCAACATGACCGACACCGTCCTCATGACGAACGAGGACGGGGAGTACACCTACGTCTGCCCGAACGTCCACTTCATCTTCGGCTACACCGACGACGAGATCCGCGAGCAGGAAACTATCGACACGCTCCTCGGCGAGGACCTGTTCGACCGTGCTGAACTCGCCGAAAAGGGTGTGCTCAAGAACATCGAGTGTACCGTCACCGACAAAGCCGGCCACGAGCACACGCTGCTGGTCAACGTCCGCGAAGTCGCGATTCAGGGCGGGACACTGCTGTACAGCTGCCGGGACATCACGAAACGGAAACAGCGCGAGGAAGCGCTGGCGACGCTGCAGGAAACCGCACGGAAGTTCCTCTACACGGAGACCGATCAGGAGATCGCCCACCACATCGTCGACGACGTGCTCAGTGTGTTCGACGTCTCCGCGAGTGCCATCTACCTGCACGACGTCGAGACGAACGAACTCCAGCCTGTCACACAGTCACAGGCGATGACCGACCACCACGGGCCGCTGCCGGCCGTCCGCACGAACGACGACACGCTTCCGAGCCACAGCTTCGTCAACGATGAGACACTCGTGTTCGACGACGTCCACACGTCGGACCGACTGGAAAACCGGGCGACCGACCTCCGGAGCGTCATGTTCATTCCGCTGGGCAACCACGGCGTGTTCGTCAGCGGCTCGCCAGCCGTCGGGGTGTTCGACGACGTCACACAGGAACTCACCGACCTGCTCGCAGCGACCGCCGAGGCTGCCCTCGACCGGGTCGTCCGAGAGTCTCAGCTCCGGGAACAGGACCGCGAACTCCAGCGGCAAAACGAGCAACTGACCGCCCTGAATCACATCAACAACACGATTCGGGAGATAGACCAGACGATCGTCAGCGCCGAAACTCAGGAAGAGATCAACCACACTGTCTGCGAACGGCTGACTGACACGGACCGATTCAAGTTCGCGTGGATCGGGAGCGTCGATCCGGGCGGTAATACCGTCGAACCGCGAGCGTGGGCCGGCAACGAACAGGGGTATCTCGACAGTCAATCAATCGCCGTCGCGGACTCCGAGACCGAGCCCGCCGGCCAGACGGCTGCGACCGGTGAAGTGACGATGATCCCTAACGTCGCCGCCGACCTCCGGAACGCGCCGTGGCGGTCGGACGCGCTCACGCGCGACTTCCTCTCGGTGTTGAGCATCCCGCTGGTGTACAACGATCTCAGGCACGGCATTCTCACCATCTACGCGGACACGAAAGACGCGTTCGACGAGACAACGCGCACAGTGTTGCGCGAACTCGGCGAGACGATCGCCTCGGCACTCAGCGCCATCGAACGGAAACACGCGTTGCTCACGACGTCGGTGACCCGCGTCGAGTTTGGCATCGATGACGAGCGGTTCCTCCTGTCGCGACTCGCCCGGTCGGCGGGGTGTACCCTCTCCTACGAGGGCGGCATCCAGCACGCGCCGGCTGGTAACAGCGTGTTCGTCACGGTCGAAGACGCTGACGTGGAAACGGTCGCGGCGGCTGCGGCGGAGATGACGTCGATTGACGACGTGACACAGATCAGTGACGACGACACCGAGCGCGGCGTCCTGCGGCTGGAGTTGTCACAGCCGTTCCTCGCCTTAGAACTGGCCGACCACGGTGCTATCTTCCGGGAAGCGACCGCCGATCCGGACGGGACGACACTCGTCGTCGATGTGCCACAGAGCGTCGACGTTCGAAACATCGCGCAGTTGGTCGACAGCACGTTCTCCGGTGTCGAACTCAAGCGCAAGGAGACGCTCGAACGGGGTATCGAGCAGGACCGGAGTTCGGAGTTCCTCATGGACCTCACGGAGCGCCAGCTAGAAGTGATTCAGACCGCCTATTACAGCGGCTACTTCGAGTCACCGCGCACGAAGTCCGGCGAGGACATCGCGACGATGCTTGAAATCTCTCCGCCGGCGTTCTACCAGCACGTTCGGACTGTCCAGCGGAAGCTGTTCACCACATTGTTCGAAGACCGGAGTGTCTCGGGTCTGGAGTCGTGAACGGGGTTCAATAATAAACAACCTAATCAACTCCTGCTTCTTTGTTTAACCTCTGAATATTCCTTTGATGTCCTTCTATTCCTTAATCGAGTACTGACGGTCGGACACCGTCACTCGTGAATACACATGAGAGATGTAGAGCAAGACCACGACGAGGAGACACCGTACGAGTGCTTTGCGTGTGGCAAAGTCATCACTGCAGAGAGCCAACCGGAGAACTGTCAGGACTGTGGCGGTGAAATGCGAAACCGACTGACACCGCTGGAATAACGATGGGATCGGAACTGAGCTCCGCTTCTCCTTCGGAAGACTCGCCGACGCCGCCCGAGCCAGAATCAGCGCTCGAAACAGCCCGTCTACAACTCCACCGAGCCGCGGACCACCTCGATATCGACCCGAACATCGTCGAGCGACTGAACCACCCGCGAAACGTCCACGAAGTCACCGTTCCGATTGAGCGCGACGATGGCACAGTCGACGTGTTCACTGGATATCGAGCCCAGCACGATAGCGTCAGGGGACCGTACAAAGGCGGGCTTCGCTATCACCCCGACGTGACGAGGGACGAATGCGTCGGCCTCGGGATCTGGATGACCTGGAAATGCGCGGTGATGGACCTCCCCTTCGGCGGCGCGAAAGGCGGTATCGCGGTCAATCCGAAAACGCTGAGCCGAGACGAAAAAGAACGGCTCACCCGCCGGTTCGCACAGGAACTCCGCAAAGTCATCGGCCCGAATCTGGACATTCCCGCCCCGGACATGGGAACGGACCCACAGACGATGGCCTGGCTGATGGACGCCTACTCCATGCAGGAAGGCGAGACAATTCCCGGTGTTGTCACTGGGAAGCCCCCGATTGTCGGTGGGAGCGAAGGGCGTGAAGACGCGCCCGGTCGGAGCGTCGCGATTATCACACAGTTGGTCTGTGAGTACTACGACCAGCCGCTGTCAGAGACCACGGTCGCAGTACAGGGCTACGGCAGTGTCGGTGCGAACGCAGCACGGTTACTCGACGAACGGGGCGCGACTGTCGTCGCGATCAGCGACGTGAACGGAGCAATGTACGACCCCGCCGGAATCGATACGGCGTCAGTACCGTCACACGACGAGGAACCGGAAGCAGTCACCGAGTACGCCGACACCGTGATTTCCAACGACGAGCTGCTGACGCTGGACGTCGACGTCCTCATCCCGGCCGCACTCGGGAACGTCATCACCGAGGCCAACGCGGACGACATCGCCGCGGATTTCGTCGTGGAAGGGGCAAACGGCCCGACCACGTCCACCGCTGACTCCATCCTCGCTGACCGAGATGTCATGGTGATTCCGGATATCCTGGCGAACGCCGGTGGCGTCACGGTGAGCTACTTCGAGTGGCTACAGGACATCAACCGTCGGTCGTGGTCACTCGAGCGCGTGAACGACGAACTCGACGAAGAGATGCGGGCGGCCTGGGACGCCGTCCGGACGGAGTTCGAAAACCGCGACATTACGTGGCGCGATGCGGCGTACATCGTCGCCCTGTCCCGTATCGCGGAGGCCCACGAAGCGCGTGGGCTCTGGCCGTAGCACTGGTTCTGTCGGTTCCATCACGGGTTCCACCACTGTCGATGCCGAGAAACCACGACCACCGCTTCCCTCAGTAGCGGAACTCGAACTGTGCCCCGCCAGCAGTGCTCTCCGTCACACGGACGGTCCAGCCGTGCGCTTTGGCGATGTCCTCTACGATAGAGAGTCCGAAGCCAGTGCCTCCTTTGGTAGACGTCACGCCGTGTTCCAGTACTTCCTCACGCTTTGCCGGCGGAATCCCGTCGCCGTCGTCCGCGACGTAGAACCCGTCACTGCCGTCTAACTGCCCGACGGTGACGGTGACGGTGACGGCGTCCCCACCATGCTCGATAGCGTTCCTGAAGAGGTTCTCGAACAGTTGTGTCAACCGGCCGGCGTCACCAGCCACTGTCGGGACCGCTTCAGCAACTGTCAGCGTTGCGTCAGCGGTGTCGACGTATCCCCACGCCTCCGTGGTCACGGTTTTGAGATCGATTTGCTTCGTGTCCGTAACTGTGCTCTCGCCGCGTGCCAGCGTCAGGAGGTCGTCGATCAACTGCTCCATGCGGTCGTGTGCCGCCTCGATACGCTCTAGGTAACTGAGGTCGCCTGTCTCCTCGACGATGTCGAGAAACCCGATGGCGATGGACAGCGGGTTCCGGAGGTCGTGGGCGACGACACTGGCAAATTCGTCGAGCCGCTCGTTCTGCCGCTGCAGTTCGGTTTCCCGGCTTGCGCGTGTGAATGCCGCCTCGACAGTCGCACCCAGTATCTGGAACAGGTCCACGTCTGTATCAGAGAACGTCTGTTCCTGGGTCGTTCCGACGCCGATAAGCCCAAACTCGCCCAGAGGCACGAACAGGCCGCTCCTGAGTTGTGCGTCGGCCTTGCCGAGTGTTACTTCGGACTGGAGATCGTCGTATTTACGCAACTCCGACGCCTCGAACGCCTCCCACGCAAGCGCCTCTCCGGCCTCCAGCCGCGGGAGCTCACCGAGCAGTTCTCTCGTGGCCGCACTCGCCGTCAGCGGGACGAGCTCGTCGGCTTGGTTGGCAGACTCCCAGATCCCGGTGAGCTCGAACCCGAGAATATCGACGGCAGCCTCGACAGCGATGTCGCCGATTTCAGCACTCGACTGTGCGCCACTGAGCCGCTGCGCAGTCGCCTGCAGTGATCGGAGCTTCGACTCTAACTGCTTCTGGTCAGTGATATCCTCCAGAACGGCCAGTATGCTCGTTATCTCCCCATCCGGAGCAGTGATGGGGGCAACCGACAGGAGTAGATCCAGTACCTCACCACCTTTCGTTTCCCGGCGTATCTCCTTGCCGCGAATCGGCTCGCCGCTCAGTGCGCGCTGTCGGTGGGACTCGAATTCAGCCTGCTGCTCGTCCGGGACCATCGGATTGAACTCGCCGAGCACCTCCTCCCGTGACCAGCCGAACATGTTCTCGGCCCCGTCGTTCCAGCGGATGACAGTTCCGTCCGTGTCGATTTCCATGACGGTGAGTGGCGTCGCCTCGATGAGTGATTCGAGTCGCTGGTTCGTCGTTTCGAGTTCGCGTTCCCGCTCGACCTGTTCGGTTACGTTGCGGGCGATGCCGACGATTCGGACGATTTCGTCTTCGAGGATGACCGGCGCGAGGCTCGTATCCCAGAACCGTGCGTCGTCAGCGATGTCCAACTCTTCCTGATACGAGATTGGCTCACGCTGTTCGACACAGCGAGTGTAGTTCGCTGCGAGTTCGGCCCCGCGCTCGGCACCGAATACTTCCCGTGGTGTCTGGCCACGAACTTCGTCGGTAGTGAGTCCGGTCTGTGACTCGTAGCCGGGACTGAGTCGAGCAAACTCGAACGCTAGCTCGTCACCGGCTGTATCGACATCGAGCATGAATATGGCGTCACCGGAGGTGTTGAGCAGTGCCTCGTACTCTTCGGCAAGCTCTCGGTGTGCGCGCTCCTCGGCTTTTCGCTCCGTGATATCCTGAAATACGCCCCGAAGCAACGGTTCGTCGTCCTCTGTGTCGTCGACGCGCTCTCCCCACGCCCGCACATCGCGCACGTCACCGCCAGTCCGGACGATTCGGAGATCGAGATCGTACGGTTCTCGGTCCGCAATTGCCCGCTCGACAGCCCGCGTAATCGTCTCCCTGTCGTCAGGATGGTAGAACTCGATCGCGTCGTCGAGCACCGGGTCGTAATCGTCGTCAACACCGTGAATCCGACGGACCCCGTCAGACCAGTCGAGGGTGCCAGCCGACGGGAAGTACTCCCAGACTCCGATGTCTGCGATGTCCTGCACGTGTTCGAACAGGAACTCCTGGCGCTGGAGGTCGGCGTGGTCCCGCCCCCGCGAAATCTCGGCACTCACGAGCTCTGAGAGCAGTTTCACGAACGTTCGCTCTAGCGCTCCGAAGGGCTCGACTCGCGTCGTCGGACTCGAAAAATTGACCGTCCCGTACCGGGTCCCGTTGACGACG
Organism: Haloarcula amylolytica JCM 13557; assembly: GCF_000336615.1. Classification (GTDB taxonomy): domain Archaea; phylum Halobacteriota; class Halobacteria; order Halobacteriales; family Haloarculaceae; genus Haloarcula; species Haloarcula amylolytica. The sequence goes on from NZ_AOLW01000035.1 coordinate 163,898, forward strand.
AGTGGCACGCCGATGTACGACTCTAACTCGAACTCACGATATGCCGGGTGGGTTTCTCTCCCATCGGCAACTGCGTCTGCGAACGAACAGACCGAGTCTGTCCCGATAACTGCCTCGCAGTACGTCGATCCGACATCGAACTGATCCCCGGATTCGATTTCGGCATCCGGCGCGTGCAATGCCTTGACTGTATAATCGTCGCCCTGAACGCGTGAGACGATTCCGATTTCGAGACCGAGCGTTCGACACCCCAGTTCGAGCAGTTCCTGGAGGCGCGTCTCGGCCGAGACATCACTCTTTGCCATGACGGTCTGGAGTTCCCGGAGCGCGTCACGCTCGCGCTCCAACTGTCGCTTGACGTCGCTTTGTTCCGTGATGTCCCGAGCAACGACGAGCACTTGACGGCTCTCGTTGCTCCGGAACGGCGTAACGCGGACGTCAAACGTCCGCTTGTCGCCCCCGGTCGTGATATCGAGTTGCAGGTCCGCGTCGTACAATCCCGTGACGCCTCCGTCGCCTTCTATGTCATTGAGCGTCGAGCGGACCGCAGATGTAAACTGCTCTGTATCAGACGTAGAAATACGGTTGCCCACAACTGTCTCCAACTGCTGCCCTGCGATCTGCGTTGACTGGTCCCCGGTGAGCAGCCGTTTCGAAGCCGCATTCGCGAATTCGATCGTCCCCGCATCGTCGAGGACGAACACGGCGTCGTGGATGTTTTCGAGGATTGTCTCACTGCGCTCCAGTTCCAACTCTCGCTCCCGCTCGGCCGTTGTTTCGCGTGAAAAGACGGTGAGACCGTCATCGTCCGGGAACACTCGCACTTCGACCCAGTAATCGAACGGCTCGCCAAGGTACTGTTCGAACGACACCGGTTCCCCGGTCTCCATCGCGGTTCGGTATTTGTCTTCGAGTTCCGTCCCAACAATCGAGGGGAACTCTTCCCAGATACTGGCACCGATGATAGCATCGGGGTCGCGGTCGACACGCCTGGCCATCTTCTCGTTTATGTATTCGATACGCCACTCGTCGCCGACGGCGTAGATCCCGTCAGTTGCCCGTTCCAGCGTTCGCTGGAAGCGGTCGGACAGTCGTTCGGCGACCGCTTGTTTACGAGCGGCCTCGACGAGCGTCTGTATGCGGCGCCCGAGCAACTCGAAACTGTTCTCGCCCGCATGGATCGGAATGTAATCGGAGACGCCCGCCTGCGTTGCCTCGCTCGCGATTCGCTCGCTTCCCCGGCCAGTGAATAGTATTGTCGGTATTTCGTATTGTTCAGCTTGGAGCCGATCTAAGAGATCAATTCCCGTCCCGTCCGGCAGCGAGTACGACGTGACTACACAATCGACAGTCGAAGTCACAAGCAAGTCGAGCGCAGCCTCCACAGCCCCGACAGCTGTGACTTCAAAGCCCGATGAGATATTCACGAGTTTCGTCTCCGCCAACTCAGCAAAGTCACTATCGTCGTTTACATACAGAACGTGAATACAATCGGACGTCTCACTACCTGTATAAGCCATTATTACACCTACGCAGCGCGCTTTTAAGAATCGAGCGCACCAGTTCTTATCTGTGATATCCTGAGTCCGATCCAGCCGGCTTTCTGATGCAGATCCCAATCAGATTTTAGGTGGCACAGATGCCATGTATTCGTTCATCGGGCACTCACAAATCGGGCACCGCCGGTATCGGAGTATATATTCTGAGATTTGGGTCCGCAACTTTATGAACCGAAATTAGGTAGATTCGATATTGTGCCAGAGATGTCGAGTATTGCTGTGCTGCATGTCGATGATGAACCGAATTTTTTAGATGTAGCAACCGAAATACTCGAACAGCAATCCAGTAAACTCAACGTTATAACTGCCGCAAGTGCTGCTGAAGCGCTCGACTGCCTTGCTACAACTCGCGTTGACTGTCTTATCAGCGACTACCGAATGCCCGGGAAAGACGGTATTGAACTCCTCAAAGCTGTCCGTGAGGAGTTCCCTGATCTCCCGTTTATCCTCTTCACCGGGGAGGGAAGCGAAGCGGTCGCTAGCGACGCCATCGCCGCCGGTGCAACCGATTATCTCCGGAAAGGGCACGGTACGGAACGATACGAACTCCTCGCAAACCGTATCGAAAACGCCGTCGAACAGTACCGCACCAATCAGCGTGCTGCTGAACTTGAGCGGGTTCGCGCGCTCGTCAGTAGCATCGACCAGGCGCTCATCCGAGCGAGTTCGCTATCGGAAATCAAAACCCGTGTCTGTGAGATCATTAGCGACTCCGAACCCTACCGTCATTCGTCTTTAGCGAACACCACGGATAATATTCAAAATTAGAATCATAACTAGTAGTATTTGCAAGGCCGAATCTGTCAGCCGAGACGCTGTGCCTCGTGGAATCAGCCGATACAGAACGCTGCAAGGTTGTGTTTTCGGCGTGTTGATGGGGTCTACGAGTGAAATTCGACCGAAAATCACGGTCTGATAGTATTACTATGAGTATTATCTAAAGACAAATGACCCTACCGTTTCGCATGGATCGGCGAGCGGGATCCTGACACAGACCGAATCGAGCCACAGGCCTGGGCCGGCGTCGAGGACGAGTCCCTCGATACTATTGTTGTCACTGCGGACGACTCCCCCACCGGACGAGGTCCCGCGGGCACGGCCGTTCGAGAACGACGTATTGCGACGTCACAGAATATTCAAGATGATCCGGCGTTCGAGGTCTGGCGAGAGGAGGCACTCGACCGCGGCTATCGAAGCACCGCTGCGGTTCCGCTGGAATACAATAGCACTCTGTACGGTCTCCTGTGCGTCTATTCGTCCCGTTCGTTTGCCTTTAGTGAGGACGAACAGGCGTTACTCGACGAACTCGGGGATAGCATCTCGCACGCCATGCACTCGCTGAAGATTCGAGACGAACTGCGTGCAGAGCGGACCTTTATCGACCAGGCACTCGATTCACTTACCGACATATTCTACGTGCTCGATTCTGCGGGCAAAATCCAGCGCTGTAATGAACAATTCGCAACGGTGTCCGGACACACTGACGAGCAAATCACGAATCTCGACGCGAGCAGTCTTTTTCCGGAAGACGAACGGGACGCAGTCGCCGAGGCAATCGAGGAGGCGCTCACAACGGGGCACTCAACCATCGAAGCGGACTTCCTTACTGGATCGGGGAAGCGTATTCCCCACGAGTTCACCGGTGACCGCTTGACTGATCAGGACGGTAACCTGATAGGGCTTGTCGGTACCGGTCGAAATATATCCGAACGGAAAAAGCGTGAACGGGAACTGCAGGATCAAAAAGAACAGCTAGAGCAGTTTGCCGCTACTGTCAGCCACGACCTGCGGAACCCGCTAAACGTCATCCGAGGTCGGCTGGATCTCGTTCAGGAAACGCATTCGAGCGATCACCTTGCTGTGATCGAGACAGCGACTGAACGGATGGAACGCATTGTAGAGGACCTCCTCTGGCTAGCGCGGGAGCAACGGGAAATCGGGTCACTGGAACCTGTTGCCATCGAAGCCGCCGCAGAGGCGGCGTGGCAGCTTGTATCTGATCCGGCAGATGAGGCCGAACTGCACTGCGATTGCGAGGCCGATACCCAGCCACTGATAAAAGCGGATACCGACCAATTCCAGCACCTGCTGGAAAATCTGTTCAGGAATACGATCAATCACGCTGGCCTGGATGTCACTGTCGTTGTCGGCGGTATCTTCGATGACACCAACGGATTCTACATCGAAGACGACGGCCCCGGAATCCCCGTCGAGGACCGCGAAAAGGTGTTTGAGGCTGGCTACTCGACTTCCGAATCGGGGACTGGTCTGGGCCTCAACATCGTCAGACGAGTCGCTGACGCACATGGCTGGGATATTCGCGTAACCGAGAGCTCGATGGGTGGGACACGATTTGAGATTACTGGCCTCGAAATCATCGAATGACTCACTGTTTCGAATCGGCACCGGGCTCCTTGCAGTCTGGACGACTCCCATCGACTATGTCTCTTGCCTCGGTAAAGCTGGATCTGGTTTATTACTTCACGCCCAATGATGCTGAGACGATTTGCCTTCGGGTTATTTGGAATCTGGAAAACCACAGGAATTAGCACAGATGCAAGTATCCAATCGCATATGTCCTCCAGTCCCTCCCGACAAAGCTGGATACACCCCGAGTACGTCGCGACCGTAGTCGGTGTCCTCGCTACCGCCGCATTAGTGTTCTATAGCGCAATCGCTCAATCCGGTCCGACAGTCGAGGAAATCATATTCGTAGTGCTTACGATCACAGTGCCGACTACTGCTGCATACGAACTCGCTCGTCGATGGCAGTGAGTGTCCCTGATACTGTCGATTGTAACTATTTCAAGATATTCGCCACCCCGAGGTGGCGAAATGCTTCACAGACTTACAGCCGACAGTATGAATGCCAGCCCGACTAGCAGTGGGTTACCTGTCGGGTCCGATCTGTACTTGACCCCACGACACATGGGCAGTGGGTAGTTTCCGTCGTGTGATCTCCGTTAACACGGCCAGTGCCGTGGTCCTCCGCAACGCCACAGCCAGCAACCGCCGGTCGCTATCGGTGATTGTAACGGCTCCTCCCTGGCTGTGTGTGGGGTATCGTCCACCTCTCGATGCCGCGATTGCGGAAGCTCAGTCATCGCAGAGCTAATGAAATGGGATAAAACGTCACAACGATTTTTTATACCAAGTACATGCCATTCGATAGGGTTCTGGTCCCCGCATCCGCTCCCCCATTGAATCCGATCACGTTCGTCAAACGGTCCGGGTCTAGAACCCGTCGTCGTGGTTGACGACTCCAAATGGTGCCGTTGCACGCCACTCCCCCCGGCTGCCCACCATTCCTTTGCTGCTGGAACGCAGATGTGTCTCGCGCGTGGTTGAATAGTTAGTGAGAAATGAGTGGCTTGCGATAAAACCAACAGACTGCGTGGGGATTTCACAAACGCTTTATATACACTCGTATCGGTGCTAGGTGGGTTCTGGGCCCTGTCCAATCGCGTTGGATTCGCCCACACGATTGCTTCGGGCTGGAATCCGTTGTCGAAACCGACGACTTCCAATGGTACGTTGCACCCCATTTCTCCCACCCCCATAGCAACGTACCATTCTTTCGTGTGATTGACTGAGTTGTGCGTCCCGTGGACGACTGTATTGCGTGGAATTCCCACTCTGTTAGGAGTTACCACAAAAATATGCTGAACGGCGCATTACACCGACACGGGTTCTGGTCCCCGTTTTGGGCCCTTCCTCCTTTGAGCCACTTCCCCCAACCCATACCTCGGGTCCAGAACCCACCGTGCCTCTGACTGCAGTGGGTGGCACACAAGGTGCCCATTGCCACCCGCCGTCAGCTTTCCCGCAGGAGCCCAAAACCCGTTTGGCCGTACTTGCGTACGAAAGCGTGAAACTGCTATCTCTGTCGTGGCCGCTACCGATGGTAGGTAACTGCTCGCAGAAGCGTGTGCCGCGTCAGTCAGCGCACTGTTTCAGCACCGCTGAGCAGGTGGTGACAGCCTCAACAGGAACGTCCCGCTCGTCAGTTGCGTACCCACGATTACTGTTTTTGAGCAGCGACAGCAACGGTGCAACACGTTACTCCGTCACTGTGAGTCGGTACCTCCGCTCGATTCGGCGAGGATGTCGGCGAGTTCATCGCGGTCGAACAGCTGTTCGCCCTCGGGAATGGCCGGGAGCTCGCCGGCGGTGATCTCGCCCGGCCACTCCCCGAACTCGTCGGGATAGAGCTGTTTTCCAAGCATCTCCGTCTGGAAGAGATTGATGATCGGGCCCTGATAGGCTGACCCGCCGACGTACAGTTCGTCCTCCTGGACGGCGGTGAGTTCCTGCCCTAGCGAACTGTCGCGCATCCCCTCGACCGTCTTTCTCAGCGCATCCTCGCCGTTCCAGTCGCGGTAATTGATGCCGAAGTGGAACACCAGCACGTCGGGATCGATGTCGAGGAGCGCCTCGTAGTCGACCTGAATCCCGGACTGACCACCGTACTCGCCCTCGAACGCGTCGACAACGCCGAGATCTCTGTACTGTTTTTTCCCGTATGCCTTGTCGATCTCAGTTCTGGGGTTGTAGGCACGGAAGAACCCCTCGTTGCCGGGGTTTATCTGTGCGTTGAGCAATCCGACGGTCGGACGGTCGGACACCGGCGGAACGCGCGACCGCATCTCCTGTAGGGCCTGCTCGTAGAGAGTGTTGATAGCAGCGGCTGTCTCGGACTTTCCGAGCAGTGCCCCGTACCTGCTGACGAATTCGGGGATATCGTAGTAGGGATAGGACTCACCACCGGGCCAGGTGGGCCAGTCGTCGCCGCGCTTGCGGCGGCTGGCGTTCCCAAAGAACGGCCCAATCGAATCGTTGATTTCGGAGATATCGCCCTCGTCAGCACCGTAGTACGAAATGAACCGGTTCGGGTCAGTAGCGAACAGGTCCGGGTCGAGTTCGTAGAGCACCTCCGTTCGGAGCGACCAGTCGTCTGTCCGGACCAACTCCAGTGAGTCGGGATCAGGTACGTCTACGCCGGGAAGCTGGTCGTAAAACCCGGTAAACCAGAACTGGTTCCCTTCGGCGGCGATGAGTTTGTCGGCCTCCCCCAGTGCAGTCAGGATGTCCTCCTCGAATCCCCACCCGCCGACGATAGTTTCCGGGCTCGACTCGAGTCTGAGTTCGCCGACCGGTGCCATCGTCCCTGAAAAAGACCGGTCGGGTCCTGCCTTGGTTTCCCCCGACTCGGTGGCCTCACTCGAAACCCCAGAACAACCCGCGAGCGAGCCAGCGGTCAGCAGCGTGGCCCCGTACTTTACGCACTCTCTCCGCGTCGGCCACGTTTCGTCCGGATCTGTCTTCGCCATGGATTTTAGCCCAGCCTAAAGTAACAAATAGCCTTCGATTTTTAGCCCGGCCTAAAAACCACAGCAACCGAGCCACGCGGAACGAGTCATGGCCGCGCACCCGGTGGGGCATCTCTAATCCGAGTTGCTTTTGTGCTAGGAGGGGCTCGATTAGCGGGGTATGAACGACTTACGCACTGGATTGAGTTACGGCGACGTTCTTCTCGTCCCGAAGCGGTCACCGGTCGACAGTCGGAGCGACATCGACCTCTCGACACCCCTTACTCCGACCGTTGAACTGAACACACCGCTCGTCTCCGCCGCGATGGACACCGTCACGGAGACAGACCTGGCAATCGAACTCGCGCGTTCGGGCGGGTTCGGGGTCCTGCACCGGTTCCTTACGCCCGAAGAACAGGCCGAGCAGGTAAAGCAGGTGAAAGCAGCGGACGAACAGGTCGGTGCGGCCGTCGGCATCAACGAAGATTACGTCGCACGGAGCGCTTCCGTGATTGGGGCCGGTGTCGATGCGCTCGTCGTCGACGTGGCCCACGGTCACCTCGACCGGACGCTCGATGCCGTCGAAACCCTCGCCGACGAATTCCCCGACACCGACATCATCGCCGGCAACGTCGCGACGCCCGCGGGCGTCGAAGACCTCGCCGCCGCCGGGGCCGACTGTGTCAAAGTCGGCATCGGGCCCGGATCACACTGCACCACCCGGAAAGTGGCGGGTGCCGGCGTCCCCCAGCTAACCGCCGTCGATGACTGTGCCACAGCCGCCGAGGACCTCGACGTCACTATCTGCGCGGACGGCGGGATTCGCACGTCCGGTGACGCGGTGAAGGCTTTGATGGCCGGGGCAGATACCGTGATGCTCGGGAGCCTCTTTGCCGGCACGGAGGAGGCCCCTGGTGCGGTCGTCGAAGTCGATGGCACGCGGTACAAGCGATCACGAGGGATGGCGACCACCGCCGCGGCCGAGGACCGTGATGACAAACAGAACAACGTCAGCGCCGACGAAGGAGTCGAAGCGCTGACACCGTACAAAGGCTCTGTCGGTGCCGTGGCCGAGGAGTTCTGTGCCGGCATCCGTTCCGGGCTCTCCTACTGTGGCGGGCACACCATCGCTGCGGCCCGCGACAAGGCGGAGTTCATCCGTGTCGCCCAGAGCGCGAAAGAACGCGAGGGGTTCCACACAGACCACGACTGGGAAGGGGTCAACGTGGAGAGTGAAGCGACGCAGGTCCGCGACGCCGGCACCGAAGCAACTGTCGACAGCGACGACTGAACTGATAGCAACGACTGGACAGGCTAGCTGCCTATCGAGGGCATCAAAAAGAGACGGTAAATCACTCCGTATCGCGTTCGAGTGTCGCCCGTCGCTGTTCGTATTCCTCGTCAGTCAGCTCTCCGCGGGCGTAGGCGAGCTTGAGTTCTTCGAACGCTTGGTCCGTGTCATTCTCACTGCCGACTACGGCCCTGTAAACGAGGTAACCACCGCCGATAATGGCGGCTAGGAACAGGAGTCGCATCACGATTCCGACGACGAACATCCAGCCCGGCATCGTTCCGCCGCCCCACATTCCACTGCCCCACATACCGCCCATCATCGGCCCGAACCCCATCATCCCGAAGCCCATGAAGACCATCGGAACGATGACAAAGGCACCAATGATGAGGAGCAGGATCGTGACCAGCCGTGTGTCGTCCGTAGTTTCAGGCATATATGTTCACTCCGTGGGTTCGCCTCTACTGTTACGTACGTGGTCATAGTTCAATGCGGTTGCGCCTTAGATTCATATGAATTCGCACCCCTATATTTTTTGTTTCCACAGCTGAAGCCGGCTATAGGAACGATATCTTAAGGGAAACTGCAAAAGACGACCCCTACGATAGTACCGTTATGCAGGCCACGATGATCGACGGGGTGGTTGAAGCCCTCCGTATCGGTGTCGGATTCCTCTGGACAGCCGCGTGGGCGATCATCATGGGCCTCACGATTACGAGTCTCGTTCAGGTCTACGTCTCGAAAGAGCGAATGGCAGACGTGCTGGGCGACGGTGATCTGGCCGGCCTCACCAAAGCGACCGCGTTCGGGGCAGCGAGCAGTGGGTGCAGTTTCGGGGCCGTCGCCATCGGGAAGGGGTTGTTCAAGAAAGGTGCTCACGCGGTGAACTTCCTGGCGTTCATGTTCGCGTCGACGAACCTCATCGTCGAACTCGGGTTGATGATACTGATTCTGCTGGGCTGGGAGTTCCTCGTCGCCGAACTGCTCGGCGGCCTCATCCTCATCGCTGTCATGGCCGTCATCGTCCACTTCACACTCCCCGAGACCCTGTTCGACGAAGTGCGTACGACGCTCAACGAGCGTGACCGAGCGTCGGGCGCAACTGAGGACCCCACATGCGGGATGGAGGGCACAGACGAGTACACACTCACGACCGACGGCGGGGAGACGCTGCAGTTCTGCTCGGAGGGCTGTATGGAGACCTACCTGCAGACCACGTCCAGTCGCGGCGGGTGGCGCGAGGAGTTACTGTCCTGGGGCGGCTGGTACAAGATCGGGAACCAGTACCGCAAGGAGTGGTCGATGATCTGGAAGGACGTCATCGCGGGCTTTCTCGTCTCCGGGTTCGTCATCGTCTTCGTCCCGCAGTGGGTGTGGAACACGCTGTTCGTCCAGGGTGATGGCCTGCTCGTAACCGCCGAGAACGCGATCATGGGCGTCGCCATCGCCGTCGTCAGCTTCGTCGGCAGTATGGGTAACGTCCCCTTCGCCGTCGCACTCTGGGGCGGCGGCATCAGCTTCGCCGGCGTCATCGCGTTCGTCTACGCCGACCTCATCACGATCCCCGTGTTGAACGTCTACCGGAAGTACTACGGCTGGAAAGTCATGCTGTACATCCTCGGTGTCTTCTTCGTGACGATGGCGTTCACCGGCTTCCTCATGGAACTGCTGTTCGACGCCTTCGGCATCGTCCCGGATCTGGCCGGCGGGGAGACGGCGACCGAACAGACGTACTTCGAACTCAACTACACGTTTTACCTCAACCTCGTCGCGTTCGCGCTCTCCGGGTTTCTCCTGTACGTGTACCGCCGCGGCCTCGGTTCGCCCGGGCAGTACCGCGACCCGGTGTGTGGGATGCGGACCGACGAGGCGAAATCGAGCGCGTCCCACGAGGGGACGACGTATTATTTCTGCTCACAGACCTGCAGAGACGCCTTCGATTCGAACCCGGGCGCGTACGCCACCGGACACCCGATGGTGATGGAGGGACACGACCACTGACGGCTGTTTCGTCACAGCCGCCAACACCTGCTTCGGCGACGGCCAGTGTGTACACAGCAGTACCTTTAGACAGAAGTTGCGAGGCCTGGCTGTGTGGCGGATTTGAATTGCTGTCTTTAGGACCGCGACTACCCAGATTTAACCGTATTGTTGACCGTGTTACTCGTCGCCCCCGTCAGCTGCGGGGAGGTCGTCGTCTGTCTCCCCAGCACTCTGCAACAGGAGATCCGTACCGGCTGCGGCGACCATACCAACGCCAACCGCGCGCAACTGCCGGCGATACGCTGGCTTCACCTGCAACTCGGACGCATTGTCGAAGTTCTTCCCGATCATGGCTTTGATGAATTTGACACTTATCTGCGGGAAGAGCGCAGTCACGACGCCGTGGAAAAGTACGACTGCTGCACTGAGTTTGCGACTGTTTCGACTATCCAACATACGATTACCTACCCATCCGACAAGAATGACTATTGCGACTAATCCACCGCATTGAGAAACGTAGAAACTGTTTTATTGGTGAGTAGAGCGCGTCGACAACGCTTCACATGCCGTTCGAATTGGCCACCTGTACGACCGGTCTCCCACTGGTTCTACCCTGCCTTTCGCACTGTCACCGCCGAATGCTTGTACTCGGGAATCTCGGCGACGGGGTCGAGCGCATCGCCGGTCAGGGCGTTTGCGAGCGGGTCCAGATAGTGGAACGTACAGAACACGACCCCGGGTCGAATGGCCGCCGTCACGGCCGCCGGCACTGTCACGCTGCCGCGTTCGCTCTCGACGACGACAGTATCGCCGTCCTCGATATTCCGAGCGGCGGCATCGTCCGGGTGGATTTCGAGGACGTCTTCCCCGCGCATCCGCATGAGTGTCTCCGACCGCCGAGTGAGCGCGCCGCTGTTGAAGTGCTGGAGTGCGCGCCCGGTCGTGAGAACGAGTTGTTTCTCGGCAACGGCATCGGCCGGTGGCGACGGCGAGACTGGGACCAGCGGAGCGGTTTGCTCGCCAGAGGCGAACGTCTCCGTATGGAGCACGTCGGTGCCGGAATCGGCGTCCGCCGGGAACGGCCACCGCTGGTAGCTGTCACTGATACCGTCGTAACTCATGCCGGCGTACAGTGGGTTGACCCGCGCCAGCTCCTCGAACACCGCTTCCGGGCCGTCGTAGTCGAACGCATCCGACTGGCCGACCAGCCGCCGGCCGAGGTCCGTGAGGATATCTAGATCACGGCGGGCGTTCCCGGGCAGGTCAGCGTTCGGTCGCATCCGCATCACTCGCCGGTCCGTGTTGGTCACGGTCCCCGCTTTCTCCGCCCAACTGCTCCCCGGAAGCACGACGTCGGCGTGGTCGACGGTCGCCGTTTCGAAGAGGTCGATGACGACACAGAAATCGAGCTCGTCGAAACCGGCCCTGACAGAACTGGCGTTCGGTTCCGTGACGGCCGGGTTCTCGCCGAACACGACCGCAGCCTTGACGGCGTCACCGAACTGGTGTGTCGCAGTGGTCTCCGTCAGGCCGGGTTCGTTCGGCGGCTCGACGCCCCACTCGTCGGCGACACGCTGTCGGGCTTCCGGGTCGGTGACGGGTTCGTAGCCGGGGAGCACGTTGGGAAGCGCGCCGACGTCGCCGGCTCCCTGGACGTTGTTCTGGCCGCGGAGCGGGTTCACGCCGGTGCCCGGCCGTCCGACGTTCCCGGTCAGCAGCGCGAGGTTCAACAGCGCGTGCACGTTGTCGGTCCCGGACGTGTGCTGGCTCATCCCCATTCCGGTGACGATTGCCGCTGTATCGGCCTCGGCGTATGCTCGGGCCGCCTCCCGGACGCTTTCCGGTGCAACACCGGCTGCGTCGGCACCCGATTCGATGTCGGCATCGTCGAGATGTGCTGTCAGATCTGTATAGCCAGTCGTTCGCTCCTTGATGAACGACTCGTCGACGAGTCCCTCCTCGAGAACGACTTTGGCCATCGAATTGAGGAGCTGGATGTCGTATCCGGGACGGACGTCGAGGTGGATGTCGGCGGCGTCGGTCGTGTCCGTCTCGCGCGGGTCGATATGGATGAGTGTGGCTCCGTTGCGAATCGCCGGCAAGAAGTACGACCGGAAAATGACGGGATGCTGTTCGGCTGGATTCGCACCGGTGACGAGTAGACAGTCGGTTTCGGCCAGGTCATCGAGCGTGTTCGTCATCGCCCCGGCACCGAGGCGCTCGCTCATCGCGGCGACCGTCGAGGAATGACAGAGGCGAGCGCAGTTGTCGACGTTGTTGGTGCCGAGCATCCGGGCAATCTTCTGGAAGACGTAGTTCTCCTCGTTCGTACAGTTCGATGACGCGAAGAACTCGACGGCGTCTGGCCCGTGCTGGTCGATGATTTCCGAGAGTTCAGCAGCGACGCGACTCAGGGCAGTTTCCCAGGGAGCAGTGACGAAGTGACCGCCCTCACGGACAAGCGGCTCCGTCAGCCGGTCCTCATGCGCAACTACGTCGAATGCGGCCACGCCTTTCGGACAGACCTCACCACTCGTATTCACCGGCCCCGCTGTTCCGGTTGCTTTGCCGTTGCCCGCGTACTCTATCGTACAGCCGACGCCACAGTAGGGACAGACTGTCTGCTCGGCCCGGGAGTTTTGATCCTGACTGTCACTCATTACTCTTTCGAACAAACGGAACGCAGATACAAGTAGCCGACCGGTAAAACCTGTGCGGGTTTATAGAGATTCGAGGCGAATACACCCGCCTTCCCGTGAGGGACGAGTGTTCCGACCGCTAGTCGGAACCGAGGACCGAACAGGCGGGTGATGAAGCCGACACTCCGATGGTCAACCCGCCGGCTACACCACGTTTGGATATTCAACGCTAACCACAACATTTACAATTTAGACTGTTATAACCGCTTATAGAGCCGTTCCAAACGATGCTGGAAGTTCACCGCACCCACCAAGCGAAAATCTGCAACCACTCACAGGTTGCAGAGTCGCTCGACCGGCATGGGTGGAGTGCCAGCAAACTCTGGAACGTCGCCAACTATCACGCCCGCAACGTCTGGGACGAAACCGGCGAGATTCCCGACCATGAAGACTTGAAACGCGAGTTGAAAGACCACACCAAATACAATGGGCTGCATAGCCAGTCCAGTCAGCGAGTTCTTGAGGAGCTTGCTGAAAGCTTTCACTCGTGGTATCAGAAACGCAAGTCCGATGACCGTGCGAACCCGCCGGGCTACCGCAAACGCAACTACTACGACCAAGACGGCAACCGTGTTCACGAAGAACACCCGCGTTCCACCGTGACATGGAAGCAGAACGGGTTCAAGCACGACAAGAAACACAACAAGATTCGCCTGTCGAAAGGCGCGAATCACAAAGAACACCCGAAAGCGTGGGAGTATATGCTGGTCGAATACGAAACCCGGCCTGACGCGACTGTTGAGAACGTCCAACAGGTGCGTGCCGTCTACAACCGTGCGAAAGGTCAGTGGGAGCTTCACATCGTCTGCAAAGACGAGATTGAACCCCCAGACGCTCCCGGTGATGAAACCGCTGGCATCGACCTCGGCATCTGCAATTTCGCCGCCGTTGCCTACAGTACCGAAGAAGCCGACCTGTATCCGGGCAACCGTCTGAAACAAGACGGGTACTACTTCCCGAAAGAAATCGCCAAGTGCGACGACTCAGGCGGCAAGCGAGCAACCCGACTCCATGCGAAATGGAGTGAACGCCGCACCCACTTCTTCCACAGTCTCGCCAAGCACATCGTTGAGCGGTGTGTTGAGAAACAGGTTGGCCGAATCAATGTTGGTGACTTGGAAGGAGTGCGTGAAGACGGCGATGGCGAGGCGAAAAACTGGGGTCGGCACGGCAACCTCGACTTGCACGGCTGGGCGTTCGACCGCCTCACTTCGATTCTCACGTACAAGGCGAAAGTGGAAGGTATCGAAGTGAACGAAGTGGACGAACGCGATACCAGTAAGACGTGTTGCGTGTGCGGGAAAACAGATGAGAATCAGCGTGTTGAACGTGGTCTGTACGTGTGCGAGGAACACGATGATGCGTTCAACGCGGATGTGAATGGGGCGGAGAACATCCGTCTCGAGATAAACAGCGACGATGAAAGTAACTCCGAGTCTTCCGGGCAGTTGTCCGGGGATAGGTGTACCGGCTGGTTGGCACAGCCTTCAGTCTACCTGTACGACCTCTCCTGCGGATTCCAACCGCAGACAGAGGTGGTGGACTGTAGATCTTAATATCCCCACGCTTGGGATTCCTCCGCGTTCACGCGGAGGAGGATGTCAATAGTGTGTCAATAACCTCCGTTTTGGAACAGTGCTAGACCCGTTTTCGGGCTGTCGCGGCTGACCGTGCTTGCGGGTGCGCCGCCAGTTTCGAGAGGCGCACCAAACACTGTAATGGGACATCGGTCGTAGGGCCGGTAGATGCGACCAGCCCTGACGACCGTGCAAGTCTTCGCGCTACTCGCGGTAGTCCTCTGCTCACTGGTTTTCGCCGCGTCGTTCGCTGTCGATATCAGCAGCGCCCGACCTGAACCAGTACCGTTCGATAACACCGTCCAACGTGGGATCACGATGGCCGACGAACAGATCGCACGGAACCAGAGCATTAGCGTCCCGAAAGTAGAGGTCTTCTACTCGCAGTACCGCTACGTCGTCGGCTACGTCGGCCTCGACCAGGCTGTGACCGCGCTCACGGAACCGGGGCACGAGCAGCAGTTCGGCTATCCGCTCGCGGTGTACGTTTCCGACTACAGTGACAGGCCGGTCAGGTGTGGTGACGACGATTACCTCCGGACCGCCACACCGCCGGACTGGGTCGAAGCCAATCAGGCCCACTACGTCGTCGATGGGTCGGCGAGGGTCCCGTCCGGTCCGGCGGTTGTGCCGTTCGCCGACCGTGACGACGCCGCGGCGTTTGCCGACAAATGTGGCGGACGAACCATCGACTGGGAGACCCTCAAGACCCAGTCGTTCGACCTCGAACAAGCGGGGGCGATCCGAAACCAGGTCGGTCCGCGGCGGAACGATGCGGATGCCAGTGTGCAGGCGGCGCGAGAACGCCGAAACCGGCCTGTTTCGGCCGAAGTCGGAACCGATGCTCAGACGATACAGGGAGCCGTCGACGCGGCACCGCCGAACACGACGGTCGTTGTCCCAGCTGGCACCTACGACGAGCGGGTGACGATAGACAAGCCGCTCACCCTCAGCGGTCCCGGGGCGACGCTCGACGGCGGCGGGAACGGGACGGTCGTGACAGTGACTTCCGACCGGGTCGGTGTCACCGGGTTCGACATCGTCGGCGTCGGCAACACGACGGTCGGCGACCCCACGAACGCCAGCGATAGCGCCTGGGACGCAACCGTGACGACCGCCTACGGCAACAGCGATGCCGCCGTTACCGGTCGAAACGCGTCCGGACTGTACGTCGCGAACCTCAGCGTCGAAACGCCCGCTAGCGGCGTCGTTCTGCGGCGGACACCCGGTGCGGTTGTCGAGAACGTCACGGTCAACGGGACGGCAGACTGGCAAGACGGGTTCATGGGCGTCATCGGGATGCACGGGCCGATTGTCGTGCAGGATTCGGTCTTCAACGGTGGGCGTGACGGCGTGTACCTCCACCGGGCCGACGGGACCGCTGTCCGGAACAACACGTTCAGGGACAATCGCTTCGGCGTCCACCTGATGTACACCTCCCGGTCGCTCGTTGCGGACAACGTCGCCCGGGGGGAGGAGTACGCCGGCGTCGTCGTCATGACGAACCCCGTGGCGAACGCCATCGTCGGGAACGACGTGCGCCACTCCGGCAGCGGCGTCATGTTAGCCGGCTCCCGGAGCTATATTGCGCACAACGTGGTAGTCGACACCGACCAAGCGATGTCGACAAACGCCGCCCGGTCCCTGTACGAGCACAACGTCCTCTACGGAAACGACATCGGTGTGCGGGCGTCGACAGTCGTCCCGTCGAACATCGTCACCGAGAACGACTTCATCGCCAACGACCGTCACGCGGTCTCGGGACCGGGGCCGCTACGCGTGTACACGCACGAAGGCAGGGGGAACTACTGGAGCGGTGCGTACGACCTCACTGGGGGGGCTGGCCCGGTGTTGGTCCAGTCCTACTCGCCTACCGACTCCGTCGACCGTCGCCTCCACCAGACCGACGCTGCGGTCGTCCTCAGGTCGGCACCGAGTGTCCGGGGTCTCCGGGCGCTCCGCGGAACCACGCCCGGCTTCCGGCGGGGAAGCATCGTCGACAGGGCACCCCTGACAGACCCTGCTAACCCCGAGGCCGTCAGGCATCTTCGAAACGAGACCTCGATGGAGGGGGCAGCATGACTGGCGAGACGTACCTCACGGCGGACGAGGTCACGAAGAAGTACGGCGACGTGACAGCCGTTTCAGAGGTGTCACTCGACGTGCCGTCCGACGCCGTGACCGGGTTCATCGGCCCGAACGGGTCCGGGAAATCGACGCTCCTGCGCGTGCTTCTGGGCGTCGAGCGACCGACCAGCGGCACCGTCTCGTACAGCGGGCCTGAGGCCGAACGCCAGCTGGGCTACCTGCCACAGCGGCCGACCTTCCGGCCGGGCTTTAGCGTCCGGGAGACCGCCGCGTTCTACGCGGACCTCGTCGACGACGACCCGGACCGGCTCCTGGAACGTGTCGGCCTCGAAGAAGTGGCCGGCCGTCCCGTGTCCGGGCTCTCCGGGGGGATGACGCGCCTCCTGGGAATCGCACAGGCACTGGCCGGTGACCCACCCATCGTGATGCTCGACGAACCGGCAAGCGGTCTCGACCCGGCGATGAGTCGGCTGATATTCGATATCATTGAATCGATTGCCGACGCCGGTCGCGCCGTGGTTCTCTGCTCACACGAACTACCGCTAGTCGAGGCGACGGCCGACCGACTCGTAGTGCTCGAATCCGGCCGCCTCGTTCGGACCGGGTCGGTCGAATCCCTGCGGGAACAGACCGGGGGGCCGCTCCACGAGACGTTCACGGCGCTTCTGGATCAGGACAGAGCTGCTATCGCCGCTCCGGGGGGTGAGCAGTCATGATGAACGGAAACCGATTCTGGACGGTCTTCGTGCGAGAGGTCCGGAGTGCGGTCAGGACACGCACCTATCTCGTGCTCGGACTGGTCACGGGGATTGTCCTGTTCGGCCTCGCCTACGCCGGGGGCGGCCCCGCTGGCGGCTACGTTCCAACCGTCGTCGATACGCTCGTCGCCGTCGAAGTACTCGTGCCGACGCTTGCCTTCGCGGTCGGCTATCGCGCGATAGCCGACCCCGCCGTCCGGGGTGAACTCGATATCCTCGACACCTACCCGCTCTCGACGTGGTCGTACGTCGGGGGGGTGTACGCGGGTCGTGCCCTCCTGTTGCTCACCATTGTCGTCGTCCCGCTGCTGGCGCTGGGCGTCAACGTGGCGACGACCGCGGGACCGGAGACAACGGTGTTTGCGAGCCATCGCGGCGTCGACTCGCCGTTCCTGTTCATCCGGTTCGTGGCGTTGACGGTCCTGTACGCGCTCACGTCCCTGACTATCGCGTTCCTGCTGTCGGCGCTCGCCCGAAGCCGGGGCCGAGCACTCGTGCTCGCACTCGCCGGGCTGCTTGTCCTCACCGTCGGCAGTGACCTCGCGGTGTTTGCAGCGCTCGACACCGGCGTCACGACGGGCACACTCGGCGGCGCGCTCGCCATGACTCCGGCGGGCGCGTATCGCGGACTCGTGTTCGATCAGGTCCTGTACGTCGCTGTTCCGGGCCGGTCAGCGTTCGTCCCGACGTGGGTCGCCGCCCTCTCGCTCCTGTTCTGGTGGGGACTCACGTTCGTAGGGGCGATGCTTGCGACGGATGCGGCCTGATTTCAGCCGTCGTCCGTTGCGGCCGCGAGTCCGCCGTCGACCAGCCGCGTGAACCGGTCGATGAGACGGTCCGTGAGCGATGGACGGACTGCAGCGAGCAGCCGCCGTGTCTCGTCAGGGTCGGTCAGGGCCACGACGACACGCCCCCGTTCGCCGTACGACTTTTCGAGTATCCCCGCGTCGGCCAGTGTCGAAACGTGCCAGGAAACCGTACTCCGGGCGACTCCCAGCCGGTCGGTCAGTTCGTCTGCCGACAGGGACTCTGCTTCAAGCAGATGCAGGAGAAGCGTCCGCGCAGTTTCGCGCCGGGCAAACGCGAGTACACGTCGCTCCCAGGGATCGTACTCCCGGCTGTAATAGTGCGTCTTGCCCTGAATCTCCTCGGCGACGACGTCGCCGGTGCGGCGTAGTTTCCGCAGGTGATACTGTGCCTGCCCAGTCGCGATATCGAGATCTGCCGCAAGCGCGTTGAAATGGACTCCCGGTTTGGACTCGACGTGGGAACGCACTTGCTCAGTAACCGTGGACATAGTCTTCAGTACGGCTTTCCAGCCACCGGGACAACAGGGTATCGGACGTTCTCACTGCGCGGGAACCCGCTTACATCCCGCCCACCAGTTCTCGCGTTATGTCCTCGGCAGGGAGGGTCTGGCCGCCGTACTCCTCGGCGAACGACTCGGCGTCCGCGCTGTCGCTGAACGGGACGATGGCGGTCCCCATCGACCCCTCTATCTCCGAATTCGCGACGACTGTGAGCTCTTCAGTCGAAGCGAACGCCTCTGACTCCAAGTGCCGGGAGATGATGGTCTTGCCCCTATCAGTCCGGACATCGTAGTCGGTTGCACTGTAGTCGGTCAGGAACGTCTCCGCGGGCGTCCACCCCGACTGTTCTTTGGCGAACCGGTGGCGATACGTGCAGGTCGTACTGCAGAACCGTGCTGGCGGGTCGTGCCCCTCGGGCGTGTTGTCCTGATAGTACGTTTGGCCGACTGGACCCGGGTGCTGGTCGATGACCATCCCACACTGGTCACAGTTCTGTCCGCTCTCGATGGCGACCGGTTTCATCTCTTCACTGGTCCCCAGACACCCCGAGAGCGACACGACTGTCGCGGTCCCGACGATGAAGTGCCGGCGTGTCAGGGCTGGTGCATAGTCAGACATACTAGATAGTACACTAGACGACACCAAATGGTTCGTGGTGCGAGCGTCGAAACGCCGGTCAGTCGGGGACGCTCGGCGGCGCGACCGAATAGATCGCACTCAGCACCAGCAGCGCGATGAGGAAGTCGAACCCGTGTTCGGTGAGGTGATGTACTACCATCGGGACAGCCCCGAGTACAGTCCCGATGCCGACCACGGACCGAAGGACCAGCAACCCGATAGCGACAGTCAACAGAACGTACGGCCGCGACCGGCGTCGGTGTGTACTGGCCGCCGCGACGAAAAACAGCGCCAGCGTTCCGAGCGTAGCGAGTCCCAGCACGGCGATCAACATTGCGGATTGACCGGGACTAATCCAGTCAGCCGTCGGTTGGAGCATCGCTCAGATCATAGATCAGACGGTGACACTGGAATCGGTTTCGGTCGCAGTCGTTGCTGCGCCTGACTCTTACGCCGAGGTGAGTGCTCTGAGACAGTTCCGCCGGTGTATGCCCGTTTGAAAGGGTCTCTGTGTCACTCTCTCAGGTAGCCACCAGCACCGGTCGTCCCGCGTTCTGGACGACTCGGTCGGTCACGCTTCCCATTTGACCAGTTTTCGTGTGAGAATGGCCGTGGTATCCGAGCACGATCAGGTCAGCGTCGACCTCGTCGGCGTAACTGATGATCTCCACGTACGGTTTCCCGTGACAGCAGCGAGTGGTGACCTCGACGCCGAGCGCGTCACCTCTCTCGGCGACCTCTGCGAGTTCATCGTTCCCCCATTCCTCGATTTCGATGGTCTCCAGTTCCATACTACTGAGGGCTGGCTCGGCGTGTCGGTCCGTATCGACAACAAAGACGGCGTGAAGCTCGGCACCGTGTTGCTCGGCCTGTTCGAGCGCGTGTGTCGCTGCGCGGTTCGCGTCAGCACTGCCGTCGGTCGCGACCACAATCGTGTCGTACATACTAAAAGAATGCACCGCTTCCTATTTCAATCCGCTGACCATTATCACAAGCTAATAATCTATTGTTGTATTGGGAACCCGTCCATATATCGATCCGTTCGATTTTCGGAGGTGGCGCGTATCGTATTTACAACGGCTAAACCGCCATTTTCTCCCCAAGTCGGTGGCAATCACGGTTCGATGTTCTCCCGGAAGTCGGGTGCCAGTCCGGTCTGTCGGATACCGGCAAGGTCCGTTATCTCGAACTCGTAGAGTGCGACCCCGCCGGAGGTGGTGGCCGTCTGGAGCGTGTTGGGTCGCCAGGCGTTCTGTGTCATCGCCGTGATATCCGACCAGTCGTCCTCAGGCACACTGCTGATATCGCCGGCAAGCATCACGCTCTGCCACTCGAACGCCGTGTCGATGTCGTAGACGAGAAACCGGCCACGGCCGGCTCGCTCAGTCAGTTCCGCTTTCCGACTCGATTCGCCGAGGAGATAGGTGAAATAGAGGCAGGCTCCGTCGTCGAAGCCGTACGATAACGGCAGCAGATACGGGACATCCGCCGTCGGAAGCCCCAAGACTCCGGTCGAGTGTGTGGCGAGGAATTCCCGAATCGCTTCGTCGTCCATCTGTTCGAGTCCGTACTCTTCTAATTGGTCGATTGTCATAGGTCGCGTCTGATCATCCGGTTACGTATCACGAATGCAACCCCACGCTAAAAAAAGTAGAGCGGACTTCTCAGAGGGAGTGGCTGTTCACAATACGGCACAGATACTGTTATATCGCCGAAGTCGGCCGATACTCGTCGGACGGTAGTACGTATGCCCGCTGGTTTTCAGCCAGTGAGAAGTCCCACCGGACGCTATATTGTTGCACTACCAACACGAATACATGGACTTCGATGAGTTCACCGGCGAGATACAGCACAGGCTTGAACTACCCGGTACTGGTGAGGCCGTTCGGGCGACCCGCGCGACACTGCTACCCCTGGGACAGCGCATTCCCGCGGAGAACGCCGCGGACTTCGCTGCCTCCCTCCCGATGGAAATCAAGTGGTATATGACCGGCGCCGTCCGCGACCACGGGCAGCGGTTTGACTGGACGGAGTTCGTCGACCGTGTCGCCGAAATAGAAGGGGTTGAACCGTCGGACGCAGCGTACCACGCACGCGTCGTTGTTGACCTGATGCATACGGCGGTCCCGGCCGCCGATTTTCAGGACCTCCGCGGCCAACTCCCCGAAAGTGCGGACGAGGAAAACTGGCGCGAACTCTTCAGCATAGTCGATGCCGGTGGCTGGGGCGAGGCGGAAGAGGTGCAAACCGGCGGTGGTCCACAAAAGTCTGCTGAAGCCCCTCAGTGGGACAGTCAGTAGCAGCTCTCATATCGGTTTCAAACGAATATATCTTGACACAATCTGGTAATAACTGTACGATTGTTACGCCTTCCCCTCATACTTTGGGAGGTGTACCGACGAGAACTGCTGGCCACGCAGTCTAACTATTCGAGACGCCGATCTCAGCCGCCGGATTTCTAATAGCGTGAGAATCGCGACTACAGTTTATTTACTGACAGCAACAATTCGTAAACACAGCAATGTTCGATTCAATTCTGGTCCCGACTGACGGCAGCGAACACGCGACCCGGGCCGCCGAGCACGGGGCAGCGCTGGCCCGTGCGTTCGGCGCGAGCCTGCACGTCATCGCTGTCATCGACACGCGAACAGCAGGCGGGCCGTTCAGCGGCGACGATCTCGAAGACGAGACACTCGACCGCATGACGGCCGACGCCGAAGAAACAGTCGCGGCTATCACGGACGCGGTGGACGCCGCCGGAGCGATTCAGACGACTATCCGCAAGGGAGATCCAGTTGACGAGATTTGCGCATACCGCGACGACCACGATGTGGACCTGATTGCGATGGGAACGCACGGCCGCACAGGCGTCGGGCGATATCTCGCCGGGAGCGTGACAGAGAGCGTCGTTCGGCAGGCCGACGTCCCTGTTCTCACTGTCCGTGCAACCGACCGAAGTCGCGACACCGCTCCCTACGACGATATCCTCGTCCCGACGGACGGAAGCACACCTGCAGCGGCCGCAGTTGAGCCCGCATGCGAGATTGCGGCGCAGTTCGACGCCCGCGTTCACGCACTGAACGTCGTCAACCTCAGCAATATCGCAACCGGCTCCGAATACACGCTACCGAAAGACCTGATCGAGTCCCTGGAGTCCCAAGGGGAGAAAGTGACAGAGCGGATTGCGGCACGAGCACGCGAATCCGGAGTGGAAACTGTCACACGGGTCGTCAGTGGATTCCCGGCGGCAGATATTCTTGAGTACGCTGACGAGAACGGCATCGATCTGATCGCCATGGGGACGGCCGGTCGGACCGGTCTCAACCGGTTCCTCGTGGGAAGCACGACAGAACGGATCATCAGACACGCCGATATGCCTGTACTCGCAGTCAACGCCCGAGACCAGCGCGGTGACGAGGCCTGAAGACAGGAACGCGTCTTCCTGTCTGTCAGCGTCTGATTGGGTGCGCCCGTGTCCCCGGCGAGGCGGCAGTCAGACCGACACGACCATGCACTTATTACTGTTCCTGTCGTGACACTACCCATGGCTGCGGACAACCCGGTTACGATGACGGACGAGGAACGGGACGCGTTTCTGGACAACGGGGGGACGGGCGTCCTCTCGCTCGCCGCCGGCGACGCGCCGCCGCATTCAGTCCCGGTTTCGTACGGGTACGACGCGCCTACCACCACATTCTACTTCCGGCTAGCGGTCGGTGTAGAGCGGTCGAAGGGAGAACTTGACGACCGCGCGGCGACGTTCGTGACTTATCACGAGACGGATGCGGGATGGCAAAGCGTAGTCGCGAGCGGTCGGCTCGAAGATGTCGAACAGGAGGGGATCGAGACGGAAACACTGGAAGGACTGGAACACGTCGATATGCCCATGGTCGACATCTTCGAACGCCCCCTCCGCGAAGTGGACTTCGAGTTCTACCGCCTCGTACCGGATGAGCTAACCGGACGGACCGAATCCTAGGGCGGACGGTTCTCCGCAGTACCGACTCGAAGAAGAACCGCTGTACTGAATAGGCGAACTCATATCAACATAGCGGTAGAGTACCCTCCATGTCCGAAGCCGCCCACACACAATCGACTGCCGACGCTCTTTCGGGGCTCGACAGCGAATCTGATGGGTTGTCGGCGTCGGAAGCCCGAACGCGGCGTGACAGACACGGCGAGAACGAGATAACGCAGGGGAGCAAACGGACACCACTCGACATCGCTATCGCCCAGTTCGACAGCGCCCTTATCTGGGTTCTCGTTGCGGCCGCGATACTGTCCGTGTGGGCGGGACACGCTGTCGACGCAGTCCTGATAGCCGTGATCGTGGTCGGGAACGGCCTGTTCGGCTTCGTCCAGGACTACCGCGCAGAGGGGACGCTCGAATCCTTGCGGGAACTGACCGCCCCAACCGCGACAGTCAGACGCGAGGGGCAGTCCGTCGAGGTCGACGCGACTGAACTCGTCCCGGGTGACGTTATCGAACTGGAAAGCGGCGACGTCGTTCCGGCCGACGGTCGACTGATCGGCTGTCAGTCCCTGGAGGTCGACGAAGCGGCGCTCACTGGAGAGAGCACGCCGGTCTCGAAGGGAACCGACCCGGTGGACCTCGACGCACCGCTCGCGGAGCGAGAACCGATGGTGTACAAGGGCACCAACGTCACGCGCGGTTCGGGCGTTGCCGTCCTCACGGCGACCGGGATGGACACTGAGGTCGGCGCCATAGCCCGCCAACTCGCAGGAACGGAGGAGACTGACACACCACTGCAGACGGAACTCGACACGTTAGGCCGGACGCTCGGCATCGGCGTGATGGTACTTGCTGCCCTCGTGGTTCCACTCCTCGTCTTCCGGGGGACCGAACTGATCCAGGCGGCACTCACCGCGATTTCGCTCGCTGTGGCCGCGGTCCCCGAGGGACTCCCGGCGGTTGTGACGCTAACGCTGGCCCTCGGTGTCCGGAAAATGGCCGACGAGAACGCTCTCGTGCGGCGCTTGCCCGCCGTCGAGGCGCTGGGCTCCGTCGATGTCATCTGCACCGACAAGACCGGGACACTGACCGAGGGGCGAATGTCAGTCAGTCGGATCTGGGTCAACGACGCTGTCGTCGACAGTGACGAAATAGAGGGTGAACCCCTGCCGGACCGCGTTGCCACGGTGCTCCGCGCCGGGACACTGTGTAGCGATGCGACGCTCGAAGCGGGGGACCCGACGGAGCAGGCCATCGTCATGGCGGCTGACGAGTCCGGAATCGACGTCGAACGCCTCCGCGAAGAGCACCCGAGAACGGACGAGATTCCGTTCTCGTCGGAGCGCAAGTGGATGGGCACTGTTCACGATGACACGGTCTATGTGAAAGGCGCACCCGAAGTAATCCTCTCGAAGTGCTCCCGCGTCCTCACCGATACCGGCCCGGCGGACCTGACGCCCGACAGAGCCGAGCAGATCAGAGAGCAGGTCGGTGCGTTCGCTGACGACGCGCTCAGGGTGCTCGCAGTGGCGTACACGGAAGATACCACCGTGGTAGAACGGAACGACACAACTGGCGAGGCCGACGATGTCAGTGCCGACCTGATCTTCGCCGGGTTGGTCGGCATGATCGACCCGGCCCGCGAGGAGGTCGCCGACGCGATTGCGGCGACCGAGCGTGCAGGCGTTGGCGTCAAGATGGTAACCGGCGACAACGTCCGGACCGCCGCGGCCATCGCCGGAGAACTCGGTCTGGGGCAGCGCGTGATGGAAGGCCGCGATGTCGAGGAATGCTCCGAGGAAGCGCTCCGCGACCGTGTCGAGTCGGTCGACGTGTTCGCACGCACGTCTCCGGAGCACAAGGTCCGGATTCTGCAGGCGCTACAGGCGAACGGTCACACCGTCGCAATGACAGGCGATGGGGTCAACGACGCACCAGCGCTGAAAAACGCCGATATCGGCGTCGCGATGGGCGTGCGCGGGACTGACGTGGCCAAACAGGCCAGCGACGTTATCTTGTTGGACGATAACTACGCGACAATCGAGCGGGCAATCGAGCGGGGACGGGCGATCTTCGACAACGTCTGGAAGTTCGTCGGGTATCTGCTGAGTGCCAACGTGGCCGAAGTCGCCATCGTCTTTATCGCCTCGCTCTTTGGCTACCTCGTCCTGCCGGCGGTCCAGTTGCTGTGGATTAATCTACTGACCGATGGTCTGCCAGCGCTTGCGCTCGGGGCCGACCCCAAAAGCGATGACGTGATGCAGCGACCGCCCAGAGACCCGGATCGCGGCATCGTCGACCACGATATGCTCGCGCTCATCGGGGGTACAGGCGTCATCTCGACAACTGTGATGCTCGGCCTGCTACTGGTCACGCTTGCCGGCGCACCCGCAGTCACGCCGTACGCGATGACGATGATATTCACCGGGTTCGTGTTCCTCGAATTCGAGAAGCTGTACGTGATCCGCTGGCTCCGCGAGACACCGACGCTGTCGAATCGGTGGCTGGCGTCCGCAGTAGGCGGGTCGATACTCCTGCAACTCGCCGTGCTGTACACCCCCCTCAACGTCTACTTCGGGACGGTCCCGCTCAGACTCACTGATTGGGGGTTGATTGGCGGCATCCTCTTACTCGCCTTGCCACTGTACCTCGCTGTCGCCAGCGGTGTGAAACGCCTGTGACGCTCCGATCCGGTAGTACCGGCCGTTCGGTCTGGGTTTCCACATCTCGTTGCCGATTCCGCCAGGCGTGCGCCTGCAGACGGAGACCGGGCGGCCCTTTGCCCCGGAGTGATTGGCTATCGTTGGGCCGCTCCTCTCGAAAAGCCGTCTACCGTACCGCTCTCAATCCAGTTGTCCGCTGAGCACTTTGGCGGCGACCAGCACCGGGTCCCAGACGGGGCTGAACGGCGGCGCGTACGCCAGGTCCAGCCGTTCGAGTTCGTCGATGGTCATGTCCCCCTCGATGGCCGTCGCGAGCGTGTCGATACGTATCGCCGCCCGGTCTTCCCCGACGATTGCGCCGCCCAGTAGGCGACCGCTCTCCCGGTCGGCGACGAGCGTCACGTCGGTGTCGTCGCCGCCGGGGTAGTACCCCGACCGGGAGCCGGCCGTGACTGTCTTCGACACCGGGTCGAAGCCGTTAGCGCTGGCCTGCTCGTGGTCGAGGAGGCCGACGCGACCGCATTCGAGGTCGAACGCCTTCACGACGGCTGTCCCGGCGATGTTTCCGACGGGCGAGGGGTCGCCGGCGACGGTCTGCCCGATTGCGCGACCGGCCCGGTTCGCGGTCAGTCCGAGTGGGACCCAGTCAGGCTCGCCAGTCACGGTGTGGCTGTCCTCGGCACAGTCCCCGGCGGCGTAGACGCCGTCGACACTCGTCGCACCGTACTCGTCGACCGCTATCGCACCGGAGGCCCCGAGTTCGACCGGTGTGTCTTCGACGATGGCGGTGTTCGGCTTGATGCCGATACCGACAAGCGCGAGGTCTCCGTCGGTGATACCGCCGTCGTGAGCGACCGACGCGACGCGCCCGCCCTCGTCGCCGACGAGTTCCTCGACGGCGGTGTTCAGATGCAGTGTCACGCCCTGTTCCCGGAGGTGATCGGCAACGCGCTCGCCAACTGCTTCCCCAAACGGCGGCAGGAGGTGGCCTGACCGCTGGAAGAGATGGGTCTCGACGTTGTGGGCCCGGAACGCCTCGGCCATCTCCACACCGACGTAGCCGCCGCCGACGATAGCGACTCGCTCCGGTGGCTCCCAGTCGGCGTACTTCTCGACGAGTGCTGTATCGACGTACTCGATACTCGTATCGACGGCGGAGTCGCCCGGCTCAGAAAGCGCGGCGCGGACCGCGGCGGCCGAATCGAGACCGTGCATCGTGAACGCGCCGTCGAGTTCCGCCCCCGGTATCGGCCCGGTCACCGCGTGTGCGCCCGTCGCGACCAGCAGGTCGCTGTATGGCTGGCTGAACGTCCCACCGTCGTGGGCGACGGTGACCGTTTCTGCGTCGGTGTCCACGCCGACGACTTCGTGGTTTCGGCGGAGGTCGATACCGCGCTCAGACGCCTTCTCGGGCGACAGCGAGAGAAGGTCCGTCAGCCGCTCGACAGTTCCTTTCACGTAGTAGGGCGTCCCGCAGTGGGCATAGGATACCCACTCCCCTTTCTCGAAGACAATCACGTCACGGTCCGGTGCCTCACGGGTGAACTTGCTCGCGGCGCTCAGTCCGGCCGCGTCGCCACCGATGACTACGAACGGGTCCGTCATACAGACCCTCGTATCGCTGCGGTACTAATGATTGCGTGAGGTCCGGGTAACTGCGTGGGCTACTGGAAGCGATTGTGTCCGGGACGGATTCGAACCAGCCAGTCGGTCTGTCCCCTCTCCATGGTCGACCGTCACCAGCATCTACGGCTGAACGTGGTTGAGGACATGCTGAGCCAACTTTCACACGACTCCAAGACCACTGGCGACCAGTCTGAAGCCGATAATCGATAGTAAGGCTAGCACGGCGGCTCGACGGACCCGGTCACTGACAGCGGTCCTGAGTCGCTTCCCGACTGCGACACCGGCAACGGCCGGCACGGCTGCGAGAACGGACGTTCCAGCGACAACCGCGCTGGGATAGAGCCCGAAGACGCCGGCAAAAGCGACCCGCGTGACGCTGAGTCCCAGAAACACCAGCGCGACGACGCCGACGAACACGCTGTGCGAGAGGTCGAAACTCCGGAGATACGCGACGAGCTGGACGCCGACGTTCGTTCCGCCGAACAGCGCCCCCGAAACGCCGCCGATGCCGACCATCGCAAGCGGTGTCTTCCCGAGGTCGCTGTTGCCCACTGACACCCATCCGGGAAGCGGCACCCGCTGCTGGGCGGTCGCCACAAACCCCAGGGTCAGCAGGCCGAGTCCGACACGGAGCGGCGCTTCCGGGAGCCTGTCGAGTACAGCCATCCCGACAACGGTCCCGACCAGCGCCGCAGCGATGAGCGGTCCGAACCGCTGGCTACAGGTACGCAGTTCACGCCGTGAGAGGTCCCGAACCAGTGAAACGTTGACTGCGAGGATAGGGAGAATCATGAACACGACGGCGGTCGCCGGGTCGATGACCGTCGCAAGCGCCATCGTCCCGACGACGGCGAAGCCGAAGCCAGCAAGTCCGTTTGTCGCCCCAGCGACAAGGACGATGGCCGTCACTATCACGACCATTGTCCACGAGGCTGGCAGAATCATATGGTATCTTGTCCTGTGCGACTCCCACGGCGGCCCGGAACCGATTCCGGGCCGGGGAGTGGTTCTTGCGAAGTACTTACACGGCCCTGGATAAAGCCGCATCGTGTTTCGCCACGGTGGGTTCGAAGGTGACCGGTTTGCTGCCGGGATCAGAACGTGATGATTTCGTAGTCGTCGTCGACGAGCGAGCGAATGCTCGGGTGGCCGTCGTGCTCGTCCAGCGTGACGAGTCCGGAGTCGGCGACGGCGTCTTCCACGCCGAACGCACCGGAACAGTAGTCACAGACGGCCGTATCCTCTTTGACGGTCTGGTACAGTTCGTGGTAGTCGCTGTCCTCGTCTTCGAGTTCCGGAATCCACTGCGTTCCGGCCCCGTCGAAGATGAGTTCGAGGTCGTCCTCGTCGTTCTCTGCGAACTCCTTTGCGGCTTCGAGGCCGTTTGCGAGTCGGCCGAGATTCTCGTGTCCCTCTGTCCCTGCGAGGATGATGATGGCTGCTTTCGTCATTACGTAGCGTAATAGCACTCCCACTAATATATTATGAATGGGTGCGTGCGACGGCGCTGAACTCGCACCAAGTGTTTATTAACTAGTGCCAGTCGGCAAGTGAATGAGTCGACATACGAGGTATCGTCTACAGATATGGCCTTATTCAGCGTAGGATTCGATGAGCGCTCGGAGCGCTTCTTCTCCTTCCAGGCCGACGACTTCCTCTACCTGCTCGCCATTGGCGAACAGGATGAGCGTCGGCACGCCCCGGACGCCGTACGACTGTGCGAGTTGCTGGTTCGCGTCGACATCGACTTTGGCGACGGTCGCGCCGGTCTCTGCGGCCAGCGTCTCGACGATCGGTTCGAGCATCTGGCACGGGCCACACCAGTCGGCATAGAAATCCGTGAGGACGACGTCGTGCTTGTCGACGACATCGTCGAGATGGTCCGTTCCGTCGATGTGAAGCGGTTCGTCCGTCGTAGTCGTCCCGGCGTCGGATGCAGTATCAGTTGCCATCAACAGACTATACGCGTCAGCGCCAAATAAAGGTTTGCACAAAATATACAATACTATGAAACACTATTTGCAAGCCAGTGGTAGCGGGATATCTATTCGCGCAGGCGCAGAAATCGGCTCGGCTCGGACGCGACAGCGTGTGATAGAGAGAACGGCGGTGTTAGCTCTCGACAGTCGGAGCCGAGGACTCGGACTGTTCGTACTTGTTCTCGAACTCCTGAATCAGTTGGCCCATCTTCGCGTACCAGTCGTTGAGCATGCGCTGCATCTCGTCTGCGATCTGGGACGGGTCCGTCGGCGAGTAGACGTGGTAGTAGCCGCCCTGGTCGTAGTTGATCTGGTCTTTCTCGATAAAGCCCGTCTGGAGGAGTCGCTGGACGGCGCGATACGCGGTCGAGCGCTCCCGGTCGACTGCCTCGGCGAGTTCGTCGACGGTCAGTGGTTCGTCAGCCTCGACGAGCGCTCGAAAGCACTCCTTGTCGAGTTCTTTGAGCCCGTGGAAACACTCTAACAGCCCCTCACACTGCATATCCCGGCGGAGTTGTTCAGACATCGAATCTGGCATCGTTATCACTGTTCTGTAGCCACTACGCGGTAATAAGACTTGTGTACGGTTCGCACAAATGCATGCACGATCCGGCAAAAACTGCCCTCGAGTGAGCGGTCAACGCCGTTCACCTCACAGCCGACACACACGCCCGCGAACGGTTAGTCTGCGCCCGTCACGGCTGTATCGCGGGTCTCGCTCCGGGTGCGCCAGTAGCCCTGGAGATATGCGCCGAGAAACATCCCGGCGAGCGCCCAGAGGATGGTGACGTTACCGATACCGAGGCTCGCGTAGGCGGCCCCCGGACAGATACCGGACAGTCCCCAGCCGACGCCGAAGATGGCACCGCCGACCAGGACGTTCCGGTCGAAGGACTTCAGACGCCGTTCGAAGGTGTCTCCGGTCAGTGGCGCGCGGCCGAGGAGGCGGGGTGCGAGAACGAAGACCACCCCTGTCACGGCAGCGCCGCCGAACATCACGAACACCAGCCCGAAGTCCTCGAATTGGAGGAAGTCAAGGACGACTTCCGGGCGCGCCATGTGGCTGTACGCGAGTCCGAACCCGAAGATGAGCCCGCCGACGAGAATCAGCGGCATGAACGCGGGGTGGCGGTCGTCACTCATGTGTCGCTCCCCCCGGTCGCTCCCGGTCGCTCGCTTCAGACTCTTGCTCCGCTCGTGTCTCGCAGCTCACGGACTCACCCCCAGTGCCGAAACCAGTTGTGCGGTGATGATGGCGACGGCGAGGAACGTCAGGACGCCGGCGATCGACGTTTTCGACGCCGAGCCGACGCCACAGACGCCGTGGCCTGACGTGCAGCCCTTGCCGACGCGTGTCCCGATGCCGACGAATACCCCGCCGAGGAGGAGTCGCCACGGCTGGACGTCCGTGGTCCACGCGCCGCCCTGATAGACGGCCGCGTACACGGCCGCCCCGAGGATGATGCCGAGCGTGAACACGACGCGCCAGTCACGGGAGCTGACGTACTGCTGGAACCGGGACCGGTCCGAGACGTACGACAGCGTCGACTCCAAAAACGTGCTCGCGCCGGCGCTGATGCCGGTTCCGAGGTAGATGACGACAGTCCCGAGCCCCACCAGCAAGCCACCGACGGCGTAGCGACTGATGCCGTTCGGAAACAGTTCGGCGGTTGCCTGCAGTGGAAGTGCCTCAATCACCATTGGCGTCGTTAGTCACCCGCAAGGGATTCCTGGCTAGCGGCGCAGTTGTTCGGCCCGAGTTCCAGGGTGAATGCTTCCTCGTCGTCGACGGCGTTCTGCCCGAGGTTCGTCGCGATAATCTCCTCGTAGTTGGCCGGCCGCGGCGGCATATCCGAGAGGACGAGCTCGACGAACGCGTCCTTGTCCACGGTGAGCGCGTCCATCTCTTCGACGAGCGCACCGATTGGGGCGGTAAATGTGCCGTCCTCGGCGGGTTCGGCCGCGTCGCTGAAGTGCGCGCCGCCGACCAGCGTGTCGTCGGGCAGGGTCAGCACGCGCTCTTGAAGCGACTCGTAGAGCATACGCGCGGCTTCAGGCGCGCCCTCGTCGCCCTCTTCGAGGTCGGGGCGAGCGACGCTCTCGATGAAGAGCCCGTCACCGGTCACGAGCAGGCTTCCGTCGACGAGATAAGAGGTCATTCCGGTCGTATGGCCGGGCGTGGAGACTGTCTCGATAGTCGCGTCGCCGACCTGGAACGTGTCGCCGTCTTCGGTGGTCGTCAGGTCGTCAGCATAGGTGACGCCGCGGTCGACAGCGGCCTCCGGGATGACGCCCTCGACGCCCTCAGCGTCGAGGTTACGAACACCGGAGATGTGGTCGGCGTGGATGTGCGTATCGAGGGCGTACTGCAGGTCGACACCGAGTTCAGCGGCGTCGTCGAGGTAGCGGTCGGTGAACGCCCGCAGCGGGTCGATGATAGCGGCTTCGCCGTCGTGATAGAGGAAGTAGCCGAGACAGCCCGAGGACGGGCGCTGGTACTGGAGGAGCGTGCCGGCGCCGTCGTAGCGTTCGACTTCGACGGCCTCGTAGATGCTCGCCCATCCGTTCATGCCGTCTTCGAGATGGTTGACGTCGTAGCCGTGTTCCGCGAGCGTGCCCGCGACGTACTCGCTTGCTCCGCCTTTCGCACACAGGACAGTCACTTCGTGGTCGTCGGGGATCTGAGCGAGGACGTCGCCGTC
This sequence comes from Haloarcula amylolytica JCM 13557, assembly GCF_000336615.1. Classification (GTDB taxonomy): domain Archaea; phylum Halobacteriota; class Halobacteria; order Halobacteriales; family Haloarculaceae; genus Haloarcula; species Haloarcula amylolytica. The sequence goes on from NZ_AOLW01000035.1 coordinate 196,033, forward strand.
GATGTCGTCCTCGAGGAACTCGAAGTACGGGATGTTGAGCGAGGTGACGTTCGCACCGTCGATACGCCACTCGTCGTAGTCCGATTGCATACGCGCGTCGAGAAGCGTCACGTTCTCACCGGCGTCGATGCGGTCTTTGAGCGATTCCGGATCGGTCGTTTCTACGTCGGCGTCCGGCGTCGGAAAGTCGTCAGCGTTCATTTTGTGCACTCGTTTCTACCGGGCGGACGCACAAAAGCATTTGCATAGTAATCCACATTCTAAACAATACTATTGGCCAAATAAACCCACGAGTAAATTAAATATAGCCTGAATTAGCATATTAGGGCACTTGAGGCCGGAAATCTGATCAGTAGTTGTTTGCTGAACTTACAAGAATCGACAATCTTTTACTTGGACGGGCGGTATTGTGCGTTAGCTCCAAGACAACTCAACGGAGCGAATAACCAATGAACGCTGAATTCGATATCGCGGAGACGCTCGACGTGAAAGGTGCATCGTGTCCCATGCCAGTGGTGAAGACGAAGTCGGCTATCGACGACCTCGCCGAGGGTGACGTCCTCGAAGTGCTGGCGACCGACCCCGGGAGTATGAGCGACATCGACGGCTGGGCCGCCGGCACTGCGGGCGTCGAACTCGTCGACCAGGAAGAGGGCGACGACGTGTACAAGCACTACGTCCGCAAGACGGAGTAACGATGAGCACGGACACACCAGACGCGCCGTCCGACGACACGCCCTCGCGTGCGGAACTGGCCGCTCGCGTGGACGAGCTGGAAGACGCGCTCGCGGAGGCTACCAGTGAGGACGACACGAAGAAGATGAGCATCATCGCGACGAAGGGGACGCTGGACATGGCGTACCCGCCGCTCATCCTCGCCAGCACCGCCGCTGCGTTCGGCTACGAGGTGACCGTCTTCCACACGTTCTGGGGGTTAGATATCCTCCACGAGGAGCGTTCGAAAAACCTCAAACTGAGCTCCGTCGGGAACCCGAACATGCCGATGCCGAACGCGGTCGCCGCGATTCCCGGCATGGACCGCGTAACGACGAAGATGATGGAAAAGCGCATCGCGAACAACGACACCGCCACCATCGAGGAGCTGCTGGAGACGAGCCTCGACATGGGTGTGGAGTTCCAGGCCTGTCAGATGACCATCGATCTGATGGACTACGACGAGGACGACTTCTACGACGGCGTCACCACGGGCGTCGGCGCTGCGACAGCGCTTCAGGATATGGCTGACGCCGATATCCAACTTCTCGTTTGAAACGACTAATCGCGTACAGGTAGCTGCGGCGGACAACTATTCTGTCTTTTCCTCGGCGCGCTCACGGCCGACTGCGCCGGCAAGCGCCAGCAAGTAACCGAGCCCGTACTGAACGTCCGGGTCGCGTAGCCCGCGAAGCAATCCGACGGGACCGACCGGCTCGGCCGGTTCGCGCTCCGCTTCACCGAGGCTCGCCAGTAGCGTCTCGATACCGTCGCGGGTGTCGTCGTCCGCAGCCGTCTGTGCGACTTCGCCGAGCGCGGCACCAGTACCGGCCAGCGACGTGACCATCTCGTCGTCGAGCGCGGCGGTCGCCAGCGAGCCGACTTCGGCGAGTTCGGCCAGTTCGTCGAGCGTGCCGCTTCGCTGGAGCGCGAGCAGGGTTTCGAGCGCGTCCTGCAACTCGTCGCCGTTCTCACCGACGGTCTCGGCCAGGGCGACGGTCTCGTCGGTCGCAAGCCCGTCTGCGGACTCGGCGAGCGTCGAGCCCGTGGCAGAGAGCTCACGCACCATCTCGTCGGAGAGCGCACTCTCGCCCAGCGAGAGGACGTCCAGGAGTTCGTTGACGGCGTCGAGATGTTCGACGAACTCGGCGACGGCTTCGGGGTTCTGCTGGATCGCCGCTTCGAGATCGGTCTGCTCGGAGACCTGCTCTCCGGACATGGTCAGAGCAACCCCCGTGCGGTGAGCCAGTAGGACTCGTTGTACGCCAGCTTCGACCAGTGGAGCTTCTCCGAGGGCGGTGCCGGCGACGGCTGGTTCTCGTAGTCGAACTCGACGAACGACGCCGCGTGCATCCCCGTTTCGATGAAACACAGTGTCTTCCCGTCGTAGGTCGCTGTCGCCGGACGGCCGCGGATTTCACTGGCGAGGCGCTGGCCGACGACGCCGGCCTGGTAGTGGGCGACGCTGCCCGCGTTCGGGACGCCGGTGTCGGCGGTGTCGCCGAGCGCGTAGACGTTCTCGGCGGCTTCGGCTTCGAGCGTGTGCTTGTCGACGTCGACCCAGCCGTCGTCGCCAAGCCCCGCCTCCTCGATGAGGTCGATACCGCCGTGGGGCGGAATCGTCACGAGGAGGTCGTAGTCGAGTTCGGTCCCCTCCATCGAGACGAGCGTCTCCGAGTCCGGGTCGACCGCCTCGGCGTTGAAGAACGTCTCGGCCTCGATGTCGCGTTCGTCCATAATCGGCCGGGCCCACTCGGCGATCTGGGGGTTGCCGTGGACGCGCTGGATCGGGTACGTGTAGGTGATGTCGACCTCGTCGCGGAGCCCGCGCTCGCGGAACCAGTCGTCGGCCATGAAGACGAACTCCAGTGGTGCCGCCGGACACATATGCGGCGAGCTGATGACGCTCAACACGAGGTGCCCCTCGGTGAACCCAAGCAGTTCGTCACGGAGGGCGGTCGAGCCCGACTCGCTGTAGTAATCGTGCCCGCCGTCCGCGAGGCCAGGAATCTGTTCGGGCTCTAGCGTCGACCCGGTCGCCAGCACGAGGTAGTCGTAGCCGACTGACGGGGCAGTGCCGTCGAACTGCAGTCGCTGGGCTTCGGTGTCGATTTCGGTCACGCGGTCGATTCGAAGGTCGACGGCGTCGCCGACGAGCTCGTCGAGCGGTCGCCGACCGTCGTCCGGTTCACGTTGTCCGAACGGCACGTACAGCCAGACCGGCTTGTACACGTGGTCAGGCCCGTCGTTGACCAGCGTGATTCGGACGTCGCCGGCGTCAAGTTCAGGGTCCAGTCGGTCGGCGAGGTCGTTCGCGAGGACGGTGCCACCGGTCCCACCACCGACGATGACGACGTGCTCGGTCATGCTTTCTCCACGTAGAACGCGTTGTGGTCGTCGAGCTCCTCGATAGCGAGCAGTTCGTTGCCGGCCTCTTCGGCCCACTCCGGAACGTCGGTGAGTGACTGGTCGGTGTCGCTCAGGAGCCGAACCACGTCACCGGCTTCGGCATCTCGGATCTGTCCGATGAGGTCCATCAGCGGACCGGGACAGGCCGCGCCTCGGGCGTCGACGGTTTCGTCGGGTTCGATGTCAGTCATGGGAGTCTCACAGGAGTTAGTTGGGGTTCACCTGTATTAGTATTGTGCGTAAATTCCAAGATTATGAAAACAGATGAGTCCGGCGCAGTGGAGCAAGCGTATCGATCGTACGGCGAGTACGGAACCGCCGGGAGCGCGCCGCTATCTCTATCGGGTGAACACGAGGGCGTAGTGGTACGGCGGCAGTTCGACCTGCCGCTCAAGCGTGAACTCCGACGCCGAGAGCACCGCATCCTCGGTTGCCGCTGAGGGCATCCGAAGCCCCGTCGGCGGCCCTCGCGGTTCGCCCGCAACGGTCGTGGTTTCGCGCGGACGGTCGTGCCAGTTCACGACGAGTAGGCTCCCGCCAGCCTCAATCGCCCGGAAGGCCTGTCGGATAAAGCCGGACTGGTCGTCGACGCCGTGCAACGTGTTTGCTATCATGAGCGTGTCGACGCGGGCAGTGAGCGCCGAAGGCAGGTTCCGAGCATCGCCGTGGATTGGGACGACGTTCTCGATCTCCTGTTGGTCGGCGAGATCTTCGAGTTCGTCGAGGAGGGCCGCATCCAGATCGAGCGCGTACACCGGCTCGGGCTCGACGATGCGGGCGGCTGGGAGCGCAAAGTACCCGCTTCCACAGCCGACCTCGGCGACCGACTCGCCGGACGCGACACCGAGTGTCCGGAGCGTCGCGCCGGGCGTCGGCCAGAGTTTGCCCCACCAGTCCCAGTCGGGCTGGCCGGTGTTCTGGAACCGGTCCATCCCTAGCGGGAACCCGACGTGTCGATACCCAGCAGTCGGTACAGGAGGCACATCCGGACGAGGCCAGTCGCGACGAGGACGACACCAAGCAGTGTCGCGACCGCGCCGACCGTCGTTCCGAAGCCCAGCAGACCGCCGAGCGTCGCCAGTCCAGCAACTGCCAGCACGAGGCCAACAGCGATGCGGGTCAGTCTATCAGTCGCTCCAATATTGTTCTCCATACCCACAAATACGCAATACATCTACCTAAGTCTTACTCGATGCACGGCGGCCACCAGAGCAGTCGCGCCGACAAAATCACACCGCAACGGACTGCTACGGTGCTGTCTGTGACGCCCACACTGCCGGCAGTCTCGTGTAGACGGCTGCATTGTCGACGAGCACATCGACCGGGACGTACTCGTCGGGGGTGTGGACGGTATCGGTCCCGAGCGCAAACTCGACGGTCGGAATGCCCGCGTTCCGGAGCGTCTTGGCATCGCCGCCGCCCGTGGCACTCCGTCGGAAGACGCGTTCACCTGTGACGTCCGCCGCCGTCGACGTGACCGCTTCGACGAGCGGGCTGTCGGACTCCTCGACAGTCCCGACGCTCCAGGAGACATCGGTAATCGTAATCCCCTCACAGCCGGTGACACAGGACCGGATCTCCGAGAGCACGTCGGGCGTCTCCACCCTGGCGGTCAGTCGGATATCGATTTCGGCGCGGGCGGACTGCGGGACGCTGTTTATCGCATCGCCGCCTTCGAGAACACCGAGGTTGATAGAGGGGTACCGGAACAGATCATGAGCGACATCCTCGCCCAGCGACGGGGCGTAGTATTCGACCGACTCGTCGACGATCGGTTCCACTTCGGGGGCGATATCGAGTCGTCTAGAACCAAAGCGGTCCCGCAGCGTCTCGACGGCGTCGTAGAGTCGGTCGACCGCGTTGATGCCCAGCATCGGCCGGGAACCGTGGGCCCCCTCGCCGCTGGCTTCGAGTGTCAACCAGATGCTGCCCCGGTCAGCAACCGTGACGGAATGCCGGCCCGCCTCGCAGGTCGGTTCGCCGATCACGCACGCGTCCGCGTCGAGTTTCCCGGCCTCCAGCAGCGCGGGAAGGCCGGCGTCACCGCCCACTTCCTCGTCGCTCACAAAGGCAAACAGGAGCGTGACAGGCGGTTCAGCGTCGGTTGCGGCGAAAGCCTGGATGGCAAGCAGCATCGACGCCACGGCACCTTTCATATCGGTCGCGCCGCGGCCGTACACGCGGTCGTCGACGCGCTCGCCGAGCGGAGCGTGAGTCCACGCGTCGGCCTCGAAGGGAACCGTATCGAGATGCCCGTTGTACAGCAGCGTTCGGTCCGACTCGCCGGGAATCCGAACGAGCAGGTTGGGCTTCGCCGGGCCGACTGCGAACCGCTCGACGTCGACCGGCAGCGGGTCGAGGAACTCCTCGATATCGGTCACAATCGCACGCGTATCCCCGGGCGGGTTCGACGTGTCTATCGCCAGGAGGTCGAGGGCGAGTGTGACCAGTTCCTCGCGGTGGTCTCGAACGTAGGCGAGGGGAGCAGCGGGGCTCATGTGTGGCCGAATATACCGTTAACGACCTTTGCTGTCGTCCAGACCGTTTCTGGGTGGGTGAAGACCAACGTCATATCTTATAATAGAACCAGTGTGCGCAAAAGTATTTCGCAGATATTACAATACTATGTGGTATTATACGTGGAGCCCGCCTGTGGAGAGAAACGACTACAGAACGGAGTCCAGATGAACCGCTACGAGTCCCCTACGCTTGTGAGACGGGATTTGCCTCCGTTTCTCTCAGGTAAACTCGCTACCGCCCGAATCACGCGTACTTTTCGATTACGGCACGCAGTTGTGATTCGTCCTGCATTCCGACGAGTCGCTCGACCGGCTCCCCGTCGGCAAACAGAAGCAGCGTCGGGACTCCCCGAACGCCGTACTCGGCGGCGAGCTCCTGGTTCGCGTCGACGTCGATTTTCGCCACTGTCGTGGCGGTCTCGGCCGCGACGGTTTCGACGACGGGTTCGAGCATCTGGCACGGCCCACACCAGTCGGCGTAGAAGTCGACCAGAACCACGTCGTGATCGGTAGTCGTGTCGGACAACTCGGCTTTTCCATCGACCGTAATCGGTTCGGAGGGGTCTCCTGATTCAGATTCGTTGGTACTACCCGACTCACCCCGGGTACGAAGCTCGTCCAGTTTTTGTCGTCTGATCTCCTCTAGCTCGTCAGTCATCACTCCGACATTCGGACCGGGTCGACTTATTTGTTTTGTACACTCTTTGCAATACTGAGTTGCACTGCGGGAGTCTATACGAGAGTCAAGAGTTGGACCTGACCAGCAGTCGATTCCCACCCTCGGCATCACAGCCGTCGGTTCTCTCAAACGGTAACCGGGACAGGCCAGTCTCATATATGACAACAAGTCGGTGTGGCCTATCGTGTGGGGTTCACAGGTAGAATTGCCTCAGTACCCGTGGAAGTGGTCGGTAATGGCGTACTTTACTAGCCATTTGATAGCCACATCATTTCCGAAGTACCACATAACAAGACATACTCCGCCGACGAGCTACGGTTGCAATATCGACGAGTAACGACCCTCCCGCTCGATCCGGAACTCGAAAATTCGCTCCGCCCCTCCGACAGTATATCCGAAGAGACTTTGCTCTGTAGGCACAATACAACACACGAATGGTACTCCCAATCGACCCGAGCCAGATCGACCCCGAAGACATCGGCGAACAACAGGCGACGCTCGAAATGAGTCACGAAGACGCCATCGAACACGTCCGAGACGTGTTCACCGACGCCGGATTCGGTGTCCCCGTCGAGTTCTCGCCCTCCGATATGCTCAACGAGAAGATCGATGCGGACCGTGACCCCTACTACGTGTTGGGGGCCTGTAACCCCGAAGTCGCTGACCGCGCTCTCGATGCGACAGACAACAAACTCGGTGCGCTCATGGCCTGTAACGTCGTCATCTGGGAGGAAGAACCCGGACAACAGCGCGTCTATCACGTCTCGATTATGCGTATCGCCCGCCTCGTCGGGATGGCTCCCGACAACGAGGAGATGGCGGACATCGTCGCCGACACCGGCGAAATCGTCGACGAGGCGTTCCAGAACCTCTAATATGGGGTATCACACGTTCGACGCCGGCCGGGCCGACAAACTCGAAGACGCTCAGCAACGGTACCGCTCTCTCTCTGCAGAAGAGTTGCACTGGGCGCTCTCACCCGACAGTGACGAGACGGTCGCGGACCTCGGGAGCGGGACTGGATTCTACACCGACGACATCGCACCGGCCGTCGAATCAGTGTACGCTGTCGACATCCAGGAAGCGATGCACGACTACTATCGGGAGAAAGGCGTCCCTGACAACGTCGACCTCGTGACGAGTGCGGTCGACGACCTCCCGTTCGATACCGGCAGTCTCGACGGGGCGTTCTCGACGATGACGTACCACGAGTTCGCTAGCGACGGGGCGCTGAACGAGGTCGCACGGGTACTCAACTCGGGTGGGACGTTCGCCATCGCTGATTGGGCGGCTTCCGGCAGCGGTCGCAACGGCCCGCCCGTCGACGAACGGTTTTCCGCCGCCGAGGCAACGGACGCGCTCCGCCAGCACGGATTCACAATCGAGTTCGAGGCGGTGCGACCGGAGACGTTTCTGCTCGTTGCGAGTGCCGAATAACAGAACTGGCTACTGGTCACGTCATTTTTGTATGGCCGAGTGCAGCGCGGAGCCTCCGTGTCAAGGGACCGCCGTCGTGGGTCGGCCGTTAACTGGCGAACAGCCGCCGCTCCGCGCGTTCGTGCTCGGCGGCCAACACATCTACCAGTGGGGCGAACGGCGTCATCTCGTCTATCCCCCGGTCCGCGCTCTCCTCGACTGCGGCTGTGATGACCGGCTGTAGGTCATTCAGTATTCGCTGGGCATCTGTGTGGCCGAGCGAGAGGAGGCGCTGGGCTGCGCCCAGCAGTCCGGTGACGAACCCGTGACAGCACAGCAAGCAGGCGTCACGGACAGCCACGTCGGCCAGGGCTGTCGCAACGCCGAGTACAACGGCGTAGTTGCCGGGGGCTTCATCGGCGGCGACTCGCTCAGCGTACCGGTCCAGGAGCGCCTCGTCACACAGGTCCGTCTGGAGCGAGAGCAGTCGGTCGCCGGACTGCTTGGCGCTCTCGCGGAACTCCGCGGCCAGCGTCACGGCCGAAAGCCGCTGGTCGGCCCGACAGACCGCTTCGAGATTCCCATCGGTTGCAGCGGCGTGTGCAGCCCGGAGCGCGACGAGTTCGGCAGGTCCGACTTGCCGGCGGAGGTACGTCGACAGGAGCGCTTCGAGGTCCGCCGCGTCGTCGACTCGGTCGTCCTGAATGAACTGCTCCAGTCCGTACGATACGGTGTAGGTCCCGACCGGGAGGAACGAGTCCGCGAGCCGGAACGATTCGAGCGTCGCGGCGTCGCTCATTGGTCGCCCCCATCGATAGTCCGGACGCCGTGGTCGTGGGCGTGGCCGGCGCCGTGACTGTGGCCGCCGTCGTCGTGCACATCGGTATCGCCGCCGTGTGTATGATCGACCCCGTCGTCATCGAACGTCGTCGGCGGAACGTGTTCGTACCGCGTCGGCACGTCTGCGGGCAGCAGTTCGGCGACCGTCGTCTCCATCCGTTCCTTCGAGTCGGTCACGGGGAACAGGGCCTCTCGGTCGCGGACCGCGAGGTTCCAGTGTCTGTTCCCGACTGCGTGACCGAGCTCCAGCGCCGCGGTCGGTGACACCTCGCTGTCGGCGAAATCGAGCACGAGGGCCTCGATCGCGGCGAGTTCGACGACGACGAGGGTGCCGTCCTCGGCTTCCAGCACGTCGCCGTCCGCGAGGTCGCGGGCGACAACGATACCGAGGTCCCGGCCGTCTGTCGTCTCAGTGCGGACTCGCGAGCGCTGGCGTTCAGTGTCCGAGAGCACGACCGTTGCGTGGTCCGACGTAGCGACGGCCCCGGCGGTGGCATCGTCGTTACGGTGACCGAGATAGGTGTCTGCGACCAGCATCAGTACTTCCTCCCGGACGGCGCAGGCGCGTCCACTAACTCCTGTCTGGCGTGGTCCCAGGCCGCGTGGAGCGTCGCCTGGACGGTCTCAGCCCGGTCGCCCAGAGCACGGACCGCGACGCCGGCCCCGTTGGGGAGCGCTGTCGCACCGGCCCGGGCTTCGCCGTCTGTGACGGCCGCATGTAAGGCGTCGCTCAGTTCGGCCTCGTCGCGGTGCGGTGCGAGGACGAATGATGTCCCGTAGACGGTGAACTCGCCGAGAACGCCGGGTGCTGTCGGGTCCCTGTCTCCCGGCGTCAGATGGGTTGCGTCCTCGAACAGGAGCCCGTCAGGCCCGGTCCCGCGCACGCGGGAGAGGTATCGTTCGAACTCGAACCGTTCGCCTCGGGCGAGGCGACCCGGGACGACCACGTCGCTGACAACGGCGGTCGCGCCGGGGGCCAGGTCGACCGTCAGTTCCTGCACGTATCGGGAATCGGCGTGCAGAATCGTCGGCTCGGGCACGTAATCCAGGTGGCCGTCGGTGCCGACGCTGAGGGTCGTGTCGGCGGCGGCGTAGTTACACGTCATCGTCTGGACCTTCGTCGAGCTCTGGGTCGAGACGTGAGCGACGGCTTCCTCTTCAACGGTTATCGACACGTCGTGGCGATCGCCCTGGGCGATGCCGCCGGTCGGCGACTGGACGAAGACAGTGTCGGCGTCGGGATGGGGGTCGTGCCCCAGCGTCCCCGAGACGTGGAACGGGACCGTCGCGTAGTCGTGGACCAGAGTCGTCCCGTCGGCCGTCCGCTCGAAGGTCAGTTCGAGCACGCCGTCTTTCCCCGGCGACCCTACGGCGGCCTGTGGCACGGCCTCGGTCGCATACCCCTCGAACGCCGGGTGGGGCGCGTCGGCGGCCATCAGGCGAACAGCACCCCTTCGCGGACGTGTGACACCACCTCGTCGATGTTCGTCTCGTCCTTGCAGTTGGTGAAGACGACCGGTCCGTCCCGGACCTCGTCGGCGTCTCGCTCCATCACGTCGAGGTCGGCGCCGACGTGAGGCGCGAGATCCGTCTTGTTGACGACGAGTAGGTCACAATCGACGACGCCGGGGCCGCGCTTGCGGGGGATGTCTTCCCCTTCCGCGACCGAGATGACGTACAGCGAGTAGTCGGCGAGTTCGGGGTTGAACGTCGCCGCGAGGTTGTCGCCGCCGCTCTCGACCAGCACCAGGTCCAGTTCCGGGTGGTCGGCCAGGAACGAATCGATCTGTTGGAGGTTCATCGACGGGTCCTCGCGGATGCCCGTATGCGGGCACGCTCCCGTCTCGACGCCGGCGACGAGGTCTTCCGGGACGACCCCGGCAAAGCGTTCGCGCAGCACGTCGGCGTCCTCTTGCGTGAGGATGTCGTTGGCGATGACGCCCACGTCAAGGCCCTGCTCGCGAAGTTCTGGGACGAGCGCGGTCAGCAGTGAGGTCTTTCCGGAGCCGACCGGGCCGCCGATACCGACCGTCGCCACGTCCCGATGTGTGAGACTCATTCGTCTGTCCCCGCTGAGTCTCCGCCATCGGTCGCCGTCTCCCCCTCAGGTGCATCGTCGTCGGCCGACCCGACACTGTCGGAGCGAATCGGGTCGTGAACCGTGACGAGTTTCGTACCGTCGGGGAACACCGGCTCGACCTGAATCATGTCGATCATCTCCGGGACGCCGTCCATCACGTCTTCGCGGCCCAGCAGTTTCGACGCGCCGGAGCGGATCTCGGCGACCGACTGACCGTCCCGGCCGCGCTCGATGCACCAGTCGCTGATGTAGGCGACCGCTTCGGGGTGGTTCAGCGGGACGCCGCGTTCCTTGCGGCGTCGCGCGACCTCTGCTGCGGTAAAGACCGTGAGTCGTTCCTGTTCTTTGGCTGTGAGTTTCATAGCATGTACCGCTGTGCGAGTGGGAGTTCGGAAGACGGTTCGCAGGTGACGTGGTCACCGTCGACCCGGACCTCGAAGGTCTCGGGGTCGACTTCGATGTCGTCGGGGCAATAGTCGTTGTACACCATGTCGTCCTTGCCGGGCGTGCGTGCGCCCTCGATTGGAACGACACGGGAATCGAGCCCGTACTCCTCGCCGACGTTGGCTTCGGCGGCCGCTGGGGAGACGAACGAAAGCGAGAGACCGTGTTTGGCCTTGCCGACCGCGCCGGCCCGTTCGCGCTGGAGAATCGGTTCGCAGGTCATCAGCGACCCGTTGGCCTCGCCCATCTCCGAGTGGACCGGGAAGCCGCCCTTGAACGTCATCGCCGGCTTGACGCCGAAGAACGCAGGGTCCCACAGGCAGATATCGGCGAGCTTGCCGGGTTCAAGCGTTCCGACATGCTTCTCGATGCCTGCGCTGATAGCGGGGTTGACGGTGTACTTCGCGATGTAGCGCTTGATGCGGTGGTTGTCCGCGCCGGTCCCCTCGTCCTCGGGGAGCGGGCCGCGCTGGGACTTCATCTTCGAGGCCGTCTGCCACGTTCGCGGGATGACCTCGGCCATCCGGCCCATCGCCTGGGAGTCGGAGGTCATCATCGAAATCGCGCCCATGTCGTGAAGCACGTCCTCGGCGGCGATGGTCTCCGCGCGAACGCGGGACTCGGCGAAGGCCACGTCCTCCGGCACGTCGGGGTTGAGGTGATGACACACCATTACCATGTCCAGGTGCTCGTCGAACGTGTTGTCGGTGTACGGCATCGACGGGTTCGTCGACGATGGGAGCATGTTCGGCTCGCCGACCATCTCCATGATGTCCGGGGCGTGGCCGCCGCCCGCGCCCTCGATGTGGAACAGGTGCATCGTCCGGCCGTTGACGGCACCGAACGTGTTCTCGACGAAGCCAGCCTCGTTCAGCGTGTCCGTGTGCATACACACCTGCACGTCCTCGTCCTCGGCGACTTCGAGGCAGGTGTTGATCGTCTCGGGCGTCGACCCCCAGTCCTCGTGGAGTTTCAGCCCGCAGGCACCCGCTTCGACCTGCTCCCGCAGCGGACCGGGTTCGGAGGCGTTCCCTTTCCCGTAGAAGCCGACGTTGACCGGCCACGCTTCGGCGGCCTGCAGGAAGCGCTTGATGTTCTCCGGGCCGGTCGTGGTCGTCGTCGCGCCGCCGCCGTACCCGCCACCGAGCATTGTCGTGATGCCGCCCGAAAGCGCGTGTTCGTGGAGCTGTGCGGAGTTGAAGTGGATGTGGATGTCGAGGCCGCCAGCGGTGGCAATCTTCCCCTCGGCGGGGTAGACGTCCGTCGACGGGCCGACGACCATGTCGACGCCGTCCATCGTGTCGGGGTTCCCGGCCTTCCCGATGCCGGCGATCTCACCGTTCCGAATTCCGAGGTCGGCGGCGACGATACCGAGTATCGGGTCGATAATCGTCGCATTCGTCAGCACCCAGTCGAGTGCGCCCTCCGCCTGTGTGACGCCGGGGGTCATTCCCAGCCCGTCCCGGAGCGTCTTCCCGCCGCCGAAAACCGCCTCGTCGCCGTGGGTCCGCAGGTCGTCCTCGACTTCGGCGAACAGTTCCGTGTCACCCAGGCGGACCTTGTCACCCGTCGTTGGCCCGTACAGCTCGGCGTAGTTCTCGCGGTCGATGTCGCGTGTCATTGGTCGGACTCCGCGTCGCCGCCGTCCGTTGCCGTCTCGCCAGTGTCCCCGAAGCCTGCCGCACGCATGCGCTCGACAGCATCGCTCGTATCGCCGTCGACGCTCCCGTTGACCAGTCCGTTCATCCCGTGGGCGCGGCGCTTCCCGCCGATTTCGACGAGTTCGACTGTCTGCTCGTCGCCGGGTTCGAACCGGACGGCCGTGCCGGCGGGGATGTTCAGCCGCATTCCCATGGCAGCCTCGCGGTCGAACTCTAGGGCTGCGTTGGCCTCGAAGAAGTGGAAATGCGATCCAACCTGCGAGGGCCGGTCGCCGGTGTTACCGACCGTCACTTCGGTCGTCTCGCGACCCTCGTTCAGTGTTACAGTTCCCTCGCCAGGGAGGACCTCACCGGGTACGAGTCCGTCGCTCATCGCGCCACCGCCGGTAGTGTTTCTGACTGTTTGTCTATCATCTGCCCCTCTCTTTGAATACACATACTAAAATGGTTGCTCTCTGCGCAAGTGACGCCTCTATATCGGCAGACGAATTAAATGCTAAAGTTTCTACCGTAGATAAAGGGGACAGACTATCGAACTGTCCTACTTCTCGGAGTCAACACGACTCACGTCCAGTCTGCTGGCAGTGCCGACGATAGGTGGCCCCGGGGCGCGGGCGAGAATATGACGGGCGATTTGGAGGGTCGAGAGCACAAAACTGGCCGACAGCGGCAAGATAAACCGCCGAACCGGAAAAATACCATTATTTTCTATTTTTGCCGTATTGACAACTCCTCTCCCAAAATTGCTGAATAATTCAAATTTTCACGCTAATACTAGTGGCTTCGATGCCTATTCGTCATATCCTTTGACGACCTTATACTCTTCAGACTGTATGGCGGACAATATAAGATAAGAGTGGTAAACCTTATTTTCCCCCTCCCGGACGGCAACACTGTGAGCGAAATCATGGACGAACGTTCGGATATCAAGAGCAAAGAACGAGAGATGGTCAAGAGCATCGGATATAATGGTTCTAACAACAATCAGAAACTGGCGGTGAAAGCATGAGTCGTCCGTCCGTCAGCCGTCGCCAGTTCCTCGGCGCGAGTGGGGCCGCACTCGTCGCTGGCCTCGCCGGCTGTTCGGCCGGTGAAGGTGGAACTTCGACCGATACCGCGAGCAGCGCCGAGACGCTCAAAATTGGCGTTCTTGAGGACCAGTCCGGGAACTTCGCCCTCGTTGGTGATCCGAAAGCAAAGGCGTCGATGCTCGCTATCGAGGAAATCAACGCCAACGGTGGTATCGACGGAATGCAAATAGAGACGTTCCAGCGCGACCCCCAGTCGGACAACCAGCGCTATCAGGAACTCACTCGAACGGCCATCAACGAGGAGAACGTCGACGCGCTGTGGGCCGGCTACTCCTCGGCAACCCGGGAGGCCATACGTCCGATAATCGACCGCAACGAACAGCTGTACTTCTACACCACCCAGTACGAGGGCGGTGTCTGTGACGAGTTCACCTTCGCGGTCGGACCGACCGCCCGGCAGCAACTCGGCATCGTCCTCCCGTATCTAGTCGAGGAGTTCGGTCCGGACATCTACACCATCGCGGCCGACTACAACTTCGGACAGCTTTCGGCCGACTGGGTAAAGGTGCTGGCAAACGAGAACGACGCGAACGTCCTCGGCGAGGAGTTCATCCCGCTCAGCGAATCATCCTTCGGCTCGACGATCAACCGTATTCAGGAGGCGGACCCGGACTTCGTCATGTCGATGCTCGTGGGCGCGAACCACACGTCGTTCTACGAGCAGAAAGCCTCGGCCGGTCTCGACGTGCCAATCGGCACCTCGACGGCGATGGCACAGGGGTACGAGCACCGACGGCTCGACGCCCCGGCGATGGCCAATATCTACGCCGGCGTCAACTACATGGAGGAGGTTCCGACCGACAGCAACACGGGTGACGGCGGCTTCGTCGACCGGTACTTCGAGAAGTACCCCGACGCCCCCTACCTCAACGAGGAGGCCGAGACCAACTACTTCTCGACGTACATGTACAAGAAAGCCGTCGAGCAGGCCGGTACCACCGAACAGCCGGAAGTCATCGACGCCCTGGAGTCGGGGATCGAACTCGGCACCGAGGAGGCACCCGAAGCGCCCGAGGGTGAGACGATCCGCCTCGACGGCGCGACCCACCACGTCGACCACCACATGTGGATTATGCGCGCCGACGAGGAACACAACGTCGAAGCCGTCGAGAACCGGCAGATCCCAGAGACGTTCCTCTCGGAGACGGCCGGCTGTAACCTCCCCGAGAACCCGGAGCAGACCCAGTACACCCCGGTGGACTACTACGAGGAGGCCGAGTAGGGATGGTAAACGGGATCAACCTCGCGCTTCAGTTCCTCGACAGCTTCGCGTTCATCGTGCTCGCCGCGGCGGGGTTGGCCATCATCTTCGGGATCATGGGCGTCATCAATCTGGCACACGGGGAGTTCATCCTCATCGGTGCCTACACGTCCACGCTGTCCGTGACCCACCTCGGGATTCCGCTCGCCGTCGCGATTCCTATCGGCGGTGTCGTCACCGCCCTCTTCGGAATCCTCACAGAGCGGGTAATCATCTCCGGAGCGGTGCCCAACTACGTCAGCCAGCGGACGCTCGACCGGGACATCATCGAACCGCTGTACGACCGGCTGGCCGACTCGATGGTCGCCACGTTCGGGCTCAGCCTGATACTGACCCAGGGCACCCGAATCGCCTTCGGGAACTCCATCGACGGCCTCTCGACGCCCTTTGGTCCTATCGAGTACGGCGCGTTCTCCTACTCGACGTACCGAATCGTCCTGGCCGCGGTCAGTATCGGCCTGCTCGTCGCGACCTACTACCTGTTTACCCGGACCGAGTTCGGGATGCGCGCCCGTGCAACCATTCAGGACAAGGAGACTGCACGGGCAATGGGTGTCGATACCGAGCGTATGTACATGCTGACGTTCGGAATCGGGTCAGGACTGGCAGGGCTGACGGGTGCACTCTTCGCGCCGGTCATCACGATGCGGCCGACGCTCGGGGACCAGTTCCTCGTCGAGTCGTTCGTCGCCGTCGTCGTCGGTGGCCCGAGCGTCGTCCTCGGGACCGCGCTCTCGGGTGGCGTCCTCGGGGCGATACTGGCCGTGTTCTCGAACCTCTACGGGACGTTCATCGGCCGTATCGCGTTGCTCGTCGCCGCGCTCATCGCGCTCCGGTTCCTCCCCGACGGCATCACTGGGTTCATCGAACAACTACGGAAACGGAGACAGGAGAGCGAGTAAATGTCATCGACAGAACCAACTAGCGCACCGAACAGGTCGCTCCCGGACCGGCTCCGAAGCCGGTTTGAGGGACCGAACACGATCGGGGACTCCCGCGGGTTCTGGGTCGGCTTCGTCGTCGCCGTGGCGGCGCTCGCCGTCTACCCGGTGTTCGGCGACGGCTCGCAGCTGTCGCTGTTCATGGTGCTGGCGCTGCTGGGGCTCTCGCTGTCGGTCGTCTGGGGCTACTCGGGTGTGCTGAGCTTCGGCCAGGTCGTCTTCTTCGGTATCGGGGCCTACACGTTCGGCGTCGTCTCGATCAACTTCGCGACCCCGGGCGGTATCACGGCCGCTGTCGTCGCCGGTATCGTCGGCGGTGGACTCAGTGCGGCGATACTGGGCTACTTCATGTTCTACGGCGGGGTGCGTGACGTCTACGTCACTATCATCACGCTCGTTTCGACGATCGTCATGCACACGTTCATGGCCCAGACCGCGGGGTCCGAGTGGGCTATCGGCGAGGCAGCGCTTGGCGGCTTCAACGGAATGCCAGACATTCCGGTGTTGACCCTTGGCGTTGAGGGGGCCTCCTACCAGTTCATGTACAACCCGTTCCCGATGCGGGTTATCGGTATCGGATCGTTCGAACTCAGCCCGTTCTACTACCTCGTGCTGGTGTTGTTGGTCGGAACGTACCTCGGGCTGCGAGTCCTGGTCAACTCGGACTACGGCCGCGTGATGGTCGCCGTCCGCGAGGACGAGGACCGGACCGAGATGTTCGGCTACAACGTGACCCGCATCAAGTTCGTCGTGTTCACGCTCGGCGGCGCGCTGGCGGGTCTGTCTGGCGTGCTGTACGCTGCACGGAACGTCTACATCGACCCGACCGTGTTCTCGCTGCTGTTCGCGACGCTGCCGGTCATCTGGGTGAGTATCGGCGGCCGAAAGAGCCTGCTTGGGGCCGTCGTCGCAACGCTCGCCATCGAATACCTCCGCATCTCGATGGCGGGTGAGCTGGCGCTGGTCTTGCTTGGCACTCTGTTGCTGGTGACGATTCTGGTGCTCCCCGGCGGGTTCGTCCCGTGGGTCCACCGGCAAATCGTCGACGCCCGACTCGGCCCGGGCGAAGCCGGTGGGCCTGACGCTCCTGATGCGTCGAGTGAGGTGAGTGACTAATGAGTGACACTGAAACCGAATCCGACATTGATTCGCTCGGACCGAACGTCCGACAGACCGCCGCGGAGCTGGCAACGGGGGACAGAACTGAGACACTGCTACAGACCGACGGGCTCGTGAAACAGTTCGGCGGGTTCACCGCCACGGACGACGTGGACTTCTCGGTCGCCGAAGGGGAGCTACGCTGTCTCATCGGCCCCAACGGCGCTGGCAAGTCGACGCTGCTGAACCTGATTACCGGCTCGTACGAGGCGACCGCCGGCAGTATCTACTACAACGGCCACGACATCACCGATCTCGACCCACACGAGCGGGTCTCACGCGGTATCAGTATGAAATTCCAGGTCCCATCCGTGTACGGTGCCCTGAGCGTTAGAGAGAACGTCAGGCTCCCCGTCCAGCAGTTCGCCGACGGGGAGGAGCGACGCCGGCTGGTCGCCGAGGCCATTGAGGCCGCGGGGCTCACCGGCTACGAGGACGTCGATGCCGGACAACTCTCACACGGGCAGCAACAGCAACTGGAAATCGGGATGGCTGCCGCGCTCGAACCCGACTTGCTCCTGCTGGACGAGCCGGTCGCCGGCCTCGACGTGGCCGAACGCGAAGCCATCGCCGAGCGGATCACGCGGCTCAACGAGGAGCAAGGAATCGCCTTTGTCGTCATCGAGCACGACACCGACTTCGTCGCGAGCATCGCCGAAGAAGTGACTGTCCTGCACAACGGCGAGGTGTTCCGCGAAGGGCCGATCGAGGAGATAGAATCCGATCCGGAGGTCCAGCGGATATATCTGGGGGGTGAGTCGTGATGCTCGAACTCGACGATGTTTCCGCCGCCTACGACACGACACCGATACTGCGGGACGTGGACCTCTCCGTCGAGGAAGGGGAAATCGTCGGCGTGATGGGGAAAAACGGCGTCGGCAAGACGACGCTCCTGAAGACGGTGATGGGGCTGCTGGAGCCCAGCGAGGGGACCATCAGCTACGACGGCACCGACGTGACGACCACCTCCGCCGACGAACGCGCACGGGCCGGCATCGGCTACATCCCACAGGGCCGGGACGTGTTCCCCAAGCTAACCGTCGAGCAGAACATCAAGATGGGCGAGACTATCCGGTCGGACAGCGACGAGACGCTATACGACCAGATATACGACTACTTCCCGGTCCTCGAAGAACGGGCCAGCCAGGAGGCCGGCACGCTCTCGGGCGGGCAACAGCAGATGCTTGCCATCGGCCGGGCACTGGTCTCGAACCCCGACTTGCTCTTGCTCGACGAGCCGAGCGAGGGCGTCCAGCCATCTATCGTTGACCAAATCAGCCAGGACATGCAGACGATTAACGAGGACCTCGGAACGACGATTCTGTTCGTCGAGCAGAACCTCGGGGTTATCCGCGAGATGGCGGACCGCTGTTACGCGATGGAGCGTGGGACGGTCGTCGACGAACTCGGTCCGTCGACAATCGCCGACGAGGACGCGATTGCGGAGTACCTCGCGGTCTGAGGCGGATTACGGGGGCATTTTCGCGCCAAATGGCCGGCGTGCTGGCAGTCGATACGGACTGCTGTGGCATAGCCGGCATACGGGCCCGGCTGTCGGCTAGCTGACGCCTTCATAACCACGGGCAAGCAACCGAATCAACAGGGATTTGAGTACCCACTGTACAGACGTGTACACGAATGTCCGAACGTGACTCATGGATATCGAACCTCGGCTTCGTGCTGGCCGCTGTCGGCGGTGCGGCGGGCCTCGGGAACATCTGGCGGTTCCCGTGGCTGACCGCCGGGAACGGTGGCAGCGCGTTCCTCATCGTCTACCTGCTCGTCGTCGTCGGCATCGGCGTCCCGGGACTGCTCGCTGAGTTCGTCCTCGGCCGCTGTGGCCGACAGACGCCGACAGCGGCGCTTCGCTCGCTCACCGGCTCCCGCTGGGGGTCGTGGCTGGGCGCGTTCAACGTCCTCACGACACTCGTCATCCTTTCGTTCTACTCTGTCGTCGGCGGGTGGATCCTTCGCTACACGCTGGTCTCGCCGGTCGGGGCGTACTTCGGGCAGCCCCAGCAGTACTTCGGGGCAATGAGCTTCGGCCTCGAAGCGGTCGCCTTTCA
This sequence comes from Haloarcula amylolytica JCM 13557, assembly GCF_000336615.1. Lineage (GTDB taxonomy): Archaea > Halobacteriota > Halobacteria > Halobacteriales > Haloarculaceae > Haloarcula > Haloarcula amylolytica. Next base: position 215,312 of record NZ_AOLW01000035.1, read on the forward strand.
CCTGCTGTTTCTCGGGAGCGTCGCCGGGATCGTCTTCTTCGGCGTGAGCCACGGTATCGAACGCGTCTCGAAGGTGATGCTGCCCGGCGTCGTGCTAATCCTGGTCGGCCTCGCGGTATGGACGGCCACCCAGCCGGGAACGGCCGCCGGCTACGCGTTCTATCTCAGCTTCGACGCCGAGTATCTCGCCGCCAACTTCCTGAGCGTTATCGGGCCAGCGGCGGGCCAGGCGCTGTTCACGCTCTCGCTCGGCGCTGGAGTCATGTTGACGTACGCCTCGTATCTCGACGACAACGCATCCCTTCCGCGAGACACGCTGGTCATCGCTGTCTCGAACACGTTCATCGGTGTCCTCGCCGGCTTGGTCGTCATTCCGTTGCTGTTTTCCCAGGGTGTCGACCCCGGACAGGGTGGCCCTGGCGCGTTGTTCGTTGCGCTCGCGACAGCGTTTGCGACGCTCCCGGGCGGGGAACTCGTCGCGACGGCGTTTTTCGCGACCGTGTTGATGGCCGCGGTGACCAGCGGTATCAGCCTGCTCGAAACGCCGGTCGCCACGCTCGTCGACAGCTTCGGCGTCCCGCGACGCCGGGCAACGGTGCTGGTCTCGGTCCTGCTTGCGGCCACCGGGAGCGGGCTGGCACTCACGAGCCCGGTGTTCCAGTTCGTCTCCGGCACGCTCGCAGACCTCATGTTGACCGTCGGACTGTTCGCGTTCACCGTCATCGTCGGCTGGCTACTGCGCGGGGAAGCGCTGGCGGAGTTCCGCGCCGGAACCGAAAGCTTCGGGTGGTTAGCCAGGCCGTGGCTCCTGACGGTCAGTTGGGTTCTCCCCGTCGTCGTGCTGTTCTTGCTGACGAACACGCTCGCGTCGCTCGCCGGGATGTCGCTGGGACTCGGCGGCCGAGCGCTTATCGCTGTGGTCGGCACTGTTGCCCTCGCCGTCGCAGTTACGAGCGGAAACTGGAGCGACCGACTGAGTTCGAGCTAAGTACGCCGCGCTTGAATCCGCTGCTATTCTGAGCACGGCACCACCGAGAGGGTTTGTTCGCCGCTTTGGCTTACTGCATATTGTTCGCCAGCGACTCTCGAACGCATCGCAATAATTCCTGAATCCGGTATTGCTGCCATACCCACGGAACTGCATTCTGTCGGTGATCGCGCCGGGTTTTTTGTTTGTGCACCCTGTGCATGATCGTATGAAACTTTACGAGGATGTTTCGGTTGGCGACGTACGACAATCCGATGGATACACTGTGTCGAAATCCGAGATCGTAGAATTCGGCGAGAAGTACGACCCGCAACCGTTCCACACCGATGCGGACGCAGCGAAGGACTCCGTCTTCGGCGGGCTAGTCGCTTCCGGGTGGCAGACCGCCGCGATCTGCATGCGTCTCAACGTCGAGAACAGCGAGGATATGGCAACGCAGGCTGGCGTCGGCGTCGACGATCTCCGCTGGCATCAGCCGCTCCAACCCGGTGACACGCTACGACTACGAACCGAAATCATCGACAAGCGACCCTCCGACAGCGACCCGAGTCGTGGGTACATCACCACCCGGCACGAAGGACTGAATCAGGACGACGAACTGGTTATTTCATACGAGGCGACAGCCATGATCCGCCGCGAGACCGACGCGTGACGACATAGCCAAGCTGTGGGATAGGTGCCAGTAACGTGGAGACCGCTCGTTTTTAGCCGTGTTCTGGCCCATAGCTGAGTCAGCATCGCTCCCACCGGAACAATCTGAGACAGCCTGCGAGATTGCCACGTACGCACTCAGGTGTTGACGTGTATTCGAGTCGTAGTCACAAACTATAGTAGCCATTGAAAATCAATACACACCTGATCGCACGACGGCAGTGCGATCAGTGTGTGCATCGTTTCAATTGTTACTTGCCAGCCCGAATGGGTAGTATGGCGATTGACCAACTGACAAACGACGAGGTTCTGGCAGGACTCGAAGACTGCGAGGCGACGGCTGTCCCGACAGCCCAATCTCTGCACGCCTTGCGGCCCCGAAACCGTATGTCACGACACATCTCCAGCAACTCACCCTGAAAGGCTTGGTCGGATTCAACACACACCGAGGGGTCCGGCGCTGGCGGCTCACACCTGCAGCGAGGGCAGCGAGCGAGTAAGAGAAGTGATCTCGGTCGCTGTCTTCTGAACAGTGGCGTTAATTCATTCGATGGCAGTGCGTAGCCAGTCTCATCCGTGATTCAGGGGGTCGCCAGCGTACTGAAACTCCGCTTGTAGCGTAGCACACTGCTGGCCGTGCAATCGTTTCGTTCATATGCCATTAGCCGTCACCACGGATAATGCCCTTCACCAGACGGGTTCTCTACGCGGAGAATAGCCGTCGGACAGAACTCCTCAGTACCATCGTCTCAAATTCTCTCCCCGTCGTCGGTGTCGGACTGTTTGACTGGAGTGCGGCTGCACTGCTGTTTCTGTACTGGTTCGAGCTCGGCGTCGACTCGGTCTGGGCACTCGTTCGGGCAGTGTTCGCTGGTCGCCCGCCGGATATTGAGACCAGCGCCTTGCTTATGGGACCGCTGGCGGACCGACAGTTCGCCCTCTCCGTCCCGAGAACCGATTTACGAGTCTATCTCACGACGCTACTCGCGCTCCCAATTACCGTTCTAATCCTGGCAGTCGTTTGGTTGGTTACTGGGGCCCTGCTCATCGGTCCACTGCCGGAACCCAGTACAGAGACGGTAACTGGTGTGCTGCTGGCAACTATCGGGATTTTCGTTCTGACAGGGATCACAACGGTACGGAATTACTTCTACAACGGGGAGTATCGGAGACACAACTCGACGACGGCGTTTCGTGGACTGTTCCCTCGGATAGTAACCGTCTTTCTCGGCGGCATCCTCACGCTGGCACTGATAACAGCAGCTACGGAGGGGCCTGAAGCAGAACTCGGCAGTCTTGACCCGACTGTCGTCGGACTACCACTGGTACTCATGGTCGTCTGTTTCAAATTCACGTCCGACCTCCTGGGCGTCTACAGCGACCGTCTCGCCGTCTATTTTAAGTCATACGATGAGGAACACGGCTGGCAAACGGCCCCGCCGAAGGCACGATCTATCGACGGGACGCTCACTGATGCACCTGAACGGGTTCGTCCGGTTCGCTGGGGACGGGTCATCGGCGGCCTCCTCCGGCTCCCGTATCACCCAGGAAGCCTGTTTCTCGGTGGCATGGGGCTGCTCGTTGCGGTCCTGTTTGCAATCGGCAGTGCGTGGGACATCGTCGCCGTGATCGTTCTCGCAAGCGTTAGCATCCCGGCTCTCCTGCTGTGTCTCGATCAGCTATTGCGATACGGGACGATCGAATACCGGATTGACCCTGACGCTGGTGCGCTCGTCGCATATGACCGTCTGTTCGGCACGGCACTCTGGCGCATCGAGTCGTGGGAGGAAAGTGGCCTCCGCATTGAGCAGACGCCGCTCGATTCGTTGCTCGGAACAGAGACGGTTACTATCGAACACGCAGACGGGGAGTACATACTACCACATCTACCCGATGCCGCCTCGGTCATCGCGGTGTTTGACCGACAGCCCGAGCGTTCAGAACCGATAATCCCCGGTCGGGCTGGGTTACTCGGGTGAACCGGCTACTCGTTGTCTGGAACAGGTCGCCGTCGGCCCCGTTATCTATCCTCGGAGACGGCGCTGTCGGTCCACAGGTCATAGCCGACGACAAGCGCCATGCCACTCGTCGGGATAATCACCAGCAGCCTGCCAACGGGTGAGAAGTCGATACCTGCCATCGAGAGACCGATGTACGCAACAGCGAGTACTGGTGGGACAGTGAGGGCGGCACCGAGTCGAGTCCTTTCCGACCGGAGGTAGCCAGCGCCCCAGCCGACGAGTCCTAGGATCACGAGCGGGATCGCGAGCGCCCAGATGAGGAAGGCGGTGAGTTCTCTCCCGATATCGTTTGTGCCGGCTGTGGTGAACAACAGCGTGCCAAGCAAACAGGCCCCAGCGCCAAAGAGTGCGCCGAGTGCGAACGCGCGCTGCAAGCGAGACATCGACGCGCTGTCTCGCCTGAGTACTGTGCCCATTCCGACTACCAGCAGCGCGTTCGCGCTTATGACGAGTCCCGGTCTGAGCGTCCGTTGTACCCAAATTGCGCTAAACGGCGGTGGGTTGAACACATACGAATCACCCGGCCGCGGTGTCGGCCAGAGTTCCAGCGGCACTGCGGTGACGAGCAGACAGACTGCACTCAAACCGAGAATCGGACCGGCGAGCCGATATGAGCGACGCCACATAGCAGGTCACTCACCTCCGAGGGCCACGACGGTTCCGTCCGGCGACACGCTCACGATTCCGCCATCGAGTACCGCCAGTGAGACAGCCTGATACTCGGCCGGATACTGCCATACTGCCTCGCCCAGGCGCGTGGTGAACGCGGTGAGGCCATCATCACTCTGGAACGTGAACACAGCGTCGTCAGCCGCGGCAGTCACCGCACCACCGATATTGATTTCCGAGCACCACCGGGGAACCGGTGGCCCGTTTTCGACGCGGTCGAAGGCGAACGTCGCGCTGGATGACTCACCGGGGCGCTCGATTGCGTACACGCTATCGGGCGTCACGACCGGAAATTCGAGTGACCGTCTGTCGTCGAGACGCCACTGCTCGGTCCCGTCGGTGAGTGACCGGCCTATCAGGTCGCCGTACGTGCCGCTCACATAGACGGTCCCGTCAGAGACGACGGGGTATCCCGAAGGTCGGTCCGAGTGTTCCCACTGGACCTCGCCGGCTGCGGCATCCACTGCCGTTATCTTCTCACCGGCGATGACGACGGTACTGTCGGCCACGGCCAGCCTCGTCCCGTCGGCGGTCGCCGTCCACTGCTGGCGTCCGTCGTCGGTCGCAAATCTCGCTACCCCGTCAGTCGTGGGAACGAACAGGGCGTCATCAGTCACCGTCGGAACGCCTGCCCCGACTGTGTCGGTGTTTCGCCACGCGACGGATCCATCTCCAATCTCAAGCGCGGTGACACTGTCTGCTGTAGCGAGAAAGACGCGATTGTTGGATATTACCGGCGGCGCTGGTTCGTCTCCAAGGTCGACCACTGACGGGACTGTCGCCGGTGTGAGATCGCGCCGCCACTGTTCTGTACCGTCACGGAGCGATAGGGCGACGACACCGGTCGCCGTCGTTAGCACGACAGTTCCGTCGGCGACAACCCCCGCGCTTGCACCGGTGGTTTCACCGTCACCAGACGATGTTGAAACATCTGCGTGCCATCTGACCGACGGCGTCGTGGTTTCCATCCCGACTGGCGCATAGCCCGTGTTCGTCGCGTCGAACCGCGGCAACGGCCACGAGCCGTCGGGCACTGTTTCGAAGCCGGCGCTGTCGATACCCGGTTCGACTGTATGCGATGGGTCTGGTGCGCCGTCGTCAGGGCACGACGACGAACAGCCAGCGATGCTGGCGACTGATCCGGTGGCGACCATTCCGAGGAATGTCCGCCGCGACCTGGAGGGCATCGACTGCTCGTTCCAATAGCTCGATAAAAAATGTTATTACAATATCGCAATCTGCAGGAATCCCAACCTTCGGTTTTCCAGAAGACTCACACACATTCTGAGCAACAGTGTGAGAGACTCTCTCTCTCCTATTAATCAAGGCTCACTTCCCGGGAAAATCCAGCAAAACTTAGTAAATCACTCCCAATAGCGGTTCTATGGCCGAAACGACACTCGCCACAATCGACGAACTGCTGGAGGGCGCTTTCGACGACGTGGACGACCCCGAAGTCCGATACAAACTCAGAAGTGCGCGACAGCTTCTGCAAGTAGTGCAACAGCGACAGGATATCGTGGACGAAGCCATCGATACTGCCGTCGAAGACGAAGAGATCCTGAAAAACCTCCGCGACCTCGGCTACACCGAGTGATGCGCTCCTCCTACCGTTGGCACAGAACAAGCCTTTTGTCTCTCTCAACCAAGTCACCGGTATGACAGACGACACTGCCGAGCAGCTTAGAGCGGAATTAGAGGCGGTTTTCACCAGCGCAGAGTACCCTGTCGAGGAACCGATGGAACTGGTACCAGTTCTGCCGGACGGCCCGAGTACGACATTCGAAGCAGGGGATGTCCGCATCGGGGTGATGGATTTTGGCACAGAATACGCCGAGTATCAGGACTATCCTTACGAGACGGCTGCGGCCCTTATCGACGATCTGATGGCCGGCTTTCGGAAAGAAGGGCTGTTCGACTGAGCGGGATTTTCCTCACACCGCTTGACTGCGTGATGGGTATTCGCTACTTAGCAGTAGCTAACGAAGTCGTGTCGACAACAGCTACAACAGTATTCGCAGTGGGGCTGTCTCAGGTCTCTGCGTCGTACCCCGCGTCCTCCACAGCGGCGATGAGTTGTTCTGTGCTGACGTCGCCGTCGACAGACACCTGTTCGGCGTCTTTGTCGGCTTCAGCGCCTTGGACACCAGCGAGCGCCTCGATGGCCTCCTCGACGGTCTGCTCACAGTGACCACAACTCATCCCTTCGACGGTCAACGTCGTAGACATAGCAGTTTTGACGAAGGATGCGCAGAACTTCTGAGTTGCGACTTACCCGCCAGAACAGCACCTAATAATGACATCTGAATGAATATAGTTAAATTCAACAATTCATTACATAGTACTTCTATATTAGATTGTTACCAATACTTGGCTCTGTGCTCAACACAAGGGAGTATCGAACCCTTTCGGATTCACGCCCAGCGGCGCTCGGCCAGTCTCGCCGATAACGGAACTACTCTCAGCATCCGGTTCTGACCGCGCTACAGTAAGTACCGCCGAGGCGTGTCCGTGGCTCGCACAGCCGATTGGCAGCGGGTCTAGTCCAAGAGCGACGCGGCTGCTGGAACTTTTAAGCGACGGGTGATGGGATTGTCCTGGCCTGCTCAAGTCGCACCACGGTCCGTCGAGCCCGTAACAATCGCTACCGCTGGAGAACTGCTTGCGGCCAGTGTGTGACTACAAACTCTCCTAGTCCGACTCGGAAATGTCAACAGTGAGTACCGGAACGGACGACTTCGTGACGACCTTCTGCGCTGTGCTCCCGAGCATGTTCTTTTCGTACTTGTCTGCCTGCGTTCCCATCGTAATCAGGTCGATGTCGGCGTCAGCAACGTACGATACGATGCGGTCTGCTGGTTTGCCCCGCTGGATAGCTGTCGAGACCTCGATTCCTTCCTGTTCCAGCGTGTCTCGGACGACCGACGTGGCCTCTTCGCCCTCCGTTCGCAGGTTCTCTAGCACCTCGTCCTGCATCTCGTCATCCATCGACAGGAACGCTCGGTCGTCGACGACATACAGCGCGTGGACGGTGACATCCCGCCCGTCGGCAATGTCGATTGTGTGTTCCAGTACCTGCTCCATTGACGCACTCCCATCCGTTGGAACGAGAATATCGCTATACATCGTTCGTACAAATCAAGTTGTCACAAACATCCCTTTCGATTCTGTTCAGGCATCGCAAACACGGTAGCCGTACCACGATTGTGGCGGACGGTGCTCGGTGCAGGCCTGCGTGGCACCGACTTAGAGATAGCCGAGTCGCTCCAACCGCGACTCGAGGTCGACGTCGTCGAAGCCATCGATATCGTATTCTGCCATTTCGTCCTCCCCGGCAGCGAGTTGGGTGATTTCGAGCGTCTCACTTTGCTCTGCGGAGTCAGCGACAACGTCCGACGGCGGGCGGTCGATAGGCGTTCCGTCGCTGGGTTCGGACCGCCGGCCCCGTACGACCGCTTCGTACTCATCCTCTCCCCACGCTGCGCGCTTGTATACGGTGTCACCGGGTCCGTCCCGGTACACGAGCGACGCGGGCTGTCGGAACCGGTCCGGTTCGTCAGTGTACTGCTCGGCGTACTCCGCTGTCTGCCCGGTCGGTGGTGTCTGGTACGCAGTCGTCTGCCCGTCTGGTGCGACGAACCACCCAGCGTCGTCCGCTTCGCCGTCGAAGGCGGCCAGGACGGCATCGGGAAACCGTGACAGCGTCGCCAGGGACTCGATTCGCCGGCTCTCGGTCTGCCCCGGCCCTCGGACGACCAGTGGGACGTGGAACAGTTCCTCCTGTGTGCCCATCCCGTGCATGACGGCCGGTGGCTCGGTGGCCGCCTGTGGCGGTTCTCCGAACCCGTCACCGTGATCCGACGTGATAACGACCAGCGTGTCGTCTAAAACGCCGCGTGCTTTCAGGTCGGTGATGACCCGCTCCAAAATAGCGTCAGTCTGTCGAATCGCGCCGTCGTACAGCGGTTCGAGTAGCTGCCCGACGCCCGGCGGGAGTTGCTCTCCGTAGACGCTCCACTCCCACTTGATCGGGAGTTCGTCGTGCATTCCCCAGTACAAGTCCGCACCCCACTCGTCGTAGGCGTCCCGTGTCGCGTACGGCATGTGCGCGTCCATCAGATTGAGGCACGCGGCCCAGGACCCCGTTTGCTCGTCGACCCACTCAGTCAGCTCGTCGGCGTACCAGAAGCCGTCGACACCGTTGCGTGTCTCGGACGGGTCGTCAACGTCTGTCGAATCGGGCCGTTCCGTGACGACGGTCTCGAAGCTGTCGCTGAGCCCGGACGGGTGAACCGTGAGATACGGGTTCTCCGTGAACACGCCGGTCTCGTAGCCTTCGTCGCGGAGGAAATCGAAAATCGTCTGGCCGGGTTGCAGCCGCTCGGTAATCCTGAGCGTGTGGCCCTCGGACGGGACTCCGGTGAACAGACTCGCATGGGCCGGCAGCGACCAGCTCGCGGTTGTCCGTGCCTGCGTGTACACCGTCGCCTCACGACCGAACGCTTCGAGAAAGGGGGTGGTCCTGCGTCGATGACCCAACAGCGAGGTGTTCGCCGCACGGACACAATCAAGAACGACGAGTAACACGTTCGGGCGACCCATTGTCAGGCTTTAGAAGGTGTCCACGGCAAAAGTATGTTCTGTAATCGTGGTTTTCCAAGATAGCACCAGTGACCAGCCCAGAGATCTTCTACCAGTACGCGTCTGATTTGTCTCTCGCCGCGATACAAGCCGCTCGCGATATTCTCACCACTTCGAGGCAGTTCGTCGCTGCTGGAGCTACGCTATGCTCTCAAGACGCACTGGGTCGGGCCTCGCGTGAGTATATTTTATATGGGTCGACAGTCTGGTAACAACAACGTGGTCAAATCGACGGTCCGGTTTCCCGAAACGGTGATGGACTGCGTCGAGGAGATGGTAGCGGAGGGCGTCTTCTCGAACAAGTCCGAGTTTCAACGCTTCGCCGTCGAGTACGTCCTTTCGGAGATCGAGGACTACGAGCCCGAAATGGTTGATTTCGACGAGCTCCAGAAAGAGGTCTTCCAGCACCAGCCGGCTTCCAGCGGGGCCGAGATGTCGCCGGAGATCAACGAGAACTTCTACGAGAACGCGGCGCGCGTCCGGCAGTTCGCGATTCGCGGTGACATCGAGACGGCAGAAGAGTACATCGACACTGCGTACCCCGTCACTGACCCCCGCTGTTTGCTCCTCGACGACTTGCTCGAACCCTACCGACAGCGCGAAACCGAAGACGAATAGGTCGTTTCCCGGAGCCGATACTCGGCTCCCTCGTCGCATCACCGGTTGAACTATTCGCCGGCGCGTCAGTCGTCGTCAGCGCGGGCCTCTGGCATTGTCTCCGAGCGTGGCCCGGCGGCGTGTCCCTCGTGTGCCAGCGCTGTCGCGAACAGTTCTTCTGAGACAGCAGGAACGTCCACGTCTTCGACCGCACCCTCGGACTCGATGTCGTCGACTGAACGGGGGTACTTCCTGAGGTCTTTGTGGATCGCGATGCCCGCATCAGCGCCCTCACCCATCGCGATCGGGATCTGGTTGTGGCCCGGCGTGAGGTCACCAACGGCGTAGACGCCGGAGACACTGGTCTCGCCGTGGTCGTCGACGGCTACCGTCCCGTCGTCGTTTCTATCGAGTCCCAGTTCGTCGGCCAGTTCCGCGTGATAGTCCGACCCGAGCATCGGGAAGCCGCCCTTGTACTCCCGAACGCTCCCGTCCTCGAACTCGTAGGCCGATAGCCAGCCGTCGTCGTCAGTCTGCTTGCCCGACAGCTCTGTATCGACGATCTCGACCGGGTGATTGTCGAGCATCGTCTGCGTCTCGTCGCTCCACTCGGGCTCCTCGCCGCGAGTCAGGATGTCCACGTCGTCGGTGTAGTTCAGCATAATCATCGCGACGTGGGCCGCGGCTTCGCCGGTCCCCATGACGAAGACCGGCTCGCCGACGAACATGAACGCGTCACAGTGGAGACACCAGTGGAGCCCTTTCCCGGTCCGCGGCAGCGGCGGGTCCGGACGCTCGTCGGCGAACCCGGTCGCCAGGACGACTCGCTTGACCGCCAGTTCGCCGTCGCTCGTCGTCACGGTGAACCCGTCCTCGTTCCCGTCGGTGAGCGGTTCGACCGACTCGACGAAGCCCCGCTCGTAGGTCCCGCCGTAATCCTGCACCTGTTCACGCGCTGTCTCCAGGAACTCGTTGCCCGAAACGTCCTCGGTGACCCCGATGACGTTGTGGGTATCGGTCATCATCGCAGCGCGGCCCCCACCGCGGTTGATGACAATCGTGTCCATCCCCAGTCGGGTGGTGTACAGTGCGCTCGTCAGCCCGGCCGGCCCGCCGCCGACAACGGCCACATCATAGTCGTACCGCCCTTCGGTGTACATTAACGTAATATACGTGCTCAAGGAATAAAAACAGCAGAACAGCGGCCATCTACACAGCAATTCGACGCTGGTGTTACGCTCCGCAAGCGATGCGAACGACAGGCTCGCTATAGTAGCCATTGAAAATCAATGCACACCTGATCGCACAACGGCAGTGCGATCAGTGGGTAAATCGTTTCAATTGTTACTATAGCACCCCTGTCTCACCCAGGGCCGAGGGCCGCGATGTCGGCCCCGACCGTCGCCTGTGCATCAGCCGGGTTCGGATCACTGTCGGCCAGATGCGTCCACTCGTGGGCGGGCAGCGCCGACAGGTGGTCAGTGATCGCTGTGCTGTACGGCGTCGCTTGCACAGTGCTCTCTTTGTCACCCCAGATGTGGTTGATGACGGTCATCGAATCGATGCGTATCTCGACCGACTCCGGGTCACACCGTGCCGCCAGTGCCCGCAGTCCGAGATGGAGGGCGGCGTATTCGGCGACGTTGTTGTTCGTCCGGGAGCCGACCGGACGCCCGAGTCGGGCAATCGGTGTCTCATCGGCCTGAATCACAGCACCGGCACCGGCCGGCCCGTTACTGTGTGCACTGCCGTCAACATAGAGCACTACCTGTGCCACGTCGGAGGTAGCCGAGCCCTGCTGTGACGGGGGCGGGCCAGATTCGACAAGCTCGTCGATTGCGGTCCGTATTTCATCGGCGGATGTCTCCGGGTCGAACAGGCCACCGTAGCCAGCGACGGCAGCATTGATCGCATCGATAGCGGGGGTGAGTTCGTATCGATACAGGGCCAGCAGCTCGTCGACCCGCGTCGCCAGCGGCGAGAGCGTCTCCGCTGGCAGACGCTCTCTCTCACCTGCTGGCTGATTGTGACGGTCCATCAATAATGCGTAGCTGCGGGTGGCTAAAAGACACTTCGCCGCGATAGGCGAGGGATGGCAGGATGCGTCCCGTGAGTACCGGCTACTGACGGGTCGGCGTTTCTGATGAACCAATCGGGACCGCAGTTAACAGCACCGCGACCGTAGCTGTGGCTACAATGGACAGACGGACGTTCCTCGCTGTGAGCGGGCTCACGGCCGCTGGAACACTCGCAGGCTGTAGTGCCCCCAGTGACGACCAGCAAGGGGACGGCGCGACAGCGACGGCTTCCGGACAGGCCGACGGTTCAGAGACGGCTGTCGCTGTCGAGACCGTCGCCGACGGACTCGAATCGCCCTGGAGTGTCACGCCGCTGCCTGACGGCTCACAGTTGCTGGTCACAGAGCGCGTCGGCCGCGTGGTGTTGGTCGATTCGGCCGACGGAACAATTACGCCTGTCACTGGCGCACCGTCGGTGTACGCGAGCGGTCAGGGCGGGATGCTCGATGCGGCGCTCCACCCCGACTTTCCGGACCCAGCGTGGGTGTATCTGACATATTCGAAAGCCAACGACAGTGGTGAGTCGGCGACACATCTGGGCCGTGGCCGTCTGAACGCCGCTGACGCGCAGTTCGAGACGTTTGAACAACTGCACGCTGCGGAGCCCTTTGTCGATTCTGACGGGCACTTCGGGTCTCGCGTCGTGTTCGGCCCGGACGGGTTGGTGTATGTGACTGTCGGCGACAGACAGTTCAAGGACTTCGGGCCCGACCACGTCGCTCAGGACAGGACCAACGAACTCGGGACCACACTTCGGCTGACGCCCTCGGGTGGGATTCCCGACGCGAACCCGTTCACCGACGACCCGGACGCGGTCGGTTCGATATTCAGCTACGGCCACCGCAACGCCCAGGGGATGACCGTCCACCCCGACACCGGAGCCATCTGGCAGACCGAGTTCGGCGAGCAGGACGGCGACGAGATCAACATCGTCCAACGGGGCGCTAACTACGGCTGGCCGGTCGCCGACGAGGGCTGTACCTACGGCAGCGGCGATCCGATCGGCGTCAGCCACGCGGAGCGCGACGACGTTGTTGCACCAGTGTATTCGTGGGACTGTGGGTCAGGTGGCTTCCCGCCCAGCGGCACGGCGTTCTACACCGGTGACGCCTTCCCGGAGTGGACCGGTGACTTGCTCGTCGGTGGCTTGGCCTCGCAGTATCTCGCCCGGTTCACCGTCGATGGGCGAACAGTCGAAGAAGCGACGCCCCTCCTCGCCGACCGCGGGTGGCGCATCCGCGACGTGGTGGTCGAGCCCGAAACCGGACACGTCCTCGCTGCAATCGACTCGTCGGACGCACCTATCGTGCGACTCTGCCCCGCCTGAATCGAGTGATTCGGCGACAACCGTGTGGGCTGGCGACCTGTGTCCGTAATTTGAATTAGTGTTGGAGCGATGCACCAACGGTGATCGGGGCCGTTCTGGTCCCATACTCCCACAGATCCCTATCGATCAGACTCGACCAGTGAGGCCGGTACCGCGCCATTTTTGCTTCTGAACCCGCTACACTGGCTGTGAACCAGACTGCGATTCTGCACGCCGCGTTCGGAGTACTGATCGTCGCAGGGTTCCTCGTCTCGGCACCTCTGAGCTATGGCCTCTACGGGCTGGGGGCTACCTGTTTCATCGCCGGCATCGTACTCGCACGGCAGGATAGCGACGGATCGGAAACCGCCGATAGCGTCTGATATCGGGAACGCGACATGGGGTCCGGTATCAGGATGAGGCAGAGCGGTTTGCGGGGCTGTACTGCTCTACCGATATGAACGCCTGTGAGGGTAGTCGTCGGCGGGCGTCTCGGCTTCCTCGGTGGAACCGAGCGGTTCCTTGGGCTTGATCGGGTCGCCCGATTCGAGTCCCTTTTCCGCAAGTGTCCTTCTCCCCATGACCTCGATGATGAGTCGGTTGGCAGCTCACTGGTGATTGAACCGCTCCCTCTCGGGAGTAGCTATTATCGGTCTGACACCTGATACCGAAGCATGGACCGGCGAACGCGGCTCATCGTCTATTATCTCGTCATCGTCGTCATCGTGCTCTCTGGGTTCGTGGTTCTCTACAACTACGGGATGGCTACGTGGGAGGGGCGGCCTCAGCCGTTGTACCGCTCGGTGGGGGTCATCGTTCAAACGGTCACCACCGTGGGCTACGGCGGGGACGCCCCGTGGACGAGCCCGCAGATGAACTACCTCGTCTCACTCATGGCGCTCTCGGGACTCGTACTCATTTTCGCGGCCCCCCGGTGCTCGTGGTCCAAGTACTTCCCAAATCACCGACGGGGCCGGTCGGACGACTGGCTCACAGCAGGAGAGCGAAGAGGAGGTACGATCCGACGACAGACAGCGACGGCGTGAGGACCCAGAGAATGACGATTCGGCTCGTCGCTGCCGGATCGAACAGGTTCTCGGCGGTCAGTTCCTCGATGTCCTCCTCGCCAATGGCTGGGACTGATGGAGACGTTTCGGGGGTAGGGGACTCTCCGGCTGCGAGTTCGCCCACAGTTGGACCCGCTGGCTTCTCATCCTTGGTTGATGGGGCGGCGAGCGCGCCGGTACTGAGATTCGGCCCCGGCTTGGACTCGGATGGTGGCGTCGCGAGTTCCGTAAGCGTGACAGCGCGACTCGCTCGGCCCCACCCTAGACCGATGATACAGCAGGTCGTGCTCACCGCGAGGCTCGCCGGAATGCCGTAGTACGAGAGGACGGTGATGATCGTCGCACCGACGGAGGAGACGATGAGGGCTGCCAGAATCGGTAGGTCAGTAATGCCGTCGCCGACGGTTGCGAGAGTGCGTCTGGCGATGGTGAACCCACCGAGGCTGATGGCTGCGACTGCGAGGAGCACGCCCTGATCGATACTGACGGCCCCGTTGCCGACCAGCGGGGCGACTGCGTTCGCAGCGTTCGAGGCCCCCGCACTGAAGCCCATGTAACAGGCGATGGCCAGTACCAGTGCCGACCCGATGAGGTCGCGAGGGGACGCGTTTCTGTTGAATCGGACGCTGGGGAACCGGCCCGACCGGTCGATCTGTACCAACTGCCGTTCGAGGCGCGTAAACGACAGTCGAGCTTCGAGTTGCGGATAGGCGTACCGACCGATGGCCGCCCCGATGATGAGGCCGATGAGCGGGGCGACGATCCACGCGGAGACGATTGTAAACATCAACGCCTCGTTGAGCGATCCCGTCGCGAGTCCGAGCCCCACAATCGCCCCCACAGCCGTCATCGAGGTCGAGGCGGGGACGCCATACACGTTCGAGACCAGCAGCGAGAGACCAGTGAAAAACAGGACGCCGACACCGGCTACCGGGGTGAACTGTGCGGCCGGGACGATCCCCTCGCTCATCGTGACGATGACGTTGCGGCCGACTGTCCACGCTCCGATGAACGCGAACACGCTGAACAGTGCCGCCGCTGTTACCTTTCTGACCAGCTTGCTCCCGACAGCCGGCCCGAACGCGACGCCTGTTGACGAACCGCCGATGTTGAATCCCACGAACCCGGCGACGAGTAAGCCGAGGACGAGAAGCACCGAGACCATGAATATGATCCTCTACGGACCATTTCGGATACAGGCATAATGGCCTGTTCATCTGTCTTCGGTGCTGAGAGGTTTGATCCTGTACGAGGCTGCCGACCAGTGCTACCCGCGGCGTCGGTCACACATTCCCTCGGCGGTTTTATCCGACAGGTGAAACTATCCCTGTCATATGACTGACCAGCCTGTCGACGTCGAGCCGGGGGGCGAGAACGTCGCCGGTGAGGCACCCGCCGAGGAGCCGGAATCCGTCACCGACGACGCGGTCGTCCACGACGACGTCGAACTCGAACGGACTATTGGGCTCGTTGGCGGGCTGGCAATCGGAATCGGGACGATGATCGGTGCCGGAATCTTCGTGTTTCCAGGGCTGGCGGCCGCCAACGCTGGGCTCGCAGCCACGCTCTCCTTTGCGATCGGCGGCCTGATCGCGTTGCTTGTGGCGCTGCCGACCTCCGAACTCGCCACGGCGATGCCCCGGAGCGGTGGCGGATACTACTTCATCTCGCGGGGGATGGGGACGGCCTACGGCGCAATCGTCGGCCTCGGGCTGTGGCTGGGGCTGATGTTCGCTTCGGCGTTCTATCTGGTCGGGCTCGGTCACTACGCGAGCGCCGTGTTCGCCGAGCTCAACGTCGCGCTCCCGTTCAGTCCGGTCATCGGCATCGGGCTGTTGTTCGGGGCCGCACTGACTGCATTGAGTATCGGCGGCACGGAAAACACCGCGAAGATTCAGAACGTGGTGGTCGGGGTTCTCCTCGTCGTACTCACGGGCTTCCTTTCCTACGGTGTCCTCGACGCTGTTGGCGTATTCGGTGGCGGCACCGTGCCGGAGCAGTTTTTCTCGAAAGGGTACCTCCCAGTGTTGACGACCGCTGCGCTCGTGTTCACGTCGTATCTGGGGTTCGCCCAGGTCGCAACTGTCGCGGGTGAAATCAAGCAGCCGGGTCGGAACCTCCCGCTGGCGATGGTCGGCTCGGTCCTGATCGTCACCGTCTTTTATGTTGTCACGATTTTCGTCGCGACCAGCGCGTTCGGTGCTGATCGGCTGGGGGAGTTCGGGGAGACTGCGATGGTCGAAGTCGCCCGTGACTTCCTCGGGTTGCCCGGTGCGGTCGCGATCCTGGGTGCCGGGCTGTTGGCGACGTTTTCGAGCGCGAACGCGTCGATTCTCAGTGCCTCGCGGGCAGTGTACGCTCTGAGCCGCGATGCGTTGCTCCCCAGAAAGGCGAGCGAGGTCAACCTCCGCTACGGCACACCACACGTCGCACTGCTCTCCGCTGGCGGCCCGATCCTCGTCCTCGTCGCGACTGGCCGGGTCGAACTCCTGGCTGAGGTCGCCTCGTTCCTCCACCTGATTATGTACGGGCTGATGTGTATCGCCCTGATCGTGTTGCGCCGTCGGAACCCGGAGTGGTACTCGCCAAGCTATCAGGTGCCGGGCTATCCGGTGGTCCCGGTCGTGGGCGCGCTCGCGAGTTTCGGACTGATCGTCTTCATGCAGCCCGCGTCAATCGGTATCGGCATCGTGGTCATGCTCGCCTCGTATCTCTGGTACCGTTATTACGCTGGGGACGTGACACTCAAAGGAGACATCTGATTATGACGGACCGACCATCAATACTCGTTCCGCTCCGCGTGCTCGAAGGGGAATCGGTCCCCGAGGGTGTCCCCGAACTTCTCGCACACGCCCACGTTGTCCTGCTGGGGTATCACGTCATCCCGGAACAGACTGCTCCCGGACAGGCACGGATGCAGTTCGAGGACCGGGCCACGGAACGGCTCGATGACTACGAGGAGATGTTCGAGGAGGCCGGAGCCACTGTCGAGCGGCGGCTCGTGTTCACCCACGACGGCCAGAAGACCATCGACCGCATGATCGCTGAGCACGACTGCATGGCTGTCCTCGTTCCGAACGCGACGGGGCCGGTCGAAGACGTGCTGGTCCCAGTCCGCGGGGCCATCGGGGTTGACCGCCTCGCCCGTGTCGTCGCGAGTGTGTTCGGAGAGATGGACGCCGACGTGACGTTGTATCACGTTGCCGACGAAGACACGACGGACGACGACATCCAGACACTCCTCGGTGGAATGACGGACCGACTGGTGGAGTTCGGAATGGACCCGTCGACTATCGAAACACGGATCGACCGCGACCAGGATCCCCTCGACGCGATTGCAGACATAGCTGACTCGTTCGATACGGTCGTCATGGGTGAAACCGACCCGTCCCTGGCGACGTTCGTGTTCGGGATGCCTGCCGACCAGATCGCCGAGCGATTTCTCGGACCGGTGTTCGTGGTCCAGCGCGAACCCGCTCCGGAGGACGAGTAACTCAGCCAGTCGGCTGGGTGGTCGTTGGTGCATGATAGCCCTCCCGGGTTCAGTTCACTACCGACCACGGATAGACGCCTGCCACGCTCACGCTCCTGTCATCCCACGGTACAACGGGGACGACGTACTGCTTCAGTGGGAATCCGGAGACGCTGGCGACGGCACACAGCGAACGGCCAGACCCTTCAGGACGGACTGTGAACCATGGGTAGAGCGGGCCAGGCTGCAGGTGGTACACAGCCGCTTGTACGCTGTGATACATACTGCTAATACGAGGGCCGCCCCAGGCCTCCGGAGCCCGACCGGGTCCGGAAAACGTCTCTGTCACTGCGCTGTGGTCTTACCACTCTCACAGCCCGAAATAATGCGATAGCAGGCGAGAGAGGGTTTACGACAGTCACACCAGATTAGCCAAATATCCGAGGGCACAACTACTGCGTATGCGCCGACGGACGGTTCTCAAATCGACCGGTGCGGTTGGAACGATTGTTGGAGTCGCCGGGTGTCTCGGTGGTGGTCGCTTCGGGGATTCGAACCCCGATGTCGTCCTCGAAGAGCCCGACCGCGAGTTCGAGAGCAGCGACGTTCCGTATCCTGCGTGGGGCGAGCAGATTCCGGACGTGAGCGTCCCTGCGCCGGCCGAATCCACAGAGATTCGACTGCGCGACGTTGAAACCCCAGCCCTCCTCACGTTTTTTTACAGCCACTGCCAGACCGTGTGCCCCGTTCTCATCTCGACCCAGCGGAACATTCAGAGCCACGCACAGAACAACGGCTACGCTGATGCGGTCCGGTTCCTCCCGATGACCTTCGACCCCGCTCGTGACACTGCAGAACGACTCGGGGCGTACGCGGACGAGATGAACGTCGACGCCGAGAGCGAGAACTGGCAATTCCTTCGGCCAGCGTCGAAGCAGCGAGCCAAGGATGTCATACAGGAACAGTTCGGGGTTGTGTTCCAGCGAACCGAACCTGAGGACATGGATATGTACATGTTCACGCACACAGCACTGACGCTCCTGGTCAACGCTGATGGGTTCGTCGAGCGTGCCTACCGCTCGAAGTCGCCGGACGAAGAAACCATCATTTCCGACCTGAAGACGGTGAGAACCGCGTGAACCGCCGACAGGTCGTGGCGGCGATGGCAGGGCTCGGTCTCACCGGTGGGAGCCTGTGGGTTGCCCAGAACGGGCTGTCGGGTAGCCAGACCGGGAACACAGAACAGCTTCCGATCCGCGTGGAGACGCTAGATGCACACGGCTCGTCGGCGGGCGAGTCGGCTGTGCCGGCCCCGGGAACTGTCACGGTGATCGACCTCTTCGCTACGTGGTGTGCGCCCTGTGACGACCAACTCCGGATACTAAACGCGATGCAGTCCGAGTACGCTGACGTGTCGTTCGTCTCAGTGACGAACGAGCGGCCAAGCGAGACACTGACGAGGGCTGACATCAGCGAGTGGTGGAACCGGAACGGCGGGGCCTGGACTGTCGGCCTCGACCCCGACAGCGAGTTGCTGGCGGCACTCGGGGCGGACGGACTCCCGTACATCGCGATTACTGACGAGAGCGGGACCGTCCAGTTCGGCCACAGCGGACTCGCCGGGGAAGAGACGCTTCGAGACGAACTCGACGCACTGGTGTGAGATGACCGGAGTTGCCGTACTCGGGACACTCACGTTCGCCGCGGGCGCAGGCATCACGACGTTTTTCGCGCCGTGTGCGTTCCCGCTGCTCCCGGGGTATATCGGGTACTACATGAACGAGAGCGACCGAGATGTCGGTATGCTACCACCTGCCACCGCCGCTGCTGGTGGGGCACTCCTTGCGCTTCCCCTCGTCGCGCTGCTCGTCCTCGCACTCGGGCAGCCACTGAAAAACGCACTCCCGATGCTCGAACCGGTGATTGGACTCGGTCTGATCGCGTTCGGCGTCGCGATGCTCCTGAATCGCGAGCCCGAACTCCGCGTCCCGCTGCCGCAGCGACCGGCGTCGGTAACCGGATTCGGTGTGTTCGGGGCTGTGTACGCGGTCGCTGCGGCGGGCTGTGTCGTCCCGCTGTTCTTCGGTGTGGTGGCCCAGGCACTCGCGTTGCCAGCCCGGACAAGCGTTCTCGTACTGGCGGTGTACGCGCTCGGAGTCGCCCTTCCGCTTGTCGGAGTGACACTCCTTGCGGGTGTTGGCATCGGACTCTGGCGCACCGCGGGCACGCACCTGCAACGACTGCACCAGCTCGCAGCCGTCGTGATGATACTGGCCGGCGGCGGACAGATTTACCTCGCAGTGTTCGAACTCGGCGTGTTGTAGGTTCAATCGAGTGCTGACTGGCCCCTCTCCAGCGAGGACTCGTGTGGCATTCGCACGGGGATACGCAGATTTACACCACAAGCAATTTATCGACATATTAACTACTTCGGCACAGCAATGCGTTGTTCCCGCCGCCACGCCCTCCGACTCATCGGCGCGTCCGGGGTCATCACCGCGACCGCCGGTTGTCTCAATCCCGGCAGTCTCGACAACTACGCGCTCATCGCCAGTGAACAGGACCTCTCATCAATCGGACGGCCGTATCTCTGGCCCGACCCGACCACAATTGATGCGACCACCAGGGTCGATTTTACTACCGAGACGAAACAGCAGTATACGTCCGAGCTGTTTAACACCGGCAGTGTCACCGTCCAACAGTGGCCGCTCGTCGGACGAGACCGATGGGGCAAAGACACGCGACCACGCCCAACGTTCCTTCGACAGGACGGGATCTTTTATGAAGTCCAAATCAGCGAGGAACAGCATCTCGAACGAGAACGCTGGCATTTCGCAGTCACACGGACTGACGAGACACCGCCAGACGACGCCACGGTCGAACGCACCCCCTTCGACCGCTCAACACAGGACAAACGTGTCCTTGAAGCAGCGCTCGACGCGGTCTACGCGGGCAACGATGGGTTTCTCGGCGAGCCTCAATTCGAAAACCTGCAGACCGTCGAGTATCACCACCACCTTGACGCCGAAGCCAGTGAGCTCGTCCCGTCGCCGCCGTTCGATTACATCGAGTACGAAGACGAATACTTTCGGCCCGTCACAGAGCAGCGGACGGTAACCGTCCCAGAATGGACGTACACTCTCGACGAAATCACGAACAATCGCGAAGCGTTCCAGGAGTACGCACGAACGGCGATTCTGGAACTCGATCTGAGTTCACTCGACCTCTCGGAATCCGGTCGTGGCGTGATCGACGACGCGATCAGCGAGGAGCCTCGCCGCTACGAAGAGAGCGCACCGCCCTCCGACGAACTTGCGGAGGTTTTGGACGCGCTCGGCATCGCCGGTGACCTCCAGCCGATAGACAGCTACGACGACCGAGTCGACTTCCGGGGTGTCGTCGCCGAATACCAGGGCACAGTCTATCGGTTTAGTCTGATCGTAACACCCTGACTTGCGGTCGGCGGCTGAAACCCCTCGAGGTATTCACCCCATGTACCTGTGCAGCGAATCGCTCCTGTTCCAACACACCAGCCTCGACAGCACCTTCGACGAGAAGGTCGGGGTCGTCTGGAGAAAAGTCGGTGTGCGCTAGCGTTCTATTCCAGACCACGGCTTCAGATCAGCTATGATCGACACCCGAAACGCAAAACAGCAATCACCCGCGTCGGTACAGATCGAGTCGCTGTAGGACCGACCCGATCAGTACGGCGATGGGGATGATTTCGAGTCGGCTGACCAACATATTGAGTGTCAGCATGGCCTTCGCAGTGTCGGGCATCGCTGGCCCAGTGATGCCACTGCTGAGGCCGACGTTGCTCTGTGAGCTCATCACATCGAAAATGACGTATTCGAGTGGGTGAGCCGGTGAGAGAACGCGGAGTAGGACCGCAACACCGATGACGAGCCGTAATCCAGAGGATGAACACGACCGTCGCTTCGGTGTACTCGCGCTGTGCCTGTTCTTCGCTGAGCCGGCGTTCGCCGATCTGCAAGTACTTGATAGCGGTTGGCGGGCGGAACACGTCCCGTATCTACCAGACAGTACCCTTGACTAATGTTACCACGCAGATGAGTTTGAGGCCGCTGACTGTCGACCCCTGCGATCTTTTACACGTCTCCGGGACGAAAGACGACTACAGCGAAGTTGCGTCGCTCGTCAGTTCGTATGAATAGATATGAATGGTGGCGGCGAACCGGATTTCCCAGAGGCTCGCGCACTCCAGTACTCGCCGGAACGCTGGTGGGCTTATCTTCCGTGTTCGGGATGGGTACGGGAGGCAACCCCACCGCTGTGGCCGCCTACACAGGTTTTCCGGCAGCCACACTTATAAGAGTAGCTACTTGGAGGCGCTGTCGAAAAATGTTCCAGCATCCCAACCATAATACAAGATAGCACGGTCTGTCCGGTCGAACAAATCAGGGCACGGCTACAGTCCTGCCTACGTGACACGTCTATGTCAGTCTATTCGGGTCGAACCGAGGATAGTCCTTGCAACGACCCCAGCCAGCGAACTGGTCACAAGTCAGACGGTGGACTACCGAGCGAGACGCCGGCAAGGAAAATCGGCAGGCCGACGATAGCAACGGCGGCGGCGCTGGCTGTGACGACTGGGATGAAAAGCACGCCCAGTCCGAACGGCGTAGGCAGCACCGGGAGTACCGGTAGCATCGACAGTACGAACCCGATAGCGGCCGTTTTCATCGCTAGCCGACGGTTCCCGTGGCCGACTGCGTACCCGGCCGGGAGAAGCACGAACGCGGGTCCAAGAACTAACAGCGCCGACACCGGGGGCGTGAATCCGTCAGCGACGACCATCGGCGCTACCGCTATCGTCGCTCCCAGCGCGATGCCCGCTCCGACTACTGCACCGCCAACGACCGCACGATAGCTCGCACGCTCACGGACACGCCGCTGTGAAAGTGCGATTCCACACACGAACAGCGCAGTGCCACCACCGAACAGCGGTGCCGCTATCCCACCTAACCGCAAAACGCCCGTCGCTCCAAGCAGCGACAGGGCAGTCGCGAGCGCGCCGAAACCGGCGAATGCGACGCCCGCGGAGTCCCGGACTCGTTTGAAGTCCCAATCGAGCCAGGAGACCCCTCCGGCGGCAGCGCCGATCAAGAGGGTAAACACCGCTGCGGGGAGCGTGATGTATGCGAGCGCCTTCACCGCCATCACGGGACCGAGAAGTGTTCCGACCGCGAGGAGACTCAACACCGGCCCAAAGGCCGTGTCACGGGGGACGAACGTCACGACACGCCCGTCGTTCAGTTCGGTCATCGTCATCCGCTGGCCGTCGTCCGAGACGGTCGCGCCGTCGATGGCCCGCCCGACGCGCATCCCATCAGGGGCAATGACGACAAGCCGGTCGGCACCGAGGCCGTCGAGGTTTCGATACCCGTAAGCTTCAGTAAACTCGCCAGTGCGGACCGCCCCGCCGACAGACCCCTCGGCGAAGTCGGTCTCACGGTAGCGCAGCGTTATGACGCCGTCGCCGGAGACGTTCGCGCTCAGAAGCTCGGTGTCCCACATCGCTCTGTCGGCGATAGCGGTCCGGAGGCTCTCGTTCGCCCGGAGACGTGCAACTCCATCTGAGTTAGACAGGCGGTTGTGGACGACCCACGTTGCGCTTCCGTTATCGGTGACGGCGACGGTTGCGTTGCTGTGGGTGACAGTGACCGAGACGCCGTGGGATTCGGCCGTCGATTCGAACGACTCGCCACAGGCGTCACACAGCGGCCGCGGCGGGGGTGCTGCCCCGGCGGGCATGGCGGCGGCAAGGAGCGGTGCACAGACCAGACAGAGGAGGGCGAGATGGCGGAGTCGGCGCGGGACCATATAACATATCTATCCTGTCATGTGTTAAGAGCCTTCGATTACTCAAACAACAGTTACACCAACACGGACGACGGGTGACTCTTCGACCAATACCGCTCTGACAATTGTACCGCCTTTTAGATGTACGTCTCGGCGAAACCATTGGTAGATTATCTGAGATGCTCTTATTCAGTATAACAGCTTATACCGACAGAACCACGATGGTAGGCAGAACGCCGTGACAGCAATCGAGATCGAGTCGCTCAGGAAGTCGTACGGCGACGTGACCGCGATAGCGGACCTCTCGCTCAGTATCGACGACGGTGAGTTCTTCGGGTTGCTTGGTCCCAATGGCGCTGGCAAGACCACGACAATGGAAATACTCACCGGGCAGCTTAGTCCGGACGGTGGACAGGCGGCGGTACTCGGTGTCGACCCAGCGACGCAGCCAACAGCGGTCCGTGAACGGGCGGGAATCCTCCCGGAGAAGGAGTCACCGCCGAGTTTCATGACGCCGCGCGAGTACTTCGACTTCGTCGGTGCTATCCGGGGTATGCCCGACCAGGCGGTGACCGAGCAGACCGAGTCGTGGGCCGACCGCCTCGGCTTTACCGCCAAACTCGACACGCTGTCCTCGGACCTTTCGCGGGGCCAACAGCAGAAAGTGATGATCGCCGGCGCGTTCTTCCACGAACCGGACGTCGTGTTCATCGACGAACCGCTGGCGAACCTCGACCCGATCGTTCAGGAGCGGGTCAAGCGATTCCTGCGTTCGTATCGGGACGCCGGCAACACGATCGTCGTCACCACGCACGACGTAGACGTCGCCGCCGAACTCTGTTCGCGGGTCGGCATCATGTACGGCGGCGACCTCGTCGCCGACGTCCGTCCGGCGGAACTCGACGCCGACGTGACGCTCCTCGACGTGTTTCTGGACAACGTCGACGCAACAGTGGACCGGGGAGCCAACCCGCTGACACATGAGTGACGGACGGGCGCGCAGGGTGTTCGTCGAGATGCTCCGCGAGGAGTGGCGACTCCACAGCCGGCTCTTCGGCGGCAGTCACTTCTCCCTGTTTCCGGTGTTCGTCTGCCTGCTCGTTGGCGGCGCAGCCAAGCTTCTCGCTGTTACCGGGACCGAACCGAAAACCGTGTTCGCCGGGCTCCACGCACTGGTGTTCGTCTTCGGTCTCCACACGGGGTCTCTCGGATTTGTGGGACGGGATGCCCTCCGGAACCTTCTCGGTGACGTGACGCTGCTGGTGTTCTCTGCCCGCACGCTCCCGCTGTCACAGAACACGCTGCTGGGGCTGTTCGTCGTCAAGGACAGTGTCTACTACGCAGTGCTGTTTCTGCTGCCGATCTCTCTGGGAACGGTGCTTGCAGTCCACGGCGTCGCCGGGCCTCTCCTCGTCGCTGCGACTGTCTCCCTCCTGTGGACGACCCTGGCACTGACGTTCGTCCTCGGGATGGGTACGACGATTGCGGCCCTCGGTCTCGCCGGCCGCGGCGTTCCCGGTCTGGCGCTACTTGCGGCCCCACTCGTCGGAGTCGGTGCAGCGCTGTCCAGCGGTGTCGATGTCGTCTCCTACACCCCCTACGGCCTGTTTCTCGCTCAGACTCCCCTGCGGGTCGGCGTGACAGCGACCGTCATCCTCGGCGTCTTTCTGCTCGGGGCTCTCACCTTTGACGCGACCGCGCCTCGCTCTGCTCGAACAGTCGAACCGGCCTTCCGCCGGTGGTGGCGGCGGATCGGTGACCCAGTCGCAACGAAGAGCCTGCTCGACATCCACCGGAGCGCAGGCGGGTTCGGGAAGGTCCTCTTCTCGGCGGCGGTGCTGTTTGGTGTCACCGCCGCGCTGGTCGATTTCGCCGGCCAGATAACGGGCGTGCCACCGTCGACCGGAATCTCGTTCGGTGCGATTCTCGGGCTCTCGGGATTTACGACGTATAACTGGCTCACGCAATCCGATGACGTTACCCTGTACTTCGCCCATCCCCTCTCTGTGAACGCCGTTTTCGCGGGGAAGTTCCGGGCGTTCCTCCTGCTCGGCCCGCTGGTCGGACTCGCGTTCTACGGACTCGCACTGGCCTGGCGTGGCGGGCCGGTCGCCGAGGCGGTCGTCGGGGCCGTCCTGCTCGTCGGTGTCGCCTGCTACATCTTCGGCACCACCGTGTACCTCACCGGCCTCTCTCCGAACGAGTTCCTCTTCGACACGGCCCTGTTCGCTGTTTTCGGCGCGGCAATGGTCCTCCCGCTGGTCCCGATCCTCATCGCCGGGTTCGCCATCTCACCGCTGTCCGGGCCCCTGCTTGCCGCGCTCGGTGGGTCTGGTGGCGTCCTGGGCGCGATCGGCGTCGGCCTTTACCGTCGGTCGTTACCGAAGTGGTCGACGCGGTATCAGCAGGCCTGAACTGCAAAAGCAGCCGTCCGTGACGACGAATAGGACACAATCAACCGGAATGTATCGGTAACGCGGTCGACGTAACCGAATGCGGGCCCCGTGGTATCGCTGTCGGAGTCCTGCTCTGAATATATTCGCACAAAGGCTCTCTACGGCAGCTAGCGACAGATAGATCGCATGGCAGCACAGCAACTCGATCTCCGAGAGATTCCACCGCCGAAGCGTCATCCGAAAATCTTCGATGCGTTCGAGGAACTGGACAGCGGAGAGGCACTGACGATAGTCAACGACCACGAGCCGACGCCTCTTTATCACCAGATGGCTGCGGAGCGACAATCGTTCGACGCCGAGAACTACACTGTCGACCGCATCGGTCCGAACGAGTTCATCGCGACCCTCCCGAAGAAGTAGCGACAAACTCGGAGTCTAAGTCCCGGTTTCCGAATAGCTTTTATCGGGCAGTACTGGTACTTGGATATGGACCGCCGTACCGCGAGGCTACTGAACGGCGTGCTAGCGTTATGCTGTCTCGCGCTTGCCTTCGCCGCTGTGTATCCATTCAGTACTGCGAGCCCACACGCGGAAAATCCGGTTGACGAACGGTTTACCGTCCCCGAGTCCGACGAATACCGGGCGTCGGGAGCGATTGTCGCGGACAGTGAGACAGCGCTCGAATTCGAGGGCGCTGTGACCGCTGACGGCGGCCGCTACCTGTTCATTGACGAGGGTGATGTCCGAACCGAACAGTATCAGGCGTCGCCGAGCGACCCGGTCTACAGTCGTATCGTCGTCGACGACGGCGGCAGCACCGACCGCCGGCGAGAGCAGATCCAGAGCGATACTGATCGGGAACTCCTCCGGGAAACCCGGACTGACGGGGCCGTCACGTTCATCGTCAAGCAGGAGTCAGAGGATGTGGCGGACGATGTCTCGGGAGCGGCGTCGGTAGTCGTCAGGAGCCTGTACATCGTCGAATACGAACGGGAGGCCGACACCGCTCAGGCAGCGACCGCCTACAGGCCGAAAAACGGCTGGTACGAGGGGAGGGAAACGTACCACGTCACCGGGGCTACGGGGACAGTGCGAACAGTCGGTGACACGACTGACGTTCGCTCCGCGACAGTTACGTGGGACCTGACGAAGTCCGTGGGGACGTATGCAGAACTCGCCCTGGGCAGATTGGCAGGGAAAGCACCGGAAACATACGACCTCTCCTTCGAGTTCGAATCGGGTGAGACGACAGTGAATCGGCCGTCGTGGGTCACCGACGCCCGTACTGAACGTAGCGGACAGTCACAGGACGCGTCGTAACGGCAGGGCTGTCGTGTACGGTCTGTATGGAGCCGCCAGCCCTCGGCGACCCGTTAAGAGTGAAGACTAAGCGCTGTAGAGACTGGGCTACAGGCAGTAGAGTAGAAAACTGCGGTCGGCTTCCTCTCCACGGGCTGAAAGTGCCACGTTCGCCGCGTGTATGGTCGGTTTTATTTTCTTCCCCGCGAACCATCGGGCAGAATGGCATCCTACGTCGCGTTTGACCCCGCCGTCGAAATCAACGGGCAAACGGTACTTACGATAGTCGAAGAGGCGATGGGGAAGTTCTCAGACGAGTACCGGGAACGGGCGCTAACGGCGCTCGATGCGGAGGGAATCACCGACCCGGCGGCCGACGAGTGGTACCCACAACAGGCCTGGCTGAACGCGTTCGAGACGATTGCCGACGACCTGCAACCGCACGTCCTCGACCGGCTCGGCGAACAGATCCCGCGTGTCGCTGACTGGCCGAACGATTTCGACTCTGTTCCGGCGGGGCTCCAGTCGATAGACGAGGCCTACCAGCGCAATCACCGTGGCGGGGACATCGGGCACTACCGCTTCGAATCCGTTGGCGAGCGGACCGGCGAGGTGACGTGTGAGAACCCGTATCCGTGCCCGTTCGACCGTGGCCTCATCCGGGGTGTCGCCCAGCAATACGCGCCGGTCGGCGCGTTCGTGTTCATCGAAGAAACGGGTGAGACGTGTCGTCGGAACGGTGACGATACGTGCACGTACACCGTCTATTGGTAACGCGGTGACTACCGCTCGTAGGTCTCGAGCGCCTCGCGGAGTTCGGCGGCGGAGTACTCCGACGCGAGCTGTACGATCTCCTCCAGGTCTTCGTACGTCTCACGGAGATTTCGAACGCGCTCCTGCTCGCGAGTCTCTGCCAGCACCTGCTCTTCCGCCCGGCGGATGGTCCTGAGCGTCGTCTGGACTTCCCGTTGGATGTACTGCTGGAACACGTCCTGCAGGATGAACCAGACCTCACGTTCGGCCTCGAAACGGACTCGCCTGCCGCCCCCCTCAGACGACCTGCGGTGGATGAGCCCGATACGCGATAGCGTCCGCGTGACGTTACTCACGGTCGATTTCGCGTAGCCCGTTTCTTCGACGAGCTCCGGGATGGAGAGCGGGTCCGATGCGAAGTACAGCACGCCGTAGATGCGCCCGGCGCTTCGGCTGAGGCCGTACACCTCGGCCGACTGCTCCATCGATTCGATGACGCGTTCGCGTGCGACCGCGCTGTCGTCATCACTCATGCATCCGAACTGGCTGCCCTGTTTGCCGCGTGTCCTGCTGCGTCATACCTCTGGCTATTGATTCCGTAAGTATTAAATTGTTTGATTGGTTTGTTCGGATTGAGCCGAACAAACAGAAGCGAACGGCAATACCCTCTACAATCCATGGCAAGCGTCTTCCCCCACCACCCGCCGGTTGACTATGCACCCCGAGAGCAGACGAACGTCGTAGTCAACGGTACCGAACCGACCGACGTCCTTCAGATCCTCTCGTCCGAGGCCGCGCAGGAGATACTGGGGGCGGTCGGGGACGAACCGCGGACCGCGTCGGATATCGCGGACGCAGTCGACCGCTCGCTCCAGAGCGTCTCCTATCACCTCGACCGTCTCTGTGAAGCTGACCTTATCGAACCCGCCGAAACGTGGTACTCGGAGAAGGGGACGGAGATGACAGTGTACGCCCTCGCCACGGAACGACTCGTCGTACAGTTCGGTGACAGCGCTGACCGGTCCGTGTAGCGTCACCAGCCGTTTCGAGCACTGCCCCTTCCCGGGAGTTTGCAGTCATGAACGGCTTCGTTTTGGCTGTCGAGGCAGAAGACAAACAGACCTATTGGACCCCTTCTCGTACGCCGACTATGGACGACGGGACGGGCGCGGAACAGCTGACGGCGACAGTGCGACAGCGTGTTTCGAGCGCACTGGACGCCGACGCTCAAAGCGCGACGGCACTCGACGGCGGGGAAGTCGGGTCGGTCTACCGTGTGTCGTTTCGCGACCGTCCTGACGTGGCGGTGAAAGTCGACGACTCGCCGCTCGGAATCGAGGCGGCAATGCTTCAGTACCTCGACCGTGACACGCCGCTTCCCGTTCCGGACGTCCTCCACGTCGAACCGGAACTGCTCGTGCTGTCGTTCGTCCGCGGAGACGGCCGATTCGGTGAACGGGCCGAACGCGACCTCGCGCGCCACGTCGCGTCTCTCCACGACGTCTCGGCTGACGCGTTCGGCTTTCCGTTCGATACCCTTTCGGGGCCGTTCAGCCAGTCGAACCCGTGGACCGAGTCGTGGATCGACTTCTTCCGCGAGCGACGACTACTCCCGTTCGCAAGGGCTGCACGGGACGCTGGGGCCCTGCCAGCCACCGAGTTCGACCGGGTGCAGCGACTGGTGGAAACGCTCGATACTCGCCTCGTCGAGCCGGCCACGCCGTCGCTGTTGCACGGCGACATCCACCCTGGAAACGCTGTCGTAGCTGACGGAACTGTTCGGGCCGTCCTCGACCCAGCGATATATTTCGGCCATGCTGAAGTGGACCTGGCGTACGTCGACCGACTGGACTCGATCGGCGCTGCGTTCTACGATGAGTACCGCCGCCACCGAGATCTCTCCGAGCGGTACTTCGAAGAACGGCGCGACGTGTATATCGCCTTCCACGCGCTGGAGAACGTCCGGTTTTTCGGCGAAGACGGTCTCCCGAGGCTCGACAACGCGTTGGACCGCCTCGGGGTGTAAAAACTGAGAGCGGTGGATTCGCCCGCCGTTCCGATGGCCGACTCAGTCAGCCAGCGAGATGTTCTGCCGGAGGTCGTCTTCGATTGCCTCCAGCGTCCGGCCCTTGGTTTCGGGGACGTAGCGGTAGACGAACAACAGCCCTAGGAGGCTGCAGAGGCCAAACAGCCAGAACGTCGCTGAGGTTCCGACGCCGTCAGTCAGGACGGGGAAGGTCAGCGACACGAGGAGATTCGCACCCCAGTTGGCGACGGTGACGACACCCATCGCCGACCCGCGAACGGAAAGCGGGTATATCTCAGAGATCAGGAGCCAGAAGACCGGGCCGAGACCGATTGCGAAGAAGGACACGAACAGCATCAGACTGATCGTGGCGATGACGCCGAGGCCCCCGCCGAGACCGGGAAGGTAGAACACAGTACCGAGGACGGCGAGCGTCGCGACCATCCCACCGACACCGACGAGGAGCAGTCGACGCCGACCGACACGGTCGACGAGCAGGATCGCCACGACGGTCATCACTACGTTGATGGTCCCGATGCCGACTGTGGCAAGGATCGAAGCCACATTTCCTAGGCCGGTGGATTCGAGAATGGTTGGGGCGTAGTAAATGACCGCGTTGATACCGGTAATCTGCTGGAATACGGCGAGACCCAGTCCGACAACGAGCGCTGGACGGAGCCACGGAGCCAGCAGGTCCCGAACGCCGGTTTCGGACTGTGTCTCGACGGTCTCCTCGATCTCGCCGAGTTCCTCCTCGACGCCGCCGGACCGCGTCCGCTTGAGGACGGCTCTGGCTTCGTCTTTTCGCCCGTGTTCGAACAGCCAGCGTGGACTTTCGGGCATTTTCAGGATGCCGATGGCCAGCACGACGGCCGGGACCATCCCGGCACCGAGCATCCACCGCCACGCGCCCGCGTCGGCGAACGCGTAGTTGACGAAATACGAGAGGAGGATTCCGGTGGTCACCATGAGCTGATTGAGCGAGGTGAGCCCGCCGCGAATCCTGGGCGGCGCGATTTCGGAGATGTACAGCGGGCCGACAATCGACGCGAAACCGATAGCGACGCCGTCGATAAGCCGACCGGCGACGAGGACGGGGACAGTCGGCGCGACTGCCATCGTGAACGACCCGACGAAGAACACGATGGCCGCGATGAGGATGAGGCGGCGGCGACCGAGGCGGTCGGCTAACTGGCCGCCGACGGCCGCACCGGCCGCGGCCCCGGCCATCGCACCACTGACGATGATCCCCTCGACGAGCGGCGACATGACGAACGAGTCCTGGATGAACAGGAACGCGCCCGAGATGATCCCGGTGTCGAACCCGAACAACAGTCCGTTCAGCGCGGCTAACGCGGAGACGACGTAGACGAACCGGTCGCCGTCACCGCGGAGGACGTTTCGTATGGTGGCTGTGGACATCTGTGTAAAAATGAACTCGAATCTGTGTAAAAGTCTTTCCAAGTCTTTTCGCACCACGGTGAAGCCACTGGGGGCGGGCGGCGTCGGGCAAGGCCCGGAGCGCAGTCTGCCCGGTCATCGGTCGCGAACGAACGTAACCGGGCACGGAGCGTTCAACATCACCTCCTGAGCCGTGCTCCCGAAGATAGCCTTCCCCGCCGGAGAGCGCTGCCGCCCGCCGACAATCACGCGGTCGGCGGACACGTCTCTCGCGATCGAAACGATACCCTCCCCACTCGTCCCAGTCGTCGCGCGGGGGATAGTCGTCAGCGACTCGGCTTCTAGCTCGTCGATGATGTCCTGTGTGACCGACATCTGTGCGGCCAGCTCGTCCGGGTCGATGTTTTCGTCCGGCGTTTCGAGCAGTTGCTCTACCGCCTCCCGGTACGAGTCCGGATCGAACACATGTGCGATAATTACTGTCGCGTCTGTCGGCACCGTGACTTCAGTAACGGCGTCGACGAGCGTGTCGACGCGGGCGTCGTCGCGGCTACCGATCGCGAGTAGCACGGTTTCGAGGCCGCGCGAATCGGTCGCTGCTGTCACTTCAGTCATCAGCACTGAGCTTCGCTGCCGGGGTAAAAAGAAGCTGCTATGAGTTTACTATAATTATAGTAATTATTTATATTCAGCTATATGACCCGCTTCCACCGCGACGGGGACATCCAGCCACTCCTATGAGAGCGGGTGTCGCGGTGGCACGGACCTGTCTCTCACTCGGCAACTCCTTCTGTAATAATCCTCGCGAGGCGTTCTCGGTCGAACAACTGCGCCTCTGTGAACGTCTCGGGGAAGTAGCACTTCGCGTACCGTTCGATCATGAATAGGTTGTGCAACGG
This sequence comes from Haloarcula amylolytica JCM 13557, assembly GCF_000336615.1. GTDB lineage: Archaea > Halobacteriota > Halobacteria > Halobacteriales > Haloarculaceae > Haloarcula > Haloarcula amylolytica. Next base: position 247,399 of record NZ_AOLW01000035.1, read on the forward strand.
GCCGGTGTAGATCGGACCGCCGCGAAACACCCTGTCGTTCTGGACGGCCCTCAACCGGCTGCCCACTTCGTGCTCTTTCATATGGGCGAGCACTGAGTTCTCGAACTCCTCACGGGTCTTCCCCTCGCGATGGTATCGCAGAAGGAGTGAGTCTGGATCTATCTCCAGCAACGCTTCGTAATCGAGCGACTCCGAGCCGGAGTACCCCTCGATTGCGGTGTCCGAGAACGCGTCGGCAATTCCGAGCGTTTGGAAGTGTTCCTTGTTGGCCCCGTTCCCGCTGATCCGATACGGCGTGAACGCTTCCGGCTCCTCGCCGGCGAACATGAGCGCGGCGTTCGGTCGCTCCTCTGGTGCCGGGAGCCGAGCCTGCACCGTTTCGGTTAGCTCGTCGTGGATTGAACGGATCGCCTCGAAGCGCGTCCGTTCCTGAACCATCTCAGCCACCTTCTCGAAAGCCTCGTACAGGCTGTAGTACCGGTAGTTGTGCCAGTCGTCAGTCTGTCGGAAAACGAGGTTTCCGATAAACGGAGCGACGTTCTCCCGGACTTCCGTGAGGTCGGACTGTTCCCATGCTTTGAGCCAGTGTGTCAGTGCGTGCGGATCGATGAGATGCAGATCCGCGTCCATCTCGTAGAACGCCTCCTTCGAGACGCCGTCGCTCCAGAGCTGTGTGAGGGCGTCGAGGTCTATAGACACTCCATCGAGTTCCTCGTAGTGCAGCGTCTTGTACCGTCCACGGTACCAGATTGATTGTACTGCGTCGCCGTGACCGAGCGCGACCAGCATATCGATGTAGTCCGCGGTGAAGGGGGCGATTGTCTCGGGCACAGTTTCGAACTCGACGGTTCCGACTGGCTCCATCGTCACCGAATACGTTCCGTCGGAAGTCGCTGGCCCGGTAGCGCTCGGTTCGGTATCCGTGGTCCTGTCGCCGGTCCCGGCTTCCGAAGATTCCTGACTGCTGTTGCCCGAACATCCGGCGAGTAGTCCACCGAGGGCGAGTGTACCACCGCCTTTCACGACTTCTCTCCGCGTCGGTCGTTCGAACGTTGCTCCGTCCGGGCCACTCATTCGAACTCACCCGTGACGATATCGGCGATTCGCTGCCGGTCGAAGAGTTTGGTGTCGGAGGTCACGTCGCCGAAGATATCGGGATAGAGTTGTTGGGCCGCCCGTTCGGTCAGGAAGAAATTGTGAATCGGACCCTGCCGGAGGTAGCCACCGCGATACACGCGTCCGTTCTGTACCGCGGTCAGTTGGCTCCCGACGTTGTGGTCCTGCATGAACTGCAGGACGGTCTCCCGGAACTCGGTCGCAGATTTTCGCTCGTGGCCGCGGACGAGGATAACGTCTGGGTCGACTGAGAGAAGGGTTTCGTAGTCGTACTCGCCCCGGTTGGTTGTGCTGAGGTTCTCGATATCGGTTCCGGCAAGCGCGTCGGTGACGCCGAGATCACGCCACTGCTTCTTGCTCGTGCCGTTGTCGTTCAGCCGATAGGGCGAGAACGACTCCGGCTCGTCGGTGCCCTCGAACGTAAGGAGGACGTTCGGACGCTCATCAACTGGCGGGAGCTGACTCTGCAGGTCCGCGATGTAGTCGTCGTGTAGTTGTCTGAACGCCTTGTATCGAGCCTGTTCTTGGAAGACCTCGGCGACCTTTTCGAAGGCCTGATACAGGGTGTAGTACCGGTAGTCGTGCCACTCGTCGGAGCGACGGAAGATCAGATTCCCCATGAACGGAGCGACGTTTTCGGCGATTTCGTCGACGTCCGACTGCGACCAGTCGAACCAGTTGACGAGCATCTCTGGGTCATAGAGGTGTACGTCGCTGTCGAGTTCGTAAAACTCCTCTTTCGTTCGGACCTCCGGATTCGCGTCAATCGTCTCCTGGTCGACGGACACACCGGGAAGCTCGTCGTAGACGTACGTGTAGTAGCGGTCCGCCCCGCCGATACCTGTGAGGCCATCGGCTTGTCCGAGTGCCACGCCCATATCGGCGTAAGTGCCACCGTAAGGGAGCCACCGCTCGGGAACCGTCTGGAACGTAACGTCGCCCACTGGCTCCATATTGACGGTGTATGATTCAGTCTCAGTCGCTGTTGGGGTCCCGGTTGTCTCCGTTGGCTCAGTCGCAGTGGAGTCCGTGGCGGAGTTGCTCGAACACCCGGCGAGCAAACTGCCGCCCGCGATCAGCCCGGCACCCTTGATATAATCTCTGCGTGTCGGCTGTTCAAGCGTCGTTCTATCGGGGTCAGTCACTGTCCCTCACCCGTGATTATGTCAGCGACGCGCTGGCGGTCGAACAGCTGTTCCTCGACGGGGAGTTCGGGGTATGGCTCGCCGTCGACGTAGCCCGGCCACTCGCCGAACTGGTCGGGGTACAGTTGTTTCGCTGTCATTTCTGTCTGGAACAGATTCAGGATCGGACCCTGCCGACGGGCACCCTGAGCGTATATCCGCCCCTCTTGGACGGCAGTCATCTTTCTCAGTACCTCGTCGTCTGCCAGTTGTGACCGAATGTCGTCGAGGTTGTGGTACCCCGTCATCGGCCCGAGGACGAGCAACACGTCCGGGTCGGCGTCGAGAAGCAGTTCGGAGTCGAGCGTGATATTCCGCCCGTCGTCGCCGTACTCGTCACCGACGGCGTCGGCTAACGCATCGGTAGCACCCAGCGGGCGGGTGTGGGCAGCGTAGTAGCCCGGGTGGTTCATTTTGTACCCCCATATTTTCTCGTCGGATGTGGAGAACAGGACCAGAGCCGCACTCGGCCGCTCCTGTTCCGGGGGCAGGCCCGCTCTGATAGTCTGCAGCATCGATTCGCGGACCGATGTGAGTGCCTCGTACCGGTCGCTCTCGCGAAACACCTGCGCGATCTTTCCGAAGATTTCCCAGAGCGTGTAGTATTCGTACGCATCGGCCCAGCCTGATGGCGGTTTCTGATGAGTGCCGCTGAGCGTGTTCCCGAACCACGGGCCGACGTTCGAGCCTATCTCTTCGAGGCTACTGTCGTCCCATCCCTCGGCCGTGGCAACCTTCGCTGGGTCCGCTATATGGACATCGCTATCGAGTTCGTACAGTTTCTCTTTGGTCGGCGGCCACGAGGAGTATAGCCCATCCCAGTCGACCGTGACGCCGTCGAGTCGGTGGAGGAACTTCTGATACAGCGACTTGCGGTATTCGGGCGCGTGCATCGCGTTGATCGCGTCGCCTCGCCCAAGCGCGACCAGCATGTCTACGTGGTGGCCCAGTATCGTGAACACACTCTGGGGGACCGTTTCGAACTCGACGGTTCCCATTGGCGACATTGTAACCGAGTATCTCCCGTCCTCCGACGTTGATTCGTTCGACGAGCCTGACTCACTTCCCGTACTCTTCTCGGCCGGAGTTGATTCGGGTCCGGACTGACCTGCACAGCCCGCCAGCAAGCCCCCGCTCACCACCGCGCCGCTGTACTTCATGTAGTCACGTCTCGTTGGACCTTCGTGATTCGTATCATCTCTCGACATAATGATTAGGCCTGCCTAAAAATATATAACTGCTTCGGAATTTAGGCACACCTTAAAACGGGGCGTTGTCATGGATTCCGAACTGCTGTTCAGTAGTGCGTCTACTGGGAGATATCGCTGTAACTTGTCTTCTGCTTCTATACGACACCGAATCAGTAGCCCACATACGCTTCAGATTCACGACGCCGGCTTCCACCGAGCTGTTTGTGTTACAGCCACGCCTGTCTATCGGCATCGAAATTCCCTACTGTTATGCCGGAATCATGGATGGGCATCGAATCGCGACTGTATCGGGAGCAGCTGAAACCTCTCGGCTATGGCTGGTAGCGACAACAGCGGATCGTGGGAACGTACAACAGTAAAGTGTCCTTGCTGTAGACACACTGGTATGGCTGACGAGGAAATCGACGACGTGGACAGAGCGATTCTGTACGCATTACAGGAGGATGCTCGAAACATGTCGTCCGGGGACATCGCAGAGCGAACCGATACGTCCGACAGCACCGTCCGCAAGCGCATCAACCATCTCGAGGCCAGCGAGGTCATCAAAGGCTACAGCGCTGACGTCGACTATCAGCAGGCGGGCTATCCGCTCCGAATGCTGCTCTACTGCACTGCGTCGATTCCCGAACGAGGCGATTTAATCCCCGAAATCCTCGATATAGACGGTGTGGTGTCGGTACAGGAACTGGTCACCGGGGAGGAGAACCTCCTCGTGACGGCTGTCGGTGAATCGGATAGCGATATCACGCCGGTCGCGCAGGCACTTCTCGATATGGGCCTGACGGTGGCCGACGAAGTACTCGTCCGGAGCCACGAGACGACGCCCTTCGGTAAGTTCGATTCCGAGAACGAGAGGTAGCTGCGGACGGAACTGCTGTCGCACGGTCGTGTCCCGGACACCTGCGTACCCGTGACTACACGGCGGGACGGCGTATGTGAGCGATTGCGCCAGCTTCGATGACGAACTGAGTTCTCTAACGGTCCACTGAACAGTTTGGTAATCCCCTCCCGTCTCGATACCCGATTAGTCCTCAGCAGCCGAACCGATGTCCGTGTGAGCAGGCCATTTGTCTTTGAAGAACTTTGCCGCGACAGGCCGCGATGTACCTTCCTAACCCATTGGCAGTGGTTTTCGCCGGAGCATCGACAACAGGACCATAATGTTCTATAATCTACTATTTTAGGAACAAATTGGTAGTATAGAAGGATTTAATAACCAGTCCGTTCGCACTAGGGGTGAAGACAACCATAATCGGTCAATCACGTCCCGTGATTACCGTGATCGGTCACGAACAACGATGTCAGGACGCAACTCAACGACGACGGTTGGATCACTCCCGGACACGACGGCTAAATCGCCGTTCGTGCCCGTCGCACTCACATGGCTCGTGTGGTCGATGGTGGCCGCGAGCATTGCTGTGCTTGCCGTCCGAATCCGAACCGGGTTCGCATGGGAGATTCCCGGCGTTGTCGCCGTCGACGGACTGACAGTTCTGATGTGGGTGGTCGTCACCTTCTTCAGCGGTATCGTTCACAGCTACTCGCGCCGCTACCTGGCAGGCAGTCGCCTCAAAACGGGCTTTTTCGCCACCGTATTCGGTTTCACGGTGGTCGTGATGGGGCTGGTCGCGGCTGACCACCTTGCCCTGTTCGGGGCGCTGTGGATCGCGATGGGATTACTGATGGCGAAACTCATCGGCATCGTCAGCGGCTGGGACCAGGCACAGGCGGCTGCGACGGTCGCCCGCAAGTACTTCCTCGCCAGCAGCGCGCTCCTCGCTGTCGCGCTGACGGCGCTGTGGTGGACGACCGATGCGACCACAGTCACCGGAGTTACGGCGGCTGCCGACGCACTCGGTGGCCCGGTGTGGCTGGTCGCCGCCGGCGCGCTCGTGCTCGCAGCGATGATTCAGTCCGCCCTGCTCCCGTTCCATGGCTGGCTCCTCTCCTCGATGACCGCACCGACGCCCGCCTCGGCGCTGATGCACGCTGGATTCGTCAACGCCGGCGGCATCCTGTTGACCCGCTTCGCGTCGGTCATCACTGTCGACCCTGCGCTCATGCTCGCAATCGTCGCCGTCGGCGGTGCAAGCGCTATCGGCGGGAAACTCCTGAAATCGGTCCAGACGGATATCAAGGGCAAACTCGGCTGTTCGACGGTCGGCCAGATGGGATTCATGATCATGCAGGCCGGTCTCGGCTTCTTCGGGGCTGCTATCACCCATCTCATCCTCCACGGCTTCTACAAGGCCTATCAGTTCCTCAGCGCTGGCGGACAGGTTGAACACACTAGCCCCAGCGAGGGAACGCCACACACGGTAGGAACGACGACGAGCATCATCGGCGTCATCGTCACACTGCTGACCGGCATCGCCGGCGGCGCAGTGTTCGCGGTGCTGACGGGGAAAGGGACGAAGGTCGACAGCGGCCTCCTACTGACGTTCTTTGTGGTGTTCACGACGCTCCACGCGGCCCGTAGCGCCGTACAGCACACCTCGCTTCCGACGGCGACCCGCTACGGGGCCGTCCCAGTGGTCTTCTTCCCGGCTATCGTCATCTACGCCGCGGTCTATACGGGCGTCTCGGGGCTCATGCCTGTCAGCCCGGCAACGACCGAACTGACCCTGCTCCACGGCATTATCGCCGTCGTCTTCGTCGGCATCTACACCGGCATCGAGACCGGGGTTCACGAGCGCAGCCAGTGCCTCTACGTGGCGCTGCTGAACGCCGGTCAACCGGCAGCCGACACTGTGCTCACTGCTACGGAGGACTACAATGAGTACTGAATCCACCATCCACGACAGTATCGACACCGCAGCGACCACCGTCGGCTCCCTCTGGCCCATCCACTCGTTCGTGACGGCAAACCCCCTCGCGGGGTTCGAGGACCAGCCGTTCAGTGAGGCAGTCACGCAGGCAGCCGACCTGTTGGGCGGCCGTGGCTACCCCAGCGCGGAGACGTTCCGTGCGGCGCTACAACGCGGCCAGATAGACCCGGAGATTCTCGACGCGGAACTCTCCGAGGCCGGCTACGAGAACGACCCCGAGGTACTGCTCGACCGGATGGCCACAGCGACCGATGCCTCGAAAAGCGATTCCGACACCACCACGGACCGCGTCGACCAGGTGCTGACGAAGTGGCTGTCGGCGTTCCTCGACGAGGGGAGCGCCCACTGGTCGATGCCGAACCGCGAAGCGGGGTTCTACACCGCTTTCCGCGGAGTGGCCGAGCACGACAGCGAAATCCCCGACGAGGGGGTCATCGCTGACCTGCCCGAGGCACCGACCGAGGCCATCGAAACCGTGCTTGCGCCGTACCCGGAGAGCCAGTGGGTGCCCATTTTCGAGGAGCAACTGGCCGCTCTCCCGGGCTGGACGGGACTCATCAAGCAGCGTGCCGACGACGAGGGGGCGTGGCAGTCGGCGTACCCGATTTCACTGGCGGGGTACCTCGCGGCGCGTCTGGCTCTGCTCGATGCCGTCGGTGCTGACATCGCCCCCTCGAACGACAGCATCGACCCGGACCCGGCCGCCGAACTCGCCGGGGCGTTCCTGCGCGCCTGGGAGGCGACCTACCGCGGCGACCTCGTCGAGACCGTCGCCGCGGAGAGCCAGTCGCTCGCCGACAGTGACAAATCGGGCCGCCCGGACGCACAGATGGTCTTCTGTATCGACACGCGCTCGGAGATCATCCGCCGTCACATCGAGGCCGCGGGCGACTACGAGACCCATGGGTACGCCGGTTTCTTCGGGGTTCCGATGGAGTACCAGGGATACGACGCCGACGTGTCGGTCGACGCTTGCCCGCCGATTCTCGAACTACAACACCGCATCGCCGACGTTCCGACCGACGACGACACCCGGGAGCGCCACGACCGCTTGTGGGGCGTCCGTGAGACCGCCGACGAAATCATCGAGACGCTGGAGGCCAACGCCGCCACGGCCTACGGCTTCGTCGAGACCGCCGGCAGCGGCTACGGCCTCGCGCTCGCGGCCCGCACGCTTGTCCCCGGACGCGTGCAGGAGCTATTCGACGCGGCTGACGGTACGGTCCCCGACGAACACGAGTTCTGTGACCCGCTCGTCCACCACCAGCACACCTACGCCGGTGATCTGCCGGTGGGGCTGACCACCGACGAGAAAGTCGAGTACGCCGCCACCGCGTTCGACCTGATGGGCTGGGAGACGTTCAGCCGCCTCGTCGTCTTCACCGGGCACGCCAGTGAGACAACCAACAATCCCTACGATTCGAGTCTGGACTGTGGGGCCTGCGCCGGCAACCCCGGCGGCCCGAACGCCCGCGTGCTGGCGGCGATTTGCAACGACACCGATGTCAGGACCGCGCTTCGTGACCGCGGTTTCGAAATCCCCGAAGACACCGTCTTCCTCGCCGGCGAACACAACACGACGACCGACGAAGTGGCGCTGTACGACAGCGACGTGCCCGAAAGCCACGCCGCTTCTCTCGATCAGCTGCGCGCCGACCTCACCACCGCCCGCGAGAACGCGGCCGCCGAGCGTGCCGAGTCGATGGGTGCCGACACCTCATCAGGGGTCACCGAGACGGAACGCCGCGCCGCCGACTGGGCCGAGACCCGCCCCGAGTGGGGTCTGGCCGGCAACGCCGGCTTTGTCGTCGGTCCCCGCGAACTGACGAGCGATGTCGACCTCGATGGCCGCACGTTCCTTCATTCATATGACTGGTCGGCCGACCCCGACGGCGAGGCGCTGGAAGCGATACTCACCGGCCCGATGGTCGTCACGCAGTGGATCAACACCCAGTACTACTTCTCGACGGTTGACAACGCCGTCTACGGCAGCGGGTCGAAGGTGACCCACAACCCCGTCGGCAACGTCGGCGTCTATCAGGGCAACGGCGGCGACCTGATGACCGGCCTCCCGCTGCAGTCCCTCATGGCTGCCGACGACGACCTACACCATCAGCCGCTCCGCCTCTCGACGGTCATCCACGCGCCGGTCGCCCGCGTCAACGACGTTCTCGCCGACCATACGGAACTGATGGACTTGCTCGACAACAACTGGCTCTCGGTGACTGTCGTCGACCCCACGCAGGACCACAGCGCTTTCGAGTACGAGCGTGATCTGGAGTGGTCGCCTGTGTCTGCGCTGTCCGAAGCCGACCGTACGGAACCGACTGCCCCTGCGGCCGCAGACGACTGAACTGGGCCGAACAGCCGGTATCTGGAACCGCCGTCACGCTGACTCTTTGTCTCTCTATACTGAGTTTCAAAATAGAAAATCGCTCAGAACAACTAGTATCTACGTAGGCCTATCTCAATTACGGGTATATAAAAACACCTATGGAGTATTGTGCCCCCGATAGCATACGAAAGAGACACTGAGTACATTTTATCGGATAAAACCGAGTATATGAATCTATATGGCATCGACCAACTCACATCCACTTCAGTAGTGGGAGTTAGCGCGGTGTGAGTCCGACACCGTCCGCGAGCAATTCGTGGGAGCGGAGCGCGTCAGCGTGGTCGCCGACGACGTGCTGGATCATCACCTCATCGACACCGACACGATCTGACAGTTGTTCGAGAAGGTTATTGAGCGTTTCCGGGCTCCCGGAGATCGCTCGTGGCCACTCACCGGCATCCAGCGTGGCGGGCGTCGGTTCGGGCACCGCTCCGAGTTCGTCGATCGCTTCCTCGACAGATGGAGTCGTGCCAACGACCCCTCGCTCCATCCGCTTGAACGACGCTTCGGCCACGGCGCGGAGCCGCGCCGCTTCCGCGTCGGTCTCGGCACAGACCGCGTTCACTGCGACCATCCCCTGTGGCTCGTCGACGCCGCCGGCCAACTCCGACGATTCGAAGTGAGTCCGGTACTCCTCGAACGAACGGGTGGCCAACCCCGGTCGAATGAACGCGGCGAAACAGTAGCGCAGGCCGAGTTCGCCGGCCAGCGCGGCGCTCGACGGACTCGATCCGAGAACCCACGGCACAGGCGTCTCCGCATCTGAACGAGGGATTTCCAGATCACTGTACGCGTGTCCGTCCGGGTAGCTGTCGTAGAGGTGCGAAACGACGGCCTCGATTTTTTCGGCGTGGTCTTCGTCGGGGTTTCGGACGCGGCGGTCCGTCCCGAGCGCGCGGTCCACGGCCGGAGACCCGTTTGCCCGTCCAAGCCCCGCGTCGATTCGTCCGGGAGCAAGGCCGTCGAGGGAGCCGAACAGCTCCGCGACTTTGAACGGGCTGTAGTGGTTGAGGAGGACCGCACCCGACCCGAGCCGGATCGAGTCGGTTTCGGCGGCGAGGTTGCCGAGCAGTACCTCGGGTGTTGTTCCGGCGAGCTTGTTTCCCATCCCGTGGTGTTCCGCCACCCAGAACCGGGAATAGCCGAGGCGTTCGGCCTGCTGTGCCGCGTCGACGGTGTTCGAATACGCGTCAGCCGCAGTTCCGTCATTCGGGACCGGAGAGAGATCGACGATTGAGAGGTCCATATCCGCCCACAACGGTGGCGAGGTTTAACCGTTCGGCTACTCACAGTGCGTGGGTATCTCACTCGGGTACACCACTCTGATGGAACGTCCCACTCGGTTATAACTGATATCTAGAAAAAGCAATAGTTTTATGCAATACTATCTTAAACAGAATGTCTCACTTCGCTATACTGGCTATCTCTGGGCAGTGTGAAGGTCGGAGAATTATATCTCTCGGGTACCTTCCGAAACTCAGGGATCCCAAATTAGTGGGACTCAAACGCCATTAGGCCGTACGTTCAGATAATATACTGCCTCATTAATTATTTCAGAGTCGCGTCCCGAGCTCGTGCGTACAACGGACCTGCTGAAATTACTACCAATACTCAGTAACATCTGTATAGCCATCATATCGAGCTTCTTTCGGGACTATCTTGTCAATGGAATCCCAGTTACGAATCAAGTGATATCATGCCCTTGACCACAGTCGGCTCCATCGCTCGGCGGAACGCGTCGTCGATATCTTCGAGTTCGGATTCGAAGTCGATTATGCCCTCGACGTCGACTTCGCCGTCGGCTAATAGGTCGACAGCCGCGTCGTAGGTGTTCTTGTACCGGAACGAGCCGTGGACGTCGACCTCGTTGTCGATGAGTTCCAGCACGTCGATTGGGACCTCCGCTTCGCTGGCGAGTCCGACCAGAACGACCGTGCCGCCCCGACGGACCACGTCGATTGTCGACTTGATCGACGGCTCCGCGCCGGAGGCTTCGACGACCACATCAGCACCGACGCCGTCCGTGTACTCGGCGACCGCCGCATCGAGATCCGTTTCGGTAACGTCGACTGTCAGGTCCGCTCCTCGTTCTTTGGCGAACTCTAGTTTTTCCTCGACAACATCTGTCAGTATTACGTCCGTCGCGCCCGCGGCACGCGCGGCCTCCAGCACCATCAGCCCGATCGGCCCGGCGCCGGTTATCAGCACTGTATCCCCGGTTCCGACGCTGCCGCGGCGGCAGGCGTGAATCCCGACCGAAAGCGGCTCGCACAACGCCCCCTCGGCAGTGGAGACCGACTCCGGTAGTGTGTAGGCGAAGTCGGCCGGCCACGAGACGTACTCGGTGAACGCGCCGTCGTGTGGCGGGGTCGCCATGAACGTCACTTTCTCACAGAGGTGATAGTCGCCGCGCTTGCAGTGGGCACAGCGTCGGCACGGAACGCCAGGTTCGAGCGCGACCCGGTCGCCCGGTTCGTGGTGCGTAACGTTCTCGCCGACTTCGACGACTTCACCGGCGCTCTCGTGTCCGAGGACGAGCGGGTCTTCGACGACGTAGTCGCCGATACGACCGTGTTCGTAGTAGTGGACGTCGGAGCCACAGATCCCAACGTCGCGCACGGCAACGAGTACGTCGTCGGGCCCGGGCGACGGTCTGGGACGGTCCTCCAGTTCGAACTCATTTGGTTCTACCAGTACAGCAGTTCGCATACCTGTTGGCACGGAACAGAGCCATAAAAATACACAGGGTGAGCCGCCTCATTGGGTTGCCGTGTCCAGCTACCACTCCGCGACGCTCCCGTCCTCGTGGTGCCACACCGGGTTGTACCAGTTGACCTCTGTCTGTGCCAGTTCGCGGATGAGAGTCTCGTCGATATCGATACCGAGTCCGGGGCCGGTCGGCCGTTTGACGTAGCCGTCTTCGAACTGGAACGTCTCCGGGTCCTCCAGGACCTTGAGTCGCTGGCTCGTCGTCGGGTCGTGTAGATCGAGGTCCTGTTCGTGCAGCACGACGTTCTGGGCGCAGAACCCGACCTGCAGGCTCGCCGCGAACGCGACAGGACCGAGCGGGCAGTGCGGAACGACGGCCACGTCGAACGCTTCCGCCATCGACGCGACCTTGCGCATCTCGCTGATGCCACCGACGTGGGTCACGTCGGGCTGGAGTATCGATACCCCGTCATCGACGAGGAGCCGCTTGAAGTCATAGCGCGAATAGAACCGTTCGCCAGTCGCTATCGGGACAGTCGTCCGCTCGGCGATACTGGCAAACGAGTCGTCGTGTTCGGGGAGCAGCGGCTGGTCGATGAACATCAGATCGAACTGTTCGAGCCGCTCGACGAGATCCGCGGCCATCGGTTTCGAGACGCGGCCGTGGAAGTCGACGCCAACGAGGGCGTCGTCACCGACGGCATCACGGATTGCGGCTACACGCTCAACCGCATGATCGACAGCGTTCGGCGTCTCAATCGGCCGAAACTCCCGGGCGAAATTGAACTTGAACGCTCTGTAGCCGCGTTCTCGGTCCTCTTCCGCGGCCGCGGCCACGTCTTGCGGATCATCGCCACCGAGCCACTGGTACACGAGTAGCTTATCGCGGACGTGCCCGCCGAGCAGTTCGTGCACCGGTGCGCCGTAGTGCCGCCCCTTGATGTCCCAGAGCGCGTGGTCGATGCCCGCGAGCGCGCTCATGAGTATCGGCCCGCCGCGGAAGTACCCGCTCTGATAGAGCTTCCGCCAGTGATACTCGGTTCGGAGCGGGTCGGCCCCGAGGAGATACGCCTCGATAAGTTCGGTAACGGCGGCACGGACCGTCTCCAACCGACCCTGAACGATGGGCTCGCCCCAGCCAACGATCCCCTCGTCAGTCTCCAGTTTTAGAAGCAACCACCGCGGCGGCACGGCGAACAGTTCGAAGTCGGTGATTTGCATAGCTATGTTATCTGCGAGGGAGTACTTGTAATGACTGGCTGCCGATATCGGCCCGACAAAGACTGTAACAAAAATAGGCGTACATTTATGCTGGAGGCTACCGGAGCACCAAGCGTACGCATGAGTGTACTTGACAGTTTCTCCCTCGACGGAGAGACGGCTATCGTCACCGGTGCGGCGCAGGGTCTCGGCAAACAGATGGCGACCGGGCTCACCGAGATGGGGGCCGACGTGGCTATCGCGGACGTGAACATCGAGAAAGCGGAACGGACGGCTTCGGAACTCGACGGTGAAACGGACGTTATCGCGACGGAGGTCGACGTGACGGACGAGGCCTCGGTGGAGGCGATGGTCGAGGACGTGACCGACCGCCTCGGACCGATCGACGTCCTGATCAACAACGCCGGTATCGTCGAGAACTCACCGGCAGAGGAGACGAGCATCGAGTCCTGGCGGCGTGTCGTGTCGGTCAACCTCGACGGTGTCTTCCTCTGTGCCAAGCACGTCGGCCAGCAGATGCTCGAACGGGGCGAGGGCCGCATCGTCAACGTCTCCTCGATGTCAGGCTTCGACGTGAACGTCCCGCAGAAGCAGGCTAGCTACAACACGACGAAAGCCGGCGTCAGGATGCTGACCCAATCTCTGGCGGTCGAGTGGGGCGATCAGGGCGTCCGCGTCAATGCCATTGCGCCCGGGTACATGCGGACCGAACTCGTCGACGAAGTGCTCGAAGAGAGCCCCGAGATGGAAGAGACGTGGCTGGAGAACACGCCGATGGGCCGACTCGGTCGACCGGAGGAACTGAAGGAACTCGTTGTCTACCTCGCGTCGGACGCGTCGTCGTTCATGACGGGGTCGACCGTCGTCATGGACGGCGGCTACACCTCGCGGTGAAAGCGTCAGGCTTCGGACGACGAGTCGTCAGTCAGTGCCGCCAACCGATCTTTTGCGTCGGCCCACGCACCACCAGCCTGTGGCTCGTAGGTCGTCGTCTCGAACGCCGACTCGACCAACTGCCGCCCGGTTCCGATGTCAGAAACCGTTCCGGCGGCGACGGCCTGTGTGAGGACGTTGCCGACAGCCGTCGCCTCGACTGGCCCAGTCGACACCGGGCGGTCGGTGGCGTCAGCCAGTAACTGACAGAACAGTTCGTTTCTGACACCGCCGCCACCGAGAACGATGCGCGACGGCGGGTCGTCGACGACTGCCGCGAGTGCGTCGAGTTCCAGCGCCGTTTTCGCCGCCAAGCTGTCGAGCAGGCAGCGGACGATACCGCCCCGCCCCGTGGGGACGGGCTGGTCCGTCCGGCGACAGTAGGCCCGAATCTGGTCGGGCATCGGCTCGTCGATGCCGAAGGCGTCGGCGTCCGTATCGACGAGCGCGGTCCGTGGCTGAGCCTCTTCAGCGGCCGACAGCAACGCCTTGTGATCGGCCGATTCGCCGGCCTTGCGCCACGCTTCGCGGCATTCTTCGAGCAGAAAGAACCCGTTGATGTTCTTCAGGAGCCGAACGGTCCCGCCGACGCCGAGTTCGTTCGAAATGGCGTGCTCGAAGGCGGCGTCTGTCCGTACTGGTTCGTCTCGCTCGACACCGAGGATGAACCACGACCCGGTGTTGAGAAACGCGGCGTCCTCGACTAGCGGGAGACCGGCGACGGCCGCCGCCGTGTCGTGGCTCGCCGGCGTTACTATCTCCGGCGTCGAAGACAGGCCCGAAACGACGGTATCATCGACGGCCCCGAGACGTTGACCGGGTTCGGACAGGTCCGGGAGCAGGTCCGTCGGAACCGACAGCTCCTCGAGCAGGTCGGTGGCCCACATCCGCGCCTCGGGATCGACCATCTGCGTGGTCGAGGCTATCGTCACCTCGCCCGCCGGCTGGCCCCCTATCCGTGCAGAGAGGAGCTGTGGCATCATGAGCAGGCCGTCGCTCGCTTCGAGGAGTTCCGGCTCGCGTTCGGCGATGGTGTGGAGCTGCCACAGCGTGTTCGGGGTGTTCCAGTTCGTGATGCCGGTCACGTCGAACAGCCGCCGCTTCCCGACAGCCTCGAACACTTGCTCGCGCGTGGCCGTCGACTCTGGGTCGCGGTAGGAGACCGGGTCCCGGAGCAGTTCGTCGTCGGCCAGGAGTCCGAAGTCGAGCCCCCAGGTGTCGATACCGACCGTATCGAGGCTGTCGGCCTCGTGGTCGGCAGCCCGGATTCCGTCCCCGATGTGGTCGACCAGCGCGTCGACGTCCCAGACGTAGCGGCCGTCCCGTTCGACGGGTCGGTTATCGAACCGGTGGACTTCTTGCACAGCGAAGGACGACTGCGTCACCTCGCCGAGGAACACCGTCCCGCCGCTCGCGCCGATGTCGATAGCGACGTGATTCATGCTCGGATACTTTCAGGTGTGGTTCGCACGCCTGATCACTGCCCGTAGCTGTCGAGTTTGTCAGCCAACCGGTCGATCTCCTCGTCTGGGAGGATCTCCGGCTCACCGATGGCCCGGGCCTGATGGTGGATGCGCGCGCAGTACTCGACCATCAGCGCAACCGTGTAGGCGTCGTCCAGCGTTTCGTCCGCCGTCAGTACGCCGTGGTTGCGCAACAACGTGGCGTTGAACGACTCGCCCAGCGCGTCGACGGCGGCCTCGCCGAGTTTCTCGGTCGCGTGCGTTTCGTATTCGGCGACCGGCACCTCAGTCCCGGTGAACGAGAGGAGGTAGTGCGATGCCGGTATCGCCTCCCCGAGCGAGGCGAACGTCGTCGCGTACGGGGAGTGGGTGTGGACGACGCCGCCGACCGCCGGTCGCTCGCGGTAGACGGCCAGGTGCATCGGAAGCTCCGTCGACGGCTCGATGTCGCCCTCGACGACTGTGCCGTCCGTCTCTACGACCGGGACGTCTTCGGGTTCGATCTCCCCGTAGGGGATTCCCGACGGGCTGATCGCGATGTGGGTCTCGTCGAGCCGGGCACTGAGGTTTCCGCCCGTCCCGGTGGTCAGATCGTCTTCGAGCAGGCTCCGGCCGTACTCGCAGATAGCGTTACGCGTCTCGTAGTGTGAAATGTCTTGCTCTGTCATGTGTCGTGTGTCGATAACTGTCGGTCGGTTGCGGCGAGTGGGATGACGACGGCGCTCGTCGTCACTCGGCGGGCTTCATCTGCTCTTCGAGCGCCATCTCCGCGTCATCTCCGAGCTGGCGCTGGTGGATCGTCTCGCCGCTGGCGGGATCGAACAGGTGCACGTCGCGGTCCGGGATCTCGACGTAGACGTGCTGCCCTTCGCTGATCGGACGCTGGCCGTCCGTCTCCACGATGAACGTCTGGTCGTGGCTCTGTGACCGCGCCTGGAGGTAGACGTAGGAGATACTCCCCATCGGTTCGACGACGTCGACGACGGCCTCAAACTCGTGGCCCAAGTTCGCCCGGTCGTGAAGCGTCATATCCTCAGGCCGGATACCGAGGACGAGTTCGTTTCGACTTCCAACAGCGGACTGCATCCGCTCTGTCAGATCGAAGTCGAAGCCGTCCGCGCGGAGCGTTCCGCCTTCGACCTTGCCTTCGAAGAAGTTCATCGACGGCGAGCCGAGGAAGCCGGCGACGAACTGGTTGGCTGGGCGGTAGAAGCATTCTAGCGGCGTTCCGACCTGCTGGAGTTCCCCGTAGTTGAGGACGACGAGTCGGTCGCCCATCGTCATTGCCTCCGTCTGGTCGTGGGTGACGTATAGCGTCGTCACGTCGAGGTCGTTCTGGAGCCGGTTGATCTCGGTGCGCATCTCCGCCCGAAGCTTCGCGTCCAGGTTCGAAAGCGGCTCGTCCATCAGGAAGACGTTCGGGTCACGGACGATTGCGCGACCGAGCGCGACGCGCTGTTGTTGTCCCCCGGAGAGTTCGCCGGGCTTGTCGTCCAACAGCATGTCGATGTCCATCATCTCGGCGGCGGACGTGACGGCGTCCTCGATCTCGTCGGCGGACATGTCCGTCGACATCTTCAGCCCGAAGGACATGTTCTCCTCGACGGTCATATTGGGGTATAGCGCGTAGTTCTGGAACACCATCGCGATGTCCCGGGCGCGCGGGCCGAGTTGGTTGACCACCTTCTCGCCGATGCGGATATCGCCCTCTGATTGCGTTTCCAGTCCCGCGACAATACGCATGAGCGTCGACTTCCCGCTCCCGGACGGACCGACGAAGACGATGAACTCGCCATCGCGGATGTCCAGCGAGACGTCGTCGACCGCGACGATTGACTTATCTCCTTCACCGAATCGCTTCGTAACGTCGTCGATTGTGATCTTTGCCATTATCTTGCCTCCGATGTACGGCTAAGTGAAGCTACCGCCGCCGCAGGGGCGTCGTTTGCGAGCGATACCTGTCGAGGTGTGGACAGCGTGGTCATTCTTTGATCACCACGCCGAAGCTGAGCCCGGCCGCGAGGTACTTGTTGACCGCGATGAGGAAGATGACGACCGGAACGATCATCGCTGTCGAGGCGGCCGCGAGCATCCCCCATTCGATCGAGCGCGAGCCGATGAACGAGTAGACGAACAGCGTCACCGGCACGGCCTCGAAGCTCGTCAGCACGAGCCCGAACAGCAGCTCGATCCACGCGAAGATGAAGCTGATGATGGCGACCGAGAAGATGCCGGGCTTGGCCGCCGGCAGGACGACCTTCCTGAAGCCCTGGAACTGGGTCGCGCCGTCGACACGGGCCGCCTCTTCCAGCGTCTCGGGGATGCCGTCGAAGAACGCTTTCATCACCCAGACGACAAGGGAGAGGTTGATGCTGACGTACATCAGTACCATCCCGATCCGCGTGTCGAACAGATTGAGCTCCCGGAAGATGATGAAGAAGGGGAGCACGACGGCAATCGGCGGGAGCATCCGCGAGGAGAGTATCCACACGAGCACGTCCCGCTCCATCGGGATGTCGTACCGCGAGAGCACGTACGCGGCGGGGACGCCGATCAACAGCACGAGGACGACCGACGCCGACACCATGACGAGGCTGTTGGCGAACGCCGCGACGAACCCGGAATCCTGGATCAACTGGATGTAGTTGTACACCGTCGGCAGGAAGATCCAGTCCGGGGGCAGCGAATTCGCTGTTCCGGGGGGCTTCAGCGACATCGAAGCCAGCCAGTACAGCGGGAACAGCACGATGAACGACCACGTCAGGAGAATCGTGTGTCGAACCACCGTGACGATGGTCTCACGCGTATCCTTGTCGAGTCGCTGTGACGCGGTCGCGGAGTCGCTATCTGTCGTCGCCATCAGTCCCACACCCCCTCGAAGCCGACCTTCGCAATGATGACGTTACACAGTGCAACGACGAGGACGAGGTAGACGACGGCGATCGCTGCGGCCACGGTGATCTGGTTGTTGATGAACATCTGTTCGTAGATGTTGATGCTCACGAGCTGGGTCGCCGTCCCGGGGCCGCCGCCCGTGAGCCCGTACACCACGCCGAACGTCCGGAACAGGTCGATCAACCGGATGAGCGTCGCAACGAACACGACCGGCTTCATGTAGGGGATGATGACGTGGACGTAGCGCCGCCACATCGGCGCACCGTCGACGCGCGACGCCTCGATGAGCGTCTTCGGCACCGACGAGAGGCCGGCGTAGAAGATGATGAACATGAACGGCGTCCAGTTCCAGGCGTCAAGCAGGATCACCGTCAGCAACGGCACGTCCGAGAGGAAGTTCGGCGCGACGAACGGCGTGCCGGTGTTTATGACGTACGGAATGATGCCGATTTCGCTGTTCAGCATGATCCGGCCGATGGTCGCGAGCGAGACGGGCGCGACGGCCATCGGAATGATGAACAACACCCGGTAGAACGACTTCGCCCGGTCGGAGCCGACGCCGGCGACGAGCGCGGCCAGGACGAACCCGAGGATAGTTTCGAGGAGCAGCGCGCTGACGACGACAGTAATCGTAATGACGAACGAGTGGATCGCGCCGCCGCGGGTGAACGCCGTCTCGAAGTTGCGCAGCCCCACGAAATCAGCTGCGAATACATCGAGTGTCGGCTCCGCGATCAGGCTGAGATACAGGTCGTAGGCACCGGGGAAGAAGGTGATCATGATCATCACCAGCACCATCGGTGCCATGAACCAGTACGGGAGGTAGTCGTTCCACAGGTCCCGAAGCCTGGCGAAGGTCGATTTGGGTGCCGTTTCCGTTTGCGTTGGTGTACTCATTTGTGGGATGTGTTGTGGCTCGGGTATGGCTTCAGTTTAATTGCTGTAGATGTCTTCTGCGATGGACGCCGCCTGGGTCATCGCCTCCTCGGCGGACTTCTGGCCGGCGATGGCGCGCTGCAGTTCCTCGGAGTACCGCTGGCCCCATTCGGGGTACTTCCGGTCGAACGGGTCCGGTGCCGCCGCTTGCAGGGATTCGAGGGTGACCTGTGCGAAGTTCTCGCCGACGCGAGAGCGGAACTCGTCGTTCTCCCAGACGGACTGTCGGACGGAGAAGGCGGCGTCGCCCTCGACGTGCATCCAGGTGTTGGTCGGCTGCGAGGACGCCCACACCATGAACAGGAACGCCTGCTCGGAGTTCTGGGCGTTTTTGGACGTGGAGATCTGCCAGTTGAACGCGTTGGGCGAGAACTGGCCGTCGGCCGGGCTGGGCACCTTCGCGATACCGATAGTGTCCGCAACTGAGGAGTCAGAGCCGGTGAGTCCGGGCCAGAACAGGTTCGCGTCGGAGACGATGTGGCCGGCGCGCCCTTCCTGCATCGTCGAGAGCACGTCCGACCAGGTCTGCGTGGACGCGCCTTCGGGACCGTAGTCCTGCAGCAGGCTGACGTACCACTCCGCGGCGTTGATGACGCCGTCGGAGTCGAGGCCGGAATCGTCCGGGAAACTGTCCCAGAGCTCCGCGCCGTTCTGGCGCAGGAACGTGTTCAGGATGTAGATGTTCATCCCGTACCCCTTGTCGCCACGGCCGACGGTGCCGACGACGTCCGATTCGTTCTCGTGGATGGCCTGTGCGTTCTGACGGAACTCTTCGAGCGTCTCCGCGACCTCCAGGTCGTGCTTGTCGTAGAGGTCTTTGCGGTAGAACTGCGTCTGGACTTCGACGGTAATCGGCATTCCCGTCCATGTGTCGCTGTAGCCACCACCGTGGGCCTGCCACCGCGACGCCTCGAAGAGGTCGTCGGGCTCGTACCAGTCCTCGTCGAAGAGGCTGTCGTCGTCGAAGAACGGGTCGAGCGGCTGGATCCAGCCTTCCTCGCGGAACTGGTTGACGACCTGATCCATGTAGAAAACGTCGAACTGCCCGGCGCCGGTACTGACGTCCGTCTGGCGCTTGGTCCGGAACTGCTGTTCGGGCAGGACGTTCCAGACGACGTCGATCCCAGTCAGTTCCTCGAAGACGGGGACTGCGGGCTTGATGGCTGAAACCCAGGGGTGCTGGACGGCCCCGATGTTGATCGAGGACCCCTCGAACTGTCGCCAGTCGATATCGGCGTCCTCGTACTCGCTGAGCGGAATCGCGAGCTCGCCATCGCTTCCGTCGGTGCTGGTTCCGCCATCGCTACCATCACTACCCCCACTTGAGCCGTCACTTCCGCTCCCATCTGAGCCATCGCCGCCTCGTGTACAGCCAGCGAGACCGCTGAGTAGTCCGACACCTGTCGCTTTCAGAAACGTCCGCCTGTTGGAGTTGGTCATGCCAGTTTGCCTCGTCACTACCGAATTACCGATGCATAATAAAGGTAATCATCTGTAAGGTAGAATACCCATCTCACTGGGGGAGATCCGATGGTTTGCAGTACTAGGACGCCTCTATCTACGAATTCCTCTGTCGCCCGATTACGGGAGACCGTGGCAAGATTTTAATACGCGGTCCGAAAACATCGATAGTACGGATCGTGGCTGAGTCCGCTGTGTGCGTCCAGCTCGGCTGGACCAGTGACAACGGGCTACGGCCCAGACCACCCATGACCCGACCCACACCAACTCACGACCGAGGTACTGCTGTAGTGACGACCGCGACCCGACCGTCGGAGGACGACTGATGCGCGCCAGCACGTTGACCGATGTCGGCGAAATTACCGTCGAAGAGCGTGACCGACCGGACCCTGCGGATGACGAGGTTCTCGTGCAGGTCGGCGCCTGTAGCGTCTGCATGACCGACTATCATATGTACCACGGTACCTTCGCCGCAGAGACACCGCTGGTCCTGGGCCACGAAGGTGCCGGGACCGTTGCGGAAGTCGGTGCCGACGTTGAGGGCTTCGCGGTCGGAGACCGCGTCGCAATCAACCCCACCGTCCCCTGTAACGCCTGCTCGTACTGCAAGAAGGGTGAGACGCACCTCTGTGAGAACAACACGAGCATCGGCGGTGCCGGTGACACCATCCTCGACGGTGCCTTCGCTGAATACGTCCGCGTCCCGGCGATCAACGTCGAGGACATCGGCGAGATATCATTCGAACGGGCCGCGCTCGCCGAACCGCTCGCCTGCTGTGTCCACGGCGTCGAGCAGACTGAGATCAAACCGGGAGACAGTGTCGGTATTATCGGCGCTGGCCCGATCGGCTTGCTGCTCCTGCAGGCGTTCCGCAATGCGGGCGCTGCCCCAATCGTGGTTTCCGAACTCGATGACGAACGGCGAGAGCTGGCTGCCGACCTCGGCGCAGATGCCGTCGTCGACCCCAACGACGAAGATCCCGAGGAAGCGATCCCTGCGGCGGCCGGCGGACCGGTCGACGTCGGCGCCGAGGCTATCGGGCTCGTCCCGACAATCAAGCAGGCCAACGCTGTGACCGCGCCCGGCGGCTCGACACTCATCTTCGGTGTCCCTGACCAAGAAGCGACAATGGAAATCAGCCCGTTCGATGTCTTCTTCGACGAGGTCGACTACCGCGGCTCGTTCTCCCTGACGACCGAGGACTTCGAGCGAGCGATAACACTGCTCAGACACGAACGCATCGACGCCGAGACGCTCATCACCGAACGTATCGGGCTCGACGATCTCCCGACAGCGTTTGAACGGATGGGCAACGCTGAGGGGCTGAAGAAAGTAGTCGTTCCAGGGGACGCCGAGTGAGCGAGTACGACCTCCTCGATACTGTCCGGAAACGCGGTCCTCGTGGCGCTTGACCACGGTATCGGTATGGAAGCAATTCACGGACTCGAACAGTACAGTCCACACTTGATGCTGTGTCCTGCAACCGGCTGCGATCACAATAGGGCTGAAGTGACCTTGCAGGTCTGACATGAGTCTTCTATACACGCTAGCGAATTGGATTGGGAGCGACCGCGATTGTTCTGGAGAGAAGAACGAATAAATTTCGACAGTCGGAACTCGTAGCGATCCAGAAAATAGTGATAAATGATGTAGAATATCTTCTGGGCCTACTGCACATGCTCCCACCTGTTCTGCTCTAGTGAACAGGCTTTTGTCGCGGCGGGCCGAAACGACGGTCAATGACCGACGAACCACAGTATGCAGTCGAAGCAACCCAGACATCGGTGGCTATCCTCGAAGCGCTTGTCGACGCGAAGGGGCCTGTCGGCGTTACAGAACTTGCCAATATCGTCGGGGTTTCCAAGAGCGTCGCCCATAACCACCTCTCGACGTTGCGTGCGGCCGGATACGTGGTCAAGCGCGCAGAGAAATATGAGGCGTCGCTCCGCCCGTTGTCTCTCGGTGAGCGAACGCGTGATGGACTCAGTTTCTATCAGGCGGCGAAACAACAACTGGACAATCTCGCGGCGGCAACAGGGGAGACAGCGACACTGTTCGTCCTTGAGGAAACGGCCGGTGTCCCGGTGTCGATCTCCGAACCCGAGGACGGCTGGTCAGTCCCGTTCCACGCGGGCGAACGGTTGCCACTCCATGTCAACGCTCCGGGAAAGGCACTGCTGTCGTCGCTCCCGAGTGATCGCGTCGAATCGGTTCTCTATGGAAGAGAGCTTGTCGCACCGACTGACGCAACTCTCGTCGATCCAGACGAACTCATCGAGGAACTGCGCCGGGTTCGGGATGACGGCATTGCGTTCTGTAGAGGAGAACAGTACGAGGGGATTATCGGTGTTGCCGCCCCGCTCCCTGACGTCAGTGGTGATCGGATCGCTGCACTGGGCATCTGTGGCCCCGTCGAGCGTTTGAACGGCCGATACCTCAGGGAAGATATCACCGGGCAAGTCCTCAGCACGACAAAATCCATTCAGGTGGCCCTTACATCGAATTGATGGGTTCCTGAATAACGGGCGTACTACTGTTATTCTATTCTGTCGGTGGCCGCCATCGGAATGGACGAACGCCCTCACTGCCACACACCGCTACCGGCGACGCCTGACCTTCGTGCGTCGAAAAGATAGTTCGCGGTCACCTCGGCATCAGAAGTAATCTCGCGAAGGAGTCGCGGATCACTTTATTCCCCCTCTGTACTGACTGTGAGATTAAGCACCATCGTGTGAGTGCTACTGCTGTCGATCGCGTGCTGTTCTCTATAACAGAACAGGCTGCAGGATTGAACAGCGAGGTGTTGTGGGGACAGTCCCACCGACTACAACAGCGGCTATTGGTCTCTAACTCACGCCCACCGCTAATATGAATATATAATTGATACACTTCAAGTCATATATTTCAAAATTGGGTATGGAATTGCTAGATATACGTCTATTTCACCCAAGTCTGTATATCTCACACGCAACGTCTGATCTTCCACGGAAGTAGATAGCTCTGATGGGTATCGCTACGAGACGACGCAGCACCAGATAACTATTGCAACCGTGACCCTGTCAGAGACGGAGACATACGGTTTCCGCGGGAACTGCAGGAAAACCGACTGTGCTCTCACAATGGGGTGCCACAGCCAGGGCACAGCGGGGGGCCGGATTCGGGGAGCGAAAGCCCGCAGTGTGGGCATCCGTCATCGCCTTCCAGCGTCCGGATCTCCGAGACAATGTCGGATGTCTGCGTGCGGATTGCATCTCTCGCGGCTATTCCTGTGAAGCCATCAGCAGGTTCCGCCCCGCGATACTGGGAGAGAGCGAACTGGGCTCGCTCGGCAACAAACTCCTCGTCCACAGTGAACTCTTCGAGTTGTGCGTCCGGGAACGCTTCCACGCTCTTAGTGCCAGCAAGCAACCCCAGCGCTTCGGCTGCCCGCCCGCGGACGTATCTGCTTTCGTCTTCGAGACATGAGACGAGTGCTTCCCTGGCGTCTGTAAGCCGTTCGGGACACGCAGAGCCGATAACGACGAGAGCTGTGCTCAGGTGATATCGAACCAGTTCGCTGTCCGCTCGAAGATGCTCGGCGAGCGAGTCGACCTGATAGCGGAGTCTGTCGGGACGGCCCATGGCGACGTGGGCCAGCGCCTTCGCCAATTTCTCCCTAACTTCTGGTTTGTCGAACTCCAGGCCGATGCGCAGGTCTGCCACGACCTCAGGCGAGACGACGGCATCGGGATGGTCGACGGCGACGTAGCCCAGCGCCTCTGCACACCGGGCGCGAACGTAGTAGAACTCCGACTCATCCGCCAGTCGCTCGGCAAGCGTCGGGACAACCGGAACCACGCTGTCCGGCGCGCTCTCGCTGACCGTGACGAACAATTTCGCTGTCGTGAGCCGTGTCGGCCGCTCGCTGTTCTGCAAAAACTCAGTGAGCGACGCCAGCACGCCATCGAACAGTTCCGGCTGGTCGTCAGCAGCCGCTTTGAGTGACCGCAAGCACGCCTGTTGGTCAGCCGCTCCGGCCGTCGAAAGCCGCTCGAGTACTGTCAGTGCGTCAGCTTTCTCTCCTTGTTCGAGTAACGTCACAATCTCTGAATCTGGAGGTGCACCGGATTGGTCGTCCATCGGTCCGTTGTCTGCGTTTCTCGGAGAACCCACAAAACCCCTTGCCTCCCGGGTATTACTCGATCCGAAAACAACCGCTCACCGTTGAAGCTGTGATACCGCTATTAACGCAGTATATGGTAATGTATCTGTGATAGATACACTTCTATATGAGTGATATCGGTAGAGAGTACCGATATTTGGATGTGTTGGTGTGGCGGATATATTAATCCGCTTACATCGGGCGAGTGGCAATATAAGTAAATACAGTAACTGTCTGCTGATCTATAGTAACAATTGAAACGATTTACACACTGATCGCACTGCCGTCGTGCGATCAGGTGTGCATTGATTTTCAATGGCTACTATAGTAAAACGATGCCCAGCGTAGCTGGATATACGCGGCAGCCCACTGGATTTATCGGACTTCCGCCCGTTTCAGACAAAAACTAAATGATGATGTAGGTTTTCGGTTCGCGCATAGATGAAAAGCAAACGCGCGTCGTTCGAGGGCGCTCTCGAAGCATTGGGTGTGACAGTTTCAAGCACTGCCGAGTCCGACCTCGAAGCCGCTGTTACGGAGGCAGTCACGGAGCCTGCAGTCGGGATCGCGCTCGGCGAAACGGCCGGGGACGAGGCGTTTTCTCTCACGGAGACGCCGGTCACGGTCGACCCCACTCCGGTCGCGCTTCGCGAAGCGACCACCGGCGTAACCGGTGCTGAACTCGGCATCGGCGACTACGGTTCGCTCGTCCTCTCGATGACCGAAGAGGCCAGCGAACTCCTGAGCCTGTTTGTCGAGCGTCACGTCGCCATTCTTCACGAGGAAGACATCCAGCCCGATATGGACGCGGCAGTGGCAGAACTGGACGAACGGTTCAACGAAACCGGTGGGAGCGCGATCATCGCAACAGGACCGAGCGCGACAGCCGACATGGGCGCGCTCGTCAACGGTGCGCACGGAGCAAGAGAGGTCCACGTTATCATCGTCGAGGAGGAGGCGTGACGATGGCGACCGCCGACGAACTCCGTGAACTGATGCGGACCGAGGGCGCGGCAGTCGCGGAGAACACCCAGGGGTTCAACACGGGGCGCTACGACTCTGTCGCGGATTTAGAGGACTACGAGGCACTCAAGCGAGCGGCCCGGAGTATCAAGGAGGACGCCATCGAGGAACTTCCAGATCTCCTCGACCAACTGACGGAGACCGTCGAAGCGAACGGGGGAACGGTGTACATCGCCGACGACGCCGCCGACGCGAACGACTACATCCGCGGCGTCGTCGACGAGCGAGCGGCTGACCGGGTCGTCAAGAGCAAGTCGATGACCAGCGAGGAGATCGAGGTCAACGACGCGCTCGAAGCCGACGGCGTGGACGTAGTCGAGACGGATTTAGGCGAGTGGGTGTTGCAGGTGGCTGACGAAGCCCCTTCCCATATCGTCGCTCCGGCGATTCACAAATCACGGGAGAGCATCGCGGAGCTGTTCAACAAACAGTTCGATCCTGACGAACCGCTCGAGACGGCTGAGGAACTGACCCGCTTCGCCCGGAAAAAGCTGGGCGAGCAGATCATCGACGCGGAAGTCGGCATCACCGGCGCGAACTTCGTCACTGCCGATACCGGGACGATGGCGCTGGTCACCAGCGAGGGCAACGCCCGCAAAACCGTGGCCGCGACAGACACGCACGTCGCTGTGGCCGGCGTCGAGAAGGTCATCCCGACGGTTGGAGCCCTCCACCCGTTCATCGAACTCATCGGTCGGTCGGGCACCGGCCAGGACATCACGTCGTACGTCTCCTTGTTGACCCCGCCGGTCGACACCCCGGTCGTCGATTTCACCGACGACGAAACGCCGCTGTCGGAGTTTGAGTCCGACCGCGATTTCCACCTCGTACTCATCGACAACGGCCGGCTGGAGATGCGGGACGACGAGCACCTCCGGGAGACGCTGTACTGCATCCGGTGTTCCGCCTGTTCGAACTCCTGTGCGAACTTCCAGAGCGTCGGCGGCCACGCCTTTGGCGGCGAAACGTATTCGGGTGGCATTGCGACGGGCTGGGAGGCCGGCATCGAGGGCCTGGATGTGGCCGAGGAGTTCAACGACCTCTGTACCGGGTGTACGCGCTGCGTGAACGCCTGCCCGGTCGGTATCGACATCCCATGGATCAACACCGTCGTCCGGGATCGGATCAACCGCGACAAGGACGCCCCCGGAGAGTGGCTCGTCGACGGCCTCACGCCCGACGAAGCGGACGACGGTGCGCCACTGCAAAAGCGCTTCTTCGGCAACTTCGAGACTGTCGCAAAACTCGGCAGCGCCACCGCGCCGGTGTCGAACTGGCTGGCCGACACGACAGTTGCACGGCAAGCGATGGACCGAATTCTGGGTATCGACCCCCGACGTGACCTCCCGACGTTCGAACGGGAGACGCTCGTCGACTGGGCCGCCGCCCGCGACTCAAAGGTCACAGATCCCGAACGCCGGGCAGTGCTCTACCCGGACCTGTACACGAACCACGTACAGGTCGAGCGCGGCAAAGCCGCCGTGAAGGTGCTCGAATCGCTGGGCGTCGACGTGGTGGTCCCACCGGCACCATCCAGCGGCCGCGCGCCGCTGTCACAGGGAATGGTCGCGACGGCAACCGACCACGCCGAACGG
The DNA here is from genome assembly GCF_000336615.1 of Haloarcula amylolytica JCM 13557. Classification (GTDB taxonomy): domain Archaea; phylum Halobacteriota; class Halobacteria; order Halobacteriales; family Haloarculaceae; genus Haloarcula; species Haloarcula amylolytica. The sequence goes on from NZ_AOLW01000035.1 coordinate 274,511, forward strand.
GTCACGGAGACGCTCGAACCTCATATCGAAGACGGCCGCGATGTGGTCGTTATCGAACCGAGCGACCACGCGATGTTCACACGGGAGTACGAGCGCCTCCTCGACGAGTCGGCGTTCACCGACATCGCGGAGAACAGTTACGAGGTGTTCGAATACGTGTTCGGGCTGCTCGACAACGGGGGGTCCGTCGATTCGCTCTCGACCGTCACCGGCGCTGAAATCGCGTACCACAGCCACTGCCAGCAGCGGACGCTCGGGCTCGAAGCTCACACTGTCGCTGTGCTCGAAGAGTGTGGCTACGACGTCGTCACGTCTGACGTGGAGTGTTGCGGTATGGCCGGGAGCTTCGGGTACAAGTCCGACTACTACGAACTGAGCATGGACGTCGGCGACCGACTCCGGACGCAGTTGCGCGACGACGGTGTCCAAGACCGCCCCGTCGTCGCAAGCGGGACGTCCTGTCTCGAACAGATCGACGCCCTGCTGGAACGGCAGCCGCGCCATCCAATCGAGCTGTTGGCGACATAAACTGAGAACCGCGTGTGGGCAAGGAAACAGCCCCTAACGCGTGTACGGCCGTTATTTATCCCGTCTTTATACCTCTTGCGCGTGTTGGGCTACGTATTGGAATGGACACCACGACCCGAGATGTCGTGTGTTCCGCTGGGACGCGTGCGTCTCGTGACTTGTCCTGTCCACGGTCTGCAGTGCACGTATACAGGTCCGCAACGACAGCTACTCGCGGAGCGACGGCGCGGCGAGCTGTCCGTTGTCGAACTCGATCGGCGACGGCGCTTCGACGACTCGGAGGTCGTCACGGTCGCGTGCGGCCTCGATCAGCGCGGGTGACGCGTAGAGCTGATGGAGATGCATCGTGTCGGCCGCACGGAGCACACGAACTGTGTCGGTGTCCACGACTCCAATCGTCGACAACGCGGCGACGATGCCGGCGCGGTCGGTTTCGACCACCGGCGGTACTTTCACCCCGCGAATCGTGCTCGCGGTGAGCGCGTTGATGAGCGACGTCTGCGCGTCGAGTTCCGCGACGACGTCTTCGTGGACGACATCCGCAGAACCGACGCCCATCGCGTTTCCGTGTGTCTTCTCTGTCAGCCCGCGGGTGAAGATGCGCTTGACCTCCGGCGTCTCGGGAGCCGGCTCGTTTATCGAGAACGGCCGGCGGCCGATGACGTTGGTATCGAGCCCCTGGCCGCTGATCTCCTTCCCCTGGCGGTCGAACATCACGAGATCGAGATCTTCGAACGGGAGCTTGGGCATCAGTTCGTAGGCAGTCTCTAACAGTTCCGCCTCGCGGTCGAGGAAGCCACTCGGCGGCACGCCCTCTATCAGCGTCGTCTCGTCGTGCTGGTCCTCGACGATTGCGACGCCGCCGACAATCGGCAACTCGTCGAGCAACTGCCCGGTGATCTCTGGAATCATCCGCCGGAACGACCAGTCGACGGCCCACTTGTGCGCGATCTGTGCGCCGCGTTGCTTGCCCATGCCGATGACGAGCATCTTCGAGAGCCCGCTCTCGACTGGCCCGTCGAAGTCCGTATGCGGTTTGACGCGGTTGATGGGAATGATTGCATCAGCCGCCACGGCGTTGTCGTCGGCGACGACAGGTACGTCCCGGTCCGGCGTTCGCCCGACCTCGACCACGTCCATGGTCGACCGGATTTCACAGCCGATAGCCGACTCGGTCACGCCGAGTTCGTTCAGCATCGTTCGCTGGCCCTCGCCGGTAGCCCCACCGTGGCTCCCCATGGCCGGGAAGACGAACGGCTCGTAGCCGGCGTCGGAAACTGCGTCGACGACACCGGCGACAATCGTGGGCAGGTTCGCGATACCACGGCTGCCGACGCCCAGCGCGACTTCGCCGCCTTCTGGCACGTCGGCAAAGGACAGGGATTCGACCGCCCGGGCCGCGTGTGTTGCGACGTCGTCCGGCGCTATCGGGTCCGTCTCCCAGTTCTGTTCGATGATGCCGAGTTCGGGGAGCGGCGGGTCGCCACAGGCATCGACGATTGTTTCTTCCGGAACGGAGAGGGCGTCCGCCGCGATCTGTTGATCGGATGCGTTCATACGCAGCATATCAGACTGTCTGTTGATAAACGTGAGCCACGGATCGAACGGTACTGCCCTTCCATCGTGATGCGGCAGTCCGGTAGTACCACTCGAAAATAGCCACCGTGTCTCGGGGGCCGGCATTACTCGCTCGGGTCTGGGATAACGAGCACGGCCACGTCGTTGACGTTCGTCCCGGTCGGCCCGGTCTCGACTGTCGCCTCGATTTGAGAGAGGTACGAGCCGGCGTCGTTTGCGAGAAGCGCGTCGCGGGCCCGTTCGCGGTCGTCGACGACGGTCGCGTCAGCGATAGCCCCGGCCACGTCGGAGCTCCCGTCTTCGCCGTCAGTGTCGACGGCGGCGATGACCGCGTCGCCGTCGTGGACCAGTGCGCCGGAGAGGACGAACTCCTGATTGGGGCCGCCTTGTCCACCGTCCCCGGTCACGGTCACAGTCGTTTCGCCGCCGGCGAGGAGGACGGCCGGCGGCTCGACGGGTGTTCCCGTCGCCGTAGCTTCTTCGGCGATAGCGACGAGCGGTTTCGCCACCTCGCGGGCTTCGCCGCGCAGGCGAGACGTGAGCACGAGCGGTTCGTACCCGGCTTCCCGTGCGACAGCAGCGGCGGCGTCAAGTGCGGTTGCGTTGTCCCCGATGAGATGGTTCGTGACCCGGTCAAAGACCGAATCGCCGGGAAACGGTGTCTCCGATATTCGGCCGTCTCGTCCGGCTTCGAGGTGGTCTCGAACGGCCGGCGGTGGAGTGAGATCGTACTGAGCAAACACGTCAAGGGCGTCCTCGTAGGTGGCTTCGTCCGGAACTGAGGGCCCGCTACCGATGGTCGAGAGGTCGTTCCCGACAACGTCGCTGATCAGTACCCCGGCGACAGTGGCGGGAGCCGCGCGCCGTGCTATCTGCCCGCCTTTCAGGTCCGAGAGGTGCTTCCGGACCGCGTTGATCTCTTCAATCGGGACGCCACCACTCAGGAGTCTGTCGGTCGTCGTCTGGAGATCGTCCAGCGTCAGGTCCCCGGCCGGAGCCGACAGAAGCGCGCTGGCTCCGCCGGTCAGGACAAACAGCACGAGCGTGTCTTCGTCGGCGTCGTCGACGATTTCGAGAATATCGATGGTCGCCTCAACGTTCCGGTCCGACGGTAACGGGTGGTCTCCGACGGAACTCCGGACGGTTTCGGTGTCGATAGCCTGCTCGACGACGACGTGGCCGCCGCTGAGGGAGTCGCCGAGAATGGATTCGAGCGCGCGGGTCACGCCACTCGTGGCTTTCCCGCCGCCGACAACAACGACATCGGTGTAGTTGCCGAGGTCGTACGTTGTCTCACCGACTGTCAGCGTCTCACCGACGCGGCTGACGACCGACCTAGTGGCCACTTCTGGCGCAGCCGCGGCCACGGCGGCCTCGATACAATCGAGTGCCACCTCGCGTGCAGCGTTGGCAGCCAGTGCGGCCCGGTTCTGAATCATACAACTGTTTCCATCCGAATCGGTAAAAGTCCCCTCGGTAGCAGGGGTCAGCGAGCGTTGTCTGCCGCGATGAGATACCATCCCTACCGATAATGTGATCATTATATAGCTACTGTTTAAAACCGTCCCAATATACCCCAGCCCTGCTGGAAGCTCCGTCCGAAGATATTCCCGAGTAAGGGTACTTGTAACCGAGTGGATTGCCCAGTTAGAACTGGGTAGAGGCCAAGAAATAGAGCATTGTGACATTTCCTGTTACAGTCAGCGTCCGATGCACCTCCGTCCTCATCGTACCGGTATCCACCTCTCAACTCTCCGGGCTACTCCAGTCGCCAGTTCTCGGTGTATTATATTGGGCTGGTTGAGCAAGCCAAATGTTTTGGATCAGGACCAGTGGTAGACGTTGTTTTATATCATTACGTATGGATTATCTGTATCCTTCATACGGACATCACTGAATCGATGAAGCAAGCAAGTATCTACATCTTTGATATCGAGATCAAATAACTGGCCTGAATGTGGATATCTTACTATACTTGTACATATATTTGTACATATAACTCGATCAGCAACCGGCGGCGTTTATTCCCCTTCAGCACTGAGCGTCGATTCAAGCCCTTTTTCGAGCGACACTGTTGGTTCATATCCCAGCAGTGTGCGTGCGTCACTGAGATCTGCTTCGCTCTCCTTGATGTCATCTGTGCGTTCAGGGACGTGTTTTATCCCCACATCCGTTCCAACGACATCTCGGACGGTTTCGGCGAGTTCGTTGATAGAGATACTTCGTCCAGTTCCGACGTTGAACGGCCTGCCGATAGCATCCGTTGTAGCTGCAAGCAGGTTTGCACGTACGACATCATCGACGTGGACGAAATCTCGCGTCTGTTCCCCGTCACCCTCGATTGTGAGCGGGTTGCCCGCCTGCGCCTGCCGGATGAAGGTGCCGATGACACCGGCGTACTCCCCGTCAAGCCCACGCGGCCCGTAGACGTTGAAGTATCGTAACGGAACTGTCGGCAGGCCGTACCGTTCTGTGTAAAACTGCGCATACTGTTCACCGAGATGCTTCTCGATTCCATATGGAGTGCGTGGGTCGGCCGGCTCCGCTTCTCTAATCGGGACTGTATCGGGATTGCCGTATACGGCGGCACTTGAGGCGAGTACGACCCGTGCATCCTGCCGTCGAGCGCAATCGAGAACGGTGACGGTTGCCGACCCGTTGAGCTCGTGACAGTCGACCGGCTGCTCGATTGACTCGGGGACACTAACCATCGCGGCCTCATGAAAAACTATGTCGACGTCGTCCATCGCTTCGCTGACTGTTTCCGTATCTCGTATGTCACCCTCAATTACAGTCACATCCTCCGGGAGGTTTGCTCGCCGTCCCGTCGAGAAGTTATCAAGGACTCGAACATGGTTCTCCACCGCTAACGCTGATGTTAGATGGCTTCCAACGAACCCACCACCCCCGGTAACTAGCACCCGACAATTGCTGACATCATTCATCGACATGTCATTCGAAGACGCGGTTTTCATGTTTTAAGTTATTCGTAGACATACGTCTCCTTTCCCGAGCGAGTCATCTCGATCTCATAGAGGCTGTACCGAACTAAACCCGTCTGATACCGTAGCGGCCATGCGTTGTATCCCCACCTCAGACTATACTTTGTTACCTGCTTTTTGCGGATAATACAGGATTGGGGCAATCTCGGAAAGCTGGGAATAACAATGTGATAACTCGTTCACAGCAGAGCACAACGGAGTCCACTACTCGCCACAATGATACCACTATACGTACTGGAGCGTGTGGGCAACCACACCGAACGACCGCCATCGAGAGCGGTTCCGGAGTGGGACTGAGATGTCGGATAGAATCCAACAATCACCCGCTAATGACGGTATCCGCGAGGTTTCCAAGAACTTGCCCGCGGTGGGACTAGTCGCGACCGAGTCGAACGCTGAGTGGATCGCGGCTGAAATCCTTCGCATACACTCACGGGCACACCAAGCAATCGTTACAGCTGCTGTTGATGCTGACCTTCAGGCACTCACTTTTGCCCGGTGGCTTGATGCAGAGGTGGTTCTCCCTTCTGGAAACTGGGCTGAGACCGATACCCCTCGCGAGCGGTTGCGTCTGTTCGCTAAGCAAGCTGGGTATCCGGGACTCCTGTACCATGGTGAAGAGAAGGGGTCAGTTAATCTCTCGGCAAGCCGCGAAGCCCTGGAGAATACCGAGAAATTCACAGTCGAAGCCCGTCTTGAGCCCGTCACGGACCCGGACCCGACTGTCATGGTCGGAATTCCCGCGTACAACGAGGCGGCGACGATTGGGGCAGTAGTGGAGTCAGCTAAGAACTATGTCGACACCGTTCTGGTGGTCGACGATGGGAGTACTGACGACACCGTCGAAGTCGCAGCGGCGGCCGGTGCGACAGTGTATGAGCACGACCGTAACATCGGGTATGGCGGTGCCCTCAACAGTATTTTTGACCAAGCTAGCCGTGGTGACGCCGACTACTTGGTCATACTCGACGCAGACGGGCAGCACGACCCCAGTGACATCCCGGAATTAATCGAACAACAGCGGAAATCCGGGGCGGAAGTTGTCATCGGCAACCGGTTTGATGAGGATGCAGACACCGAGATACCGTTGTACAGGCGGTTTGGCCTATTTGCGGTTAACCTCATGACAAACCTCAGCCTCGGAATCCTCAAGCCGGCAAATCAGATCAGCGATACACAGAGCGGATTCCGTGCGTATAGTACAGAGGCTATAACCTCGCTCGCTGAGGACAACTCAATCGGAGACCAGATGGATGCGAGTACCAATATTCTGTACCATGCTCACTCAAATGGCTACCAGATCACAGAGGTTCCGACGACGATAGATTACGACGTGGAGACTTCTAACAACCTTGGCCCAGTTGAGCATGGCCTCACGCTCGTTGGAAACATTATTCGGACGGTTGAGCGAGAACATCCGATTATGTTGCTCGGCGTGCCTGGTGTCTCCTGCGTTCTGATCGGATTTGTGTTTACTTACCTTACGATGTTCAACTATCTTCAGTCCGGAACTTTTCCACTTGGACATGCTCTGGCTAGCACTACCTTCACAATTATTGGCATCCTCGCAGCCTTCACTGGAATCATTCTCCACTCCTTAGAATTATACCGACAATAGCTGGCAGTTCAAGTATTCAACGGACAAATTAGGGTTCGTATCTTTCTTTCTCAGGTGTTGGTTTACCAGAGTATTTGATTTTTGATTGGGAACAACTTCTGCATAACAAAGGGTAACCTATATGATTCGTACGTCAATGGAGCACGAACCCATATCAGACTATCTGGAACGGGGACAGCGCTACGAGTCAATGATCAAACTACGGGAGGCACTGGAAATATGACTATCTGCGTCCATGGGCTCGGCTATATCGGGCTTGCAACCGCATCGCTGTTCGCCAACGAAGGCACCGATGTCATTGGTTTCGATGTCAACGAAGATGTAATAGATCGCCTCCACGAGGGTGAGCCCAAAGTCAGCGAGTCGGAGCTTGAGTCGTACATTCAGGATGCGTTAGAGTGTAATCTAACGCCGAGCCGTCGCCCCCAACCCGCTGATGTGCATATCATCTGCGTTCCAACACCGTACGACGAACTGAACGATGAGGCGGATCTGACCTACGTGAAGGACGCTGGGCGAAACGTGGCCAACGTTCTCAGGCCTGGCGACACCGTCATTCTGGAATCAACAGTGCCGCCGGGAACAACTACCGGAATCCTGGCGCCGATCATATCACGAAGCGATCTCAATATCGGTGAACATGTCCACTTGGGGTACACGCCGGAGACGGTGATGCCGGGGAATACGCTCACAGAACTCCGAACCAACGATCGAATCGTTGGAGGTGTTGATGAGGCCTCGGTTAGCGCTATCAAGTCCCTCTACGAACCGCTTACCACCGGAGAGATACATGTCGCCGCTGACCCAACAACCGCCGAGTTCGTGAAACTCGCACAGAACGCTGAGCGAAACGTTAGTATCGCGTATGCTAACACGCTCGCTCTCCTTGCAGAGAACTACGGCATCGATGTGCGGTCTGCGATCAACCTCGCAAACAACCATCCGCGGGTTGATATTCTGAGTCCAGGTCCAGGGGTAGGTGGACACTGCCTTCCTGTCGACCCACGGTTCCTGAGCGATGGCTCTGGTGCAACGGAGCTGATCGATATAGCGAACCGAGTCAACGGCAGGATGCCTGAACACGTTATCAGATTACTCGAGGACGCTATCGACTCGCTCGAAAATAAGACTGTAGCTGTCCTTGGAATAACATACAAGGGTAACGTCAGCGACACTCGAAATAGTCCAGGCTTGGAAATAGCCCAGTTGCTCGGTAATGTCACGGTGGATACACGCCGGGCCATGGATGGGGGTTGGAACGAGGGATCAGTCACTATTCACGACCCACGGGCGACGGACTCCAGACTACAGCTCGTTACGCTCGATACAGCAGTAAATGGCGCTGATGCAGTGATATTCGGGGCAGCACACGATGAGTTTGCAGAACTTAACCCGGCAGACATTCGGTCGAAGATGACGGGCCGAACCGTGATTGACCCGGTCGATGTAATCGACGTGGATCACTGGACTGAGCACGGGTTCGATGTCCGGACAATCTGAGTCCTTCTACGAATACCATTCTGTTAGTAACAACTCCCTCGCGGTCGGCTGGCCATCATCAACGGCGTAGGAGGCCCATAACAATCCTGTTGACGACTCACGGAACCGCTATGAAACCTGATCGGGTGGCACTATTGTCAGAATTTCGCCCTACGAGACGAGGACAACAATGACTGACAGCACTGTGGGTTTCGTCCTTGGAACGCGTCCCGAGATTATCAAGTTAGCCCCGGTAATTCAGGAGTGTCACCGACGTGGCGTCGACACACATATCATCCACACTGGGCAGCATTACTCAGATTCGCTGGATACCGTCTTTTTCCGACAACTCGGATTATCACCGCCAGATACGAACCTCGAAATCGGATCTGACGATCACGGGGCTCAGACTGGTGCGATGCTCGCTGGTATTGAGAAAGAACTTCAAGATGCCGAGCCAACGGTGGTGTTTGTCCAAGGGGACACGAACTCGACTCTCGCAGGTGCATTAGCGGGGAGCAAGATAGATGTCGACGTAGCCCACGTCGAAGCTGGGCTTCGGAGTTTCGATGACGACATGCCCGAAGAGACGAACCGCGTCATCATCGATCACATCTCCGATTACCTCTTTCCCCCGACCGCCGAGACAGCGGTGTTGCTCCGAGACGAAGGGGTCCCCGAGGACCGCATCACAGTCACCGGAAATACGATCGTCGACGCAGTCGAAACCTTTGATGATGAAGCCGCAGACAAAAGTCAGATTCTGAGTGAACTCGGCCTTTCCGAAGGGCAGTTCGACCTATTGACTGCTCACCGGGCGGAAACAGTTGACGACCGGGAAGCCTTCGAGCGGATTCTCAGCGGCGTTGCACGGGCAAGCGCTCAAGCGGACCGGGAGGTCATCTACCCAATCCATCCCCGAGCGGAGGATCGCCTCGAAGAGTTCGGTATCGCAGTCCCCGATCAAGTTCGTCTTATCGAACCACTGGGGTTCTTCGATTTCCTCAGATTAGAGAGTACAGCAGACTTGGTGTTCACCGATTCAGGTGGTGTCCAAGAGGAGACGAGCATCCTCGGGACACCGTGTGTGACGCTCAGGTATGGAACTGAACGCCCTGAGACGGCGTTTGTCGGTGCGAACTGCGTTGCCGGCCGGGAGCCGAGTAGTATCACTGCAGCGGCGACACAGATGCGCGGAAAGGCTGAGGATTGGACGACGCCTTTCGGAGATGGGACAGCCGCCATTCAGATACTCGATTCAGTTTCGGAACTCCCCGTCAGGGAAGCAGTCACAGCGCCCGAGTGACCGGCCGGCAAGCACTGTACGTCCGGTTCTGATTCGGGTAGTTTCTCGAGTACGAATTGACCGCTCTTCAACGACTTGTTTGACCAAGGATAGGGAAGAACGACCAAATCTGTACAACTGGAAGAGCGTGTTCTGTCTGGTTGCTTTCCCGGTGGTAATTCACCAATTGACAACAGGTTACTCCCCATCCAATGAGCTTATTTTGGCCAGATTCCGGACGGGAACTCTTGGCACTAATCGGTTACATGCACTGGTAGTAACTGTCTAATTTTATTACTACGACCGCACCAAGCGATAATGACTACTGATGCTGATGCGAACATGGAGACGGAGACGCTCCCGATCGATCTTCTGTTGGTCGGACTCCTCGGATTCTGGCACCTCGGCGTTGCCCAGGGATATTTCGAACAGTCTCCCGCAGGGGTTTTTTTGGGGTTGGGGGCGGTACTTGTTGCACCGGGATACGCTCTAGTTGCGCTTCTATTCCCACGAGGATCTTCCGAGTCTGGTGGACTGTTTGACAACCGGGAAGGACGAATATCTGCCGGTGAACGACTTCTCCTTGCAGTCGGGAGCAGTGTCTGTATAGTTCCACTATTGGGGCTCGGGTTAGTCTTGGGCTCGCTTGGTGCGACTACCGGATCGTATCAACTCTCTATCGGAGTCACGACGGTACTCCTCACGTTTGCTGCAACGATCCGACGGGCGCGAATGCCATCAGATGTGCGTTTCAGTCCCCTGCGGTGGATGACAACTGTACGGAGCCGAGCGTTTTCAACACCGTCTGGGGGTGTTCCGACGATACGCATTTTGCTTGTATTTGGGCTTCTTCTCTCCGGTACCGGTATTGGGTACGCGGCCATATCGACTGAACGGGGTGAACAGTTTACCGAGTTTGCGCTGGTAACTGAATCCGCCGACGGAGAACCCATAGCGTCTGAGTATCCGTCACAGATCCCGCTCGGCAGTTCTCGGACTGTTCAGGTCTCCATCGGCAACCATGAAGGCCAAGAACTAAACTATACTGTTGTTGTCATTGCGCAGAAAATCGAGGACGGCAGTGTCCTGGCCACTGCACGGATTGACCGATTCAGAAACCGTGTCGGGGCGGGTGACACTCTCAAGCGGCCACACGAACTGTCCCCCACGCTGGTCGGTGATCACATTCGAGTTTCATACCTCCTCTACCGCAATGAAGCACCAGTTGGGGCGAATCCTCGTCCCGAGAACGCGTACCGCCGCACACACATCTGGGTTAACGTCACCAGTGGCTGATAGCATAGGCTCGAGCTCCGCAAGACCAAGCTATAGTAACAATTGAAACGATGTACACACTGATCGTACTGCCGTCGTGCGATCAGGTGTGCATTGATTTTCAATGGCTACTATAGCCTCGTAACGACAATTCGAGAGGTGTATTTTCTGCTATGTGTGATACCTATGCTTGGCACAGTACACCTGTGACAAGCGCTTATTGTTTTCTAATACAGGATAGTGTCAAAACGTTGGTCTCCCAAGTCAGGAGGAATCTCGACTATTTTAGACGGGATACCACAGGCATTGAAGCCAGATGCCTTCTCCTTTAAACTTAATACAGTTCCGCCGCCATGATTTCTGAAGGAGAAAATGAATTGCGAAGACCGTTCGCACCTCTATCACGTCGTGCCTTCAAAAACACCGAAAAGGATCAGACTACTTCAATGACCCGCTCAAACAGGAGGGAGAAAGTAATAAGCCAACCGACAAGCTTGACGACCTGTAGCCGACGCCACCACTGCCCGTCTGCCAGCGGAGGGAACACCTCACTAGTTACGAGTAGGATCAGAAACAGTCCGACAAGGTAAACTCGAAGACCAGTGATGCCAACGACCCAGATGGTGACTAGTGAGAGCGTTCCTAGAGTCACAAACGATACGAGAAACCACTGGAACCGACTCTGGCTAGGCGCTGACATCGACATGGATGAAACCCACTTGGCCCCCGGCATATGGATTACGTACTAAAGCATAGTGAGACCTGACAAATAGTAATTCCCCTGAAAAGCTATGGTTGTGGTCGATAAGACACCGGCTAACGATACGCTGTCTTTATTATTACACGGTAGCCCCTCCGCAATCAAAAGACGATCTTGTCTGTATAATACCAATTCAGATCTGCCACCTTGGGGGGTATCACCTCGTCCAGAAAGCACTCTTGTCTGTCGGTAGCAATGTTGTACTTAACTATGCCGGCATACAAATTACAATTCAAAATTGACATGTCGGGAGAAAGCGACACGAACGGTGAGAATCCGCTTGTGAGTGTAGTAATACCTACGTATGGGAGAGACGAACACCTGCCAGCCGCGATTAAAAGTGTACTTAACCAACAGTACGACCGGATCGAACTTCTGGTCGTTGATGACGGGTCACCGACACCTGTAGCGACGACATTACCCGAGGATATTTTGAGTGACGGGCGTGTGAAAACTATCCGGCATAAAGAAAACAGGGGTGCAAACGTCGCCCGAAATACGGGTATTCAGACTTCAAATGGTGATTATGTCGCGTTCCTTGACGATGATGACCGGTGGGACGAGACGAAGATCGGGAAACAGGTCGATACGTTCATTGAATCATCATCCGAAACAGGAGTCGTTTACACATGGGTCAAACGAGAGAGCCCGACTGGAACAACGGTTTCAACCCCGTCTGCGGCGGGCGAGGTGGTCACAGATCTGCTGACCGGCGCAAACTTCGGACAGTTCTCTTCGGTTCTAGTCGACACTGATGTGATCTCCGATGCCGGGATGCCCGACGAGAGATTTCCCGCGTGGCAGGACCGTGAGTGGTTCTTCCGGCTCGCACAGGCTTGCGAGTTCCAACCGGTCACGGAGACACTTACGTATCGCCAAACTGGCCGAGAGGATAGCATCACAGCAAAGTTCGAACAGAAGCGCGACGTCGCCTATCCTCTGTTTGTCGAGAAGCACGCCAGCCTCGCAGCGGAGTACGGGAAATACTACAAGCAGACCTTTCTCGCGTCCATGCGACGCTCGCTTGCACGGTCAGCAATCCATGCTGGACGGTACGACGAGGCCCGTAAATACTTCTTACTGGCATTTTTTGCCAACCCACTCTACCGTCCTGTCCACCCCCATCTGCTACCCTCCTTGGGAGGAGAGTGGACCTACGAGGGTGTTGCGTCCTTGCGTCGGAAACTGACAGAGACAATACCTGCAAGATGAGGACGTTCTGTGGTATTGGGCTTTGGAACCCCACTCGTACCGGTTCTCAGTTGACAACATTTCTGTCCGCTCAAACAAAGCCTATCCCCTTGAAATGATTACAGATATCCGTATGAATACGCTACATCGACAAACTGGTAGGTAACACCGACTAGAATACGGTACCGATTAACTTGAACGGATAGCTTCCGCCTGATACCAATTTCTAATACACAGTCTGTGCTACTTCGATGCCATCGGCGATGTTAAGTCTGGTACCGAACGAATCCAGTGACTAACAAAGTCTATCTGACGGGTCCAACACGATAATGGACGAGCCGACGCCTTCAGACGGTGCTGGTTCTGCTGTCTCGACAGTAGCCGAACAGAATATCTCAGCTGCGACGGACGGCGACCGACCACTGCTGGCCTTCTTTATTCCGGATCTCTCTGTCGGTGGTGCAGAGCAGGTCGCGATCACAATCGCGAACGGGCTGGCCACCCGGGGGTACGACATTGACCTTCTCCTGTCACGGGCGAGCGGTGAACTCCGGTCAGAGTTGTCTGAGCAGGTCTCTATCGTCGAGCTTCCACCATCGACGACGCCAGTGGTTGGGGTGGCCGCACATCTGCCCTTCCTAGCTACATATTTAAATAAACACAAGCCGGCAGCGTTGTTTCCACATCTTGAACACCCAAGCATTGTCTCGCTCGCTCTCAATAAATTCCTTGACATCGAGACTACCGTGATTCCGACGCAGCACTCTGCGTTCGGACACGAAGTTGAGGCGACACCAAAGGATCAGATTGTCAGACGAATCGTCCCTCGGCTTTACCCCGCCTCGGATCAAATCATCAGTGTTTCTGAGGGGGTCGCAGACAGCCTCACTGACAGTACTCCAGTCGAACGCTCGGACATCTCAGTACTTTACAACCCAGTAGATGTCGAACAGATTCGTGGGCGGGCCAGCCAAACAGTCGATCACGACTGGGTAGAGAACGATGATCGGGATGTCGTCCTATTTGTTGGGCGGCACGCACGTCAAAAGAACTTGGATGGATGGGTCCGTGCGTTCGAGAAGGTAGTCAGTAGGAACTCGAATGCACGTGCAATCATAGCAGGAAAAGGACCGTGCCGAGCGAAAGTTCAGGCGACGGTCGAACGACTGGGCCTGTCAGACGTGGTGTCGCTTCCTGGATTCGTCGATAACCCGTATCGATATATGGCAAGGTCAGACGCTTTTCTCCTCTCATCCCGGTATGAAGGGCTACCGACGGTCCTGATCGAGTGTTTGGCGGTTGGATGTCCGATCGTTTCAACGGACTGTCCGAGCGGCCCAAGAGAAATTCTCTCCGATGGAGAGTATGGGACACTTGTCCCCATGGATGATGTGGATGGATTGGCTAACGCAGTCCGTGACACGCTTGCTGATCCTCCCGATCCTGACCGGTTGCGGTCCCGCGCCGACGACTTCTCGCCGCGACCTGTGTTTGACGAGTACGAGCGGTTCCTCGAAGAGCACGTCTTCACAACCTAACACTATCTGGCGGGCATTAGTCCAGGACTTCAGACATGGGGAGCTGTCCATCAGCGATGATCGATTCGTGGAGGTTCGCAAGTCGCTGACCGTGTGCTTCCCACGTCCATCCCTTCGATACCAACCGTTCCTTACCGTTTGTTCCCATCCGTTCTCGCTCTTTTGGATTGGTGATGAGACTGTTCAGGGCGGTGGCAAGCGCATCGGAGTCTTTTTTTGGGATCAAGAGGCCTGTCTCTCCGTCTACCACCTGTTCTGGGATACCGGATACGGCCGAGGCGACAACCGCAGTTTCGCTGGCCATCGACTCGTATATCGTGTTCGGTCGGCCTTCTGCGTGGCTTGGGAGCATGAAAATATCTGCGGCAGCGAACCACCGCCGGAGACCCAGCGGTGGGACTTCCCAGAGGACCCGATAGTCCTCGTGGTGGCTATCTTTGAGTTCAGCGATGAGGTTTGTGCGGAGATCACCGTAATGACCGACGAAAACGAAGGCTACGTCGTCGTTATGAATATCATCCAGGGCTTCACAAATCTCGTTAATCCCTTTCCGTTCCGTGTACCCGCCACAGAACATGATTAGTGTGGTATCTCTCTCAATTCCCAGTTCTCGCCGAATCGTCGCCTCGTTGTCCGTTGGATACCGCGCTGGGTTCGCCCCGTTTGGGAGCACAGTAGCTTTCGGTGTTTCGGTAATACTGTTGGCGATTCGTGCGAGTGATTCACTCACGCAAAAGATGCCGTCCGCGTAATTGAGAGTCTCTCTGATTTTTCTCCGACTGATCTGTGAGAGTTCATAGAAGCTGTTTAAAATTTTCCCACGCCCCATGACTGTCAGCGGGATATCGTTGCTCCTACAGTACGGCACTAACCCGTAGCCATCGTAATGGATGTGGCCAGCATGGCAGATATCCGGCGTCTCAAAGTTCGTTGAGAGATACTCCGGGAGCATTTTGGAAAACGACCGTGACGACAACGTGTATTTAAATAACTTTTGCGGTAATAAGTAGAGGAATCTAGGGTAATGGACCTCGTGAGAACTGTAATCATGTCGGCTCGGTATGTCGCCGAACTCGGAGTAGGGACCTATCGGAGGCGCTCTCGGACGAGGAGTAACGACATCTAGACTAGTGTCTGTCATACTGAGCGCCCTGATGGATCGGAAATTGAACAGCCCCATATAGGGATTAAAGGGGTCTGGATGGTTCATCGCGCTTACGACCGCATCGTACATGAATACTAACTGGAAGTGGGTCTCATTAAGTATGCAGCCGGTACTGGCTGTCCTGTTTGTGTCATCCTTGTTGAAATCTGAAAACAACAGATAAAATCCACATAAGTTTACTTGTATACTATCTATATTGAACTGCGTAACTACATTTGGGATGGTCCATTCACGATACTGTGGGTAGAATATTTATAACTATACCATCCACTGCAAAAAGTCTGCACTGTGCAGACTAATATACACGAGTGGCTACGTACCCTTACAGGAGACCAAGTAGATGGGGGCGAGGAGGGACTCCGATATTTTTTAGGTGGAGCTTATAATGGCCTATATTTCTCACTGACCACTCAGTACCCTCTCGGCACGAACATCTATGAAAAAAAGTGGGATTTACTGATCGTACTAGACGCCTGTCGTGTAGACGCGTTGCGGGAAGTCGCACCCGAATTTGAGTTTATCGACAGGGTTGATAGCGTGTGGTCCACAGGAAGCTCTTCTCATGAGTGGTTGTGTAAAACCTTCACCCAGGAACACGCAGACGAGATCTCCGACACAGTATATCTCTCTACGAATCCGCATACTCAGCCGACATTTAAAGACGGGAAACGGCCACCGCGCAAGTACGTTGTGCCGGTTACTTGGGCAGATTGGAACGTAGTGGACGAAAGCCAGTTCAAACTCCTGAAACAGCTTTCTCGCCACCACAGGTACGAGGACTCCTTCGATACGATCCCGCCGAATATCGTGACCGACCAAGCGATTCTTGCGGGACGAAAGCTCGACTTCGAGCGGATGATTCTTCACTATTATCAACCACACCGTCCGCATGTGGCATCCGCATACAGGGAACAGCGGGATATCACTGACGCTGAGGATCATCCATGGGAAGCTATCGAACGTGGGGAGATATCCAAGCAAGAGGCTTGGGAGAATTATCTGGATAACCTTCGACTAGTCCTTGGCTCAATCCGTCGCCTTCTCGGTAACATAGATGCGGAGCGGGTCGCCATCACTGCTGACCACGGTGAGTTGTTCGGAGAGATGAAACAGTACGGACATCCGGAGGGGATACCACACCCTCATCTCAAAAAGGTCCCATGGGCTATTACATCTGCCACAGATCAAAAAACCAGCAACCCGTGCGCGAGCGTTGCAGAACAAGAAAAACCATCGAAGTCAGACGTCGAGGATCGTCTAAAGCATCTTGGATATATATAATGTCTATCCTTGCTGATTGTTGAAGAGCTGAATTATTCGTTTCAGGCGATTTTCGACTGTTAGGTCAGTAGTGGGGACTATCAAATGGTAAGTATGCAGTTCACAAGATTTTGTATCGAATAACCAGATACCTATATAAAGTAACAATTTATAATACCATAGTCGGGTCGAATTCGGTACAGCATGTTAAGAGCGAACTACTTTGAGAAGGAAGTCGTTACTGGGGCAGGAAATCAGTGTGAAACGAGCAAAGTGAATTCGGGGAGATACGGCCGTCTCAGCCCGAGAAATACCATTAAGGAACTATTTACCGAGCGAAAAACGGTAACAGTAGAACCGGTCGTGAGAAATTCACTTGGAAAGATCGCAACCACTACCGCCGAGGCGTGGATGGGTTCTGACAACAGGGCAGACAAGTCTGAGGAGACTAACCGGGAGGTTTCCAATGAGTAGACCAGCCTACGTGCCCGATAGTGCTGAAGACATCACGAATCACGGTGTTGGTCGCGATCACAACCCGAATGATCCAGACCTCTCTGCCGCACGAGAAGTTTTAAACGCGCTTCATAGTGCTATGGACGCTGCTGGTCCGAACGGATCGATATTTGTTCCGGAAGGGGCCTACTACTTCGGTAGTGAGGACGTCTACTCCCTCATCAATCTGGGTGGAAGTCAGCCACGTGGCATCTCAGTTTACGGCGAGGGGCCTGCTAAGTCCACACTTGCAGTGACTGAACACATGGATCCTGCGGTTATCTCGAACCAGACGGCGTTTATCTACGACGGGGACGCAGACCATGGGGATGTCGAGATTCGTGGGCTTACGCTGGACGTAAACGCTCCCAATCTGGGCGATCTCAACCAGCACAGCGGCGGAGCAGATGGGTTCTCGCTTGCTGGTGATCCACTATCGTTCTCGCTATACAATGTTCGGATTACGGACACCTATACGCGGGGTATTAGATGCAGGCAGTACCTCTCATCCGCGAAATACTGTACCTTCGACCGGATCGGCATCGAATATCACAAAGACAGCGGATCAAATACACATCCGTTTGACTCGCTGCAGACGCCGAAAGGCAGCACCACTGTCATCGAAAACTGTAAAATAAAGAACTGTCCGGGCAGTGCAATAAATATTCGATACGGTGACGGAACCTACCGAATCCGGAACGTGTACGCCGCTGGGACAGGTAGTCAGTTCCTCAAACTCTCCGCCGGAGAGAGGGTCGAACTGCGCCGCATCAACCACACAGCATACACAGCGGAACTGGAATCGCTGCTCCCGGACGAGCCGAACGATGGATTCCTGGGTCGACACTTCATCCAGAGCCTGGGGGATCGTGGGGACACCAGCGTCACATTGGATATGGAACAAGTGTCGACGAAGAACCACACTTCGTATGCATTCCAAGTCCGTGATTCGGTGGGCGGCCCATCTGACATCACATGGATCGGCGATAGGATCGCGTTCGCCGGTTCGAACATGTACACTGATGATGAGGTCATCCGCGACCGACAGGGGGCAGCGTTCAAGAACGTTGATGTTGGCGAGATATCGGTTCACGACACCGATGCGAAGGTGTTTGAAACCGAGGACTCGTACGGCTCTATCGCCACGCTCTCCACGGGTGACGTCGGTAGTGTCGGAAGTATGGGGGACATCAATGTAGGCAGTCACCTCTCTGGAGGGAGCCAGCTGAATGTGGATGTCCCAAGCGAGGACGAGGTAGGAGTGAAGAGCCAGAGTAGTACAGAGGAGGAAACGACTACTACTGAGACCGTAGACGACTCACAGAACGACCTCCCAGACTGGACAGCCCGGTGGGGCGGTGACCCTTCGGATTGGTCAGTCGTCTCGAATGATTCAACAACGGGCGACGCATATGTCGAGTTCAGTGCCAGCTCAGTTAATTCGCATGCAATGTCTTGGGACGATGTCGGTGAAAATACCGATATCGAGGTACTTGGACTGGTCCGTGTCAGCTCGGAAGACAGCGATGGCGACGGCTGGGGCCGTTTGATCGGCCGGGGAGGCACCGACGCCAGCGGAAACATGGTCGGTTATTCGGCCTGGTTTGTTCGAAGCGATGGGAGCGTCAAGCTCCGAGTTGAGAAGGACTTCAATGGGTCACAAACCACACTTGGCGAAACTGTAGCCAATTCAAACCCCCTTGATGAATGGAGCTATCTCCGGCTCCGTATCAATGGTTCATCTGTGCAAGCCAAAAACTGGAGCTATGGCGCAACCGAGCCTGATTCGTGGGACATAGACGTAACTGACGGGGACGTCACTAATCCGGGATGGACTGGGATCGGCTCTTGGTCGAGTGACACTCAGATGTTTGACTTCTTCAGCGTCGGTACCAGCGGTGAACCAGCCAGGCTCGACGACGCCAGGCCGGAAATCGCGTGGCAACAGCCCCTTTCTGAAGAAACAGTAGACGGTACAGTCACCTTGAAAATCAGCGTAACTGATGCCGAAGACGCTGCTGGCACCCCCACCGTCGAATATCGCGTCGACGGTGAGACGTGGTCGACTGCGTCGTTCAACTCGGATACGGGATACTATGAGGCCAGCTGGGACACCTCAGGGCTATCAGACGGAACCCACACGCTTGATGCCACGGTGACCGACTCAGCCGGGAACACCGATTCGAGCAGCATTACCGTTACCACTGACAATAGTGGGGCCAGTCCTGTTGTCAACGGTCTATCTGTTTCACAGGTCGAGACAGATACTACGGATGCGGCCTTTGCGATTGACTGGGAGGTCAGCGATTCGGACGGAGATCTCTCAACCGTCGATCTGGGCCTGTACGATGAAACCAACAACGAGCAGGAAAATACGAAGAGTGTTGATGTCTCGGGTGGCTCAGCTACAGGAACAACGGATCTCACAGCGAGTGGAGACGACGGAACTGGAAACGAGTACACCATTGTGCTGACCGCGACAGACAATAATGGAAACGGCACGTCTGCTACCGCGTCAGCGTCCGCATCTGGTGACGGCTTGAAACCGCAGATCGGACGATTCAGTGTCTCTGAATCCCAAAAAGGTGACGGCAAAGCTAATATCACTGTCGTGTGGGACGTGCATAGTAGTGATAGCGAACTCCGGTCAGTTGACATCGATGTCGCTGATTCAGATGCCGTGGTAGAGAGCGTCCAGTGGGAAGTCAGCGGAAATACGGCTTCAGACATCGATATGTTCAACATCGAGCAGGTCACCGAGAGCAACTACAGCATCGCACTCACAGTGGTCAATAGTAGCGGGAAGTCTGTCTCTACAACCAAATCGGTAAGCGTCTAACAGCGGGACACACTGTCATTCGTCTCGTATCTCCGCGATAATCTGTGTGGGATGTAGGCTCTGTTTGCATTTTTCTCGGAAGAACAATAAAACGCTACAGTACAGGATAGGCGCTCCAAAACAGGTTAGGAGCGCACTAACAATCATATTGACCATTCTATGGGCGTACAATACAAATGGTGCATACGTTCTCGACGAATACTAGACCGGTCGATACAGATATCAATTCGCTGGGCAACACCTGTGGGTAACAATTCATGAGTGAAAACTCCGAACAGACCGTTTTCACTCACTCGAGAACTACGGGAGCCATTGCAGTTGTCGGTGTCCTGCTACTTTCGATATCAACGGCTATTGCGGTAATTTCCCCTCCAGCCACCGAGTACGAGATATCGCTCTACGAATCATATCCGACTTCATTCTGGGGTTGTATCATCGGGTCTCTGTTTTCCGGGTCACTGTTGATATTTCGAAGCATCGGGAATTCGAACGAACGGTCGTGGGTCTTCGGCACTTCACTTATGTTGGCTACCGACGCGTTACTGCTACTGATGCCTCTCATACGGGGATATGTGATGTACGGAGATGCCGACCCGCTGACGCACCTCGGATACGTACAGGACATCGTCAACACAGGCACTACTGGGGCTAACATCTACCCTCTCGCTCACCTGCTTGTGCTCGCTACTGCCGACGCTACTGGACTGGAGGCTATGACATTAGCGATGCTGACGCCGGTGATTTTTTCCGCGGTATATTTTGGAGGAATGGTTTACCTCTTGTTTCAGGTAGCCGATTCGCGAAGTGGTTTCCTTCTGGGTCTCCCCTTCGTCTTGCTACCAATACTTGGATACAGCCATTCGCTGTTTCGTCCATTCGACTTTAGCATCCTGTTGATCCCGGTTGTTTTGTACCTCTTTTTCAAGAGCCAGCGGCATCCTACTCCTGCAATTAGAGCGGTTCTGGTACTCACACTCCTGAGTACTCTCCTCTATCACCCGCTAACCGCTGTGTTCGTTACAGCAATCTTTATGCTGTACTATATTGTTCAGTATATTCCAAGAATACAGACGATATATCAGAGTCCGACGAGCGCCTTTGGGCTCTCGCTTGCGGTTATCATGAGTTGGTACTCGAATTTCCCTGGCGTTATACTGCGGTTCGATACTATCTATCGTGTCCTCTTCGGGTCGGATAGCAGCGATGCACCCGTTCAGGCGTACGCCCAAACTGCACAGGAGGCCACACCATCCCTGATCGATATTGTTCAGTTCATTACGTTCAGATTTGGGACCGAAATGGTACTGTTTGGTCTTGGCGGGGGCCTGTTCGGAGTCGCTCTTCTGTTCGGTCTTAAAAAGGGAGACGTGCTGGACACGCGGACCACTATGATGGGGGCAGTTGTAGGCGTGTTCGGCACTAGTGGACTCTTGTTCCTTCTTCTCGACCTGATCGTCACACAGGAGCGCCCCTGGCAGGTGGCCAAAATTGGCGCGGTGCTTTTGCTTGGACCCTTGTTCCACATAATTCGGATCCGCCTCGGGCAACCCAGCCGGTCGTTACTTGCCCGCAGCACAAAGCCAGCGATCACTCTTACAGTATTGGTACTCATTGTACTGTCCACGCTCACACTGTTTCCATCACCGCTGTCAGGAATGACTAACGACCAGGTCACAGCGATGGAAGTCGAGGGCAGCGAGTGGCTCACCGAACACGAGACCGGAAACAGAGAGCTCTATCATTTCGATATAGAGTACCGACGGTTCCACCACGCAGAACACGGTGTGAGCGAAGGGCTACCATTCTGGGAGGTGTTTCTCCCACCCCATTTCAATTACACAACCAGTCAGTACTTCGGCCAGAACTACGGTAGCGGTAAGTACGTGATGATCAACAGAAAAGGCCGAATCTTCTATCAGGAGACGTACCCGGATTATCCGCAGCGGTGGAAATACACGTCACAGGATTTCCAGCGTTTTAATCGGGACAGAACAGTTGACCGATCCTACGACAACGGTGATATCAGGATCTATCTGGCTAACGGAACCAAGATGGAGGGGACGTAGCAAAACCACTACAGGATCGAATCCTGTCTGAGTATGCCAGACTGGATTTTCTCATTCAATTTAATTGCCACTTCAATCACCTCCTGAACAGGAGTTGGATCACCTCTTCCGGTTACCCGAATTTACGGTTACGTCTTCACCGGAGGCGACTGAGCTCACTCCTACCTCTTTTATGCTGGGAACCGATGGACTGAAGCGTTCTTGGCCTTGGTTGTTTGCGTTGATGGTAACGTCACCTGCGTTCCCAATTCCATCTGTGTTGGAGTGGTTGAATGTATCTATCGTGCCTTGAGAACTGGTGAACATGAATGCCTTAGCCTTCGAATTGTGTATAGATAGCCGATCAATGTCGATGTTGGAGAACTTCCCAACGCCATGGTCGCGAATGACTGCCTCGTCCCGAACACGGTTGGTATTATAAATCGCAATCATGTCTCCCTTCCATATCACGTTCATCGGGCCATCTCCGATGGCGTCCTGTGCTTGGAACGCGTAATCAGACATGTCTCTAGAGAGAACGTTGTCCATGATGACGGTCGTCGGAGTGGTTCCTCGGTTCCCGAGGTTATTAATGAAAAACCGGCCGTGGAAATCGGGCCCGATATCCCGCTTATCGACCTTCTGCTCTAAAGAGGGGGTGTTCGCTCTGTGATAGATGTTTTTCAGTTCTATGACCTTGCCCGCGGACATTTTACACAGCCCAGACCCCGTACCACTGATATAGCAGTTGTGAATTTTGGTGACTCCATCGCCAAATCTAATATTGATCGCGTTTCCGGCACAGTCGATGAAACAGCTGTTCTTGACAGTAAACTCGTCGCCTGCCTGCGGTCGGACAGAGATATGGTGAGAGTTCGATTTTCCGTTGGTCGCGTTGTGGCGCCCGATTCCGTTATCCTGGAACGTACAGTTTGTGACTGATCTGAGGACAGCACGGCCACGAACCCCCGCTAAATGCCACCCTCGTATCCATGCGCGCTTGAGATGGAAATTACCGTTTTTCGACATTTGGAGTCCCCAGGAGCCCCCGTTGTTCTCGGCGAGTCCGCTGACGTTTTCGTAGTTCCCGTCCAGTTTGACATCTGCGATCTCGACGGTCCCGTGATCGTATCCGTCGTACCAGATAAAGCCGCTCTGGTTTGGACGATTTTCACCAGAAGCGTGTCTGGTAATTGCCAATGTTGATTTGTTCGCCCCCTCTCCGATGATAGAAATACCAGCAGGCACGGTTTCACCGAACTCCACGTACGGGCTATAGCCTGAATCGTCACCGCCAAAATAGTACTCTCCTTCAGGAACAAATATTGTTCCTCCATGGCCGGCAGCCCTTGCAGCCTTGAGAATGGCGTTGAGATTTCGCTTCGCTGCTGCCGCACTGAGATCGTTCGGATTCGGCTCCGAACCGTAGTCACTGATATTTTCGGCGTCTTGGACTACTTCTGGCTCATCAGTCGGTCCCGTGGGCGTTGCAGTCTGCTGAACCGACGCCTTAGCAGACTTTTCAGTCCTGCTCCCGTCTGGTGGTTCACCAGCACCCCTATCGAAACCCGGTAACCAGGTGTAGAGTAGGCCTGTGATGATAGTCACTATACTTCCAACGAAAGCGATAAGTCTGCGTCGACTGACCTCCCCAGAGCCACTTGTCATATCAAATATGCGAGAGTTGTGATACCCGATATATTGGATCGATTGGAGTGGTACAAACGATGGAGGAACGTGATCATTGCTCTCGTCTCAAGGTAATATGCTCGGGACATTAGTATAGGCTTCCTACATAGAAACTCGAATAAAGTCCTCAGTCCTATCTTTCGCATTCCCTTCGACGGGAGCCAAACTCACTTTCAAAATTCAAATGCTGGTTTTAAATACACATGGCACGGTTGAGAGAGTTGCTGAGATGTACTGAAGCCTGAATAGCTTCCATCTTTGGTATAGTGGAAATGATATCGGTCAGTTATATTAATATCAAACGAAAGGCATACTTGGAATCCTCTTATGAGTTCTCCTCGACTCTGGCCCATGCACCGGGGTCACTGTTCAGTTCAGAACAACGTTTTGCATCGCTCTGAGGCAACTCGTTAAACGAAGGACTGTAAGTTCCCTTACACGTACTCACTAAAATCCGTCATGTGAGTGTTGCTCTCTTGACCGAACGAGGTACTTGCACCTAGACTCCCCACTCCGATGGCTGCGGTTATCGCTGCTAGCCCGAACTGGAAGAAAGATCTCCGGTTAAGATGAACTTTACCTCTCTCATTTGCTGTTAGAGTGGTTGTGCGTCCCGGAATCTTGTTATCGTCAGCAGTTGGTTTGTGCTTATCGGACATACACATATGAGTGGAGTAGGTATATACTAATTAGCCGTTCTCACACGGTATAAACGTACTACGTGTGTCTTTACTTCCCATGTACTTAGAGTAGTTATCAATTATACCCTCAAAACCCATCGACTTGATACGCAAGACAATTAGATATAATATGGTAATTGTATTATATTTACAGTAGGATATAGTTACCGGGCGGGTCGGGGCGGGTTGATGTGGTTTAGAGGCTGAGATCTGCTATGTGCAGGTGGGGAGACCGGTTTACTCGAAACAAAGCAATGTTACAGACCGAGATAGAGCAACTTCAAGAGAACACATAACGGACTCAGCTTCGGCACGCCTCGGGAGTATCAGATGTATACTAATATTCCCGTCAAGGATACAGTGCAACGATTCGATGTCGATGAGCAGCGATAGGCCAACGGACACGGTACCATCGTCGAGATGGAGAGAAGCATCTAAGATTGGGACAGCCGCCGTACATAATCCGCTCCGATGACGACTGACTGTGTCATCGTCTCTCAGCGGTATCCCCCGGAAAAGGGAGGCAATGCCTCCAGAATTCACGACACAGCTGTTAATCTTGATGACGACTTCGACGTGACAGTCCTGGCGCCGTCCCTCTGTTACCCACCGGGAAACTTCGAACGGACTTGGAAGCGTAAGCAGATAGAATGCGATAAGGGAGTCGTCGTCCACCGACTGTGGACGTGGCAGCCACAGCGAGAGAACCCCTCTCTGCTCCGGCGGCTCCCTTACTACCTCATATTCGCAGTCCATGCGGCACTCTGGTTAGTCATGAATTTCCGGCAGTACGACGTTGTCATGACATCTACGCCACCGATCACTACTGGGTTCCCCGGACTCGTGGCTGCTGCCATCGGGAACCCCTGGGTAATCGATGTCCGCGATCTGTGGATTGAGAACTCGATCGCCCTTGGATACATTACAGCAGACAGTCCACTGGTAAAAGCCGGTCGCACGTTCCAGCGTCTTGCGTTACGCTCCGCTGATCGCATCACGGTAACGACTGAGACGCTCGGAGATGCAGTCGCTGACACGTACGGCAACGATCTCCGGGATCGGATCCGAGTCATCCCAAACGGTGTAGACACCGACCGGTTCTCGTCAGTTTCGACCGCTGAAGAAAACGACTCGCGAATCGTATACACCGGGAATATCGGGAGTGCACAGGCACTCGAACCGTGTATCCGGGCAATGCAACACGTCTCAAGTGACGATGCCGTACTCCAGTTGGTCGGTGACGGGGATGAGGTGTCTCGGCTCAAGGGTGTAGTGGAGCGACTCGATCTTGAAGACCGCGTGGAGTTTGTCGGATTGGTGGACCGTAAACGAATCCCGGAGATCCTTGACAGCGCAACTGTCGGATTGGCCCCGATAAAAGACAGTCCAGAGCTGGACTACGCGATACCCACGAAGCTCTACGAGTACATGGCGTGCTCGCTACCCGTCGTGGTTACTGGGAGGGGGGAAATCAAGCGGTTCGCGACGGATACAGACGCAGGTGTCCACACAGAACCCGATCCCGAGAGTATTGCGGCAGCGATTGACACCCTCCTCGAAAACCCCGATCAGCGGGTGGCGATGGGTCGAGACGGACACCGAGTCGTTTCCGAAGAGTATGACCGGCAGGCCATCGCGGGCCGACTGGGTGAGGTGTTCCGGACGGTGACAACGTGCGAACAGCAAGAATTGTACACGGCCCCAAGTACTGACGATGACTGAGTCCCTGCAGACGCTTCCGAAAGCGGTCAGGTTGTACGGACACACACTCACACAGTTGGAGCCTGCTCAGCTACTCGGAATGGCTGAGCGAACGACTCGGAACTCCGTCCTCACGCGACTCCCGCTCGACTTCGACGGGCGATACGACGCCGCGATTCCCCGAGCCCTCTCAGTGGCGACCAGTCCGGTCGAAACGGACCTCGACCTGCTTCGGGGTGAACTTTCAAAGTCGACCGTCCGGATGTTCCAGCAACGGAGTCGCCAGGCGGCCGACGGCAACCTGACGTTCCTCAACAGGAGGATACAGTTTCGGTCGCCAGACCAGCCTAACTGGTTCGACGACCGGTTTGACGACTATCCGTTGCTCTGGCCGCTGAAACTATACGCGTTCGAACCTCTCCGCTGGGCGACGCTGGGGTTCAAAGACCCACAGGCGGCCCCCGACAGGGTTGTCGAGGTGTTCGACCAGTGGGTGCGGGACTGGGCCGATAGTATCGAAATCGGTCAGCCGGGCTACCTTCGAAATGCGTGGACGCCGTGGGCAGTATCCCTCCGTATTCAAACTCTCGTTCGATACCTCGCGTGGCGAACTGGGGGCACCCAGGAAGGCGTTCCAGCGAGACTTATTGAGGTGCTTGCTCGAGAGATATATCGGAACTCGCTCTTCCTCACGAACCACATTGAGGGTGATGTCGGCGGCAATCACCTCGTCGAGAACGGGCTTGCACTGCTCATGGCCGGACTCACCTTCTCAGAGGATAATAATTCATGGGTTTCAAAGGGAATCTCTATTCTCGGCCGTACAGGGGCTAAACAGTTTCTCTCCGACGGGGGGCACTACGAGCGGTCGCCGATGTATCATGCAATCGTTACAACGCGATACGTGACAGCGTGCTCCGTACTGACCGCCAGTGATCGCACGGTCCCCAACTGGCTGGCAGCGATGACAAGGCAGGCTGTAGCGTATCTGCGATACCTCTGTCCCCCAGACGAGCGGCTCCCGCTGTGTAACGACGCCGTGTTCGGTCAGGCGCTTCCGCTTGCCGACTGTTTGGAGTACGCTGCTGCCGCCGGGTTCGGTTCCGATGACCGTCCCGCTCCGGCTCACAGTCCAGCGAGCGGGGAGTCAGGGTACTACTGGCTCGATACGAACCATGGACGTCTGTTAGTGGACGGCGGCCCCGTCGGACCCCCGCATTTACCCGGTCACTCACATAACGATATGCTGAGTGTCTTGCTCTGGGTCGATGGACACCGTGTGCTTACTGATACGGGTGTGTATGATTATGCCAGCGACGAACGGCGACAGTACGTCAGAAGTGTTGCTGGACACAATACGGTTCAGGTCGGCGATACGGAGCCGATAGAGATCGGTGGAAAGTATCTGATGGGGGCGCGAACGGAACCGACGGTACGCTACGAGGAGACAGAACCGGCG
This sequence comes from Haloarcula amylolytica JCM 13557, assembly GCF_000336615.1. Lineage (GTDB taxonomy): Archaea > Halobacteriota > Halobacteria > Halobacteriales > Haloarculaceae > Haloarcula > Haloarcula amylolytica. Next base: position 302,098 of record NZ_AOLW01000035.1, read on the forward strand.
GTTTTCGACGGATGCTACGAGACAGCGTCTGATGCACCAGCGTCGTATCGACACAACAGGACAATCGTTGCGGCGGACGGCTGGTGGCTTGTTCGCGATATGCTCAGTGGACCCGACACTGAGACAGAGCCGAGCATCTCCCGCCTCCACTTCCACCCGGACATTGCCGTCACAGTCGACGAGTCTGGACCAATACGTGCGTCCCACCGGGCAGCCACCGACGATGACCCGCCCTTGCTGAGTGTCTACCCGCTGGGTACCAGCGACGTTCGCACCACTACAACCCAATACTTCCCCGAGTTTGGCGTCGCCCAGGAGCGACAGACAGTGGAACTACGGTCCGGTCCCGAATCAGGGACAACAGCTTTCGGGTATCTTCTCGCCCCGGGAGCCAGCGGTGGCGATATATCTGGCTCCTCGGGCGATGGTGAGGAATAACCGCCAGCGAGCTACGACCGCTAGCCCTCTGATACAGTCGATTTCGGTCACTTCAGAGTATGTATAATCCTGAACTCGAAACTGGACCACCCGCTTTCCATTTGGTTTCGTGGCTAAGGGAATGATTCAATCGTAGGGGGTGGGCGAGAAGTCGCCTGCGTCGGAGCGATCTAACTCCGTATCAACTAAGCAGACGCTTCAGTCGGGCCACGAGGCTCTTCGAACGGTCACCGCCACGGCGGCGCTGCTGATCAGACCCAGTATCTGCGGACTCGGACCGCTCTTCGCTCCCAGTGGCCAGCGCGTCGCCGTCGGCGGCCTCGATGGCATCGGCGATCATCCCCTCGGCGTCGTTGACGGCGTCCTTGACGGTGCCGTCGATTAGCGGGACGCTACTGAATCGATCCTGACTGACCGACGTGTCTGCGGCGATGATGGCGGCGTCGGCGGCTTCGATGTCAGCGTCGGAGAGTTCGTTCTCCGCGCCCATCGCGCCCTGGACTTCGACCTTGATATCGTGATCGTGTTCTTCCGCTGTCTGTTCGAGATTCTCGGCTGCCATCTGACTGTGTGCGATACCAGTCGGACAGGAGGTGACTGCGACGAGTTTCATGTGTCTACTGTGGTGTGGACTTCGCTTCGCGTTGCGGCGAGTCGGGCGCGGTCCCCGCGCTCGCTCGCGGCACTGTACTCGGTTTCGCTGACAGCCGTCTTGACCTCCGGAATCGTCACGGCGCTCATGCTGAGTTCGTCGAGGCCGAGACCGACGAGTAGTTCCGTCAGAGCGGGGTCGCCGGCCATCTCACCGCACATCCCGACCCAGGCGTCTTCGGCGTGGGCTGCGGTAACTGTCCGATGGATCGCGCGCAGGACGCCCGGATGCGTCGGGTCGTGCAGGTCATCGACGCGCTCGTTCTCCCGGTCGGCGGCCATCACGTACTGCGTGAGGTCGTTCGTCCCGATAGAGAGGAAATCCACTCGCGCGGCGAGTTCGTCCGCCATGAAGGCGGCGCTCGGTGTTTCAACCATAACGCCGACTTCGGGATCAACGGCGTCAGCGTCGCGGCCTTCAACATCGACCGCCGCTGCGTCCAGCGTGTCCAGTGCAGCATCGAGTTCCTCGACAGTGGCGACCAGCGGGAACATGATGGCAAGATCTCCAGCCCCATCCGCTCCAGCGCGCAGGAGCGCACGGAGTTGTGTGGCGAACAGGTCCGAATCGGGGGCGAGCGAGCGTCGTATCCCTCGCTCTCCAAGGAACGGGTTTTCTTCTTCTGGCAGGTCCAGATACGAGATGCGCTTGTCGCCCCCGATATCCAGCGTCCGGACGACGACGCGCCCGTCCGGGAACGTATCGAGCGCCTCGCGGACGGCCTCGTACTGTTCATCCTCCGACGGCGGCGTCTCCCGGTCGAGAAAGAGGAACTCGGTCCGGTAGAGGCCGACGCCGTCAGCTCCCCGTTCTGCTGCGGGGTCCAGTTCCGCCGGCTGGCCGATATTTGCCGCCACTTCGACGTGTCGCCCATCGGTTGTCTCGACGGACTCATCGACGACAGCAGCTCCCGAGTCGCTTGCTGCGGCCGCTCGCTCGGTGTCGTCGGGGCTGACTACCACCTCGCCGCTGTCGCCGTCGATCACGACCTCTTCCTCCCCCTCGACGGATTCGAGAGCGTCGCCGACACCGACGACGGCCGGCAGGGCCAGCGAGCGGGCGAAAATAGCCGCGTGGGACGTTCGTCCACCAGTGACCGTGGCAAACCCAGCGACGCGTTCCGGGTCAAGTTGCGCCGTGTCGCTGGGGGTCAGCCGCTCGGCGAGGACGACGCTTCCCTCTGGTAGGTCACCGAGATCGACCCGTTCGCCGTCGGTCAGCAGACGGAGGAGTCGGTCGCGAACGTCGCGGAGGTCGTCCGCGCGCTCGGCCATTCGACCGTCCATGCCCTCGAACTGCTCGATATGCTCGCCGAACGCGGCGTCGACGGCGTTTGGCGCAGGAAGCCCCTCGCCGACCATCGTCTCGACGCTGTCCTCGATAGTCGGGTCTTCGAGGAACTGGATGTGCGCGTCGAACACCGCGGCCTCGTCTTCGCCGACGCGTTCGGCGGTCGCCTCGCGCTCGGACTCCAGTTCGGTGCGGGCGGTGTCGACGGCGTCAGCGAACCGCTCGATTTCAGTCTCGGGATCGACTTCCACGCCGTCCGGGTCCAGGAGCGAGATGTCTCGGCCGTACCAGACAACCGACCCGACGCCGGAGCGCGGCGTCGCACCGGTACCGTGAAGCGTGCGTTCAGCCATCGTCAGTGTCCAGTTCCGCCTCTGGCGTTGTCAGTATCCGCTCCAGTTCGTCGAGCACTGCTTCTGCATCCGGTCCGTCGGCGACCAGTTTGATGTCGTCGTCCTGTCCGACGCCGAGGCTGGTGACGGCGATCATACTCGCCGCTTGGACGAGGTCACCGTCCGGACGACCGGCCGAGACTTCGGCCTCGTGGTCGTTGACGGCCTGGACGAACGCCGACGCCGGCCGCGCGTGCAGGCCCGCCTCCGGGACAATCGTCACAGTGCGTTCGACCGTCATGCGATTGCCTCCCGGAGCGCGTCCTGAACAGTCGCCTCGTCCTCTGCTTCGTGGAGTCGGTCCCGAACGTCGTCGTGCATCAGGGTTCGCGAGAGGGAGCTGAGGATGTTGAGATGCTTCTCGCCGCCGGCCTCCGGGACGAGAATCATGAAGATGAGCGTCGCCGGCTCGCCGTCCATCGAGCCGAAGTCGACGCCTTCCTCGGAGCGGGCAAACGCCAGTGACGGGCGGTTCACAGCGTCAGTCTTCGCGTGTGGAATCCCGATCCCCATGCCGACGCCCGTAGTGGTCTCCGATTCGCGTTCCAGCAGCGCGTCGAGTGCGCGGTCGCGGTCCTCGACCTTGCCGCCGTCGACTAGTAGGTCGAGCAAGAACTCGATACACGCTTCCTTCTCGGCTGGTGGCTCGGACAGCGAGATGTGGCTGGCCGGAATCAGTTCTTCGATATCGTCCGCTGCGATTGCGTCTGTCATTGTAGTCACAGTAGTTAGTCGTCCGTCGGTTGCGTGGTGCTCGTCTCCACCCCAGCGTCGATACGATCTTCGAAGTCCGGTTTGATCACTGTCGCGACGACGGCCGTCACGAGTGATCCCAGCAGGATGCTGCCCAGGAATGCGAGTGGCTGGTTCGACAGCAGGACCACGAAGATACCGCCGTGGGGGGCGGGCATCGTGACGCCGAGGGCCATCGAGGTCGCACCGCCGACAGCGCTACCGGCCACGATAGCCGGGATGACGCGCAGCGGGTCCGCGGCCGCGTACGGAATCGCACCCTCGGTGATGAACGACAGGCCGAGCACGACACCGCTTTTTCCGTTTTCGTACATCTCCGCCGCGTACTTGTGCGGCGCAATGAAGTTCGAGAGCGCAAGCCCGATCGGCGGAACCATCCCGCCGATCATCACCGCGGCCATCGGTGCGTAGATTTCCTCGGTGATGAGCCCGGTTGCGAACACGTAGGCGACCTTGTTGACCGGGCCACCCATGTCGAAGGCCATCATTCCACCGAGGATGAGGCCGACGACGATAGCCTGACCTCCCTGCATCGACTGCAGGAAGGAAGTCAGACCCTCGTTAGCGAGTGCGACGGGGACGCCCAGCACGAACAGCATGATGGGCGTCAGAACCGCCATCGTCGCGACAGGGATCAGCAGTACCGGCATCATCGGCTGGATGAACTCCGGGACGTCGAGGTTCTTGAAGAAACGCGCGACGTACCCGGCCAGCAGCCCAGCGACGATTGCGCCGAGATAGCCGGCACCGGCCTCACCGCCGGAGATACCGATTACTGTCGCCGCTTCGGCGACGACGTTCCCTTGCTGGAGAATGTATGCCAGCAGGAATCCCGGGGCGAGTCCCGGACGGTCGGCGATGGCATACGCGATGTATCCGCCGAGAATCGGAACCATAATCGTCAGCCCGGCGGTACCGACCTGTGCCAGGAACCAGCCTGCCGAGCCGGTGTTCTCGAACACTGTCTGTGTGTCCCCTATCGCGTACGCGACGGCGAGGAAGATACCCCCGATAGTCACGAAGGGGATCATGAACGATACGCCCGTCATCAGGTCCTCCTTGACGGAGGTTACGTGAGCGCGAAGCGCACTCTCGGCCCGGTCTTGATCTGTCATGGTCAACGACATCGACAGCTACGCCCATTGTGTGATATAAAGGTACACGTTTGAGAGTGTTATTTACCGAAATTGTTTGCTATATGTATTTAGGCGATTGTTTCTGCACGGAACTAGGTCCGCGAATCCGTTGGAATAACAGACATATGCTTGTTAGCCGCATGCAACTATTGGGATAGAAAACGGAATGTGTGGTGCCACACGCGCCATAGTGCTTATATCCGTCACTCGCACACACCGAAATATGGGTTCGCTCTCGGTATCCGGGGAGGTAGCTACGTTCACCGTCGAGAAGATCGGGGGGATCGACGAGACGACAGTCGAGGTCCCATCAGGGGTGACTGTGCTCCGAGGCCGGAACGCGACTAATCGGACATCGTTTCTACAGGCGGTGATGGCCGCTCACGGGAGCGAGTGGGCGAGCATCAAAGGTGACGCCGACCAGGGACACGTCGAACTCTCACTGGGGGAGGAGACGTACACCCGAACACTGACCAGAACCGACGACGGGGTTGCTGGGTCGGGCCTTGGCCTTCTCACTGACCCGACGGTTGCGGATCTGTTCGCGTTCCTGCTCGAAGACAACGCGGCCAGGCGAGCCGTCGAACGAGGGGAGAACCTTCGAGAGATCATTATGCGGCCGGTCGACGTGGCGTCTATCCACCGACAGATACGTGCGGCCGAGCAGCGCAAGGAGGAGATCGACGAGGAACTCGACCGTATCGCGGCGCTCAAGCGCGACCTCCCGGACCTCGAACGGCAACAGGCAACTCTGCGCGACGAGATCGCCGAGAACAGAGACGACCTCCAGCGCGTGGAGGACCGAATCGACGAGCGGGACGTAGATTTCCAGACGACCCAGCAAAACAGGGACGAACTCGAAACGGCCCTCGATGAACTCCAGGCGACTCGATCCGAACTGAAACGTGTGCGAAACGATATCCAGTCAGAACAGGAGAGTATCGCGGCACTGCGCGAGGAGCGAGGGAGCCTCGCGGTCGAACGATCCGGGCTTCCGGAATCGCCGGACGAACGACTCGAAGCGCTCGAATCGGACATCGAGCGGCTTCGAGAGCGCAAACGAGAGCTCTCAGAGTACACCACCCGACTGCAGAACGTCGTCGGGTTCAACGAGGAACTGCTGTCCGGCGAGCACCGGGAGATAACCGATGCTATCGACGCAAAGCCAGAGAGCGTGGGTGACATCACGGACCAGCTGTATAAGGGGTCAAAGACGACCTGCTGGACCTGTGGCTCGCGAGTGAAACCGGACCGTATCGAGTCGACGCTCCAGAGCATGCGTGACCACCTTCAGGAGACGGTCACGGAGATCGACGATATCGACGATGAACTCGACGAACTGACCGACCGACGTGACGAAATTGCGGAGACGCGCACGCGAGCGCGAGAACTCACCGTCACGATTGAGGAGGTCGACGCCGAAATCGAGCGCCGGCAGACGACTGTTGTCGACCTCCGAGAGCGACGCAACAACCTCTCCGCCCGCGTCGAGGAACTCGAGGAGCGGGTCACCTCGCTCCGAACCGAAGAGTTCGACGAAGTGCTCGAACTCCATACGAAAGCGAACGAACTGGAGCTGGAACTGGACCGGCTCGAATCCGAACGAGACGAGGTACGCGAGGAGATCGCCGACATCGAGTCGGAAATCCGCCGGAACGACGAACTGGCTGCCCAACGGGAAGACGTGGTTGACGAGCTGATCGACCTCCGTTCTCGCATCGACCGCCTCGAAGCCGATGCGACCGACCAGTTCAACGAGAAGATGGACGACCTGCTCGACATTCTGAGCTACGGCAACATCGAACGGATCTGGCTCGAACGGACCGACACACCCGATGACCCGGTCCATAACAGCGACGACAGCGTCACTGGGTCGACGTTCACGCTCCACGTCGTCAGGAGTACCGACGGTGGAACTGTCTACGAGGACACTGTCGGCCATCTGAGCGAGAGTGAGCGGGAAGTAACCGGGCTCGTGTTCGGACTCGCCGGCTACCTCGTCCACGACGTGTACGAGGAAGTCCCATTCATGCTGCTTGACTCACTGGAAGCCATCGACGCGGAGCGCATCGCCTCCCTAGTCGAGTACTTCGCGGAGTACCCCGCCTATCTCGTCGTCGCGTTGCTCCCCGAGGACGCACAGGCGCTTCCGGATAGTTACAACCGGATTACGGATATCTGATCCGGTTGTGGTCCCCCAAAGACCGAACTTACTGAGCGCTCACTCACAGTCACAGCCGCCGCGGTCGAGAAGGTCACTGATGCCGTAGCGCGTCCCGCAGTCCTGACAGCGAATATCGATGCTCACGAACACTCGGTACTCGCCGACAGTGAGTTTGTCAGCGGTGTTCAGTCGGTCGACCGTATCCCGGACGATTGTCTCGACGCGGCTGCGGAGGCGGTCTATTGTCCCGCGTTCCTGCTCGACCTGTTCAGTTTCGGATTCAGGCTCGTAGCTCACATCACGAACCTCTGTGAGGTAGTACCGAATCGCCTGATACGTGACGAACTGGCTTTCCAGCGTATCGACGTCGATGCCTGCCCGTTCGAGTCGGTTCCGCGCTTCGATCCGTTTGCCCGCACTGACGTCGTCGTCCGTCAGGAGTCGATAGAAGTTCGCCGGTTCGCCGTCGATGACGTCCATGCTCGAATCGCGAATCGCAGCCACGAGCAGCGCTTGATTGAACCGGTCAGCGAGGTCACGGAGACTCTGTCGTTCCCCATTCTTCCCGAGCCACGCGTGCTCCAGTTCCGTTCCCATCGACGTCAGTCCGTACGTTTCGATCAACTGTGCGACTTTCGACTGCGCTGACCCCATTATCGCCAGAACGCGTCGAGCCGGTTTAGCCGTTTTGTTGCGATATCTGCGTCTCTATCCACAACTTGGCAGCCATACTTCTTGATTACAGAGTGCACACTCATACGAGTGTATTTAGCCACAGATATGTGCGATATATATCAATAGGGCCGCAAATAGATGTATAATGACTGTATTTATAGACATATAAGCACCGACTACGACAGAGAGCCACTCCTGAATCTATTCTTCGGGATATCTGATACGCTTTCGGTAACGCCCATCTACCACGAGAATTTTATACCTGACATTACAAGCGGGAAATCACACGATGGTCCCCTCCACTCGACGTACCCTCCTCCACAGCGCATGCGGGCTAGCGGCGATACTGGCCGGCTGTAGTGGATTGTTCGAGGGCAGCGGCGAATCAACGCGCACCGCTTCCGAAAACGATGGCTCGGCCGCTCCGGGAACTGGCATAGAATCCGACCCGGAGGCAGTTGTCACACGCGTTGACGCCGACCGTCAGCCTGTCTGGCTCGACGATGGAGACAGTCGGCCAACCGAAAGCCGACACTCCCGTCGATTGGAGTCCAAGATTATCGATACGGCATCCAAAGCAGACCGACTTACCGTCGCTGAAGACGTGGACAGTTCGCTGACTGAGACCTTCCTCGACGAGACTGACTTCGACACGGAAACCGTCTACGTCCAGAACGTGATGATCGAGGAGTGCTTTCGACTAACGCTCTGTCAGGTCAGCTGGACGACTAACAGCGTCTCGACCGACTACGGCCGAGTGAGTCGTCCCTACGACGAACCCTGCACAGCAGGCAACAAGGTGTACGCGGTGTGGTTCATCCGGATTCCCGAGACAGTCAACGCCGACGACATCTCCAGTTACTCCTCCTCCATCGGTGGGAGCGCCTGTGACAGCCAGCGAGTCGATGCCGAGGGCGAGGGCGGGGGCGGGTCAGCCCGAGATAGCGACCGCCGAACCCAGACTGGTGGTGAGCAGGTATGACCGACGACACGTCCGCGACGGGCGGGGAGTCCGGTCGGATGACCCGCCGTGGTGTGCTCGCCCTGGTTGGGGCCAGTGCTATCGCTGGCTGTAGCAGTATCGACAGTCTGGGTGGGGAACGCGAGGCAACTATCGATGCCTACAATCTGCCCGATGTCCCGCGCGACGAAGAGCGAGAAGCCCCAATCCCCCCGGTGATACCGGTCGACATCGAAACGAGCCATTTCGACGCCGTGAGGGAGCGGGTACGCTCGCTGCTGGCGACGCTTCCGACCCCGCTCGGTCCAGAAGAAATCCCGAACGGTCACATCCGCCAGCACCTGACAGGTGCCGCCAGTGACGCCTCGGACGGCCTCGACGATGCGCGGACGGCCCGAACCGGGTTGATGGCGCTCCGGTCGCTACGTTCGGCCCGCGAAAACGCCCGCTACGCCGCTGCGGGGTGGGGTGTTGTCGAGAGCGGCCGTACCGCTGCGCCGCTCCGAGACGAACACAGCCGAACTGTGTCGGCGGCCCGCGAAACCCGACAGGAGCACGAATACGTCGGGATGGACCCGGTGCGCGCGGCGCTGGTCCACGCCCGTATCGAGACGGGACTGGAGCGGGCCAGTGACATGGACGTCCTACCCAGAGAAGAGTCGGAGTTACTGTCGGTCGCCGAATGGGGTGAGACGGCCGAGTCGGCACAGGCGTATCTCGACGACGCTCGCCACCTGCGGGCGCGGTTCGCTGCTTCGCTTCCATCCGATACCGGGACGGTCAGGCCGACACTGAGTGATGCAGCGGAAGCACTGCTGGCGGACATCCGCGACAGGCAGGCGGACCTGCCGCCGGAGACGGCCGCTGACGACCGCACTCCAAGGAAGATGGTTTTCGAAGAGCTCCGCTGGGAAGCCGAGAGCGGTACCAGCCGCCTCACGGACGCCGTCGGGCCCGCGAGCGCCGTCGTCAATGCGAACGGTCGGCTCGCCCGGTTCCGAGCGCTCGACCGCATTCAGTCACGTCGGGAGGCGGACGAACTCGCTCGGCCATCCGATGGGACAGCGGTTCGCGAAATCAGACAGACCGCGTACGATGCACTCACCGCGGCCCTCGAATCGAGTTCGCAGCCGGAGCTGGTCCGGACGGTTCTCGTCGACGCCGGCCACAGGGTCATGGCCGCTGACCGTGAGTTAACACATCATCAGGGAGAGATATCGGCCACCACGCTCGATAGAAGCGTTGCGGACTACTGGCACGCGACAGCACTCGCCCGTTCAGCGTTGGCAGCGACGCAACAGACAGTCCGGGCGCTGCAGGCCGACTGAAACGGCATGACAACAGCGCCACAACTGCTTCGGCGGTCGTCGACCACGCGCCGCCACACTGTTATGTAGTTCCTTCTTCACAATATCCCTCTGATACTGATAGGCTCTGTGAGCTAATGTTGGTACGATTGTTATTCTCGGTCCCGTGGACGGCCACCCCGATATCGAATGGGCTGTCGCTATTCCTGAGCTGCACCGCCCTATAGAAATCGGGACCGAAGCAGCACCCACCGCTATCAGCGCGAGTGATGTCGGGAGACCGGTGACAGAGCGGACTCTCAAGGTTCAGGCAATGCCTTCGACCTGCTCACTTAGTATTACTCAGCGGGTGTAATACACGACAGTAACAGTCGGTGATATCTCGTGGCGTGAAATCACGACGTCACCGTTGTCATTCGAGCAACGGGGTAGTGAGGAGAGATGCGTGGTACGTCACGTCATCCCGTTTGGCTGCAATGGATTCCCGTGAACAGGATCCTGCACACCAATACGATACTGTGACCCAACTGACGGAGGACTCTCAGGCCGGGTCGAAACCGGTCATGCGTGCCTTCGGTCCGGAGACCGAGACGACGACCAGAGAGCGCGTCGAAACCATTCCAACGGACGGCACAAAACTCATACCATTGGTTTTTTGATAGAATGAGTATTCTGCCCGTCCCTCCGACTCTGAAACGTGAGCGTGGCCCTGTCGACGCGACTACCGAACAGAAACAGGGGGTTTGTAGCTGCTGACACCCTGAACAACGAATGATTCCCGGCGTTCTGCGTCCCAGCCGTATATAAATCGCCGCAGAACTGTGGTCCCTGCTTCTTTCCCGAGAGGGGCCACGCTCAAAACGGATGATGTTGAGAGCTATCACCACGAGCAGCGAGAGTACAGTTCGGTCCGCCAGCATACGGGTGAGACCGCGATGAGTTCGAACTCGCTGCCGTCAGCGGCGAAGACAGTAATCATCGGTGGCGGTATCGTCGGAAACAGTCTCGCGTACCATCTCGCCCGGATGGGGCGAGAAGACATCGCGATTCTGGACAAGGGGCCGTTGCCCGACCCCGGTGGGTCGACCGGTCACGCCTCGAACTTCCTGATGCCGGTGGAACACTCGAAGGAGATGACCCACCTCACCCGACGGAGCATCGAGCAGTACAAGGACATGGACACGTTCACCAACAGCGGCGGTATCGAGGTGGCACGCACCGAGGAACGGATCGAGGAGCTGAAACGGCGCGTCCAGTCAGCGAAGGCGTGGGGGGAACCGGCGGAGCTGTTGACCCCCGAGGAAGTCGAAGCGCTCGTACCCTACGTCAACACTGACCTCATCAAAGCGGGGTTCTACAGCACCGGTGCGGGCACCTGTGATCCGCTCCGGGCCGGCGAAGTGATGCGAGCGCGGGCAGACGAGTACACCGACGGCGGGCTACACGTCTCGCCCAACACCGAAGTGCTCGACCTTCACGTCAAAGACGGGTCGATACAGGCGGTCGAGACCGACCGCGGGACCGTCACGGCCGACGAGGTGGTCATCGCGGCCGGACTGTGGAGCCCGAAAATCGCCGAGATGGCCGGCGTCGAGATTCCGCTTACACCGGCAGTCCACCAGATGGTCAGCGTCGGCCCGATTTCATTCTTCGAGGATTACGAGGGCGAAATCTCGTTCCCGGTCGTCCGCGACATGGACACGCAGATGTACGAGCGCCAGCACGGGAACGACCTCGAAGTGGGGTCGTATCAGCACCGGCCGATACTGTGGGACGTCGAGGACATCCCGTCCATCGACGAAGCGCCGCTCTCGCCGACCCAGCCGCCGCTGACCGACGACGCCTTCGAGCAGTCGATGGCCGATGCGCTGGAGATCGTCCCGGAACTCCTCGACGACCCCGAGGCCGGCATCCGCCACGAAATCGACGGCCTACTTTCGCAGACGCCAGACGGTGCACCGCTTCTGGGCCCACTGCAGGACGTCGACGGGCTCTGGTCGTGTGCCGCGGTCTGGATCAAGGAGGCCCCGGCCATCGGCGAGGCGGTCGCCCAGTGGATGACGCGTGGCTGGTCGGACATCGACCTTCACGGAGCCGACGTGAACCGGTTCTACGAGTACGGGACCTCCCGCTCGTTCGTCAAAGACCGGGCCAGCGAAGGGTTCCAGAAAATCTACGACATCGTCCACCCGGCCGAACAGTACCAGTCGGCGCGGGAACTCCGGACGAGCCCGTTCCACGAGAAACAGGCCAACTTCCACGCGGAGTTCTTCGAGGCGGCGGGCTGGGAACGGCCGCAGTGGTACGAGTCGAACGGCGACCTGCTGGACCGGTACGAGGAAGAACTCGCCGAGTTCCAGCGGCCGAACGAGTGGGACTCGCGGTGGTGGTCGCCGATCATCCTCGCAGAGCATCTCCACACCCGCGAGCACGTCTCCATGATCGGTGACATGGGCTTCAGCATCTTCGACTTCCGCGGGTCGGACGTCGTCGACTACCTCGAACGGATGGCTGTGGGCCGCGTCGACGTTGACGTGGGCAAGACCGTGTACACGCCGATACTCGCCGAGAACGGCGGCTTCGTCTCGGACCTGACCATCGCCCGCCTCGGTCCCGACCACTACCGGGTCGTCACCGGCGGCGCGGCGGGCGGGGCCGACCGGGCCTGGTTCGGCGACCACATCCCGGACGGTGCCGACGTGACCCTCATCGACCAGTCCGAGTCGCTGTGTACGCTGGGCGTCTGGGGGCCGAACGCCCGCGACCTGGTGGCCAGTGTCACAGAGGAGGACATGTCTCACGACGCCTTCGAGCCATACACGGCACAGGAGCTCACAGTCGGTGAAGTAGAGGCGTGGGCGATGCGGCTCTCCTACATCGGCGAGCAGGGCTGGGAGATCTACGCCCCGATGGGCCAGGGCCGCCGGCTCTGGGACGTGCTCTGGGAGGCCGGGCAGGACCACGACGTCCGACCGGCCGGCATGGGTGTCTACGGGACGACCGGTCGCCTGGAGAAGGGGTACCGACTGTTCGGCCACGAACTGGAACTGGACTACAACCCCGCGGAGGCCGGGCTGACGTTCCACGGCGTCAAGGACGCCGATTTCATCGGAAAGGAAGCCTACGCCGAAGCCATCGACGAGGAGAACGCGGCCACGCTGTGTACGCTGTCCGTCGACGACCACGCCCCGGAGGGCGGCGAGCGCCGCTTCATGCTGGGCAACGAGCCGGTCCTCGACATGAACGGGGACGTTCTGGTCGACGACGAGGGCCGGCGCTCGTACGTGACCAGCGCCGGGACCGGTCCGAGCGTCGGAAAACACCTCCTCATGGCGTATCTCCCGCAGTCCTTCGCTGAGGAAGGCCAGAGCCTCCAGGTCGAGTACATGGGCCAGCAGTACCCGGTGACGGTCGAAGTCGTCGGGAGCCGGCCGCTGTTCGACCCGGAGAACGAGCGCATCAGGAGCTAGCACAGCCAGTGAACCGACCGCAATCGAACGACGGAGACACGACATGGACACCGTAGCCTGCATCAAGCGCGTGCCGGACACCGGCGCGAAACTCACACTGACCGACGACGAACAGGAGATAGACACGAGCCATCTTGGGTTCACGATATCGCCCCACGAGGAGTGCGCCGTCGAGGAAGCGATTCAGGTGGCCGACGACCACGACGGGACGGCCACCGTGATGTCGCTCGGATCGGTGGACGCCGACGAACAGCTCCGGACCGGGCTCGCGATGACGGCCGACGAGGCGACGCTGCTGGAAACCGACGGGGAGGAGTGGCGGCCTCGCGAAACGGCGGCCGCGCTCGCGGACGCCCTCAGCGCCGACTCCGGGACCGACCCCGAGTTCGACCTCCTCCTGTTCGGCAACGAATCAGCCGACGTGGCGAACCACCAGGTCGGCGTCCGCGTCGCCGAGCGGCTAGACATGCCGTTCGTCGCGGGCGTGTCAGATCTGACGATTGAGGACGGGATAGCCGTCGCCGAGCGCGACGTGACCGGCGGAACCGAGGTGTATGAACTCGACCTCCCGGCGGCCGTCGGCGTCAAAGAAGGGCTCAACCAGCCCCGCTACGCTTCGATGCGCGCCAAGATGCAGGCGCGCAAACAGTCAATCGGGCGGCAGGACCCGGTCGCCGGCGAGTTCGACGGGGGTATCGAGAAAGTCCGGTTGGAAGCGCCGGAGAGCACGGAGGGCGCGGCCGAGGTGCTCGGCGAGGGACCGGACGCCGTACCCGCAGTCGTCGACCTGCTCCGCGATGATCTGGAGGTGATCTGACCGTGATACTGAGCCTCGTCGAACACGCGGGCGGGAGGCCCGAAGAAACCTCGCTAGAGGCGCTCACGCTGGCCCGTGAACTGGCGACGGCGACCGACGCGGCGCTCGAAGCCGTCGCGTTCGGCGCAGAATCGGCGGCGCTCGGGGAGAAAATCGGCGACTACGGCGTAGAGACGCTCCACCACGTCGGTGACGAGCGGCTTGACACGTACGCACCCGAGGCCTGGGCGGAGAGTATCGCGCAGTTGCTCGACGCCACAGACCCGGAAGCAGTCGTCGCCCCGGGGACTGACCGCGGACAGGAGGTGCTGGCCCACGTCGGTGCCAGGCGCGACCTGCCGATGGCGGCCAACTGTCTCGACGTCGAGGCCGGCGACGTGTACGAACTGTCGCGCCAGCGATGGGGTGGTAGCCTCGTCGAACACGCATGCCTTGATAGTGACACGAAACTGGTGACTGTGGCGGAACACGAGTTTTCGCCGGAGACGGCGGCTGAACCCACTGACACGTCCGTCCAGCCGTTCGAGCCGTCGCTCGACGAGAGCGCGTTCCGGGTCACCGTCGACCGCGTCGAGGAGTCCGACGAGACCGGTGTGTCGCTCGGTGAGGCACGCGTCGTGGTCGGCGGCGGGCGCGGCGTCGGCGATCCGGAGGACTACGACAAACTGGAGACGCTGGCCGATAGCCTCAGCGGAACCGTCGGCGCGTCACGGGCCGCCGTCAACGAGGGTTGGCGACCACACGACGACCAGATCGGACAGACGGGCACGAAGATCAGCCCGGACCTCTACGTCGCCTGTGGCATCAGCGGCGCAGTGCAGCACATGGTTGGCTGTAAGGGTGCGGACAACATCCTGGCAATTAACACCGATCCCGAGGCGGCCATCATGCAGAAGGCCGACTACGCCGTCGTCGGCGACCTCCACGAGGTCGTGCCGGAACTGAACGACGCGCTGGCTGACGAGCGCTGAGACGACCGGTCTTCAGGTTGCACGGAGAAGGACACTGGCCGACTCGTCTCACTTCTCGACAACGTAGTCCCCGAAGTTGTCGACAGTTCCCACCGGCGGCGCACCGAAGGCGAGCCAGACGTGTGTTTCATCGGTGTGGTTACAGAGGTTCCGGACCGTGTCCGGATGGACGCGGACGACCCCGCCCTCGGGTACCTCGTGAACGTCACCCTCGACGGATATCTGGCCACCGGTCGTTGCGACGAACACCTCTTCTTGGCCGTCGTGTGTATGCGGCGTCGTCACGGAGTCCGGTTCGACGATGACCTGATTCACCCGCATCTCCTCACAGCCGAGCGGGTCCGTGAGCTTCCGGACCTCTGTATCGCAGGTATTGAACTGTTCCGTCGGCACCGTCGCTGGCTGGACGATTTCGTACGGAGACGCCATATATCGTCTTGACACAGTCCAGTCATAGCCTTTGTGACGGGATGGCCCACACGGACCGAATACCTCCAGGGAAATCATTAGGCGAGTGGGCCGAGAGTGCCGCCGTATGGACAGTCAATCACCAGAGACGACCGGAATTGAGTCCGACAGATGACCTTCGCGGACCAGCCAATCGGCGAGTTCCTTGCTGATGTCGCGTCGGGCCAGGTGACTCCGAGCGGCGGTGCGGTCGCGGCCGTCGGCGGCGCGATGGGCGCGGCGCTCTGTGGGATGGTCTGTATCCACACTGTCGGCACAGACGGGTCCGGTACAGAGTCCGGTGAGCTATCGGCTCTAGCGGACGGTCTGGCCGATAACCGGAAACGGCTGCTCGACCTCGCTGACGAGGACGCGGCAGCGGTCGACGCGGTCGGGGAAGCCTTTGAATCCGGGGACGTCGCCCGGATGCAGGCGGCCTCGAAACGCTCGACGGAGGTGCCACTGGAGACAGCCGAGGTCTGTCTCAACGTCGTCGAGCACGCCCGCACGGTAACTGCGAAGGGGACGCCGGTCGCCGTCCCGGACGCGGCTGTCGGGGCGCTGCTCGCGGCGGCGGCGCTACAGGCGTCCGTCTCGACCGTTCGGGCCAATCTCGACATGATAGACGACGAATCATTCGTGGCAGCCATGAAGCGGCGGGCAGACGAGGCAGAAGCGGCCGGCGAAGCGGCGCTCGACGAAGCGGTCGCAAACGCGGAGCGGTGAGCGTCGTCCGTTCATCGAACGCTGAGCGGTGAGCGTCGTCCGTTCATCGAACGCTGAGCGGTGTCCAATAAAAGTCGAGGCGGCGAAACGCGAAAGCTGGGACGCAGGACCGGATTGTCAGAACAGGCCCGAAATGTTGCCGTCTTCGTCGATGTCCATGTCGGCCGCGGCTGGACGGGCCGGCAGGCCAGGCATCGTGAGCGCGTCGGCCGTGAGAGCGACCAGGAAGCCCGCACCGGCAGATGGGTACACTTCGCTGATTTCGAGCTCCCAGCCCTCGGGTGCACCCTTCTGGCTCGCGTCGTCGCTCAGCGAGTGGAACGTCTTGGACATGACGACCGGGTAGTCGTCGAAGTCGAGGTCGTTCATCTGCTCGATGTCGTCGAGCGCGCCGCCGGTGTATTTCACGTCGTCAGCGCCGTAAATCTCGGTCGCGACAGTGTGGATCTTCTCCTTGATGCTGTCCTCGTCGTCGTACAGCATCCGGAAGTCCTCCTCGTTGCTCTCCTCGGTTGCCTCGATGACGTTCTCCGCGAGGTCGACGCCGCCCTCGCTGCCGTCCGAGAACACGTTCGACTCGGCCGCTCTGACGCCGAGGTCCTCACGGCAGTGGTCCAGCACGGCCTGGATCTCTTCGTCGGTGTCGTCAGGGAAGCGGTTGACGGAGACGACGACCGGGACGCCGAACTTCTGGAGGTTCGTCGCGTGCTTGTCGAGGTTCGAGAAGCCCGCTTCGACGGCTTCGACGCCGGCTTCGTCGATTTCGTCGTAGTCGACCGGCCACTGGTCCAGTCCGTGGTATTTGAGTGCGCGGACCGACGCCACTAGCACGACGGCGTTCGGCGTCATATCGCCTTTGCGACAGACCACGTCCATGAACTTCTCGGCCCCGAGGTCGGAGCCGAAACCAGCCTCGGTGACGAGGTAGTCGCCCATGCCGAAGGCAGTCTTGTCGGCGACCAGGGAGTTCGTCCCGTGGGCGATGTTCGCGAACGGCCCGCCGTGGACCAGCGCCGGCGTCCCCTCGATGGTCTGGACGACGTTCGGTTTGATCGCGTCCCGGAGTAGCATGGTTGCTGGGCCGGTCGCCTCGATGTCGTCGACAGTGACCGGGTCACCGTCCTCGTTGTAGGCAACGATGATGCGACTGACTCGTTCTTTGAGGTCGCCCAGGTCACTTGCCAGACACAGCACGGCCATCAGTTCTGAAGCGGCGGTAAGGAGGAAGCTGTCTTCCCGCGGCGTCCCGCCGGTTTTCCCGCCCAGGCCCACGACCGTCTCCCGGAGCGCGCGGTCGTTCATGTCGATAGCGCGCGGCCAGGAGACGTTGTTGATGTCGATGTCAAGGTCGTCACCCTGCGAGATCTTCGCGTCGAGCATCGCGGCGATGAGGTTGTGCGCGGAGGTGAGCGCGTGGAGGTCGCCGGTGAAGTGGAGGTTGATGTCCTCCATCGGAAGGACCTGCGACCGGCCGCCGCCTGCCGCGCCGCCTTTGACACCGAACACTGGGCCAAGCGACGGTTCCCGGATAGCGATCATCGCTTCCTCGCCGACGTGGTTGAGCGTCTGTCCGAGACCGACGGTCGTTACCGTCTTCCCCTCGCCTTTCGGCGTCGGCGTCATCCCGGTTACCAGGACGAGGTTCTGCTCCTTGTCCTCGGCCTGTTCACGGAGGCGCTCGATGGCGTGTTGTTTGACTTTCGCGGTGTATTCGCCGAAGTACTGGAGGTCGTCGAGGCCGAGTCCCCACGGCTCGACCAGTTCCCAGATCGGTTCCATGTCGGTCGATTGGGCGATATCGTAGTCCGTCGGAATCGGCTCCTGTGTCTCTTCGGCCGCGGATTGCTCATCCTGTGAAGACATCTCGACTAGCCCTTCCCTGCAGCGTCGTAATAATGTTAGTGAACCTGATACTATCGGGATAGGATGTGTTCGAGCCGCTGTTACAGACCGCGTAAGCCACATCATGTCTCTCGGCTTACGAGATCGGTTCCGTGGCCCAACAGCAGGCCGGACGGCAGCGGCCGCAAAGTCTGGAGCTAGGAGACGACTCGATCACTGTCTCCGGGCCTCATTGAAGAATT
The DNA here is from genome assembly GCF_000336615.1 of Haloarcula amylolytica JCM 13557. GTDB lineage: Archaea > Halobacteriota > Halobacteria > Halobacteriales > Haloarculaceae > Haloarcula > Haloarcula amylolytica. The sequence continues at coordinate 320,381 of NZ_AOLW01000035.1, forward strand.
TCCCGTCGGTTTCGGCCCGAAGGGGCTGCTCTACCTCGGTACGCGCTATCGACGCAGAACCCCCGGCGATAAATTAATCAGGCCGCCGCCGCCCAATTATGGTATGGAGTACCACGAGTCGGCGGACTACCTGCAGTCGCTACAACGCCGTCGGCCCAAGTTGGGGACCGATACGACGGCGCGGATGCTCTCACACCTCGGGGACCCGGACGACAGTTTCGATAGCGTGCAGATCGCCGGGTCGAACGGAAAGGGAAGCACCGCCCAGATGACCGAGAGCGTGCTCAGGGCCGCCGGGCTGGACGTCGGCCTGTTCACTTCGCCGGGATTGAACGGCTTTCGGGAGCAAGTCACGGTCAACGGCGGCCGGATACCCAAAGAGCGGGTGACGGAGTTCGTCGAACAGATCGAGCCATGTATCGACCGCCTGGCCGCCGAGGACGACAAGCCGACGCATTTCGAGGTACTCACCGCGCTTGCGCTCTATCATTTCGATGTCGAAGACGTCGATGTGGCAGTACTGGAAGTCGGTATCGGCGGCCGGTACGACGCCACGAGCGCGGTCGATCCCGTCGCAAGCGCCGTCACCAGCATCAGTTTAGAACACACCGACCTGCTCGGCGACACGGTCGAGGAGATCGCCCGCGACAAAGCACAAGTCGCGCCGCGGGACGCCCCGCTCGTGACCGGAACCACCGGCGCTGCCCTCGAGGCGGTTCAGGGGGTTACCGATACCATCACTGTCGGTGGTGAGGGGGCTGCTGTCACCGCCGTCGAAAACGGCATGCGTTCGGCCGTCGAGAACCGGATCGCACTCACTGGGCCGGACTGGGCCCTCGAATCGAACCTCAAGCTGCTCGGACAGCATCAGGCGGAGAACGCCGGCGTCGCCGCGACACTGGCCCGACAACTCATCGACGTGGACACCGAAACCATATCCGAGGGGCTTCGGGCCGCGACGCTGCCGGGGCGGTTCGAGATCCGGTCGACGGACCCGATGGTGGTCCTCGATGGTTCCCACAACCCCGGCGCGATGGAGACGCTGACAGCACTCATCGAACGGTACGAGTACGATGACCTCCACGTCGTCTTCGCCGCGATGCAGGACAAGGAGTACGAACGGATGATTGCGACGCTTCCGGCCGTCGAGACGGCGTTCCCTGCGCGACCGGAAGTCGACCGAGCCGCGAGCACCGAATCGCTCGCTGCCGCGTTCGAGGGCCAGGCAGCCCAGGTACAGCAGGTCGAGTCCGTTCCCGAGGCCACCGAACGTGCGATAGCGGCGGCCGACGCGGACGACTTCGTGCTCGTAGCCGGGTCGCTCTACGCAGTCGCCGAAGCTCGGGACCGCTGGTGCCGGCTGGTCGTTCCCGGGGACAACCTCCAGCAGGCGTCGACGGGAGAGACTGCTAAAGCCGGAAGTGAATCGGAAATCCACCAGCAGATGCTTTCGGTCACGTTGCGGCGCGAACAGGCAGGCGTCGTCAAACAGGCGTTCGAGGACTGCGGCGGCACCTGTACTCGTTCAGCTGTCGGAATGCCGGAGAAGCTCGTCGACACGACGCTGTCGGGAACGCCGCGACAGTTTCAACGGCTCACTGGCCGACTGGCTTCGGCGGGGCTGGGGCTCGGTCGGCTCGCCACGCAGCTCGAAGGCGCGCTGTCTGACAGGTCGTTCCCGCCGCCGTTCGACAGTGACGAGGCGGCTGTGATGGGTATTCTCAACGTCACGCCGGACAGTTTCTACGACGGCGGCGAGTACGACCGTCGCGACCTCGCGGTCAGTCACGCGGAACAGATGATCGAGTCCGGGGCGGACATCGTCGATATCGGCGGTGAGAGCACGCGTCCCGGGGCTGACCCGGTGTCCGTCGAAACAGAGATCGACCGCGTGGTGCCCGTTATCGAGGCGGTGTCCTCGCTCGACACCACTGTCTCCGTAGATACCCGCAAGGCCGCCGTCGCTGACGCGGCGCTGGACGCCGGTGCCGACATCGTCAACGACGTGTCGGGACTGTCGGACCCCGAGATGCGGTTCGTGGTTGCCGACCACGACGCGTCCGTTATCCTGATGCATAGCCTGTCCGCACCAGTGGACCCAGGCCGAACTGTGACCTACGACGATGTCGTCGATGACGTGCTTCGAGACCTCACGGAACAGATACTGCTTGCCGAGCAAGCCGGAATCGACCGCGAGCAGGTCATCGTCGACCCCGGCTGTGGGTTCGGGAAGGACGCCGCCGAATCGTTCGAACTCGTCGACCGCCTCCACGAGTTCCACGCGCTCGGCTGTCCGGTGCTGGTCGGGCACTCCCGGAAGTCGATGTTCGCCGACATGAGCGAGGCAGGAGCAGACAGGCTGCCACCGACCCTGGCCACGACAGCGCTGGCCGCTGAACGCGGGGCTGACGCCGTCAGGGTCCACGACGTCTCCGAGAACAACGCCGTGCTCAAGACGGTCTCAGCGACGGCGTCACGACCGTCCCAGCTTCGACAACAGTGATACCTGTCCAGCCCGAACAGTATGTATGCTACAGTTTCCGGTTCAGCTCGGTTCGGGCCTGCTCGAATCCGTCGGGCAGGTGGCTGCGGTCGCTGGAACCGTCGTCCTCCTGCTGATGCTCGTCGGTCTGGGTGCCTTCGCGTACAAGAGCCTCGTCGGAGACGGCATTCGCTGGCCCGATGAGCAGGAAGAAGCGGACAGTGAGGAGGACGACGGCGTCGTACAGGGGAGCCGTGAGGACGACTGGAAGTATTACTGACGGCGGCATCCCACTGCGCGTTGGAACTGGTTATCACCCTGCGCTTGATCTCGTAGCCGTTCCGAAGCAACGCACAGCCCGTCGAACGGTCGTAGTGTGATCAATGTACCTATCGGCTCAACCGGCACCGTGTTCGTAGGAGTGTTCGAACTCCCAGTGGTACCGACAGTCCGTACAGGTCGCCCATTCGGGGATGTCGAACCGCTCGGGGTGGCGTTGCCCGTGCTCCATCCGGCTCCGACAGACCGGGCAGGTGAGATACAGGAGCTGCAGGTCGGCGAACTCGTCGTGGCTGTATTCGCCGACACACCGCGGACAGTCGATGCTGTCACGCGCGTTGTGCTGGAAGATTTCCGACTCGCATCGCGGACATTCGACCGTCGCTGGCGGCCGTCTCACCCACCCAATGTCACCGTCGTACGTCGTCGTTGCCGTGTCCATGCTCGACAGCCTAAACTTGTTCGGCCCGTCACTCCGCTGGAGTGGTCCGGCGACCCGCTTGCCGACCCAGACAAGCTTCGAGATTAGAACTGCGAGCCATCCAGACACTGTGACACGGTATGTATTCTGATGGCTTAAATTTCCGGGCAGATCCCGCTCAGAGCGCCGATGTCGCCGACAGGTTTTCACGGTGACCCACGGTATGTGACGCATGGGTTTTGATGCAGTTGTCAGTGCCGTGCCGACCGTGGCTGGACTGGCGGCAGTCGTTGGGCCATCAGTTACAGGACAGCTGGACCCGGGCGTTGCCGCCGGGCTGTCCAGACCACTCCGGGCAGTGGTTTCGTTCGTTCTCGTGCTCGTGGCCGGCGCACTGATACTTCGGCTGCGGCGGAACTACGTCGACGAGTCGATCGACGCGATTTCGGACAGCCCGGCGACGGCCGTCCTCTACGGGGTCGCTGGGTACGTGATCGTCGGAATCGTCGCCCTCTACGGGGCGACGACGCTGGCCCGTCTCAGCGTCGCTGGCGGGATATTCGTCCGTACCGCGATTCTCATCAGTAGCGCGTTCGTCCTGGTACTCACGAGCTTCGGGTTTCTCGTCGTCGGGACGCTCCTCACAGATATCCTGCGCAACCGACAACCGACGTTGGGGCTGCTTATTGGAGCGTCTCTCAGCGCTGTCTCGTGGGTCCTGCTTTCACCCGCCGGCAGTATCGTGTCCAGTCTCGCCATCGCCGCGTTCGGAATCGGGGGCTCCGCCCGGCTCTGGATACACTCTGAACGGACGGTCGAAACAGAACTCGGCGGCCGGTAGCGTGAACGGTTTCGACCGTTGTTGGCGATAGCGTCCTGATACTACCGGTCGCGTCGGAAAACGCCAAAACGAGGGCGCTTCAGTCGGTACCCGTCGCCGTGTCGTCTCCCGGGTCGGAGATATCTGTCACCATTTCGTCGCCGGCGGTCACGACGTCGACATCATCCCGTTCGGAGAGGTCCTGGATAGTCTCTGCGAACTCTTCGGACTCGAGTATCTGGTACTCGTTGTCGAGGCCAAGATACACCGTGTAACACATCAGACACAGGATGAACGCGAACGGGAGTCCTGTCGTGATTGCGGCCGTCTGGAGCGCCGTCAGCCCGCCGCCGATGAGCAGGATGGACGCGACAAGCCCCTCGGTAAGGGCCCAGAAGACCCGCTGCGTCCGCGGGACGTCGTGTTTTCCGCCCGAGGTCAGGTGGTCGATGACCAGTGACCCCGAGTCCGACGACGTGACGAAGAACGTGATGACCAGCAGCGTCGCGATCAGTCCACTGACCACGCCGAGCGGGAACTGCTCCAGCAGGGCGAACATCGCCACGGTCTGGCCGACCTCGTTGTAGGTCGCGAGCGCCTGTCCGTTCCCCATCAGTGAGTTGAACATCGCGCTGCCGCCGAACACCGACAGCCAGAGCGTCGAGAACAGCGACGGCAGGAACAGCACGCCCAGGACGAACTCCCGAACGGACCGGCCCTTCGAAATGCGCGCGATGAACATCCCGACGAACGGCGACCACGCGATCCACCAGCCCCAGTAGAACACGGTCCATGCGGTGACTGTTCCGTTCGCCGCTTCGTTGAGCGTTCCGGTGAAGAACCCGAGTGCGAGGATGTTCCCGAAGTACGCGCCGAGGCCCTCTGCCCACGTCCCGAAGATGTACACCGTCGGACCCACGATAACGAGGAACCCGAGCAGTGCGAACATCAGATAGAGATTGAGCGTACTCAGCCGCTTGACGCCGCCGTCGAGACCCGCCGCGACCGAGAGAGTCGCGATGAGCGTGATGCCGGCAATGAGCGCGACCTGTGGCCAGGTCCCCGTGGGGATACTCACCGCTCCGAGCATGTCACCGCCCACGTAGGAGAGCCCCGTGTTGACCTGTGCGACACCGAGGCCCAGCGAGGTTGACAGCCCGAACAGCGTCGCGAACACCGTCACGAGGTCGATGATGTGGCCCGGCCAGCCGTAAATTCGCTCGCCCAGCAGGGGCCAGAATATCGACCGGAAGGTGAGCGGGAGCCCCCGGTTAAACGAGAAGAACGCGAGGCCGAGTCCCACCAGGCCGTACACCGCCCACGGGTGAAAGCCCCAGTGGAAGAACGTTTGCGCCATCGCGGCGGACGCCGCCGCGCCGGTTCCGGCTTCGGCCCCGAAGAAGCTCGGGGGGTTCTGGAAGTAGTACAGCGGTTCCGAGACGCTGAAGAACATGAGGCCGATGCCCATGCCGGCGCTGAACAGCATCGCCATCCAGGAGAAGTCGCTGAACTCCTTCTCGGCCTCGACGCCGCCGATTCTGATATTGCCGTACTTGCTGAACGCGAAGTAAAGCAGTGTGATGATGAACACGTTCACCGCTAGCAGGTAGAACCAGCCGAAGGTGTCCCCGATGGTATTGAACAGCCATGTGTACGCGGAGGCTGCGGTGTCACCGAGCAGTATCGTCACTGCGATGAACAGTGCAATGATCACCAGCGCCACCGGGAATACCACCGGATGGATGTCGAATCCAGCCGCCTGAATGTTCGTATCACCGGGTTCGCGGTCGGACTCCGGATGGAACAACTCGACCTGAAGCCCGTCAGACATTTCCCCGGTTTGATCGTCACTGTTTGCCATACGTTACCCCTCTCGAACGCGGTACTGGTCTGTGGTGTCTCATTGTCGTAGTCGCGGTCGTCCTCTGTCGTGGTCCGTTGCCACCGTCATGGTAACGACATCCCGGCGTAGCGCGTCTACAGCATTCGCATCCTGTTTGTCTCACTGTACTCGCTCGGGCGGACACGACGTGCCCGCAGGGCTATTGTCGGCGTGTTTTATGTGCTACACAGTCTCATACTTATGCACTGATGCAACTGTAATAAAACTTCACCTTAGACACCAATATATCACGGACTCAAGCACTGTACGGCTGTGACTCGGCAGACATCTCTCCTATCTAGTACATTGAGGTTTGCTGGCTGTCGACGAGTCTTCGATTGTCTCACCGCCTGATGGGTGCGTATTTATTTCGGACTCCCACTTAGCATCAGTATGGCACGACTTCTGGCAACAGGGGCAGCCGCGGTGGCAGCACTGCTGATGGGCGTCGGCCTCGTCGGGATGACAGTCGGAGACTTCCGACTCGCAGGATTCAGTTTCCTCAGCGCCAGCCTGGTGATCTACATACGTGAGACGCGACTGATAGACGCGTAGCTGATGTCAAATGTCGTTGACACTCATCCGTTGACTGATGACTGGAATGCTCGACGTCCGGACCACTTTATCCGTTGTCCCACCGAGCAGGTTCCCGAGCTTTCCACGGAACGCCGAGCCCAGGACAATCGCGTCCATGTCTTCGTTTTCAGCGAACTCGACGATTTCCTCGCTGGGTGCGCCGGTTTTGAAATGCGTCTTGTACTCGACGCCGTGCTCTTCGGCGACGGTCCCGAGATTCGCCAGAACCTCTTCCCCGTAGTTTCGATACTCCTCGCGCATCTCCTCTTCGTCATCTCTGAGCGCGAGCGCACGCGGCGTGCCCGGCAGGTCGATGACGTACAATGCATGGACTGTCGCGTCGAGCGCAGCGGCGAGTTCGATGCCGTGTTCTGCCCCTCTCTGGGCCTCGTCACTGCCGTCATACGGGACGAGTATGTGGTCGTACATGGTGCCTGACTCATGTGTAATTCCCCCACACACCTGTTATAGGTTTCCCCGCTCGTGGCGTCGATCCGTCGATCTGAATGCCGATTCCGGCTCACAGTGCGCCGTTTTGGGCCTTCCGTGCGACGTTGTCGACGGGGTAGCCCGCGTCGCGTATCGCCGTAATGATGGTCTGTGCATGCTCGGCACCGCTCGTCTCGACGTTAAAGACGAGGTACGCCTCCCCGATTTCGAGGTTCTCGACGGACCGCTCGTGGCGAACGTCGTGGATGTTAGCTCCCTGCCGGGCGATGACCCCCGAGATCTCCTCCATCACACCCGGCTGGTCGTCGATGCGAACCCGAAGCTGAAGGAGCTGCTGGCGCTCCGTGAGCGCGTGGATGAGGACCTCACGCATTTGTGTCATATCGAGGTTCCCGCCACAGAGCAGCGGCATCACCGTTTCGCCCGACACGTCGAGTCCGTCGCTCAGTACAGCGGCCACGGAGGCGGCCCCGGCACCTTCTACGACCTGTTTGGCCCGTTCCATCAACAGGAGAATCGCCTGTGCGATGTCGGTGTCCGAAACAGTCACGACCTCGTCGACGTTCGCCTCGATGATGTCGAGCGTCGTCTCCGAGATGCCGCCGGTGGCGATGCCGTCGGCGATTGTGTCGACCTCGTCGAGCACGACCGGAATCCCCTTGTCGAGGCTCTCGTGCACCGTCTCCGCGCCAGTCGCCTGGACACCGACGACGCGCGTCTCCGGCGAGAGGTGTTTGATTGCCGTCGAGACGCCGCTGATGAGCCCACCGCCCCCGATAGGGACGACAACTGTGTCGACGTCCGGGCAGTCATGGTACATTTCGGTACCGAGGGTCCCCTGGCCAGCGATTATGTCAAGGTCGTCGTAGGCGTGAACGAACTCGGCGTCGGTCTCCTCGACGACGGCTTTGGCGTGAGACATCGTCTCCTGAAAGTCGTTACCCACCAGTTCGACGCTCCCGCCGTAGTCTCTCGTGGCGTCGATCTTGGCCTGTGGCGCGTTCTCCGGCATGAAAACCGTCGACTCCGCGCCGCATTTGGTCGCGGCGAGGGCGACGCCCTGTGCGTGATTGCCGGCGCTGGCGGCGACGAACGACTCCACGCCATCGGCGACGTCCTGTGAGATCTTGTTGAACGCGCCTCTTGTCTTGAACGAGCCTGTCCACTGGAGGTGTTCCATCTTCAGGTGGACCTCGGCGTCGACGAATTCACTGAGAGACGTACTCCGTTCGACTGGCGTCTGCTTGACGACTGTGTCGTCGTCCAGTCGTTCGCGGGCTCGTTCGATGTCCGCGTATGTGACGGGCAGGGTGTCCGATTCGGTTTGTGTCATGTGTTCGTATCGTCCCGGGCCTTATGTCAAAGTTGGTGGGTCAGTGCGCTGTCCTGTCATTTGATGATGCGCTCTCGGGTTGGGTCGAACAGCGGCTCGTTGCACACCGTCGCTACGTAGGTCTCGCCCTCACACTGGATCTGGACCGATGTGCCGGCTTCGGCGTATTCGATCGGAACGTACGTGTACGCGATGGATTCGTCGAGACTGTAACCGTAGTTTCCGGCCTGCACGTAGCCGATTGCCTCGCCGTCTTTCATCACTGGCCGCCCACTCAGCATGATATCTGTCGAGTCGTCGAGCGTGAGCGGTGTGATTTTGCTGTCAATTCCCTCGCTGCGGGCCGTCTCCAGTGCCTCCTTGCCGATGAAGTCTGTATCCATGTCGACAGCGAAGGGGAGTCCAGCTTCGAAGGGGTTCGAGTCCGTGTCGATATCCGTCCCCCAGAGGCGGTAGCCTTTCTCTAACCGCATTGAACTGAGTGCGCCGCCGCCCATCGGTCGGAGGCCGAGGTCCTCTCCGGCGTCCTGCAGCGTCTCCCAGAGCCGCTGGCCGTACTCCGTCGGGGCCCACAGCTCCCAGCCGAGTTCACCCACGTACGAGACCCGGAGGGCAATGACCGGCACCTCGCCCACGTACATCTGCTTGGCCCGGAAGTACGGGAAGCCACCGTTGGTCACGTCCGCGTCGGTACACCGCTGGAGGAGGAGCCGCGCGTTCGGCCCCCAGAGGCCGATTGTGGATTTCGCGCCTTCCTCGACGTGGACTGATACCCTCTCGGGCGCTTCGTCTTCCAGATGGCCGCCGTGGATGCCGGGGGAGTTCCCGCCACCGGTCGTCACCATGAACTCCTCGTCGTCGAGTTTGACGACGGTTATGTCCGCGAGAATGCCGCCGCCCTCGTTCAACAGCAGCGAGTAGCGGACCTGGCCGACGTCGAGGTCCATGTCGTTGCTACAGACCCGCTGGAGGAACGCCTGGCTCCCTTCGCCTTCGACCATGATCGAACTGAACGTCGTCATGTCGAACATCGACACCTTGTCGCGGGTGTGGAGATGCTCGGCGGCCTCGATCTTCGAGCGGTTGATGCCCTGCCAGCCGTCCTGGTCTGGAATCCGGTCCTCGTACTTCTCGACCAAGTCGGCGTTGGACTCGTACCACTGTGGCGTCTCCCAGCCGCCGCTCTGGTAGAACTCCGCGCCGAGTTCTTTTTGCTGGTGGTAGAACGGACTCGTCCGGAGCCCCCGGTGGTCGTCGGGCTGCCACCGCGGCTCGACGATGCTGTACACCTGCTCGTACCGCTTGGCCCCGCGGTCAACGAAGTAGTCCTTCTCGCCCGCGTGCGGTTCGAACCGTCGGACGTGGATGCCGCCGGTGTCGACCGGGCCGGACGGCAACCGCGGAACGCCGTTCTCCATCCACTCGGCGAGGATGCGGCCGTAGCCCCCGGAGTGGGTCCACCAGATAGCCAGCCCTGTCCAAAGGCCGTCGACCTGGGCCGTCTCGCCGACGGCCGGCATCCCGTCGGGCGTAAAGACGAAGATACCGTTCTCAGTGGCCTCGTATTCCACGTCCTGCGTCGCCGGTAGCAGTTCGTCAAAGGCCTGCTTCGCGGACTTGTCCCGGCCGCGGTGAGTCGGCGTCTCCCAGTGCTCCTTCGTGAACCCTCTCACTGACGCCTGATGCTCCTCGGAGTTCTTCCCCATCGCCTCGGGATCGACTGAGAGCGTCTCGTGGTTGTACGACCCCATCCCGAGCGCGTCGCCGTGAGTCCGGAAGTACAGCGAGTGGTCCTGGTCGCGGCCGACCGGCTGGTGTGGCCCTTCGCTCATGTACTCCGCGATAGAGCGGTCCCCAGGGACCTCTAGTCCGGTCGTGTTGTCGCCCACCGAGGTCTCAGCGTCGGCGAGTTCGTCCATCGGTTCAGTGACGACGTACTGGTGTTCGACCGGCGCGATTGGCAGGTCCAGCCCGGCCAGTTGGCCGGTCTGGTAACCCCAGTTGTTCGTCGCAATGACCGCGCGCTCGCAGTCAATGCGGCCCTGGTCGGTTTCGATGGCGTTGATTTCGCCCCCCGAAACGTCCATGTCCGTGACCTCCGTGTTCCCGTAGAACGACGCCGAAGAGTGTTCCATATACCACTGGAGCGCGCCGATTCCGTCGACGCGCCCGTCAGTCGGTGAGTAGTAGCCACCGAGGATTTCGTCTTCGTGGACCATCGGAAGGTGCTCGGTGACTTCCTCGGGCGAGAGCAACTGCGGTTCCGGCAGCCCGTAGGCAGTCGCCCACTCGACGCGCCGACGGAGGAAGTCCATCCGCTCCTCGCTCCGGGCTACTTCGATGCCACCGACCTCGTCGTAGACGCCGGCATCGGAGAGGAGCCGACTGGTGTAGTAGGCTGTCTTCGTCTGTATCTTGGACGGCGACGTCTGGAACATAATCCCAGGGGCGTGTACCGACGAGCCGCCAGTGACCGGGAGCGGACCCTGATCGATAACCGTGACATCCTCCGCGCCGAGTTCCGTCAGGTGATACGCGACGCTACACCCGACGGCCCCGGCACCGATAACGACTGTATCCGCCCGAGACGGGGGAGTCTCTGTGCTCATGTATCTCGTTTGGGACTGTTTCTGTCATAATCTTAAATACACCGGTGACCGGAACCGCTCTGAGAAGGAAGCGCCAGTTAGAGCGCCCAGAGATCGGTATTTCGTCCGGTACCAGAAAATCTGCTATCCGTCGGTCGGCGGGAAGGAATGACGGTTCGGGACTGAACCACAGCGTGTTACAATCCCGATAGAACCGGCGATGGGTCCCGGACCGCTCTCAGACCAGCGGTTCCTCGCGGACAGTCGCGTCGTACCGCTCGCCCTCGTAGAGGATTTCGACGCTGGTACCGGGTTCAGCGTACTCGGGTGGCAGGTACGTGTAGGCGACACAAGCGCCTTCGGTGTAGCCGTACTCGGCGCTGTGGAGGTAACCGATAGTCTCGTCGCCGTCGAGGACTGGCTTGTTGTCGAGCACGACGGCGTCCTCGTCGTCGAGGGTCAGACAGGCGACCTTGTGGTCGATGTTGTCGCCGTCGGCGGCCGCCGCGACCGCTTCCTTGCCGATGAAGTCGGTTTCGAGGTCGACGGCCCAACCCAGGCCGGCCTCGTACGGGTTGTGCTCCGTGTGGAGGTCCTTCCCCCAGAGGCGGAAGCCTTTCTCGATTCGTAGCGAATTCAGCGCACCGTTGCCGTACGGTCGGATGCCGTACTCCTCGCCGGCCTCCATGATGTGCTCCCAGAGGCGTTCGCCGTACTCCGAGGGCGTGTAGAACTCCCAGCCGAGTTCGCCCGCGTACGAGACGCGAAGTGCAGTCACGGGAACGTTCTTGACGAAGAACTGCTGGCTCGTGAAGAACGGGAAGGCGTCGTCGGAGAGGTCGACGTCGGTGACCTTCGACAGGACCTTCCGGGCGTTCGGGCCGGTACAGACCATCGCCACCAGGCTGGAGGTCACGTCGTTGACGACCACGTCGTCGGGGGACTGCTCGCGCACCCACGCGACGTGGTTGTTCCCGACTTCGCGACCCGTCGTCAACAGGAGGTAACGGTCCTCGTCGCTTCGCGTGACCGTGATGTCCGCCCGGACGCCGCCGCCCTCGTTGCACATCAGCGTGTACTTCACGTCGCCCACGTCGATGTCCATGTCGTTCGTACAGAGGTACTGGACGAACTCGCCGGCGTCGCTCCCGATGACCTCCATCTTGTTGAAGGATGTCATGTCGTGGAGCCCGACGTTCTCCCGAACGTTCAGCGCCTCAGCGCCTTCGATGGGGGACCAGTATTTCGCTTCCCAGCCCTCGCGGTCGGGGATCTGGTCACCGTACTCCGCCAGCAGGTCGGCGTTGGAATCGAACCAGTGTGGTTCCTCCCAACCGGCCTCGGCCCACAGTTCGGCGTCGTACTTCTTGTGGGTGTGGTACATCGGGGTCCGGCGGATGTCCCGCTGCTTGTCGGTCCAGACCCACTTGGGGTGCATGATGTTGTAGACGATGCGGTACTCCTCGCCGCCGATGTCCCGGGCAAAGTCCCAGCTCCCCTCGTGCTCGTCGAAGCGGTTCACGTCGCAATGGGCGAGGTCAATCGGGCCGTCAGGGAGCTGTGGAACGCCGTGTTCCATCCACTCGGCGAGCGCCTTACCGGCACCGCCGGCGTGCGTGACCCAGATGGCCGCCGCCGTCCAGAGGCCGTCGTACTCCTGAACGGGACCCATCACGGGGAGTCCGTTCGGCGACTCCGCGAACATCCCGTTGTACTTGTGTTCGAGTTCCTTGCCGGCCGTCGCCGGGAGGAGTTCGTCGCTGGCCTGGCGGGGGGCCTTGTCCGGTCGGTCCGGATGGGTCGCATTGTCCATGTGGTAGTCGGTGAACTCGTGGACTGACCCCTGTTCGCCGTCGGGGTCGTTGCCACCGAGGTCCTGTGGATCGGGCACGATTGGCTCGTGGTTGTACGAGCCGATGCCGTAGGAATCCCCGTGGTTCCGGTAGTACATCGCGTTGTCTTGGTCGCGGAGAATCGGCCGGTCCGGACCGACGAGGAGCCGCTTTGCCTTCTCCCCGGAGACGTTCTCGTAGTTCTCGAACAGCGGGTGGTCGGTGATGTCCACTGCACTGTCGGCCAGTTCGTCGAGGGATTCCGTCATCGTGTACTGGTGCTCGACTGGCGTCACCGGCAGGTGCACGTCGAGCTTCTCGCCGAGTTGGCGGGCCCAGATGTTGGTCGCGACGACGACCTCGTTACACTCGATAGTGCCGTTCTCCGTGACGACGGCCTGTACCGAGCCGTTCTCGGTCTCGACGTCCTCGGTGCGCGTGTGCGGCACGAACTTCGCGCCTCTGTCCATCGCTTCACGAGCCAGCGCGTCACACGCGACGACGCCCGAGACTTGCCCGTCAGTCGGGGAGTAGTAGCCGCCCTTGATCTGGTCGGCATCGACCAGCGGGAGGTGCTCGGTGACTTCTTCGGGCGAGAGCAACTGCGGGTCTTCGATGCCCCAGGCCTTCGCGTACTCGACGCGGCGCTGGAGGAAGTCCATGCGCTCCTCGCTGCGCGCGACTTCGATGCCGCCTGTTTCGTTGTATGCCTGCTGCCCGTCGGCCCCTTCGAGGTCCGAATACAGCCGCCGGCTGTAGTCCGCAAACTGGCTCAGGACCTTCGGTTCCGCGGTCTGAAACATGATTCCGGGGGCGTGCGTCGACGATCCACCCGTGGTCGGCATCGGCCCCTGGTCGACCACGACCACATCTTCTCGGCCGAGCGCTGTCAGCTGGTAGGCGATGTTGCAGCCGACGATTCCAGCACCGATGATGACGGTGTCGGCCTGGGTCGGCAGGCTATCGGTAGGCTCCATAACTCTGAGTAGAACGTGCTATGGCGTGGCAATATAGTTACCGCCTGGTCCACCTCCTTTGCAAACTGACATTGTATCATCACGTAGTGTTTCAGAATAACAGGAGTACCATTGTTAATAGATTTGGGTCCCCTGTGGTGATTGTCGCTTCCGGGCAGAAACTCCGACCAGTGTCCAACAAGCTAATGTACTGTCAAGTTATATGTTAACAGCCCTCTGTGATTTTTATGATACGGGGTTTTCACACCGGCGACAGCCGCTCTACCGGTCAATGGTTCTGTTCCGAAGGAGTATCACAGCACCGCTCCGTGTGGCCCAGCGATGCTCCTACTCCCAGCGCTTTTGCCTGCGCGCCGCCGGGCATCGATATGGACTACACCGCCGTCACGCACACGACGACTGACCGACGGCTCGGGAGACTCCCATCGGGACGAGACGTGTCCGTGACTGTCCACCGGTACGTCGGCGGCCCCGGACCGACAGTGTATATCCAGGCGGCGCAACACGGCATCGAACTCAACGGCCCGGCCGCGTTACGGCGACTGCACGACCGCCTGACCGACGCGGCTATCGCCGGGACAGTACTTGTCATCCCGGTCGTGAACCAGCTCGCGTTCGATCACCGGTCGTACATGACCCCCGGCGAGTACGACGTGATGAATCCGAATCTGAACCGCGTGTGGCCGGGAGACGACTCGGGAAGCCTCCAAGAACAGTTCGCCGCTCGCCTGTGGGAACTCGTGAGAGACGCCGACGCAGCGGTCGATCTCCACACTGGCACGGCAGACATGTTAGAACACGTCAGGTGCCAAGCGGGCGATCCGGCCGCCGAACGACTCGCCGAGGCGTTTGGCACTTCCTACAGACTCATCGACGAAGCCGAGGAGGCCGGCGACGACGGCTCGGGCGGGACGTTCCGCGCTGCGGCTGCGGCAGCCGGAATTCCGGTTATCACGGCGGAGCTATCGAACAGTCGCCGGATAGCACAGGACGCGGTTGCGGCTGGTGTCGACGGGATACAGAATCTCCTGCGCGAGCGGGCAGTCCTCCCGGCGGACCCGGAGCCCCGGGCCGAGCAGACGGTACTCCGAAACGATTCGGGGCCGGTCACCGCGTCGGAATCGGGACTGTTCGAATGTCGGCCGGACATCGCCGTCGGTGACGCTGTCAACGCCGGGGAGCGACTGGGGGCTGTCTACGAACCCTCCTCGTTCGAGCAACAACAGGTCGTCTCAGCGACAGAACGAGGAGTGATATTCTCGCTTGCCAGGGAGTCTGTCGTCGTGAAAGGAGAGCGTCTCGCAGGCATCGCGACACCGCGATAACCGAGACGTATCCGAGGAGCCGCCCGCGGGAACTGTTTCAGACGTGTGTTGCTAGCCGTAGTTTTGGGGAAGTTTATAAATGGGTTCGGTATTCCACACCTATCTCTACACCATAACGTGTCATAGTCACTCAATGACATGGGACTTCACACCGCTTTCACGGCGCTCGCGGAGGTCATCGATGCGTACGAATCCCGCGGTCGGTCCATCGAGACCGTCGAAGCATCGCCGGCCGACACCGGTGATGCAGTCCTCGATGTAACGGTGGCGATGCCGATCTCGCTGCGTTCCGGCGGCGGCGCTGACAAGGGTCTCACGCCGGAGACGGCGAATCTAACCGACAGTGGTGACCTCGAAGTCACGTTCTCACCGTCGGCCACTGAACTTCCGTCGACCGCTGGGATCTCACTGTCGATAGGTGATGCCTCGGCGACGGTTACTGACGACGGCTTGCTCCTGACGGTAGAGCTGACAATCGATACCACAGTAGCGCAAGACGAGGCAGCCAGCGTCGACTGTGGGCCTGACCAGGCTAGCCCTGGCGACGCGGGGACAGTCGGCACAGCGAGTGCGGCTGGCACTGACGGTGGTACCTCACTCGCTGATTCTGCTATCTCGGATTCAGAAGCTGTCAGTGAGGGAGACGACGGTTCACGGGAAAGCCCACAGTCGGACGGCGCGGCTACAGCGGCACCTCAGTCTGGTGGCGAGAACGACTCTGAATCCGGCCCGTTCGCCGCCGTCCGCGACGACTCCGTGCCACCGTACGAGGACACCGACTACCTGCAAGCACTGTACGACGAGTGTGACAACTTCAGAGAGATCGCCGAGCAGATACAGATGGACGTCTCCTCCGAGACGGTCCGACGCTACATGATAGAAGCGGACATCCACGTCCCGAACACGTACAATACCTCCAGCGACGACGAAGAAGAAGCGGCCAAATCAGGGCAGTCTGACAACGCCGCGAGTCAGGGTGAAGTCGATGCCGGGGACGAACAGGTCAGTGTGGCCGACCCCGTTTCGGCCGAGTCAGTTGGTTCCGAGAGTTCGGTCGGGGAACTTCCAGACGAGCAACTGGTCACTGACGGGATCGGACTCCCAGCCGATGTCCAACTGCGTGACGTCGCGAACGCGGTCGTCGATTCGGACACGGTGTACGAGGTCCAGCGATGCCTGAGTCTCGACCGTGGCCAGACCCGGGATCTGCTGGAGGAACTCAATCTGCTAGATCTCGTCCTGTGCCGGCTCGCAGACGAACCGGACCACGCTGTCTCCTACGGGACTGTGGCCAGTCGGATCCGGCAGTGTGCGCCTCATAGCGCGTGACAGAAGCGATCTCTTATAAATAGGTTCGATGCCCCACCCACAGAGAAAAGTACGGGTACGCCTTATTTCTGGCAACTCATGGCCCTCGGAACACGCGCTGTCTCAGACAGTCAGGGTGTCCGGACGCTGCTGACGAGCGCCCGGTTCGAACTGATGCCGTTCGAGAGCTTCGACGAGGAGATCACCCACCTCCCCGACGACGCGACAATCGCGATCACGACCTCGCCCCAGCTCGGCATCGAGAAAACCGTCGAAAAGACGGAGGAAGCCGCGGATATGGGGTTCGATGTCGTGCCACACATCGCGGCCCGGTATGTGGAAGACCGGGCGCAACTCGAAGCGATCGCCGAGCGACTGGAGCAGGCAGGCATCACGGACATCTTCGTCCCAGGAGGTGACCGCGAGGAACCGGCCGGTGAGTACGAGTCGGCGCATGACCTGCTCGAAGCGCTCGCAGAGACCGAGTACTCATTCGCGGAAGTAGGAATCACAGGCTATCCCGAGGGCCACGACTTCATCGACGACGAGACGCTGGCGGAGTCGATGGCACAGAAAGCGCCGTACGCGACGTACATCGTCACCCAGCTCTGTTACGACCCGGAGACCGTGTTAGAGTGGGTCGAAGACATCCGTGCTCGCGGTATCGAACTCCCGGTCGAAGTCGGTATCCCGGGCGTGATGAACTACCAGCGCCTGATGCAAATCTCTCAAAAGGTCGGTGTCGGTGATTCGATCAAGTTCCTCAGGAAGACGACGGGTATTCTCGGGTTCGTCAAGCAACTGGTCGGCTCCCGCGGGACCTACGAACCCGACGAACTCATCGACGGACTCGCGCCCTACGTCGGAGACGACGAGTACAACATCCGCGGCGTCCACATCTACACGTTCAATCAGACGCCCGACACGGAGAAATGGCGGCACAACCGTCTCGACTCCTGAAACCGACCTACTTACTGTCCGGACTCGGGCCACCCAGCTACAAGTACCTGTTTTCGACCGTCTCGCTGGCAGAGACCGCCAGCGAGCCATACTGTGGCCACAGATCCCCAACGCAGTCCAGCAAGAACCGTGAGGTGAGCTTTTCGGGGCAGCATCTATACCGCTTCGGAACTGCAGGAGAGGGGGACGGAGCTACAACGGTATCAGTGAAAACCGGGCGCGGCAGTCGGGGCGGTAAAACAGCAGCGGACGACAGATGGGTGTGCGGACTGCTGGGACAGACGGAGTGATGATCAGTCGTCGCTTTCGGCCTCTTTCCGGGCGTTGAGCTTCGCCTGCTCACGGGCGCTCGGGTTGACGGACTCCTTGAACGGCACTTTCGCGGCGGTCGCGAACACCGGCTCACCGGGTTCGTCGGCGTACTCGTCGGGGAGATGGACCTGGAACTCAAGATCCAGTTCCTCGTCGTAGATCTCGTCGTTGAGCGGCGTATCGGTGACTTCCTGAATCTTCTCAGCCGGGACGAATCCCATCCCGATGTTGGTTTCGAGGTCCGGATTCCACCACGGCGAGGTGAGGTAACCGCATTCCTCGCCCGTGTCCGGGTCAGAGATGAGCCAGAAGTCGGGGGCGTAGTCACGGATCGGCTCGCCGGCGATCTTCAGGCCGATGAGCTTGTGCTCGAACGGGTAGTTGCCGTTCTCGATCTGGTCTTTCTGCTCTTCGAGGACCTCTTTGCCGATGTAGTCGGCCTCCTTGTCGTCGGGAACGTGGTAGCCCAGGTTGACCTGGAACGGCGAGGTCTCGTGGTCGAGGTCCTGGCCCCAGGACATGATACCGGCGGCGATCCGGCGGTGGTGTCCCGGTGCGATCTGGCGACCGTCGTGGTCTTTGACGGACTCCATGACGGGGTCCCAGACCTGTTCGGCGTTTTCCATCGCGTCTTTGACGTAGACCTCGAAGCCTTTCTCGCCCGAGAAACCGGTCTGGCTGATCAACACATCACAGCCGTTGATTTCGGCGTCCATCAGGCCGTAGTACGGGACGTCTTTGACCTTGTCGCCGACGACGTCGACCATCACGTCGAGCGCCCTCGGGCCCTGAATCTGCATCGGAGCCACGTCGATTTCGTCGATTTCGACGTCGAACTCGTTGTCGACGTTGACGCCCTGCAGCCACTGCATCAGCGTCGAGTCCGAGATGGAGAACCAGAACTCGTCTTCCTCGGGACGCAGGAGAACGGGGTCGTTGAGGACCCCGCCGTCCTCGTTACAGAGGATGACGTACTTTCCGTCCATGGCGTCCATACCTGTCACGTCGCGGGTGACGACGTAGTTCGTCAGCGCCTCGGCGTCGGGCCCTTTGACCCGAATCTGTCGCTCTACGGCGACGTCCCAGAGGGTGACAGTGTTGGTCAGTGCGTCGTACTCCTTCATCACGCCGCCGTCCTCGGGCTCGATGAGGCCGCGCGGATGATAGAGGCGGTTGTAGACGGTCGCCCGCCAGGCACCCTCCTCGTTGAAGGACTTGTGGAAGAACGGGGACTTTCGAACGCGCGTTGACACCAACATCTCGATGTTGGGGTCACCAGTCTGGCGGAGGTTACGGGGGACAGTCCGATCTGACTGGTCGACACTGGGATGGTTAGGATGTTCCTCGTTACCGGTCATGCCTATGAAAGAAGATGTGAAATACTAATAAAGGATATTGTTACTTGCTTCTGGGGTTTATATGCGGGGGAGACTTTGCGGGCACTGATGATACTCTGAACCGTTGTTTAACAGCCCCAGTACATGAATATTCAGCAGAATACGGTGTCGTGTTACTCGGCTGAAACTGGTAGCTGTAGTACGAAACGACCGGCACGGAACACGACCGAGCGGTTGGTGTGACTGTTCGGACAGATATCAGTCCGAGTCACTGCCGGCTCGGGTGTATTTGACGATGTCGAAGTCGTTGTGGTTCGTTCGTTCTGTCTCGGACCAGCGCGACCAGTCGACCGTCGGGAAGACCGTATCGCCGTCGAAAGCTGCCCTTAGTTCGGTGAGGATTAGTTCGTCGGCCTGTGGGAGAAACTGCTCGTACGCAGTAGCGCCGCCAATGACGTACGTCGTAGATGCGCCGCTGTTGGCCGCTTCGGTCAACGCCGCCGTCGTCGAGGTGACAGCCGTGACACTGTCAGGAAGGTGACGCGGCGTCGTAGTCAGAACAATGTTCAATCGCTCCGGGAGTGGGCCGTCGAGATCACGGCGGATGCTCTCAAAGGTACGCCGGCCCATAATCACCGGATGACCGATAGTCGTCTGTTTGAAGTGTGTCAGATCTTCGGGATACTGCCACGGAATGTCGCCGCCGGCACCGATCACGCCGTTAGCCGCGACGGCGGCGATCAGCGAGAGTTTCATACGTACCCCTTTGTCGGGCTGCTGGTAATAAGTCCGCCCCACCGATGAGCGAGGCCACCGCTCGAAACCGACGCATCAATTCCGCTGCCCGAGCTAGGGACACGGTTTCAAGTGACAGCAAGTCGTATTCTGGAACTGGAATCCTGCCGTTTGGATCTGAATCAGTGGGATGTCGCTACACCAATGCTAGCCCGGACCTTGATAGCGTATCTCGCGCGCGACTTATGGGGTTCAGCCATATAAAATGCCGTATGGATACGATTCACCTGTCGCCCGGTCCCGCCGCTGCTCAGGCGTTTCGCCTGGGAATTATCGCGAGCGCGGTCGGTGGACTCGCTGGGATCGCGACGCTGTACTGGTTAGACGTCCTGACACCGGTGTTAGCTGGATACGCACTCGTTCTCCTGTTCCCCGTGTATCTTGTCTTCGCCGCAACAGCGTTGAGCGTGTGGTTGGGATACAACAAAGACGCGACAGCATTGCGACCGGTCTACCGTCAAAAGGATTCGAGCGGGCGATCCGAGTAAACACCACGGTTAGATAGGTCCAGTATCTGCCCCAAAGACTCTCTTTTTGATGGTTTTGTGTACATACACCAGAATACAGTTTCAAATGCGGTTCGAGATCACGAGAGTTGGTTTAAACCGGTAAAACGATTGGAAGCGCTTTCCGAGCGCTCCCAGTGGCGGATCTGTGGACTCACTCCTTTCTGTCGATTATTGTTGCCGCAATGAGGTTCCGCATTCCCCGCCGGAGCCGGCCGCTCATCGCTGTCGAGGACAGTCCGATTTCGTCGGCGACTTCGTTCAAGGAGATATCCCTGGGTTCTCCGAAATAACCGTTTTCGTATGCGGTTGTCAGTGCGGTCCGCTGCTCATCGGTCAAGCCGTACGACGACTCGCCGCCGGTGTCCGTGTTTCCGTAGATTTCGATGATATCGAGCGAGATGTCGTTCTCGTTGGCATACTCCCAGATCGTGTTGAGTGCCTCTCGGTCGGGGAGGAGGAGTCGGACGAGCCATCCGTTGCCCTTCGTTTCGGTATGGACGAGAAATCCGTTGACATCCGTGACGACAGAGCTGATGAGTTTCGTTTCGGGGGTGTGTTCGATGTAGTATATGCCGGTCTGGTCGGTCCAGTCGACGAGTTCGTAGCTCTGGACTGTCGGGTCGGCATCGAGCATCTCTTCGAGTCGGTCTCTGTCACGATACTCGATGAGGAACGGAAACACGGTGGAGCCCGGATCAGTATTCCCCTGTGTGATGACACGTATCGCTATGTCTTCGAGGTTCTGTAACGTTGGAACCAGAGCGAGGCGTTCGTGTCCGATGTGTATTTTCGTCGTTATTGACATTTTGTGGTGCGGAGATTACAATCGAAGCGTCAGAGATGAATGTCAGTTCGACAACGGAGCACTATCATCTGTGAACTGCTGTATGTACGCGGGGTCTCCACGTCAATGTTTACATGCACAGGTGCACACACGAAGGCAAAAACAAAAAGCTGACTGCCGTCCCAAATAGCTCCTATCGTGTTCGTGAGACTGTGTTTTCGCCAATGAGAACGAGTCTATGGATGCAGTCTAAGCGACGAAGCAACGAGAAATAACTCAGAAGTTATATGTCATGGACCCATTTAATTCGGCGACCAGCATACGTCTATATCGGAATCTGTATTAACAATTGTTTATAATTTCCCGTAATAAACACCCGTAATTATCCTACAATGAGCTTAGAAGGCTGTACCCAGTATATTATATTGATATGAGTGAACCACAAAACCAATCCACCGCGGATAGCGAGTTCTCAAACGCCGATTTCTATCTACCGGCAGTCGCGCTACCACCGAACTTCGGTCGTATCGAGGCGGCTGTTTCCGACCTCTTCGACTTCCACGGCGTCGTGCTGATTCCGGACAGTTACAATAAGTAACTCAGCCGCGTAGCATGTGTGGTTTATTTGAGAGTTACCTATAGTAACAATTGGAACGATTTACACACTGATCGCACTGCCATCGGGCGATCAGGTGTGTGTTGATCTTCAATGGCTACTATAACTAATCGTGGTTAGTCGGTCAGTTTATCGGCGACCGCTTCGACAGCCTCGACAGGAACGTCGTACTCGTCGGCGACCGCTTGTGCCTGTGCTGCCGAGAGTGAACCGGTTCCGGCGACTGCATTTTCGCTGGGTTCTCGCGGCTGTGAGGGTGCCAACGTTTCGTCGTTGATAGACAGGCTCACTGCGTCCCAGCGGGTGTAGTGACCCATCGCATCGAAGTACGCCTTCGTCGCCCGCCGTTCGTCGTCCTGGAACTCGGCAGTCAGGAGTCCCTCCTCACCAACCAGCGGACCGGCTTTGACGATCCCTGCCGGGTTGATGAGCATACTCCCGCCTGCGGCGACGTTGAACCCGAGTTCGTCCTCAGAGAAGCCGTCTGGAACAGCGTCGCTCATGTACGCCGAGCACGCGGCGACGAACGACTGGGTTTCGAAGGCGTACTCCCGCATGGCAGGATAGATATCGCAGGTATCCACGGCCTCGCTCGTCTCCGCTCGGGTCTTGTCCCCTGGATGACCGTGTTGTTCCCAGAAGCCGGGCCAGACGGCGGCGTGTATCTCCTCGCCCATTGCGGTCAGCGCTGCCTTCGAGAGCGTCATATGGTTCTCGTAGCAGATGAGGCCGCCGAGCCGTCCGACAGCCGTCTCGTACGTGGCCAGGCTGGATGGGTCGCCGCGCCCCCAGATGGCACGCTCCTCGTGGGTCGGCATCAGTTTCCGGTGTCGACCCATCAGCTCCCCCGTACTGTCGAAGTAAAACAGCGAATTGTAGAGCGTCTCACTTCCCTGCCGGTCACTGATTTCGTTCGTGCCCAACACGAGCGTGAGGTCCGCCTCCGCGACTGCCTCACCGAGTACCTCGATAGCCTCGTCGTCGACGTGGAGACTGTTCTTCTGGAGGTCCACCATCAGGTCAGTCCATCTGGAGATAGAGACGCTGCCTCGCCAGTATGGGTATCCCGGGAAGTACGTCTCCGGGAAGACGACGATGTCTGCACCGTCCCGACCCGCCTGCTCGATGTACCGGCATGTCTTGTCTAGCGTTCCCTCCTTGTCGTGGTAGACAGGCTCTACCTGCGCGGCCGCGAGTGTGAACGATTCAGCTGGCATTCGTTTCCAATTCACAGGCCAGCATCAAATCAGTTGAGCCGATCCGCCGGGGGTGCGGTCTCAGAACTGTTCGTGGGACACGGAACCGACCGGGCTCTTTCCTACTGCCGTCCCGGCTCTGGGGCCTGCCAGGCGACGATGATACCGGCGATGGCGACCACGCCAGCCAGTAGAAACGCCGGCTCGAACCCGACTCTGTTTACTACGGCTCCACCGGCGATCGGTGCAATAAACGCCCCTGCCAGGCCGATACTGGTCTGGAACGCGACCGCCGTTGCGGCGACGCGCGGATCGACAAGCTCTCGAACGTACGTGAACGAGAGGCCGAGCGTCAACTGGACCGCAAATCCGATCAACAGGAGGACAGCAACGAGCAGTGCCAGCGAGCGGAACTGCGGAAACCCGAGGAGAAGCGGAGCGGCGAGTCCGAACGACCACAACACGACCGGTCGCCGGCTTCCGTCGAAGACCCGATCCGAGATGAGCCCGCCACTGATTCGAGATATGACACCAACAGCGGGAAATACGGCAACGACGAGTCCGCTCACAGCCAGAGAGAAGCCAAGGCCTTGCGTGAGATACGACGAGCCCCAGCTATTTACGAACAGGTATAGCGCGTAGCCGAGGAAGCCGAGGATACCAACGAGCCAGACGCTCGGGCTCCGGAGCACTGCGCCGAATTCCTGCAGGGACGGGGCATCGCCGCGGCTCCCGCCGTGCCCGCGACTCGCTGGCCAGAAGACGGCCAGGCCCGCGATTACAGGACCAATGAAGGCCAGAAAGACAGCCGGCCAGCCGAACCGCTGGGCGATAAGCGGCCCCGTTCCCTGTCCGAGTGCGAAGCCGACCGGCCCACTGGCAGTGAAGATGCCGACTGCTGTCGCACGGTTGGAGCTGTCGACGGCCCGGCTCACCATGTCGATACCGGCGTTCCAGACAACGACGTACGCAGTGCCTCCCAGTACACGAGATGCGAGGATTGTCTCGTACTGGCCACGGCGGCCGGCTTGCCAGCCCCACATCCCTGCGATGACTAAGATGCCCACCGCAAGGGCTATCACACTCCTCGAATCAGTCCGGTCCAGCACAGCCCCGGCAGGGAGGCTGACGACGACAGCGGTGCCGAACATGACCCCGACGAGGAGGCCGGCGGCTGTCGGCCCGACCTGCAGTGAGTCTCGAATAAGTGGTGTGACGCTTGCGGGGACGATCTCGTATGCGGCCAATCCCATCGAGATCAGGCTCGCACTCGCCACGAGCCACCACGTCGAGTCGGCTGTTCGAACAGGTGTCTCGGCAGCGGTATCCGAAATATCGGAATCAGTAGCCTGAGGTGTCATTCTGGCGGGGAAGAGCGTTCGGTCATCGCACTGTCGTAGTTGGCACCGGAGCTATAGTCAGTACCTCACAAAGCGTCTTCAGCTAACTGCTTCTGACGGGTGGGTTCATTCGGAACAGCGGCTGGAACGGCGGTTGACACTCACTCNTCAGTACCTCACAAAGCGTCTTCAGCTAACTGCTTCTGACGGGTGGGTTCATTCGGAACAGCGGCTGGAACGGCGGTTGACACTCACTCTAGGCCAGTGATGACACGAAGCTGTCGGAGTCGGCGGCGGAAAGCCGCCGACACGACAGCGTTGCCACTACCAGTAGTCCCGTCCCGGTCGGTGATTACCGCTCGAACCGGTCGTCAGGCGGACGATTTGCCGGAATTGACCTCCGAACTGAGAGAGCGTTCCACGCTGCGCGGGTGACCATACGAATGAATTCCTCGAAGGGCCACCACCAGAGGCGACGCCCGCCTCGGCGGGGCGTCGCCGCGTATTCCCAATGCAGATATCGCCAGATGTTCTGAAGAAGCAGGCTAATCACCACGAACAGCAGTCGTCGCATCTGATCAGTCACCGTCGTGGAGATCAACGACGACTCTGACAGGCGGTACGTCGCCTCAATACCGAACCGCTTGCTGTAGTGGCGACGAGCTTGTTGTGGTGTATCGATGAACGGCGCGTCAGCGGCGTAGCCGTGACGCGCCACTTCATGATCGTCGTAGCGACCCATTTTGTAGGTACAGTCGATCATGACCGGGAATTCGACGGTCCACTCGTGACCGTCGAATTCCGTCGTGAGATCGTGGTCAATCTCACGACTCCATCCCTCCGAGAGTTCCTGCTGAATGTCGTTCCCCCATGCGATGACTGGAACGACGTAGGCGTAGTTGTGCGCCTGCATCAGCGTGAGGCACTTCCCGTCGTAGAATTCGCTATCAACGTAGAGTGCCTTGACTTCGAAGTCGAAGCTATTGGCGAGGCCGAGAAACTCTGCGAGGACGTCGCTGGCGGTGTCGCCGTCGGTGAGACGGCGCACCGCCAGCGTGTAGCGTTTGTTGCGAACCCGAGCGTACAGTGTCGCGTACGCGTGAAACGCCGTGGTTCCGTCTTTGGCTTCGTTGAAGTAGAGGCCATCAGTCTCGTCAGTGTCACCGTAGTAGGGCCGCAGGTGGAGATCAACAACGATCTCCACCTGCTCGGGGAGCATATCGAGTGTGTACTCCTGGAGAAGCGTGTTCCCAACGGTTGTGACTGTGTCAAGGTCGAGTTTCGTTCGAAGGTGGCGAAGGATGTTCGTGCTGGATGAGCTATCTTCACTCCGATCGCAGAGTGTGGAGATCGAGGTCCCGTCGGCGGTCGCGCCGACGAGGACCTCGTAGATGTCTTCGGGATCAAGATCAGCGTTCTCACCGAGACTCACGCCAAATGAGCCAGTGAGTGCGTTGACGAGAAAGTTAAGGAGCTGGTCCTCGTGGATTTCACCGTCTGCTTGCTGCTTGTGTTTGGTCACACTTCAGCCAAGCAGACCTCTCAACTAACGGGCTTTGTGAGGTACTGANCGTGGATTTCACCGTCTGCTTGCTGCTTGTGTTTGGTCACACTTCAGCCAAGCAGACCTCTCAACTAACGGGCTTTGTGAGGTACTGATGTTATCTATGTTACTCTCTTTTACCCGTGATCGTTACGCTTGAAGCTCTAAACCGAAAATGCCTCTCAAATGGCGCCACCACGTACTTCAACCCGCATTCAACACTTGAGTAAAAGGCTCAGCTACAACTGCTCCACATACCTTTGGAGTGGTAAGCTCCGCTATGGCGGAATAACACGACTATAACAATACACCCCTGCACATAAGATACTGGTGGAGAGGGCAGTTACCCGACACCCACAACACCGGCCCAATCCTTACCACCCCCCTCAGGGACGCTCGTGCCCTGTTAGTCGCTGTCGACTCGGATCGCTCTCTCCACTTTGATAGTGAGCCGGAACGGCTTCGGTCACACCGTCCTTTCCGGCTCACTCCGGTCTTGACTTTTTAGCTATGACGTGGATTCTAATCCTTTGCTAAGGCTTCGCCGATTCTCCGAACTAATTGTGGATACACTCCAGACGTCCTTAACTTAAACTTAGGTCATCAGAAGTCATTGATGCCCAGCAGACACAGCGAAACTGCATACCAGAATTTGTGACCGAGTAACGGATGTTATGATTGCATTCAGAATCCCCGATAAACACTCCTATAGCCGATATCTGGGTGAGTACTTCTGATAGTTGCAATACCCGGAGGGGTTTTACAACAAAATTCCTAAAGCTCAACACTAGTATACCCCGGACATCGACAACTGGCAAGCGTCTATAGTAGCGATTGGATCAATGCACACCTGCTCGCACGACGGCAGTGCGATCAGTGTGTACATCGTTTCAATTGTTACTATAGAAGTAGCCGACTACCTCAAATATGAACTCAATTACTAAACTGTAACAGTTACACGTAGCGGTGTATGCCGGAACATATCTCCGACAGCGAAATGGAACGGATTTCGGAATTCGCGAGCACTCCGATGTACAAACGGTCGCCCGATCAGTTACTGCCGGACGGTGCGGCCGACGACGAAGAATAACATACCCTTGGGGGGTATTTTCGGTCAGCGCATAGTTCAGCTCACGGCTCGCCGATCTCGAAGGTCTTGTTGTTTTCCCCTCGCCGCCTGGAGACTGCGTGAACAATAGAAAGCACGAGAAATGAACTAATGACGACTAGTCCGATAACTAATGGACTGATTGCACTGAGCGGCGACACACCGACAATTGCTGCGAGGAGTAAAATGGCGTTCAACAGGGCTACGGCCCCATAGTACTGATACCATTTAGAATCATTATCACTATTGCTGATGAATGGTTCAACCTCCGGAGCATCCTCTCGAAGAGCAATCTCGCCCGTATCGGCGTCGTACGTTATTAGCCCTGCCTCTTGAAGCTTCGGAGCATGGGTCTGATACAGCGAGACGTACACCCGCTTTCGCGCCTGCGAGGAGAGTTCTTCGACGGTTGTGTCGTTCTCCCACGCAGCCAACTCCTCAGCTAAGTCGGTTAGCTGGACTGGCTCCTTTTGCTGGCGTAGATAGTAAAGGGTATATCGACGCCTCGAACTGCTGAGGATATCGAACATTTGGTCGCGTGAGAGCTCTGGTTCTTCCTCTACCATCGGTTCACTCATGACCTCGATTGCTGCATTGGTTTGTGTTCAGGCCGCGAGAGCCACATATATACACGAAACCCGGGGTACCGTTTTGTTACACCCCCGTTACCTTCTAATTCCTGAGTAAGAAATAGCTACTTGTATCGCACACCGTACTCCCGTTCTTCACCGACTGACCACAGTCTGTATATAATCCCTCAGTTTGTGACATCCGGAATCATTTGGCGTACTACATGACTCAATCACAATGACCTGCAATAAATAAAAATAAGTCTGCATGTGAAAACGCAGTACAGTGTGTTATTGTTCGGCTCGGTACAAGTCTCTGTTTCATTACTGCGAAACTCCGAACCTTTTCGTATTAGTTTAGATACATATATTAGTACTACGCTATCGAATTCCAGTGAGGATAGACAGAAACTACATAGCATCCTATTAATAACATATCATGAACTCTCCCGGATCTTCTCCACGGCATACTCTCTTACCGGAGGTTCCTCGTTATCCGCTCAGTTAAGAACCAGGAGGAAAGTTCTAGCCGGTTACGTCGGCGTGATCTCGATGGTCTCGCTGTCTCGAATCCGAACGGTGTACCCACTGTATGTGAAACTAATCTGAATGTCGTCGTTGGTCTGCCCTGAGACAATAGTATCAAGGGCGTCCGGGTCGATTCGGTTGTACAACGGTGGGAGACTGGTTTCCGTTACGGATTCTTTAGCTGCTATAGCGGTCACAATCGCTTCACTCGGTGATTCGTACTGGTTTGTCCAAAAGACAGTTTCTGTCTCGTTCCACTCCAGACTCATTGTTCTTTGTATGAACACACTCCCGTATCAGCATATACTCTATCAGACTAGCAAACTCAGACAACAGGTGCTATCTATCTAGATGCTGGGTCGTTCCCCCTTCGCTAAACAACTGTTCTAGAAGCTTCCGGATAGCTACCCGAAGGTGGTGGCTGAACGTCGGCTGTGATATATCGAGTGTATCGGCTATCTCTTGACCGGTCTTGTCACGGGGTGATTGATAGAATCCGCTATAAAAGGCTGCGAGCAGGACTTCGAATTGGCGGGGGGTCAGCTGTGCTGTCAATTCTGAGTGGAACGACTCACGAGTTTGAACACCACGTTCCCGCTTGTGGCGGCCCACGAGTTCGATGTCCGGACATGAACGCCGTAATTCAGCTACGAGCTGGCGAATGTCGACCGTCTGTGGGACCTCAAGCTGAATCTCCAGAGTCTTCCCGTCAGATTGGATTAATTGCGGGGCTCCTCCTTGTTCGGCGACTGTCAGTGCGAGCTGTGTACCCGACACTGTTGCTTCGAACAAACTCGTGTCTTCTGTGTCAGTTAAACACTCTAATCGCTCAATCCGTGGAAGAGTGTCCAAACACGCTTGTAGGTCATCTGGTGGAGCGTCAGTGCTGAAAAACACGATACAGCTGGTATCTCCCTGTGGGACGATACCCTCGAATGTGATTTCTGTATCGACGACGTCCGCAATCCGATGAATGATATCGTCGGATTCCGTTGCTTCTAGCTGGAGTTCGACAGCCCGGTCCGCGACGAGCCCCTGCTTCGTCTCAATACTGTTGATGGCGTATCCGACCGTTTCACTCACCTCCTCGAGTACTGACTGTGTCGGCAGATCGAAAACGTCCGGCGTTTTCGCGTACACAGTCAGGATGCCGTAGGAGAGTTGCTGATAGCTGAGCGGAATGCTGACGACTGACTGGAACCCACGTTCCAGTAGCCGCCGTTGCCACCCTTTTCCCCTGAGTCCGTCCGCGATGTTGTTGTTCAGCGTCTGTTCGTTAGTCCGGGCTGTCTGGACTGCTGGTGGAGGTGGTGTCTCATTAGAGGGCGTGCGCGATTCCTCCAGAAAGCCACGGTCGGTCCCTGCCCACGTCCGTGGCGTGACTCGGTCGGTATCGGATTCGTATTCCCCGATCCACGCAAACGAACAGATGTCGGACGCGACCAACTGGTCACACACCGCTTGCTCTATTTCTGAGCGACTGTCTGCCCTGAGCACTCGCTCGTGAATTTTCTGACTCAGCTCTGTCAACCGATTCATCTGCTCGAGCTGAACCGTCTGTTGCTCCAGGTCGCGCTGCCTGTCTTCGAGTTCTGTCTCGTATGTCAGCCTATCGAACGCCGTTCGAATCGTCGCCCCCAGGAGTTCGGTAATTCGACGGGTCTGGGTATCGAACTCGCCGCCGATCGTGTCGCCCGCTCGAAGCACTCCGTGGTCGCCCAGCGGGACAAACACGGCCTTTCCGCCAGTCATCGTGTCCTCGCCCGCTTTCGAGGTCGAGTTTCCGTCGCAAACGATAGTTTCCTCGGTGAAAAAGGCCGAACTCACGAAGCTATCACCGTCTGCTGGGATAGCTTGTTGCTCCTCGGTCTCCGTGGTCGAAAGCGGGCGAAAGGTGTTCGTATCGCTGTCGAACGCGTACAGCACGACCTCAGGGAGACCGATGATATCACGGGTCCGCGAGACGACAATTTGAGCGGCTTCCTCCTCTGAAGTCACACCCAAGAGATCTGTCGCCGTTTCGTACAACTGTGTAAAACCCATCTCAGCCCGCTGCGTCTGTAGTTCGTTTCCGATCCACTTGCTCAGAAGGTCTACGAGTGTCACGTCCCAGTCCGAGAACTCTGATCCGCCCGTTCCGGACCCATAGAAACAGAGTGTCCCGTATATGCTCCCACCCACAGTGAGTGGCGTTCCGAGATACCGATTGACTTCGTCATCCCATATCTGATCTCGGTCAGCGTCGCCGCATTCGGCATCGACGTCTGTCATCACGACCGTCTCCTCGTTCGCGATAGCTTTCGCACAGGGGGTTTCCGACAACGGAACCGTTCCGCCTGAAAAAATCGTTTCGTCGGGTGTCTGGAGCACTTCGAAATCGTATTCCATCCCGTTGACACGAGAGAGTGTCGCGTACTCGGTTCCAAGCACGCTGCGACCGACTTGCATGAGATCCGCTATCTGTTCCCGGAGCGCCCCGTCCCGCGATGTGAACACTTCGGTAATTGTTCGCAGGACTTCTTCCCGCATTTCGAGTTCGGCACGCGTTGCGGTTGAATGGAGGCCATCGGCGACAATCTCCGCAAGCTCTGTCAGCACTGCCTGCTCCGCCTCGTCGAACGCGAAAGGCGTGTCCGCGTATATCGAAATCACACTCTGTACTGATCCCGTGTACTGGATCGGGAGAACGATCATCGACCGGAACCCGTACTCCGATGCGAGTTCGTGCCAGGGCTGGACAGACGATCCAGTCCGGATATCTGACGCTACTTGATGTTCACCGGTTTCGATCGCGTGACCGAACGGCCCGTCATCGAAAACTGAGCGGCCGTAGCGGGAGAGCATCGCTTCGACGTATTCGAGTGCGTCGCCACCGCCCGCGGTGGGGACGATATCGCCTGCCTCGTTTTTTTCGCCGATCCAGGCGAACTGGTAGGCATCCGAACTGGTCAGGATTTCACAGACAGCCTCTTTGATTTCCTCGGCTGTTGACGCCCTCAGCACTTGGCGATTTATTTCCCTGAATAGTGAATTAATCCGCGATAGTCGCGCTGTTTCTCGGCGGAATCGGTGTGATTCCACCGCGTTCTCTATCCTGTTTGTGAGCACCGCGTACTGCTCTGGCCCGCCGCCCTTGACGAAGTAATCGGTGACGCCGGCTGAAACCGCTTCGCTGGCGAGTTTTTCGCTTCCTTGGCCTGTCAACAGGATAAATGGGAGGTCTCCGTTAGACTGTCGCACCGTTTCTACGAATTCAATCCCGTCTGCTTCGGGCATCTCGTAGTCACTGACGATACAGTCGATCGACTCGGAATCGAAGTAGCTGAGCGCATCCTCGACGCTTGCGGCCTCGATGACCTCGATACGGTCGTTCTCGTGTTCCAGCAGTTCCGCCGTCGTCCGCCGGAACTCTCCGTAGTCATCGACTAACAGCACCTTGATTTTCGAGGCTGCCGTTCCACTATCCGTTGGTGCCGGTCCAGTCTCACCGGCCAACTTCCGCATACTACACTACTTACGCGACAGTCCGTATAAACGTTTGACTTGGTCCCAACGCTGTATGGTTCTACGTCTGTTAGCAGTAACGCTTCTCGCGAGGAATTCGGTCTGCTCTCCAAATTAGTAGATAGCTCATATTTTAGAATGTATGCGGATGCTGCGCCCTCTGCAATAATATATCTCCTATTTCACAGGAATGTTACATATATTGGAAATTTGTGTGTTTTGAAATACACTTTTTAGTTACACTATTCTACAGATGTGATACGTTTTGAAACGCCCATTATCGAAGATTTGCCTAGAAACTCGACTTTAGTTCTGCGTGTGATCATCGTAGAATAGTACATTTGAAATATCGGGTGACAATACAAATATCTCAAGTATCGTAAATATGATAGTATGTTCGTTTTACAAATACACTCTCTGTTCAACCCTGTTGTCCATTTCTAAAGAACACGCTTAGGGTGTATATTGTACAGGCCACACCTACACTGTGCGTACACCGGCCGTCAAAAACTATTACTGAGCAGGCCGAAAAAACCGGACAATGGCTGTTGACTCCGGTTGCAAAGTAGACGCGGTTATCGACAAGTACGGGTTGGCATCAACAGACCCAGTCTACGACACCCTTGATGATGGCCTGCTCGCACGCTGGACGGGCGCTGATGACCGAACCGAAATGGGGTATCGGTCGCTGACAGCGTGGTTCAACAAACGGCTGCTTAAACAAGTCTATACTGAACACGGGCGTGAAACCCTTGACACGCGTGTAGACAGCGATTACGACACGTTGCGTGGCGACGACGACTTGCGACGGGATGAACTCATCGAGCGACTGCAAGCTACGGGTATCCCGGGAGCGTCGCTTCACGACGATATGGTGTCGTGGGGAACGATGCGAACGCACCTCAACGACTGTTTAGACGGTGAAAAAGAGCCCAGGAAGGCGACAACTAACTGGGAGCAGGAGAGCGTGGCAACGGCCAAAACGGTCGTCGAACGGAAGGCCGAAACGGCACTGTCCTCGCTCGCGAAGAAGGGCGATATCGACGGCGGTGACACCGCGGAGATAGAGGCCCAGATACAACTGGGATGCCCGGACTGTCCGACCCGTGTTCCGTTCGACGTTGCACTCGAACGTGGGTACGTCTGCAAGCAACACCGGAGCGCGAACTTGTCAACACACAATTCATGACCTGGGACATCGAAATCGAACGAATCGCGGGTATCCTTGACGGGTCGGCGACGGTAGAGCCGGGATTGAACGTCGTCCGTGGCTCGAACTGGCAGGGGAAATCGAGCTTCATCGAATCCATCAAGACGGCCCTTGGCACCTCCACTGAACTGACTGAAGGGGCAGACAGCGGTGCGGTGCATCTCGAAACGCCAACCGGTGTCTACGACGTGACGCTTACCCGAGAGAACGGTACCGTAGTCCGGCACGGCGAGCCGTACCTCAGCGACGAGTACGACGTGATCCGCGCTGAACTGTTCGCGTGTTTGGACGAGCGTAACGAAGTCCGTCGCGCTGTCCGGACAGGAGAAAATCTCGAGGACGTACTGTTACGGCCGCTCGACTTCCAGAACATCGACTCGCAGATCGAGACGTTACAGCGGGAGCGCGAACAGATCGAAACGGAACTCACGCAGGCGCGCGAGGCGAAAAAGCGGATTCCCAGCGTTCAGGAGAAAGTGACACGACTGGAAAACGAGATCGAAGACCTGCGGGCCAAACGCGAGACGATCGACAGTGAGGCAGGAAGCGACGACAGTTCGGAGTCGGTCCGCCGCAAACTCAGCCAGGCTCGGACTGAACAGAACCAGGCGAAAAACCGCGTCGAACGACTCGAGCAAAGTATCGAGCGGACGGAACAGCGTCTCTCGGAGCGCCAGGACGCTCTCGACGCTCTCGAAATACCGGAGTACAATGATGTTGCGGACAAACTCTCGGAGGCCCGCGAGAGCCTCTCGCAAGTGGAGCGAGACGCCGAGGTACTCCAGTCCGTGTACTCGGCCACCGAGATGGTACTCAGCGAGGATCGGCTTGACCTGCTTACCGAGGTGGAGCGCGATATCGACGGTGACACCGTCGCCTGTTGGACGTGCGGCAGTGAGACGACACGGGCGGACTTGGCTGACCAACTGGACGCGCTCGGGAACGAACTCACGGCGCTTCGGGCCCAGAAGGAGACCTACCGAGATACTGTCGAGGAACTGGAAACACAGCGCGAGGAGATCAGCCAGGCCCGCCGTCGAAAGGCCGATCTAGAGGAAGACATCGCTGAGCTAGAGGCGACGCTGGCCGACCGGAAACAGAGCCTCGACGCAGCCAGAAACAGGCTCGAACAGGCCCAGGCGGACGTGGAGCAGCTTTCCGACCACGTTGATGCGGCCGTGGCGGAGCTTTCGGACGTCGAAAGTGAGATCAAGTACCGCGAGGCCGAACTCGAAGACACCGCCGACGAACTGGCTCACCTCGAAACGAGAGCGGCCCGCGTCGACACGCTCGAAACCGACCTCGAATCCGTCCGTGACGACCTCGCTGAACTTCGAAACCGGAAAGACCGAATCAAGCGTGAGGCACGGGAAGCGTTCGACACCGCGATGCAGGATATCCTCTCCCGATTCGGGACGGGGTTCGAAACGGCTCGACTCACCGCTGACTTCGATATTGTGGTCGCCCGCGACGGCCAGGAAGCGAGCTTAGATGCCCTCAGCGAGGGTGAACTCGAACTCATCGGCTTTGTGGCAGCGCTGGCCGGTCGGCAGTCGTTCGATGTCGACGACGCTGTCCCGCTCTTGCTCGTCGACGGCCTAGGCGGCCTCGACGACGACAATCTCCACACCCTGATCGAGTACCTGCAGCAGGGCACGGAGTATCTGGTATTTACTGCGTACCCGGAGTACACCGCGTTTGACGGACGCGAGATCGACCCGACCCAGTGGACCGTTGCGAACGAGAAAGAGGCCTCGGCTGACTGATAGCGACTGAACTTGAGTGTCCCCGTCACTGACGCCGATACCCTTAGCTGCAGGTCTCTGGTGTCTGATAATGGAACAATCGGATAGGTATAAGTTCACTTTTAGGACAATAATACAGAAATACTATTAGCAAAGCCGGCTTTTTCAAATCAGATGGCAAATATCCGGGTCAAGGATTGGACGAAAGATAAATTGAGGAAAATACGGGATGCCGAGTCACACTCATCGTATGATTCAGTCGCCAAAACACTACTAAAAGACCGTAAAATTGCGAAGTACGCGGACGACGCCTCCGATACCGTGACTGGCGAGTCCGTCCAGTCACAGGACACTGACATCGACAAGCCGTTCGACGATCTGACTGTGCTGGCGGAACTGACTGGTAACCACGACGACGTGTTGTTCCTGTGGTGTCCGAACTGCGGGAACGAACTCGTCCACCTCACGGTCGAGCGGCCGCTTGGCTGCTCCGTGTTTGAGATGGAGTGCCAGCGGTGTCTCACCCATCTCGACAGCCAGGCCATCGTCGCTATCGAACTGCAGTATCCAATCGAGCAGAAGATGATCGAGGGACAGCTTCAGGCGGATCTCAAAGCCTGCGTCATAGATTACTGGGACCGGACGTTGCGGGCGGCTAACGGCACCCTCGACACGGAGGCTCCCGCCGACCGTCTCGTGTGGCAGTTCGATCAGTACCACGAGCAGTTCGCCTGGGACTGGCCGACTGATGTCCCGACTGTCAGTTTTGTCCCCGGCGTCACGTATCGCAACACCGTGACTGACGAGCGAATCGAAGTCGTCGAAGCTGTCTCCGAGAACCGGAACGCGATGGATGCGTACACAGTCAGACGCTACACTGCAGACGGCGATGTCGTCTCGGACCAGCTAGACAGCAGTGCAATCGTTGACCGGATCGTCAACCGGGAACTTGTCGTCGCCGAACAGGCCGTTGAATCGACCAAACCCAAGACGTGATGATCATGATGCCAACCGTCTTGGGTTATTTCTGGTGAACGTGGTCTGCCTTTCAGAACACGGTTTGGCGTGCCGAGATGAGCGGTGGAGTATATTTTCGCTCTGAAAGCGCCGTTTCCCTCTCAGCAAAGATTTAAGGACTGGACGATATTCCGGGCGTAGTGAATTGTATGCCGGGTTACAGCCACAAGAATATTGTGATATTGGGTAAATGCCCGGATATAGTTTTGGATAACTGAAGATAATATATAAGGTGTATCGAGGCTACCGAAGACACTCATGACGTTTGTCGACAACAGTTATACCACACCAGTGACCTACGTTGTAGTATGATTAGGCTGGTTGGATGCGTGCGTTTCGGTAGTCGCATCTCCGAGCGTGCCTTGGGTAGCGCGGGAGGAGAGTGTCCGTGAGTAAAGCGACGCACCCTCACACGCTCAAACTCCCGCGTGAGGACCACGGATTGGCGACGTCGAAGGCAGCGACCAGACGGATACAGGGCATTCTTCCGGTGTTCTTGGAGAACAGGATCACGGAGGCGGAAGCTAACGGACTGGTCGTTCCGCTCGACGGCAGCATCGAATCGACAGTTGCGGCGGCGCTGGCTGTCGACGGCATCGGAGCCGACTACGTGACCGGACTGGTGATGCCGGTACAGCTAAGCGACGAGGGGCCTGCTCGGACGGCTGAAACCGTTGCGTCGCTGCTTGATATCGACTGTCACCGGCTCAATCTGCAGCCAGTGCTGACGGCGTTCCAGCGAGTCGTCGGTGAGACCGGTGGGCCGACCGACGACCTCGTGGCGATGCAAAACGCCGGCGAACGCTTCCGGATGGCGTGTAAGTACTACGTCGCAAACACCAGGAACGAACTCGTTGTAGGGACTGTCTCCCGGACTGACCGACTGCTGGGCTCCGTTGCGAAACACGGCGAGAACGGCGTGGACCTGTCGCTGTTTGGCGACCTCTATAGAACTGAGATCGAGGCCCTGGCTGATGCACTTGCGGTTCCATCGGACCTCCTCGACCAGTCACCCCATCCAATGGAGCACACTGGGGCAACTGATGCGGCGGAACTGGGTATCGACCAGCGAGACCTCGACAGCGTCCTCCACTTCGCGATTGATAGAGGCTGTTCCGCGTCGGTGGTTGCCGACAAGGTCGGCGTCAGCGAATCTGTCGTTGAGCGTACGGTTCAGTGGTGTGCCAGTACGCGCCACAAACGACACACGCCACCAAAGCCATCGATGGATAACTGACACTGTCGGCTGTTCGTCTGTGGCGTATTTCGCCACCCCTGGGGAGTCACAAATCTCTCGCAAGAGGGACAGCCAACAGTACGAGCCAAACGTGGTATTTCTGTGAGCAAAGCAGTTAACAGCCACACTCCGCGATTCTCACACCCATGCAGGCCGACCCCCAGGAGATAATCGACATCGGCGACAGGCTACTGTCGGAGTACCCCGAACTGTTTACTGAGCAGTACGAGACAAACACTCGTCTCGTTCAGCGACTCGCCAGCGTGGATTCGTTTCGTACCCAAACCCGACTCACCAGATACATCACCCGTCAAAAACGGACACGGAACGGTTCGCAAAGATGAGGCCACTGCGAAGCACACGCGACACACGGAGTGCCACACGTCTGTGGCCGGGTTGTCTGCACTCGGCGGTCGTCCCGATATGAGGACCTTCTTTATGTAGAGACCGTCTTGCAGGACGTATGCTACTCACTGGGACTGTCGTTGCGGATTCTGAGACTGTTCTGCAGGACGGGGCGGTCGTCGTCTCCGGGGACCGTATCGAGGCTGTGGGTTCACGTGCCGAACTCGAATCGCAGTACGCCGACCACGAACACCAGTCCTACGACGTGCTGTTGCCGGGACTCGTCGGCGGCCACATCCACTCCGTACAGAGCCTTGGCCGTGGCATCGCCGACGACACGGAACTGCTCGACTGGCTATTCGACTACATTCTGCCGATGGAGGCCTCCTTGACCGCCGAGGAGATGGAAGTCGCGGCGAAACTGGGCTATCTGGAGATGATCGAAAGCGGGACTACGACCTGTATCGACCACCTCTCGGTCGCCCACGCGGACCGCGCCTTCGAAGCGGCGGGCGAGATCGGTATCCGTGGCGTGCTCGGCAAGGTGCTGATGGACCAGCGCTCGCCGGATGGGCTGCTGGAGGATACGCAGGCTGCACTGGAGGAGTCCGAGCGACTCATTCAGCAGTATCACGGTGCCTACAACGACCGGATTCGGTACGCTGTCACCCCGCGATTCGCCGTCTCCTGTAGCGAGGCCTGTCTCCGGGGAGTGCGCGAACTCGTGGACAAATACGATGGCGTCCGCATCCACACCCACGCCAGTGAGAACCAGAGCGAAATCGAGACGGTCAAAGAGGATACTGGGATGCGCAACATCCACTGGCTCGACGAGGTGGGTCTCACCGGCGAGGACGTCGTCCTTGCGCACTGCGTCTGGACCGACGAGAGCGAGCGCGAAGTCCTCGCAGAAACGGGGACGCACGTCACCCACTGCCCGTCCTCGAACATGAAACTCGCCAGCGGCATCGCGCCGATCTGGGACTACCGTGACCGCGGTATCAACGTCGCCATCGGCAACGACGGACCGCCCTGTAACAACACGCTCGACGCGTTCACCGAGATGCGACAGGCGAGTCTCCTCCAGAAGGTCGATCAGCTAGACCCGACAGTGACGCCCGCGGCCGAGATCTTCGAGATGGCGACGCGCAACGGTGCGAAAGCCGCCGGTTTCGAGAAGCTTGGGGCGATTCGGGAG
The DNA here is from genome assembly GCF_000336615.1 of Haloarcula amylolytica JCM 13557. Taxonomy (GTDB): domain Archaea; phylum Halobacteriota; class Halobacteria; order Halobacteriales; family Haloarculaceae; genus Haloarcula; species Haloarcula amylolytica. The sequence continues at coordinate 358,507 of NZ_AOLW01000035.1, forward strand.
GGGTGGCGCGCCGACATCGTCGGTCTGGATACGGACCTTACGCGGGCAACGCCGCTGCACGACGTGCTCTCCCATCTGGTGTTTGCGGCCCACGGCGACGACGTCCGCTTCACGATGGTCGACGGGAACGTGCTTATGGAACACGGCGAGGTAACCACCATCGACGCCGACGCCGTGCGTGAAGAGGCCTCGACTATGGGGCTTGAGATGGACCTCGAAGACGAACGCAAGTCCGCACAGGAACAGAAGCCCTGAGTGGCCCTTGGCGGTGCCCTTACTCGCTCGTCGCGATTGCTTCGATTTCGACTCCCACGCCCTTTGGCAGGCTTGCGACCTCGACCGCACTCCGGGCCGGCGGCTCGTCGTCGAAAAAGCCGGCGTACGTGTCGTTCATCGACTCGAAATCGTCGATGTCGTCCAGATAGACGGTCACTTTCAACACGTCGCTCATCTCCAGTCCCTCCGAAGCTAGCACCGCTTCGACGTTCGATAGCGCCTGTTCCGCCTGCGTCGCTATCGGTTCGTCGTCCAGCAGGTCGCCGTCTGGCGTCATCGGAATCTGGCCCGCGGTGAACACGAGCGAGCCGTTTGTCGTCGCCTGGCTGTACGCGCCGACCGCATCGGGTGCATCGGCCGTGCTGATGGTCCGTTTCATCAGTCGAGTGTTCCACCATCAGTGTCTTAAATTTACAGGCTGTCGCGGCGGTCCGCGAACTCGGCGAGGTCAGCATCGGTATCGATATCCCAGTGGACGCCGGGGTCCTCGACCTCGATGAACGCTGTCCGCTCGGTGGTCTCGATGATATCCCGACCGCCGCGGTCGCCGGAGACTGAGGCGAGCGAATCGAAGTGGCAGCCGTCGAATAGCACGGGGTTGCCCCGCGTCCCCTCGTGTTCGGGAACGACGACGGTTGCCGTCCCTGTACGGTACGCTTCGATAAGCACCTCGATAGTTTCGGGCCGGACGAAGGGCATATCGCCCAGCAGGAACAGGGCGGCGTCCCAGCCGGATTCCTGTGCATAGTCGCCTCCATGTCGAACCGACGCACTCTGGCCGGTCGCGTAATCGTCGTTATGACGAAGCGAAACTGAGAGCCCCTCCAGTGCCTCAGCGACGGCCACGCCCTCGTACCCGAGGACGGCGACAAGGTCCGACAGCGATGACTCGCAAGCGGTTTCGGCTACCTGTCGGACGACTGCCCTTCCGCCGATGGTCGCCAGTAGTTTGTTACCCGGATCGTACCGTGAACTCCGCCCAGCGGCGAGGATGACGCCGCCGACTTCGGTCCGGTGCTGCCCGCTCATCGTGGGCCTCGTTTCACGACGATACTGAGTAGTTCACCGACGTTCGTCACCGCTGGGCCTCCTGCACATCCGTCGCAGCGACGACCTCACAGATCTCCGACGTGAAAGACGTAATCACGCCCCGAGAACACCGCTCTGTCTGCGACAGTGCGTGGCTGAGCACGTCTCTGGCGGTACACCGCTGTGATTCGGTATCCGCTTTGTTGACTAGCGGTATCACAGACGCCTCGGCTGGCGCGTTTCGGAGCCCACCCTCAGGATGTGTGAGCACTGTCCCGACAGCCTCCGCCGTAATGGTGTCGCCCACATCGAGGTCTGAGATGTCCGCTACCCGCTCCGGCCGGTGGACCACGTCCGTCGTCAGCACTTCACCGACGGCGGCGACCGAGGCGACCGGAACGACGTGGCTCGCTGTCCCCGGGACGACCGGTTCCCCATCACCGGGCGCTTTGAACTCCCGCTTGCGGGCGCCGTCAGCCTTGACGAGCAGCCAGTCGAACAGTCCGACCTCGGATAGCTGTGACACCATGTCCGCCTCGAACCCACGAACTTTCCGGTCGACTCGCGCCGGATCGGCTACCTCCTCGCGAGCGAAGGCAACTGGCAGTTCGTGTGCGTGAAGGTCGGCCCGCCACTCGTCCGGGCCAGTGAGCGTCAGCGGCAGGTCAGGCGGCGGTGGCATCGCTGTCGTTGTCGTGTAACCCACGTCGTACCCCCTGTCGGTCCCTTCGGCGGTCAACTGTCCCATCGCAGTTTTCTTCCCACCGGCCCCGACAAAGGCGACGGCGGCGCTAGAACCCAGGCCCAGCGCACCAGCCAGATGCATACGGTCGCTCCACGGGAGGCACAGAAATAGCTTACCGGGGCAACGGACGTGTGTCGCCGACAGCGTTTTTGTGACTTAGTAACACACGTATCCGTATGCCCCGCGTAGACGTTCGTGGTGAAATCTGTCCCCGGCCGGCGCTCATTGTCCGACAGGCGCTTTCAGACCTCGACCCTGGGGAGACGCTCGTCGTTCGAGGTGATTACCCACCGGCCGAAGAGAACCTTCGGCGGATGTGTACGACTCACGGCATCGACGTGACGACCGCGGAGACCGCCGGCGAGTCCGATGAGTTCGAACTCGAACTCCAGGTGACCGAGATGGCGTCGCTATCGGAGGCCTGAGTGTGGGGACCGATACAGAGATTGATCGAGACGACGAGACGGCTTGCCTGACGGAGTACACGGAACTCCACGGCTGTTCCTGCAAAGTCGGCCAGAGCGACCTCGATTCGCTGCTCGCCGATGCCGGCCTCACGGGTGACAGCGACGCGCTGTTGTTCGGCATCGGTGAGGACGCCGCTGCCCGGAAACTCACTGACGACCTCGCGCTGGTCTCGACGGTGGACTTCTTCACGCCTATCGTCGATGACCCGTACGACTTCGGCCGTATAGCCGCCTGTAACGCCGCCAGCGATGCGTTCGCCACGGGGGCGGTCGAGAACGTCGCCTGTCTGGTCGTCCTCGGCCTCCCACGAGAACTGACCGACAGCGCGTCGCCGATCCTCGCCGGCATGGCCGACGCGCTGGACGCGATGGACGGCGTCATCGCCGGCGGCCACACCATCATGAGTCCGTGGCCGTTCGCCGGCGGTGCCATCTCGGCGACAGCACGGCCAGACGCCCTGCTCACTTCGCAGGGAGCCAGCCCCGGCGACCGGCTTTACCTGACCAAACCGCTCGGGACACAGTCGGCTATGGGAGCGACTCGCGTGACTGACGAGCAGTTCGTCGGGACGGTCCGCGAGGCCGCTGACCGCCCGCTCGGCCGGATTGCGTCCGAGGCCGTCGGGTGGATGACGACGCCGAACCGGGACGCTGCGCTCGCATGCCGCGAATACGCGACCGCCGCGACCGACATCACCGGCTTCGGCCTCGCCGGGCAGAGCCGCGTGGTGGCCGCCCGCTCGGACGTCGGTATCGAACTGACACACCTTCCGGTCATCGCGGGAACGCCCGCCCTCTCGACGCTTTTCGGATACGGGCTAACTGATGGAGAGAGCGCTGAGACCAGCGGCGGCCTGTTCGTCTCCGTCCCGCCGGCTGCGACCGATGTCGTCGAATCGGCGTTCGACGACGCCGGCGTGTTCTACCGAGCTATCGGGCGTGTTACGGCTGGACGCGGCGTCACGCTCGACGACCCGACCATCGAAGAAGTTCGTCGCTAACGACGATTAGGGATGTTCTACCGCAATCGAAGCGTCGCCTCCAGCACGCCACCGCCGAGGCACAGCGCCTTGTCGGAGATCTTCGCTGGGTCGACGGACTCACCGCGGGGGTCGACGTCGCCGAGCTTTGTGCCCTCGCTGACGCCGAGGCCGCCGTGGACCAGACCGCGAACCAGCCCATCTATCTCAGTCTCGACCGGCCGGTCGTCGACGGTGCCGACCACGTCGCCGGCTGTGACACTGTCACCGATAGCGACTGCTGGGGACCAGTTACCATCGACCGGCGCGCGAAGCACCCGTTCGTGGGTGTAGCCGCGCCGTTCTCCGGGCTCGCCGTCGTACTCGCTTGCCGTTCCGTCGTAGAACACGCGGCCGAGTTCGTGCCCGCGGTCCGTCTCGACGACCGCGTCCACGTCCTCTCCGGCCTCGAAACCCGGCCCCATCCCGACAACCACGTCGGCGTCCCTCCGACGCGTGCCGGTGTCGAACTTCCCTTTCGCCATAATGGCATCGACCAGTACTGTAGCGTCGAGTTCGTCGGCGACGGTCGCTTCGGAGTCGACGAGTATCGGAACGACATCCTCGGCGAGCAGTTCGAGTGCCTCGTCGATATCTGCCGCTGTCCGGCCAGTGACCCCTTCAACCGTCACCTCGTCCTCGTACAGCGCCGCCCCGAAAGCGACTGCTCGCCGGACTACCGTCGGCTGTTCGACTTCGGTGACGATGACCGGGAAGCCGGCCTGCTGGAGCCGGTAGACGACACCGCTGCCGAGGTCGCCGCCGCCACGGACGACGACGAGATTTTCGAGGTTTAGCCGCGTCGCCCGCTCGCCGGTCGTGTCGTGGCGGTCCATGCTGACTTCGGCGAGAATCGATAGCGCGACGGCGGCCGGGCCGCTCCCGCCGAGGTCGAGCCCCACCGGCGTCCGGATCCGGCTGAGGTCCCGACGGGCGTACCCCGACTCGGCCAGCGAGTCGAGGACGTGGTCGGCCTTCGTCTCGCTGGCGACGAGGCCGACGTAGCCAGCCTCGCCGTCCAGCGCCGCGGCGACAGCATCCTGGTCGAACGTCCCGCTCCGCGTCGCGACGGCCACGGCTGTCTCGGTCCCCATCGGCAGGTCGCCGAGCGCTTCGTCGTAGTCGCCGTGAATCACGTCGGTGTCGTCGGGGAACTGCCCCGGGTCGGCGTACGCCTCGCGGTCGTCGACCACGGTGACGGCGTAGCCCAGTCGCTCTGCCAGCGGAGCAAGCTCCATGCTGATGTGGCCGCCGCCGGCGATGTAGAGCCGCGCCTGCCCGCGAACGCGGTCGATGAACACGTCCATCTCGCCGCCACAGACCATGCCCGTGTTGCCGCCGCGTTCGAGTTCGTACGTCCGGACGCCGGGGTCGTCGGCTCCCGAAAGCACTGATCGGGCGTCCTGAACGGCGAGGTGTTCGACCGTGCCGCCACCGATAGTCCCGTACTCCTCGTCGGCGGTGACGATCATCTTGTCGCCCACCTCCCGCGGCGCGCTGCCGTCCTTGCGGACGATAGTCAGGAGCGCCGCCGGCTCTCCCTGTGCGGCCAGTTCGTCGAGCTGTTCGAACAGGCTCATACGAAGCTCTTTACCTCCTGTTCGACGAGGCTCTCGACTACGGCGTCGTAGGATATCCGGTCGATATCCGACGGTAGCGTGACGCCACGCACGTCGACGTCCCTCGCGACTGCGGAGACGGGTGCGTCGACGTCCGGTGCGAGGTAGACGCCGTCCTGAATCAGGACGATACGCGCCTCGGGGTCCTCAGCGGCGGTTCGTAGTCCGACCTCGGCCATCGGCTTGTCGATGAGATACAGCATTGTCAGAAGTCCAGTGTCCGGTCGGCGTCGCGGATGCGGGCGGTAACGCGGTCGTCCGACCAGACTGTTACGTCGTCAGCGATCTCGCGCTCGGCGACGCCGCGCTCGGCCATCGCCGCCCCGTCCGCGACCATCTGTCCGTCCTGTTCCGCCAAGTCGGCGACGTGTCCGCTCATGTTGAGCGCCTCGCGGTCGACAGCGTCCCGAGCGCCGTACACGCCGTCCTGGGTGAATATCACGGTCACGTCGTGCATATCGAAGCCAGCCGCGACGCCGCGGGCGGCACGCAGCCCCTCCGGGATGTGGACTCGTCCGTACGGAGCGCGGGTGAGTAAGACGACGACGTCTCGCTTCATAGCGAAACCACCCGGTCGGCCTCGCCGATGATGTCCGCGAGGTCCGGAAGCAGCCCGACTTCGACGCCCTCGGGGTAGTCGGCCGGCGCATCGATTCCCCGCGCGTCGACACAGAGTCCACAGCAGATGACTTCGGCACCATCCGCGATAAGCTCCTGAAACTTCTCTGTGGGCATCTCGTCGTACAGTCCGCTGTCCGAACAGCCGGGGAGGGTCTGGTCGGCGACGGGGACCAGCGCGCCGTCGAGGTAGTGGAAGTAGCTCACCTCGTGGCCCCGGTCCAGCGCCGCTCGCCCCAGCTCGTAGGCGGTGCGCCACCGCTCGCTGTCGAAGGGACCGCCTGTCAGCAGAAACCCGATGTACGCCATACTGTCGAAATTTTGCCGACCTGCTCTTAATAGTTTGCTCGACACAACAAAAAACACTCCATGTGTGATATTAATCGGACGAAAACTGTTCGAAACCAACTCACTCATCGCCAGCAGACTGCTCGTGGAGTGCCGCCGTCACGTCCTCCGCAGTGAACGGTAGGTCGGTCAGCCGAACGCCGACGGCGTCGCGGATGGCGTTCGAGAGCGCCGGCGGGACACCGTTCGTCGGGAGTTCCGCGATAGACTTCGCGCCGAACGGACCCGTAGGCTCGTGGGTTTCGACGAGGATGGTCTCCATCTCAGGGTGGTCCGTCGTCCGTGGCATCCCGTACTGGCGGAAGCCGAGCACTTCCGGGTTGCCGTCCTCGTCGAAGGTGAGGTCGCCGCTGGTGGCGTATTCGAGGCTCATGTGCTCGCCGCCCTCGATCTGCCCCTCTACCAGCGCGGGGTTGATGGCGACGCCGCAGTCGGCCGCAAACACCAGCTTGTTGAGTTCGTACTCGCCGGTCTCCGTATCGACGGTCACGTCGACGAACTGCGCGCCGTAGGGCGGCGGGCTCTCGTCGGTCGAGTGGTTCCCGTCTCCGAGGATGTGTTCGCGCTCGTCATCGCCGTAGGTCGCTTCGTAGCCGATCTCCTCCAGCGAGACTCGGTTTCCGCTCCGCTCGCTGTACACGCCGCCGTCGCCGGTGTCGAGCACGTCCGGCGGCTCGTCGAGCAGGTTCGACCCCCACTCCAGCAGCCGCTCTTTGGCGTCTTCGGCGGCGTTCTTGACCGCGCGGCCGCTGATGTACGTCGTCGAGGAAGCGTACGCACCGTAGTCGAACGGCGTCAGGTCGGTGTCGGCGGCGATGACAACGATATCCTCGGGAGTGCAGCCCAGCACCTCGGCGGCAATCTGGGAGAACATCGTGTCCGCACCTGTGCCGGTGTCGACGCCGCCGACCTGCAGGTGGAAGCTCCCGTCCTCGTTCATCTGCACCTGCGCCGCGCCGAGTTCCTTGCCTGCGACGCCGCTGCCCTGGGCGATGAGCGCCATCCCGACGCCGCGGTGCAGGTGGTCCGACTCGGGCTGTTCGAGGTCGTCGTAGCCAATGACTTCCCTCCCGCGTTCGACACATTCGCGGATGCCACACGAGCGGATCTCCCGGGTGAAGCGGTCGCCGTCTTTCAGAATTGCGACGCTCCGGTCGAGGTCGCCCTCTCGCACCGCGTTCTGCAGGCGGAACTCGATGGGGTCGAAGTCGAGGCGGCGGGCCACCTCGTCCATGTGTGCTTCGACGGCGAAGTGCCCCTGTGGCGCGCCGTAGCCCCGCATCGCCGCGCCCATCGGGAGATTCGTGTGTACCACGTCCCCTGAAAAGCGGACGTTCGGGACCCGGGGATAGATGGGGAGCGGCTTCGTCCCGACGTTGTTCGCGACGGTCATACCGTGGGTGCCGTAGGCCCCGGTGTTCGACAGCGTGTAGAGGTCCATCGCCTCGATGTCGCCGTCGTCCGTCACCGCGGTCCGCATCTGCATCCGCATCGGGTGGCGAAAGCGAAGCGCGGTGAACTCCTCCTGACGGCTCATCTCCAGTTTGACCGGTCGGCCGGCCGCGAGGTGCAGCGCGAACGCGATTGGTTCTATCGCCATCTCCTGTTTCGACCCGAACCCCGCGCCGATACGCGGCTTCTTCACCCGCACGTCGCGGATGGGCACGTCGAACAGGTGGGCTATCTGGCGGCGGGTGTGAAAGGGGACCTGTGTCGCCGTGATGAACGTGTGTCGGTCGTCCTCGTCGGTGTAGGCGATGGTCGTGTGGGGTTCCGGGACGCAGTGGGACTGGTACGGCGTTTCCCACTCCGTCTCGATGACGTGCCGCTCCTCGTCGTTGCTGGCCCGTTCGAACGCTGCCTCCACGTCACCGAGCTCCCCCTCGAAGTGTGATTCGAGGTTTCTACTGTAGTCCGCGCCCGACTGCTTGTTCTCCACGTCGTCGGCCTCGAACAGTTGTGGCGCGTCATCGTCGAAAGCCTCCTCGGGGTCGAACACGGCGTCCAGTTCCCGGTATTCGACTTCGATTTTCCGTGCGGCGCGGTCGGCCGTTTCCGGGTCGTCTGCCGCCACGGCGGCGACCGGGTCGCCGACGAATCGGACGTGCTCGCGCAGCACTTTCAGGTCCCACGGGCTCGGCTCGGGATAGGACTGGCCCGAACTGGAGTACAGTTTGTGCGGGACCACGTCGTCGAACGGCGTGATGACGGCGTCGACGCCGTCCATCGCCTCGGCGGCGCTCGTGTCGACCGATTCGACGTACCCGTGGGCGATGTCGCTGCGAACTACCTTCCCGTGCGCGAGGTCCGGAAACCGGTCGCGGTAGTCCGCCGTGTAACGGGCCTCTCCGGTCACGATCTTCCGCGCGTCGTCTTTCTCCTCGTCTACGGTAATGGCGTCGCGCTCGGATTCGGGCTTCCGGTCGGGTTCGCGTGCCACGTCCGCCTCTGACTCCTTCTCGGCTTCGGCAGGGGCCGCGTCTTCCACCCCTGTCCTGTCGGGCTGCTCGCTCGTCTCCCGAGCCCGGTCGGAATCGCTCACTGACCGCCCTCCATGCAGTCGCAGTCGTTGACTGCACACTCGGTCGAATTTGCGACCCTCTCGTTGCCTTCGAATGCCTTCCCACCGTCGGCGGCGACTGTCCCGCCGTCCATCCGCTCGGCGGCGTCTAGCACCGCTTCGACGATCTTCTTGTAGCCGGTACACCGACAGAGATTGTCCGACAGCGCTTCCCGGACTTCCTGTTCGGTCGGGTCCGGGTTCGTCTCTAGCAGCGCCGTCGCGCGCATGATCATCCCCGGGATGCAAAACCCACACTGCAACGCGGTGTTGTCGACGAATGCCTGCTGGACCGGGTGCAGGTCGTCCTGTTCGCCCAGCCCTTCGATTGTCTCGACCGATGCGTCCCGTACTTTCGTCACCGGCTCGACGCAGGATTTCACCGGCTCGCCGTCGACGTGCACCGTACAGAAGCCACACGCGCCGGTGTCACACCCCCGCTTCGCTCCGGTGTACCCGTTCCGCCGAAGGACATCGAGAAGCGAATCGGATTTCGAGGCTTCGACCGTTTGTTCCACACCGTTTATTTCCAGTTCGATTTCCATATGGCTCATCAGCTCGGTGGCTATGTCAGCAACGTGACGAACAGAACGGTAAATAGCTATCGCGGATTTGCGATATGCCACGCCGCCACACCGGTTCTGTTGCCGTGACTGTCACAGGTCTCCGAGTCTGGCTTCGCGCTCGTCCAGTTTTGCCTCGATTTTCTCGGCGGTAATCGGCATCTCCCGGATACGGACACCGACGGCGTCCCGGATGGCGTTAGACAGCGCCGGCGGGACCGTGTTGGTCGGGACCTCGGCGACCGATTTCGCACCGAAGGGACCGGTCGGCTCGTGGGTTTCGACCAGAATAGATTCGATGGGCGGCGTCTCGGTCGCCGACGGCAGTCCGTACTCGTCGAAATCAGCTACCTCTGCCCGTCCCTCGTCGTCGAGCGTAATCCCCTCGCTGACGGCCATCTCGTAGCTCATGTGGTTCGCGCCCTCGATCTGTCCTTCTGCCATCCCGGGGTTGATGGCGACGCCGCAGTCGACCGCGACGACCAGTTTGTGCACCTCGAACTCGCCGGTGGTCTCGTCGACCGTCACGTCGGCGAACTGCGCGGCGAACGGCGGGGGACTCTCCTCGGTGCAGTGAGTCCCCTTCCCCAGGATGTGTTCGCGCTCCTCGTCGCCGTACGCCGCCTCGTAGCCGATCTCTTCGAGCGTGACCGAATCACCGCTGGTCTCGCTATACACCGTCCCGCCGCCGGTTTCCAGAGCCTCGACTGGTTCGTCTAGCAGTTTCGATCCCCAGTCGAGAATCCGCTCTTTCGCGTCCTCTGCGGCCTTCTTCACGGCCATACCGCTGATGTACGTTGTCGAGGAGGCGTACGCACCGTAGTCGAAGGGCGTTACGTCTGTATCGGACGATTTGACGATTATGTCGTCCTCGTCACAGCCCAGTACTTCCGCGGCAATCTGGAGGAACGCCGTGTCAGCGCCGGTCCCGATGTCGACGCCGCCGACCTGCAGGTGGAAGCTCCCGTCCTCGTTCATCATTATCTGGGCGGCCCCGAGTTCGTCGCCGGCGACGCCGGTCCCCTGCGCGGACAGCGCCATCCCGACACCGCGGTGCAGGTGGTCGTCGTCGGGCTGTTCGAGGTCGTCGTAGCCGATAGCGTCCTTCCCGCGCTCGATGCACTCGTCGAGGCCGCACGAGCGGATACGGCGGTTCGCCCCCTCACCGCCCATCATCCCCGCAATCTCGTCGAGGTCGCCGACCTCCATGTGGTGCCGTCGCCGGAATTCGATAGGGTCGAGATCGAGATCGCGGGCCACTTCGTCGAGGTGGCCTTCCAGCGCGAGCGTGCCCTGTGGCGCGCCGTAGCCCCGCATCGCGCCGGTCTGGGGCGTGTTCGTGTGGACGATATCGGCCTCGAAGCGGGCGTTGGGGACCTTCGAGTACAGCGGCATCGGCTTACTGCCAACGTTGCCCGCGACGGTCATGCCGTGGCTGCCGTACGCGCCGGTGTTCGACAGCGCGTACAGGTCGATGGCTTCGATGTCGCCGTCGTCGGTCACGGCCGTCCGGGCCCGGACTTTCATCGGGTGGCGCGAGCGCATCGCGTAGAACTCCTCTTCGCGGCTGGCTTCGTACAGCACCGGGCGGTCGGTGGCGAGCGACAGCGCGAGCGGAATCGGCTCGACGACCATCGCCTGCTTGCCGCCGAAGCCGCCGCCCACCCGCGGCTTCGTCACGCGAATGTCGCGGATCGGGATATCGAACAGGTGGGCGAGCTGGCGGCGTGTGTGGTTCGGCACCTGCGTGCTGGTGATGAGGACGTGGCGGTCGTCCTCGTCCGTGTAGGCCAGCGAGGTGTGTTTCTCGACGTTGGCGTGGGACTGGCGAATCGTTTCCCATTCGGTCTCGTGGACGTGGGTGTCGCCGTCGAGTGCCGCGTCCACGTCGCCGAGTTCGCCCCCGATGTGGGCCATCCGGTTACGGTCGTAGTCGTGGCCGACAATCTCGTTCTCGACCTCGCCGTCCTCGAACAACTGCGGCGCATCCTCGTCGAAGGCGTCCTCGGGGTCGGTGACGTAGTCGTCCTCCTCGTAGGATACCTCGATAGCCTCGACGGCGGCGGTCGCGGTCGACCGGTCTTCGGCCGCGACAGCGGCAATCGGGTCACCGATGTAACGGACGTGCTCGTTCAGCACGCGCATGTCCCACGGGCTCGGCTCGGGGTAGGACTGCCCGGCACTGGTGTATTTCGTGTCCGGGACCGCGTCGGATTCCGGCGTCAGGACCGCGTCGACGCCGTCCATCGCCTCGGCCGCGCTCGTGTCGATATCGGTTACGCGGCCATGTGGGATTTCGCTCCGGACGACCGCTGCGTATGCGAGGTCCGGATACCGCGCCTCGTAGTCGGCGGTGTACTTCGCCTGCCCGGTGACGAGCTTTCGGTCGTCGTACTTCTCCGTCCGGTGAGAGACGCTGTCGCGCTCGTCGGGGGCCTTGTCGTTGTTGTCGGGTTCGTCCCACTCCAGCGGGTGCTCCTCGTACCGCTCGTCTTCGACGGTCTCTGACTGCGAGGCCGTGCCGCCGTCGGCCTTGGCTGTCTCGTCGTCGTCACTCATCGCACTCACCTCCACAGCAGCCGGTCGACTCGGCTCTGCGCGGGGCCCCATCGACCGACCGGCCGCCGTCCGCTGCCACCGACTCCTCGCCCCGCGTCCTGCCCGCCGCGTCCAGGACGGCTTCGACCGGCTTCTGATAGCCGGTACAGCGACAGACGTTGTCGTCCAGCGCCTCACGGACTTCTCGCTCCGTCGGGTCGGGATTCGAATCCAGCAGCGCCACCGCCTGGATTACCATCCCTGGGATACAGAACCCGCACTGGACGGCGAAGTTGTCGACGAACGCCTGCTGGACCGGGTGCAGGTCGTCCTGTGTTCCGAGCGCTGCGACGGTCTGTATCTCACTCCCGTCGGCGTCCGCCGCGGCCATTCCGCAGGCCATGCGCACCTCGCCGTCGACGAACACCTTCGATGCACCGCAGGCTCCGCCGTCGCAGCCACATTTCACGCCGATGTAGCCGTGTTGTCTCAAAACCGTCGCCAGGTCCTCCGCCGACCCGGCTTCGACTCTCGTTCGCTCGCCGTTGATTGTGAGTTCAATATCCACAGCGTACCCTCCGGTTTTCGGTATGTGCTACGTACACACGCCTGTCAGTGAACAGGTGTGCAACACTCTCTCATATATGTATGCTTCACAGGTGTCTGAACGCAATATTGCCAGACGATATCACGGGCACGGCCCACTACACGGCACTAGGTTGACACAGTCGCGGCAGATGCGCTAGTCAATGTGTGACGTTTGGCAAATCTGTGACACCTATTCTCTGAGAACGGAACTAGTCACTCGGCGGCCTTCGCCAGCACGGCGTTCAGCAGTACCTCTGTCCCGGTGACGATGTCGTCCCACTCGGTGAACTCGCTCTCGCGGTGGCTGATCCCGTCGACGCTCGGGACGAAAATCATGCTCGTCGGGGTTATCTTGTTGAGGTAGTTCGCGTCGTGGCCCGCGCCGCTGACCAGTTGCGTGTACTCACAGCCGACCGTCTCGGCGGCCTCGACGACCGTGTCGATGCAATCCTGGTCGAACGGGTCCGCGTCGACCCGCATTATCTCCTCGATCTCGTATTCGAGCCCTTCGCGCTCGGCCGCGTGGGCGACCTCCTCCCTGATCTGTTGGACGGCCCCGTCGACCACCGCGTCGTCGTACGAGCGGAAATCGAGCGTGAACTCGACCGTCTCGGGGATGACGTTGATGGCGTTCGGCCACACGTCGACGCTGCCGACCGTGCCGACGAGGTCCGTTCCCTCGGTCGCCGTGATCCGTCGGACCGCGCGGGTTACGTCCGCCGTCGCCACGAACGCGTCGTGACGCATATCCATCGGCGTCGGTCCGGCGTGGTTGGCCTGCCCCTCGAAGGTGACGTTCAGCCAGGAAAAGCCGAACACGCCTTCGACAGCGGCGACGGGGATGTCCTGCTGTTCGAGAAACGGCCCCTGCTCGACGTGCATTTCGAAGTAGCAGTGGATGTCGTGCGGTTCGCAGGGAGTCTCGCCTTTGTAGCCGATGCGTTCGAGTTCGGCGCCGAACCGCTTGCCGTCCTTGTCCTCGCGCTCGTACGCGTAGTCGAGGTCGAAGATATCACAGTAGACGCCGCTGCCGAGCATATCCGGCTGAAAACGGACGCCCTCCTCGTTGCTCCAGGCGACGACCTCCAGCGGGCGCTCAGTCGTCACGCCGGCGTCGTTGAACGCCTCGACGACCTCCAGCCCGCCGAGGACGCCCACGACGCCGTCGTAGCGCCCACCGTTGTACTGGCTGTCGATGTGTGACCCGAACAGGACCGGTGCGGCGTCGCTGTCAGTTCCCGCTCGCCGACCGAAGATGTTGCCCATCGTGTCGATACGGACTTTCAGCCCGGCCTCGCGGAACCACTCGACGAGCGTATCACGGGCCGCCTTGTTCTCGTCGGACAGGCTCGGCCTGTTCACCCCGCCCCGTTCTGTCGCGCCGATCTTGTTGAACGTATCGAAGCGCTGTCTGAACCGCTCGCTATCGAGATTGACAGATGGCATTGGGTAGCTGTTCCGCGGTGTCGTATTGAAGATTGGGTCGGGGTAGTGCCACACAGGCTGACAGACATGTGTGGCACGCGCTCGCCCGCCGTCACACACGGTTGAGACCACCGAAAGAGCCAAACGACCGTTCCGCGAGTCGGCAGACATGACCGAACCGAGTGCCGCGTCTATCGCGTTCCGAGACGCGCGGGTGCTGGACGGGAGCGGTCGCCCCTCGTTCACTGCGAGCGTGCGTGTCGCCGACGGCCGAATCGAAACAATCAGCGAGGCCCCCCTCGACGCCGACCGCGTGGTCGACCTCGACGGGTCGTATCTCGCGCCGGGGTTTATCGATATGCACGCGCATTCCGAGCTCCGACTGTTCGAGCATCCCGATGCGGAGGAGAAACTGACGCAGGGAATCACAACGGAAGTCCTCGGTCAGGACGGGGTCAGCGTCGCCCCGGTGCCACCGAACCTTACCGACGAATGGGCACAACGGGTCAAATCACTCGACGGCACGCTCGGCGAAACGTGGCCCTGGCACACCGTTGACGGCTACCTCGCGGCGCTCGAATCCGCCGACTCAGCCGTCAACTGTGCGTACTACGCCCCACACGGCAACATCAGGTCGATGCTGGCCGGGTTCGAGGACCGCCCACTCGGCGGTGAACACGTCGTCGCCGCCGGGCCAGTCACCAGTCGACGGCTGGACAGACCAACGTCCGACCACGACACAGCGCCTGGTGAACTCGACGCCATTCGACAGGAACTCGAAGTGGCACTGGAACAGGGCGCGTTCGGTATGTCAAAGGGGATGATCTACCCGCCGAGTTCGTACGCTCGCGACGACGAACTGGTGGCGCTCGCGGACACCCTCGCCAAGCGTGACTCCTTCATGATTTCCCACGTCTGGAACGAGACGGACCGCGTGGTCGAATCTATCGACCGGTATCTCGACATCTGTCGGCGCGGCGGCTGTCACGCCCATGTCTCCCATCTCAAAGTCGGCGGCCAGCAGAACTGGGGCGATTCAGAGGCCGTGCTCGACCTGTTCGACGACGCTGTCGACCGGGGCCACCGCGTCACCTTCGACCAGTACCCCTACACGGCCGGCTCGACGATGCTCACCGCGCTGTTGCCGCCGTGGGCACGGCGGGGCGATTCGGAGGCCATCCGTCACCGTCTCAACTCCGCGGCAGTTCGGGACCGCATCGCCGCTGACATCTCACAGCCAGGGGACTGGGAGAACCTCGCGTACGCCGCCGGTTCGTGGGATAATATTCTCATAACGCGGACGGGGAGCGGTCGCCACCAGGGTGACACCATAGAGGATATCGCCGCTGAGATGGGCCGTGAGCCGGTTGATGCGATGTGTGACTTGCTCGTCACCGAAGAACTGGACGTGACGATGGCCGACTTCGTGATGGCCGAAGACGACATCGAACGGTTCCTCGCGGACGACCGCGGTACGTTCTGCACGGACGGTATCTTCGGTGGAAAACCCCACCCGCGGGCCATCGGGGCGTTCAGTCGCATCCTCGAACGGTACGTCCGCGAACGGGACGTACTCCCGCCGGAACTGATGGCGTACAAGGCCGCGGGCAACCCGGCTGATATCCTCGGCCTCAGGGACCGCGGATACGTCCGGGAGGGGTACGTCGCGGACCTCGTGGCCTTCGACCTCGATTCGGTGTCGGCGAACGCGACCTACGAGGACCCGTTCCAGTTCTCCGACGGGATGGAGTACGTCCTCGTTGGCGGCGAGGTTGCGGTCCGGGACGGCGAACTGACCGGCGAGCGAAACGGCACGGTGCTTCGGAGCTATGAGGAGTGGGGTGGTGCGTCCCGTCCGGCACTCGACCGTGCTGCTGATGACTAGATGGCCGCCCTGTCGGCACCCGATTGATTGGCCGACTGCTAGCCACCGCTGTGGCAATCCGTGGCTGAAATACGACCGCTGAGGTCGGACTGTCTTACTCCGGCACGTCGGCGTCGACGGCGTCGATGAAACTGTTCATCTCCTGGAAGAGGAACTCGTCGCTCTCGCCCTCGAACTCGGAGCCGGCCCAGACGTCGAGTTCGCCGTTGACGATTTGCTCTTCCGTCTCGGCGACGGTGTCTTTGACTTCCTGTGGGACCTCCGGTCCCCACTCGTCGAGTGCGGGGAGGTTCGTCTCCATGCCGCCCCAGAAAGCGTCGGATTCCCAGGTCCCGTCCCGGACTGCGGAGATGGTCGGGTCGTAGATCTCTTCCCAGTTCCACACTGGAGAGACGAGGTAGTTGTCGCCGCCGAACTCGCCCATCGGCGCGTTGTAGCCGGAGGCCCACACGTCCGCCTCGTTGGCCGCTCTGACCGGAGCCGGGGAGTCCTGCTCCTGTGAGATAACGTCACAGCCCTCGTCGATGAGCGAGTTGGCCGCCTGCTTGGAGGTCTGTGGGTCGAACCACGCGTTGACCCACCGGATTTTGAACGTCGCGTCGGGGTTCACTGACCGCGCGCCGAGCGCCATCGCGTTAATCGAGCGGATGACTTCGGGAATCGGGAACGCGGCGACGTAGCCGATAGTGTTGTTCTCTGTCACCATTCCGGCGGCCTGTCCGGCCAGATACCGGGGCTGGTAAATCCGGCCCATGTACCGCCCCATGTTCTCTCGGGTGCGGTAGCCGGTCGCGTGCTCGAAGTACGTGTCGGGGTACTGTTCCGCGATGGTGAACATCGGGTCCTGGTAGCCAAACGTCGTCCCGAAGACGATGTCGGCGTCACCCTGCGCGTACTGCTCGAAGACGCGCTCGGAGTCTTCCGGCGCGACAGCCTCCGTGTACTCGGTTTCCAGCCAGTCGTACTTCTCGTCGACCGCCTTTCGCCCCTCGTCGTGTGCATGGGACCACCCGAGGTCGCCGACCTCTGAGATGTACACCCAGGCGGCGGTGACCGAATCGGACCCGGAGCCTCCGTCGCTACCGGTCGTAGTGCCATCAGTCGAATCACCGTCGTCGCTCCCGCTGTCGCCACCACTACAGCCGGCTAGCGCGGTTACCCCTGACGCCCCGAGGGCACCCAGCATCTCTCGCCGCGATATCGTTCGGTTGGTATTCACCATTACTGAACTGGGTAGACGTAGCGAAAACTCCTACTTAAGAGATACCATCTTTGACCTTGCAGCGAACAAATATATTCGGATGAACGTGCCCGAAAATCGTCTTCGTGGCTCGATACTACTACGACCGTGGTCACAGCCGTCTGAAAGGCCCAGTAACCGGAGGTGAGTACGTCAGCTGTGTGCCGGTGGCAGAATCAGTTCGGGACCTCCCCCTCGACAGCGTCGACGTAACTGCTCATCTGCTGGAAGAGGAACTCGTCGCTCTCGCCTTCGAACGCCGAGTCGGCCCAGACATCCAGATCCCCGTCGAGTATCGCCGACCGTGACTCCGAGACGGTGTCCTTCGCTTCCTGAGGCACGTCCGGCCCCCAGTCGTCAAGACTACAGATGCCTGAGTCGATCCCCTCCCAGTACGCGTCGGACTCCCAGGTTCCGTCCCTGACAGACTCGATTGTCGGGCCGTAGAACTCTTCCCAGTGCCAGATCGGGGAGGTGAGATAGTTCTCGCCGGCGATGTCGCCCATGGGAGCGTCGTAGCCAGTCGCCCAGATACCCGCATCGGAGGCCGCTCGGAGCGCGGCGGGGGAGTCCTGGTGCTGGGCCATCACGTCGACGTCCTCGTCCAGCAGGGCGTTCGCCGCCTCGCTTTCGGTCGGCGGGTCGAACCAGGAGTTCGTCCATCTGACCTTCAGCGTCGCGCTGTCGTTGACAGACGCGGCCCCGAGCGCGTAGGCGTTGATGCCACGGATGACCTCGGGAATCGGGAACGCCGCCACGTATCCCAGCGTATCTGTCTCCGTGACGGTACCGGCGGCCTGTCCGGCGAGATATCGAGGCTGATAGATCCGGCCCATGTACCGGCCCATGTTCTCCATCGTCAGGTAGCCGGTGTTGTGTTCGAAGTACGTGTCGGGGTACTGCTCCGCGACGGACGCCATCGGGTCCTGGTACTCGAACGTACAGCCGAAGATGATATCGGCGTCTCCCTGTGCGTACTGTTCGAACACCCGCTCGGAATCGGCCGGGGCGACAGCCTCGGTGTACTCCGTCTTCAGCCAGTCGTATTCTTCTGCGACCGCCTCCCGACCCTCGTTGTGGGCCCAGGACCAGCCGAGGTCCCCGACCTCCGAGTTGTACACCCAGGCGGCCGTGACCGAATCCGTTCCGGACCCACCGTCACTACCGGTTGTGGTCCCGTCAGCAGCCCCGCCATCGGCGGTGTCGGTGGCTGCTTCGCCATCTCCCCCGTCACCCCCACCGCTACAACCGGCGAGTCCGGTAATTCCTGCTGCCCCAAGTGCTGTCAGTAGCTCCCGTCTCGATTTGGTGTGTTTCTTGTCAACCATTCACTATCCGGGTGCCCATTGCAGAAACAATCACTTAAATTGTCCCGTTCGTGCAGCTTTTTCTACCTATTTTCAAAATATACGCCACAAAATCGGCACTATCATACTTGATCTGGTGACTATCTACAGCATATGTTCATCCTACTGGCTGTCACGACAGACTGGATGAGCGTCGACAACGGACGCTAACACACAACAACTAATACTTGGCAAATGTCCGGCATTTCCTGTTCTGGACGGCGAATATGGCTACCTTTGGAAACAATTATGCCACTACATTGTTGATACCCGGCCAAGATCAGAGAGCATGTCCGAACACACCACGCTCAGGATGGAGGGGATTCTGAAGGAGTTCCCTGGGGTCGTCGCCAACGACCACATCGACCTCTCCGTCGAGCGCGGGGAAATCCACGGCCTCCTTGGTGAAAACGGCGCGGGAAAAAGCACGCTGATGAAGGTTCTGTATGGGCTCTACTCTCAGGACGACGGCGATATCTATCTCGACGGCGAGCGACTCGACCTGGAGTCGCCACAGGACGCTATCGACGCCGGGATCGGGATGGTCCACCAGCACTTCATGCTGATACCACGCCTGACAGTCGCCGAAAACGTCGTGCTCGGTGAGCGTGAACCGGCCACGGCGTTCCGCAGCGATGCCGAGGGCAGCTGGCTCCCGGCGACGGTCCGGAACAACAGCCTCGTCCAGTCGCTGGCCGGCCAGTTCTCGCTCGGTCTCGATGTCCCCGAACAGCGGATTCAGGACCTGGCGGACCAGTACGGGTTCGACATCGACGTAAGCGCGAAGATTTGGGAGCTCGACGTCGGCCAGCAACAGCGTGTCGAGATACTCAAAGCGCTGTACCGGGATGTCGACCTCCTGATTCTCGACGAACCGACAGCAGTTCTCACACCCACTGAGGCGGAGCGGCTCTTCGACTCGCTCGAACGGCTGACTGACGAGGGTCTCTCGATAATCTTCATCACCCACAAGCTCACGGAAGTCGACGCCATCGTCGACCGGGTGACGGTTCTTCGAGAGGGGCAAAACGTCGGTACCGCTGCGGTGTCGTCAGTCTCACGGGCAGACCTCGCAGAGATGATGGTCGGCCGCGAAGTGCTGTTTGACATAGACAGGGAAGCGGTCGACCTCGGTGACCCAGTTTTGCGTGCACGCGGGGTCAAAGCCACCGATAATCGGGATATCGAAGCTCTCTCCGGTATCGACCTGACGGTTCGGCAGGGTGAAATCGTCGGGATTGCGGGCGTAAGCGGTAACGGCCAGAAGGAACTCGCCGAAGTCATGGCCGGTATTCGCGACGTGACAGCCGGCGAGTTACTGGTCAACGGCGAGGACATCACCGGCGCGAAACCGAAAACGTTCGTCGACAGCGGCGTCTCGTTCGTCCCCGAGGACCGACTCCAGTACGGCTGTGCCGAGGACCTCTCGGTGATGCACAACGCCACGATGAAAGACTTCAGGGACGGCCGGTTCGGCGACCGCCCGTTTCTGGACTACGGGGAACTCCGGGAGTACGCCGAGACGCTGGTCGAGGAGTTCGATGTCCGCGGTGTCAGCGACGTCACCGAGACCAACGCCGGCGACCTCTCCGGTGGGAACCTCCAGAAGCTCATCCTGGCCAGGGAAATCTACCGCGACCCGGACCTGCTCATCGCGAACCAACCGACCCGTGGCGTGGATGTCGGAGCAATCGAGTTCATCAGGGAGACGCTGCTCGAACAACGGAAGGCAGGAACTGGCATCATCCTGCTCTCGGAAGACCTCGACGAGATATTCGACCTGAGCGACAGGATTCTCGTCGTCTACGAGGGCGAGTTCGTCTACGAAACGACACCGGCCGAAGCAGACCGGGAACGGATCGGCTTGGAGATGACCGGCGGTGACGGCGACGACGAAACGGTTGCGTCGCCGCCCCAGTCCGGGGTCACACAGGAGGGTGAGAGCTGATGAACGTCGCAGTAAACGTCGACGCACGCGAGGACATCCCCGTCTGGCTGGCGTACGGGACGCCCGTGTTCACCGTGCTGGCCGCGCTGGCAGTGAGTGCCATCGCACTCGTCGTCCTCGACGTGAACCCCGTCGCGGCGTACGCGACGATGTTCGTCGACACGCTCTTTACCGAGTTCGGTCTCAGAGAGACGCTGACGAAGGCGGTACCGCTGATTCTCACGGGCCTGGCGGTGTACCTCCCGTTGAAGGCAGGACTGTTCAACATCGGGGCCGAGGGGCAACTCGTCGCCGGTGCGCTTGCCGGAACCTGGGTCGGGCTGAACGTCTCGCTCCCGGGGCTCGCACTGGTCCCGCTGATGTTCGTCGCCGCGGCCGTCGCCGGCGGTATCTGGGCGGGCATTCCGGCCTACCTGCGCGCGAGATGGGACGTCAACGAGATTATCACGTCGCTACTACTGACGTTCGTCGCGCTCGCAATCCAGAGCTACCTGCTCAGGGGACCGATGCAGGGCGGGACGGGGAACTTCCCGCAGTCCGAGCGGTTCTCCGAGGCCGCGACGATTCCGGAGCTGTTCGGCGGCGTCCACGCCGGCTTACTCGTCGCCGTCTGCATGGTCGTGGTGACCTACGTCCTGATGACGAAAACGCGACTCGGGTTCGAAATCACGTTCGTCGGTTCGAACGACGAGGCCGCCCAGCAGGCGGGCATGAGCAAGTTCTACGTGTACCTCCTGGTGTTCGTCGTCGGGGGCGCGTTCGCTGCCATGGGCGGCATCAGCGAAATTGCCGGCGCACAGGGTCGCTACCGCGCCGGGTTCGAACCGGGGTACGGCTTCACCGCAATTCCGATTGCGCTGCTGGGTCGCAACAGCGCGTTCAAGGTGATGCTCGCGGGGCTGTTCTTCGCTGTGCTGTTCGTCGGCGGGTCGAGCATGGAAGTGGCCTTTGGCGTGCCCGCGGCGCTGGTCGAGATCATCCAGGCGCTGGTCATCCTCTTCCTCATCACTGCGGAGTTCTTCAAGAGCTACCGTGTCGGTATCGACGTAAAACGCGGGCCAGCGGAGACACCGGCCCAGCCACAACGGGGTGACGACTGATGGTGAGTTTCATCGCCGGACTGCTCGATGCCACCGTTCAGGCGGCGACGGTACTACTCCTCGCCGGGATGGGGGAACTCATTAGCGAGCGGGCGGGCGTTCTCAACCTCGGCGTCGAAGGGATGATGCTCGTCGGTGCGCTCGGTGGGTTCATCACTACCGTCCTCACGGGGAGTCACTGGCTCGGGTTCGGCGTCGGCATCCTCCTCGGGATGGTGCTCGCGCTGGTCCACGCGTTCCTCTGTATCACGCTGAAGTCGAACCAGGTCATCAGCGGCGTCATGCTGACACTGCTGGGGACCGGTCTCACGACGTTTTTCGGTTCCGGCTGGGTCGAGGAGTCCATCGACGGCTTCCCGCAGATGACGCTCCCGTTTGTCGGACAGTATCTCGTCGATATCCCGGTCATCGGTGAGGCCTTCTTCCGGAGCACGGCGACGGACTACCTCGCGCTCGGCTTGCTGGTCGTGGTCTGGTACTTCCTGTACCACTCGAACCTCGGACTGGAGATGATAGCCGTCGGCGAAGACCCCGAGATGGCGGACACGATGGGTGTCTCCGTGTTCAGACTGCGGTATCTCGCGGTACTCATCGGCGGCGGGTTCGCCGGCGCGGCCGGGGCACACCTCTCGCTGGCGTTCTCACAGCTCTGGGTCCCCGGCATGACCGCGGGCCGTGGCTGGATCGCCGTCGCGCTGGTCATCTTCGCACAGTGGCGGCCCCGCCGGATGCTGGTCGGAGCCTACCTGTTCGGCCTGCTCGACGCGCTCCGAATCCGCTCGCAGTCCATCTCGCTGACGGTGGGTCCTGACGCGCCACTCGCCGGGGTTATCAATCCCATCGTTGAGTTCCTCATGAACCCACAGATCATGGGGACGTACCCGTATCTGGCGACGATTCTCGTACTGGCTTACGCCGTCATCCGAACCAAGAGCGACCAGCTCGCGGTCCCCTCGGCGCTGTTGCAGTCCTACAGCCGCGAGACGGATTAACGGATAGTCGGGTACGGACCGAATCGAGCGGCCACACCTGCCACAGACCGTGTGTGTGGCCAAATCTATTTATCGGCATTCGAAGAATTCAGCATGTCTCATGAGCGCCAATCAGGTCTTCGAGAGAGGCGACCGTGTCGGGATCTACTTGCAGGACAAACACTCGCTGGAAGAGAACGTGGAACTCGTACAGTACGCGGAGGAGCAGGGTATCGACGAGATCTGGCAAGCCGAATCGCGGCTGGCACGCGACGCCGTGTCCCCGCTCGGCGCGTACGCCGCGGTCACCGACGACATCAAACTCGGCACCGGCGTCATCAACAACTGGACGCGCAACGCGGCGCTGATCGCGCAGACGATGAGCACGCTGGAGGAACTCGCCGGTCCGGACCGCATCATGTGCGGCATCGGGGCCTGGTGGGACCCGCTGGCCGAGAAAGTCGGCATCGACCGCAGCGGCGCACTGCGGGCGATGCGCGAGTGTGTCGAGGTGACACAGGACCTGCTGGACATGGAGAACGTCACCTACGACGGGGAGTTCGTCCAGATGCGCGACGTGGAGCTGGACGTGGTCCACGGCGACGACGGGCCGCGAACCGTCCCGGTGTACGTCGGCGGGACCGGGTTCAAGATGCTGGAACTCACTGGTCACTTCGCTGACGGGGCGCTGCTGAACTACCTCGTCAGCCCGGAGTACAACGAGAAGGCCCTCGACGCACTGGAGACCGGGGCGGAGCGCGGCGACCGCTCGCTCGACGACATCGACCGGCCCCAGTTAGTCGTCTGTTCGATGGACCACGACGAGGAGAAGGCGCTGGACAACGCCCGCGAACTCATCACGCAGTATCTCGGACAACAGCCCCACATTATGAAAGCCAGCGGCGTCAGCCAGGACCTCATCGACGAGGTGGGCGAAACCATCGGCGGGTGGCCGGCCGACAAGGACGACATCAAAGAGGGGATGCACCTCATTCCGGACGACGTAGTTCACAAACTCACCGCCAGCGGCACGCCCGAACAGTGCCGAGAGAAGGTCCGTGAGTATGCGGAAACTGGCTGCCAGTGCCCGATTCTCTATCCGCTTGGCGAGGACCGGCGGTTGATGATCGACGAGTTCGCGGACGGCTACCTGTAGGTCGCTGGCCGCCGACTCGATAGGTGTCGATATCCCTTTTCGGCCTGCTCAATCGTCGGCCGCGGCTTCCTCGGCCGTGCCGTACAGGCCTTCGACCTCCGCGATGTCGGGGTCGATTCGATCCACTCCACCGGTCGCCTTCTCGGCGCTTTTCGTGTCCTTCAGGCCGAAGCCGGTAGACACCACGACGACGGTTTCGTCCTGCTCGATGATCCCACGGTCGAGCGCCGTCTGGACGCCGGCGACGGGTGTCACACCCGCCGGCTCGGAATAGATTCCCTCGGTGCTGCCAAGCAGTTTCTCTGCCGCCAGAATCTCGTCGTCAGAGACCAGCACGCTCGTTCCGCCGCTCTGTTCCAGCGCGCGGCATGCCTTGATGGTGTTTCTCGGCCGGCCGACTGCGATGGAGTCAGCAAGCGTTTCGGCGATATCGTCGATGTCCTCGTGGTCGTGGAAGGCGTCGTGGATGGCCGACGCGCCGTCGGCCTGGACCCCCAGCATCTTGGGGTGGCCGTCGACGTAGCCGAGGTCGTAGAACTCCTTGAAGCCCTTCCATGCCCCGGCTATCGTACAGCCGTCGCCCATCGAGAACACGATCCAGTCCGGGACGTGCCCGCGGGCGATAGACTGGTCTGCGAGTTCGTGGCCGACCGTCCGCTTGCCCTCGACTTGGAACGGATTGATGGCCGCGTTGCGGTTGTACCAGCCGTACTTCTCGGTCACTTCGACGCTGAGGTCGTAGGCTTCGTCGTAGCTGCCGTTGACAGCGAGGACGTCCGCGCCGTAGACGAGTGGCTGCGCGAGCTTGCCCGTGGGGGCATCACCGGGGACGAAGATGCGACAGTCCATCCCCCCGCGGGCGGCATAGCCCGACAGCGACGCGGCGGCGTTCCCGGTCGAAGCGCAGGTGATGATGTCGCGGTCGGCGTGTTTGGCCTTCGTGACGGCGATAGCGCTGGCGCGGTCCTTGAAACAGCCCGTCGGGTTCCGCCCGTCGTCTTTGACGAGCGTCTCGACGCCCAGCGCGTCACTGAGGTTCGGCGCATCGAAGAGGTCCGTCCCGCCTTCGTTGAGCGTCACGATGTCGGCGTCCGCTGCGACCGGCAGGAACGCCTCGTACTTCCACTGGCTCGCTATCGGCCCGCCGAGGTCGCCGTCGAACGCGTCGTCGATAGCGTCGTAGTCGTATGTCACTTCGAGAATTCCCTTTACGCCCTCGTGTTCGGGACAGGTGTAGATGATCTGGTTCGGGTCGTACTCCGCCCCACAGAGTGTACACTCGAGGGTTGTGACTTGCGTCATGCCCATATTACTCCCTGAGTACAACTGGGTATAAAACCGTACTGCGGCTTTAGCTCGATTGTGTGGTGAACCTCCTCTGTCGTGGCTGACACACATTCACACACGGCCAGCACACGTCACACATCTATTTGTGAACCATCTATCAGGTCAATGGAGACCAAAACAGCTACAGCGGGCGGTCCAAGAACTGGCCACGGCCCGCCGTTGACTGGACCTCGTGGTCCTTCGCGACGACCTCACCGCCGGCGACGACGGTATCTACGCGCGCGCTCCACTGCTGTCCCTCGTACGGCGTCCAGCCACCGACGAACGTGAGGTCGTCGGCGGTGACCTCGTACTCCTCGGTCCGGACGAGCATCACGTCCGCGTCCGTTCCGACTTGCAGTGAGCCTTTCTTGGGATAGATGCCAGCGTTCTGGGCCGGTGCCGCACACACGAGTTCACGTAGTCGCGGCCACGAAATCCGATCCTCGTGGACGCCCTCGCTGACGAGGAACTCGACCATCGTCTCGACGCCCGGGAGGCCGGCGTATGGCTCCCAGATGTCCTCCCAGCCGACTTCCCGTGTTTCTCGGTAGGTTGGGAAGTGATCCGTGCCGATGAGGTCAATCGTCCCGTCCCGAACTGCGTCCCAGAGCCGCTCCCGCTCGGCGTCGGATTTGAGGCTGGGATTCACCTTCAGGAACGGCCCGTGTTCAGCAACGTCTCCCTTCGAGAAGGCCAGATACTGTGGACAGGTCTCCAGTGTGACCGGGATTTTCGCTCGGGATTTGAAGCGGTCGCCCTCGCGTGCGCCGCTCCCGCTTGAGATGTGGACGACGTGCAGCGGACAGTCGGCGTACTCCGCGAAATAGCCCGCCCGGGAAATCGCGTCAAGTTCGGCTTCGAGCGGCCGTGAGTCCATGTACACGTCGGGCTCGTCGCCTTCGGTAGTCGACCGCGCATCGTCGAGCAGCCCCTGCGTCTCGCAGTGAACACGAACCGTTCCATCGGCATCGCCGACGCGCCGCATGAGTCGGGCGATGGACGCGTCGCTCGCCAGATACGGGTCGGCGGTGAACGTCTTGAAATCCGCCGTTCCGGCGTCCATGATGCCGGCTACGTCGATGTCTGGCTCTTGGACATTACCTGCGACAAGGCCGAAATCGACGTGTGCGAGCGCCGAGCACGTCTCTGCTTTCTCCCGCAGTGCTTCGGGAGTCATGACGGGTGTCTGCGTCGGTAACTCGATGACTGTCGTCACCCCGCCGGCGACCGCACTCGCGGTCTGGGACGCAAAGTCGATCCCGTCCGGAAACAGTTCGTCGTCGTGCATGTGGGTGTGCACGTCGATAGCGCCCGGGAGCGCGACCATGCCGTCCGCGTCGATGACGGTGTCCGGGTCACTGGGAGCCGGGACTGACGACGCCGGACCAGCGGCGTCTATCGTTCCGTCGGAAATCGCGATCTCACCGTGCTGGACGCCCGACGCCGTCACCACCTCTGCGTCTTTGATGTGAGTCTCTGTCATGCCAGTACGGCCAGGGCGAACCACGAAAACAGTTAGTGTGTGAGACGCCACATACGGCGCACACTGTGGTTGTGATAGAATGGCCGCTAAGGCCGTTCTGGGGCGGAGTAGCTTTTAGTCGGTTGCCGGTATCGCCCAACCTGTGATACTGAACGCAGGGACGCTCATCACGATGGACGATGAGCGTACGGTCCGGTCCGAGGCACACGTCATTGTCGAGGACGGTGAAATCGTCGCTATCGAGGACGGCTACGCGTCCGGTGCTGACGTGATCGACGCCACTGACGAGGTCGTCATCCCGGGACTGGTGAACTGCCACACCCATATGTACGCGCTCCCGATTCGCGGTGCGCCGCTCGCTGTCTCACCTGAGAGCTTTTACGAAGCGCTCGTTGACATCTGGTGGAACGTCGACGAAGCGTTCACCGAGCGTGACGCCCGCCTCTCCGCACTGGGGTCCTGTGCCGAGATGCTTCAGAGCGGCGTCACAACCTTCTGTGACAACTACTCCGGGCCGAACACGCTGCCGGGCGGCCTCGACGCCGTCGCAGCGGGCGTCGTACAGACGCCGATCCGCGGGATGATTACCTTCGAGACGACGGCCCGAAACTCCGAGTCCCAGGCCAGAGACGGCATCGCGGAGAATCAGCGATTCATCGACGAAGCGGAAGACGAGTACGACTCCGTCTCCGGCCACTACTGCCTCCACACGCTGTTTACCAACACCGAAGATATCGTTGCGGAGTGCGTCAACCGGGCTACCGACGACGACCGCCCCATCCAGATACACCTCGAAGAGGGTCTGATCGACGTTCACGAATCTATCGCCGACTACGGGAAACGACCGGTGCCAGCGCTCGAAGACATGGGCTTTTTCGACGCCGAAATCATCGCCGCCCACTGCGTCCATTCCACCGAGTCCGAAATCGAAATCCTCGCCGAAAACGACGTCAACGTCGCACACAACCCCTATTCCAACATCAACAACGCCGTCGGTATCGCCGATGTCGAAACGATGCAAGCCAACGACATGACGATCGGGCTGGGTGACGACGGATGGGACCCGGATATGTTCGAGACCATGCGCTCGGCCGTCGGTATCCACAAACTCAAGCAGCGCAACCCGAGCGGCTTCGACATGGCGACTGCCCTCGAATGGGCGACAATCGGCAGCGCGGCAGTGCTGGGGATGGACGATGCTGTCGGCAGTATCGAGGTCGGCAAACGCGGTGATTTCGTCACGCTGGATCTGGGGCCGAACCCGGTGTTGGAGGGGAGTGCGCCCTACTACGTAGTCAGCGCCGCAAGCCGTGCGGACGTAACTCGGACGATTATCGATGGAGAGACTGTGTACGACCAGCAATCGGGTGTCACTGGAGTCGATGATTCGGACATGACCGCCGTCGGCGATGCGAGTGCCGAACTCTGGGAACGGTTGTAGGAGTTACCGGCTGTGAATGACACCTGTTCGACTGCCGCAAATATATACACTCTAAGGGTGTATATTAACTTCTTCTGCGAATTGCGGAGAGTCGCCCTTTCCGGCCACGGAAACTAACATTCTAAGGGTGTAAAAGACCGGGAGATATCTCGATTTCACCGTAGATGTGCACATTCTGTACACACGGTATTTCGACCGCAGCGAGGTTGACGGACCAAATCTGTCTATGCAGTGTGTTGTCGCAAATGTTTCCGGTTCCCGTATGTAATAGTGGGACTGTGTGCGTGAGTGTGATATGGTAGTTAGTGACGCCTTTGAGACGTTCACGCAGGTGCTCGAGTGTTTAGATTCGTCTGACACTGAGGTCAAATCGGTCTCAGTCAGGGGCCAGACGACAGCGGATAACGACGAAATCAGTGCTGACCTGACACTCGCGACGCCGGTATTCGGTGGCGTATCGATACACGACGACGTATCTGTCGAGGCTGAGGGGTTCGATTTGACTGATAAGCGGGTTGAGATTGACGTGACGGTTACCGTCCCTGTCGGAACTGACATACCAGTACCATCAGACGATCAGGGGGGCACGTCCAATGAACTGGCAGAGACCCTCTCGCAGTCGGATTCCGTGCCAGCATACAAGGACCCCGAGGCACTTCAGGCGGCTTACGAGGCCTGCGATACGTTCCCGGAGATGACCGAAGCGCTTGACGCCGACGTGACGTCCGAAACTGTGCGCCGATATATGGTGGAGTACGATATCCACGACCCGACTGATACGACGCCACAGGCAGGCGGACTCAGCCTTGCGGACGTGCAGACAGATTCGGATACCGACAGCGACGCCAGCTCCCCGGTCGAGTCGGACCCTTCTGAAGACAGGGTGGCCGACAACAGCCAACCCGAAGGACCGGACGGATTGGGGGCCAGATCTGTCGCCGACCTGCTCGCTGAGGCGGACTCGCAGGACAGCGACGACAATCTCGTCGCGGATGGAATCGGTATCTCTCAGGACGTGACTGTGGCCGACCTCGCACAGACTGTTACCCAGTCCACCTCACTGGACGAGGTGACCCAGCGTCTCGATTTGAGCCAGACACACGCCCGGAGATTACTGTCGGAACTGGACCTCCTCGACCTCGTCACCCATCGGCTGGCAGCCACCCAGATACGTGTCTCGAACGCCGAAATCAAGCGCCGTATCACTGCTGCCAGTCGGTAACTGATCTCTACATGGTGGTTGTGCGCGAAGATTAACCTTCATTATAAAAGGAAAATGTTTTTGTAGCCCGGTTTGAATGTGTGATAAATGGCAACTATACGCGTACGTGATTGGACGAAAGAACAGATAGAGAAGATACGTGATACGGAGTCTCACTCCTCGCACGATTCGGTTATCAAGTCGCTGCTGAAAGACCGAAAGCTGGCCAAATACGCGGACGATGCCGCAGAGGCCGTTCCGGAGTCGGAATCCGATTCCCTGACGACCGATCCCGACACCGCGTTTGATGACCTGACTGTGCTCGGCGAGTTGTCCGGTGCAGACAACGGAGTGTTGTTTCTCTGGTGCCCCAGTTGCGGGAACGAACTGGCGCACTTGACTGCGGATAACCCACTCGGCCTGTCCGTGTTCGAGATCGAATGCCAGCGCTGTCTCACCCATCTCGACCGACACGCCATCGTTGCCATCGAAATCGGCTATCCCATCGAGCAGAAACTGGTCGAGGACTGTCTGCAAGACGATCTCAAGGACTGCGTCGTCGACTACTGGGACCGGACACTCGACTCGGCCGCCGTGGGAGCGCTCGATGACGATCTCGACCCGGCACACCTCGTCTGGCAGTTCGACCAGTATCTCCGGCAGTTCTCGTGGGAGTGGCCTGCGGATGTCCCTGTTGTCGGTTTTGCCACGGGAGAGACCTATCGTAACACCACCACCGACGAGTACCTCGAAGTTATCGAACCAGTCTCGGAGAACCGGAACGCGATGGACTCGTTCAAGATACGGCGGTACGCCGGCGACCCGGAAACCCACGACGGTGAGACGGAAATTCTCGACAGCACTACTGTCGTCGATCACATCGTCAATCGGCGACTGCTGCTCGACGAACGCACCGACTCGGCGTCACTTCCCGAGTCGACCGAACCGACAACGTGACCAGTGGGCTCAGCCTGTCTGGATCTCTTCTCTCTAATCCTCTATTCTTACTGGACTGAGTAACTCCGGATCTGCCTGTAATAGAGGTGCTGCTGTCAAATCGGATAACACAGACTTCAGATGGCTTTTTATAGGACACTTATAATATTGAAAAGTCGAAATATGGATACACAATACCGACATATTGCCCTATTCTGGAAACAGATGCTGTGTATCAGTCTGTTTCGGCTGTCGGACGGGAACACCGCAGACAGATGACACTCTCTGCGACCCAGTTCACATCTGTCGAGCCACAGTGCGGGCAGCGGTGGTGGTCCGTGTCGTACTCTGTCGTCCCGCGAGGGGCGGCAAGGAATCCGTCGGTAATCACTTGCTGGACGAGGCTGGGGAACCGTTGCCGTTTGACGACGGCCCGCTGTGCGAGGAACCTGCCGGGCTCGTCCGGGTCTGTACCGTGGAGGTCTTCCCAGGGAAGAGCGATTTCGCCGTTGGCAGGGCCACGAGCGACTTGCTGGATGAGGGTCGCAGCGGCCTCGAACAGCGGCGTCGTCCCCCACGCTTGCGGGTTGTCGACAGCACTGCCAGCGTCCTTGTAGGCCGATTCAGCTTCGCGGTACGCCGCCTCGACATCGTCGAGTCCTGCGACTGTTCGGAAGTCTCCGACGAACTCCTTGAGGCAGGCGTGCTGAACGGGGTGTTCCAGCCCGTTGGTCAAATCCTGGGCCACGGCGACGCCCTCGACGCCGCGGCGGGTGGCGCGCGTGTCCGTTCCGGCGACGCGGTAGCAGACCGCGCTCGTCGCGAGGTACTGGAGACCGTCACCGACCCATCCCTTCTCGTCGGCACTGAACGGCTCGATGCCTTCCCGCGGGTCCGAAAGAACACGCCACCCGGCCCGCGTGTACTCGTCACCAGCGCGACGGTACTCCCGGTCAGCGATGGCGGCGACTGCTGCCGCTCGGTGTCCCGCGTCCTGTGTGCGCATAGCGTCACTACGGCGTACGGCCTCACAGGCTTTCGCACCCAACAAATCGGTATCACTGTCGGCCCGAACCGCCAGACAAAATACGGCCCAGTCCCGCCAGTGACACATAGAGCCGGTAGTTCTCGTCACGACGCTTACGGTGTCACTCCGGTTTGTTGTCGGCGTGGCCGCCGGTGTCGTCGCGACGATTGCGATGGACCTGGTGATGGCCAGACTGCCGGAAGGCGAAACGCCGCCGTTCATTGCTTCCGGTGTATTAACGGACAGCGCCCCGGACGACGCTCCGGGACGCCTCGCGAACGTCGTCCATTAGATCGCTGGCTGACTGGCCCGCTGTTCGTCTGGCTGCTTCTCACCAGCGAAGGGCTCGTGGGCGGGCAGTCGATACTGGCAACAGTGGTCGCCGCTGCTGTCCTCTATATTCTGATGGTCGGCTTCTTCGTCTTTATCGTGCTCCCGCGGTCCCGACTGCCGTCGGCTCGAATAGCGGCTATCCGACGCGACTGGGCGATTTCGGCGGCTGCGTACCTACTCGTTCTCGTGCCACTCGTTGCACTTGGGTCTCGCCTCGTCTGACCCGGCCCGAACAACGAAAACGTTCTGGTACCTAGCAAACGCGAGACTGGCAGCACTCACTCGGCGAGCGACAGTTCCCCGTCCGGCCCCACCTCACCGACTTCGCCGGTGTGGTACCAGTCGTCCCGGAGCGTCTGTGCGCCAGTCTGGTCGCCGTCGAGGAACCCACCGAGGACAGTCGGGCCACGGACCAGTATCTCCCTGCTTTCGGAGACGGCGAGTTCCACGCCCGGCATCGGGTCGCCGATTGACTCCTCAACGAAGGACGCAGCCGGATTCAGCGCGCCGATACCGGCTGTTCCGACGGAGCCGTATAGCTCGCATATCGGAACGCCCAGCCCCCGGAAGAAGTACAGCAGATGATCGTCGAGTCGGCCTGTCCCGGAGAGGGCGTAGGTGAGGTTTGATAACCCCGTTTCTCGTCGTAACGGCTTGTAGACGAGCCGCTTGGCGGCCCTGTACTTCAGCGGTGTCCCCCGCCCCTCGACGATACCCTGCCCGTAGGACGCCACTCGACCGCCGACCTTCCGCTTCATCCAGCCCATGTCGCCGAGACGGTCCTGTATCGTCCCGTAGAGCTGCTGGTACATCTTCGGGACACCGACCAGCACGTCGGGCTTGATGGCCGCGAGCTGTTCCACGAACTCCTCGGCCCCGAGGTAGGCGACGGCGCTCCCGGTCGCCCAGAGATAGTACGTCGAGACGCGCTGATAGATGTGTGCCAGCGGGAGCGAACACGTCCCGGTCGCGCCGGGGCCGGTGGGAAGCTCCTCCCGGAGACTCTCTGCTGCCGCCAGTAGATTCCGGTGTGTCAGCGCGCAGCCGGCCTTCTCCGCAGGGGCTGCCACGTCGAACGCGACTGTCGCAACCTCGTCACCGTCAGTCTGCAGGCCGGGGAGCACTCTCGCCTCAGCAGTCGGTAGCGCCTCGAAGTCGAGCACGGTTTCGACGGCCATCGAGAGATCCCCGGCCTCGTCTCCCGTCGCCACGAGTCCGGTCGCGCCGGTCCGCTCGATAATCTGAGCTGCCCGGTCGTCACTCGCAGACGGGTAGAGTGCGACCGGGACGATTCCGGCGAAATGACAGGCCAGGTCGAGCACGGACCACTCGTACTGGGACTGGGCTCTGATGGCCAGTCGATCCCCGGGACGCAGTTCCGTCGACAGGAGTCCGCCCGCGACCGCCTTCGCTCGCTCGGCCATCTCCTCGAAACTCCGTTCGACGAACTCGCCGTCGTCCCGGACGAGCGCCGCGGTCCGGTCCCCGTGGTCCGAAACGATGTCTTCGAACCAGGCCGCGACCGACCCCTCCGGGACCGAAAGCGAGCCGCCGCCGTAGACGTCGCTGTCGAGGCGTACGCCGGCGTCTTCGGGCTGCCGGTCAACTGGCACGGGGTCCTCCGACGTTGTTCGCTCCTGATACAGCTGTCCGGGTTCGTACTCGTAATCGTCGCTGACCTCGCTCTGGAAGTAGTCAGCGTAGTTCTGGTCCTCGTCGCCAGCGGCGATATGCGCATCGAGCCAGTCCCGGGCGACTGTCAGGACCTCCATCGTGACGTACTCCCCGTTCTCGTGTTTCTCGCGGAGTTCTTGTACTTTCCCGGCGAACTCCTCGTGCATCTCACGGTGATTGTAGAAACAGTCGCTGCAGTCCATGGCGTAGCCACAGTTCTGCATGAACTCCTCTTCGTCACCGAAATGGTACTCCGTGTAGCGTTCGAGTTCGCGGAGAATGTCACCGACCTCCTCCTCGGAGTGGCCCTCGTTCATCGCCGTGTGGAGGTCGTTCAGCAGCCCGAACAGGCGCTTGTGTTGCTCATCGAACCGCTCGATATGTGTGCTGTACCGTTCTTCGTCCCACTCGGCAAACTCCCCCGTCGAGTCTGTGCCCATACCTGTTCTGTTACCCATTATTTGAAAAGTAACTCTCACGTTCCCACCGAGTGAAAATGCGGTCTGCATCCCAAGTAGTTTCCAGTTAACATCGCAGTCGAGATGCGAGAATTACGTGACGAAACGGTTGTCGACGTCCTCACTGACAACGGAATCGGCGTGCTGGCACTGTCCAGCCCGACGGAGGCGGCTCCGTATCCGGTCCCGGTCGCCTTCGGGTACGACCCGGCGACCGATAGCCTGGCGTTTCACCTGTCAGAGAATGACGACAGCCAGAAACACCGTTATTTGACGGCGGACGCCACCGTCGGATTCACCGTCTACGAGGAGACCGAACCCAAATCCGTGTGGCGAAGCGTCGTGGTTACAGGCGAGTTGGTTGAGACGACCTACAGCGAAGTAGAGCCGGCCCTCGCCTCACTGGCAAGCAACACACAGTTCGCCCCTAATCCAGTCAGTTGGGACGATACATCGACGACAACGCCGTACGAACTCCGAATCGACGACTGGTACGGACGGGAATTCCGAGTCGGGTGAAACCGGTCTCGCGATTCACCGGCTATACCGGTTACCGGACCCGCTTCGACGCTACAATCACGGTTGTTCGCTCCGGTGCGCGTTCTCACTCTGTGGGAACCAGCGCCCCTGATTATGGGCTGAGACCCGTAGCTACACATAGAGGTGTCCCAGATGCTACTAACAACTGCGCTACTCCAGCATGGACCGATGGGGCCCCACGGAGGGGCAACGGGCATGGGAATGGCCCCGGGCGGCTGGTGGCTGCTGCTCGCAGCGTTCATCATCGCCGTTGTGGCAATCGGTGTCCTGCTGTACGTGCAGTTACAGCGCGAGGCGACTGCTGAACCGGATTCACTGGAGACCCTCAAACAGCAGTACGCGTCGGGCGAGATCGACGAGACAGAGCTTGAAACGCGGGCTGACCGGCTGCTCCAACACGAGTCGTAGGCCACAAAACTGGAGTTTCAGCCGCTGTAGGCCGACAGAGGAGCGGCTTGTCGAACCATGTGTTGTGACTTCTTGACTGCATCCACGGAGCGTCTGACACGCACTTCGTGGTACATTTATCCCGCAACGGTGTACGGTGGGTATGGACCCGGACGACGTTCGCGACGACTGGGCCTCCCGCTCCGGGAAGTTCTCGCCGGCGTACTACGCTGAACTCGGGCCGAACGAGGTGAGTGAGACGCTGGGCAACGTGCTCGACCACTACGTCCACGACGACGCCCGAATCATCGAACTGGGATGTGGCTCGGGCCGCCATCTGGCACACCTCCGGACCAACGGGTACGGGAATCTCACTGGTATCGACATCAACGACGAGTCCTTCGACGTGATGGCCGAACACTACCCTCGGCTCGCTGATTCGGGGACGTTCCACACCGGTGCGCTGGAGGACATCGTTACCGAGTTCGAGGACGACGCCTTCGATGTCGTCTACTCGGTTGAGACGCTCCAGCACATCCACCCGGACGACGCGTGGGTGTTCGAGGAGATCGCTCGCATCGCAGGGGACCTCCTCGTAATCGCTGAAAACGAAGGCAACAGTCCCGAACGTGGACGCGAAGACACTGACGTGAGCTACGTCGACGACGACTTCCCACTGTATCACCGCAACTGGAAGCAAGTGTTCTCAGAGCTCGGGTTCGCGCAACTTATTCGAGAACCCACGTCTCGGGACACCATTCGCGTGTTCCGTGCACCGTAGCCCGCACCGCTATTTGTCACTTTTCGCCGGTCTTGTCGTCGGATCGCCACCCGCCGGTAACTTCAGAATCGATAACCGGGCAGCAACTATTTGTGTCATGGTATCATGCGTCAAGTTGGATCGCTATGCAACTGTGCCAAAACTGTCAGGCGGCTATCGACGAGTACCTCTTGGACAAACAACTCGAACCCCTGCGAGACCTCACAGTCGACGACTTCAATCTCTGTGCCGACTGCGTGACCGTCGTCGCGGACGCCTGTGTGGAGTGTGACGGCGCGGTGTACGTTCCCCGGTCCGAAACCGCTGTCCCCGACTGCTGTCCGGCGTGTCGGTCCGAGCACATCGACGAAACCGGGACCGACCCGGGCTGGCACTTCGACACGATGTCGACCTGACCCGGGTCATACACTTGGGTGACCCGGAGCATCCACTCGGGGATGCCGACGTGGGCATCGTCCTCGTTTTCGACGCTACTGACAGTGAACTGGGAGACCGAACGGTGACCGAATGAGAACTCCGTGTCGCGTACTGGAGTAGAACGAGACGTCTCGGTACAACTGGCTTCGATAGCACTGCGGACACACACTGTTTCCGGGAATTTCTGAACGGCAGGCGAGGCCGTAGAGTCCGTGTGTGTGCGTCACAGTGGCGATAGAAGCTTCATACTCCTCCAGCACATACGGTAGGTCTCTACTGGAATGACACGCTCGACACGACATATTGGCTTGCTGTTTGCTGCGCTCGCACTCATCTGGGGACTTTCCTTTGTGGCGATCAAGACTGGTCTCGAAGGCGTTCCGCCGGTGCTGCTGGCAGCTGTCCGACACGATATCGCTGCGGTTGTACTGCTCGGTTATGCCCTCTGGCGTGGCCGGTCACTGCGCCCACAGACCCGCGATGACTGGTCACTGATTCTCATCGGCGGCACCGTCCTCATCGGCGCACACTTCGCGCTCCTGTTTCTCGGACAGCAGTACGTCCCGAGTTCCTTCGGCGCGATCCTGCTCAGTCTCACGCCGGTAGTGACGCCGGCGTTCGCATCGACGCTGATTCCGAGCTACAGGGCCCGTCCGCACGAACTCATCGGCACCGTCTGTGGATTCATCGGTGTAGTTATCATTGCGAACCCCACACCGGGAGCGGTCGGTGGCCGACTGCTCGGCGTCGCCCTGCTCATCAGTTCGGCTGTGGCCTTCGCCGTCGGTGCAGTCCTGACCGAACGCTACACCAGTTCGCTCCCGCTCGTGAGCCTCCAGGCCTGGATGACGTTGCTCGGTGCCGGCATCCTGCACGCCGTCAGTGCGGGGCTGCCCTCGGAACGGCTCGGAACAGTCACAGTCGGGTTCGAACAGCTAGCGGCAATCGCGTACCTCGGCATCGTCGCCAGCGCGATCGGGTTCCTCCTCTACTTCCGCCTGATCAGCACAGTCGGGGCCGCTGAAACCAGTCTGGTTTCCTACGTGGTCCCGGCAGTGACGGCCATCAGCGGCTGGCTCCTGCTCGGTGAAACACTCGGCCCGGTTACCGTCGCCGGCTTCGCCGTCATCGTGGTCGGCTTCGCGTGGGTGAAAGCCGACGTGCTCCGGTCGCTACGCCGCCGCCGGACAGACTCGCCGTCGTACCGACCGTACGGGCCACAGGACGACTGTGTCGTCGTCAGCGGGAACGCGTACACGACACGAGAGTGATGCCCTGATAGCATGGGCGTCAGGCCTTAGCCGCTGTCACCCATTGTAACGGTATGACTTTCCACCCTGGGTTCCACTCGCTACACGACGAGACGGCGGCATCCATCTCCGTGAACGGTGACCTCCCGGACTGGCTCCGTGGCAGTCTCATCCGGAACGGACCCGGCGCGTTCTCCCTCCCAAACGGTAGCAGTGTCGACCACTGGTTCGACGGATTCGCGATGCTGTACCGGTTCACCTTTGACCCCGACAGTGACGCCGTGCACTATCGGAACCGCTTCCTCCGGACGGACGCGTACGAGGCAGCGACGAGTGGCGAGTTCGAGGGCGGCTTCGCGACCGGCGAGACGACGCTTCGCTCGCGGCTGGCGACGTTTCTGACAGACCCCTACGACAACACGAACATCATCGCTGAGCGGTTCGGCCGGGAGTACGTCGCACTAACCGAATCGCCACGGAAGGTGCGTTTCGACCCGAACACGCTCGAAAAGACGGGTCACGTCGAACACGACGACGGCGTCCCGACCGGCCAGCTATCCTGTGCCCACGTCAAACGCGACCCGACGAGCGGCGTCCTCGTCAACGTCGACACGGCGTTCGGACGGACCAGTCAGTACCACGTCACTGCCATGTCGCCCGACGGGTCCCGGCGACACGTCGGGAGCGTCGACACCGACCAGCCGGCGTACATGCACAGCTTCGCGCTCACGCCCCGGTACGTCGTATTGACGGAGTTCCCGCTTCGACTCGACCCGCGACGTTTTCTCAAGCCCGGCCGTCAGGCGCCCTTCATCGAGCAGTTCGAGTGGGACCCAGACCGCGGGACCCGAATTGTTGTCATGGACAGGACCACCGGGACGGTCGTGGCGGAGCCGGTCATCGACGCCGTGTTCGGCTTTCACCACGTCAACGCGTTCGAACGAGCCGGCGGGAGGGAACTCGTGTTCGACCTCGAAACAGTACCAGACGCGACGACTATCGACTCGCTGTATCTGGACAATCTCCGGGCGGGCGAAATGGGCGCTATCGTCGGCCGCATCGAGCGGTTCACTGTTGACCTCGGTACCGGAAGCGGTGTGCCTCGCTACCGCGACGTTGACGCGACGGTGTCGCGCGAGATGGTGTACCCCGACGGCAGCGCGCTGCCGACCGTCTCACCGGCTCGGTGGTGTCGTCCGCATCGCTACGTGTACGCGATGGGGATGGACACCCCCGTCACCGAGTGGGCCCGTCGCGTGCTGAAACTCGACACGGACACGGGGGCTGTCGAGACGTTCGACGATGGCGGGGACTACTTCGGTGAGCCGGTGTTCGTCCCCGAACCCGATGGCGACGCTGCGGACGACGGCGTGGTGCTAGTCGTTGCGCTGGACGCGGACGCCGACCGGTCCCGGCTACTCGTCCTCGACGGTCAGACGTTCGAGGAGCGCGCCAGGGCAACGCTCCCCCACGCAGCCCCGTTCGATTTCCACGGTCGGTACTTCCCCGAACTCAGAGTGGCGACCGGTGACTGAGCCCGTGGGGGTTTAATCATAGCAACGAGTACGAAACTACTGACGTAAACTTCGGCCCGCCTAAATTTCGAAAACGCTTTATCCATTTAGGCTGGCCTAAACAGTATGTTGAACGAATCGATCGACACCTCCGAACCGTCACACCGGCTGTCGGTGTCACGGACACTGGACGGAGCGTCGTGAATATGGTGGCAGTGGGGAACCTGACGGAGACGACGTTCGACCACGATGTCATCATCGTCGGGGGCGGTCCAGCCGGTTGTTCGGCGGGGGTGTTCACGGCCAGAGCGGGCCTCGATACGGTCATCTACGACCGCGGCCGGTCGTCGCTCAAGCGCTGTGCCTACCTCGAAAACTACCTCGGTTTCCCGGCCGGTATCGACGTAGAGACGCTGTACGACCGCATTCAGGACCACGCCGAAACTGCCGGTTGTTCCATCGTCTCCGAGCTGGTCGAATCGCTCGACAGAACCGACGCCGGGGAGGGATTCGTCGTCGAAACGCAGGACGGGGAGACCGCCACGACTCAGCGGGTCATTGCGGCGACTCGCTACGACGGCGAGTATATGCGTGGCCTGGACGACGACGCGGCGATGTTCGAGACCCACGAATACGACGGCGAGGCACACGAAACCTTCGACAGCACGTATGCCGATGCGGACGGTACGACACCGGTCCCGGCTCTCTACGTTGCGTCACCGTCCGAGGCGGCGGATATGCAGGCCATCATTGCGGCCGGTCGGGGCGCACGCGTCGCACGCCGGGTAATTGCGGATGCGAGAATCGACGACGGCTGGTGGGAATCTGTCGCCGATGGCGTAGACTGGGTCCGACGGAAGGCTGAACTCGACGACGAGTGGACCGAACGTGCGACCTGGGTCGAATATTTCGACGACCGGTACGCTTCGGATGCTCCTGTCGATCCGGATTCGGGTCGGTTCCAGCGAGTCCGCGAGGCGGTCCTCGATGAGCGGCGGTCGTCGTATATCACATCTGACGAGATAGCTACCCGGACCGAAGCAGGGCAGGAAACACTGGCGGGCTACCTCGACCCCGAGACGGTTGTTTCGGGACTCGA
The DNA here is from genome assembly GCF_000336615.1 of Haloarcula amylolytica JCM 13557. Lineage (GTDB taxonomy): Archaea > Halobacteriota > Halobacteria > Halobacteriales > Haloarculaceae > Haloarcula > Haloarcula amylolytica. The sequence goes on from NZ_AOLW01000035.1 coordinate 397,818, forward strand.
CCAGACCGCCGTTCTCGATGCGATAGATGACGAAACGATCCGTGACTACGTCACTGCGACCGACGGACTCGCGGAGGTGGGCGAGTAATGGCCAGCGAGACACGGGGGGCCACCGACGTGTTGTCACGGGCCAGGACCTGGCTCGGAACTTTCGACGGGTCCCTGATCGGACTGTGTGTCGCGAGCGTCGCCGTCGCCTTTGTGGCCGGGCTCCTGCAGGTGAGCTTCGGGGCGTACTCGATGACCATCCTCGAGGCGTGGCAGGCCGTGTTCGACCCGAAGGTACTGTTCAGTGTCCAGGCATGGCAGTCGTTTTTCTTCGGGACTGAGCTGCCCGAACTGCCGAAACGGACGCTCATCGTCTGGAACATCCGGATGCCGCGAGTAATCGTCGCCGTGCTTGCGGGGATGTGTCTCGCCGTCTCCGGGGCGATATTCCAGGCCGTGACCCGAAACGAACTGGCGAGCCCGTTCATACTGGGCGTGAGTTCCGGGGCGGGGCTCACCGTACTGCTGACCCTCGTTCTGTTCAGTAGTCTCGCTCCGTTCCTGCCGTTGTTTGCCGCGATCGGCGGCTCCATCGCGTTCCTGCTCGTGTACATGATCGCGTGGAAGGGCGGAACGAGTCCGGTCAGACTGGTCCTCGCCGGTGTCATCGTCAACATGGTGTTTACCTCCCTCCAGCGGGGGCTGTTCTTCTTCGCCGACGACCTGGGCGTTGTCCAGTCGGCGCTGGCCTGGATTACCGGTTCGCTAACGGGCGTCGGCTGGGAGGAGTTCCGCATCGCTGTCATCCCGACGCTGGCCGCCACGCTACTCGCGCTGGCGGGCGCACGACAGCTGAACCTCCTCCTGCTCGGGGAAGAGACCGCGAATTCACTCGGAATGAGTGTCGAGCGGGTCCGGTTCATGCTGTCCGCGGTCGCCATTCTGGCGGCCAGTACGGCCATCTCCGTCGCGGGCATCATCGGCTTCTTCGGCCTCGTGGTCCCCCACATCGTCAGACTCATCGTCGGGAGCGACTACCGCCGGCTCCTCATCGGCTGCGTGTTCGTCGGTCCGGCGCTGATGGTTGTCGCGGACGTCGGTGCACGGCTGGCCCTGAACCCCGCGCAGGTTCCGGTCGGCGTCGTCACTGGCGTCGTCGGCGGACCGTACTTCCTCTACCTGATGCGGCGACAGGAACAGATGGGTGAGATCTAATGTCACAGGACAACTCCAACTCGGACGGTATCGCTACGGCAAACGACACCGCTGCTGGTCCCCAGTCCGGTCGCCGGGACCGGCCGCTGGTCGGCGACGATGTGGTGCTTTCGTACTCCGGGACGGATGAACCGGTCATCGACGGTGAATCGATCACCGCCGAACCTGGGGCCGTGACTGCGCTCGTTGGCCCGAACGGGTCGGGCAAGAGCACGCTGCTGAAAGGCCTCGCAAATCAGCTCGAACCGGAGGCGGGATCGGTGTTGCTGGACGGGCAAGACATCCAGACGATGGGTACCAAAGCGATCGCCCGGAAGCTCGGCCTGCTCTCTCAGGAGAGTACGTCGCCAAACAGCATCTCGGTCGAGGATCTGGTGTACCACGGTCGGTACCCACACCGGGGGTTCTTCGACAGTGTCACCGAGGAAGACGAGGCCGCCGTCGAGCGGGCGATTGACCTGGCCGGCTGTGGACACCTCCGTGAACGTGAAGTCGGTAGCCTCAGTGGTGGCCAGAAGCAACTCGCCTGGATCGCGATGGTCCTCGCACAGGACACCGACGTACTATTGCTCGATGAACCGACGACGTTCCTCGATCTCCACCACCAGCTAGAGGTGATGGAGATCATCGAGACGCTCCGGGACGAGAGCGACATCACCATCGTGGTCGTCCTGCACGACATCGAGCAGGCGGCCCGCCTCGCCGACCGGATGGTCGCACTCAAAGACGGCGAGATACAGGCCCGGGGACGACCCGAAGACGTCGTGACCGAGCAACTACTCGCGGAGGTTTTCGAAATCGAGGCGGAGGTCTCGGCTACGGCACAGGGACCGCGCGTGAATCCAATCCGTGCCCGCCACGACGGCGACGAACACGCTGCTGGTGACGATAGTGCGGAACCGGACCGCGCCGAGGAGATCGTGGCGGAATAGGGGCCGTTAGACTACCACGAAATCGCCCTCTGCCCCACGGATCCTTCCCACGGACGCCGGGCTCTGCGCTTGATACTGGACTCTTCCCACGGACGCCGGACTCGGAGCTTGATACTGGATTGTTCCGGGTCGGTGAACCGGAACATCTATATAATTTTTAGGCTAGCCTAAAATAATGGCTGACGACACCACTGACATCGAGTCACCGACGCGGAGAGAGTACGTCAAGTATGGGGGCACGGTTCTCAGTGCCGGGTTGCTAGCGGGATGCAGCGGTGATGCCGAGCGGGGAACCGGCTCCGCGCCGACGGAGGCCGTGACGGAGACAGACACAACCACTGCGGACGAGTCGCACTCCGTGTCGATGTCCCCGATGGGAGAGGTGACCTTCGACTCGCCACCGGAGACCGTCTTCACGCGGCTCACGCACCACGCAGACATGGCGTTCGCCCTGGGACGTGGGGATACCGTCACGGCCATGCACGCCCCGGATTACTACAGCGGGCTGTGGAACCAGTTCGTCGAACGGTTGCCGGGCGTGTCGCTGGACTGGACCGGACTGTACTCTTCGTGGGAACCGAGCAAGGAGAAACTGTACGAACTGGACAGCGATATCCACCTGGCAGACCCGGCCTGGATCGCCAAACAGGACAACTGGGGCCGGACGGACTTCGAGGAGATCGCTACCAACGTCTCGCCGTGGTTCGGCAACTCGCTGAGTGACCGACACGCCGAACCACCGTCCGGATGGGGGGACTACGAGTACTACACTCTTTGGGAGCAGTTCGAACTCGTGGCCGAGGCGTTCCAGGAACAGGCCCGCTACGAGGCGCTCGCGGCGGTTCACGACGAGATGCGCTCGACCATTGACGCGAACCTGCCGCCCGAGTCGGAGCGGCCGTCGGCGGTCCTGCTCGCCGCGGCTGACCTCGACGAGATATACGCCTATACGCTTGACAACCCCGGATTCCTGACCGCACACACCCGCCCGTTCGGAGCGCGGGACGCCTTCGAGGGCTCGGTCGAGACGAACTCCGTGGTCGACTTCGAGACGCTGCTTGCGGCGGACCCGGACGTCATCCTGCACCTCGGCGGGTTCGAGCCGAACACGAGCCTTCCGGAGCGACGGGAGGCGTTTAAATCCGACCCGGTTGGGTCGGAAATCACGGCCGTGCAGAACGACCGGATCTACCCCCAGGGAGCGAGGTATCAGGGCCCGATACTGCATCTCTTCCAACTGGAGATGACCGCAAAGCAACTGTATCCCGAGCAGTTCGGCGAGTGGCCGACGTACACTGAGGGGCCGTATCCCGAAATCCCGGCCGAGGAACAGTTATTCGACCGCAAGCGGGTCGCGGATATCATCAACGGGGAGCTTAAGCCATGAGCGACCACGACACGGCAGCCGACGCACGGACACTCGGAGCATACTATCGAATAGGCCCACTGTGACAGCTACACCCCAGATATGGATGAATAGTCTACTATCGTAGTAACTATTGGCAGTATATATTGAATATAAGGATATAGTGGCTTATTTGTCCAGAAAGAATTTATACCTCCCTGTCATCATCTCACATATGTTAGTTCACGAAGGAAACACGCACTCTTACACCACCGGCTCCGACCGATACTGCCGTCACTGCAACGACGTTGCGTTAGCCTACGACCCGTCGGCTGACCGCCCTCGCTGTCGGTCGTGCGGAAAGCTAGTGTAGCAGCGTCTCTGGCCTTTAGCTGAACCGCCGCTGACCGCCAGTATCGGCCGATCCGAAGCCTGGTTCGTGGGAATTCTCCGAAACTAGTCGCAGAACGCGTAACGAGCTACTCTGTGGGTTGTGTGGCTGACTGCCAGTGCAGACCGACTACAGCTTGACGAGAACTTTGATCGCTTCACGCTCGTCCATCGCCCGATACCCCTCGGGAACGCCGTCGAGGTCGACGGTTTTCGTGAAGATCGGCGACGGGTCGAGTGTGCCCTGCAGCACATCGGCCAGCAGTTCGTCGGCGTAGGCACGAACCGGTGCGACGCCGCCGTTGAGCGCGATGTTGTCGCCGAACAGCGAGAACACATCCAGTCCGGAGTCGTCGACGCCGTGCGGGACACCGACGTAGCCGACGGTCCCGCCCGGCCGACAGACGTCGATGGCGGTCTCCATCGCCGAGGCCGCACCGACACATTCCAGGACGTGGTTCGCGCCGCCGTTGGTCAGGTCGTCTGCCGCGTCCACGGCGTCCTGACCACGGGCGGCGATGGTCTCGGTCGCGCCGAACGACTCCGCGAGTTCGAGACGGTCCTCGTGGTGGCCCATCGCGATAATCCGCTCCGCTCCGAGACGGCGGGCCGCGAGTACGCCACACAGTCCGACAGCGCCGTCGCCGACCACGATACAGGTGTCTCCCTCGCTGACGCCGGCGCTGACTGCCGCGTGGTGACCGGTCCCCATCACGTCCGTCAGCGGGAGAATCGCTTCCAGTGTGTCCTCGTCGTCGGCGTGGCGGTCGGGAACGCGGACGAGCGTCCCGTCGGCTTCCGTCGCTCTGACGTACTCGCCCTGGCCGCCGCCGTTGTCGCCGCCCCAGGAGTCGCCGTTGACACAGGACGTGTGCAGTCCCTTCCGGCAGAACTCGCACCGACCACAGCTGATGACGAACGGGGCGAACACCCGGTCGCCGGGTTCGACTGAGCGTACGTCGTCGCCGACTTCCTCGACGATACCCATCGGTTCGTGGCCGACGCGGGACCCTTCCTCTCGGTCGCTCTGACCGCGATAGAACCACAGGTCGGAGCCACAGACGGCGGTATGGGTCACGCGGACAATCGCGTCGGTTGGCGATTCGATCTCCGGCCGGGGAACTTCTTCGACGGTGATCTCGCCGGGGCCACGGTAGATGGCTGCGCGCATGCGTTTGCTTCGGCTCGGCTGTGGAAAACCGTTCCCATGCCACTTCGGTACGTCACCTTCGCTGATCGTATTGGATGACAACAATTACCAGTGGTGAGACAGAACTAGATGGCATGACGGATGTTCTCGTCGTCGGCGGCGGCCCCGCCGGCTTGAGTGCGGCACTGTTCACACAGAAAAACGGCCTTGAAACGACAGTCTTCGACACCGACGGAACCTGGATGCACAAAGCGCACCTGTTCAACTATCTCGGGGTGGGCTCCCAGGACGGGTCCGCGTTCATGGAGACTGCTCGTACACAAGTCGATAGCTTCGGCGTCGACCGAAAGCAGGGCACAGAGGTGACCGACGTGGGGCAAACCGACGCCGGATTCGAGGTTACGACCGAGGACGACACGCATGAAGCACCCTATCTCGTCCTTGCGACCGGGGCTAACCGCGACCTCGCTGAGACGCTGGGCTGTGACATGACTGCTGAAGACGTCGTCGACGTGGACGTGACGATGGAGACGAGTGTCGACGACGCCTACGCGACGGGTGGTATGGTCCGAGCCGAGGAGTGGCAAGCCGTCATCTCCGCCGGCGACGGCGCGGCGGCGGCCCTGAACATTCTCACGAAGGAGAAAGGGGAGCACTTCCACGACTTCGATACGCCCGCCGACGCGGACGCGCTGTTCGGTCCCGGGGAGTAGGCCCCGAAGCGACTCCGGACGGGTCTATCTCATTGCTAACCACTGAACACCGTGTTACTGGTCACTGCCCGGCGAATACGGACTGCATTCGACGGTAGGCAAACCCGGGCCGGATGAGGCTAAGCAAGTGCGTAATTTGTGGCACCGCCGCCTTTACCACGTTACTGCAGTCGGTTTGGGGTTCTGAAACCGACCGACAGCATTATCGACTGATTCACTATGGCATCACAGAGCCATGTGTTCTCTGTGAAGGAGTTCGAGTTCAACATCAGGTTCACTGCGGGTGCCGACCCGGTAATGGACCTGTTTCACGAGTACCCTACGCTACGACTCCGGAACGCCACATGTACCGTGACCGAAAACGCCATGTGGCGTATCGACCACGTCGACGGTCCCGCTGAATCCATCTCCGCGTTCGATGAGGTGTTTCTCGACGACGAAGGCTGTAACGAGTGTCTCGACGAGCACCGCTGTTCTGGGACGCGGGAGTACCAGGTTCTCGACCGCCGACCGACCGCCAGAACGGTATATACGTACCACGCAGACACTGACCGGTGTCGTGCAGTACCCACTATCGTCACCGACCACATCGGGGATGGTGTCGTCTTCGAATCGGAACGCACCGGCAGTACGTATCGGTGGCGGGTGTTGTCGCCGGTCGAGGCGTCGCTCGATCCGCTGTTCGATCATCTCGAATCAACACTCCGAACTGGGGTACAGCTCGATGTCGACCACCTAGGAGGCGCTGAACCATGGCGAGACAAGACACAGCCCGTGTTCCCACAGTGACTGTGCAGGGTCCACGGCTGTGCGTATTCGTTGTAATAGGGTGTAAACACGAGTCGATTAAATACGACGCCGCTAAACCTGACGCCGAAATCAGTGGACCGACCGCTCGTCGCTTTCGTCGATGGCTTCAATCGGATCGGCGTTGCCAAACGATGGCTCCGGACCGTCCCCGGCCGCGGCCCACTCGCAGGCATTGGCGAGGACTTGCTGGATCGCTTCGTTGTGGTAAATCGGATAGGTCTCGTGGCCCGGCCGGAAATAGAAGATTCGGCCCGCCCCGCGGCGGTAGCAACACCCTGAACGGAATACCTCACCGCCCTCGAACCAAGAGTTGAACACGAGCGTCTCCGGTGCCGGAATGTCGAACCGTTCCCCGTACATCTCGGTCTCCGGGAGTTCGATGTACTCGTCGACGCCGTCGGCGATGGGGTGACCGGGCTCAACGACCCACAACCGCTCGGTTTCGGCGGCTTCACGCCATTTCAGACTGCAGGTCGTCCCCATCAGTTCGCGGAAGATCTTCGAGTAGTGGCCCGAGTGGAGGACGATGAGCCCCATGCCATCGAGAACCCGTTCTTTCACTCGGGTGACCACCTCGTCGTCGACCTGGTCGTGGGCGGCGTGGCCCCACCAGGTCAGAACGTCCGTTTCTGCCAGTACGTCCTCGGTAAGCCCGTGTTCGGGCTCCTGCAGCGTCGCGGTCTCCGTGTCGAATCCGCGCTCCGCAAGGGCTGTGGCGATAGCGCCGTGAATCCCGTCGGGGTACAGGTCCGCGACCGCTTCGTGTTCCTGCTCGTGGACGTATTCGTTCCAGACTGTAACGCGTGTCATACTCGTGGTTTCCACCTCCGCCGTAACGGCGTTGGCCAAGCGGCAATCCGTACGACTGGCGGACGCGATACGTTTTCGTCTTTACCGGGTATTCCCTGGGAGACTCCTCCAACACATCCATCTGGCTTAGATACTGTCTTGTGTCGGCCAGCGCCGAGTGTCAGGTTCACCTTCTATCGCGCGCCAGCGTCGTCCCAGCGATGGGACGACACCCTCGATTTTGAACCCCGGTACGGTCCGTTTTCCAACTGCGTCCACAGGACTGTGAATAACGCCCTGAAACCACCAGATACAGACGACTGTAAGGGGCTCGCGTGAGAGTACAGTCGAGTGAAATCGGGGCGTAAAGCACCGTTATACCGGATACACACGACTGTACCGCATTTCGGCCGCTCGTACAGAATAAGGCCTGTTTTTTTGACCATCAGCGCTTCTCGCGTCCGTTCCGGCGCTATTCTGGGTAGACGATAATGTAAACAGTAGATAAGTATAAATACTCCCTGCCAGACGACGTGACTGATGCACCCTACCAGAAACCGCTGTATCGGAAGGTTTCGACCGATAGAGACCTGTACCGAGGTGTTTCAGAAATGAGAGCGCGATACTGTTTCCCGGGGCACGTAGCTGGTGACAGTGGCGGCACGTCTCCGGACGAACGGATTCCGGTGGTGAGAACCCATGTCTGAGCACACGCTGGTGCTCCTGGCACTGCTGCCGCTGGCGACGATTGCGGTGTTGATGGTCGGGCTGTACCAGCCTGCGACACGGACAATGCCCATCGCATGGGCGGTTGCGGCTATCGCGGCCTTCGTGGGCTGGCAGATGTCCCCTACGCTGATCGCCGCCGCGTCGATACGCGGTGCGCTGACAGCGACCAGAATCCTGGTCATCGTCTTCGGGGCGATACTCCTGCTGTACACGCTGAAACAGTCCGGCGCGTTCGAGGTTATCAACGCCGGGTTCTCCTCGATCAGCGACGACCGGCGCGTGCAGGTCATCCTGCTCGTTTTCCTCATGGGGTCGTTCATCGAGGGCGCGGCCGGCTTCGGGACGCCCGCGGCCATCGTCGGCCCGCTGCTGGTCGGCCTGGGCTTCCCGCCGCTGGCCGCGGTGGTCGTCGCGCTTACGGGAAACATCCTCGCAATCACGTTCGGGGCAGTCGGAACGCCGCTGATAATCGGACTGCGTGACGTGGTCTTCGCAGAAGGGACCGGCGCATCACAGCAGGTGCTTCAGCAGGGCGGCTTCGAGAGCGTCGGCGCGTACGTCGCCCAGATCGGTGTGTGGGCGGCGCTCATCCACGCTATCGTCGGCATCGCTATCCCGTTCATCGGCGTGGCGATGATGACGCGCTTCTTCGGCGAGGAGCGGTCGATCAAGCCCGCGCTCGAAGTCCTGCCGCTGTGCCTCTTCGCGTGGGCTTCCTTCGCAATACCCTACGTCGCGACCGCGTACTTCCTCGGTCCGACCTTCCCAGCACTGCTGGGTGCGATGGTCGGTCTGCTCGTGGTCACGACCACGCTACGGGCCGGCTACTTCCTCCCCGACGAGGAATGGGACTTCGGCCCGCAGGAGCAGTGGCCGGACCACTGGATCGGCAGTATCGAGCCCGGAGAGGGCGTCGGCACCACGACGGGTGACAGTCGAGAGGGAACCGTCGCGGCCGACGGCGGCACGGCAACGTTTGAAGAGTCCCACTCGCAGGACATGTCGCTGGGCATGGCCTGGCTACCGTACCTCCTCGTCGCCGCGTTGCTCGTCGTGACCCGCGTCGTCAGCCCGGTTCAGGAGTTCCTGTCGACGAACGGCGTTCTCCTGTGGAGTAACATCCTCGGCACGCCGTTCTCGGAGGGCGTCGAGATGTTCTACCTCCCGGGGAGCCTCTTCGTCCTCGTCGCCGTGATCACGTACGCGCTCCACGGGATGGACGCTGACGGAATCAAGGCTTCGTGGAGCGAGGCGCTCCGGAACATCGCGCCGGCTGTCGTCGCGCTGTGGTTCGCCGTCGCGACGGTCATGATCATGCAGCGGACCGGCAGTGCCGTCGTGCTGGAGGCCGCGCCGATCAACTCCGGAATGCTCGGACTGCTGTCGGAAATCACCGCGAATGCGACCGGCCAGATGTTCCCGTTCTTCTCGGGCTTCATCGGTGCGTTCGGCGCGTTCATCGCCGGCTCGAACACGGTCAGCGACATCCTGTTCGGGCTATTCCAGTTCCAGGCCGCCCAGCAGATCGGTGCGCCGACCCAGATCGTGGTCGCCGCACAGGCGGTCGGTGGCGCAATCGGTAACCTCATCGCGATTCACAACGTGGTCGCCGCCCTCACGGTGGTCGGCCTCATCGGCGAGGAGGGACGCGTCATCCGTCTCGAACTGATACCGGTGCTGTACTACGGTGTGTTCACGGGCATACTGACGCTCATCCTGGCGTACGTCGTGGCACCGGCCGCGTTCTAACTCGTCTCACTCCCCACTTTCCTACTCATGGCATACGACTCCCGACCCCCCGAACAGCGTGACCCGGCGACAGTCCCGAGCGCGAACTACGATTACCAGGACGACAGCGTCAACCGGCCGGACCTCGTAGCGGCCCTGGAGCGCCGCGTAGACGGCGACGTGCGCTTCGACACGTACACCCGTGAGCTGTTCGCGACCGACGCGAGCGCCTACGAACAGCTCCCCATCGGCGTCGTCTCGCCGGTCTCGACCGACGACGTGGTCGCGGTGATGGAGTACTGCGCCGAGGAAGAGATTCCGGTACTCCCGCGGGGCGGCGGGACCAGCCTCGCCGGGCAGGCCGTCAACGAGGCGGTCGTCCTCGATTTCAAGCGGCACATGGACCAGACGCTGTCGGTCGACCCAGAGGCCAGGCGGGCCCGCGCACAGGCCGGTATCACCATCGCCCGTCTCAACGACCGGCTGGAACCCCACGGCCTGAAGTTCGCGCCGGACCCTGCCTGGGGAGACAAGAGCGTCCTCGGCGGTGCAATCGGGAACAACACGACCGGCGCACACTCGCTGAAATACGGCAAGACGGACGCCTACATCGAGGAGTGTGAAGTCGTTCTTTCCGACGGCACCCAGACGACTTTCGGCTGGGTCGATGTCGACGACCTCGAAGCGCGAGCGGCCAAGGCCGGCCCGGACGCCGACCTCGAAACCCGGATCTACGCCGAAGTCGCCAAGATCCTTGCAGAAGACGCCGCCGAGATCGACGACAAATATCCGGCGCTCAAACGCAACGTCTCCGGGTACAATCTGGACGAACTGGTCGACAGCGCCAGGGAGCGCGGCGAGGTCAACCTCGCCCGACTGCTCGCCGGGAGCGAAGGGACGCTAGCGGTCGTGACCGAGGCGACGGTCTCGCTCGAACCCGTTCCCGACGCCACGGCCGTCGCCATGCTGACCTACGACGACATCCTGTCGGCGATGCGGGACGTCGCCCCGATTCTCGACCACGACCCCTCGGCCGTCGAGGTGATGGACGACGTGCTTCTGGACCTCGCCGCCGAAACGCCGGAGTTCGCCGACGTCGTCGGCATGCTCCCCGAGGAGACGGATTCGACGCTGCTCGTCGAGTTCTACGCTGACTCGGCCAACGACGGTGCTCAGAAGGTCGCCGACCTGCTCGCCGACCGGCTTCCGGGCTACAACGCACGGGAATCGCCGCGTGACGGGGCGGCTTCCGTCACTGATGCCCCCGTCCACGCCGTCGATGCGCTGGAGGCCTACGACGCGGACCGGCAGGCGAAGTTCTGGAAGATGCGCAAGGCCGGGCTGCCGATCCTCCTGTCGCGGACGGGCGACGACAAGCACTGGCCGTTCGTCGAAGACACGGCCATCCCGGCCGAGAACCTCCCGGAGTACGTCGCCGACATCCGGGAGCTGTTCGACGAACACGACACGTTCGCCTCCTACTACGCCCACGCCGGCCCCGGCGTGTTGCACATCCGGCCGCTGTTGAACCTGAAATCCGGGGACGGCATCGAAACGATGGAAGCCATCTCTGACGCTATCACGGACCTCGTCGTCCAGTACGACGGGTCGGTGTCGGGCGAACACGGCGACGGTCGCGCCCGTACCCAGTGGAACCGCAAACTCTACGGCGACGACCTCTGGGAGACGTTCCGGGATCTGAAGACGGCCTTTGATCCAGATTGGCGGCTGAACCCGGGCAACATCTGTGGCGACCACGACCCGGCCGAAAACCTCCGGTACGACCCGGACTACGAGTTCGACGCGGGCTTCGAGCCCACGCTCGACTGGGACAACGAGAACGGGTTCCAGGGGATGATCGAACTCTGTCACGGCTGTGCGGGCTGTACCGGCCACCAGGAGACCGCCGGCGGCGTCATGTGTCCGACCTACCGCGCCGCCGAGGAGGAGATCACCAGCACGCGCGGCCGGGCCAACATGCTCCGGTCGGCGATGGACGGTGACCTCCCCGACGATCCCACCGACGAGGAGTTCGTCACTGAGGTCCTCGACCTCTGTATCGGCTGCAAGGGCTGCAAGAAGGACTGCCCGAGCGGCGTCGACATGGCGAAGCTCAAGGCCGAAGTTGTCCACGAGCACCACCAGCGGGAGGGCATCTCGTTGCGAGACCGACTGTTCGCCAACGTCGAGACGGTGCTCTCGCTCGGGAGCACGTTCGCTCCGGTGTCGAACTGGCTGATGGACCTGCCGGGCTCGGGACTCCTCATGGAGCAAACGGTCGGCATTACGGAGGAGCGGACGCTGCCCGCCTTCCACCGGACTACGTTCCGGGACTGGTGGGCCGACCGCGGCGGCGCGCTTGTCGCGGCGAGCAGAGCCGACCGGAAGGCGCTCTTGCTCGCCGACCCGTACACGAACTACAGCCACCCCGATGTCGGGAAAGCGGCCGTACAAGTGCTGGAATCGGCTGGCGTCCACGTAGTTGTGCCTGACGGTGTGACCGATAGCGGCCGTCCCGCGTTCTCCAAGAGTATGCTGGACCACGCTCGCGAGACGGCACGGGCGAACGTGGACGCGCTCGCACCGCGAATCCGCGACGGCTGGGACGTGGTCACCATCGAACCGTCCGACGCGGTGATGTATCAGGTCGACTACCGGGACCTCCTTTCCGGTGACGACGTCGACATCGTCGCGGAGAACGCGTACGGCGTCTGCGAGTACCTCGACACGTACCGGCTGGGGGAGCGTCTCTCCTTCGACGAATCGGGCGATCCGCTGGCGTACCACGGCCACTGCCACCAGAAGGCGACCAAGAAGGACCACCATGCCGTCGGCCTTCTCCGCCGTGCCGGCTACACTGTCGACCCGCTTGATTCGGGGTGTTGCGGGATGGCAGGGAGTTTCGGCTACGAGGCCGAACACTACTCAATGACTCAGCTTTGCACGTTGAAGTGGTAGCGTGACGTAGGCGTTGACAAAGAAGGATGATGCCGATCACGGACTTCCTTTCGTGTACGCGC